>JAZUBQ010000001.1:0-175953 GCA_045638525.1 Clostridia bacterium
CGGAAAAAGCATACTTAGCGATACCGGTAACACTATCCGGAATCGTTACACTGGTTAATCCACTACAACCGGAAAAAGCATACTCCCCAATACTGGTAACGCTATTTCCAAATGTCACGCTGGTTAAACCAGTACAATACGAGAAAGCATATTTACCAATATTTATAACGCTATTTGGAATCGTTATGCTGGTTAAACCATTACAACCGGAAAAAGCATCTTCTCCAATATGGGTAACGCTATTTCCAAATGTTACGCTGGTTAAACTACTGCAATTTCTAAAAGTATTTTCCGGAATTACTTCTACGCTATCGCCAAAAATTACAGTAAAGCCGGTTCCATTTTTCCCTGCATCATCAAATGCACTGCGATAGTATATGCCGTAATCTGGATAATCGCTCACATTAATTGCATTCCAATATACAGTATTTAAATTAGTACACCTGTAAAAAGAATGCTCTCCTATACTGGTAATTCTTTTTCCAATCGTTATACTCGTCAATCCGGTACAATCTGCAAAAAAATTGTCTGGAATTACTTCTACATTATCACCAAAAATTACAGTAAAACCATCTCCATTTGTTCCTGCGTGGGGAAATAGACTATAGAAATTGTGATTAGAAAAAATACTCGTATTGCTTGCATTCCAATATACCGTGCTTATTCTAGTGCAATTATAAAAAGCGCGATAGCCAATCCTGGTAACACTATCCGGAATCGTTACACTGGTTAAACCGGTACAATCTCTAAAAGCATAATCTCCTATACTGGTAACACTATCCGGAATCACCACACTTGTTAAGCCGGTACAATTTCTAAAAGCATGTTCATCGATACTGGTAATACTATCTGGAATCGTTAGGCTTGTTAATCCACTACAACCGGAAAAAGCATACTTAGCAATACCGGTAACAGTATCAGGAATCGTTAGGCTTGTTAATCCACTACAACCATAAAAAGCATATTCTCCTATACTGGTAACACTATCAGGAATCGTTAAACTTGTTACTCCACTACAACCATAAAAAGCACTGGAGCCAATACCGGTTACGCTATCGGGGATTATCACCCTTATTAAACCTCTACAACGGTAAAAAGCATATGATGGAATTGATGTCACATTGTCACCAAAAATCACAGTGAAACCGGTTCCATTTGTTCCTGCGCTGGAAAACGGACTATAGGAAACAGCACTCACATTATCCGCATTCCAATGCACAGTATTTAAATTGATGCAGCCAGAAAAAGCCTCTTCACCGATGCTAGCCACACTATTCTCAATCGTTATACTTGTTAAACCGATACAATCACGAAAAGCATTTTCTGGAATTACTTCTACATTGTCACCAAGGATTACAGCAAAACCATCTCCATTTGTTCCTGCGTTGGAAAACGGAATATAATCAGAATAGCCACTCACATTAACTGCATTCCAATATACAGTATTTAAATTGGTACAATTTCTAAAAGCATACTCACCGATACTGGTAACACGTTCCCCAAGTGTTACACTGGTTAAACCACTACAATTATAAAAAGCAAAATAACCAATACTGGTAACACTATCTGGAATCGTTATGCTTGTTAATCCACTACAACCATAAAAAGCATAGTAACCAATATTGGTAACGCCATCAGGAATCGTTATGCTTGTTAATCCACTACAACCATAAAAAGCATAGTAACCAATATTGGTAACGCCATCAGGAATCGTTAGACTTGTTAATCCACTACAACCATAAAAAGCATATTCTCCTATACTGGTAACACTATCAGGAATCGTTAGACTTGTTAATCCACTACAACCATAGAAAGCTCTGAAGCCAATACCGGTTACGCTATCGGGGATTATCACCCTTATTAAACCACTACAACCGGAAAAAGCATAATCTCCTATACTGGTAATTCTTTTACCAATCGTTATACTCGTCAATCCGGTACAATCTGTAAAAAATTTGTCTGGAATTACTTCTACACTATCGCCAAAAATTACAGTAAAGCCGGTTCCATTTGTCCCTGCATCATCAAATGCACTGTGATAGTATCTGCCGTAATCTGGATAATCGCTCACATTAATTGCATTCCAATATACAGTATTTAAATTGGTACAATCGGAAAAAGCATACTCACCGATACTGGTAATACCTTTCCCAAGCGTTACACTGGTTAAACCATTACAACCGGAAAAAGCATACTTAGCAATACCGGTAACAGTATCCGGAATCACCACACTGGTTAAACCGGTACAATCGGAAAAAGCATAATCTCCTATACTGGTAACACTATCAGGAATCGTTAGGCTTGTTAATCCACTACAACAGGAAAAAGCATATTCACCAATATTGGTAACGCTATTTCCAAATGTCACGCTGGTTAAACCGGTACAATCGGAAAAAGCATACTTAGCGATACCGGTAACACTATCCGGAATCGTTACACTGGTTAATCCACTACAACCGGAAAAAGCATACTCCCCAATACTGGTAACGCTATTTCCAAATGTCACGCTGGTTAAACGTGTGCAACTTCTCAAAACATTGTCTGGAATTACTTCTACGCTATCGCCAAAAATTACAGTAAAATCGACTTTCCTTGTTCCTGCGTTGGAAAACGGGCTATAATCAGAATAGTCACTCACATTAACTGCATTCCAATATACAGTATTTAAATTGGCACAACCGTAAAAAGCATCGTCACCAATACTGGTAACACGTTCCCCAAGTGTTACACTGGTTAAACCGGTACAATTTCTAAAAGCATTGTCTGGAATTACTTCTACGCTATCGCCAAAAATTACAGTAAAATCGACTTTCCTTGTTCCTGCGTTGAAAAACGGACTATGGGAAACAGAAACAACACTCGCATTAATAGCATTCCAATATACAGTATTTAAATTGGTACAATCTAAAAAAGCATACTCATCGATACTGGTAACATGTTTCCCGAGCGTTACACTGGTTAAACCACTACAATTATAAAAAGCACAATAACCAATACTGGTAACACTATCCGGAATCACCACACTGGTTAAACCGGTACAATTTCTAAAAGCATATTCACCGATACTGGTAACGCTATCCCCAATCGTTACATTGGTTAATCCATTACAACCGGAAAAAGCAGAATCACCAATATTGGTAACGCCATCTTCAATAATAACAGAAAAAATTTTATTACAGTATGTATAAAAATTATAACCATTCATATCCCCGGTACCGCTAATGGTAAGTGTACCACTATCATCAAGTACCCATGTTAGATTTTCTCCACAAGTACCGCTACTTATTGTTTGAGCACTTGCGTTAACAGAAAATAAACATAGACTACTCAGTAATATACCTACAATAAAACAAAATTTTACAATATTACTTTTCAATTTACTCACTCCCAAAACATAAGAAATGCGCCAACCGGAGTTGACGCATAAAAAACAAAAACTCCAATTGTCGCTACACAAAGCTAACCAGAACAATATGCATCTTATATGCTCTATCTAGTGAAATCCACATTTTTATCATATTGCAATGGATAAAGCAAAACAAAGGATATAAATTCTTTCAGCAGAAAACATCCTTAATGTATTATATAGTTAGATTCATGTGGCAAAATTATCATACCATAAGTCTAATCCTTTGTAAATAGTATTTCAATAAAATAAATTGCAAAAATTTTGACCTTGAACCGCTTCCCGGTTTTCCGCCCGCAACCGTTCCCAACGAAATAGCTTCAGCCCGCTTATGAGCGTCTTAGAGCTTCTAAACAACAAAATAAACAAAACAATACACAAGTAAAAAGCACATTATCACTGTAATCAGCGGTAATGTGCTTTTATTTATAGATAATTATTGTGCTAATTCCTCTAAGTATTCTAAAAATTCCCATTTGTCAGATGACTTTTTTAGTTTCCAAAAAAGTTCTTCGACATTATCGTCGTAGTTTGGTTGTTTGGAATAAACATACAAAACTCTTTCGATATATTTTTTATACTCCCGTTCTTGTGTTTCGGTAAGGCTAAACATTCTGGCGGCATAGTTAAATATTTTTCTTACATCTGCCATATACGGTTTTTCTTTTGCTATCTTGCGATTTGCACATATTCCAGGTATTTTCTTAAATACTATGTCAACCCTTCTCTGTTCGGGAGTACCATCATTTGAAAATTTTAAATATTGTTTCAAGGAAATCTCAACAGCTTCACAAACCTCTAAAATTCCAAATTCTTTAATCCATTCACCACAATGGAATCTCCCAATATCGGAAAAAGAATGTCCGGTTATTTTTAGTTTTCTTTCAACACAATCTATTTGAGTCTCAATATCATCAGTGAACTGTGTTGCTTTACAGAAAGGACAAATAACAGCAGTATTATCAATTTCAGATGTACAATTCCGACATAACATTTTTGTGTACCTTCTTTTACAATTTATATAGTTTGAATTTTTGTTATTATGCCAAAAATACGGCAGACCTATCACAATAATTTCATTATACCATGTTTCTTTTAAAAGTTCAATATCAAATTTTTTCAAAAATTTTCAACTGCTCATTCCCCTTTTATATGATGTGTAAAAATTAATTTTATGGCATCATATATAAAATTAAATGATTTCGGATTGACGACAGCAAGCGCATTGAGCATATCAATGAATTCGTGGTGATTGCGATTCAGTTTTGTTAACCACTGAATCGCATTTTCATTTAGCCCAGTTTTGCGGTCACAATTAACTTCAGCAACTTTGACATTGAAAAACAGTGCTAACACCGAGACTTGCAGGACAACACTGATTCGCTCCATTTCACCTATAGTCGGTGATAAATCCTCGTTTTCTATTTTGCTTATTCTTCTCGAATCAATAAATGTGTCCCGAGCAAGTTCTTTTTGTGTTATTCCCATCATCCGGCGTAATTGCTTGATATTCAAACCCACACTGATTTTTTTGTTGATTTTTTCGTCATTCTTTCCTCTGATGATGATTGAATTATTTGTCATTTTTCATGACCTCCTTTTTATAATCTGCTACTATAAAATAGTGCATCTTCTATAATCGATTTTAGTAGCAAAAAACATCCGAAATTTTCAAAAAATGTACGAAAAAACTTTGCTGACCAACAGGATAAAGTAAATTTATTGACGGAGCATTGCAAATATGCTAATTTATACTGCACAAGAGTTGGCATGTCTGTTGACAAATTATTATGATTTTAATTTATTTTAATTTTAAGGTTACAACAGCTTTAACAAGGAGGTTGAAAAATTGAAAAAGATTATTACTTCAAATGTAATCAATGTTGACAAAAACAAAATCACCACTGTCTATCAAACTGGAAATATTATTGAATTGGTTACCCCGTATTTCAGAAATAACAATTTAAAGAGAATTCGCAAGTTGAACAAAACACAATATATTGATTGCCAAACCGGGGAAATTAAGGAATACAAACAAAGCACCAGTCGAAGTAATAGTATCCAAAGTGTTCAGCGGTCATTGTCTAAACTCAGACGAATCATCAACCTAAATTTTAATGGTGATGATTCGGAAAAATTCTTGACTTTGACTTATTCAACCCTAATGACAGATACAAACAAACTGTATAAAGATTTCAAAAATTTTATCAGTGCATTAAGAAAACACTATCCAGTTGAATATATATCAATCGCCGAACCTCAGCAATCAGGTAGTTGGCATTTACACATTTTATTGAAATCATTATCAATCAAAAAACTACACATTCCAATTGAAATATTGAGCGAATTATGGTGTCATGGGCATTCTCACATTGAGAAATTACCTTTTACTGATAACTTCGGTGCTTATTTTGCGGTTTGTGTCACTGACATTTATTCCGACGATAAATATGCCAACAATTTTAATATTTCAAAGTCTGTAATTAAAGGTGATAGATTACACTTTTATCCGCAGAACTTTAAGATATACCGTTGTTCAAAAGGAATAAAAAAACCTATCCCTATGCAAATGACATATGGAGAAGCAAGAAAATTAACAAAGAATATGGAGTTGTGTTTCTCTTCTTCAAAACAAATTATATCTGTTAATGAAGAAGGGAACGAGAAAACTTTGAACTCTATCTCTTATGAACAATATACCAAAATAACAAATAACGAAAAGAGGAGAAACATATGAAATTATGTATAACCGTTTTAGGAAAATGTCCAACGGTAAACAGTGATGGAAATCCGGGTACTCGTATTTCCTATCTGTATGCTGATGAGACATTCGAAGGAATTGCCACAAATATGATTTGGGTTCCACTTAAGTATAAAAAGCCTGAAAATATTATCGTAGGGGAAACTTACGAACTAACAATTTTTTGCAGACAAATGATGAAGTTTGCAGTTAGGCTTACACTTATAAAAAACGGAAAGGAAGAATTTTAATATGGATTTTAACACTCTGCCACCAGTTATTGACAATAGCGACAAATATGCGACTTTTATAAGTTTATTTGAAGATTTTGAAATCATCGAAAAACTTACAAAACAACGTATTGAAGAAAATAATTATATTGCAACCATGCGTTGTATGAATATGATGAGATTAGTGGTTAATGAATTGAAATCTTTTATCATGTAATAACGATAATAAAACTTGCCAGTGTGCATCTATAGTTCAATATTTCTGCACCTGAATTCTTGTGTGGTTTGAGAAAGAAAAAGGCACAAGATAGGAGGTGCAGAAATGATAGACATACTATATGATTCCAAGAAAAAATTACCCGATAATGTAACAATAATTGATTGTGTAAATGTATATGTAAATAATACAGCTCAAAATTCAAAATCAGAAAAGCATAACCAATCAAAGAAAGAGGTGAAAAAGAATGGAAAATAAGACTCCAAGAATGAGATTATTGCAGGATATATATGTACAGCTTAAAACTGATGACCCAGATACAGCAATAACTTATTACGCATTACGAATTTTAATTAAGTCGGGAAAAATCCCCTCCGTGCAAATTGGACGCAAAACATTGATTGATTACAACAAAGTAATTGAGTATTTTGATATTCCATTACCGAAAGAATCATCCGCAGATGTTGGGAATATACGACAAATAGCCTAATAAACGGGGAGAATAGGTCGCTATTCTCCCTAAAACATTACTTTTTTATCATTTTTAGAGGAAAGTTTTTGCTTTTTCGGAAAATGAGGAGCATAATAAGGTTGTTGGGGTGGTGTAAACCAACAGATTCGAAACGGAGGAATGATATATGGCAACAGCACGAAAAAGAGGAAAAGGATTTGAGATTAGAGTACACTGTGGCTTTGATACAAACGGACGAAAAATATCCAAGTCAAAAACATGGGTTCCCGATAGGAATTATACTCCTAAACAATTGGAAAAGGAATTGGAACGACAAAAGATTATTTTTGAAGACGAAGTTAAATATGGAAAATGTTCCAATGGAAATATAAAATTTCAAACTTTTTCCGATATGTGGTTAGAACAGTACGCAGAAAAACAACTGGCACCATCAACAATAGATAGATACAAGGAATTACTCAAAAGAATTAATAAAGCTATCGGACATATTAAGTTGGATGACATCACACCACTACACCTAAACACATTTTATAGGAATTTGGAAGAACCCGGAATTAAACTAAATGGGAAACGTGATAAACAAGGAAAACTTATTGGTAACGGAAAATTAGCTCCAAAGACCATAGTTGAACATCATAGACTAATTTCAAAAATACTATCTACTGCTATTAAGTGGCAACTTTTAGAGAATAATGTTGCTCTACGAGCCGACCCACCCAAAGTTCCAAGCAGAGAAATGTATTTCTTAGACGAAGAACAAGCGAAGTCTTTACTTAAAAAACTATATGATGAACCCATACAGTACAAAACAATGATAACACTACTGATTTTTACAGGACTTAGACGTGGTGAGCTTTGTGGATTGGAATGGGGTGATATAGATTTAGAAAACAAAACTATCAAGATAGTACGTTCAGCCCAATACATTGGTGGAAAATATATAACAAAAGAGCCAAAGACTAATGCAGGAAAACGTCAACTTTCTCTGAGTAATAGTACAGTCGTATTATTGCAGGAATATCGAAAGTGGCAAACTAATCATATCGTTCAGATGGGAGATTTATGGGAGAAAACTGATAGATTGTTTACACAACACGATGGAAAACCGATACACCCTGACACCATAACAGGTTGGTTTGCTTCGTTCATCAAGAAAAACAACTTTCCAAAAGTAACACTCCATAGTCTAAGACACACAAATGCTACCCTGATGATAGCTGATGGAACGGATATAAGAACCGTATCAAACAGGCTTGGACATGCTCAGACATCAACAACACTTAATATTTATGCACACGCACTAAAGTCTCGTGATTTGATTGCTGCTCAACGTCTTGATGAGTTACTGAATAATCAGTAAAAATGACTTTTTCAGCAAATAGGAGGGAAAAAGGAGGGAAAAAACAAAAATGAATCAAATTCCTAAAAATAAGAAAAACCTTGCAGACAGCGTATCTACAAGGTTTTCTATGGTTGCGGGAGGCGGATTTGAACCACCGACCTTCGGGTTATGAGTTCAAAGAAGGGTGTTTTGCATCTTTGTCTATATTCCTGTAATGTATTGATAATAAAGGCTTTTAGAAAAAATATTTCTTTTATCGTTTGGTATTTTCGTATTGATTTTTAAATCGTAGTTGAATTATTGTTGAATTCCAATTGCTTTCCTCAGCACAATAATAACATAAGGGGGGGGACTCAGTTCTCTTTTTCAGCTTTTACACGGATTTTATTGATTTTTAGATATGCTTTTTTTCATATTTTTTGACCTGTAATAGTTTTTTTCTATATGCTTAAATAGGAATATCTCCGCCGTCTTTCCACAGTTGGTCAATGTCAGTTTCAATAAGTTGCTGAAGTATCTCTACAAAATTGTCTGGCGCCGGCTCCCCTATTTCTTCCACCTTGACAGCATCACGGCTGATACATAGATTTATTGCAGAAGCTGTGTTTTGTGCAATTTGTGTACTCCCATCTGCAAACGTAATTTTAAATTTATTCGGCAATTCTCCTATAACGGCATATAATTTCTTTATCCTTGCATTAAAGTTATACATCCCCACATCTCTCCTCTAAAAGTGCTTCGAGTTCATCGAGTTTCTTTTGCTGCTCATCTGTTCTAATAGCTCCCAATGTAATATTTGCAGCATATAAAATAGCGTTTGCCTGTTTTGGTTCTAATTCATTATTTAATACCAAATTTGCCACTCTATTAACTGCCGATTTCACATCTTTAGGTGTTCCCATTTTTAAGCGTTTCTTTGTCACTATATCAACCCCTTTTATAGGTAAAGGCAGAACAATCCGTTCTGCCCTACCTTTATTATTTAGTTGGTCATCTTCAACCCAGCACCTGCATGCAAATGTTCTACAAAGGAAGCTTCGCTGACGCCTATATCCATTTTATATCTGCTATTAAACGCTACAAGCATATTGTTGGCAGCTCTCTCGATTGCTCGGAATGCACTTGCGCTTTTCTCCCTGTCGTGATTGAATGCAATAACAGCCCTGTAAAGCTCCCTTGTCAGTTTCTCTGATTGTGTGGGAACAATTACAAAATAAAGCCCTAATTTAACATATAACGCCTGTAAGTATCTTTCCGCGGCGTAATTGCCACGAAATTGTTTTGCAATATCCTTTTGCTGTTCTACCGGTAAATCCTTTCCTAAACTATTGATAACAGTCAACGCATTTGTAAAACTTGTATCATTGAAATCAATAGGAGCAGCATCAAGCTCCATTTCTGCATCAATTACCGCACTTGCAGCTGTTTCCAATGTTGAAGAATGCTGTTGACAAAAAGCTTCAAAATTGTTGGAAATTTCAGATCTTTTTTTCTCTTTATAGCCTTCGACATAGATTTCTGCGTCTAAGCTATTAACTTTTTTTAAGTCTTCTGTCATTCTGTCCTTTGCCGCTTTAATTATCTTCAGTACCGATTCAATGTTTCGCAAAGACTTTTCAGTTTTAATGTGTTCCATAAATAACCTCCAAAAATTAATTGTTTCTTATTGCTATACAAGATTTTTCTTTCCATTTCCTGGAAAATTTGTATTCATTTGGTTTTCTAAGATTTGCCATACTTTTTTTTTCGATATATCCATATCGCACAAGTTCGTCAATATATCTTCGCATAGATGTTGATGATATACCGAATTTCTTTGCTGTCTGCTGTGGAAAAATAAAATCGCGTCTTCCAGCACTTTCCATTGCCATACAAAAATACATATATCGCGCACCTGTCGAAAGTCTCTGAAATTCTTTGGATAATAAAAGCGTGTTCCCGCATTGAATAAAACGCATTTCTTTATTATCATCCCGCGCACTTAGCCAAAAAGGAAAATTATACTTGCGTTTTCTTCCCATATTTTATACCGTGAAATCTTCCAGGCTTTCCTGACCGTCACAAATGTTCAAACTTGCCTTTACAGCCTTTAAAATCTTTAAAGTGTTCAACGCTCTGGCTTGCAGAGTTCGTACATATTCCGCTATTTCCTGGCGCCCTTTTTCGCCCTTATCGGGAAGAAAATACCCACCAACAGACGAAGAAAGGATAAGCGCTCCATTTTCGCGTTCGACAGAAATTTGCTTCTGTAATTGCCGAATATTTTTGGCACCGGAAAGCTCCAACAATCTTTCTGTGCTGATTACATTTTCTTTTCCCTGCTTCAGCAATTTCTCTATAAGATATTGATTTTTAGGTGAAAAAGTGTTATAATCGGTTTGTGAAATATGGGTGTCATGTCTCGGCGCTCTTGTTTCAATAGCCTGTTCTGGTGTTGCCGCACCTCGACAGGCTTTTTCTTTTGCATTCATTGATAAATCACCTCCCCACATTGTTTGTCAAGCTTTTGTACCAGCTTATCAACATTCACAAGAAACCGATTCCCCGAATAAAACCCAGGGCAATCTCCCTTGCATACCATCTTGCGTAGATAATGTTCTGAGATAAGACCAGATTGTGCAACCTCTCTGATTGTTTGATAGGTCTTCTTCTTTTCCAAAATAATTCCTCCTTTTTCAATTTTTGTATTGACATTTCTCTTAATGTCTGCTATCATTATATCACAATAGATTAATTTTATCAAACAATTATTAATCTTTTCATTAATTAACTTATTGGAGAAAAGGGGGTGAATTGAATGCCAAAGAAAGTCGAAATTAATCCAAAGACAGCACCACGGATGAAAGAATTTCTAAAAGAAAGCGGTCTCAAACAAAAAGAACTTGCAGAATTAATTTTTTGTTCTCAACAATACATTAGCAATATTGTTAACGGAAAATGTGGTTTATCTGTATATACTGCTAAAGAAATCGCAAAACATTATTCCATTCGTATTGAATACTTACTTGGAGAAGACGACTACAAAACTGAGGGAGCGATGCTCAAAGAAATGTTAGAATCAGAAAGAAAACATTATCATAAATGTTTTAGTGCTTTAATATCCATTGCAGAAGAAGCAGGCTATTCTATCGTTTTAGAAGACGGCTGGAAAATTAAGAGAGGAAACACCGTTTGCTGCAAATGCTCCGAAGATACGCTTGAAGTTTTAGTTACCAGCTTTGTATTACATACAGAGCAGCACATTAAAGATTTCATCAATCTTGTAACGCTAAAATAGAAAGGAGTAAATATGGCAAATATACAAGAGCGCCGAGACAAACAAGGAAAAATAATTTCCTATTCAATCCGCGTGTATCGTGGCAGAGGAGCTGACGGCAAACAGCTCAAACCCTACACCGCAACATTTGATGTGTCCCCCACCTGGAAAGAGGACACCGCACGAAAAAAAGCAGAAGCTTTCGCAAGTGTATTTGAAAAAGAATGCAAAACCGGAATAAAAACAGATAACCGACAACGCTTTGACGGTTACTGTGATTATGTTATACAGTTAAAAGAACAAAGAGGGCTAAAGCATTCTACTATCACAAGGTACAAAGAATTAACCGAAAGAATCTACCCGGCTATTGGTCACATAAAACTATGTGATTTACGGGTTGACCATTTGAACGATTTATACACCGCTTTATCAAAAAATGGACTAAACAAAAAAACAGGCGGTAAATTATCAACTAAAACAATAGTTGAACATCACCGCCTAATTTCAACAGTATTAGAGCAAGCCTTCAAAGAAGGGCTTATCGTATTGAATATATCAAAAAGAACACAACTCCCGAAAGTGGAGAAAAAAGAAGCAAACTATTTCCAGGCAGAACAGATAGCAGCTATCCGGATCGCCCTGGAACAGGAATCACCAAAATGGAAAATGCTTGTACACCTGCTTCTCATAACAGGCGCACGACGGGGAGAAATATTGGGGTTAAAATGGAATAGTGTTGATTTCGAGAAAAAACGAATCCATATTTGTAACAATGTTCTATATTCTCCTGATATCGGCATCTACGAAGACACACCCAAAACGGAAACATCAAAGCGATTCATAACGCTACCTTCGGAAACTATTACCGAATTGAAAAACTATCAGCATTATCAAGCACAAGAATTTTTCAAAAACGGCATCCCGTACAAACTTAATGGTTTTGTATTTTCACAATATGACGGAAATCCTATGCACCCCGATAGTGTAACAGATTTTTTGAGCAAATTCTCGAAAAAACATAATCTGCCGCATATCAATGCGCACGCTTTCCGACATACTATGGCCAGCCTTTTATATTTCAATGGTGTTGATAGCGTTTCCATCTCTAAAAGATTAGGACACGCGCAAGTAAGCACAACCGCCAATATATATGCACATATCATAGAAGAAGCAGACCAACGAAATGCCGATATATTATCAACCGTATTTTCTAAACAAGCATAAATAAAAAGGAGAAACTAACAATGAATAAACATGAAATCATTAACCGTATCAAAAACCTAACAGACGAACAATTCAAGCTGCTTTTATCCCTCATTGAAAAGGAAGAAAAATGCTCTCCGCTGTTTCACCTTAAAACAGCCATAGAAAAATAACTTTATTTCGCCATACAGTATGGCTATATATAGTATATCTGTATCAAAATGGTATAAGAAAAAATGCTTTTTGTGCCAATGGTTATGCCATTTTGGTGCAAGATATACTCGTGTTCTTTTCCGTGTTATATCAACTTGGTATAAGGAAATCGAATTTGTTGTATCAATCTGATATAGCGAAATAAACACTACAAAACTCAAAAAGGAAAGAAGTGAATACAATGACTGAAGCTGAAATCAAATTCATTATTTCAAGAGTAATCGAAAGCGCAAACGATACAATAGAAGAATCAAAGCAAGATAATAACGCAGAGTTTAACAGCGGAAAACTCTTTGCATATTATGAAATTCTCGACACTATAAAAAACGAACTGATTGTTCGGGAACAAGACTTAAAAGAATTCGGACTTGATATAGACCTTGAAAAAACATTTTTATAATTGATCAGAAGCACTCTGCTTTGCGCTTTCTACTATGATTTTTTATATCAAGTTGAATTATTGTTGAATTATTAGCACAAATTGAATAAAAAAAGAAAACCTTGTATTCACCATAAACGGCTTAAATACAAGGTTTTTCTATGGTTGCGGGAGGCGGATTTGAACCACCGACCTTCGGGTTATGAGCCCGACGAGCTACCAAACTGCTCCATCCCGCGTTATAAACGCTTGAACAAGAAAACTTTGGTGCCGGAAACCGGAATCGAACCGGTACGGGAGTCACCTCCCACAGGATTTTAAGTCCTGGGCGTCTGCCAGTTCCGCCACTCCGGCGCATGTCTCTTGTTCAAGCGCTAAAATATAATACCATATTTAAAAGCAAATGTCAATACTTTTTTAAAAAAAATTTTTAAAAAAATGAAAATGCCGGAACAAGAGTGTTCGATTCCAATTCACAAGAAAGCTCCAATAACACCGAAAAAAGGAGCATTTTACCCTTTTTTGGTGTTTTGGAACATTTTTTGTTATTACATTAAAAATCTGTGAAGTTTTCCATAATTTTCCCTGCTGTTTTCATCATACGGCAGGCTTTTTTTCTAAGATGTTGATTTTCCCGGTCAGAACGGATGGGGTCGAAAATCATCCCCATAACAGCGCCCATTACAAGGCCGGTCACCACACCCTTCACATAAGGACTCTGATTCATACATTTCCCTCCGCATTTTTGATTTAAGAAATCCGCTTTGATTTCTTAGCAATAGTTTTTGCAATTTCATATGAAATATGTCTTTTAAAAATTGGCAAATAAAATTTTTAAAATCTACTGCATTGATTTTTGAATTTCTCTTTTTAGTTTGCCAATAATTTTCTTTTCCAATCTGGAAATATATGATTGGGAAATTCCAAGCATATCGGCAACTTCTTTTTGCGTTTTTTCTTCCCGTCCGAAAATTCCGAAGCGAAGCCCGATAATAAACTGTTCCCGTTGGTTTAAACGACCGATTGCCTGCAATAAAATCTCTTTATCCAACTTTTTTTCAATGGTTTTATGAATGATATCACTTTCGGTTCCTAAAATATCGGAAAGGAGCAATTCATTCCCGTCACCATCCATAGACAAAGGTTCATCCAAAGAAACATCGGTTCGTTGATTGGAAATTTTCCGCAAATACATTAAAATTTCGTTTTCGATACAACGGGATGCATAAGTAGCTAATTTGATGGCTTTTTCCTGATTAAACGAATTAACCGCTTTGATTAACCCAATGGTTCCGATGGAGGTTAAATCTTCCAGAGAAATCCCGGTATTCTCAAACTTTTTAGAAATATATACCACCAATCGCAAATTGTGTTCAATCAATGTTTTTTTAGCGTTTTCATCCGGCAGATTGGCAATCAACGCTTCTTCGTGTTCACTGTCTAAAGGAGGAGGCAAAGCATCCGCACTTCCGATATAGTGACAACTGTGCGAAAAATATTTTAAAAACAGCTGAACAAACCAACGATATATTTGATATTTCATAAAAAATTCCTTTCTTCCCTTGTTATGACAACAACAGTAACGGATGAAAAACGGCGTCATATTCTTCTGTATTTAAACTGTCAGATGCCGCCACAACCGCACGCAAAGGCTTTTCGTCGCAAAGCAATGAATCCGGTTTGAATCCATATAACATCCCGTTATCTTCGGTAACTGTTTTACAAGGAATCAATCGAATGTTTTTTAACATTTCCGGCTGCGAAAAATCTGCAATTTCTTTTAGTTTTTCGCCTTTCACCACAATCACATGAAGATGCTCGATGGGTTCTGTCAAAGTGTTGCCGGTATCGGAAAAACCACGAAATTCCAGTTGTTTTCCATTGTATGTCAGTTGAAAAATTTTTTCTGATGCAATACTTTTGTTCCGCAACATTCCAACATACGCCGGAGCAAACAAAAAGATGAATAAAATTCCAATCAAAACCGCTAATAAAGAAATCTGAAATCCACTGCCAAAGAAAAAATTCTGAGAAAAACGAATCCCACCCGCCAAAAGAAAGCTCATCAGATAATACAAAATAAACAATTTAAAAAATGTGCGAAAACTATGTACCGAAAACGCAGTAAACACCATAAAAGCAGATACTATCGTCTTAAAACACAGATGCTCTAAAAAGCTATATGAAACAGTACACAAGGCACACAGATATAAACTGCCAACTGCTGCGGCCACAAGTCCTCTGCACAACGAAAACGAAACAGAACAACTATAAGCTACCAAAAACAATAACAGCAAGTTAATCATAAAATTATAACAAAACAAAATATCAAGATACACAAAAACAGTTTCCATCGTATCACTCTTTTTCTGCAGTTATGAACCCTTCGGACTACAGCCGAGGAATTACAGTATAGCACAGAGTTTTTAAAAATTTTAACCAATTTTGTCGGCGAAACCTGATTTTCGTCACACAAATTCCCTATCTTTTTTTCGTTTTTTATTGTAATTTTCAAAAAATTATGCTATACTGATAGAAACCTACAGGAAATGACATCATAGGAGGTTTCGTTTACGTTGACGGATTATATGAAAAATCACTCACAATTAGTCAGAAATTTTTTATCACACAAGCTGACCATTGAAGGAAAATCTCCATTGACCGTAAAGGAATACGCCTACGATTTACAAACATTTTTCCGCTACATTGTAAAACGACTGGAACATCGGACAGAACCCGTGGAGGAAATTGACATTTCGGGCGTAACGATTGAATTGATTCAAAAAATTGAGATTGCGGATATTTATGAATATCTGATGTTTTTAAGCAAAGAAAAAGGAAACGGTGTCAAATCACGAGCAAGAAAGCTTTCCGCCATTAAATCTTTCTATAAATATCTTTGCGTTAAGATGCATCTTTTGGAAAATGATATTGCCAAAGATCTGGAAATGCCAAAAACGCCGAAAACCCTTCCCAAATATTTGGAATTAAACGAAGCGCAAATGCTGTTGGAAGCAGTAGACGGCAAACAAAAAGAACGTGACTATCTGATGCTGATGATTCTGTTAAATTGCGGACTTCGAGTGTCGGAACTTAAAAATCTCAAATTGAAAGATATAAAAAATGACGCTCTCACCGTTACCGGAAAAGGCAATAAAGAACGGCAATTATTTTTAAATGACGCCACAAAAAAAGCTTTACAGGATTATCTTCAGGTGAGAAAACAAAACTCCTGTGAATATCTTCTGCTTTCCTCAAGAGGAAACGCTATTTCGGTGGCCGGTATTCAATACACCGTAAAAAATCTGCTCAGAAAAGCGGGGTTGGATGCCACCAAATTATCCACCCATAAACTTCGTCACACCGCAGCAACTTTGATGTACAAACACGGAAAAGTGGACATCAAAACCTTGCAACGGGTGTTGGGTCACGAAAATTTAAACACCACCGAAATTTATACACATACGGATGATTCTATGGTGAAAGAAGCCATCGACCAGAACCCTTTGGCACATTTTGAGCAAACAAAAAAAGAATAAAACAGAATCCTGATAACGAAGAAAGGGTGTTTTGAATGATTAAATGCAATTTGGTAACCGGTTCAGAAGGCATGTACAACATCACCTCCGAGTTAAAAGCGCAAATCGAAAAACATCAGATGAAAGACGGCATTTTATTGGTCTACTGTCCACACACCACCGCTTCGATTGTTGTCAGCGAAAATGTGGATATTGATGTGAAGGCAGACATCTTGTCGGCTTTCTCCGAAGCATTTCCAAAAAAAGACAATCATTTGCACTATGACGGAAATGCCTATGCTCACATTCGTTCCACCGTTGCCGGCGTGTCGGTTTCTTTGATTGTGGAAAATCAAAAACTGATGCTGGGACAGTTTCAAGGGGTCTACTTTATGGAATTTGACGGCCCGAGAACCAGAGAGTATTATTTAAAATTCATTTCTTCCAACTAAAATAAAACCACTAAAAAACGGTATTGCATCGCAATACCGTTTTTTATTTTCATAGGATTGGCAATCTAAAAAAACAACTTCGCCAAAGGTTATTTCATATTGTTTTCGTAGGACTGGATCATTTTTTTAACCATCTGACCGCCAACGGAACCTGCTTCTTTAGAGGTTAAGTCACCGTTGTAGCCCTGTTTTAAATTAACGCCTACATCCTGAGCAGCTTCCATTTTGAATCTGTTTAACGCTTCTTTTGCTTCGGGTACCAAATTTTTGTTGCTAGACATAATCTTTTAATCTCCTTCAATAATTTCTTTTGCCTTTTGGAAAAAGAAATTATTGAACGTATCAAATGTATTGCCGATATTCCAATCAATTTCTTTCCCCGAAAGACAGTCATAGTTTGTGTCTTGCAAAAAGAAAATATTCTGGAAATTTTTTGTTAATTTTTTTTAGTTTACGCCAAAGCAAATTCAACTTTTCCCGCAATGGTATCTGCGTGTTTTACCATAATCGAAACTTTATCCCCCAAAGAATACATTGTTTTGGTTTGAATCCCAAACAGGCGAAAAGCCTGTTCATCGAAATCATAGAAATCTTCTTCCAAGGAAGAAAGGGGAACAAAACCTTCTACGGTGTTGGGAAGGGTTACAAAAAATCCGCTGTCGCACATTCCCGAAATATATCCGTCGGCAATTTCACCCACACGGTTTTTCATATACTGTGCTTTTTTGATATCATCAGCTTCCCGTTCGGCAAAGAATGCATTTTGTTCGGTTTGACTGGACTGTTCTGCCGCATCCGCCACAAACTTTTGATATTTTTTTACGGATTTTCCCAAAAGATAGTCCGATAAAATCCGATGAATCAACAAATCGGGATAACGTCTGATGGGAGAAGTAAAGTGGCAATATTTTGAAAAATTCAACCCATAATGCCCACTGCACTTTTCCGAATAGATTGCCTTTTGCATACTGCGAAGTGCCAGTTGATGCACCGCTTCCCGATAGTTGGTTTCTTCTGCATTTTTTAAGATTTCATTGAGTGCGGCAGGAGTTGGTGAAAGAGTTTTTAAAGTACCCAACCCAAACAGCTTCAGCGTATGATAGAGCTGTTCCAGTTTTTGCGCTTCAGGTTCCCCGTGAACACGATACACAAAGGGCAGATGTTCTTTTAATGCAAAATCGGCGACCGAAACATTTGCCGCCAACATAAATTCTTCTATCATTTCATTGGCAAAACTTACCTCATAGGGGCCAACCCAAGAGGGAATCCCATCTTCTCCAAGCAAGAAAGCAGTTTCGGGAAATGAAAATTCCACATATCCCGCCTTTTGGCGTTTCTGTTTTAAGATTTGATACAGTTCATAACATAGTTCCAAGGTGGGGCGGATATCCTCATATTCCGAAACTTCTTCCCCTTCCAAAAATGCTTTTACTTTGGAATAAGAAGTTCGTTTTTTGGATTTGATATAGGATTTTTCGAGTTGATATGACAAAATTTCACCGTTTTTGTCAATATTCATCACGCAAGAGAACGTCAGCTTGATTTCGCCGGGATGCAAACTGCACAAGTGATTTGACAGTGTTTTGGGAAGCATTGGTACCGCACGATCGGGCAAATAGACACTGGTACCACGAAAAAAGGCTTCGTTATCAATGGGAGTTCTTGCTTTCACATAATGACTGACATCGGCAATGTGAACGCCAAGCCGATAACCCTCGTCTACTTTTTCCACCGAGATGGCATCATCCAAATCTTTGGCATCATCCCCGTCAATAGTGATAACGGTATGTTGGGTATAATCCACGCGGTTTTCCAGTTCTTCTTCGGAAATTTGCGGAAGTTCCTGTTCTAACACCTCAGGTGAAAATTCCTCGGTGATGCCAAATTTGCGAAGTACCATGACCATATCATTTCCCGTTTTTTCGGGAGAACCTAACACTTCTTTTAAATAGACGGTTGGAGGCTCACTTTCGTAATTTAAGACTTCACCGACTGCGAGTTCACCCGGAATGGCACCGTTTAAATGCGCTTTTTTAATCAAAAAATCACAAGGGAGATTTCGATGGTAGGGTTTTAAGAAATATTGATCGCCCTCTTTTGTCACAATTCCCGTAACCACCGAAATTCCACGTTCTAAAATTTTTACGATTTCACATTCCTGCTTCCCTTTTCGAATCACGGTTTTGGCTTCCACCAAATCTCCGTGAAAGGCTCCGTTTAAATGTTTTTTTGATACATAAATTCCGCAGTTTTTGGATAAATCTACAAAACCAAAGCCTTTTCTGGTAAGTGAAAGCACACCTTGAATCCGTTCTCCGCCACTTTTGTTATTCTTTGGTTTATTTTTGTTATTTTTAGTATGTTTTGCGGTTGGTTTGGTTTTTAGGTTATTCTTTTTTTGTTTCATAACGATTTTGACACCTCTGCTTTTTTCTTAGTATATCCGAAAAATCAAGCAGTTAATACCTTACACCGAACACCCGGAATTCGTCCTAAGTTGCCCGATAGAGCATTGATATCATCTCTTTGGGCATCCATTACAACCGAAATAATATTCACATTTTTTTCCCGATAAGGAATTCCCATTCTGCCCACAATTTTATCGGCATACCTGTGAAGCAGTTCATTCACCTGATCGCTGACGGAAGTGTCTTCTATCATAATTGCAATCACTGCAATTTTTGTATTTTCAGTATTGTTCTCCATAAGTAATCTCTCTTTCTATCAGAAAAGGCGAGCTAATGCTCGCCTTTCTTTTTTAATTTTTATGTCCTCACGCAATCCGCTTTTGTAAGGCACCGTATTATTCTACGTCTAAAATTCCGTACTTGTCATCCTTACGTTTGTATACGATGCTGATGCCGTCATTTTCCGCATTACGGAAGGCAAAGAAGGTGTGCCCCAACAAGTTCATCTGCAAAATCGCTTCATCCACATACATGGGTTTTAAGGAAATCACTTTAGAACGGGCAACGGTAAACTCAGTTTCTTCAGGAGCATACAGAGTTCCCTTTTCTTCCTCGTCGGTTTCAAAATCTTCAAAAGTTTCCTGAATTACAGAAGCCTTTTTGATTTTGTTTTCGATTTTGGTTTTATACTTTCTGATTTGTTTCTTTAAGTTTTCCATCAATTCGTCCATTGCGGTCCAGATATCGGCATCCGCTTCTTCCACACGGAAGATGGTGTCTTTATAGAAAATGGTTAATTCCACAATGTAGGTATCTTTGATGAGAGACAAGGTAACGGTAGCTTCCGCAGTATCATCAAAGATTTTATCGAACTTAGAAAGCTTTGCCTGAAATTTGTCTTTAAAACTGTCTTTCGCCTGGAATTTTCTTTCGTTAAAAATTACTCTCATACTGATTCTCCTTTTTTCAGCCGATTCGAATGGAAAATCCGTAAATCTTCGGTTCCGATATCGAACCGAGCCGTTATTTTTTTATGGAATGCGAACGTTAAAATCCGCTCCGAAACGAATTAAAGAACTTTAGTAATATGACGGGAAACGTGACAACAAATGTTTACTGCAACAGGCAGACCTGCAATGTGGGTAGGATGATCAATGATGTTTACCCAAAGAGCAGTGGTTTCACCGCCTAAACCGCCGGGACCAATATTGGTCTGGTTGATTTTTTCTAAAATTTCTTTCTGCATTTTCTGATAGAGGGGTTTTTCGGGAACGGTGCCGATAGGCTGAGTTAAAGCTACTTTGGAAAGCTTCGCTGCCTGTTCAAAGTCACCACCCACACAAACGCCGACTACGATGGGAGGACAAGGATTGGGACCTGCAGAACGAACTGCTTCCACAACCATATCCACAACGCCTTCATATCCTGCAGAAGGTGCCAACATTGCGATTCTGCTCATATTTTCACTACCGAATCCTTTGGGAGCGAAAGTAATTTTCATTGCATCGCCGGGCACGATATCATAGTGAATGATTGCAGGAGTGTTATCCTGAGTGTTTACACGGTCTAAAGGATCTGCAACAACGGATTTTCTTAAATATCCGTCCACATATCCCTGGCGAACACCTTCGTTGATGGCTTCGGTTAAGTTACCTTCAACATAAACTTCCTGACCCACTTCCACGAAGAATACGGCATAACCGGTATCCTGGCAGATGGGAATTCTTTCTTCTTTTGCAATGTCAGCATTTACAACCAGCTTTTCCAACAGATTTTTTCCGATAGGATTCTGTTCGGTTTTGCAAGCGCTGCAAATGGAATTGTATGCATCGTCAGGTAAAATGGTATTGGCGTCAATACACATCTGACGAACGGTTTTGGTAATATCAGTTGCTAAAATTGTTTTCAATGGTAATCTCTCCTTTTACTTTTATAATTCGACATTCTTTCTTGAATTTCCTTTTTTTTGAAAGAATTTTTTTGTATTTTTTAAAAATTTTTTTAAGGACTGAAATGCCGGAATCAAGGACAATCATCAAAATGTCCAGTTTGGCATGATTTTCAAAGTATCAACATATGCCTGCGGAGCCGGAATCCCCGTAAGAACGGGATAGAACGCCGCATACAGCACCACTGCAACCAGACAAAGTGTTACAGCCCCCCACGGAATTTTTCCTTTTTCTGCCACAAACTTTTTCCAATAGAAGCCAAGTCCCAACGCAAGGAAGGCAATCATCGGGAAATAGTGGTACACGAAGGTGCAACGAGTCACCAACATCCAGGGAAGAATCTGAGAGAAATATCCCGCCAAAATCACAAAGGCAGACAACGGCATTTTTCTTTGTTTCACACACCATACGATGGTGTAGATAATGCCTGCCAGGCCACCCCAAACCAAAATGGGATTGTTCATTGTGGCAATGGTTTCTCTTTGTGTATTTGACAAAAGAACTCCCTGATGCATCCATAAGGGTTTTAAATCAATAATCCAATCATACCAGGCAGCACTGTAGGGATGGGTTGCCGTTAAATTGCTGTGGTAAGAATACATATGATTCTGCGCCGCCCAGAAATTTTGGAAGGTGAGCGTTTGTCCGAAACAAGCAAAATATTTCAGATAAGAGAAATAATAAATCAAGAAGGGAACCAAGGCATACAAGCCCAAAGACCAAAGCAGAAGCGTGAAAATTTCATCGCTGTTCTTTTTGGTTTTGTACCGTACTGCAATGGCATAAATATAGATGGCACACAAGCCGATACCGGAGTAAATTGCCGCCCACTTGACAGCTGCTCCACATCCGAACATTGCACCGGAAATTCCTAAAAAGAGTTTGGCTTTGTTGGAAAATCCGTTGGTTTTATACTCTTCAACAAATTCCACCATCAAAGTAAATGCCGCCACCACAAAGAACACCATAAAAGCGTCAATAGAGGCAATTCTTGAGTGAGACAAATGCATAAAGTCAAAACTAAAGACAATGGTTGTCAAAAGGGCAATCCAGTTATATTTAAATAACCGACGGGAAAGATGATAAAAACACGGAATCATCAAAATCCCAAACAGAACGCCCATAAAACGGACACCAAAGGAATTCCAGCCGAACAATCCGATACCAATGGTCATCAAAAGCTTACCAAGAGGCGGATGTGTGGTTTCGTAAATGGGAAGATTGTTTACATATTCATATGCAGTTCTTCCGTGATAAATTTCATCAAAATAAAAACTGTTTTCGTAGGAAGGCACGTCGGGAATGGTGTAAGCTTCATCCGAAAAAGAGGAAATTTCCACGTCAATCGGAGCGATAACAGTGTAAGGAATCAGATTTCCTTCTGCATCCAAAAATGCCATTTCACCCCATTCGGTCACAGCGTCAGAACCGTTTGCCAAAACCTCCAGAGTGATGGAATCAGTCAAAACCGCTGCCAATTTTTCCTGTTGCCAAGTGAACACATAGGGAGATTTGGTTTGTTTTCCTCCAAGCATCAAAGCTTGTTTCATCCCTCCGCTTGTATAGCTGAATTGATAGTTACGAAGTCCGTAACCCACAAAATAACGCAGTTCGCTGACTAAAACATCTTTGTCAAATCGGAAAGTAACCTGTTGCCCTGCACCGATTTTTGCATAAGTTTGCGGGGTGTTTTCGGTGCTTCCCAAACGATAGAAGGCACTTGCTCCAAAGATGAGAACAACGCACAAAAGCGCCACTGCACTCTTCCAGGTGAATTGTTCCGAATAAACTCTTGGTGTTTTTTCTTTTTCGGGATACCCTGCTTTAACGTGACAGAAGACATCCCAAACAAGATACACCAAAATCGCAAGATTCAAGAGGGTTGCAACCACAAAAACCACACGGTTTAACTCAGCTTGTACACCACTCAGATAATCTAAAGCGAACACAAGATTTAAAAAATAAGAAAGGCTTAACGTGCCGGCAATTCCAAAATATTTTTTCTCTCCACTCACAATAAAGTGAAGCAACACAAGCACCGGTACAAAATACCAATACCGTTCGTGCATTTTGGTGCCAAGCATTACAATAGCAAATAAGTAGGTGGCAAAAATCAAGAATAAATTTTTCTTATTTTTGTTAAAAATAACTGCCAACATTCCGCCTGCCACACAAAGCGCCATCAGAATGGTACCCCATTTTGCGTAGGTCAAAAAGAAGAAGGATTTATTCATATCCAACATATTGCCGCCCAGAAGACCAAAGAGATTAAAGGTATTTAAGGAGGCATACGGGTAGGACGAGAAGGTTTCGGTATATTTGGAAATTAAGAACAAAAGGTCCGGCTTTCCACCACGAAACGGCATAATGGCAATACTCATAATTGCCAAAGAGAACACAAAGGTCACAACCAGATTCCAAAGGATTTTCATAAATTTCGGGAACTTATCCTGAAGTTTTGGAACAAAAATCAGAGAATCTGATTTCACAAACAAAATGGCAATCAACGGAGCAAACAAAAAGCTCTGGGGCTTCGTCAGTGCCGAAAAAGTGAACAAGAGCGCCGAAAGTGTCAAATTATCTTCCAATAAGAAGCGGAAGGTCAGAAGCATCAGATAACAGAAAATGGCATCCGTCTGTCCCCAATAGGTTCCGGTAATCAAAAAGGAAGGCAGAATCCCCATTAAAAATGTGAAGGTGATTTGTTTTCCTTTTGGGTAATATTTGCTGTAATATCTTAAAAGTTCATAGCCAATGAGGCCTTCTGCGATAATACCCGGCATTTTTACAAATAATTTTGTGACATATTCTCCGCCGCCAAACAGATTCCGAATCCAGCCAAGTAAGCCGCTCATCATAATATAAAGTGGTGGATAGTCACAAAAATAGCCATCGGCATAAAAACCGTTTAGCCCTTGTGCCGCCCGTTGCATCCAGGCGGTATAGGTACTCATATCTACTTCATAGCCTTTAAAACAAGGTGCTAACAAAATTTTACACAGTGTGAAAAAACCAAGCAATCCCAGACAGAAGGGCATGGGTGCCCTTTGGTCTATTTTTTTTTGCAAGCGATTGGTCTGCTCCTGATATAAAAAGCAGAAAAGTCCGGCAAAAAGTCCTGCCAAAATCAGAGAAGGTGTTAACATAACCTCAGTTCCTTTCCTCTCAATTGAAATTATCGGTTGGCAGAATCTTCCTGCCATTTGCATTTGCGGCGAAGCATTGAATTTTTAGGAAATTCGGTTTCGGAGTAAATGCTGACAATCTGCTGTGCGTGAGGTGCAGATTCCATTTCTTCCCCATCGGGATTTTGAAGGTCAGCGGCAGGTAACAGCACACTTTCCCCCTTGGTGGTTAACACATCTAAAATGTCATCCCGATAGAATTTATTTCGTTGTTCCAAATAGAGTCGTTTATTTTCTTTATCATAGTCCGTCACAACGCCAACCAAGGTATAGTCCCTTACATAATCGGAAGTATGCACCAGTTGTCCGTCTGCATACGGATTTCCGAAATAAAAGCCTTTGCAATATTCTCTGTGACTTACCTTATTGACTTCCGAAAGCACTTCTTCGGGCAATTTATAATCATCCGGATTTTTCTTTAAAATATCCAGAGCTTTGCGATATGCATTGGTGGTAACCGCCACATAGTAGGGAGTTTTCATACGACCTTCAATTTTAAAGGAAGAAATCCCCGCTTTTGCCATCAGATCCAGATGCTCAATCATGCACATATCTTTGGCATTCATAATGTAAGTTCCGTTTTCTGAACCACCAATGGTAAAGGGATAGTTGGGGCGTTTTTCTTCATAGAGTTTGTATTTCCAACGGCAAGGCTGTGCACATTCCCCACGATTGGAGTCTCTGCCTGTCATATAGGCAGATAAAAGACATCTTCCCGAATAGGAAATGCACATTGCACCGTGACAAAATGCTTCCAGATCCAGGTCTGGATTGGTGTTTGCACGGATGGTGGCAATTTCGTCCAAGGTCAGTTCTCTTGCCAACACCACTCGTTTGGCACCCATATCATAGTAGGTATTACAAGCAACCGAATTTAAAATATTTGCTTGGGTACTCATATGAACTTCCAGATCGGGACACCATTTTTTGATTAAGCAAAGTGCACCGATATCAGAAGCGATGACTGCATCAATGCCCATTTCATAGGCTTCACGGATGGCTGTTTCCAAAGTGGAAAAGTCGCCGTCACGCATCACCATATTGCAGGCACCGTACAGCTTCATTCCGTATTTTTTCTTGATTTCAATCGCTTTTTTTAAATAATCTCCCGAAAAGAGTTGTTGCGGCGCACGAAGGGAAAGTCCGTTTAATCCGATATAGGCAGCATCTGCACCGTAAACCCCTGCGGTTTCCAACTTTTCCAAATCTCCTGCAGGAGACAAAAGTTCTAATTTTTCATACAAATCTTTCATCGTTTCATTCCTCTGAATCCTATCGTTTTATGGTTAAGGATACCCCATCACCAATCGGGATAACCACCGTTTCCAATTCATCGTCGTGACTGATGGCATCCAAGTACATCCGAAGCCGTTTCACAATGGTTTTTTTGCGAAGAATCAGCAAATCGTCATTGGCAACCATCCCTTTATAGAGCACATTATCCGTCACCAACACCCCACCCTTGGGAAGGAGCTTCTTTAAGTAGGGAATGTAGTCATAATATTGCCCTTTTGCGCTGTCTAAAAAGATAAAATCAAAGGTTTCTCCTTTGTTGACCAGTTCTTCCAAAACTTCCATCCCATCACCGTTTTTGGGAAAGATTCTTTCAGTTAAGCCGTTTTCTTGGAATAACTTACACGCTTCTTCGTAGTTTTCGGGATTTTTTTCCACGGTGATGATGGTAGCATCCTCTCCGATGGCTTTGGATAAAATCACCGCAGAGCAACCGATGCCCGTTCCAAGTTCCAAAACCCGCTTGGGTTGTTTTAACATCGCCAAAAGGTATAACAACTTGGTGGTTTCCGGTTTTGCCACGGGAATGTCCTTATCCATGGCAAAATCATATAACTTATGCACATCCTCCGTCACCAATGAACGGATGTAGCGTAGAATAAAATCAAAATTGATATACTGTTCTTCAATCATAATAAAACATTTCCTTTTTTAGTGGATAGAACCCATGCTAAGGCTCTCTTTTCCTTGGCCCCCTTGCCTAAAGGGGGCTGTCACCACAGGTGACTGGGGGATTCACCAAAATTGTCAATACAACTGACGGAGAGATTCTTTTACCGCGCTATCAATATATTGACATACTCCCTCAAAATTTCTGTAAACTTCGTTATTCGGTATTCTGATCACCGTCAAATTCCGTTTCTCTATTCGTTCTGTTCGGATGTTATCTTGTAACATCCCTTTTTCTTCATAATGCTGTGCACCGTCAAGTTCGATAATCAACCTGGCGTGATGGCAATAAAAATCAACAATATAATCATCAATTACCTTTTGCCTTAAAAATCGGATGGGATAACTTTTCAAAAAATCATACCACAGATGTCGTTCTTCTTTTGTCATATTCTTACGCAATGTTTTTGCATTGGTTGTTAAATCTGTGTTATGCTTTCTTTCCATTGGTATCCCTCCACCACCTTCGGTGGTCCCCCTCCCTTTAGGCAAGGGAGGCATTTTCATCGGTAGTTCATGTAGATATACCCCTTATTCGCATATTCACCAACCACATCTGAATTTTTATCTATTTCCCCTGTAACCAAACGCAAATATGTGTAAAATGCAGCTATTTCTTCTCTATATAGAGTCATCGTAAAAACATTTGAACCTAGAGCACCATCATCACACCAAAAGTGAACTATAAAATCAACAGATATATCCAATGTTATAGAACCATTCCTGTATATAACCTTTCCAGGCTCGCTATATAACGTTTTGATTGGATGCATAACAAATTCAATATCAGGTTCAATAAAATTCAACACACAAGGCTCTTTTATGTTTTCTTCTAACAAATCCCTGAATACATCTCTTATGTAATCTATCTCAGAATTCTTAAAAATTTCCCACCCATCAATATGATAATTGATGTATTTACCTTCCAAAGAAATGCTTGTCTTACACCAATCATAGTCAGCGGTTTCTTTTGTAGATTTCTTATAATTTTTTATTTCAAACCACACATCTACATCACATATATCCATACGTAATTTCAATACCATCAACTCCAATTTATCAAATTTTGATATTTTTTAGCGAATATACGATTTGGATGTCACCCTCAAGGCTTCTCGCTTTTTGAGAGGCTCCGCCATAGACGGTGGTGAGGTGTTGTAGGGTTCGGCGATTTTCGACGAACCGAATGTTGTATTTGCGGAACATCCTAAAGGCTGTTCCCTACAAATCCACCTCATCCGAGTTGCTTCGCAACCCACCTTCCCCTCAAGGGGAAGGCTATTTTTTTATTTCCACACAGCTCCTTATGCGTAGCGTAATGCAAGGCCGCACCAATCGTTATCCACGATTTTTTCCACCAATTGGAAGCCGTTTTCTTCGGCAGAGGCTAAAATTTCGTGGCATCTTTCTTCTAAAATGCCTGATAAAATCAAAATGCCATCAGGATTTAAACATTGTTTTACATCTTTTAATAAAATGAGCAACACATCCACGATAATGTTGGCTGTAATGATGTCAAAAGTTTCTTCTCCAACACAATCGAGTAAGTCACCGCAACGAACATCGCAAATATCAGAATAACCGTTCTTTTCCAAGTTGATTTTAGCAGTTTCCACCGCTACGGGGTCAATGTCGGTTGCCACCAGTTCAGTTACGCCAAGCATACCGCCGATGATTGCTAAAATACCGCTACCTGTGCCGATATCCAGCATTTTGGTCTGGTTTTTCCGGTATTTGCAAATCAGTCTTGCACAAGCCTGGGTAGTTTCGTGGGTACCGGTGCCGAAAGCGGCACCGCTGTCTAATTCCAACACTTTTTCGTTAGGTTGCGGCTCATAGTCCAACCAGGCAGGTTTTACTACCAGAGTATCGGTAATTTTCACAATTTTTGCAAACTGTTTCCAGTTATCTTTCCATTCGGAATCGTTGGCACCACGAACAGACACCGAAAAACCGTTTTCGGACAATAAAGAAAACAAATCTTCCGCTTCTTTTGCAGTTTCCAGACATACCGTAATGAATGCATTTCCCGTGTCCCGCTCATCTTTTAACAACCATGGCATATCTGCCATAATGTCAGCTTCCAATTTGGGATCGGTCACAAAATAATTATAGATATCATTGATAACCAGGAAGTTTTCCGCTTCTTCGGTCATCCCTGCATCACATTCAATTTTCAATTCAAAATAATCCATTTTCTAAAAATTTTCCTTTTTTTAAATGTGCAAAAAAGGGGTCGGAGAACCCCTTTTTCACTTTATTCTTCTACAGTTTCGGTATTTTCTATATTTTCTGTTGTTTCTGTGGTTTCGGAAGTTTCACTGCCTTCTGCGGTCTCTTCCTCTTCTTCACGAGGTGCTCTTGCCACAGAAACCACCTTCACATCCGCATCGGGACGCATTAAGATAACCCCCTGCGTGTTTCTGCCAACCGTGTTGATGTCCTCAGCTTTTAAGCGGATGACAACCCCTGCGGAGGTGATAATCATAACGTCATCCCCATCCTTAATGGAACGAACACCTGCAATATTACCGGTTTTTTCGGTGATTTTGTAGGTTTTAACCCCCATACCGCCACGGTTTTGCACCTTATATTCGGAGTAGGGAGTACGTTTTCCGAGACCGTTTTCGGAAACAATCAACAGTTCGGTATCGTCGTGAACCACGCTCATACCAACCAAACGGTCGTTTTCTTTCAGCTTGATACCACGAACCCCACGGGTAACACGCCCCTGACTTCTGATATCACTGATTTTAAAGCGGATTGACATACCTAAGTAGGTGGTTAACACCACTTCCTGATCGTCAGTTACGATTTTTACCTGAATCAGCTCGTCATCCTCGTCCATTGCAATCGCACGAAGACCGCCGGAACGGTTGGTGTCATATTCCATCAGCTCGGTTTTCTTGATAACCCCGTTTTTGGTGGTCATAACAAGATATTTATCTTCCTCGAAGCTTCTCATGGGAATGGTTGCCGAAATGGTTTCACCCGGCTCTAAATTGAGCAGGTTAACGATTGCGGTACCCTTCGCGGTACGGGAAGCTTCCGGAATCTGATATGCTTTTAATTTAAACACTCTGCCCGTGTTGGTAAAGAACAGAATGTAGTTATGGGTGGAAGTAACAAACAGCTCTTCCACAAAGTCTTCTTCACGGGTGGACAGACCGGCAATCCCTCTGCCTCCTCTGTGCTGACTTTTAAACGTATCGGTGGGCTGACGTTTCACATAACCCAAGTGCGTTAAAGAAATTACCATATCTTCTTCTTCGATTAAGTCTTCATCATCAATCTGAGAATAATCGAAGGTGATTTTGGTGCGTCTTTCGTCACCGTATTTATCTTTGATTTCGGTTAATTCGGTTTTAATGATATCCAAAACCATCTGCTCGGATGCCAGAATTTCAGCATAGTAAGCAATTTGTTTGATGATTTCAGCCAGTTCGTTTTCGATTTTTTCTTTTTCCAAACCTTGCAATTTCTGGAGTCTCATATCCAAAATTGCCTGTGCCTGAATTTCGGTGAAACCGAATTTTTCCACCAAGTTTTCTTTTGCATTGTTATAAGATGCACGGATGGTGGCAATAACTTCATCAATGTGATCTAACGCTTTCTTTAAGCCTTCCAAAATGTGAGCTCTGGCTTCCGCTTTGCGTTTATCGTAAATGGTTCTTCTTACGATGATATCCTTCTGATGATTGATGTAACAATCCAGAACTTCACGGATGTTTAACACCTTGGGTTGTCCGTCAACAAGTGCCAACATAATAACGCCAAAGGTATCCTGCATCTGGGTGTATTTATACAGGTTATTTAACACGATGTTTGCTGCTGCATCTTTTTTCACTTCGATGACGATACGAACACCAACATCTTTGTCGGATTCATCACGAAGGTCGGCAATGCCTTCCAGACGTTTTTCGTGCACCAATTCTGCGATTTTTTCAATCAGACGTGCTTTATTCACCTGATAGGGCAATTCGGTTACGATAATTCTCTGACGATTGCCGTCATCTTCAATTTCAGCCTGGGCACGCACGATAACCTTACCACGACCGGTCTGGAAATAAGAACGGATGCCGCTTTTTCCCATAATGTTACCTGCTGTCGGGAAATCGGGACCTTTGATATATTCCATAATTTCTTCGATGGTGATTTCAGGATTATCAATGGTAGCGCAAATGGCATCAATACATTCGGTCAGATTATGAGGCGGAATGTTGGTTGCCATACCAACCGCAATCCCCGCAGAACCGTTTACCAATAAGTTGGGGAAACGGGAGGGCAATACGGTGGGTTCTTTTAAACGTTCGTCAAAGTTGGGCGTAAAATCAACAGTTTCTTTGTCGATTTCTTTTAGCATCAACTGGGCCAAACGTGCCATTCTTGCTTCGGTATAACGGTAAGCAGCTGCAGGGTCACCATCAATAGAACCGAAGTTCCCCTGACCGTCTACCAAAGGATATCTGAGAGAAAAGTCCTGTGCCAGACGAACCAAAGCATCATAAACAGATGCGTCACCGTGGGGATGATATCTACCAAGCACGTCACCAACGGTGGTTGCACATTTTCTGTATGCTTTCTCGGGCGTCAACCCATCTTCGTGCATGGTGTATAAAATTCTTCTGTGTACCGGTTTCAAGCCGTCACGGACATCGGGCAAGGCTCTTGCCACGATAACCGACATGGAATATGCCAGATAGGCAGATTTCATCTCATGGACCAAATCAACCGGAACAATATGCTCATTTTCAAACATTTGAGTATCCATAAACTGTTCTTCCTTTCTGACACACTAAATATCTAAGTTTGATACGTATTTTGCGTTTGCTTCAATAAATTCACGACGGGGTTCCACTTCTTCACCCATCAGAACATTGAAAATTTTATCTGCTTCAATGGCATCCTCCAAAGTCACCTGCAATACAGTTCTAGTTGCAGGGTCCATAGTGGTTTCCCAAAGCTGGTCGGGGTTCATTTCCCCAAGACCTTTGTATCGCTGAACATTGGCATCGTTTCCGATTTCGGAAAGTGCCACTTTCAGCTGGTCATCGGTGTAGGCATAACGCACATTTTTGCCTTTGAATACTTTGTAGAGCGGAGGCTGTGCCAGATATACATGACCTTCTTCCAGCAAAGGACGCATATAACGGAAGAAGAAGGTTAACAGCAAGGTTCTGATGTGAGAACCGTCAACATCGGCATCGGCCATAATGATGATTTTGCCGTAACGAAGCTTTTGTACATCAAAATCTTCGCCCACACCTGCACCCAATGCGGTAATAACAGGGAGCAGCTTTTCATTGCCGATAACTTTATCAATACGAACCTTTTCTACGTTCAACATTTTACCCCACAGAGGCAAAATTGCCTGAAAACGTCTGTCTCTGCCCTGCTTAGCACTACCGCCCGCAGAGTCACCTTCGACGATGTAGATTTCAGTAAATTCGTTGTTTCTTTCGGAACAGTCTGCCAGTTTTCCGGGCAGACGGGTATTTTCCAGAGCAGTTTTTCTTCTGGTTAATTCTCTTGCTTTTCTTGCAGCTTCTCTTGCACGGGATGCGGAAAATGCTTTTTCCAAAATCATTTTGCCAACGCCCGGATTTTCTTCCAAGTAGGATGCAAAAGCGTCCTGCATCATGCTTTCGGTGGCAGTTCTTGCTTCGGAGTTACCCAATTTGGTTTTGGTCTGACCTTCAAACTGCGCTTCCTGCAATTTCACGCTGATGATAGCAGTTAAGCCTTCACGAACGTCTTCCCCACTTAACGCCTTATCACTGTCTTTTAACATATTACGTTTTTTTGCGTAATCGTTCAAGATACGGGTTAATGCCGATTTGAAGCCGGTTTCGTGCATACCACCTTCGGTGGTGTTGATGTTATTTGCAAAGCTCACCAGATTTTCGCTGTATGCATCGGTGTACTGCATTGCAATTTCCACAATCATATTTTCTTTCTCTTTGGAAAGATAGATAACATCAGGATGCAAAGGTGTTTTTTCCTGATTGATGTATTCTACGAAAGATTTGATACCGCCTTCATAATACAGCTCGTTGAAGATTTCTTCTTCGTGGCGCTTGTCTTTGAAGTTAATGCGGATGCCTTTATTTAAAAATGCCTGTTCTCTCAAACGGGTTAAAAGAACATCATACTCAAACTGAACGGTTTCAAAAATCAATGCATCCGGCATAAAGGTAACGGTGGTGCCTTTTTTATCGGTATCGCCGATGATTTCCAGTTTTGAAACAACTTTACCACGTTCATAACGCTGTTTGTAAACGTGTTCACCGTTGGAAACTTCAACTTCAAGCCATTCGGACAGTGCGTTTACAACCGAGGAACCTACCCCGTGTAAACCACCGGACACTTTGTATCCACCACCGCCGAATTTACCGCCGGCGTGCAAAATGGTGAATACAACTTCCACAGTAGGAATCCCCATTTTAGGATGAATACCGACCGGAATACCACGACCGTCATCACAAACAGTAACCGAATTATCCGGATTGATGGTGACATCAATATTTTTACAGTATCCTGCCAAAGCTTCGTCAATGGCGTTATCCACAATTTCATACACCAGATGATGGAGACCTCTTACCGAAGTGGACCCGATGTACATACCGGGACGCTTTCTTACGGCTTCTAACCCCTCCAATACCTGTATTTGATTCTCGTCATAGACTGTTTCCACTTTTTCGTTTAATTCTTCAGCCATATATCTCATCCTTTCTTATGGGATTTTCTCATTTGTTAAAACATCAGACCTTTACGGTGCTGTATGGTACGGGATGCAAGGGGAGATAAATACCCCACTTCCATTCCGTCCGTCACCGCAAGGATAAAAGATTTCGGGATTTCTTCCGAAATGGAAATCAAACGGTTTTCTTCTTCTAAAAGTTGTAAATATTCCATAGTGGAACGGGAGGTTGCGATATGGTCAAAATCAAATACACCGATAATGTCTTGCTCATTTAAAACAAAATCGTTGCCAATATGTAAATACAAAAAGCCACCCCTCCCCTATGTCGTTAAAAACCTTTCATTTTTCCCTACGGGAAAAATGAAAAACATAAAAACAATACACCTATATTAGTATAACACAAAACAGACACATTGTAAAGGGATTTTGCCAAAAAAACTATATTTTTTTCAATTTTTGCAGCACCTCATTCTCTTTTATCACAACAACACTTTTTTCGCTTTGAAAAACAGTCTGAAGCATCTCATAGGTACCATCGGTACTCCCACGGTCAACCACGATAATTTTCCGGTCGCAAAGGCCGGTATCGTTTTTAAAAATCTGGAACAAAAGAGCCTTCACCATATGCTCCGCACGATAGAATTCATCCTTCACAAACACAAGCGTATACAGGCATTTTCCCTGAAGACAGGTTCGTTCTGTCCAGAAATCCTTGAGGAAAAACAAAAAACAAAATATCCCATATGCCGAAAAAAATGTCATCAGTGCATACAGAATCAACTCACCCATAAAAATCCCCCTAAAACAATCTTTAACATCATTTTTCCGATTACTTTTATTGTATGACACCTGCTTTGGTTGGTGAATAAAAAAACAAAAAAGAAAAAATATATTGATAAATTTAATTTTATGTAGTATACTGTTACTATCTATGCGCTTTTTGCCATCAAAACAAGAAAGAAAGGACTTATCCCCATGCAAGCACCAAACAATCCGCACTTCCGCCAAAGCTTACTGATTTTTCTGTCTTTGGTGCTTTGTCTGTGTTTTTTGATTGCTTTAGAAATCTGGCGTCCAAAACATACCGAAGCCCCTCTCGTTGCTGATGCGATTGCAACCCCTGTCGCCTCTGCCGAACCTACAGTATCTCCGGCAATCACCACGCCGGAACCTACACAAGCTCCTACGGAACCGACTGAAACTCCGACAGAAACTCCGATACCGACTGTATCTCCCGAAGTTCTCACGGTGGAACGCCCGGTGGCATCTGTTCCCACTGAAAGTGATCCTTATCCCGAACTGTATGGCGACAACCCCAATCAGGAGTTTCAACCGCCGAAAAAACAAGTGGTTTACCTGACCTTTGATGACGGTCCGTCTTCTGCTACACCGATGCTTCTGGATGTTTTGCATGAGGAAGGCGTCAAGGCAACCTTTTTCGTAGTCGGAGAAAGTGCCTACAAACGGGAACTTTTAAAAAGAATTTATGACGAAAATCACACCCTGGGCGTACATACATTAACCCACAACTACCAGTATGTTTACCAAAACATGAGCAATTATCTTGCTGATTTTTCCAAAGAGTATCATCAAATCTGGAGTGCAACCGGATACCGCCCCCACATCTACCGTTTTCCGGGTGGCAGCGTAAGCTCCAAAAACAAGCACATCTGTCAGGAGCTGATTGCCGAGATGAACCGTCGCGGCTTTGTATATTTTGACTGGAATGTAACCTCCGAGGATGCTGTGGGCGTAGACGACCCCAAAGAACAGCTGGAGGAGTTAATCGCTCAGTCCGAAAACAAATCAAGAATCATCGCTTTATTGCACGACAGTGCACAGAATCCTGACATCGGGTGGGTTGTCCGAGAGTACATTCACCATATGAGAGAAAAGGGGTACCAATTTGAAGCTTTGGACTCCACCGTTACTCCCATCCGGTTCCCTGCTCCCGTTGATGATTCCAAAAAGAACAGTTAGTTTTTTCACACACAGAAAAGAGGTGCCAGACATTGGAAACCACAAAAGTATATCGCACCCTGGAATTTGATAAAATTCTCAGACAAACCGAAGAATACGCCATTATGGAACAAACAAAAGAGGCAATCCGAACCATCCGGCCGGAAACCTCTTTGTTTGACGTTCGCACAAGACTGACACAAACAGAAAAAGCCATGGAACTGTTAACCAAAGCAGGCAGTCCTCCCATTTATCATTTCGGAGAAATGAACAGTGTGGTGAAGAGACTGTCCATCGGCGGTTCCCTCTCTCAGAAAGAGCTTTTAAATGTGGCAACCCTGTTAAAATCTTCCCGTTGTTTAAAAGAATATCTGGGAGAAAATCAGTCGGAAGCTTTCTCGGATTATGAATGCAGACTGACCGTACAGAAACGCTTGGAAGAAGAAATTTTTATGAAAATTATTTCCGAAGATGAAGTTTCCGACAATGCCAGTGACGAACTGTATAAAATCCGCCGTCAGAAAATTTCTGCCAATAACAAAATCAAAGAAACCCTGCAAAAATTCATCAATTCTCAGAACTATAAAAAATATTTGCAAAATGCCGCTGTTACCTTGCGAAACGACCGATTCGTACTGCCGGTCAAGCAGGAATTCAAAGGAGAAATCCCCGGTCTGGTACACGATTCTTCCGATTCGGGAGCTACCGTATTTATTGAACCGATGGCGATTGTAAATTTAAACAACGACTTAAAGGAATTAGAATCCAAAGAGAAAGAAGAAATCGCAAAAATTTTGATGCATTTAAGCGGTCAGGCATCCGGCATTGTTGATGAAATCGACCAATCCCGTGAACTGATTTGTGAGCTGGATTTCCTGTTTGCCATCGCAAAATACAGCCGAAGTTTAAAAGGAGAAATCCCCTTACTTAACGACAGCGGAAAAATCCATTTGAAGAAAGCCAGACACCCACTTTTAAATCCCGAAACCGCTGTTCCCATTGACATTTCCATCGGTGACGGATGTGACACTTTGGTGATTACAGGACCCAACACAGGCGGAAAAACCGTATCCTTAAAAACATTGGGACTTTTCACCTTGATGGCACAGTCCGGCTTTGCCATTCCTGTTTTTCCCGGTAGTGAAATTTCGGTTTATGAACATATTTTTGCCGATATCGGAGACGAGCAAAGCATTGAGCAATCTCTGTCCACTTTTTCTTCTCATATGAAGAAAATTGTTTCTATTTTAGACGAAGCCACCCACAACAGTCTGACCTTATTCGACGAGTTGGGTGCCGGCACAGACCCCACAGAAGGAGCGGCACTTGCCATTGAAATTATTGAGTTTTTGCGAAAACGCGGAGCAACCGTTGCCGCAACCACTCACTATCCCGAATTAAAACTCTATGCCCTGTCTCAGCCAGGTGTTCAAAACGCATCCCTGGAATTTTCTGTGGAAACCCTGCAGCCCACCTACCGTCTTATTATGGGAATGCCCGGAAAAAGTAACGCATTTGCCATTTCCAAACGATTGGGACTCTCTGATGAAGTATTGGAAGCCGCTGAAAAACGATTATCCGCAGATGCCATCCGCTTTGAAGATGTGTTGACCGTGATTGACGAGCAAAGAATCAAAGCAGAAAAAGACCAGCAGGAAGCAGAATTATTAAAAGAAAAAATCCGTATTCTGGAAGAAGAACTTTCCTCCAAAAAAGAGGATGCTTTATCCAAAAACCGTGAAATCATCGAAAAAGCACGTCGGGAAGCAATGGAAATTATCGAGAATGCCAAAGAAAAGGCAGAATCCATCATCCAGAAGCTGAACGAAGAAGCAAAAAATCAAAGAGACCGTGCCAAAGCAGTCGGTGAAGCCAGAAAACAGTTGGCAGAAGAACGGCAAAAACAGGCACAAAAACTGGCAAACGAAGAAAAGAAAAAACAAAATCCTCTAAAACCCAATGAAATCACCATAGGAATGACCGTAATGATGGACGACTTTGATACTCCCGTTACAGTAGATTCGCTCCCCGACCAAAAGGGAAATCTCACGGTGCTTGCAGGGATTATGCGAATCAAAACCAATTTATCCCGTCTGTCCCGTGCAGGTGTACAAAAGCAAAAAACACAGCACAGTCCATATCGGAATGCCAGCGCAAGAAACAAAGAAATCCGTCCTGAATTAGACCTTCGGGGAATGAATCTGGAAGAAGCAGAATATGTGACCGAAAAATTCATTGATGATGCCGTATTGGCAAACATCCCCTCGGTTGTGATTATCCACGGAAAAGGCACCGGCGTACTACGGGCAGGGATTCATCAGCTGTTAAAGAGAAACCGCTCGGTCAAAGCCTTCCGTCTGGGTACCTTTGGCGAAGGAGAAGCCGGCGTTACCATTGCAGAAATAAAATAAGGAGAATCTAAAATTATGATACCAATCGGAACCAAACAAACCTACACATTTACCGTGGAAGAAGCACACACCGCAAAAAATATTCAAAGCGGAAACGCAAGAGTGCTTGCAACCCCTCATCTTGCCGCAATGCTGGAAAAAGCGGCACACGAGCTTTGTATCCCCTATCTGGAGGAAGGCTGTGCTACCGTTGGCACCCAATTAAATTTAAATCATCTGGCAGCAACTCCCATTGGGATGCAGGTAACTGTTTGTGCTACCGTAACCGAAGCGGAAGGAAGAAAAATCGTATTTGAGTTAGAAGCACACGATGAAACAGAAAAAATCGCAGATGGAACCCACACCAGATTTTCTGTATTTGCAGAAAAATTCCAGGCAAAATGCGATGGAAAATTAGCGAAATAACAACGCTTACCAAAAACAATCAATGAAAAAATCGCAGGAATTCATTTTTTGATTCCTGCGACTTTTTTTCGATAGATTCGTATATTTTTTGTATCCTTCTCCGTTTGAGAAATCCCTCACCTTGCTCTTTTACAAAACGGTTAATTCCTTATCTAAACCGGTGGTAGAAATCAGATTTCCATCCTCCAGATAATAAGTATCTTCAATGCGGATACCAAATTCACCCGGAAGATAGATGCCCGGTTCCACCGAAAACACCATTCCGTTCTGAAAAATTTCCTGACTGCTTTGCCCTAAGGTGGGATGTTCGTGAACTTTCACGCCTACGCCGTGCCCCAAGCTATGACCAAAAGCTCCCACATATCCGTTAGATTCAATATAATCTCGGGCAATTTTATCTGCATCAGCACATTTTTTCCCCGCACCAATAAAATCACGTGCCATCTTATGAGCTGTTAATGCAGTTTCATAAGCATGTTGTGCTTTTTCTGATACTTCCTGAAAAAATACCGTTCGGGTAACATCAGAGCAATAGCCCTCATAAACACAGCCAAAATCAAACAGCATCACATCTCCCGGTGAAAGAACTCTGCCGGCCGGCTCTCCATGAGGAAGTGCGGCGTGAGAGCCAAAAAGCACAATGGTATCAAAGGAGGTTCTCTGTGCTCCGTATTTTGCCATCCGATACTCCAATTCGGCTTTTAATTCCTGTTCTGACACCCCTTCTTTCACAAAGGACAGCATCTCCAGATAAGCTGTATCTGCAATCTTCTGAGCATTTTTCATAAGTTCCAGTTCGTTGGCATCCTTCACCAGACGAATATCCATAATCATACTTTTTACATTCGGAAACTCCGTCTTGGGAAAATGATCCAACAGCATTTTGTAAAAATGAACCGTCAGATACTGCTGTTCGATCAATACAACAGCTTCTGTCATAACTTCTTTGAGTTTGGACACCAAAGACCCTTCGCTTAAAACTTCAAATCCCGCCTCATTCGCCTTCGCCGCCGTTTCATAACGAAAATCGGTGAGAATCCAGGCTTTTTCATGGGTGATATATAAATGAATATTCGAAGAATTGATGCCCGAAAAATAAAAGGCATTTTTGGGATCGCTCACCAAAATCCCCTGATTTTCTTTCAGTTGATTTCTAAGCAGTTGCAAACGTTTTTGATAACATTGGTTCATACTGACATACCTTTCCAAACTCTAAAAAAATGAAAACAAACCATTCTTTTAACATGATTCTGTCCTCTATTGTATCAGCTGAAACATTTTCTGTCAATAACATCCAATGAAAATACGGAATTCCCCCACTGACGGTTACAACCAAAAAGAATTTCTTTTTTCGATTTTTTACAACTTGCTTCAAAAAAATTCCCGCTATTTCAATTTTTTTTGAAAAATTTAAAAAAAATTATTGACATCACAAAGATTATATATTATAATATCACTTGTGAATTTATGATATGAAATCTATCCGGCGTGACTGATCGCGTTTACGGGAGGAGGGACAGACCAATGGCAGAAATCAGATTAAAAGATAACGAATCTTTGGACAATGCGTTAAAAAGATTTAAAAGACAGTGTGCAAAAGCAGGTGTTCTTTCTGAAATCAGAAAAAGAGAACATTATGTAAAACCCAGCGTTAAAAGAAAGAAAAAATCCGAAGAAGCAAGAAAAAGAAAATTCAAATAAGAATTTTTTCTTCCCTATCTTTAATTCCACTAACCTTTTAGGAGTTTATTCCTCATTATGTACCATTCCTCGCAGATGGTCAGTGCGCTGATAATATCATAGATTTTCAGGATAGTGAATTATAAAAGCAGTTCCTTTTGGAACTGCTTTTTTGTTTTTATTTTGTTTGTTTTAATCTTTATGAAAATATGCATACACTTCCCGTTTCGGAAGATTTCTGTCCACTGCGATTTGCTTGATGGCATCTTTTTGGGATAACCCTTGTTTTTGGTAAAATTCCAGATGTTCTTCCAAAGAAAGCTGGTTCAGATTGCTTTCTTCGGCAGCTCCCCCCTCAACCACAATGACAAACTCCCCTTTCACGGGATTGGTTTCAAAGTGACTGCAAACTTGGGATAAGCTTCCTCGGATGTGTTCCTCGAATTTCTTTGTAATCTCACGGGAAACAGAGATTCTCCGTTCTTCTCCAAACACTTCCTTCATGTCAGAAAGCGTTTTTAAAAGACGATGCGGAGCTTCATAAAAAATCAGGGTCTCTTCCCGATGTTTCACATTTTCAAGCTCTTTTTTGCGGTCATTTGGCTTTGCCGGCAAAAATCCGATAAAACTAAATCGTTTGGTGGAAAAACCGGACACGGTTAACGCACACACAAATGCACAGGGACCCGGAACAGGAATAATTTCAATGCCTCGTTTGATACATTCTTCCACAATATCCTCACCCGGGTCAGAAATAGCAGGAGTCCCTGCATCCGACACCAGAGCAATGGTTTCACCGTCTTCCAGATGGCGAAGCAGCAAACTGCTTCGCATTGCAGCATTGTGTTCGTAATAACTGACCAATTTTTTCTCAATGCCGATTTTTTTGAGCAAAGCACCTGTCACACGGGTATCTTCCGCAGCAATCAAATCTGCCGATTCTAAAATTTCCACGGCACGTGGAGACAAATCTCCCATATTGCCAATGGGAGTAGCAACAAGATATAAAGTTCCCATCATAGTTAAAACTCCTGCATCCGGCGAAATTCCTCGGTCATTTCACCGTTTTCGTCATAGAGAATCAAAGGTGGCAGACAATCCATCCAGATGCCCCCGTTTTTCACAGCTTCCACCAAAAACAAATTTGCATCTTTTTTTGCATTGCCGTATACCAACCGCAGTCGTTTGGGTTCCAAACGGTTTGCACGAAGCAGGCTGAGGATTTCTGCCAAATTTTGCGAACGCTGAATCAAAAAGATTTTGCCTCCGTCCCGAAGAATACGATAGGCTTTTTGAAACAAAATAGTATGAGAAAACTGCTCGGTATGCCGGGCAGTTTTTAAATTCTCGTTTTGACTGACTTTTCCGCTTTTCGTAAGAAAATAGGGCGGATTGACAGTAATAACATCTGCCATCATTTGTTCCCCAACCAAAAAGTCGCCGATATCACTGCAATAAAAGCGACACTTTTCTTCTATGCCGTTACAGATGGCGGTTTTTCGGGATAATTCACTCATGACAGGGTCAATTTCCACAAAGTGAATCTCTTTTGGATTGTATAACAGATGACAAAAAAATCCAACTGCTCCTGTGCCGGAACAGATATCAAAGAGTATGTCTTTTTTTCGAACTTTGGCAAAGCGGGACAAAAGAACCGCATCGGTGCCAAATTTAAAAGAATCTTCCCGTTGGAAAATAGTGAAATTTTCATTGATATGCGATGAAATTTCCCTGTTTGCTTCCAACTTTACACACTCCCTTAATATTTTTGAAGAATTTCTAAAATTTCCCGTTTATAGGGAACTGAAAGATTATCTCTTAAAAAGTTCTCGATATATTTTTGCTGATCTTTGGTTAAACCGTCCTGCATCATCATTTTTGTTACTTTCAAAATGTCAGCAGTGGACACTGCGCTCTGACACAAAGAAATGATTCTGGTTTTATCCGCCGGAGACATATTTTTTAAAGCTCTTGCCAGATGTGCTCCCGAAAAAACGCCCATTGTCGTTTTCACTGACTGAATTTCAGTGTTATTTTTGTCATTCGCCGAAGCATCTTCGCTTTGGGAAGAAGGAACCACAGCACCTGTTTCCGTTTTTTGGGATATTGAATCTTTGGACGGCTGTTTGGAAGCAGAGTTCTTGGAACCAGAAGATGTTTCAGATTGACCGGTTTTATCAGAACCCGATGTTTTTTCCTTCTGCGTCCCCTTACCGTTTCCGGAAGGTTTGGAATCTGTGGCAGAATCCGTTTTTTCCGATTCATTTGATTGTGAAAACTCATCGGTTTTGGCGGAATCATCCGCTGTTGTCAAACTGCCCGAATCTACCTCACCGGATGATTCTCCGGAATCCCCGTCCGACTGTGGTTCAGATTCTCCGGAAATTTCCAACTGATCCAACGATTCAAAAAGCGACTGTTCCAATTTAACGAAGGCATCCATATGGTGATCCACAATGTAATCGAACACCATCGGTGCTACATAGGGGTATGCAATTTTATACGCAAGATATCCTGCTAAAATCAGGCAAATAAGAATCAGAAAAATTCTTCCTACAATTTTCAAAGAAAGCATCCCCTTTCCGAAACACCATTAAGCAACTCTGGCCATCAGTTTGATAATCAGAATCAAAATCATCACCACGAAGGCAAATACCACTGCAATGGTCAGAAGAAGCATAGTATAGCTTTCCTGATTATCGGTCAACTCCATTCGTTCAGCCTGATACTCAGGATATTCTTCTGTATAATTTAAGTATTCCAAAAGTGCCTGACCTTCCGAATCGTATTCTTCCAGCACCGGCTGCATTTCAAAAATGCCATAATCATTTTGCCCGGACAGAATTCCGCTGTTACTTGCAACAATCAAAGAAGTTCTATCATCACTGAGATTTAAGGTGACACCGTTATCCAATGTCATTTTAACCACACGTTTTCCGGGTTCATTGCTCAAATTGACCTGTACGTGAATTCCGGAAAGATGCGGGAATTTATCAGTAGCAGATACAGGGTCCACCGTTCCGTCTTCCAACACGGTAATACCGGACAATCCGCTTTCCAATGCAGTTTTTAAAATTTTCGGTGTAACTTTTTTTGTTTGAATGGTATGGTTTTTCGGCAATATCGACAGAATGTTGGCTTTGGTGATGTCCCCTTTGGAAATTCCCGTAGCAATGCTTCCGGCATCTACCAGTGCAACAGTGGCTTTGGTTTTTTCACGATAAGCGTCTGCAATGAAATTTCCCAACGGATGAGAGCGGAACAAAATATCATCCGTATAACCAATGTCCACTTTCGATACGGCAACACATTCTTTCAAAAATTCATTTTGCTGTGCAACGATTGAATTTTCCAAAGCAACCAGATTTTCATCCAGAGGGAGATTTTTGGTTCCTTCAAAGAACCATTGTGTGGTGGAAAAGCTTGTAATCTGTTTCCCTGCACCAAACTCCAAATCCAACTGAATCAGCTGTTTTCCGCCTTCACCGGAATTGATAATCATAGTATCCCCGATAAAACGACCGCTTTCTTCCACATGGTCATGTCCGTCTAAAATATAATCGATGCCGGAAACGAAAGCGGCAATCTGGTCAACACTGGAACTGGACTGATTGCCCATATGACTCAACGCAATAATAACGTCTGCGCCTTTCTGTTTTAACGCATTTACGCTTGCCTGCGCCATTTTGCTGGCATCTTCAAGATAAACATCGCTTAAATCCTGCAAACCGGTCGACAATCGAAGGTCAGGATTCAAAAGAGAGAAAAATCCGACTTTGATTCCCTGCATCTCAATCACAATGTTGTCTCCGAGCACAGGAATACGATCCAATCCGGTTGTTACATTGGTGGAAAGCATATGGAACGCAGCTCTGGCTTTTACGTCACGAACCACTGCAACACCATGTGCAAGATCGGTTTCCCCAATCCCTGCAACATGATAACCGGTTGCATTCATAAGGGAGAGAATGGCATCCACACTTCCTTCGGATACAAACTGACCGGAAGATAAGTAGTCACCGCCGTCCACCAAAATGCAGTTGGGAACAGAACGTGCAATCGCATTGATACCGGAATAACCTAACGCGCCGGTTTCTTCATTACGCTGAAAGTTTCCGTGAATGTCTGTGGTAAATAAAATCGAAACATCTGCTTTTCCTAAGTAGGGCTGAGGTTCCGGAGTAGGAACAGCTTCTGCTTCCGCAGTTTCCCCTTCAACAGTCACTGCAGGTGTTGTAGCAACGGCTGCGGGAGCCGGAGCAGCAGGTGCAACGGGTGCAGGAGCCGCAGTTGCCACAGGGGCAGCGGTTGCCGTCACAGATTCCACCTCTGCAGATTGCTCAGACGCCGGAGTGGGTGTGGGGGTACGTGAAATCAAGGTAGGAGCAACGGTATGAACCGGAGTTGCCACCGGAGTCTCTACCGTTTGCTGAGCAGCTTGGCCTGCATCAGATGCCGCACTTCCCTGTTCTGTCGTAACAGCAGAAGGGTTCGCAATCTGTTCCATAACAGGTGCTGCCGAAACTCCAAGCACAGTCACATATATCATCAACAACAATAACACAAATTTTCTCATTTTTATAACCGTTCCTTTCTATATCAAAAACGAAATCAACCGTCACTTACGGTGACTGCAACACCATAGTAAGCACTTTGGACGCTTCTGCCCGGGTTGCCAATTTGTGAGGATAAAAATATCCGTTTTCATATCCTCTCACACAACCAGCTTGTTGCAGTTTTGAAATCGGGTCATATGCAAAATTTGCAAATTCTGAAAAGTCTAAAAATTCCACACCGGGTTCCACTTTTGTCAGAAGAATGTCACTGCGACGACACGCACGGTAAATAATCGCACAAAGCTCTTGTCTGGTTACCGGTGCATCCGGACAAAATTCACTATCATAAATCCAGGGGAACAAAGAAAAATACTCTGCCGTCAGTAAATCCTGATAATACCACGCCCGGGGATTCACATCCGGAAACGAACTGGTCTCATAATGGTAAGAAGTATCTAAAAACGCCTTTGTCACCAAATGAGTCAATTCTGCACGGGTGATTGGCTGTTCGGGGCGATAAGTTCCGTCAGCATATCCGCAGATTAACTCATGGTCATATAACCAGCCAATGTATGGCAATGCCCATTCATAACCCGACAAATCGGAAAAAGGAGCTTGTACCACCGGCTGTGGTGTGGGAGTCGGAGTATTTTCGGAAACTACAGGTTCCTCCGGCGGTGTTTCGTCACAAACTTCATCATCTTCTTCCGGCGGAACATACGCCAGATTGTTCCCCATAACCGAAAGGAAGAAAATTTCCATGCTGTCCGGCACAGAACCGGTTTCTGCCATATAGACTACTTCCTCCTGAAAGCTACGGTCAAAAGCAACCACCACGGGAGCATACTCTTCTTTCTGGAAGATATACATAAACAAAAGTCCTAAGAAGAAGTATTCCAGATTTTCTCTGTCATCCGGCTTTTGCAATTTATCTGCTTCTTCATCTAAAATATCCATAAATTCTTTAATCATGGCATCCTGCAGACCGCCGTCCCGAAAACGCTCAATCAAACCGGGATCCATACTTAAAAGAACTTCATAGGTTGATACATTCCTTGCAAAGCAAACAGAAACCTGTGAAATCAAAATCAAAACAGCCAAACACAAGGCAATCAATTTTTTCACACTCTGTCAACTCCTTTGGAAAAATTTTCGCAGTTTTATCCTACAAACCACCAATTATATTTTACTTTATTTTTACGGTTTCGTCAAGTTATTTTTCAAAAGATTCCGCTAAAAATTATGTTTTCTTTGTGTATTTTTCTTCTTTTGCCAAAAAAAGATTGACGATGAAAATTTTTCGTACTATAATAGCACCATGGATACACGCAGATTCCAACGCAACAACGAAACAATCTTTTTTTGAACTTTCTGCTTTGTGGTTGCGTCCAATCATAGAAAAAAGACTTACATAAGGAGACTGTAACAATGAAAGATTCATTTTCTTTCCCCGTAAAATTATTGACATGGATCATTATTTCCTTCCAACTGTTCTGCCTGCCATCATTGGCTGCAGATATTGTAAATACCAATACCTACCATCCGGTAAACGGCGTGGAAGTTCGTTTGGTGGAAACGGTCACAAAGGGTGAATTTTTTAACTATCAGGTGGTAAAATGTGATCTGTCCAATCCCAATCTGACCTTTACTTCTCTTTATCCCTCACAAGGAGTCGGAACCTTAAAACCCACCTTGGCAATCGGAGAAGAACACGGAGCACAGGTGGTTATGAACGCAGACTATTTCAATCGGGGGAACCAATCGGGAACCGGCTCTGCCGTTGGATATAATGCCAAAGACGGAAAAATAATCAGCAACGCTCTGGAAGAAAAAGTATACTCCTTTTCCTATAAAGAAGGCGGACAATACTCCTTTGACATTTTTTCCAATCAAATCAAAATCGGATTTGGCGGACGGGTTTATGAATATGTAAAAACCTATAATAAACACTCTTCCCTGGCAGGCGTTGCTATTTATGATTCCAATTTTGCAAAAGAATCCAAAGGTTCCCACGGAACTTTGGTGGAGCTTGTGATTGAAGATGGAATTTTAACCGATATCCGTCGGGACAAACCGCCCGTAACCATCCCGGAAAACGGCTTTGTGTTGGCAGGATTGTCCGATTTAACCACTCTGTTCCAACAGGTACAGGTGGGAGATGCAGTCACCCTGGAAATTGTGACAACTCCCAACCTTTCTTTTGTTCCAGATTTCACGGTAGGTGGCGGTTCTTTGCTGGTAAAAGACGGAAAAATCGTGGAGAAAATGTCTTATCCCAAATATTCCACATCCTTTCCGGCACTTGCCATTTCCAAAGACGGACAAACCATCTGGATGATTACCGCTGTCAACCAACAGGGACTTACTCAGAAAAAGATGGCAGAACTCTGTCTTTTAGAAGGTGCCTACTATGCATTTTGTCTGGATGGCGGTGGTTCTACCCAATGTGCAGTCATTGACAACAGCACCGGAAACCTTTCCTATATTCACGAACTGGTAGATGGTTATGAGCGTCCCATTGCCAACACAGTGGGTCTGATTTCAAACAACCCTAATCCAAAAGCATACGGCATTGTAGTAGAACCAATGCAGGTTTATCAGAATATCCCTAAAAAGCTCAGTTTTTCTGTCTATGATGAAAACGGTGCTCCGATAGCAATCGACGAAAGCAAACTGACAGTTTCGGTGAAACATCAAACCGCAACCGTAAACAACGGCTTCTTATACGGCAATACTCCCGGAAAAGATACCCTTATTATTCAATATGAAACTGTGGTAAAAGAAGTGGAGCTTGACATTCTGCAACCTGCCGTATCTGCGGTAAAACAAGCAGACGGAACCTATCAGGTCATCAATCGGGATGGCTATATCCGTTCTGTTTCATCGGAAGAATTTCAGAAAAGCAGTCAGATTCCTATTACCGAAACGTTATCGGCAACAGACCGAATGGCGGATGTAACCGACCTCCCTCTTGCCGTGTCTTTCTATGACGGCGGAACCAAAAACAGCACATTATTTGAACGTCTGTTACCCCAAAAAACCATGGAAAAAATTCCGAATGCGGGCAACCCATTCTCGCAGGATTTGCTTGGGCATCCCTACTTGGAAATCAAGCAAATTGACAATTCGGGCGGTCGCATTTTAGGAGATGATATGACAAATTGGAAGGCGCTGACCCAGGCGTTAACCTCCCCGAAAAATAATATTATTCTCGTAATGAAAGAGCCTCTGCTTTTCGTTCAAAACCAGGAACATGATTTGTTTTGGAAAACACTGGAAACAGCACAAAAAAACGGAAAAAATATTCTGATTGTAAACCGGGCAAACGAAACAAAACTGCAGAAAATGCAGGATGGAATCCGTGTAATCTCTCTCAGTCAGGAGCAAGGCACCATTGATTCCTTCTTACAGCAATACACCGGCTATTTCTCAATCTTTTGCAATGAATCTCAGATGAGCTATCAAATTGTTTCAGAACAACTGTTTGCAGACTAAACTATGTAAGGAAACCATCTTCTTATGAATCAAAAAAACATTACCATCATTTACATTGGCATCTTATTAAATCTTGTGCTGTTTGGCGTGGCACATTATTTCAAGTTGCCTCTTTTGCCCTATCATACAGGGACCTTATACACCGCTGCTCTTCTGGGTACCGGCGCAGGGATTTTATGTACCGCAGTTACCATGCTTTCCATCGCCTGCCTGATACACGGGCAAGAGTTTTTGTGGTTCTTGGTCAGCGGCGTTTTGATTGCTTCTTTGGTGGGCGGTCAGCTCAAACAAAAAAGCACCCGCTTAAAAAGCTGGTGCATTGTTGCCGGTGAAGTTTTTGTATGTGATTTGTTTTTCTATATTTTGTTCACCATTTTATTACATAACAGTATTCCCTATGATTATATGGGACAACGAATTTTTATGTTCTTTTACGAACAGGATATGGAAGAAGTGTTTGCCGTTTGTATGGCAGGAATGGGAATCGTTCTGCTATCTGCCATTCAAGCTGTTCCAACCGCTTTTGCAGCAATTTTATGTACACCGAAAAGTTGGTTGCTTCCCCAACAGGAAGCTGAAAAGCCTCTAAAACAAAAGCGCCTTAACAGCAAGCAACAAAAGCATTGAGCCACCAAATATCTCGGCTTTTTTCCCAAGTGCTTCTCCGAATTTTTTTCCGAGCACTACAGCAACAGCACTGATCACAAATGTGGTGACACAAATCACCGATGCCGAAAACCAAATGGAAACCTCCATAGCACAAAAGGCAATCCCCACAGCAAACGCATCAATACTGGTTGCAATGGCCTGCAAAAAGAGAACCCCGTATGTCATGACGGTTGGTTCTTTTTTTTCGTCTGAATCCCGTGAAAAACCTTCCCGAAGCATCTGGATGCCCAAATATAAGAAAATCAGGAAAATAATGACACCGGAGTACCGGGTAAGCCATTTGGAAAAAATACCGCCGGTGAAATACCCCAACAGAGGCATCAATCCCTGGAAAACGCCAAAGAATACGGGCATCATGACTTTTTTATCCCGCCCCATCCGATACACCATTCCATTGGTGACAGAAACAGCGGCAGCATCCATACTGAGGCTGATGCCAATCATAACAATATCTATGAAACTCATATAGAAAATCCTCTTATTTCGAAAAAAATAAACTCTCGAATACTAAAAAATGAAACAAGTGGGCAATTTAGGTATCCTATTCCACATCGGATAAACCAAAGGTACGGATTTTATAAATATTGTTTCGCCAGTCACGGTTCACTTTCACCCAAAGCTCCAAATGAACTTTTTTTCCGTATTTCTTTTCTAATTCTTCTCTTGCCATCATACCGATTTTTTTAAGGAAAGCTCCGTCTTTTCCGATGATAATTCGTTTATGGCCGTCCCGTTCGCAATAAATATTGACGCCACATTTTAACAATCTTGGGCTTTCTTCCATCTGCACGGTTTCTAAGGCAAGACCGTGAGGAATTTCCTCATTTAACAGTTTCAACAGTTTTTCTCGAATGATTTCACAAATCTGCATTCTGGGGTCAGTATCAGTTTTCATATCTTCCGGATAGAAGAAAGGACCTTCAATCAGATGTTCTTTCAAGATTTTAATTAACAAATCCACTCCATCCCGTTTTAAGGCAGAAATGGGAATAATTTCAATAAAATCATACAATTTGGAATATTCCAAAATCACAGGTAATAATTTTTCCTTTTCGATGGTATCAATTTTATTTAATACCAAAATGGCAGGAATATTGTTTTTCTTGAAATTTTCAATGATTTTTTTCTCAATGTCACCGGGAAAACGAGGTTCCGCCACCAAAACGGTCAAGTCACAATCTGTCACCGCACCGTTTGCCGCTGACATCATTTCCTCACCCAAACGGGTTTTGGGAGTATGAATCCCGGGGGTATCGGTGAACACAATCTGGTCGTCCCCTTGGGTTAAAATCCCCACAATCCGATTACGGGTGGTCTGGGAGCGATAGGACACGATTGCCACTTTTTCTCCGATGATGCTGTTTAATAAGGTGGATTTTCCCGTGTTGGGGCGCCCCACCAGGGCAACAAAACCTGATCTTGTCATAGGATTTTTATCTCTCCCTCCGTCTTTTGCTTCGCAAAATCCACCTCCCTCGTCAGAGGGAGGTTTTTTGTTATCAAACATGCTTCTTCATTCAAATGATTCTCTGCCCAAAGTGCAGAGAAATGGATGCAGAAGTACTGCGTACGGCATTACGCTCTTCTCAACTTCTCTATTTCCAATCGGTTTTCCCTACCAAGGCGATGAGAAATGGATTCAGAATGGGGAAACTGAACCCGTAGGGGTTACCCGAAGCCGTACCGAGTGTACGGCGAGCGGTGAAGTTAACCCATTATGCGCCATTTATCAAGCCATAAAAGAAACGTAAGCACGATAAGCTTCGTATATATCTGCTTTATGTGCAATTTCATAAGGTGCGTGCATTGACAGAAGTGCCACGCCGGCATCAATCACATCGGCACCTAAGTTTGCGATATATTGGGCAACGGTTCCGCCGCCGCCTTCATCCACTTTGCCAAGTTCGGCAAACTGGAAGGCAATGTCGTTATCATCAAAGAGTTTACGAAGTTTTGCAACCAGTTCTGCACTTGCTTCGGAAGAGCCGCCTTTCCCACGGGAGCCGGTGTAACGAAGAAGTGTCAAGCCACATCCGAAGATGGGAGAATTCTGTTTTTCGTATACTTCCGCATACATGGGGTCAAAAGCTGCCGCCACATCAGAGGACAGACAAACGGTGTTTGCCATGACTCTGTTAATGCGAACATTGGGTTTTAATTCTTCTAAAAAGTATTCCAAGAAACGAGACTGCATACCGGAATTCCCTATACTACCGACTTCTTCACGGTCCGCTAACAATACCACTGCGGTTTTCTTGGGAGTTTTCACTTCTAAAAGACCTTCAAATGCAGTATAAGCACAAACTCTGTCATCGTGACCGTAGGATGCCACCATACTGCGGTCAAACCCTACATCACGGGCTGCACCTGCAGGTACCACTTCGATTTCAGCAGAGTAGAAATCGTCTTCGGTGATGCCGTAGGTTTCTTCTAAGATTTTTAACAATGCAGTTTTTACTGCATCGGATTCTTCCTCTAAATCGGGATTGGAACCGGAGAGCACCATCAGTTTTTCACCGGGAATTCCCTCGGTCATTTTCTGTGTCATCTGTTTGGATGCCAGATGAGGCAGCAAGTCAGTAATCATAAAGATGGGGTCGTTTTCGTTATCGCCAACGGCAATTTTCACGGTTTCGCCATTTTTCTTGACCACCACACCATAGAGTGCCAGAGGAGTTGCTACCCACTGGTATTTTTTGATGCCGCCATAGTAATGAGTACGAAGGTAAGAAAAACCGCCTTCTTCGGTAACGGGTGCCGGTTTTAAATCCAGACGGGGGGAGTCAATATGTGCGGCAACTAAATTGATGCCGTTTTCCAAATCTTCTTCCCCAATAATTGCAAATACCGCAGAACGGTTTTTATTGATATAATACACTCTGTCGCCGGGTTTCAATTCGGTTTTTGTTGCAATATCAGAAAATCCGTTATTTTTAGCTTTGGCTTCAAAATATTCCACGCATAAACGCTCGGTTTTTGCGGTGGATAAAAAGCCTTTGTAATCCTCTGAGAAAGCTTCTGCCTTTGCCTGATAATCGGTTCCTTTATGTTTTTTAAATAAATGTTCTTTTTTCATGTTTTTTACACTTCTCTTTCCTACAGAATACTATGAAGTATACTGTCGATTTTTTGGTAAAATACAGGGAGTGTGCCGTTATTTTCCAGCACAAAATCTGCTTTTTCGTAAATTTGTTGGGCACGGATGCGGCGAAGCGCCTCATCCTCGGTTAAACAGTCTCTTGCCATAATTCGCTTTAGTGTGACATCGCTGGTGACTACCACGGTTTTATCGCACAAATCCACAATTTTTGTGGCATACAGTACCGCCCCCTCAATCACAATCGGCTGACAGGGATGGTCTGCAATTTGTGCTTTCACTTCTGCAGTAATCAAAGGATGGGTGATTTGGTTTAACTTTTCCAGTTCTTCGGGATGAGAAAACACATAATCCCCCAGTTTTTTTCGGTTTAAGGTGCCATCGGAATTCAAATAGTCGCTTCCGAATGTTTCCACCACTTTTTGGAGACCGATTTTTTCCGGCATTAAAATATCCCGACTGATTTTGTCACCGTTAATCACATAAAAGCCTTTGGTGCGAAGGTAGTTACAGAAGGTAGTTTTACCGCTTCCGATTCTGCCGTATACACCGATAATCATAACATCAACCCCTTATTCTGCCAGTGCCGCTTTGATGGCGATGGCACATTCCACACGCTTTTTCTGCATCTGGCAAGCAATGTCATAGGGTTTGTATAAATCTTTTTCATATTTTAAAGAGCTTGCACTGCAACCTGCACTGCAATAGAATTTCGCAAAACAGGAATCACACCCTTTTACGGTGTAGATATCACGGTCACGGAATTGTTCGGGCATTTCGTAGGTGCCATCCAAAACGTTACCGATTTTATATTCAGGTTCATCGGCAAACTGATGGCAGGGGAAAATGTCGCCGGAAGGTGTTACTGCCGCATATTCGCAACCTGCGCCGCAGCCGGAAATTCGGCGTAATGCACAGGGTCCGTTATCCAGATCAATCATAAAATGGAAAAAGTTAAAGCGATTTTCGCCACTTTTTTCTCTTTTGATAATTTCTTCTGCCAAGGTTTCGTATTCCCGGAAGATTTCGGGTAAATCTTCATAGCGGATTGCCATGGGAGATTTTTCATCCAAAGTAACGGGTTCTACAGAAATCTGCTTGAAGCCCAAATCTGCAAGATGCAAAACGTCTTGAGTAAAATCTTTATTATCTCTGGTAAAAGTACCGCGGATATAATAATCCATCTGTTTTCTGTCATTGGCAATTTTTATAAATTTGCCGATGACTTTATCATAGGTGTCTTCTCCGGTGGCGGTTTTACGGTTCTTATCGTGAACTTCTTTTCGTCCATCGCAGGATAACACCACATTGTCCATATTTTTGTTGACATATTCCATCTGTTCTTCGTCGATTAACAGACCATTTGTGGTGATGGTAAAACGAAAATGTTTGCCGTGCTTCAGCCCTTCTTCTCTGGCATAAGCAACGGTTTCTTTCACCACGTCAAAGTTTAACATAGGTTCGCCGCCGAAAAAGTCAATTTCAATGTTTTTTCTGTTCTGAGAATGTGCAATTACAAAATCAATGGCTTTTTTGGCAACTTCTAAGGGCATAATACTTCTTACCCCATGGAAAGCACCGGTTCCGGCAAAACAGTAACGGCATCGTAAATCGCAGTCGTGCGCCATATGCAAACAAAGGGCTTTCACGGGCGGTGTTTTGGTTTTTGCATCACGGAACGGTTTATAAATATCGTGGGAATATAAGGTTCCCTGTTTTTTTAATTCTAAAATTTCCGCCACTGCTTCCGAAAGAATTTCTTCGGAATATTTTGCTTTGATTTCATCTGCAATATTGGTCTCGTCAAACTCATATTCTCCGAGTAAGTCATAGACTGCGTCGGAAACTACGTGTACCGAACCGGAATAGATATCCAGTACAATATTATTCCCGAACATTTGATATTTATGTATCATTACTGTTTCTCCTCTTTTTATTTCCAATCATATTTGGTAAGTTTTCCTTCCAAACGAAAATGAGAAAATCCGTCCTGTCGGAAGGCTTCATATGCCACAATGGCAACCGAATTGGAAAGGTTTAAACTTCTGATTTCCCCAATCATGGGAATCCGAAGGCAGGTTTCTTGGTTATTAAGTAAAATTTCTTCGGGAATTCCTGCGGTTTCTTTCCCGAAAATCAAATAGCATCCGTCGGAAAATTCGGCTTCCGAATAATCACGGGGAGCTTTTGTGGTTAAATAGTACATCGTTCCCTGATTTTTTTCGTAAAAATCAGCGATGCTGTCATAATAGGTGATATCCACATCGTGCCAGTAATCCAGACCTGCACGCTTTAATTTTTTATCATCAATGGTAAAGCCCATAGGGCCAACCAGATGGAGTTTTGCTCCTGTTGCCGCACAAGTACGGGCGATATTTCCCGTGTTTTGCGGAATTTCAGGCTCAAATAAAACAATATTTAAAGTCATAGTTTTTTCTCCTGCTTACGGATGGTCTTTGGCAAAAGCTTCCAGACGTTTTAATGCTTTACGGATGTTATCCTGAGAGTAGGCATAAGAAATTCTGACATATCCTTCTCCGGAATCCCCGAACGCTGTGCCGGGAACCACTGCAAGACGCTGTTCTGCCAAAAGAGTCTGACAAAAATCTTCGGAAGTCATACCAAATTTTTTGATAGACGGGAACACATAGAATGCTCCGTATGGATTAAAACAGGTCATTCCCATTTCATTTAACGCATCCACCAAAAACTTACGACGGATGTTATATTCTTCTTTCATCCGTTCAATGTCGGGGCGTCCGTTTTTTAACGCCTCAATCGCCGCATACTGAGAGAAGGTGGGTGCTGACATAATGCCATACTGATGAATTTTCACAATAGCAGCCATCACATCGGGATGCGCACAGGCAAACCCAAGACGCCAGCCCGTCATTGCAAAGGCTTTGGAAAAACCGTTAATCACAACCGTTCTGTCTTTCATTCCGTCAAAAGTAGCAATGGAAACGTGTTTGCCCGTATAGGTCAATTCCGAATAAATTTCATCGGAAATCACCATCAGATTGGCTTCTTTGATGATGGGAACGATTTGGGATAAATCATCTTCTGTCATAATTCCGCCGGTGGGATTGTTCGGATAGGGTAATACCAGAACTTTGGATTTTTCGGTAATGGCATTTTTTAACAGTTCGGGTGTTAATTTGAATCCGTCTTCCGCTTTGGTTTCAATGGGAACGGGAACACCTCCCGCCAAAATGGTACAAGGTTTATAACACACAAAGCTGGGTTCGGGAATTAACACCTCGTCTCCCGGTTCTACCAACGCCCGAAGAGCGGCATCCAATGCTTCGGAAGCACCCACGGTTACCACGATTTCTTTTGCAGGGTCGTAAGACACGTGGATGGTTTCTTCCATATATTTGGTAATTTCTTTTCTTAATTCCATTAAACCGGCATTGGCGGTGTAATAAGTGTGTCCTTTTTCCAAAGATTTTACCGCTTCGGAACGGATATGCCAGGGAGTCACAAAGTCGGGCTCCCCAACGCCTAAGGAAATCACATCCTCCATAGTTGCCGCAATATCAAAAAAGCGACGGATTCCGGAAGGCGGAATGTTTCGTACTTGTTTATTTACAAAATTAATTGGGTGAAATTCGTTTTCTTTCATCAGAGTGTAATCACCCTTTCATCTTTAGGTTCTTCGGCATACAACACGCCGTCTACTTTATAATTTTTCAAAACAAAATGAGTTGCGGTGGAAATTACGGTGTCTAAGGTGGACAGTTTTTCGCCCACAAACATAGCAACATCTTTCATAGAGTTGCCCACCACGGTCACCATCAAATCGTAACCGCCACTCATTAAAGTGACATCACGCACTTCGGGAAAGGCATAAATTTCTCTGGCGATTTTATCAAATCCCTCACCTTTTTGGGGAGTTACCCGCAGTTCAATATGAGCAACGGTCAATTCGGGAGCAATTTTATCCCAATTAATTAAGGTTTTGGTGCCTAAAATCACACCATCTTCTTTTAACCGTGCAATTTCTTCTGCCACTTTTGTTTCGTCTTCGCCCAACAATTCGGCGATATCTTTTGCGGTGTAGGTGGCATTTCGTTCCAATAAATGTAAAATTTTACGGGTAAATTCCATAAAAATTCTTCCTTTCTCGTGATTCTTTGAAATGACAGATTCTCTGCGTTCAGATAGCAAGCTTAATTCAACTTCTTGATAATTTCATATAAATCTGTTATCAGCACAATGCATCCAAAGTTATCAAAAGACAAATCTTCGGGATTGTGCTGATAACAGACGGCAGTTTCTTTTTGTTTCTTTTATCTTGCTTTGGTTTCTGCTTCCACTTTCAGTTCTTTGATAAATTCATCCAGTTTCAGGCTACCTTTGTCGCCGTCTTTTCTGGAACGAACGGAAACGGTGCCTTCTTCAGCTTCTTTTTCACCAACGATAACCATATAGGGCAGTTTTTCAAGCTGTGCTTCACGAATTTTGTAACCGATTTTTTCGCTTCTGTTATCTAATTCCACACGGAAGCCTGCCATCATCAGCTCATCAGTTACTTTTTTCGCATATTCTTCAAAACGTTCGGAAATGGGTAACACTTTTAACTGAACGGGTGCCAGCCATAAGGGGAATGCACCTGCATATTTTTCAATTAACAGCGCCAGAGTTCTTTCGTAGCAACCAATGGAGGTTCTGTGAATGATGTAGGGATTTTTCTTTGTTCCATCTGCCGCTACATATTCCATACCGAATTTTTCAGCCAACATCTGGTCAATCTGAATGGTAATCAAAGTGTCTTCCTTACCGTGAACATTCTTAATCTGAATGTCCAGTTTGGGACCATAGAATGCAGCTTCACCAACACCAATTTTATATTCCAGACCGATATCGTCTAAAATTTCTTTCATAATGCCCTGTGCTTCGTCCCATTGTTCGCAAGTTCCGATATATTTTTCGGTATCTTCGGGATCCCACTGGGAGAAACGATAGGATACGTCTTCATATAAACCTAAGGTTTTTAACATATAGTTGGTTAAATCCAGACAGTTTCTTAATTCATCTGCCAGCTGTTCGGGAGTACACATTAAGTGACCTTCGGAAATGGTGAACTGACGCACACGGATTAAGCCGTGCATTTCGCCGGATGCTTCATTACGGAATAAGGTGGAGGTTTCGGCAAGTCTCATGGGCAGGTCTCTGTAGGAACGGCCACGGTTTAAGAATGCCTGATACTGGAAGGGACAAGTCATGGGACGCAGTGCAAACACTTCGTCGTCAGTTTCTTCATTGCCCATTACAAACATACCGTCTTTGTAATGATCCCAGTGACCGGAGATTTTATATAAATCGCTTTTTGCCATTAAGGGAGTTTTGGTCAGCATCCAACCACGTTTTTGTTCTTCGTCTTCTACCCAACGCTGTAACAGCTGAACCACTCTTGCACCTTTGGGAAGCATAATGGGTAAGCCCTGACCGATTACATCTGCGGTGGTGAAAAGTTCTAACTCTCTGCCCAGTTTGTTGTGGTCACGTTTTTTTGCTTCTTCCAGCTGAGTGATGTGAGCGTCCAGTTCTTCTCTGGTGGGGAAAGAAATACCGTAGATACGACGGAGCATTTTGTTCTTTTCATCCCCTCTCCAGTATGCACCGGTGATGGATAAAAGTTTATAGGCTTTAATCGCACCGGTAAAGGTCAGGTGAGGACCTGCACATAAATCGGTGAAATCGCCCTGTTCGTAGAAGGACAGCTCGCTGTCTTCGGGAAGGTCGTTGATTAATTCCACTTTGTAGGGTTCGTCTTTCACTTTTTCCAAAGCTTCTGCTCTGGATAAGGTGTAACGGTTCAGACGGGTGTTTTTCTTGATGATTTTTTTCATCTGGCTTTCGATTTTTGCCAGGTCTTCATTGGTGAAGCCCGGGTCATAATCAAAATCATAGTAGAAACCGGTATCGGTTGCGGGACCGATTGCCAGTTTTGCTTCGGGGAATAAAATTTTCACTGCTTCTGCCAACACGTGAGAGGTGGTATGCCAATAGGTTTTCTTACCTTCGGGATCGGAGAAATCAAACAGAGTGATTTCGCAATTTTCACTGATTTCTTCGGATAAACCAACCACTTTACCGTTTACTTCGGCACAAAGTACGCCTTTTAATACATCGGGATTTTCTGCTTTTACCGCTTCAAATACGGAAACAGGAGCAGATACGTTAGATAAATTTACTTTAATCATAATTTTCCATCTCTTTTCTAATAATTTGTATCAATCTTTACTGTCAATCTATCTGATTGCATTAAGAATGTGCGCAACCGATCAGTTCGTTCACATCGGCAATGCCGTTTTTATCTAAGTAGGTATTTAAGCCTTCAATCACATGTAAGGGAGTGAAGGGGTCTTTAAAATTCATAGTGCCAACCGATACCAAGGTTGCACCGGCTGCCATAAATTCCACCGCATCGTCTCCGTTTGCCACACCGCCCATACCGATGATGGGAGCTTTGGTTTTGGCATAAGTCTGATATACCGAACGAACCGCAATGGGTTTTACGCAAGGACCTGAAAGACCTGCCACAATGTTATGGAACACGGGTTTTCTGGTTTTTAAATCAATCGCCATACCGGATACGGTGTTGATTAAGGATAACCCGTCTGCACCTGCGTCCATTGCCGCCTGCGCTATGGATGCAATATCCGTCACATTGGGAGACAGCTTAATGCATAAAGGAGTGGAGATTGCTTCTTTCACCAGTTTGGTAATTTCAAACACGGTGTCGGGATTGGTGCCGAATGCTGCACCGCCCTGTTTCACATTGGGGCAGGAAACATTCAATTCAATGATGTCAGCACCCGAAGCATCCACGATTTTGCAGGCTTCCACATAATCAGAAAATGTGCTTCCCGAAACATTGGCAATGATTTTTAAATCCATTTCTTTTAATTTGGGCATAATGTTCTTTGCGAAATATCTTACGCCGGGATTCTGAAGTCCCACGCTGTTTAAAATACCGCCGGTGGTTTCAAAAATTCTGGGTGCGGGATTTCCCTGACGTTCGTTTAAGGTTAATCCCTTCACGGTGATGCCGCCTAATTTTTCGATGGGATAGAGTTCGTTATATTCCATCCCGAAGCCAAAAGTTCCCGATGCTGTTACCACGGGGTTTTTAAATTCCACGCCCAAGTAGTTTACTTTCAAATTTGCCATTAGAACAGCACCTCCTTTGCATCAAACACGGGGCCGTCTTTACAAACGTGCAAATGTTTGAAACCTTCTTCCCCGTCATCTTCCACTTTGATGTTGCAGCAAAGACAAGCACCGATTCCGCAACCCATGCGTTCTTCCATAGAAATTTCGCAGAAGATACCTAAGTTATCGGTAATGGCTTTTAATGCTTTTAACATGGGCAGAGGTCCGCAGGCATAGACCGCTTCATACGCTCCGCCTTCTAATTTTTCTTTCACCGCCTGCAAAGCGTTTCCGTGAAAACCGTAGGAACCGTCATCGGTGGCAATGTATAAGTTATCACATTGGTTTTTAAATTCATCTTCTAAGGTCACTAAATCTTTGGTACGAAAACCTAAGGCAACATCGCAGGTTTTGGTCTGCTTTGCCAGTTCAAACAAGGGATACACACCGATACCGCCGCCCAGTAACAGAGCTTTTTTGTCGCCAACAGTAAAGCCTTTCCCCAAAGGCCCTAAAATATCCAGATTGTCACCCACCTGTTTTTCAGACAGCTTTTTGGTGCCTTTTCCGCGAACATCAAAGATAAAGCGGATGCCAGAATCAGTCACTTCACAAATGCTGATGGGGCGACGAAGCACAAACTGTTCTCCGCAATCAATGTGTACAAACTGTCCGCACTTAGATGCTTGGGCTAAATATTCATTTTCAACCGTTACATCGTAAATGGTGCCGCAGAGGTTTTCTATTTTTACGATTTTGGCTGCTGTAACCTGATATTTTTTCAAATCTTGCATAGTTTTTTATCCTCACAATCTTCTGTCTGTCAGAAAAATTATAAAACAGAAGTGATGTCTTCTTTCATACGGATTGCTTCTTTTCTTGCGTATTCACAGAAAGCTTCACCCTCTGCGCCTGCTTTCTGATATGCACACATAATTCCACGGCTGGAGTTTACCACAGCGCCCATACCGTCTTTATCAAACAGATGTGCAATATCCTGTGCGGTACCGCCCTGTGCGCCGTAACCGGGTACTAAGAACACGGTGTTTGACATAATGGCACGCAGTTTTTTGGACTGTTCGGGATAGGTTGCGCCAACTACCGCACCAACGGAGGAATAACCCAAATCGTTGATGGTGGATTCACCCCATTTGTTTACCATTTTTGCAACTTTTACATAAATTTCTTCGCCGTCCAACACCAAATCCTGCAGTTCACCGCTGGAGGGGTTAGAGGTTTTCACCAGTACGAAAATGCCTTTGTCAAATTCTTCGCAACGTTTTACGAAAGGAAGGATACCGTCACTTCCGAGATACGGATTTACGGTTAAGGAATCGGGTTCAAAGGCTCTGTCCGCTTCCCCAAACAACTGGGTTTTACCTAAGTATGCGGTTGCATAGGCATCGGAGGTAGAACCGATATCATTACGTTTGCCGTCTGCGATGACATAAAAGCCTTTTTCTTTGGCATATTTGATGGTTTCATAATAAGCACGGATTCCTTCCAGACCATACATTTCATAGTATGCAGACTGGGGTTTTACCGCAGGAACGATGTCACAAAGTGCATCCATCAGACCTTTGTTAAATTCCAAAATTGCTTCTGCGGCAGCTTTGAAGGTTTTGCCGTGTTCTTTTTCTGCTTTTTCCAAAATGTAGGTTGGGATATAGGATAACACCGGGTCTAAACCTGCCACGGTGGGGTTATTCATTGTTTTGATTTTTTGCAATAATTCTCTCATCTATTGTGATTCCTTTCTTAGGATAATTTCAGCTTACCGTCGGTGATAACGATTTTCACTTTTCCTGTCAGTTCCTTTCCGTAGTAAGGAGAGTTCTTGCTTTTGGAAATGGTGTTTTCGGGAGTGGGTACCCAGGTTTCGTCCAGATCACAAACGGTGATATTTGCGGTTTCGCCCACTTTGATTTGAGCGGGAGTGATATTTAAAATCTTACAAGGAGTATCTGCCATCAGTTTTGCAAGTTGGGGTAAGCTCAGTTTCCCGGTTTTGTAAAGACAAGTGCAACCAACAGCAAACGAGGTTTCCAGACCGATGATACCGTTTAAGGCGTGGTCAAATTCAATTTTCTTTTCATCAAAATGATGAGGAGCGTGGTCAGTTGCAATGGCGTCGATGGTGCCGTCCTGCAAACCTTCAATAATTGCCGCTACGTCAAAAGCTTCTCGTAAGGGCGGATTCATTTTTGCGTGAGTATCATATCCTTCACAAGCTTCATCGGTTAAAGAAAAATAATGAGGACAAGTATCACAAGTCACTTGCACCCCTTCTTTTTTTGCGTTACGGATTAACTCTACGCTTCCTTTGGTGCTGATATGAGTGATATGCACCGGCACATTGTAGCTTTTTGCCAGAATAATTTCTCTTGCAGTTGCCACTTCTTCAGCCGCACGGGTAATTCCACGGAGTCCCAGACGGTCTGCGGTGGCACCTTCGTTCATTACGCCGCCGTTGACCAGAGATAAATCTTCACTGTGGCAAACTACAGGCATGCCTGCCATATGGGCATAACGCAGAGCCTGACGCATGGTGTTGGAATCGGATACTGGTTTTCCGTCGTCGGAAATTGCCACAGCACCATGTGCTTTTAATTCCATAATTTCGGTTAATTCTTTGCCTTCCAGACCTTTGGTGATTGCCGCTACGGGGAACACCTTGGCATAACCGAATTTGTCAGCTTTGTTGATGATGTATTCCACAACGGGTACGTTATCGGTAACCGGATTGGTGTTGGGCATTGCCGCTACGCCCCAGAAGCCGCCGTGAAGTGCCGCTTTGGTTCCGGATTCAATATCTTCTTTGTAGGTAAAGCCGGGGTCTCTCATATGGGTATGCATATCAAAAAAGGAGGGGAAGGCGGTTTTGCCTGCACAGTCAATCACCTGGTCCGCAGAGTCTGCGATATTTGCCTCAATTTTGGCAATCACACCGTCTGTAATCAGAATATCCTGATGTTCGGTAACAGATTCGGTGGTAACAACACTAAGATTTTTCAGTAAAATGGTCATAGATTCGTCTCCTCTCTTTTATTATGCACGGTTGATGAAGGTGTCAAGCACAGCCATACGAACTGCCACCCCGTTGGTTACCTGTTCATCAATCACAGATTTTTCAGGCGAATACAACAGAGATTGCAATTCCAGTCCACGGTTTACCGGACCGGGATGCATAATCAAAGCACCTTCTTTTGCCAGTTTCATTCTTTCTTCATTTACGCCGAAATATTTGGCATATTCATATCCGGAGGGGAAGAAGCAGTTTTTCTGACGCTCCAACTGCAGTCTTAAAGGCATCACCACGTCGGCATCACGGATTGCCTTGTCCACATCGGTATACATTTTCACGCCTAAGCTTTCCAAATCATTGGGAAGCAAGGTTCTGGGGCCTGCCATAACCACTTCGGCACCTAATTTCAACAACCCGTAGGTGTCACTTCTTGCCACACGGCTGTGATAAATGTCACCGATGATGGCAACTTTTTTGCCCTCCACGGTACCCATTTTTTCATACATAGTGAAGAAATCAAGCAAAGCCTGGGTGGGATGCTCATTCATACCATCTCCTGCGTTGATAACCGAAGCACTCACATTTTGTGCAACCAGATGCGGTGCTCCTGCGTTTTCGTGACGGATGATGAAACAATCATTGCCCATGGCATTTAAAGTTCGGGTAGTGTCGATTAAGGTTTCCCCTTTTTTCACAGAACTGGAAGACACCGCCATATTGGAAGCAATGGCTCCCAGATATTTGGAGGCAAGTTCAAATGAAGTTCGGGTTCGGGTGCTGTTTTCGTAAAATAAAGTCATCACAGATTTTCCTGCTAAATTGGTGGCTTTTTTACAATCGGAGAAAATGATTTTTTTCATTTCCTTCGCTTTGTTCAAAATAAATTGAATTTGGTCAGCATCTAAATTTTTGATGCCCAGTAAGTCTTTTTCAAATTTCATAATCCCTATGTTCGACTCCTTCCCGTTATCGGTTTATCGATAAAAATATACAAACTTATACTTATATAGTATAGCACATTGTTTTTTGTTTGTCTATAGTTTTGCCCCATTTTTTTCGTGTTTTTTATTGGTTTTTCCCCATCTTTTCCCCGTTTCAAATTGACAAATGTTTTTGGGTATGTTAAAATGGAAGAATCCTTGGAATACGAAAGGAATTTCTTATGAATATCTACCATTCCCTGTCACCCGAACTGCAGGAGAAAATCCGTGAAGATTTTTCGGGAAGCTATATTCTGGAAGACACTGCCATCCGCAGAGATAGAAATCACGATCAGGCATCTCTCTGGAGAAGCTGTTATCTTCGTGATGTTGAAAAAATTATGCATTCCCCATATTTCAACCGCTATACCGACAAAACGCAGGTATTTGCTTTTTATAAAAATGACGACATCACCCGTCGCGCCTTTCACGTGCAGTTGGTGTCAAGAATCGCCCGAAACATCGGCAGAATGTTACATTTAAACCTGGATTTGATCGAAGCCATCGCTTTGGGGCACGACATCGGTCACACCCCTTTTGGACATGCAGGAGAACGGTTTTTAAACGAACTTTCTTTAGAACATTCGGGCAGATATTTTCACCACAATGTGCACAGCGTGCGGGTTCTGGACGGTATTTTCCGTCACAATATTTCCATGCAAACCTTAGACGGCATCCTTTGCCACAACGGAGAAAGCGAGCAAAAAGAATACCGAATTGCACCTCTGTCCGGTTTTTCAGAGTTTGATAAAAAGGTGGAACAGTGTTACCACAGTGCAGATGCTGTGAAAAAACTTGTTCCCTCCACTTTAGAAGGATGCGTAGTGAAAATTTGCGACCTGATCGCTTACTTGGGCAAAGACCGCCAGGATGCTTTGAAAACCGAAACACTTTCCTCCGAGGAGTTGTTTTCCGACACTTCGCTGGGCAAATATAACGCAGTTATTATCAACAATTTATGTGTGAATATCATTGAAAAAAGCTATGGAAAAGATTGCATTTTAATGGAGCCCGAATATTTCCAGGCACTTTCTAAAATCAAAGAAGAAAACTACCGTTTGATTTACGGAAGTCCACGCATCAAATCCATCGAAAAAGAGCTTTCTCCCATGTTTGCCAGACTCTATCAGAAATTGCGGGATGACCTGGTGCAAAACCGCTTGGAATCCCCCATTTTCCGCCATCATCTGGACTTTGTGGCCGAACACGGAAAACACTATCGTCATAACAATTATCGGGAAGAAACCTCTGTGGATCAAGTGGTGATTGACTATATGGCAAGTATGACAGACGATTATTTTATCGAGCTTTTTGAACACTTGTTCCCCAATCAGAAATCTCCCCTTACCTATACCCCTTACTTTAACTGAGAAAGGATGATAAAAAATGAAAATCGGATTTATCGGCACAGGCAATATGGGCGGTGCGATGATTGACGGCATTTTGGCATCAAACATTGTGAAGCCCTGCGACGTTTCTGTCAGTGATATCTCAGAAACACAGCTTCAGAAATACAAAGAAAAAGGAATCAATACCGCTACCGATAATCGGATAACGGTTCAAAATTCCGACTATGTTTTTTTAACGGTAAAGCCTCAGTTTTACGAAGCAGTTCTTTCGGATTTAAAAGAATTTTCCGATAAAATTTATATCACTGTGGCACCGGGAATCACCACAGATTTCATCAGAAATATGCTGTCTGACAGCACAAAAGTGGTACGCACAATGCCAAACACGCCCGCTTTGGTGGGAGAAGGTGTGACTGCAGTTTGCCGTGGTGCAAACTTAAGTGATGAAGAATATGAAACAGTTAAAAAACTGCTTTCGGCATTCTCGGAAATTCACGAACTGCCGGAAGATAAAATGGATGCCATTATTTCGGTTTCCGGTTCTTCTCCTGCCTATGTCTATATGTTGATAGATGCGATGGCAAAATCGGGAGAGAACCAGGGAATCCCCTACGAAACCGCACTTCGTATGGCAGGAAAAACAGTGCTTGGCGCCGCAAAACTGTTGCTTTCTTCCACCGAAGATGCAGATATTTTAATTGACAAAGTCTGTTCCAAAGGCGGCACCACCATCGAAGCAGTGAACCACTTGAAAGAACACGATTTTTATCAACTGATTGATGATGCCATGGGAGAATGTACCCGTCGTGCATTGGAGCTTAAAAAATAAGAAAGGAAGGCAACGTTTTGGACAGCAAAGAGATTATATACGAAGAACTGATGAACCGTATGAAAAAAGGCGTCTGCCCCATTTGCGATTTTGTGGAATTTCGCTTGGCAGAAGCCTTGGAACGGTTTTTATACGAAGGAATCAACACACCGCACACCCGTGCAAAAATTGAGTGGACCAACGGATTCTGTAACCATCACGCACACCGTCTGTTGCAGCTGGGGGATCCTCTGTCCCACGCAATTTTATACCATGATTTTATGAACAATGTGATGAAAGATGTTCCCGACAAACGTTCCAAAACAGACCGCAGCGCTCACAAGGAATGTTTTTTCTGCAACATTCAGAAATCCAATGAAGATGACTACACGAAAGCGTTTTTGGAATTCTATAAAAACGAAGAATTTTCCAAACAATATGAAAAAGAAGATGCCATTCTTTGTGTCCCGCATCTGGTAGCAATCCGGAAAATTCGATTCGGTGACAAAAAGATGGTTGCCCGCATCGTGGAAGCCACTATGGAAAAATACAAAAAATTAAACGGGCATCTTTCCGAAATCAAACGAAAAAGTGACTATCGAAATACCCACGAAGTCTGGACTGACGAAGAAAAAGAAGCGTGGAAAAAAGCAGTTTTTACTTTTAATTCCTATCCGGGTATCCGTCCTTGATGCCCAAAAATCAACTGTCCATAGCATACGGACAGTTTTAGTGAAATTCCCAAGTTATTTCTGTATATTTTGATATAATTTCTTCATTTTTTTGTACAATAAGAACAATTTTATTTTCAAATTGTCCGTCATTTCGACGAAAATTAACCAAAACAGAGAAAAAATATTTACAAACAATCAAAACAGTTGTATAATAAGGTTGTTAAAAATGAAGAAGGGGTAATGTTGGCAGGTGTTGTACCATGTTGCCAATATCTGCTTGCATTGCAAACGGTGAAACTTATGCAAGTCACAGACATTCGAGTTCGCAAAGTGAACTCTGTCGGCAAGATGAAAGCAGTTGTTTCCGTTACCTTTGATGAGTGCTTTGTTGTTCATGACATCAAAGTAATCGAGGGAAAGGAACGCTTGTTCATCGCTATGCCTTCCAGAAAAACAGCGGAAGGTGAATTTAAAGACGTCGCTCATCCGATTAACCCTGAATTGCGGGATGAATTGCAAAACTTAATTTTGGCAAAGTATGAAGAAGCTTTGCTTGAGACATCAATAGACGAAGCATAATTTATATGATAGAAAGTGGATAATAAAAAAATTATCCACTTTTTTCATTTTTCTTCAGAAAATCCCTTGAATTTTATCGAGAAAAGTTGTATACTAATAATGTGTGTACAAAAATAACGGTTTTTTTGATAGATACAACATACCAAAAACCTTCTCTTCTGTGCGAAAACCGTTTCAAAAAAAGCGTTTACGCTCAGAAATTCGGGAGGTTTTCAAATGAAATTTACAAGCTATGAACAACGAATCCAAATCAATCGCCGTTTGGCAGATGCTGGTGTTGTGTTTTATGATTTTGCCACCGGCTATATTGATGAAACTGTCAAGATAGGTGCCGGCACCGTCATTTTTCCCAACACGGTGATCACAGGGAACACCATCATCGGAGCAGATTGCAAAATCGGTCCCAACACGGTGATTTCGGATTCTTCTATCGGAAACAGCAACGAAATCCGGGCTTCGTATCTTACCAATGCGGTGGTGGAAAATGAAACCAGCATCGGACCATTTGCCTATTTAAGACCCAATGCACACATCAAAAACAATGCCAAAATCGGAAATTTTGTGGAAGTGAAAAACGCAACCGTCGGCGAAGGAACGAAAGCCGCACATCTGACCTATATCGGAGACGCTGATGTGGGTTCCTTTTGTAACTTCGGATGCGGAAGCGTGATTGCAAATTACGATGGCAAACAAAAATATCGTTCCAAAATCGGGAACCACGCATTTATCGGATGCAACACCAATCTGGTGTCTCCGGTAACGGTTGGTGACCATGGATATACAGCCGCCGGCAGTACCATCACCCAGGATGTGCCGGAAGGCGCTCTGGCAATCGCCCGGGCAAAACAAGAAAACAAAAAAGGATGGGGAAAAACCAAGGGCAAGAAGGAACCTGAGGTTTGAAAGAAAGGGGTATTTGAACAATGATTACACACGGGAAAGACATCAAAATCTTCACAGCCAATTCCAACCCAAAATTAGCAGCAGACATCGCATCAAACTTGGGATTATCAGTTGGTCAGTCAGCAGTAAAACATTTCTCTGACGGCGAAATTTCTGTTAATATTTTTGAAACTGTCAGAGGTTCTGACGTATTCGTGGTGCAGTCCACCTGCAATCCCGTAAACGACAACCTGATGGAACTTTTGATTATGATTGATGCATTCAAACGTGCTTCTGCAGGACGAATCACTGCAGTTATTCCCTATTTCGGATATGCACGTCAGGACAGAAAAGCAAAAGCCAGAGACCCGATTTCTGCAAAACTGGTTGCTGATTTAATCACTGCTGCAGGTGCAGACAGAGTTCTGACTATGGACTTGCACGCATCACAGATTCAGGGCTTCTTTAATATTCCCGTGGACCACTTACTCGGCTCCGCAATTTTATGCCCCTATTTTGCAGAGCATATCAACACCGAAGACACCGTTATGGTTTCTCCCGACTTGGGAAGCGTTACCCGTGCAAGATACTATGCGGAACGTCTGGACATTCCCATGGCGATTATTGACAAACGCCGTCCCAAAGCGAATGTATCGGAAGTTATGAACATTATCGGTGAAGTAAAAGACAAAAACGTTATTATGATTGACGATATGATTGATACCGCCGGCACCATCGTGCATGCGGCAATGGCTTTAAAAGAACGTGGCGCAAAGAAAATCACCGTAGGTTGCTCTCACGCTGTATTCTCCGGCCCCGCAATCGAAAGAATCAAAGAATCTCCCATTGACGAAATGGTTGTGTTAGACACCATTCCCTTGACTCCCGAAAAAATGCTGGACAAAATCACCGTTCTTTCTTCTGCCAATGTATTTGCAGAAGCCATCGACAGAATCTACGAAGATTTGTCTGTGAGCACCTTGTTTGTCTAAGTTTTTTAACCAAAAAACTATTGACATTTTCTCAGATATCATATAAGATATAACATACTTTTATTACATATGGGAGGCTCTTATGAAAGTTGTGGTTGACGGTTTCGGCGGAGATTACGCACCGAAAGAAGTAATTTTCGGGTGTCAGATGGCGCTGGAAGCCCGCGCAGATTTAGAGCTGATTGTTACCGGCGATGAAGCTCTGTTACGGAAGCTGTTAAACGAAGAGGGACACAAAATTTCCGAACGGTTGCAGTTTGTGAATACAACTGAAATTGTGGAAAATGAAGATGATCCCATTTCTGCCATCCGTAGAAAAAAAGATTCTTCTTTGGTGGTGGGACTTCGGCTGGTGAGCGAACAGGCAGGCGATGCTTTTGTCAGCGCCGGAAATACCGGTGCAGTCTTAACCGGAGCAACCCTCATTATCAAACGAATCCAGGGAATCAAACGTGCGGCACTCTGTCCCACCCTTCCCACCAAAAAAGGAAAGGCTGTCATCATTGACGTTGGTGCAAATGCAGAATGTAAGCCGGAATTTTTCCCTCAGTTTGCGATGATGGGTTCAGTCTATGCCAAAGAAATTTTAGGAATCAAAAATCCAAGAGCAGGGCTTATCAACATCGGTGTGGAACATCACAAAGGGACTTCCACCGTAGTGGAAGCTCACGCCTTATTAAAAGAATCCAAAGACATTACCTTTGTTGGCAATGTGGAAGCCCGTGATATCTTAAACGGCGATGCCGAAGTTTTGGTATCTGACGGATGGACAGGAAATATTGCACTAAAAACCATAGAAGGCACAGCAAGCACTCTGTTTTATTTCTTAAAACAGGTATTTTACAAAAACACCATCACAAAACTTGCGGCTGCCATTTTAAAGCCGGGACTCTCCACCATTAAAAAAATGTTGGATGCCAAAGAAGTGGGCGGCGCTCCCCTTTTAGGCCTCAATGCTCCCGTTGTGAAAGCACACGGCAATTCTGACCGTGTCGCCTTTAAAAACGCCATCTTATTTGCAGCCAAACTGGCAGATAAAGACCTTTGCGGCAACATCCGCAAACATCTTTCTTAATTTTTTGTTATAAAAATAATGATACATATAAAGGAGGTTACAACATAGTATGTTCGATCGGGTAAAAGACATTATCGTGGAACAGCTGGGAATTGATGCAGACAAAGTAACTGCAGATTCTACCCTGGTTGACGATTTAGGTGCAGATTCCCTGGATGTAGTGGAACTCATTATGGCTTTTTCTGATGAATTCGGAATTGATATTCCGGATGATGCAGCTGAAAAAATCAGCACCGTTTCCGATGTGGTTAACTATTTAAAAGAAAACGTGTAAACCACAAAAAACGGTGACCTATCATAAAAAGATAACAAAAAGACTGTGTAAAATCTGATTTTTTACACAGTCTTTTTTGTGGTCTGTTTCTTAAAGCAAAGCATTTACGGGCGGTTCGTAAACCGCCCCTACAAGCCTTCTCCACAAAACGAGAAGATGCCAAATGCAACGAATTTGACGAATATGGTGTCCAATCGCAGAACAGCCTTTCAAATGTTTAGAAAATGCACAATAACGGTTTGTCGGAAACCGTCAACCCCTACAACATCTCACCACATACGACGAATTCTCTGAAAAAGCGAAAATCCTTTTTAAAAAAACTATCGCAATTTCTATTGCACCGGTGTTGCCTCAATCACAGGAGAAATGTTTTCTAAATTATCAAACACCAGAACCTTTGCCGTGGTGTAATCTTGATTCGGAATAAAATAGTAAGTTTCCTGCCCTTCCAATTTCGTCACAGGCTCAAAATAGGACAACACGTCCCCATGATAACAAGCCAAAATAATTTCACTTCCAGCAGGGATATTTTTAGTTGTCACCTGAATAGTTTTCTGGTTGTTTACTATGGATGTTTGAGCAGTAACAACCAGCGGTACATAATTATAATGGATGGTTGCATTGGTCAACGGTTTATTGGAGTTCCCAATAGAAATCTTCTGCCATTCTGCTTCACTTCCGGTATAATATACATCAGTTAAACTGTCACAACTCCAAAATGTACCAGAATCAATGGTCGTTACTCCCTTCGAAATCACTACACTCACTAAGCTGTCGCAATCAGAAAACACATACCTTCCAATGGTTGAAACACTGTCACCCATACTTACCATCGTTAAATGGTCGCAAGCACAAAACGCATAATCGCCTATAGTTGTTACACTATCCCCTATGGTTACATTTGTTAAACGGTCGCAATTATAAAACGCATAGCTACCTATGCTCACCACACTAGTCGGAATAGTATAACTTGTATTCAGATTACCAATTGCATATTGGATTAAAGTAGTTTGATTTTTATCAAATAAATTTCCATCTACGGAACTGTAATTGAAGTTACCTTCCGTTACAATGATATCAGTTAAACTACCACAATCACGAAATGCACCATTTCCTATTGATGTTACACCGGTTCCTATAACAACGCTTGCAATACCATTACAATCGTAAAATGCATACGCTCCGATGATTGTGACACTATTTGGAATGATTACATCAGTTAAGCTATCACAATTATGAAATGCATAATTTCCAATCTCTGCAACACTTTCTCCCAGCATTACATCAGTTAAACCACCACAAGAAGAAAACGCATGTGTTCCTATTGTTGTGACACTATCCCCTATGATTACATTCGTTAAACGGTCGCAATTATAAAACGCATAGTCTCCAATCGTTGCAACGCTGTTTGCTATGGTTACATTCGTTAAATGATAGCAATCAGAAAATGCATATGTTCCAATTGCTGCAACACTATTAGTTGCACCGGTCACACTGTTTCCTATGGTTACACTTGTCAAACGGTCGCAATCATAAAACGCATAGTCTCCAATCTCTGCAACGCTGTTCGGAATGGTAACATCAGTTAAAGCATTACAATTTGAAAATGCATAGTCACCTATGGTAGCAACACTGTCTCCTATGGTTATACTCAAAACGCTGTTACAATAATAAAATGCGTAATCGCCTATGGTTGTGACACTATTTCCTATGATTATACTTTTTGCACCATCGCAATAATAAAACGCATAATTACCTATAGTTGTAACGCTGTCTGAAACGACGATACTCGTTAAGCCGTCACAATAATAAAACGCATAATCGCCAATGGTTTTGACACCGGTTCCTATAACAACGCTTGCAATACCATCACAATCGTAAAATGCATTCTTTCCGATGGTTGTGACACTATTTGGAATGATTACATCAGTTAAGCTATCACAATTACGAAATGCGTAGTCGCCTATGGTTGTTACACTTTCCCCTATGGTAAAACTTGCAATACCATTACAATCGTAAAATGCATACTTTCCAATGGTTGTGACACTATTTGGAATGCTTACATCAGTTAAGCTATCACAATCACGAAACGCATGATCACCTATGGTTATTACACCACTTTCCATAGTCACATTCATCAAGCTTTCACAACACTCAAATGCAGAAGTATCGATGGTTATTACGTTGGCTGGAATAATTACGTCAGTTAAGCGCTTGCAATCCTGAAACGCACACTTTCCAATCGTTGTGACACTTTTTGGAATAGAATAGCGTGTATCAATCTTCCCACTTGCATATTGAATTAAAGTGGTTTGATTTTTGTTAAATAAAGTTCCGTTCACAGAACTAAAAATCGCATTGCCTTCGGTCACAATAATATCAGTTAAGCTGTCGCAATCACCAAATGCAGAAGCGCCTATCGTTGTTACAGCATCCGGAATGGTGATATCAGTTAAGCTGTCGCAATCACCAAATGCAGAAGCGCCTATGGTAGTAACACTGTTCCCTATCATTACACTTGTTAAGTTGTTGCAATCATCGAACGCATGCTTTCCGATGCTGAGAACCCCATCTTCAATAACTAAAGTCTTCACTGTTTCTCGAACATCATACCAAGGCGTTTTCGAGGAAGCAGTATAATTCGTCATTCCATTACTTCCTCTGATGGTCAAAACACCATTATCGTCTAATTTCCAAAACACTCTACTACCGCAACTTCCGCTGGTTGCTGCAGTGGCAGTCATAGGTGCAATCACCGAGAAACTTGTCAACAAACAAAACATTAAAACAAAAGATAACAGCTTATGTTTCATACAACAGCCTCCCAAAAAATAAAATATAAATTTGAGTCAATTATACCACACCAATTGGAAAATGTCCACGTTTTTTCAAAAAAAGATTGTAATTTTCCGGTGTTTACGATATACTATAGGTAGTAATTATGCAAAATTTCGGGAGGAATTTTTATGAAGTGTGCAATCATTGCCATCGGAGCCGAAGTGGTTTCCGGGGATATTTTAAACACCAACGGTGTCACCATTGCCAACTTTTTAAAGCCATACGGCGTCAAAACCGTAATGCAAATGTCGGTGGACGACTGTAAAAAAGATATTGTACAAGCCATCAAACGTGGCTTAAAAAAGGCAGATTTGGTGATTACCACCGGCGGACTTGGTCCCACTTACGACGACATTACAAAAAAAGCAGTGGCAAAAGCTTTGGATCGGGAGTTGGTTCGGGATGAATATTCGGTAGAAATGCTGAATCTGTATTTTCGTCGTTCGGGAAGAGATATGCCCCTCTCCAACTTAAGCCAATGCGATTTCCCAAAGGGTTCTCAGATTATTCAGAATCCCAACGGCACTGCCCCCGCAAGCATCACCGGCACAAAGGAAGGAACGGTGATTATGCTCCCCGGTCCTCCCATCGAGGTAAAAGCACTGCTTCATACCGAAGAAATGCTGTCCTATTTTGAATCCTTAAAACAGGGAGAAATTTTAGAAACCACCTTAAAATTTTTCGGCATCGGGGAATCCCGTCTGGAAGAAGTCGTAAAAGACTATATGAAAAAAGAAAAAAATCTCATTCTTGCACCCTATGCAAAAACGGGAGAAGTTCAGCTGAAAATCACCGCAATGGGAAAAACCAAAGAAGAGACAATCACTTTAACAAAAAATTTAAAAGAAAAATTGTATGAACTGGTGGGCGAATATATCTATGCCGAAGGTGATTGCAAATTAGAAGAAGTGCTGCTGGATTCGCTCAAACAAAAAAATCAAACTCTGGCAACTGCAGAATCCTGCACAGGAGGAATGATTGGACAGATGATTACCGCCATTCCAGGCTCCTCTGAACATTATCTGGGTGGTGCCGTCACCTATTCCAATGAATTAAAGCAAAAAATCTGTCACGTCAGCGAAGAAACTCTTTCGGAATACGGTGCCGTTTCCAAAGGAACTGCCTGCGAAATGGCAGAGGGAATCCGAACCTTCACAGGAGCCGACATCGGAATTTCCGTTACAGGAATTGCAGGTCCCGGCGGCGGAACCGAAGATAAACCGGTGGGACTGGTGTATATCGGCGTTTCCACCAAAGAAAAAACCGATGCCTTTCGTTTCAACTTTGTGGGCAATCGGGAAAAAATCCGTCAATTAAGTGCAAAAAATGCACTCTATCTGGCACTTACCGCCTCAAAATCCCTATGCGAAAACAAAAAATAGAACATTTGTTCGTTTTTTGACTAAAATCTATTGACATTTTTCGATTTTTTGTTATAATGAGAGTATCAAGATAGGAAATCCTTAGGTGAGAAAGGAATGAAAAAGAATGGATATGGATATGGAAAAACGAAAAGAAGACCGCCAGAAAGCCTTAGCGGCTGCTATGGCACAATTAGATAAACAATTTGGGAAAGGAACCGTAATGCGTCTGGGCGAAAATTTGTCGATGGATGTGGATGTTATCCCCACCGGCATTATGACCTTAGACCGTGCCACCGGCGTAGGCGGTGTTCCCAGAGGTCGTGTGATTGAAATTTATGGCCCGGAAAGTTCGGGGAAAACCACCGTTGCTCTGACCATTATTGCAGAAGCTCAGAAAAACGGCGGCGAAGCGGCATTTATTGATGCGGAACACGCATTGGATCCCATCTATGCAAAACGGTTGGGAGTGGATATTGATTCTCTGCTCATTTCTCAGCCGGATACCGGAGAACAAGCTTTGGAAATCTGTGAAGCTCTGGTTCGAAGCAATGCATTGGATGTTATTGTCATTGACTCGGTTGCGGCATTGGTGCCCCGTCAGGAAATCGAAGGGGATATGGGAGATTCTCATGTTGGACTTCAGGCAAGACTGATGTCTCAGGCACTTCGTAAATTAACCAGTGTCATCAATAAAACCAAAACCACCACCATTTTCATCAATCAGCTTCGTGAGAAAGTGGGCGTAATGTTTGGAAATCCCGAAACCACCACCGGCGGACGGGCTTTAAAATTCTATTCTTCCATGCGTTTGGATGTTCGTCGTGCCGAAGCTTTGAAAAACGGTACCGATATTATCGGTAATAAAGTCAAAGTAAAAGTCGTGAAAAACAAAGTTGCACCGCCTTTTAAAGATGCAGAATTTGACATTCTTTACGGAGAAGGTATCTCCAAAAACGGTATGCTGCTTGACTTAGGCGTGGAAGCCGGCATTGTGGAAAAAAGCGGTGCCTGGTATAATTATGGCGAAATGCGTCTGGGTCAGGGCAGAGAAAACGCCCGTATGTACTTAAACGATAATCCGGAACTTGCAAAAGAAATCGAAGAAAAAATCCGAGACAGTTGGGATGATTAAATAGTTCCAACTGACAAATAAGATAATACCGAAATTATTGTTTTACCAAAAATAATATTTTTTGTGTTGATTTTTGACGGCGAATATGATATAATGAAATTGTATTATCATATTTTTGATGTGAATGGTTGCCTCTTGTGTTTGCGGGTGCCGAATTTCAAAAAAATATGCTATAATAAAAAAGAATTTCATATCTTCACACAAAGTGTTGGCTGTGCCTTAAAAGGCTCTTGAAGCAAGGTATAGCCAATGTAAAGGGAATGGGGTGTGAATCCCCTGCGGTTAACTGTCGGTGTATGTGTCGAAGTTTTTATGTTCGTCGGTGAAAGCCGGTCATTGGGAAACTGAGAAGGCAGAGCATAAAAATGCAAGGTTTGCTAACCTTATATGGCATAAGTCACAAGACCTGCTTTGGTGTTATCTTAATCGAAAGGCTTAAGATAATGTTTTTGAGTATTATCATCGGATATTAAAATACTCAAATTGTGAAAATCACAGAAAAACTCAGCTGTGGTAATTTTTCAAGAAGGAAAATTACCGCAGTTTTTTATTTTTGGTAACATCATAAGGAGATTCACGTTATGATACAGACTTATTTTGGAAACGGAAAAGGAAAAACCTCTGCCGCTGTGGGTTCGGCAATCCGCTGTGCCGGCACCGGTAATCAAGTGCTGTTTGTGGAGTTTTTAAAAAACAACGATTCCGCAGAATTTAATATTTTTAAAAAAATCGACAACATTGACATTTTATATTCCGATACACCATATCATTTGTATGATAATTTTAAAAAAGAACAAACCGAACTCTTTACCAAAGCATACAATAAGCTTCTGTTTTCGGATGCAATGAAAAGCATCAGTACCTACCAGATGATAATTTTAGATGAAATTTTAGATGCCGTTGTGTTTGGATATATCAAAGAAGATGCCCTTCTGGATTTACTTTCCAAACTGAAAGACCGAATGGAAATTATCCTGACAGGACATCAGCTGCCCGAAAAAATAGAAGCGATATCTGATTACATCTCCGAAGTAAAAGCCATCAGACATCCCTACCAAAAGGGAATTTCATCACGAAAAGGAATTGAATTTTAATATGAATGAATTTAAAACCTATCATCCGATTGTGAATTTTACCTATTTTGTGCTGGTTATCGGTTTTTCCTGCTTTTTTATGCATCCACTCTGCCTTTTGATTTCTCTGACAGCCGCTTTCACCTACTCTGTCATCCTAAAGGGTCCTGTGCAAGTGAAGAAAAATTTACTTTATATGCTTCCTATGTTTGTCATTATGGCACTGATGAATCCTGCTTTCAATCATCAGGGTATTACGATTCTCACCTATCTGCCCAGCGGAAATCCCCTGACGTTAGAATCCATTCTATACGGACTTTGCACTGCGGTGATGATTGTGGAAGTCATCTGCCACTTTTACTGCTACAATGAAGTAATGACCAGCGATAAGTTTATTTATCTGTTTGGAAAAATCATACCGTCGCTATCTTTAATCCTTTCCATGACCCTACGATTTGTTCCCAAATTCACCAATCAGCTGAAAATCGTTGTCAACGCCCAAAAATGTATGGGACGCGACATCTCGGAAGGAAGCCTCATAAAACGTGCAAAATGCGGACTGAATATTCTCTCAATTCTTACTACCTGGTCACTGGAAAATGCCATTGAAACAGCTGACAGTATGAAAGCCAGAGGGTATGGACTTCCGGGGCGAAGTGCCTTTTCTATCTTTACCTTTGATAAACGGGACAAAAAAGCTCTTAGCGGAATTTTATTAACAGGTGCATACATCTTGTTTGGAACTCTGATGGGAGAACTGCAATTTCAGTTTTTTCCAACCATCCAAATGACAGATGTTTCTGCATTTGGAATCAGTGTACTGGTTGCATATTTTTTGCTGTGTATGACTCCTGTCATCATTGAAATCAAGGAGGTGAGAAAATGGAAAATTTTGCAGTCGAACATGTAAGTTTCACCTATCCAAATCGTACCAAACAAGCACTCAAGGACATTCATTTCACAGTCAATCAGGGAGAATTTATTTTAATCTGCGGTCAATCCGGATGTGGAAAAAGCACACTGCTCAGGCTGTTAAAACCTTCCATTTCCCCTTTTGGTGAACTGAGTGGAACCATTTTCTTTTGCGGAAAACCACTGTCAGAATACGACAAACGAGAACAAGCCGCAAAAATTGGTTTTGTGATGCAAAATCCCGACCATCAGATTGTCACAGACAAAGTATGGCACGAGCTTTCTTTTGGATTGGAAAGCCTGGGCTATTCCACAAGCGAAATCCGAACCAGAGTATCCGAAATGGCTTCTTTTTTCGGAATCGGAACCTGGTTTTATAAAGATGTAACCGAACTTTCCGGCGGACAGAAACAGCTTCTGAATCTTGCTTCCGTAATGGTTATGCAACCGTCGGTTTTAATTTTAGACGAACCCACCAGTCAGCTTGACCCAATTGCTGCAGGTGAATTTTTAAAAACCCTTGAAAAAATCAATCGAGAACTGGGAACCACCATTATTTTAACAGAACATCGCTTAGAGGATGCCTTCCCGTTGGCAGACCGAGTTATCGTGATGGACGAAGGAAAAATCATTGCCAATGAATCACCGGGCAATATTGGAAAAATCCTGAAAGAAAGCCATCACCCTATGGTTTCTGCACTTCCGACACCTATGAGAGTTTACAGCGAAATCGAAAACAAACCGCCCTGTCCCTTAACCATCCGTGACGGGCGGGATTGGTTGCAAACCTATGCCAAAGACCATCCTTTACCGGTTCAAAAAATTCCGGAGGATGTCCCCCCCTCTGATTCTGAGCCTGTCATCGAAGTAAAAGATGTATGGTTCCGTTATGAAAAAAACGCACCTGATGTGGTAAAAAATTTCAACTTATGTGTACAAAAAGGAGAACTTTTTTGTTTGCTGGGTGGTAACGGAACCGGTAAAACCACTGCACTTTCCGTAATATCCGGTCTTCACACCCCCTACAGAGGTCAGGTGCAACTAAAAGGTCAAAACATTTCAAAAATCAAAGGGTTATACGATGGATTATTGGGCGTACTCCCTCAAAATCCACAAAGCGTATTTGTGAAACAAACAGTCCTTCTTGATTTACTGGAAATGTTATCCCAACAAAAAACATCCCAAGAAGAAAAAGAAGAAACCGTAAAACAAATGGCTTCGCTTTGCCGGATTGAACGTCTGTTGGAAAGCCATCCTTACGATTTGTCCGGCGGAGAGCAACAAAGAGCAGCACTTGCAAAAATTCTTCTGCTAAAGCCTGAAATCCTGCTGTTAGATGAACCGACAAAAGGAATGGATGCCCGGTTTAAGGAAGAATTTTCTGACATTCTTTTGGATTTGAAACAGAAAGGTGTCACCATTCTGATGGTCTCCCACGATATTGAGTTCTGTGCAAAATATGCCGACCGATGTGCTCTTGTTTTTGACGGTTCCATCACTTCAAAAGACACGCCCAGAGCGTTTTTTAAAGGGAAAAATTTCTATACCACCGCAGCAAATCGTATGGCAAGAGGCTGTCTCCCTGATGCAATTTTAGCAGAAGATATCATCGTAGCCTGCGGCGGAGTTCTCCCAAAAAGAGAAAAAAAGAAAGATAATCTTCCAAAGAAACCTCCCATATCCCAATATACTCCCAAAAAAGAACAAACAAAAACTCCCAAAGCTTCCCGAAAGCTTCCCAAAAGAACACTTGCGGCAACCCTTTCTGTTCTGGTGCTGATTCCGCTTACATTATATTTTGGAATGTCTCTGTTTGGGGAGCGTGCCTATTATTTCACAAGCTTACTCATCATCATAGAAACCATCATCCCCTTTTGTATGCTGTTTGAAGCCAGAAAGCCAAAGGCAAGAGAGCTGATTGTCATCAGCGTTTTATGTGCCTTGGGTGTGGCAGGACGGTCTGCATTTTTTATGATTCCACAGTTTAAACCCGTGGTGGCACTTGTTGTCATTGCCGGGGTATGCTTTGGTGGAGAAACGGGATTTTTGGTTGGTGCCATCACCGGATTTGTTTCCAACTTTTTCTTTGGACAAGGTCCATGGGCACCGTGGCAGATGTTCGCCTTCGGAATGATTGGATTTCTCGCCGGAATCTTGTTTCAAAAAGGTTTTTTAAAAAGGACAAAACTCTTTCTTTGCATATTCGGCTTTTTGGCAACCTTTTTCATATACGGCGGCATTATGAATCCTGCCTCTGTTATTATGTGGCAAAACCAAATCACCCGGGAGATGATTGCAACTTCTTATGCAATGGGATTCTCCTTTGATATCATCCACGCACTCTCCACTGCCTTTTTCTTGTGGTTCCTCTCGGAAGCTATGATTGAAAAGTTAGATAGAATCAAAATCAAATACGGTCTGGTGGAAGGATAAATTTTTTATCACAAAACAAAAACAGGAACGATTTTCAAAAATCGTTCCTGTTTTTTTGCCTATATTCTATTCATAAATAGATACGGTGCGGGTCGCTCCATCCCATTCAACATTATAGTTGAAGGCTTCTGCCGCCGCTCTTGCGGGAATCAGCGTTCTGCCATCCATAATAATCGGAGGAGAATCCAACTCGTAATATCCGTTACCGAAAGAATTTCTCATATAATCTCTGCCAATTACAAATTCAGCAAACACGTATCCCCTCGTAGGTGCATACCATTTTTCTGCCAAAACTCTCTGCTCTGCCTGATTCCATTCTACTGTTGCTCCCAAGGCTTCAAAAATTGCTCTTAGGGGAACCATCGTTCTGGAATTTATTATCTGTGGCTGAACATCAAACTGCACTTTTTGCCCGTTAACAACCACTGTAATTTCATCTTGATTCAATTTCATGTCCTCTTGAAAATGAATGGTGGCGTTGGTCAGACAAGAATTATTTTTCCCAATCAAAACAGCATCCCACTGCTCTTTTGTTCCCATAAAATACACATTCTGCAAGTTATCACATTCACGAAATGCATGGTCTCCAATGGTTTCAATACTGCCGCCAATGGTCACATCGGTCAAATTTTTGCAAGCATAAAATGCTTTATTGCCAATCGTTTTAATTCCATTCCCAAAGGTCACACGAGTGAGATTCTGACAATCGCTAAACGAAGAAGATCCAATCGAAGTGAGGCTATCGGGAAAAACAAGTTCACTCAGCCCATTGCAACCAACAAACGCTGTATTCCCAATCGTTTCCAAACCGTTTCCAAAGTTCACTCGTGATAAAGATGCAAGATTCTGAAATGCAGCATTTCCAATCGTGGTAACATTATCCGAAATGTTCACTTCCTCTACATTGTGGCAACCGTAAAACGCTGTAAAATCGATGGTTGTCACAGGATAACCGTCTAACATATCCGGAATGGTCACAGAGCCGCTGACAGCGGGATCGCATTCTTCAATCAGTATTTCCTCATTATTCCTAATCGCGTAGGCAAAAATTCCGCTTATTTTCGCAGAAACACTCAGCGTGGTCAACGAAACAAAAGCGATAGTCAAAACCATCGTAATCAGTAAACTCAATAATTTCTTTTTCATTGGGGGTCCCCTCCTGCATGATAGAATATTTTGATGATGTTATTTTATGGAATGATTTCCTAACTAAGCGATGAAGTTCACTGATTCTGCGCCTTTTATCGAGCCTTCCCGAAGAACAGGGGGGAGAGTCGTTTATAAAGCACAAAAGCAAATGCCACGTTAATAAGTCCCTTTATTAGAGTGAAGGGGAAGTTCATATAGATTAAGGCAGTCCAGAGATTGGTGACGTTGGGGTTGATTGCCTGATACATTTTGATAATGGTTTCCATGGGAAGCATAGCGGTATACATGGGATATACCAAATAATAATTGGTGAAAACCCCTACAAATGCCATAGAAAATGCACCGGCTAAAGAACCGAAAATTGCACTTTTTAAGTTTCGCTTCACTTGATAGAGCCATGCGGCAGGAACTACAAAGAGTACGCCAAGTAAGAAATTGGAAGTCGCACCCACAAATCCGGCACTGCCAAAGAACAAATTAAACAATATGTTTTTGATGAAACATACAGCTACAGCATACCAGGGTCCAAAGGCAAAACCTGCCAGTAATGCCGGCAAATCCGAAAAATCAAGCTTGATAAAACCCGGCATCAGCGGAATGGAAAAGCCAATTAAAGATAAAGCGATTGACACGGCGGCAAGCATTGCCGTCACGGTGAGTTTTCTGGTTTTCATAATGTAGATTTCCTTTCTTTCTTCCTGACTGTAACGGTCGGTATTGGAATTTCACCAATTCAGCCTTTTTAGAAAAAAGGCGGGTGGACTGTCCGCAGGTTTCGTTAAAACTGCGCTTACCACCGGTCGGGAATTTCACCCTGCCCTGAAAGTTTATTTTTTTATTTTTTATTTTTTCAATATTTTTAATTTTCCCAAGCTTAATCTACCACATAAAGCTTAATGGTTTTTTCCTCGGTGGTTATAATATCTTCGGGAAGCTTTAAGGTAACGGTATAGGAAGCATTGGAATTTTCGGGGTCATAATCGTTGATATAGCCACCGATTTCCGTCACAGAATCAATCAGAGATTCTTTTCCTGCAATTTCAATTTGCTCCTGATTTAAGTTAAAGGTTAACTCATCAGGAAGATTTTTAATAACAATGGGAACCGTTTTTCGTTTTAAGATGGGAACCTGAACCGTAATGGATTCGTTGGCAATCTTTAAAAATTTATCGGTAACTTCTTCCCCTTTGGAATCCACTGCAATCCCTGTAAATTCGTTATAAATTTCTGATTTTACATTGGTCATATCCAAATGAACCACAACTTCACTGATTTTGGATTCCACAAGCTCCGGAACTCTGACGGTTGCCATTTCGGGAGAAATCATAATGTTGTTTTTGTCAATATAATAATCCGGATGCAAGGTTCCGTCATAGGAAAGTTTGATGGGTTTCTGAGTGGAAATAATCCGATCCACGTACAAAGAAACCGTGGAAGGGCTTTTGGAAACCACTGTAATATTACCGTCCTCGGAGCGGACTCTCACAGGGAAGGAATATTCGCCCACCGCTTTTGCAGTGGAAACATCCACATAAGCCGACAAACTTCCCGGATCAAATGTATTTAAGTAAGAACGTTTGGTGGAGATGGTCAAATTGGTTTTCAGATTTTTCGGAGCAGCGCTGATAACATAGCCTTCACTGTTGATATCAGCTTCCCCTGTAATGGAAATGGGAACCTCGTAAGCATCATAGCTCAGCTCCGGATTTTGTGCCAGTTGTACGAAGGCCCACAGTAAAATTGCCAGAATAAGCGAAAAGATTTTGAGCGCAGTATTATGCCGAATGACATCTAAAAAATTTTTCATAAGGACCTCCTATCTTAGATTTTTTATTTTCTGATTTTTTTATTTTTTTTATTTTTTTATTTTTCCAACAAATTTTTTAAGATTCACTTTTTTATTGGTTTTTTCTTCTTTGATTAAAAGTTTGGTGAGTGCTTCTTTCAATACCACGGGGCTTAAATTTCTGGTTAAACCGCCGTTACAAGCCAGAGAAATCTTCCCGGTTTCTTCCGAAACAATAACAGTGATACAGTCGCTTCCCTCGGTAATCCCCAGACCTGCACGATGACGGGTTCCCAGTTCCGATTCCAGGCTGTCATTTTGCGACAAAGGCAAAAAGCAGGAAGCCGCTTTAATTTTCCCGTCTCCAATGATGACCGCACCGTCGTGCAGGGGAGCTTTGGGATAGAAAATATTATTAAGAAGCTCGGTGGACACCTGCGCATCCAACGCAACTCCCGTTCTTACGATATCCATAATTTTGGTGGCCTGCTCAATTACAATCAATGCCCCGATTTTCTTTTCGGACAAAGCTTTTGCAGATGCCGTTACGGCGTTAATCACATTCACCACAGGGTCAGAATGAGCTTCCAGATCAAAATTTAAAAGGCTCAATCGGCTTTTGCCCACTCTTGCCAAAGCAGAACGAATTTCCGGCTGAAACAGAATAAATACCGCCAACAGCCCCACCTGCATGGTGTTTTGCAAAATAAAGTTGATGGTGTTTAGCTTAAACATTTCCGATAACTGCACACAAACCATCAACACCACAATGCCTTTTAACACCTGAACGGCACGGGTATCTTTAAAAAACTTTGCAATTTTATAAATCAGATAGGCAACAACCAAAATATCCACATAATCCGCCAAACGCATTGTGGATAGCATTGTCAGGCCTGATGGAATATTAAAATGGAACGGCATTTTTTCACCTCCGGTCAACAATCTGTCAAATCATTTTATACGAAGTCATTTTTATTATACTACTTACTATGTGAATTGTCACGGATTTTTTTATTACATTTATGTTACAATTTCATCATGTATTTTTCCGAAGAATCAGGTAATACTATGGTTAGCTTTTTCATACAGAACACCGGAAACCAGCATTTTTTCAGCAAATATTTCAGGAACAAAAACACCCAAAAAAGGAGAATTACAGTTGCCAAACTTCGAAATCAAAGGAAAACGCCCAATCGCCGGAACAGTTGCGGTGCAAGGTTCGAAAAATGCGGCACTTCCCATTCTTGCCGCAACACTGTTATGTAATCAAGATTGCAAATTAAACAACATACCGCCGATTTCGGATATTTCCAATATGCAGATTTTGCTTGCAACCACCGGAAAACAAATCACGCAAAATAATCGCAGTTATCTTTGTGAGGCATCTCAGGAAATTTCGCCTTTTGCTTCTTATGACATCACCCACCGTCTGCGTGCCTCGTTTTTAGTAGCAGGTCCGTTACTTGCCAAACAGGGATATGCAGAAATTGCCTATCCGGGCGGTTGCCCAATCGGTGCCAGACCGGTGGATTTGCATTTGAAAGGTTTTGAAAAACTGGGGGCATCCATTCACACCAAAAACGGCTACATTTCGCTAAAAGCCTCCCGTCTGAAAGGCAATAAAATTTATCTGGATTTTCCCAGTGTGGGTGCCACAGAAAATTTAATGATGGCGGCAAGTCTGGCAAAAGGGACTACCTTGATTGAAAATGCCGCTGCAGAGCCTGAAATCAAAGACCTTGCTGATTTTCTCAATAAAATGGGTGCAAAAATTTCGGGTGCCGGAACAAACAGTATTAAAATTGAAGGCGTTTGCTCATTACAAGGCGGCGAACACACCATCATCCCCGACCGAATTGAAGCAGGAACCTATATGCTTGCGGCAGCTGCCACCGGCGGAAAAATCACCCTCAATAACGTTATCAGCGAACATTTAAAGCCGGTCATTTGTAAGTTAAAGGATACCGGCACTTTGGTATCCTCCACAGAGGATTCCGTCACGGTAGAAGGAAAAGGCAGCTACAATGCTGTTGATATCAAAACCCTTCCTTATCCCGGATTTCCAACCGATTTACAGTCGCAATTCTGTGCAATGCTGTGCTGTGCGAAAGGAACTTCCATCATTACGGAAACTATTTTTGAAAATCGTCTGATGCATATTGGGGAACTAAAACGGCTGGGTGCACAGATTACCACCGAGGGGCGGACTGCCATCATCGAGGGAGTTTCCCACTTAAACGGTGCTCAGGTTTGCGCCAGTGATTTACGGGCATCAGCCTCTTTAATCATTGCAGGGTTGATGGCAGAAGGAACCACCATTGTTTCCGATAGCGGTCATTTGCTTCGGGGATATCATAATATTGTGGAAAACTTAAAAACTTTGGGAGCCCAGATTGAAATTTTGCCATAAAATCATGACCACTACTTCAACTATCGCATGATTTTCATTATACAAAAAAAGTCTCACCGAAGTGAGACTTTTTTCTATAACACAGTGGTTATTATTTGTTTAATCTTGCTTTTAAGCCTTCCAGCTCAGCTGCCAGTTCTTTGGGCAGTCTGTCGCCGAATTTTGCGAAGAATTCGCCGATACCTTTGGTTTCTTCTAACCAAACGTCTTTGTCAACGCTTAACAGTTCGTCTAATACTTCATCGGAAATATCCAGACCGGTTAAGTCTAAATCTTCTTTTTTGGGCAGGTAACCGATTTCAGTTTCAACTGCATCAACTTCGCCTGCACATCTTGCTAAGATCCAGTTTAACACACGAACGTTGTCACCGAATCCGGGCCAGATGAATTTGCCGTCAGCATTGGTTCTGAACCAGTTAACGTGGAAGATTAAGGGCAGTTTGTCGGTTTTGGTTCCCATATCCAACCAGTGCTGGAAGTAGTCACCCATATTGTAACCACAGAAGGGAATCATAGCCATGGGGTCACGACGAACTACACCAACTGCACCTGCAGCTGCTGCGGTAGTTTCAGAAGCCATGGTAGCACCCATGAATACACCGTGGTTCCAGTTGAAGGACTGGTATACCAGCGGAGCGGTTTTCGCACGTCTGCCACCAAATACGATTGCGGACAGCGGTACACCTTCGGTAGATTCAAATTCAGAAGAGATACAGGGACACTGACAAGCAGGAGCGGTGAATCTGGAGTTGGGATGAGCACCTTTTACGCCGGATTCGGGAGTCCAGGGGTTACCCAGCCAGTCGGTACCGGTTGCCGGAGCTTCGCCATCCATACCTTCCCACCATACGGTGTTGTCATCTTTCAAGAATACGTTGGTGAAGATGGTGTTTTTCATAGTGGTTGCCAATGCGTTGGGGTTGGTTTTGTTAGAAGTACCGGGAGCAACGCCGAAGAAACCTGCTTCGGGGTTCATAGCCCACAGTCTGCCGTCTTTACCAACACGGATCCAAGCGATGTCATCACCTACGGTATATACTTTGTAACCTTTTAAGATAGAGGGAGGAATTAACATTGCCAAGTTGGTTTTACCACAAGCAGAGGGGAACGCTGCAGCAATGTATTTCACTTCGCCTTTGGGATTTTCTAAGCCTAAGATCAGCATATGTTCTGCCATCCAGCCTTCTTTTTTACCCAGGTAGCTTGCAATTCGGAGTGCCAGACATTTTTTACCTAAGAGAACGTTTCCGCCGTATGCGGAGTTGATGCTCCAGATGGTGTTGTCCTGCGGGAAGTGCATAATATATCTTTCATCGGGGTTTACATCTTTACAAGCGTGTAAACATTTGGTGAAATCTGCGCTGTCACCCAGCTGTTTTTCAGCCTGGATACCAACACGGGTCATAATAGCCATGTTTAATACAACATAGATGCTGTCAGTGATTTCGATACCAACTTTAGAGAAGGGAGAACCTAATACACCCATGATGAAAGGAATTACATACATGGTTTTGCCAGCCATAGAGCCGTCAAATAATTTACCTAATTTTTCATAAGCAGCTTTGGGATCCATCCAGTTGTTGGTGGGACCTGCTTCTTCTTCGCTCGTTGCACAGATGAAAGTTCTGTCTTCTACACGAGCAACGTCGTTCTGAGCGGTTCTGTGATAGAAACATCCGGGTAATTTTTCCTGGTCTAATCTGATGATTTCACCGGATTTGCAAGACTGTTCTCTTAAGCTTTCCAGCTGTTCTTCAGAACCGTCAATCCATACTACGTTAGCGGGTTTTACCAGGTTTTTCATTTCTTCAACCCAGCTTAACACAAATTTGTTGTCTGTCATTTCTAAAGACTCCTTTACAATTTTATATCATATATTTTTAATCATTTTTCGGGCAATGGCTTTTAAAAAAATCCTATTCTCAGCCATTGTACCACTAACTATATCACACTTTCCTGTTTTTTGCAAGTGTTTTTTGAAATTTTTTTTGATTTTTTATTGGTTATTGGCAATTTTGCTCCAACATCCGATCGCTGAGATTGCAAAAATCCGAAAGGCTCAGCTTTTCACCACGGATGGTTTCGGACAAACCGCAATCGGTAATCAGCGAAACCGCTTCTTCACGGGTTAGGGAAAAATTCTGCATCAAACAGTTTGCCAACGTTTTTCTGCGGTTGGAAAACGCTGCTTTTACCACTGAGAAGAAATGTTTTTCGTTTTTGGGCGAAACCGCTTTTTTCTGACGGAAAGATAATTTCATCACCGCTGATGTTACTTTTGGGATGGGATCAAAAGCTTCGGGCGGAACCTGAAACAAAAGCTCGGTATCACAATGGTAGTTACAAAATACCGAGATGGCACCATAATCTTTTTGGGTCTGGTCGGCACAGATTCGTTTTGCAACCTCAAGTTGCACCATCACGGTTAAGCTTTTCAGTCCGCAGGGATTTTCCACCAGCATTGTGATAATCGGTGTGGTAATATAATAGGGCAGATTTGCCACCACAATCATATTGTCGGTAACAATTTTGGAAAGGTCGGTTTCTAAAATATCGGCATTTAAAATGGTGAAATTCTCTCTATGTCCGTGTTTTTTCACTAAGTTATGATATAAACGGTCATCAATTTCCACCGCTACCACATTTCTGGCACGTTCCACCAACAAATCAGTCACCGCACCCAATCCGGGTCCGATTTCCAACACATCGGTATCAGAATTTACTCCTGCCTGTGTTACAATATTTTCAATCACCGAATCATCTTGCAAAAAATTTTGCCCCAGTGATTTTTTTGCCACAATTTTTGCCATAACATCTGTTTCCTTTCCCGTTTTTCATATGTCGCCTATCATACCATTATTATCATACCACAAAAAATAACATCTGTCAAACGATTCCCGATTTCTCTGTTAATTTTTATTGATATTTTTTCAAACTTACGCTATAATAGAAAGAGAAGAAACTGTTAAAAATGAGGTAAGTCTTATGAAAACTGCATTGGTATTGGCAGGCGGCGGTTCCCGGGGAGCCTATCAGATTGGCGTATGGCAAGCACTTCGGGAGCTGGATATTCCCCTTGATATTGTAACCGGAACCTCGGTAGGAGCTTTAAACGGAGCTTTGATTACCCAGGATTCTTTCGACGCCGCTTTAAAACTTTGGGAAGAAATTGACACCAAAATGGTTTTTGATATTGAAAAATCCCCCTCTCTTTCTGTCTATGCCAAGGAGTTTTTTAAAAAAGGCGGTGCTTCTGCCGAAGGACTGCGTGAACTTTTGCACCGCTATCTGGACGAAGAAAAAATCCGTACATCTCACATAGAATTCGGATTGGTAACCGTAAAAAAGAAGGGATTAGAGCCATATCAGATGTATCTGGAAGAAATTCCGAAGGGACAGCTGAGTGACTATCTGATGGCAAGTGCCGCTTGTTTCCCCGCTGTCAAAAGCCATTTGATTCAGGACACCGAATATATCGACGGTGGATATTATGACAATATGCCCATCCATTTAGCAGAAAAAAAGGGTGCTGACCGTATCATTGCGGTGAATCTGGAATCTGTGGGTCTGATGAAAAAATCTGTCAAAGCATTAAAACAAGATAAAAACGTGATCTACATCAGTCCCAAATGGGATTTGGGGAATTTTTTAATTTTTGAAAAAGAAACGGCTCGGCGAAATATTCGTCTGGGGTATCTTGACACCTTAAAAGCCTTTTCTTTTTTTGACGGAACTGCTTACACCTTTGCCAAACACGATTTTTCCCGCTTTGCAAAAGGAAAAAATATCACCCTCCGCAAATGGAAAACTTTTTTTCAAAACATCCGCCTGAAAGGAAACCTCTTGCAAAGTGCAGGCTATACCGCTTTGGAAAAAGCCCTGCAAAATGAAACCGACCAACTGCTGACCCTTCCCGTCATGTTGCAAATCGGTGCCGAAACAACAGGAAGAATGTTAGAATTAAACCCTCTCACCTTATATACCGTAGAAAGTTTTCATCAGGCGTTAAGACAAACGGTTGCAAAACAAATGGAGGAAAAACAAATTGCAAAGCTGGTTGAAAACATCCACAGCAAAAAACTGCCCCTTCGTCCGGAAATTTTAAAAAACTTAGATTCCAAAACCATAACCCTTTGTCTGGCAATTCTTTTTTCAGAAAATCCCGACCTTATTTTTTCGGTTGCAACCCTGTTCCCAAAAGAATCTGTCGCAGGCTTTTATCTTATGGTGTTTCAGTTAGTATGATAAAAATTTTTCAGGAACGCAAGAGATAGAATCTTCGGTACAAAATAAGAGTTCAAACCAACAAAAAAGAGGCTCTGTGAGCCTCTTTTTTAGTGGAATGACTTATTTTTTGTTTTCCAAATATTCCTCGATTGCATGTGCTGCTGTTTTGCCTGCGCCCATCGCTAAAATTACGGTAGCTGCGCCGGTTACGGCATCCCCGCCGGCATATACGCCTTCACGGGAAGTCAAGCCGTTTTCATTGGTTACAATACAGCCGTGAGGATTGGTTTCCAGTCCTTTGGTGGTGCTTTTAATCAGCGGATTGGGGGAAGTACCGATGGACATAATCACAGCATCCACATCCAAAATGAATTCGCTGTCTGCTTTTTCCACAGGTCTTCTTCTGCCGGATGCATCCGGTTCAACCAGTTCCATTTCAATGCATTTCATACCGGAAACAAATTTGTTTTCGTTTCCTAAGATTTCAACGGGATTACAGAGGGTTTTAAAGATGATGCCCTCTTCCATTGCGTGTTCCACTTCTTCTTTTCTTGCAGGCATTTCATCTAAGGAACGACGGTAAACAATATATACATTTTCCGCACCCAGACGTTTTGCACAACGAGCAGCATCCATGGCAACGTTTCCGCCGCCGACAACTGCCACATTTTTGCCACGATGAACGGGAGTGGGTGCATCTTCACGATAGGCTTTCATCAAATTGATTCTGGTTAAAAATTCGTTGGCAGAGAATACGCCGTTTAAATTTTCACCGGGGATTCCCATAAAACGGGGAAGTCCGGCACCGGAACCGATGAACACAGCTTCAAAGCCTTCTTCAAACAGTTCATCAATAGCTACTGCTTTGCCGACAACGGTGTTGGTTTCAATGGTAACACCGATTTTTTTCAATTTATCAATTTCAGCATGCACAATGGCTTTGGGCAGACGGAATTCAGGAATTCCGTATACCAATACACCGCCGGCAACATGAAGTGCTTCAAAGATGGTCACATCGTAACCTGCTTTTGCCAGGTCTCCTGCACAGGTCAAGCCGGCAGGGCCTGCACCGATAACAGCAACTTTGTGTCCGTTCTTGGGTGCCAGAGTGGGTTCTTTCTGAACATTCAGACGATGCCAGTCTGCCACAAAACGTTCCAGACGACCGATGGCAACCGGTTCTCCTTTGATACCGCGAACACATTTTGCTTCACATTGAGTTTCCTGAGGACAAACTCTGCCGCAAACCGCAGGTAAGGAGCTGGAGCGATTGATGATTTCATAGGCTCCTTCCAAATCTTCTTCTTTTATTTTTTTGATAAACTCGGGAATATCAATCGCAACGGGGCAACCGCCTACGCAAGGTTTGTGTTTACACTGCAAACAACGTTCTGCCTCGTCTTTCGCCTGCTCTAAGGTGTATCCCAAAGCAACTTCCTCGAAGTTTTTGTTTCTGACATTGGGATCCTGATGGGGCATTTTATTTTTTTCAAGTGACATATTCGGCATATTATTCTACCCCCTTAAACAGATTGCAAGTTGCTTCATGATGATGACGTTCGGTTTCAAAATACATTCTGGAACGCTGAATCGCTTCATCAAAATCCACCTCGTGACCGTCAAAATCGGGACCGTCAACACAAGCGAATTTGGTTTTGCCGCCAACCGTCAGTCGGCAACCGCCACACATTCCGGTTCCGTCAATCATAATGGGATTCATACTTACTGTGGTTTTAATTCCATATTCTTTGGTCAGTTTTGCAACAAATTTCATCATAACAAGCGGACCGATTGCAATAACTTCGTCATATTCTTCGCCGCTTTCGATGAGTTCTTTTAAAGCATCGGTAACCAAGCCCTGCTCACCATAGGATCCGTCATCGGTTCTGATTTTCATAATATCGCTGACTGCTTTGAATTCCTCTTCCAAAATCACCAGATCACGGTTTCTGAAGCCAACAATCGAATGAACTTCAGTTCCCTGCTGATGCAATGCCTTTGCAATGGGATAAGCAATGGCGCAACCAACGCCGCCACCCACAACGGCAACTTTTTTAAGCCCTTCCAGATGAGATGCAACGCCCAGAGGACCCACGAAGTCCTGAATGTGTCCGCCTTCCGGAATGTGATTCAATTTTTCTGTGGTGGAACCGACAATCTGGAAAATGATGGTCACGGTTCCTGCTTCGGGATTGGTGTCGGCAACGGTCAAAGGAATTCGTTCGCCTTCTTCATCCACACGCAAAATAATAAACTGCCCTGCTTTTGCTTTTTTTGCAATTTTCGGGGCTTCGATTTCCAACAGAGTCACTGTAGGATTCAGTTCTCTTCTTTTGGTTACCAAAAACATATATCTAACCTCACTTCCTCTTTTTAAAAAAGAGTTTATTTGTGAATTTTACACATATTTGACACCGTTTTTTGAAAAAAGTTTCACACTTTGGATTCTAACGGCAACAAATGTGACTATAATATTGATACTATAGCACTTTTTTCTCACTTTGTAAAGTGTTTTTTTGTGTTTTTCGGAAGTTTTTTTGATATTTTGATTATTTCCAAAATTGGATAGAAATAATACCGTTATATAATTGACAGAAATAAAAAAATATGATATACTAAAGTGTAATTTTTATTCGGAAAAATTTTTAGCATCAGATTGCTAATTGTTACAGGAGGATTATTTGTGGCAAAAAAGAAAATATTGAAGGTTATCCCCTTGGGTGGACTGCACGAAATCGGAAAAAATCTGACAGTCATTGAGTATGGGGATGTTGCCATCCTAATAGACTGCGGAATTGCATTCCCGGACGAAAATATGCTGGGAGTAGACCTGGTGATTCCCGACTTTTCTTATATCGTAAAAAACAAAGAAAAGTTCAAAGCACTGGTACTCACTCACGGTCATGAAGATCACATCGGCGGAATTCCCTATCTGATGAAAGAGTGTCAGATGCCGGTATTCGGAACCAAGCTGACGGTTGGTCTTGTGAAATTCAAATTAAAGGAACACAACTTACTTTCTAAAGTGAACTTAAATCAGGTCAGCGCAGGTGACACCTTAAAATTCGGCGATATTACCGTAGAATTTATTCATACCAATCACTCCATCGCTGATTCTGTGGCAATCGCCGTTCACACACCGGAAGGAATTATTCTGCATACCGGTGACTTTAAAATTGACACCACACCGGTTTCGGGCAATATGATTGACTTGGCAAGATTCGGGGAACTGGGCAAAAAGGGAGTCACCCTTTTGATGAGTGAATCCACCAATGCAGAACGTCACGGTTATACCCAAAGTGAGCGCTCGGTTGGAAAAGCATTAAATGATATTTTTATTTCCAACCCAAAAAAGAGAATCATCATTGCAACCTTTGCATCCAATGTACATCGTGTTCAGCAGATTATTGATGCTTCGGTTCGCTATAACCGTAAAGTTGCGGTATCGGGCAGAAGTATGGAAAATATTGTTCAGGTTGCTCAGGAACTTGGGTATATGAAAATTCCAAAAGGCACTCTGATTGATATTGATAACATCAAAAATTATAACAACGAGCATTTAACCATCATCACCACCGGCAGTCAGGGAGAACCTATGAGCGGTCTGCACCGAATGGCATTTTCGGCACACCGTAAAGTAGAAATCACTTCCAACGATTTGGTGGTGTTAAGTGCAAATCCCATCCCGGGCAATGAAAAACTGGTTTCCACCGTGGTAAACGAGCTGTTCAAACGAGGCTCCTCGGTGGTATATGATAACCTGGCGGATGTTCACGTTTCGGGTCATGCTTGTCAGGAAGAATTAAAACTGATGCTGGCACTCACAAAGCCGAAATATTTTATGCCCATTCACGGGGAATACAAACATCTGATTCATCACAAAAATCTGGCGATGGAAGTTGGGATTCCCGAAGATAAAATTTTTGTTCTGCAACTTGGGAACATTCTGACCGTGTCCAAAAGCCAAACCAAACAAAACGGCAATGTACCTGCCGGGAAAGTGTTTGTTTCCGGTCTTTCGGTGGGCGATGTGGGAAATATCGTGCTGCGTGACAGAAAACATCTGTCCCAGGATGGTCTGATTGTGATTGTGGTTTCTCTTTCGTCGCAAAACTGTCAGGTTTTGTCGGGTCCCGACATTATCTCTCGCGGATTTGTGTATATGAGAGAAAGCGAAGCCTTAATAGAAGAAACCCGTCAGGTGGCAAAAGATGCCTTAGACGGACTTCTTTCCCGAAATGTAACCGATTGGTCTGCATTAAAAAGCGAAATGCGAACTGCTGTTTCGGATTTCTTAAACAAAAAAACCAAACGTTCTCCCATGATTTTACCGATTATTATGGAAGTTTAGTAACAATAATGCGAGGAATCAATTATGAAACGATTGCGCTTGTCCCTTAGCATCTTAATTTGTAAAATTCTGATTCTTATGGGAAAACTGTTGGGCAAAAAAGGCTCCTCTGCACCGGGCAAGTTTGCTCTTAAAATTTGTCCCGATGCCATGCGGATGCTCTCAAAAAATGTTTCCTATGAAATCATCTGCGTGTTAGGCACCAACGGAAAAACTACCACTAACAATATGATTGCTTCCCTTTTGGAGCAAAACAAGTTTAAAATTATTTGTAACCGGGTCGGTGCCAATATGTTGGACGGCGTTGCAACCGCATTCATCTCGGCAACTAATCTTGCCGGAACCAAAAAGGCAGATTATGCTGTTTTGGAAATTGATGAAGCAAGTGCAAAGCTGGTGTTTGACCATATCACCCCCGATGTGATTGTGGTAACCAATTTATTCCGTGATCAGATGGACCGCTACGGAGAAATTGAACAAACTCTGGCACAGTTAAAACTCGCCATTGACAAAGCTCCCGAAGCGATGCTTTGCTTAAATGCCGATGACCCCATGAGCAGCTATTTCACAAAAGCAACCGAAAATCGAACGGTAACCTTCGGTATTTCACAACCGGTTGCAAAACCGCTTTCGGAAACAAAAGAAGGCAGAAACTGTCCTCTTTGTTCTCATCCGCTTACCTATCAGTTTTATCACTATAATCAGTTGGGCAACTATGCTTGTTCCCATTGCGATTTTGTGCGCCCAACCCCCGATTATTATGCCGAAGACATTGTGTGCGAACCGAAAATCCGTTTCCGCTTAAACGGCACACAGCTGATTGAAACTGACATTTTCGGATTTTATAACATCTACAATATGCTGGCGGCAATTACGGTATATGAGCTGTTGGAACCGGGCACCCAAAACTATACCGAATTATATAGCAGCTATACCCCACAGACCGCACGAATGGAATCTTTCCACTTCCGAAAACCTGTCATTTTGAATCTTGCAAAAAATCCGGCAGGTTTTAATCAGGCAATTTCCACCATTTTAAGTGATCCCCGTAAAAAAGCCGTGGTGATTGGCATTAACGATATGCCCTCTGACGGATGTGATATTTCCTGGTTATATGATGTGGATTTTGAAGCTTTAAAAGATTGCAGTGCCTACGGTGCTGCCGGAAAGCGTTGCTATGACATGGCTCTTCGTCTGTATTATGCCGATGTATGCGAAAGCCCGAAAATTGACAAAAACCCCGTTCCCATGGCATTGGAATTTTTACAGACCGATTGCCAGGTGGTTTACGTTCTGGTAAATTATACTTTGATTTTCCAGGCAAAGGATGACCTGCAAAAAGCAGAAAAAGCATTTTTAAAATCCAATAAAAAGCAGAAAAAGGGGGAAACATCATGCAATTAAAACTCATCCATCTGTTTCCCGAACTTTTGAATCTGTCCGGAGACCGCGGCAACATTATGGTCTTGCAAAAACGGTGCCGGTTACGAAACATTGAACTTTCCGTAGTCCCCGTTTCTTTTGATGATGAAATTTCCCTTTCGGATGCGGATTTCATTTATCTGGGCAACGGCAGTGAAAAGGATTTACTGCGTATCTGTAACAAACTGCAGGAAGCAAAAGAAGAACTCATCGGTTTCCGGGAAAAAGGCGGCGTGATTTTAGCAGTTGGAAACTGCTATCCCATGCTTGGAACCTCCTTTTCCATTTCGGACGAAGAACATCCGGGCGTTGGTCTGATGGACATAAAAACCATTCCATCCAATACCCGTATGACCGGCAATATCTCGGTCAACACGCCCTTTGGAGTGTTGGTCGGGTTTGAAAACCACTCCCAAAAAACACAACTTGGACCTGCCGTGTCTCCTCTGGGAACCGTGTTAAGCGGTTTTGGAAATAACGGCAGTGATAAAACAGAAGGTGCCCTCTTTAAAAACATCTGCGGTACCTATCTGACAGGACCGCTTCTCCCCAATAATCCGGAGCTTGCAGATCTACTCTTAGAAAAAGCACTCCGACAAAAATATAACAGCATAGAAGAACTTTCCCCCATCCCTTCCGACTTGGAAAATCTTGCGAAAGGATATCTCTTAAATTATGATAACAGAACTCACAAAAGATAGAATCGAAGAATATGAAGCCTTTAACCGGGCTCACCCCAAAGGACATTTTATGCAATCTGTTCTGTGGGGACAAATGAAACCGGACTGGAAAAACGTCATTTTGATTTCCACCGATGAAAATAACAAAATCAAAGGCGCCATCAATGTGTTAATCCGTCCCGTTCCCGTAATCAAACGCACCATCATGTATTCCCCCAGAGGGCCCGTTTGTGATTTGGATGACAAAGAAACCTTAAAAGAACTTGCCGACGGTGTGAAAGCCCTTGCAAAAAAACACAAAGCATATGTGTTTAAGGCTGACCCTGACGTAAAATCCGACAACGAACTGTTCAAACAGAACTTAAAAGATGCCGGCTTTAAAATCATCCCCGGAAATAAAAACTTTGAAGGAATTCAGCCCTGCTTCGTGTTCCGTCTGGATGTGAAAGACAAAACCGAAGAAGAAGTATTTGACATTTTCCATTCCAAAACCCGTTACAACATCCGTCTTTCCGTGAAAAAGGGAGTAACGGTTCGTCTGGGTGGAAAAGAAGATGTGAAAGATTTCCAACGTCTGATGGAAGAAACCGGCCAGCGTGACGAATTTGTGGTGCGTCCTGCTTCCTATTTTGAAAAAATGCTGGAAGTATACGGTGACGATGCCCGTTTGTATATGGCAGATTTTGAAGGAAAACCCATCGCCGGAACTCTCGCCATCTACTACGGCAACAAAGTTTGGTACTTATACGGTGCATCCGGAAATGCTTACCGCAATGTGATGCCCAATTATCAGCTGCAATGGGAAATGATTCGCTGGTCCATTGAAAAAGGCTGTGATATTTACGATTTCAGAGGAGTGTCGGGTGATTTATCCGAGGACAACCCCTTATACGGATTATATCGTTTCAAAAAAGGGTTCAACGGAGAATTTACCGAATTCTTGGGCGAAATCGAAATCGTGTTCTCTCCCTTTATCAACTGGGCAGTGCATCACGGTGAAAAAATCTTCCGTGAACTGCGCAGAAGAGTTTATCTGTTACGAAAAAAATAAAAAGGAATCCCGGGTATTTTCTATGAAAATCAGATTACAATTTGAAAAAAACATCAAGTATATTTCTCATCTGGATTTAATGAAAGCAGTCCAGAAAATTTTAAAACGGACAGGATACCCTTTAAAATATTCCGAAGGGTTTAATCCTCATATGGTATTAAGCATTGCAAATCCCCTGCCCTTAGGCATTGTGGGCAAACAGGAATTTTTGGATTTTGAAATCAAAACCGATTCCCTTTCCTTTGGAGAATTAAAGGAAAAACTGACCTTTGCAAGTCCGAAAGGAATTGTTCCCGTTGAAATTTTCACCGAAGACGGAACCGTCATCAAAAAACTCAAGAATTTTAATCTGACCACCAATGCTGACTACGAGATTACCATCCGAACTGCAGAGGACAATAAAATTCGTGAATTTTTAGAACAAGAAACCATTTTGGTTGAAAAATTTTCCAAAGGAAAAACCAAAACAATCGACTTAAAAGAACTGATTTTCCGCCACGAAATCACCGATACCGAAGATGGGATTACCCTCTTTTTAAACTGTGCCTGCGGAAACGAAAAAAACTTGAATCCTCTGCTTCTTTTGAAAGCGATGCGAAATGCAGGAATTGAAATTTCCGCATTTTTACCCGTTAGACTTGGCTTTTATGATGCAGACGGAAACGGTTTTGCCTCTTAATAATAACTTACAAACAGAACGGTGGTGAATTCCCTATGAAAATCTTGCTTACCACAATGAGCATGGATATTGGTGGCGCAGAAACTCATATTCTGGAACTGGCAAAAGAACTGAAAAGACTTGGTCACCAGATTTGGGTAGCTTCCGAAGGCGGTATTTTTGTGGAAGATTTGTTGCAACACGATATCCCACATATCAACGCCCCCCTAAGCTCCAAAAAGCCGAAAGATATTCTTGCTTCTTACCGCATTTTAGGGAATCTGATTAAAACTGAAAAATTTGATATTGTTCATTCCCACGCCAGAATCCCCAATTTTGTGATACATATGCTGAAGAAACGCATGCGCTTTGGCTTTGTTTCTACGTTGCATTTTGCTTTTACCAAAAATTCTTTTGTGGAAAAGTTTACCGTCTGGGGCGATAAATGTCTGGTTGTTTCTGAAGATTTGAGACGTCATCTGATGCAAAACAGCCACATGAAATTAAAAGACATCACAACCACAGTCAATGGCATTAACGAAAAAAGCTTTTCCGATTTAAACGTCGATCCTAAGTTGTTGCAGGAATTGGGATTACGGGAACAAAGCAAAAAAATTCTCTGCGTCTGTCGTTTGGAAAAAGGAAACTGCGACAGTGCTTATATGTTGGTTGAAAAAGCCGAAGAAATCAATAAAAAACTCAAAGACACCCAGATTATTATTGTGGGTGATGGGGATGCTTTGGAAGATTTAAAAGCCAAAGCCGATGAGGTCAACAAAAAAGTCGGCTCCGACACCGTAATTTTAACCGGCAAACGAAACGATGTCAACCGCATCATCGCTCTTGCCGATGTATTTGTCGGAATCTCCCGTGCAGCTTTGGAAGCAATGGCTGCCGGAAAAATTGTGGTATTAACAGGAAGTTACGGACATCTGGGTATTCTCACCGAGCATCAGTTGGATGCAATGAAGCAATCCAATTTCACCTGTCGGGGTCTGGAACTGCCCACTGCAAATAAAGTTGCCCGTGCAGTCTGTGATGCCTACCGCATGGACAAAGAAAAAAAGGAAACAACCATTTCGCTTTTAAAACAAGCTGTTTTACAGGACTATTCTGTTGCGAAAATGGCAGAGGATGCCTTACAGGTATATCAGACTCTGCTGTATGAAATCAAGCCCAGTGACATTGTTCTTTCCGGCTACTACGGCTTTCGTAACAGTGGTGATGATGCCATTTTAAAAATGATTATCCGTGACATCCGGGAGCATCATCCGAAAATGGGCATTACCATTTTATCCAACCGTCCTTCCGATACCAAACGAATCTACAAAGTCAATGCCATCAATCGCTGGAACTTTTTTGAAATCAGAAAAGCATTAAAAGAATCCAGGCTGTTTATTTCCGGTGGCGGAAGCGTGATTCAGGATTCTACTTCTACCAAGTCGTTGCTGTATTATCTTGCATTAATCACACTGGCAAAACACTATCAAAACAAAGTTATGCTTTATGGTAACGGCATTGGTCCTGTCAGAAAAAAGAGCAACCGGAAACGCACCAAAGCTGTGTTAAACCGTGTGGACGTCATTACGCTTCGCGAAGAAGATTCTCAGGATACCTTAAATGAAATGGGAATTATCAATCCCAAAACTCTGGTTACCTGTGACCCGGTTATCGGTCTTCAGAATGTTGACACCGAACCTGCCGAAAATCTGTTGTACCGCCATAACTTGTATGGTAAGTCTTACATCATTGTGTCGTTAAGAGAATGGAAAACTGTTCCGATTTTTGACTCGGAACTTCTGGAAGGCTTAAAAGAAATCAAACGCAAACATCAGTGCGAGTTGGTCTTTCTTCCGATGCAATACCCCAATGATGTTGCCATCAGCCAGAAATACGCAAAACTGACCGATTCTGTATGCATCACAAAGCGTTTGTCTGCGGAAATATGCATCGGATTGGCAAAAGGCGCAAAAATGGCAATCGGGATGCGATTGCACCTGTTAATCTATGCTTTTGTTGCAAACATTCCCTCCGTGGGACTTGCATATGACCCCAAAGTGGAAAGTGTGATGAAATATTTCGGGCAGGATACCTATCTTGGGTTATTGGAATTCACAAAACTAAACTTCACTGCAAAAGCAGATCGTTTGCTCTCTAACCGTGAAGAAATCTGTGCTGATTTATCCGTCAGATTACACGAATTGCAGGAAAAAAACAAAACCAATATCGAATGTGTATTCAAGCTGTTGGAAAAATAAATTTTTAAGTAATAAAGGGACTGTAAAAAAAGTCCAGACCGCAAAAAAAGAGATAATACTATAAAACACAGATAGTATGAACACGCAGAAACATCTTGTTTTGGTGTGAATTCCATTTTTCTACGTTTTTTCTGACTTTTTGCTACAAACAAACTTCGCCTCTCGACGTACCAATGTACACCTTCGGGTAACCGTACAATGCCTGTATACAGACATTGTACGCTCAGTTTGTTTATTCTGAAACATTTTTTCCATCCCCTAAAAAAGGGACTGTAAAAAACTCAGTTTTTTACAGTCCCTTTTATTTTTATTGAATCTTTCAATAGCTATATAAAATTTTAATTTAATTTCTTTGCCATCAAAAATACCCCTTATGGTAGTTTTTTGTTCTTCTACCATAGGGGGTATTTTTTGTCTATGATCCGTTCTTGTTAAGTTCTTTTACCAAGCTTACTTCCAAAACTTAATTGAATTTTCACAAGCTTTGCGTAAATCACCGGAGGGTTTGGTCTGATAATTTTCGGTAGACAAAGTGAACACATAATCCTGTTCGGTAAAGCTGATGTTGGGTTCCAAGCCCTGATTTTCTCTGCCGAAATGTAAGGACAACCAGGTAAAGTAAGCCATCCAACGCTTTTTATAGTAACCGGAGAGCATACCGTCATATTCACGGAATGCATAGTCTCTCAAACGGAAACGACCGGGTTTACCGCACCAGAGTGTCATCATATTTTTTACATTGTATTCAAAGATTCTCTTTTCAGTATCATTTTTACCGTAGTCTCTTGCACGCTGAATCCAAGCACCTAACAAGGTATGTTCATTGGTACGAACAACTGCTTCCTGCAGGTCGTAGAGTTTTAAGAAGCGACGTGCTGCTTTTTCAAATGCACTCTGTTTGCCTGCTTTATAGGTGGTTTTCATCTCTTCGATGATTTCCCAACCGTAGTCAGCATTCGCCTGACGGCACAGTTCCATCAAGTCAAAACGATAACATTCGTTATCTTTTAAGGTATCGTATTCTTCGAGCATCAGTTTGGTTGCTTCCTGCAGAATTTCGATGGGATACGGGCTACCGCCACGGGATTCAAACCAACCAACAGTACGAACATTTAAGTTGGGACAAGTACACAAGGAAGAAGATTTACTTGCATTGTATGCAAAGCCGTTCCACAGTGTGTAGATATTGTCGATTACCAAATCGTATGCTTTTTTGATATTTTCGTTGTAGTAACCGTATCTTGCCACAAAGAAACGTTCCACAAAATCTTCCTGTTTTAAAGGTTTCTGACGAATGGTATTGGAAGCTAAGATATCATACAGAATTTCGTCGGTTTCAAAGCCTTCCATTGCCATACCGATACCTGCAACCATATCGTTGAGGGCATCAGGCTGCATTGCTTCAAACGGCTGATTTAAGAACTCGGGGATGTTACCTGCAAAACGCTGAACACCACCAAAGTTACCAATCTGCATATACATCCAGGGATAACCGTCGTACATCTCGGTTGCAGTGGTATACACACGGTCACCGGATAAAAGACCGATTAACACTTCATGTTTTTCCAACACATTTAAGAGTTCCTGTCTGGGATTACCAACCCAGCCCTGATAGAACCAAACATTACCATCGGAATATTTTTTCATTGCTTCCACATTCGCTTTGGAGTATGCCGCAATGTCAATACCGTCGATAATACCGCCTTCGTGGAAGGGGTCACCGCCATAGTAATGAATTTCACCAAAGTGTTCTTTGGTTTTTCTGTAATAAGCTTCTGCAAATTTTGTATATAAGGGATCGTTCACGTCGATGAGCGGAGGACGGTCACCTTTTTCGGCCAGATTCCAGGTTCCCTGTTCATAAACTTTTGCTTCGGGGAATTTTTCGCTGAAGTTATTGGGGACTTTACCGTAGAATGCAGGACGAATAACATCTGCACCGAAATCACGGAGTCTTTCGGTCATTTTATTTGCCAGTTCTTTCTGGTCTTCATACCACCAGTTGGGAATGTCGCCACCAAAATGGCTCATATTACCCATAATCTGCCATGGCAGAGTGCCTGCACCACAAAGGTCATCGTTTGCTTCCTCGGCAGTGTAGCCAAGTTCCATTAAGGCATCTCTCCACACGATTTCGTGACCTAACTGGTTTAATACCAGGTTAACACCTGCCAAAAGCATCCAGTCAATGAGTTTTTCATACTTGTCCCATTTCCAGTAAATGCAAGTGTAAACGTAGGTACAATAATTCATAAAGTAACGGTATAAGAATACCGATTTATTTTCAATCACTTCTCCAACAACGGGAGGTTTTTTCGGTAACGCTTTTACGTCCTGAGTGATAGGACCGTAAAATACGTGACATTTTTCTTTTAAGTATGTATTGAACGCAACTGCTGCCGCAACACCGGAGGTTGCTTCAATTACAACTTTGCCGTCTTTGTCATAAAGTTTATACTGATCCATACCGGTTTTTTCTTCTGCAATCTGCTTGATTACAAAAGCATCACGATAAGTTTTTGAGCCGGTAACACGTTCAATTAAGTCCAGCACAGCCTCTTCTTTCAGGGTAGTGCCGAGGTTTTGTTTTTTGACTTGTGAAATTTTGTCGAACACTTTCTGATCCATAAAAATTACCTCTCTTTACTCTTTACAATAACAGAGTCTATTTGCCTTCATTGTAGCAGAAAACAACCCCTTTGTCAATACGAAAATCTGATTATTTCGAGCCGAAAATCTGCTGATTTCAAGTAAAGAAATTCAGAGTGTGACGATATCCTTTTTGGCATAAAAAAGAAGAGAGAAACAAGTTCTCTCTTCTTTTCGTTAAGGTTTAAAAATTAGTCAACATATTCTACAGCAATGTAGTTAATATTGGTAAGACCGCCGTAATAAACAGTGGTGCCTGCTGCGATGTCAGCCGCACTTAAGTTTACCTGTTCTATTTTACCGTTTTTAATCTTAATACCAACGATTCTGCAGTTGGTACCCAGGTGGTAAGCACCACCATTTTCTAAGAACATTCTGTAGCTGGTAATCTTTTTCACAACACCTTTGTTCAGGTCATAACCAAGCTGTTCGTACCAATCTTCCATAACTTCACTTTCAGCAACCGCTTCAACAGAAGTGATATAGATACCGTTATCACAGAACAGCGCACCGCTCATGTAATATACTCTCATACCTTCTTCTAAGGTAGCGGGGAAAGGTCCGGATACAGTTTCGTCATAGCTTTCCGGAATCCATTCAGGTTTAATTGCGATGGAATCCAGAGTCCATTTGGTGTCACCGTTATCTAAGATAACTTCATAGTAACGTTCGTCGTCTTCTGCATTATATTTTTCGGTAACGCTATCGATAACAGAATCTTCGTCACCCTGATGTCTGTAGATCTTATCGGTGTTTCCGTATAAGAACCAGAACTGAGGATGAGAGGTTCCGGGTTCCGCAAACATAGCAACATTTACTCTCATACCATTTTGATCGGTAAAGGGACCATGTGCCAGTAAGGTATCGTAGCTCACTTCTTCAACATGCATTTTTCCGCCTTTGTTGGACAGAACGATGAATCGTTCATTATGGATGTTGAATCTGGAGAAAGTGCTGTTTAAAGCACCGATACCACCGGTATGGCTGATGGGGAAATAAACACCACGGAAGTCACCAACAAAGTGGTCTAAGGGAACGTCTTTTGCGGGAAGACGGGGAATAACAGCTACTAATTCTTCTTTAGTTGCAGTATCCAGATAACTTACTTCGTGTTCTTCACCATAGAACAGATAGAAATCAGGATCCGCAATTCTGGTGATTTCGCCGTCTGCATTGATGGTGAATTTGTAAAGTCCGTCAGCTGCATTCATTCTGTGGATATCAAAGGGGTCTATGATGATATCTTCCCAGTGTAAAGCGGCAGCAGCAATGGATTCTTTGGTGCTAAAGACTCTCTGTGCATGTTCTACAATTTTAGAAGAACCGATGATATCAGTGGGAAGAATGATGGTTTCTTCTGCTACTTCAGGATAGATTTTCTGAACTTTAATTTTAATATCGTCGAATCCTTTCTGGAAAGAACCGATGATATAAGCAGTAAATTCATTTTTTGCCTGTAAGTCGCCGCTTCTTGCGATGTAACGAATGTTATCAAAAATATCTACATAGCAGATAACTTCGTTATCGTAGAATCTTTCCAGATTGTCCTGTGTGTAATCCTCGCCATTTTCAGAAGCATAAATTTCTGCTGCACCGTCGCCATCGTTATCGGTAATGGGGTAGAAACGGTTTCCGATTTCAATTTCGTCATCGGCAAGACTTGAGAAGTTACCAACAACGGTTTTTTCGGAAACTACAACTACCAGAAGATCATCAGACTGATAGTAGTAGAACAAGCTACCGGGTTTAATCTGGGTACGGTCAGTGCTTCTGCCGCCGATGATAACCATAATGTCATCATATTCGCCGATTCTTTTTACTCTACCAACAGATTCACCTTTGAGGTAGGAAATGTAGCTGTTGTTAACTTCGGTTACCATACCTGCTTCTTCTAAGTTCCAGGTTTCGATGAAGGTAACTTTATTGTTGATTAAAACAATTTTTGCATATTTTCCTGCTAATTTCACAGGAGTACGGGTCAGTTCGCCATTGTAGCTTACGGTTGCGCCTTCTGCAATTTTGTATTCTTTTTCATCGCGGTTTAATTCGATTTCATCTACCAAATGCAGAGCATATGCATTATCAGCATTGGTGTCGTTGTTTACGCTGTAGATTACATCGTAGAACACTTCCACATTTTTCTGAGGTGCAATGTAAATCATCATACCGTTTCTATCAGTCCAGATTTCAACAGGGATATTACGGTAGAAGTTTAAGTCGATTTTGCCGTTGGTTGCAAAGTCATAGTTGGTACCAACAGTCAACAGTTCGGGGTTGGTTTCGGAAACGTTTTTGGTGATGTTAACTTTTGCCATCTGAGACTGATGGTTTACTTCAACAATAGAACCATAGTAACGGGAAACGCCAAAATACTGAGACAGAATGGTCTTTTTATCGCCGGTGTTTTCCATATTTACGTTACCGTATGCATCGTAAGTATAGTTATATGCAGCGATATCTGCAGTTAACAGATTGTAAATCATCTGACGGAACTGTTTTACGGTAACGGTGTCGTAAGTTTTTACTTCAACGTCACGATATAAACGCAGAGCGTTAACAGTTTTTAAGTTACCTTCTTCGCCACCGCCATTTACATTTGCAATGGTTTCATAGGACAGTAATTTAATTACCGCAGCATTGAAATCATGGAAGCTGATGGGATCGTTGGGTAAAAACAGGTTTCCTTCAGAAGGTAAGAAACCGTTTACGGTTGCATAGTAAATGTAACCGGAATCTTCGTCTTCCGCACTAACATCTACAAATTCAGTGTCTCTGGGGTCCACTTCTTCATTGATTAAAATGTTGGTAATTGTGTAAGCAAAATCTCTACGAGTTACCAAACTGTCAGAATCTACGGAACAAGATGCAGGTAAAATGCTGAAATTGGACATAACATCACTTGCACCGGCTGCCGAAGAGACAACCGGGAAGCAACTGAGAATTAATGCCAAAATCAAAAATAAAATTGTACCTTTTCTCATCATATATCTAACACCTCCATCATAACATAAATGATTTTTGCAGTCTGTGCTCTGGTTGCATTAACGCCGGGAGCAAAATTGCCGTCCAGACCGCCAATTGCACCAATTTTTTCCATTGCCAGAACTGCAGTTTTTGCATAATCTGCAATGATTGCAGAATCGTTGAATGTTGCGTTACCTGCAGGCATATTGATACCTAACAGCTGGAAGGTTCTGTAAACCATAACGGTCAGATCCTGACGGGTAACCTGTTTGCCTAAGCCAAAGGTTCCGTCTGCATAACCTTTTACAATACCCAGTTCCTGAGCGGTTGCAATGTAAGAAGTTGCCCAATGTCCTGCCGGAACGTCAGCCAGGTCAGAAACTGCACTTGCTTTATGAGAACCGATTGCGTTCACCAGCATTTTTACAACTTCTTCACGGGTAACATCAGACAGAGGACGGAATTTTTTGTCTTCGGGTTGTGCAATGATTCCTTTTGCTGCTAAGGTTTGAACCATATCCTGAATTTCAGGATCATCAGCAACGTCATCAAAGAAGTATTTGGAAGTGTTTTCGTCAGTTTCTTCTACTTTTTCTTTCGGAGGAGCAACATATCCGCCACCGCCTCCGCCACTGCTACCGCCGGAAGAAGCAGGTCTTTGAGGACTGGTAGTAGGTTTACGGATAACAGATACATTAAAGCTGGGCTCTGTTACATCGTCCTCCAGTGTAACAGATGATAAGTTAACATTAACACGAATATCATACTCTTTTTCATTTTTTGTTTTTTGGATACGATATCCGACACCAACGGCATCAATTTCAAATGCACAGTCAGAAACTGTGGTAGCAGGAGCAGTGAGGTAAATATCTCCAATGTCTTCAATCTTCTTGTCAGAAGATGCGTCAAACATGAAGGAACATGCCGCTATCATCGCTTCCTGATCATACCATTCAACATAAATTTCGTCTCTGCTTGCCGCAGAATCGGTGGAACAGGTGAGGAAACTTTCGAGTTCATCCAAAGAACGAGTTCCGATAAAGTCTGGGTCTAATTTTAAATACACACAAACAATATAAACTCTGTCCTGAGGAACAGTAAACTTAATTGGAAGGTGAACAGCACCGTTTTCATAGATAGTTGTCGGAATTTCTTCAGCAATCTTAGCGCCGGTACCAGCAACTTCTTCACCGATTAAAATAGCTACATCCAACCAGTACTCTACCGTATATACGAAGTATGCTGCTGTATTAACAGGTACTTCTCCGGCGATACATGCTGCAACAGCTTCTTTCTCCACATCGCTTAAAAAGTCAATTTTTTCTGCAATATAGGCAGGGAACAACGCTTCACATACTTCCGGTTTAGAAAAGTAGTTATTAATAATATAATCAATGCTGGTTGCCTGATTCAGTTTTTCCAATAACAGAATTTCGTCATAGGCAGGAGCCACGTCTTTTACGGAAGTGAATGTGGCCTGCTGGAAATGTTGCAAAAAGTGACCTACATTATCAAATTCATTTTCATGATAGAATACATCTTGCTCAGTCAATGTATCAAAATCATCTTGGTATTTCTCTTCCGGAATCAGCAATGCTGCACCGTATTGTGCTAAAATAGCTTTTACATCATCGGGAGTGTCTGCATTTGCAAATAATCCCAGAATTATTCTTTCATCTTCTTCAGATACATAACCTACCAATGCATTAGCGCTTGCACCATATTCAGAGATAACGGTGTAGGTATACGCATTTGCAACGGTACCTTCTGCGATGTTAAATTCTGCGGTAAATGCACCGTCATCGCCGGAAGTTACAGTTGCAACTTCTTCACCGTCAGGAGAGGTAACAGTTACGATTCTTCCTTTGATACCGTGACCGGTAGAACCATATGCGATACCTTTGATGGTTACAGCTTCATAACGAGATTCAACTTCAGTAACTTCAACAGCGTCCAAAGCGTCATCGGAAGAATAATCACCGGTGGTGAAGGTGTAGGTTCTGTCTTCCAAAACAGTTTCATCGTTTGCACCACGTAAACCGGTTACTTCTAAGGTATATTCGGTTTCGTAATCTAAGGTTTCTAAGAAAGAAACGATTACGTTTGCACCATCAACGTCAACAGCAACGGGAACTTCCACTCCGCCTACAGTTAAAGTAGCAGCTACGGTATCCTTCATAACGTCGTTGAAAATAAGAGTTAAGTTGTCAGTATCTCTTGCAACGGTATCACCATCAGAGAAGGATTCGCTGTCCAAACTGGTTTCGTAGGGAGAAACATATTCAACCTTCGCCCAAGCCAGGCTGTAAGCGGTGAAACCATTTAATGTCAGCGTATATTCACCTTCGGTTAAGGGGAATACCGCTAAGTCGGTGTACTCATACTCGGTATTATTTACGGTTGCAGTTTTTACATCGCTGCCAAAATCAGCAGACACGTGATTGTCGCCACTTGCTTTACCCATTACGGATACTTTATATTTACCGTCAACGGGAATATTCATTTCATAGGTAACAGTGCTAACTTCTGCCTGATTGTACCCATCATCATAAGATACGGTTAAATCTTCGCTTTCACTGATACCTTCTACGGGAACTAACCATTTTACCATAGAAGTATCTGCTTCTTCATCCAAAGTCAGAGTTAAGGTTCTGAAGTTGATATAGGAACCACCTTTGTTATCTACATAAATGTGGTTCAAACCTTCTTCCAGGTACACATAACCTAAGTCGGTAATATCTTTATATCCATACTGGTTACCGGTTTTGGCAAGTTCTTTTTCAATGATGGACTTTTCAGTACGAATATAAACATAAGTACCGTTCTGAGCACCAACAGCAGCGTTCATATCCACAGAATAATAACCTGCAACGGGAGCTTCCACTTCAAATCTTACCCATTCTGTTGCCACAATGTTTAAGCCGGCATTGGTTGCAGAAGACCACACTTCTAAGGGAGCGTAAGCTTTGTTTTTGTTAGAAGAACTATCCAGACCTGAGTTTGCATTTGCGTTTCCGGCACTGGTTTCATAGTATAGCTCACCTTGTCTTTGCAGTAAACCACCATAGGTTAATAAGTCCGTATAGGACACAGTAATGGATGCTGATGCCATAGCCGGAATTACAAAATTCACTGCCATAACAGTCAGCGTAAGTGCTAAAGCAAGCACTCGTTTCAAATTACGGTTCATAAGCAATCCTCCTTAATTTGTTTGCGTGTAATTTGATATATGAAAATAATTTTTTTACACAAAATCGGGGTTCCCCGGGCAGAGGATTTCAGCCCTCTGCCCGAGAAACAGTTTTTAAAACGTCAACACTAAGAAGTCATTGGTACCTGCGAAAAAGCAGTCCGATTAGTTCTTTGCCAAAATCCCTTAGTTTGCAGGGATATCCATCATACGCATGGTTCTCCAGGTGGGATATTCGCTGATAGTATTGAGTACGGTTTTGTCTTCCAAACCTGCTTCCGCCATAATTCTCTGTGCTGTGGTGGACCAGGTGGATACTCTGTAGGAATTACCTTTTAAGGCAACATCCTTGGTGCTGGTTCCGTTGGTGCCAAAAATTTTAGCAGGGTCACGGCCGTCAGTATGATTGTAACCGGCAAAACAGTTATTGATATTTACAAGTTGTCTTGCAAAGAACCAATATTCGCTACTATTGTCATAAGCCCCGGTTACCACGTTATCACAAACGTTGGTATAACCGGTACCCTGGTCAAAGTAGATACCGGGAGCTTTGATCTGACCCGGATCGATTACATAGTTATCGTTAATCTGAGTTCCGCGGAGATTACCTAAGGTGTAGATGTGTGCACCGTCACCCATGGTCTGCATTACATTGTCAATCTTGTTGTAGGAGATGTTGTGATTACCGCAGTCAACGGGATCATCATATCCCCAACCCCAACCAACAACAATACCGGAATAAGAGGTATCTTTAATATCGTTGTGGTGAATGTTTGCATTGCCCACATAATATACGGAAATTGCAGTTAAGCCCTGGAATTCCTGAGCTGTACGGCGGAAAATGTTGTTGTCAATTTCAATATTTTTACAACGCTCAGTGGAAGCAGCTGCGGAGTTACCGTCTCTGTAGTCACCGAGTACAACGCCGGTTCCTGCAATATCGTGGAAATAGCTACCGGAAATCTGAGAGTTGGAAACGCCTTCTTCAAAGATCAGGGCGCTAGATCCCATAGATGCAAATTCACAGTTTTTAAATACCAAAGAATCTGCATATTTTGCCACGATCTGTGCAGGGAACATATGCTGACCGTAGTAGGTTTCACCGCCTAATCTCCATTCGTCGGTCTGGTTGAATGCTGCACCTTTTACGGTAAAGTCGTCATATCCGCCATAACGGAAGGAAATTCCATCAAATTCTAAGTTGGTAACTTTGTTATTACTGCCAACACCGGTGATATTCATCATACCGTCGGTTACTGCGCACCAGGTTTCAACGGTTGCCATATTTTCCTCGGCGTAGGGATAGTAGTACATTTTGCGAGCTTCTTTATCGAAGTAGAACTCACCAGGTTTATCTAACAGTAAGAGAGAGTTTTCGATATAGAATGATGCGCCTTGATCAGGAGTAATGGTAGATGTGTGTAAACCGGGGATACAGAATGCATTATAATAGGGGTAAGTGGTATAAACGTATGCATTGCTGCCGCTGTATTCGATTCTGTCTAAGGGGAAACGGTGATTTGCCCACTGCAGGCTGAATACAATCTGCATTCTGGAAGCCTGAACTTCGGTCTGCTGGTCTAAACCTTTTGGGAAGTCTTTATTGCCACCGGAAAGGGACAACAGAATACCGTCAGTTACATGAGAATCATTTTTCTTTTCAGCAGGATCCATCAGTGCACCGGAGAACAGATTTTCAGTTCTTGCCATAGTTGCCTGATAGCCGTTTACAAACAGTGCTCTGGTTTCACGGGTAGAGGTAGATGCTACATAGTAGTTCTTGCCATCTACCTTGCTCCATTTACCGGTTAAGTCTTCACCGCCGGAGAGAACAGGTTTATTATTCTTATCTTCTGCACGGATGATAACTTTGTGACCGTTTTTACCACTCATGGTGGGGTCGATTTCAATCGCAACGGAGCTTTTGTAAGTACCGGGAGCAACATTGATGATGATGTCGCCGGTCATATCAGCATTGATGGTTTTTACAATTTTCAGTGCATTTGCCAGGTTGTTTACGGGAGCTTCCTTGGTACCTGCATTGGTAGATTTACCGGTAGTTGCAACATAAATTTCGCGGTAAGGGGTGCCGTAAACTTCTTTTGCATAGGGAGCTGCTTCTGCCAAATCAGCCATTGCCAGAACTTTCAGAGTGCAACCTGCAGAAAGTTCAGTGAACGCTGCACTTGCCAATCCGCCTTCTCTTGTCATAGGACTGATTGCTACCAGTTTGTTGCCGCTATAAACTGCAGCAATTAAGGTAACCTCGGAAGGAATGTTGATACAATCCATAGACACATATGCGGTGCCTTCGGGCAACTCGCTAACTTCCTGACCGGAAGCATTCTTCACGATCACGGTGGGATCTACGATACATTCGTTGTAAGCTTCCAGCATTTCGGCTGCAGTTTCGTAGTTTTTACCAACCATATTCCAGAAGGACATGGGTGCATATACGTGATTTACAGTGTCTGCATTCACGTCGATGTTTGCAGCTTCGCCGTATTTTTCCAGAAGATCAAATGCACCTTCCGCGGTGGTAATATCTTTGAAATCGTGAATCAGATGATAATACATAGAATTTGTGTCTTCCAACACGATAGAATCAAAATAGAAGGTATCGCAGTAGAACACAAATTTTAAGGTGTGAGTACCTGCATCCAGGTGGAGCTGTGCTACTTCTTCCTGCTGGTATGCCCAGGTGGTTCCGCTTCTGTCATTATCAAAATGCATGGTAGCGTAATCCACTAAGGTATTATCCACATACAAGTCAAAGTTTACATCTTTCCAAGCAGCACCCACCATATTCAGATTGTAAACAGTTTCCTGCGCCACATCTAAGGTGTAAGCTGCTTCGGTGTACATATCGGTCATTTTCAGACCGTTTTTGCCGTTGTAGGTAGCTTGTTCGGTTAATGCGGTGGAAACGGAATCTTCCGCTTCAATTACGGTGTATAAGTTGGCGTTGGAAACGTCGGGAAGGATGGGAGCGGGAGTTGCAGTCGGAGCTGCATTGCTGCTTCCGCTGAAGACTTTCAAGTTTTGTAAGTTCATCTGGGGACCCCAAGTTTCGTGGTCTGCCAGACCGTCTTCCCCATCAGTCATGGAAAGACGAAGCGCAGTTACGGTTGCGATGGAAGAACCGGTATTTTTGATGGTGATCAGGTTCTTGCCTTCTCTTACATATAAGAATTCCATATCCAATCTGTCGGCATCTGCCCAACAGAAGGAACCGCTGCTTACAGGTTTGTAAACTTCTGCATAGAAGCCGGTATCGGAGGTAATTTCAAAGGTGTTTTCCACACCGTCTAACACACCCAGGTAGGGATATACGATACCTGCACCGTCTTTCGACATAGTTAATTCATAGGTAACCGCTGCGCCGGGAGACAGATTTATAAACTTACCGACATCATTATTGGTACCGGTCTGATAGGAGCCGTCCGCTTCCACAAAATTGTGAATATCGGTAACAGAAACGTGCTGTCTGCCATATGCAGTAAATGCAGTTTCAATTTTGGAAAGATGATTCATGCCGAATGCATCTAATTCATTGAAGGTAATATCTGCAGATAAATCAGAGGTGCTCAGGTTGTTCACGCCTTTAATCATATACAGATATTTTACAATACCGCTACCGGATAAGGTTACGGTAGAACCGGTTTCGTTGATTAAGGTTACCGCTTTGTCGGAAGCCACACGATAGATACCTGCGCTGGGTGCTTCATAAGTGATGGTGCCAACCGGAGCGAAGGTTGCAGTGGGAGGAGCGGTAGGAGTGGGAAGATCTACTTCCAGGGTTTTTAAGTTTTTCAGGTTAACCTGGGGACCCCATACTGCATGATCTTTGATTGCGGTTTCTGCAGTTTTAGACAGACGCAAGGAACCGATGAGTGCAGCATTGGAACCGGTATTGGTGATGGTAATCTGGTTTACGCCTTCTCTTACATACAAGAATTCCATATCTTGCTGTTTGGAACCGTCTTTCCAACAGGTAGTCTGCCAACCGGTAGTATCTTTAGTAATTTCTGCATAGAAGCCGGTATCAGACGAAATGGTGAAGGTATGCTGAAGGTCATCCTGAACATTCAGGTACGGATAAACAATACCTGCACCGGTAGCACCTACAGTTGCATTTACAGTAACAGATGCGCCGGATTCCAGAGACATCAGGCTGCTAATAGCCTGCGTATGATCTACTGCGTAGCATACAGAGGGAGTAGAAATCTGATCAATATATGCCAGACCATTATCTTCTATGTTCGTAAAGGTTACGTTTGCATTTTTGTTGGTAGTTTGAATTTTATTTACACCTGCAATTAAGTAGATGTATTTGGTTTCGTTTGCTGCTAATGCTGCAACGGAACCGGTTTCACTGGTCAAAGTAACCGCTTTGTCGGAAGTTACTTTATGTACACCTGCATAAAGAGAAGTGTAGGTAACATAGTCTGCAGCAGGAGTGGGAACAGGAGTCGGAGTCGGTGTGGGAGTCGGTGTGGGAGTTGCCTCGGGTTCATCCGAATATTCAACCACTTTCAGCTCAGTCATTTTCATCTGAGGATCCCAAGCTGAGTTGCCAACCAGTTCCCCTGCACTGTGAACTGCAATGGTATACAGTGTGGTAGCGGTGGAACCGTTGTTTTTAATGGTGATTACATTTTCACCTTTTCTTACATACGCCATTTCGGGATCGGTTTTCGCCAGATCTTTCCAAGCCCAGGAACCACCATTGGTTGCCGGGGAATAGAAGATATCCGCATAATAACCGGTATCAAAGGTAACTCTTAAGGTACCTTCTGCCGTATTGTTCATAGTAGCGATGTAAGGATATACGATACCATTCATTCCTTTGGAAGGAGTGTAGGTAGCGGTATAGACTTCTCCGGGAGCCAGCGTTTTTAAAATCGCTACCGCAACTTTATCTTCCTGGCCGGAGATAATGGGTTCTTTAGGAATATTCACCTGGTTGAAATAAGCTTTACCGTTGTCTTCTAATGCGGTAAAGGTTAAAACAGCGTTTTCATCGGTGGTTTCGATGGTGTTCACACCTGCGATTAAGTAGATGTATTTGGTTGCGCCTGCAGTTAATGCTGCCACGGAACCGGTTTCGTTGGTTAAGGTAACCGCTTTGTTGGAAGAAACTGCATACACACCTGCGTATTCCGCTTCGTAGGTAACGGTGAGCACTTCAGGAGTCGGTTCGGGAGTTGGTTCCGGAGTGAGGCTATAGGGAACAACCTTCAAGGATGCCATATTCATCTGGTCTTTCCAGTAATCAGCTGTCGCTAAAACACCGGTAGTACGAATTCCAACAGAATACAGCGTAACAGAGGAACTACCGATATTTTCAATGGTAATTTCCTGTTTTCCGTCTCTTACATAGAGCATTTCAGGATCCTGACGAGCTGCATCTGCCCATGCAGAAGAGCTATAATTATAAGCAAGATAAATGTCTGCATAGTAACCGGTATCAGTGGTCACTCTAACGGAATTACCTGCACCGGATGCGGGAGCAATGTAGGGATATACAAGGCCTGCATCGATTACACCCGGAGTATAGGTTGCGGTGTGTTTTGCACCGGGAGCCAAAGTCACATAACTAAAGCCTGCAACCGTATCGCCGGTATCACCGGGAAGAATGGGTTCTTCGGTCATAGCAACTTTGTTGATATAATCCAAACCATTGCCGTCTAATGCGGTAAAGGTTAAGGTCGCTGATGCAACGCTCTTGGTAATGTTGTTATTCCCTTTAATCAGGTAGAAGTAATCAGCAATACCTGCTTTTAAGGTAACAGTATGTCCGGTTTCGTTGGTCAAGGTAACTGCTTTGTTGGAAGTTACCTGATACACACCTGCATAAGGTGCATCGGTGTACGAGATGGTTTCACCTGCTGCAGAGGCAGTCAGTTGTACGAGGGATACTACCATACTGCTTAAAACTGCGCAAACCAAAAGGAAAGAAATCAGTTTTTTGAAACTTGTTTTCATTTGGTTGTCCTCCTTAAGTTGTAATGAATTTTTTGGGTCATATGAGGTTTTTATTTTATCTGTGATATGCCGCTTTTAAGGCATATCACAGAATATTTTAAGTGAAATTATTCGTCTGCGGGAACATCCAGCATACGCATGGTTCTCCAGGAAGGATAATAATCAACCGCTTCCACTTTTGCGGTGTCTTTTACGCCTGCTTCAGACATAATTCTCTGTGCAGATAAAGACCAGCTGGTCACGCTTACGTTGTTGTTTTCCATAGTTACACCGGAGCTGTCAAAACCGTAGGAACCGCCGGTGGAAGGCATTTTACCGTCAGTATGGTTATAAGAACCGTAACAATTGTCAATCTGAACATATCTTCTTGCAAACAGCCAACGGTCAGTGGTGGGTTTTGCGTCGGTGAACACGTTATCACTGAAGTAGAGATCCTGGGTTGCCTGGTCAAGGTACAGACCGCCTCTTAAGTGGTCACCCGGATCAATAAAGTAGTTATCGTTAATCTGGTTGTTGCCCTGCAAACCAACGGTGTAAATCTGAGAACCGTCATACATAGTCTGCATTACATCCTGGATTTTATTGTAAGATATTACGTTATTTCCGCAATCTTCGGGAAGTGCTGCTCCCCAACCCCAACCAACGGTAATGGCGGTGTAGGGCATATCAGCGATATCGTTGTGATGCACTTTGGAATTACCGGTGTAATACATCGCGATGGCGGTGGTTCCTAAATATTCCTGTGCACAACGGCGGAAAATATTGTTGTCCACTTCAATCTGAGTGGAACGCTGTTTGGAAGCATCCATAGACTTATCGTGTTTAAAGCTTCCGATTACCACGCCGGTACCGGAAATATCGTGGAAGGAGCTTTCGGTCACACGACAGTTGGTGTCTCCTTCTTCAAAGAGTACCGCACTGGAACCCAGACAAGCAAATTCGCAATTTTTAAATACCACATTGTCTGCATAAGTTACAGTTACCTGAGCAGGGAACATATAGCTTCCGTACCAGATGGCGTCACCTACACGCAGTTCGTCTGCCTGGTTAAATGCCGCACCCTGAGTGGTGGCTTCATCCCAAGCACCGTAACGGAAGGAAATTCCGTCAAATTCGATGTTGGAAACTTTGTTGGTTGCGTTAACACCGTTGATGGTCATCAAACCATCTGTAATTGCACAGTAAGTTTCTGCGGTCGTCATATCCTCATTTGCATAGGGATAGTAATACATTTTGCGGTTGGTGTTATCGAAATAGAATTCACCGGGTGCATCCAGCAGGTCCATGGAATTTTCCAAGTAGAAAGAACCGGTGGGCTGAATGGTGCTGGTGGTAGCATCGTCATCTAAGAACACGTGATATCTGGGATACGGAATGTAGATGTATGCGTGTTCATAACCGTAGTAATCACCATAGGTAACTTTTTCTACAGGGAAACGATGGTTTGCCCAGTTTTTCTGGAATACTACCTGCAATCTGGTATCATCGCCCAGCGTTCTGGGGAAGTTGGTATCCCATCTTTCGATGTCTACCACAAAACCATCTGCGATATGCAGGTCATTCTGGGGATTTTCAGGTACGATAAAGTCTTTTCCGGTATACCAAACATCACTTCTTGCTAAGGTTGCCTGATAGCCGTTAACATATAATGCTCTGGTTTCACGGGTGGTGGTAGTAGCTACCCAGTAGTTCTTACCGGAAACTTTTGACCATTTTCCGGTTAAGGGTTCACCACCGGAGAGAACCGGCTGATTGTCCGGGTCTTGGGCTTTGATGATTACTTTATAACCGTTCATACCGCCCATGGTGGAATCAATCGCCAAGGTCACATTACTGCGGTATACACCGGGAGCAACGTGTACCACAATGTCACCGGTCATAGCAGAATTATAGGATTTTACTTTGGTTAACGCCTGTGCAACACTTGCTAAGGGAGTTTCGGGAGTTAATCCATCATTGGAGGATTTTCCGTTGGTTGCAACATAAATATCTTTATAAACGCCGGTAGAAGAATAGGGCTTTGCTTCCGCCAGATCGGAGAACACCATAATTTTCACTTTACTCTGTGCGGTTAAGTTTGTTAAATTACAGGTAACGGTGGTGGAAGTGCTCTTTAAGGTGTTTAAGTTGCCAACCATCTGATTGCCTTTGTATTCTGCCACAACGACGGTGGAGTTTGCAGGCATATCAGCGGTTTTAATCACCAGTCTTGCAGAGCCTTCGGGCAATACGCTGACAAGCGAATTGGAACCATTGTATAACTTCACGGTTGGGCTTGTGGTTTCATTGGCGATAATATCGTTGTATGCCAGAAGCATATCGTCCAAAGAATCGAAATCCTTACCAACCATCGGCCAGAAGGACAATTCCGGATAGAATAAATCGGAAGTGTCATTTTCCACATTGATATCAATCAAAGCACCACATTCTTTTAAAATGTTGTAAGCTTCGATCGATGTGGTGGCATCTTTGAAGCCATAAAGCAGGTGATAGGTTCTGCTGCTGGTATTTTCCAGTCGGAATGCATCAAAGTAGAACTCATCACAGAAATAGACAAAGCTGATAGTATGTGTGCCTGCAGTTAAATTTAAGGAATAAATTTTTTCATTCTGCATGGGATAGGAAGATGAACTCTTCGGCACATTAAAATGCATGGTTTCATAAGACAGCGTGACACCATCTACGACAATTTCAACGGAAACGTCCTTCCATGCAGCACCTCTGAAATACAGGTTATACAACCCGTTATCGGGAACAGAAACGGTGTAGGTAGAAACAGATTCTGAGGTAGCTTTGATAACATCTGCACCATCATAAGTGGTATGGGAAATACCGGTTGTGGGAGTGCAGCTTTCTGCTTCGATTGTAATCATATACTCAGAATCGGTAATATTCGGAGTAGGAGTCGGAGTGGGAGTGGGTTTTGCAGTGGGAACAGGAGTGGGAGCATTGGTAGGAACAGGGGTTGCTACCGGAATGTCTGCAAGCTCTTTCACAAACTGCATATACTCGGTGGAATCGTAGGGTGCTTTATCCAGACGACCGAAGTCGGTTTCGGATAACATTACCGCATAGGTTCCGATGTTTTCAATGATAAGAGTGTTTTCACCTTCTGTAAAGTACAGAGGCTGGTCCTGATACATGGGACCGTTGGTCCAACCGGTCTGGGTCAGATTGAAATCTGCATAGTAGTCACCGCTGGTCACACGGATGGTAGTATTGCCGCCGATGGATTTTACCAGTAGCTGCATACCGTACACGCCGGTGTAAGGTGCGTTGAAGGTGTAGGTTGCAAATTCTCCGTTCACCATGGTGAAATCAGCACCGCTTAAGTGGGATTCATCCATATTGACTTCCCCGGTGATTTCATCCATGCCGAAACCGCCGATGTAACCGTTGAAAGCAGGTTCTGCTTTTACGTTACCAATCCATTTGGTAATGGGTGCAGCAGTGGGAGTCGGTGTGGGTGCCGGAGTGGGAGTAGGAGTTGCTTCGGGAGCACCGGTTACTTTTACCAAAGGCAGATAATCCAGAGATTTTTCTGCACCGGAAGCATCCAGACGACCAAAGTCGATACAGGAAACGGTTGCATTTGCATTGCCGTTTAATGCTAATTTAATGGTGTTAACACCTTTTTTCAGATAAATGGGTTGGTCCTGCTGACAGCCGGAGCTCCATCCCCAGGTGGTAACATTATAGTTTGCTTCGTAACCTTCTTCGGTGGTTACCTGCCATTGTACAGGAGTGTTGCTTGACCAATCGGTTTTGATCTGCATTACATACACACCGGTATAAGGCATATCCACATTGATGTATGCCCAGTCCCCTGCAATCATGGTAAATTTACCGTATGCATCGAAAGGAGCGCCGGAAGATGCCTGATAGTCAACACCTGCTACCGCTGCTTCGCCGTTGCGGATTGCAGCTTTGATATCGCCCACAGTAGAGGTATAACCATTCTTATAAGCACTGCCACATTCGTTGTATTCACCCGGCCAGGTTAAGGGTGCTTCGGTAGGTTCGGGAGTGGGAGAAGGAACAGGAGTGGGAGTGGGAAGTTGTACGGGAGAATCCACACTCTTTACCAGAGGTAAAAAGTCTAAGGATTTTTCTGCACCCTGGGCATCCAGTCTTCCCATATCTAATGCATTGATAATTGCATTGTTGTTACCCATCAATTCAATTTTGATGATGTTTTTACCTTCTTTTAAGTAGAGGGGCTGGTCCTGATTACAACCGGAGCTCCATGCAGTCTGAGTCAGGTTGAACTGCGCCAGATAATCTTCATCGGTGGTAATATGAACGGTGGTGGCACCGTCGCCGCCAATCCAGGCAGTAGACAACTGCATTGCATACACACCGGTATAGGGAGCGGTGATTTCATAGTAACCCCAGTCTCCTACCACCATAGTGAAGGCTCCGTCTGCTCCAAAGGGAGCGGAAGAACTTGCCTGATAGTCAACGCCGGCAACCGATTCGGTGCCGTTAGATTTGGTGAATGTGGTTAAACCGTAATACTCACCCACATAACCGTTTTTGTAAGCAGCATCTAAGGAGCCGAATTTACCGGTCCAGGTGGGAGTTGCCGCAGAAACGGGCATTGCTGCCACGCTAACGAGCATAGAAATTAATAAACAGATGGATAACAATTTTCTGAATTCGATTTTCAAGGGTTAGTCCTCCTTCAAACGATAACGTTTGTTTCATAGTACCGGACAAGAGATTAGTAGGTCCGGCCGAATTCTGTCTAATCAATGATTGCAGCGTCGGGAATGTGGAACATTGGAAGCACTCGCCAAGAGGGATAATAATCCACTTTGGCTACTCTTGTTTTATCTTCCACACCGGCTTCTGCCATAATTCTCAAAGCTGTGGTTTTCCAGGATGTCTGATTGATATTGTTACCGGTGTAAGTTACACCGGAAGTATCTAATGGGAAGGTGGAGAATCGTTTGGGGTCGCCACCGTCTGTGTGGTTATAGGCTGCATAGTTGTCGTTTAAGTTCACATACTTTCTTGCAAACAACCAATAGTCATTGGAATCGTTTGCGCCTTCAACCACGTTGTCGCACATGGAAATATATCCTGTGCCTTCATCAAAGTAAACACCGCCTCGACGGTAGTTACCCGGATTGATTAAGTAGTTGTCATTTAGGTGCATATTTTTCTGGTCACCCAGTGTGTAAATCTGAGCGCCATCATCCAACACCTGACAAACTTCGGTAATTTTATTGTAGGAAACAATGTGATTTCCTGTGTCGGATGGTTCATAGTATCCCCATCCCCAACCGATACAAATGCCGCTGTATGGCAGATGTTTGATATCATTGTGATGCACATTCACGGAATCTGCATAATATGCCGCAACAGCAGGCAAATTCATAAATTCCTGAGAAATTCGGCGGAAAATATTGTTGCCGATTTCAATGTTCTTACATCTGCCGCCTCCGGTATAGTTGCTGTTGTGTAAGAAATTGGAAACCGAAACGCCACCGCCGGAAATATCGTGAAAATCACAGTTTATCACTTTGGAATTGGTAACGCCTTCTATCAGATACATTGCAGAAGAACCAAGTTCTGCAAACTCACAACCGTCAAAAACCAAAGCATTTGCATAGTTGACTTGAATCTGCGCATTCATCAGATGCTGAGAGTATCCGGTTTCGGTTCCGCGACGAAGCTCGTCTGTCTGGTTAAATGCCGCACCGTAAGTGGTGGCATCATCCCAGGCACCGTGTTTGAAGGAAATGTTTTTAAATTCCAGATTTTCCACACAGTTGGTCATAGAGGAACCGTTGACTGTCAACAACACATCGGTCACTGCACAATAGGTTTGGGCATTTTTCATATCCTCATTTGCGTAAGGATAGTAATACATTTTGCGATTGGTTTTATCAAAATAGAATTCACCGGGCTCGTCTAAGAGCGCCATTGCGTTTTCTAAGTAGAAGCCTCTGCCCTCTTTGGGAACAACCGTATCGGTATGTCCACCCAACAGATAGGCATTATAATAAGGATAGGTTGCGTTGATATACGCATAGTTGGAATCATAGGTTACGCTGTCAATGGGGAAACGCTGATTGGTCCAGGCTAAGTTATAAACCACCTGCAATCGGGTTTCTCCAGCCAAATCCCTTGAAATATTGGGGTAACTTGCCAACCTTACTTTCAAGCCATCCACCACGTGTTTGTCATTTTTGGGATTTGTGGGGGTGATGTATTCCCCTGCGTATATATCATTACTTCTTGCCAGAACCGCCTGATAACCATTGACATAAAGTGCTCTGGTCTCACGGGTAGTGGTAGAAGCGACCCAGTAATTTTTGCCGGAAACTTTGCTCCATTTTCCGGTTAAGGATTCGCCACCGGAAAGAACCGGTCTGTTGCCCGGGTCATCCCCCTGAATGATTACCTTATAACCATTTTTCCCGCTCATGGTGGGATCAATTTCTAAGGTAACATTACTGCGATAAACGCCGGGTGCAATGTGAATCACAATGTCACCGGTCATTTGGGAATTTACGTTTTTTACTTTGTTCAGCGCCTGAACCAAAGTTGCAAGCGGTGCATCGGGAGAGGTTCCCGTATTGGAGGAGCTTCCCTCAGTGGAAACGTAGAAATCCATATATGTGCCGGAGGAAGTATAGGGGGTTAATTCCTCCAGATTGGTAATTGCAAAAATTTTCAGTTCACTTCCTGCCTCCACATCGGATAAGCTGAAGGAAACGGTTGTGGAAGTGCTGTTTTGCACCTGAGGTATCTGTGCCAACTTCGCACCTTTGTAAAGTGCCAACACCAAAGAGGTGTTTTTCGGAATATCTGCACAATCTACAGTAACGGTGGATCTGCCTGCAGGTAAATCGGATACCGATACATTGGATGCATTTTTGATTCTGACGGTGGGATTTTCCAACTCGTCTGCCAAAACAGATTCATACAAATCTTTTAACTGAGCAGGCGTTTGATAGTCTTTTCCAACCATACCCCAGAACGCCATCTCAGGACAAGCAAGTTCCAAAGTATCGGCTTCCACATCAATGTAAATGTAGTCACCGGAGGAAAGCAGTGCTTCGTAAATTCCCTGAGAGGTAGCAATATCTTTGATTCCGTAAAGAATCTGATATTTTTTCGAATAAGTATCTTCTAAAGTGAAAGAGTCAAAATAATAGGTATCACAATAGAAGGTGAAGCCAATGGTATGTGTTCCTTTGGCTAAGGGGAAAGTTGCCACACATTCTTCGTTGTAGGAGAAGGTGGCGTTTCTGTCACTCTGGAAATGAGACGTTTTGTAGTAATACACAGTTCCGTCTAAAGCGATGTCAAAAGAAACATCTTTCCAGGCAGCGCCCTTCATATATAAGTTATAGATAGTATCTTCTTCAACAGTTACTTCATAAGTAACAGAGGATTCGGAAGTTGCTTTCGCCACGGAGGCACCGTTATAAGTAGTTTTAGAAAGACTTCCGCTTTTATAATTTTCCGCTTCGTAAACCGTTCTCATCACTCTGTCTGAAACATCCGGATTAACGGGGTTGGGAGTCATTGTGGGAGCCACGGTGGGAATCGGAGTAGTTGTCGGAACAGGGGTTGCGGTGGGAACGGGAGTGGGAGTAGGTTCTGCAGTTTCGCTTAATACTTTTAAGTTCTGCAGATTAATCTGGGGACCCCAGATTGCATTATTTTTCACCCCATCGGAACCGTCTGTCATTGACATTCTCAAACCGTACACACAAGCGGTATTGGAACCGGTGTTTGTTACGGTTACGGTGTTGGTGCCTTCTCTTAGGAACAGAAATTCCATATCTTGCTGCTGGTCATCTGCCCAACAGGTGGTCTGCCAACTACCGCTTAAGTATTTATTTAACTCGGCATAGAAGCCGGTATCGGAAGATACTGTGAAGGTATGGACTCTGTTATCGCAAACATTTAAGTATGGATACACAAGTCCTGCTCCATTTTCGGAAACCTCTGCCTGCAAGGTTACACTTGCACCGGGAGTTAATTCCACATACTGACCTGCAGTATCGGTTTTCTCGCTGTAAGAGCCCGAGCCGCCAATCACATAGCTGTGAATACCGGTTGCAGTGCGTTCACCAAAGTAAGTATGTTCCGTAGCATACGGGATAAATGCAGTTTGCACACCGGAAAGCTTACTCATTCCGTTATCACTCAGTTCTTTGACGGTAGGAGTGATATTGGTTTTATCTAAACTAAGTTTATTTTCGCCTTTGATCAGGTAAATCGCCTTGCTGCTTAAGAAGCCGGTGGTCGCAGTGGAGCCGGTTTCGGCAGTGGTGGTCAATGTGCTGGTGGAGCTGATGGTGTAAACCCCTGCATAAGGAGCATCATACACATACACAGCCGCCGGTGTTGCAGTGGGAGCCGCTGTTACAGTAGGGGTAACAGTCGGAGTGGGAGCTGCTGTGGGAGTTGCAGTTGGTTTCGGTGTCGCCGTAGGTTTTGCGGTCGGCGTTGCGGTGGGTTTTACTGTGGGAGTCGGAGTCGGCTTCACAGTAGGTGTAGGAGTTGATGCGGGTGCCTTGGTGGGAGTGGGTGTGGGACAGAATGTGGGAGTTGCTCCCTCTGCCGGCATATCTGCCACTTTTTTTACCAAAGGCATAAACTGCAAGGAATCAGAATCGGTTGCATCCAATCGACCAAAATCATAATCGGTGATGGTAACATCGGCATCCCCGATATTGGTAATCACCACGGTATTTGCACCTTTTTTAAAGTACATAGGCTGATCTTCAAGATTATTCTGATTGTTAGACCAACCTGGATATTCCATAAAGAACTCCCCGTAGTAATCACCGCTTACGGCACGGATTATCGCTGTGCCTTCGGGTAAAGCGGAAACATACATCTGCATTGCATACACACCGGTGTAGGGTGCGTTGAAGGTGTAGGTACCATAGTCACCGGGTTCCATGGTAAAGGAACCGGTTTTGATGTTTGACTCGTTTGCGGAGTAAGCACCGGTAAAATCGGTAGCAGTAAATGCACCATAGTATCCGTTAAAGCCGGATTCCCAATTTGCATTTCCCCACCAGGTGATGGTTTCTTTTTCCACGTAATCGGAGGCGGAGCCGCTTCCGACAGAAGATGATAAAATCAGCTTACGATAGTTAAAATATCTGCTTGAGGTATTGTTGATAACAATTTCGTTTACCCCTTCATTTAAGTAGAAGGAGCAAAGATTGGTTAATTTGGAAAATTCCAAAATATCACCACTGGACGGCAGCGACACATTGTAGCCGATTCCGTTTACTTTCACAGTGATGGATGTTTTTGCGGAAGTTGCCGCATCCATCGCCAGGGAGTAAGTACCTGCAGTTTCCACATTGAAACGGTAGGTCAGCCATTCGGAAGAAAGCATTTCCACAAAGGTACCGTAGTTTCCGCTACACACTTCTACAGGGAAATACTTTTTCAAATACCAGGTCTGGTCAAAACCATTGGGAGAAGTATCTTTATATTCTCCCTGGGTTAAGCTGAAGTCGGTTGCTAAAATGCTGATTTCTGTGTAAGCATACACGGATAATCCCGCAAGCATACTACACAACATTGCAATTACAAGAATTGCAGACAATAACTTTTTCATAAATCCTAATGCCCTTTCTTTGGGTATTTGCCGGAATTTCTGTAAGTCAGTTCATTGATGTCGCAATTCTACAGAGGAAAAACTCTCTGAATCATTTGTCTGAAATCACCTGTAGAATTTCAGAGAAATTTTCCTCAATAGAGTTACTTTGTTGTCTAAAGAATCGGGAAAATTCACCCATCTCTTAACATTCGGGTCGGCAGGAGCACAACACTCCTGCCGAGTCCCTCTTGTTTGTTTTGGTTATCTTAATTGGGTGCAAGAAAACAGATACAGAATCTGGAAACCGAATCAAGGCTTTGCCTTGACAAGCCCGAAGCTGTACTTATGTGTACAGCGAGCGGTGAGGTTTGCAGATTGTGCGCTGTTTTATCAGCCCTCTCTTAGAATACGGGTTTTAAGCCGTCGAAGTTATCCCAAACAAATACTTTGATAACGTCGCCGTCTTCGGGGATGTAGTCATATAAAGTAGCTTCCACAGGAACATAAGAACCGGTAGCTTCTTCATAGTCTAAGTAGCCTTCACCCATCATGTATAACTGATCACCTGCGTAAACTGCAACCAGTACGGTGGTGCCAACTTCGTTCCAGTCACCAACCTGAACGGTGTAAACCAGGTTACCGGTACCATCGTCAGCAACGGCAATCATATCTTTTGCAAAGTTGTATGCGTATTTAATATCTTCGTAGGTTTCGTACGCACCGTTTTCCAACATTGCACAGTTTAATAATGCATTGTATGCATATTCAGGATAAATGAAGTCAGTTTCAACATCTGCACCGAGGTCATCAGCCAATACATCTGCATATTCTTCCAAGATGTCAGCGATATCTTCGGTGGAGCCTGCTCCCTGCATAGCTGCCAACAGTAAGTCCTGACGAGTTACGGTGGTGAACTCGAAACCATGGAGGTGAGTTAACATCATAGAGTTGGAACCAACATCACCATTTTCGGTGAAGGTGAAGGTTAAGATGTAGTCACCTGCATCCAGGTATACTTTTTCTTCAGTTAAAGTAACGCTGTTGGACTGATCCTGGTTACCAAAATAAGGAGTCTGTCCATCGAATAAAACGATGTCATTCATGCCTGTTTTTGACAGGGTTACATTAATGGTAGCAGTCAACGGAACGGTACCGCTCATAATTAAACCATATTCACTGGAAGAAGGAATAGTTACTGCATACTGTTTTACTTCGGTGTTTGCAGAAGAATCAGTAGTGCTTCCGATGTGAATCCCGTAGTAGTTATTTCTTACGGTGTATTGCGGAATGTCTTTTGCAGATTCGGGAGCACCAACGAAGTTGTGACCCTGAACAAATAATCTGGGAAGCAGACCGGTGCTGTCTTCCAGATAGGAGAACAAGATTCTCTGTAAGTACATCCAGCCACCGCCCATATTCTGAACCCAAACAGAGTTTACGCCTTCTTCTAAGTAAATAGCGTCACCCATTACGGTTCTGTAGTTATCGGGGCTTGCAGGATGTTTTACGGTGGAGATAGAATTTTTGGTTTCTACATTAATGGTAGCTTCTGAGCCATAAACAGCTGCAGTAGTATAAACCTGATAGTAACCTGCAGTTGTTGCAGTTACTTCAAATCTCTGCCAGCAGCCTGCCAGTAACTGACAACCGATAACACTACCGGTTACAGGAGTATCGGATGCATAAGAGTAGAAGTCGTAGTTTTTGCCACCTTCGGTTAAGGTATCGGTGTAAGGATTGATTACTAAGTCAGCGGGAGGAGTTTTGGTTAAGTCATCCATGGTGATGGTTGCTTTTTCTTCTTCGCTTAACAGTTTGAATTCTAAGTTCCACAGAACGTGGTGAGTACCACCTGCGGTAACAGAAACTTTGTTGATACCTTCTTTTAAGTATACATACTGGTATTCGCCGTTTGCATCGGTTGCTCTCCAAGCACCCCAGTCATCAACGTTAGAGGTAGCCAACTGTGCACGGTAACCTTCATCACCGTCGGTATCGATGGTAACAACGGGGAACACAGGACCAACGGTACCACCGATTTTTGCCTGTACTCTATAGATACCGGGGAATGCACATCTTACATCATAGGTCATGGAAGAACCAGCGTACTGAACAACTGCTTCGTATGCACCATACTGATAGAAACCGCTGTCGTTGGTTCTGTCGGTGTATACTCTGGGAACTAAATCGATGGGCGCTTCGGGAGCGTCGTTTACGTTTTTGTTCTGATTTAAATAATCTTCAGAATTGTTTAACTGATAGAAGGTTGCGTTTACAAATTCAACGTCACCGGTAGCTTTGATTACGTTATCGCCTTCTGCTAAATAGATGTAAGCAGGAGTGAAATCAGAATAATCAAAGGTTACATAGTCTAATGCTTCGGTGGTTAAAGTTAAAGTGTTGCCGTCTGCTACATCAGCGTATACTAAGTACATGCCTGCTGCAGGAGCGGTTACAGTGTAATTTACCCAAACATCGTCTAAATCAATACCATTTTCGGTATAGGGGATGGGCATAATGTATTCATTGTAGTTTAAAGCGCCGATGGTGCCATCGTAGCCTGCGAAACCTGCAAATTCGTCAACCATACCGTTCCAGCCTTCAGGATCAACACCTGCAGGATTTTCAGCAGTGCCAACGTACTGCAGTAAGCTCATAGAATCGGTAATTTTACCGAAGTCATTGTTTTCGTAGGTTGCACCGTATCTGCCAACGTTGGAAATGGTGATTTCGTTTGCACCTGCCTGCAGGTAAATCAAATCGTCACCATTGAAGCCGTTAGAGTTGGACCAGGTGGTAACCCAGGTACCGCGGTTGGGGATTTTATGCTGAGAATAGTAAGGCACACCGTTAACGATGTTTTCCATCTGTAAGGTGGTTGCACCTTCTGCAGAAGATGCTTTTACCTGTGCACCGTAAACACCTTCTTCTGCAACAGTTACAGTATAGGTTACGGCAGCACCGGGTGCTAAATAAACAGCATTTGCCTGACCTTTGTTGGGGATAGAGGTAGAACCTTCGGTTCCCCAGTCAGTACCGAATAATTCAGTACCTTCGTCAGAAGACATATTCATGGAGTATGCATCAATATAGAGTGCATCTGCATCAAAGTTTACGTCGGGATGATTTTCAACCACGCCGTCCCATCCTTCAGGGAAGTACGGCTTAGCAGTCGGTTCGGGAGTCGGTTCGGGAGTCGGTTCGGGAGTGGGAACTACCAAATCGTCTGCTAATTTTACTAAAGGTAAAAAGTCTAAGGATTTTTCTGCGCTGGTTGCATTTAAAGCACCAAAGTCGATGGAGCTAATACCACCGTTATTGCTACCAACCAGCTGATATTTCAGCACGTTGATACCTTCTTTTAAGTACATGGGCTGGTCCTGTTTACAACCGGAAGACCAGCTGGTTGCGGTGATTTTGTATTCTGCCGCATAGCCTTCGTCACTGGTTACATGCATTACAAAGGGGAAACCATTTGTCCATTCGGTTTTCAGCTGCATTGCATATACGCCGGTATAAGGCATATCAACAACGATGTACGCCCAGTCGCCTGTTACCATGTTGAACGTACCGTTTGCACCCCAGGGATCGTCTGAGGATGCCTGATAGTCAACGCCTGCTTCAGCAGCGTCGCCGTTGCGGATTGCTGCTTTGATGTTTTCTACGGTTGAAACATAGGTACCATTCTGATAGGTCGCAGGCAGATCTTTGAATGCGCCCGGCCAGGAGGGAGCTGCGTTAACACTGATTGCACTTACCATTGACAGTAACATGCACAGTGCTAAACAAACACTTACAATTTTTTTCATAACTTTGATGTCCTTTCTTTTTTTGATATTATATTATTTTTTTTCAAAAAAGAAAATATGAGAACATCGTAAAAGCTGTAACACTCTGGTTGTAAAAAAGCATTGTTGATACTTTGTTCATCTTTACGATTATTTCATGTTTCCAAATGAAATTTCAGAGTGGTCCCGGCAGAGGAAATCCTCTGCCGGAGCCTTTTTTTAGTTTTTAAGCCGTTTTCTTTCAATCGGGTGCAAGAAAACAGATACAATTTTTTGACATTTGCACCATTTCCTATAGTGCCAAAAATCAAACTATATTTTGCAAACCGAACACCCGATGGGTGGTAATATTCCCGAAGGCGTACCGTTATGCTGCATGCAATGCTACGTCGAGTGATGAGGTTTGCGAAATAGAGGAAGATTTTTTTAGAATACGGGTTTTAAGCCGTCGAAGTTATCCCAAACGAATACTTTAATGGTATCGCCTGTTTCAGGAATGTAGTCATATAAAGCAGCTTCCACGGGAACATAAACACCGTTAGCTTCTTCATAGTCTAAGTAGCCTTCGCCCATCATGTACAGCTGACCATTTTCTGCGTAAACAGCAACCAGTACAGTGGTGCCAACTTCATTCCAGTCACCAACCTGAACGGTGTATACCAAGTTACCTGCTCCGTCGTCAGCAGCTACGATCATGTTTTTCGCAAAGTCATATGCGTATTTAACATCTTCGTAGGTTTCGTATGCGCCGTTTTCCAGCATTGCACAGTTTAACAGTGCATTGTATGCATATTCAGGGTAGATAAAGTCAGTATCGGGAGTTACGGTGATGTCAGAAGTTAATACATCTCTGTATTCTTCTAATGCAGCTTTAACATCTTCAGTAGTTGCTACAGCCTGCATAGCAGCTAAGAACATATCCTGACGAGTTAAGGTAGTGAATTCAAAGCTGTGAATGTGATTCATCAGAATGGATTCAGAACCTGCGTCTGCATTTTCGGTTAATTCGAAGATCATGGTGTATTCACCAGCTTCTAAGTAGGTTTTTTCTTCAGTGATGGTTACGCTGGAAGCTTCATTTTCGTTACCGAAGTAGGGCAGTTCGCCGTCTACCATAACGAAATCTTCAGAACCGTTGGTTAAAGTGATTTTAACTGTGGGAGTCAGCGGAACGGTACCGGTCATAATGATACCATATTCAGCATTTGCGGGGATGGTTACATTGTAGGTATAAGTTAAAGTATTAGCGGTTGCATCAGTAGTGTTTGCTACGTGGATACCCATGTAGTTGTTTCTTACGGTATATTCGGGAACCTGAGTTAAATCATCAGATGCACCGATGTAATCAAAGCCCTGAATAAATACGCCGGGTACGATTGCAGAAGTATCTTCAACATATGTTAAAGAAACAGATTTCAAGAATACCCAACCGGGACCATCACAACGAACCCAAACGGAGTTTACACCTTCTTTTAAGGTGATGTAGCTACCGGTAGATTCTTTGTAGAATGCAGCAGCGGTATCGTATTTGGTGGTTCCTTTGGAGTCGATGGTTTCTACAGAAATCACAACACCATCATCGCCGGTAACATATGCCATAGTGCTGATCTGGTAAGTACCTGCTACTTTTGCATCCACTTCAAATCTCTGCCATTCGCCGGACAGCAACTGAGTACCGTGACCTTCACCAATGGGAGGAGTATCCTGGCTGTAGAAGTGGTAGTCAAAGCCCATACCGTTTGCAGTTAAGGTATCGGTATAAGGACTAATGGTAATCGGTCTGGGAGGAGTCAGTTTACAATCATCAATGGTGATGGTTGCTTTTTCTTCTTCGGTCAACAGACAGAAGTTCAAGCTCCACAGTTCGTGGTGAGTGGAACCAGCGGTAACTTCTACATGGTTGATACCTTCAGTTAAGTATACATACTGGAATGCACCGTCAGCATCGGTATTTACCCAGATGGGAGAAGGAGCGTTGGTTGCTAACAGCTGTGCACGATAACCGTCATCGCCATTGGTGTCGATGGTAATAGTGGGATATTGGTCACCGGTAGTGCCGCCAACAGTACCGCCGATTCTTGCAGCAACTCGGTAGATACCGGGGAATAAAACGTTTACATCGTAAGCAACTTTGGAACCGCCACCCTGAACGATAGCAGCGCCTTCGGTGTCATACTGATACTGATACCAGTAACCTTCAGAAGCACTCATATCTTTCATCGGATTGATTTCGATTTCAAAAGCTTCTTCCGGTAAGAATGTGCTGTTTTGTCTCTGAGATTCATATTCTTCAGAGTTGTTTAACTGATAGAAGGTAGCAGAAGTGAATTCAGAGCCGGATTTACCGGTTACGGTAACAACGTTGTCACCTTCTTCTAAGTAAATGTACTGTACAGGAGCACCGGTAGAAGTAAAGTCTACATAGTCACCGGTTGCAGTTTCTAAATGTACATTACCTAAAGTTTCAGCTTCTACCAGATACATACCTGCTTCAGGAGCAGAAACAGTGTAGTTAACCCATAAATCATCAGCAAAAGTTACGCCGTTTTCGCTGTAAGGCAGATAGTATTCTAAAGTATTATAAACATTAGGTACAGATTGAACACCGTAGGTCCAGGGATTGATATCCGGATTCCAGTCGGGCCAGCCAACTAAAGAACCGGTCCAACCTTCAGGATTGGTACCATCAGGATTTTCCACAGTACCAACATACTGGAAGTAATCGTCAGTGTTTTCTAAGGGTAAAATGTCGAATTCATAGAAGAGAACACCGCCGGGACCTGCATTGTATACAGTGATTTCATTGGTGCCTTCCAGCAGATAAATGAAGTCGTCACAGTAGGTGTTGTAAGACCATTCTTTACCCCAACCACGAGGTGCGATATTATGCTGAGTAATATAATCTACGCCGTCAACATTGTTAATCAGCTGCAGAGCAGAAGAAGCGTAGCTAGCCTGACCGTAACGTACTAAAGAAGCATAAGTTCCGGTATAAGGAATGTTTTCTAAAGTATAAGTTAAAGAAGAACCTGCGGGTAAGAAGATTGCATCTTCATAACCTTTGTTTAATACGTCGCCGGTTTCGCCTTCAAATCCCCAGTCAGTACCCAGTAATTCCATACCGTCGTCAGAAGACATGTTGGGAGCGAATGCGTCAATGTAGAGAGCGTCTGCATTGTCGTTATAGTCGGGATGATTTTCAACAACACCGTCCCAACCTTCAGGGAAATAGCCGTAGTCAACGGTTTCATATTCGCCGTTGTATACTTTTAAGTTTGCTAAATTCAGAGCGGTACCCCAGGTTGCATGGTCTTTTAATTCGCCAACACTGTGTAATTTAATGTTGGTGATGAAAACGGTGCCTTCACCGATATTTTCTAAAGTAATAACGTTGGAACCGTTTCTTACATACAGCATTTCTAAGTCGGTCTGAGCTGCATCAGTCCAAGCCATATGGTTGGTTTCGCCGGCACCTCTGTAGATGTCTGCATAGAAACCGGTATCAGCAATTACACGGATGGTAGTTGCATCTGCACCGGCAAAGCTCATGTAAGGATATACCAGACCTGCTTTGCCCTGGAAGGGAGTGTAGGAGAAGGTATATTTTGCACCGGGAGCCAGTTCATAACCTAAGTTGGTGTAGATAGCATCTTCCTGACCGGAGATTACTGCTGCACCGGTATCTTCGATTTCTGCGATGTAATCTAAACCGTTGTTTTCTAAAGCGGTAAAGGTTACGTTTGCGGAAGCATCGGTAGTTGCAATCTCATTTTTGCCTCTTACTAAGTAGATGTAGCCGGTTTCGCCTGCTGCTAAAGCAACTTTAGAACCGGTTTCGTTTTCGATTACTACGTCTGCATCAGCGGTTACTTCGTAAACACCTGCTGCATCCGCTTTGTAAGAGAAAGTATCATTGTAGATATTGGGAGTTGCGGTCGGCTCGGGAGTGGGTTCCGGAGTCGGTTCGGGAGTCGGCTCGGGAGTCGGTTCCGGAGTCGGTTCAGGATTTAAGTCAGCGTAAGTCATTACTGCTAACTGATCTACAGTAATGTCAGATCTGTATTCACCAACAGAGTGAATGTTGATGTTTGTTAATACACCGGTATTCTGACCCATATTGGTAATGGTGATTTCCTGAGAACCACCTCTTACATATAACAGGGCTACAACTGCGTGTGCAGCATCAGACCAAGCTAAGGTGCTTGCGTAACCGGGATTTTTGTAAATAGTGGTTTTGAAACCGGTATCAGTAGTGATCAAGTAGGTATTTTCTACAGTATCAGAGAAATAGATGTAGGGATACACGATACCGTTTTTACCTGCAGAAGGATTGTAGGTAAAGGTGTAGGATTCACCGGGTGCCATAGATTTGTATAAACCTGCAACAACCGAATCTTCCTGACCGAAAATAACGGGAGAGTTAGGAATGTTTACCTGACCCAGGTAATCCATACCGTTGTCATCTAAATCAGTGATGGTTAATGCAGCACCATTGGTGATGTCTACATTGTTTGCACCTTTTACCAGGTACATATAACCGGTCTGACCTGCTGCTAATTCGGTAACAGAACCGATTTCGGTAGTAATAGTAGTTGCTTTGTTTGCTGTTACAGCATATACACCTGCATAGGGTGCATCGTTGTAATCAACAGTTTCGCCAGCCGCGCTTACGAATGTAAACTGACTGAACATACAGCTTAACATCATTACGAGTGCTAAGCAAATGCTAAGAGTTTTTTTCATAATCTTGCTGTCCTTTCCTTTATTGTATTGTTTTATTTTGCTTATTTATTTTTCATAAATATCGCTAAAGGAATCCATTGTTGTTGTGTTCGCTTTCTTGAGCAGTCAAAAAAACGAATTATAGAATTTTTTAGGGTTTCCCTGCCTTTAGGATATCCAAAGGCAGGGATTTTTTTGATTGTTACGATAGTTCTAAATGGTTAGAATTATCAATTATTTCGCAGTGAAACGATATAATACAGCAGTTGCTTCTGCTCTGGTTAAGGTGTTGTGAGGACGGAAAGCACCGTCTTCGTAACCGTTAATCAGTTCCAGTTCGCAAGCGCCGAATACTGCGTTACGATACTGAGCACTGATTGCATCCATATCGTTGCAATATTCTTTGTCAACCACGATGGTGTAGTTGCCGCGTTTTGCTTTGTATGCTTTCATAACGATGTCAGCAAAGCGTTCTCTGGAAACTAAAGAATCAGGTTCATTAACAGAAGTTAACATGCCAAGTTCTACTGCCTGCTCTTTCCAGCCTTCGTCGCTGGGAGAGTTGTTTAAGGTTCTTAAGGTAATCATACAAGCCTGATGTAAGGTTACATCATTATCGGGACCAAAGGTTTTTGCGTCATAACCTTTGATGAAGCCTGCATCGGTCATAGACAGAATGGTGTAGTATGCCCAGTGACCATCGATATCCTGGAAGCCTTTTTCAAACTGTTCTAACAAAGCTTTCTGATTGATGATTTTACCTTCATCGTAGTTGGGGTCGTCTTTTGCAACTTTACCGCTGTCTAATTTGAAACCACCAACCATGGAGTCGTTACCACGAACTTCAACTTTCAGCACGTGTTCGCCTTTGGTTAAGTAAACGGTACCAACTTCAAATTCGGACAATGCCCAGCTACCACGGGTAATTAAGAAGTCCTGAACATATACTTCGCCGTCAATGTAAATACCCTGAGTACATTCGGGACCACCGGTCCAACCGTCAGATGCACGGATGAACAGTTTGTAGTTACCTTCTTCTTTGATGTCAACATTGAAGGATACCCATTCTCCGGGACTGGTGTCACCCAAGTGACCACCGATATATACGGTGGGTTTTGCGTGAGTGATTTCATGGAAATCATCATATTCTTCAGCCAGTACCCAACGGTCGGTGTCTAACACTTCACCGGTGTTATACTGATTGTTTGCGTAACGATCCCAAGCGATAACTCTCCATTCGGGATATTCTGCTTCTTGTAACATGTATTGGTACTGTGCTTCAACACCTGCTTCTGCCATAACTTTCTGAGCAGGTTCAGGCCAGTTGCCGTCTAATACTTTTACGGTGTTGATTTCTTCGTTTTCAAATACGTCATCACCGATGATGCCATATTCTGCGGAGAAACCGGAATGTTCGTTATCAATGTAGTTATTGATTGCTTTGTTCCATCTTAACAGAGCGCCTGAACGGAAATACAAGGGGCTTTCTGCTCTCTGGATAACGTTACCTTCTGCAGTAAGATATGCAGAACACTGGTCAAGGTAGATACCTCCACGCCAGTCACCGGCGTCAACCAGATGGTTGTAGTTAATGGTGGAACCAGGCATCCAACCTAAGGTGTAAACGTGCGCACCGTCATGGTTTCTATGAGTTACGTTTTCAATGTAGTTATGAGTTACATGGATGTTTTTAACTTCTGCAGGTCTCCATACACCCCAACCCCAACCAACGGAAACACCGCTGTAGGGCACGTCTCTTAAGTCGTTGTGGGTGAAAATGGTATCAGCGATGTAGTAAATCGCAACACCTGCGGAACCACACTGTTCGTATGCCGCACGACGGATTACGTTGTTTGCGATGTAGATGTTGTCGCATCTTTCTTCACCGTCGGGCAGAGTTTCTTTGTGGCTATGGTCACCGGCTACTAAAGCGGTGGATGCGATATCAATAAATAAGTTACCAACAACATTGGTAAAATGCACACCGTTGTCTAAGTTCAAGCCGTTTGCACCTAAACAGGAGAATTCACAGTTTTTAATGTCGATGTATTCCGCAAAGTTAATGGTAACGTTTGCTTCTTTCATCAATTCACGGTACCAGATTGCATCGTCGGTAGATGCAACGATTAATTCGTCGGTCTGGTTTTCCACAACACCTTCTTCGGACATTTTGTTGTATGCACCGTATTTGAAAGTAATGTTGTTGAATTCTACATTTTTAACTTTGCTCAACATGGTGCTACCTTTCATGGTCAGCAAGCTGTCATTAACAGGTGCCCATACATCAGCAGTAGTCATATCTTCCTGATCATAGGGATAGTAGTAAATTTTCTTAGTTACTTTATTGTAGTAGAATTCGCCGGGTTCGTCCAGTAATTCGAAAGCATTTTCGATGGTGAACACGTCGGAGGGGTCAATCTGTAAGTGAGATGCTACTAAAGTGGTAGCAGTTGCCCATACAGGCTGATGCATTTTGAAAGTAACCATTTTACCGTCGTTCACGATAGAATCAACGGGAGTTCTCTGAGTGGTCCACAGAACGGGCCAAACGATCATAACGTCTTCCGGATTGGTAAATTCTTTCGGGAAGTTGGTTACAGAAATCTGGAAACCGTCGGAATTGTATTTACTTCCGGGTTCTTTGTACAGATTGTTCATTGCATACTGGTAACGGCTTCTTGCCTGCACTGCAGGGAATTCGTTAATGTACAGATGTCTTACATATTCGGTGCCCAGATGGCTTGCATCAGCAACCCAGATGGGAGAGTTTTCCTGTTTTTCCCAACCGGTAATCTGTTTACCACCGTTCATAACAGGAGGATTTAATAAATCGTCACCTTTGTAGATAACTTTGTAACCGTTACGGCCGCTGATTTTTTCATCCATTTGGATTTCGGTCATAACAGGATAGTTACCACCTGCAAAATGAACCACGATGTCACCGGTCATATCGGCACTGATTTTAGCAACTTCTTCGTTTGCTCTTTCCCAGGTCTGGAAGGGAGCTTCTTTGGAACCGTCATTTTCGTCGCTTCCGTTAGGAGCAACATAAATGTTTTTGTAAACGCTTGCCAGAAGTTTTACTTCATCGGATTCCTCTTCCTCTTCTACATCCTGCTGGAAGTCATTTAAGTGATAACTTTCAGTATCGGTATCTACCAATTTGATGTAGTCGATGGAAGCAGTTTTATCGTGACACAGGATTTTTAAGTCATATTCGCCTTTGGGTAACCATACGGTTGCAACTTCCTGAGCGTCACGATAGTTGCAAGCTGCAACATCGGCAACCGTTAATTCGATGCCGTTAATAGATGCAGTCAGAGTACTGTTTTTTACAGCATTTACCTGCAGTGCATACGCACCTTCGTTTTCAACAGTTACAGAATAAGTAACAAATTCGTTTTTCTTTAATGCGAGATAAGTTCTGTCAAAGTATTCCCATACGCCGTCTGCATTCTGTTCTGCAGTTTCTTCATAGGAAATATCCATTGCATCTTTTTCTCTGTATTTACCGTTACCGTTATTTGTGCCGTCTAAGCTGTAGTAATTGTCTACATCGTAGTCTTCAGCTTCGATTCTGGTGGGTAAATAATGGAAACGATATGCACCTTCGGTGGGAGCTAAGTTAATTTTGCTCTTCTGACCCATATATTCGAAGGTTAATTCGTAGATGTTTGCACCTGCACCGGTGTGTTCCGCTTTAATTACGTGGGTACCGGGAGTTAACTCAATGGTACCAATTTTGGTGCTCCAGAAGTTGGTCCAGTTTCCACTTGCGTTCATTTCGCCCTGACATGCAAACACGCCATCGACATAAATAGCCATCGGTGTGTTATACATCGCAGCCATACTTGCGTATACATCGTAGCTACCTTCTTTGGTAACTTCAACGGTATACTGATACCACATAGGAGGCATAGAACCCATATGGAGCACGGGGCTGGTATAGAAGTTTAAAGTAGCATCGTCGCGGTATTTTGCCGCCCATTGCTCCGGCTGACCATTCATTCTTGAGTGACCAACACCGGGTCCGCCCAAGTCGAAGTCTGCAAAGTTAATTCTGCCCGGAAGAACGTGCTTTTTAAACGGAGTTGCCTCTGCTGCTTCCGCAACGAATGATGCTCCTAAGAGCATCATCATTGCAAGAAGAAGAGCACAATATTTTTTTAATAATTTCATAATTTTCTTCCTCTTAAATTCGTTGTTCAATGATTATGAGTAAAAGAAATCAATTAGCCTTCAATACCCATAGATTCCAGATAAGGCTGGAAAGCTTCGGTACAAGCATCTTCAAACGCTTTTACGTCGATAATGCTGTTCATAGATTCTTCCAGTTCTTTCCATCTCTGATCAAATTCGCCGGGTTTTGCACCTAAAGCGATACGGATTTTTGCTTCCCACTGTTCTCTTGCAGACCAGTATTCAACAACTTCCGGAATTTCAGCATAGATTGCTGCCCAAATCTGTGTGGGAGGATAGTTAACAACGTTTTTAACGTGTTCGGATGTGGGCGGGAATCTGAATACGCCGTCACCGCTTAAGCCGTATACATAAGTACGGTTGTAAATGGTGGGATAGTATCTGTTGGTTGCCAACGGATATACAGGGAATGCAGAACCGGAGCTACTGTCGCCTAAGCCCAGAGTTTCGTTAGCTTCTAATGCATTGCTGTTTTCTTCTAAGAAATATTCGTTGAATCTTTCGTCTTTATATTTTCTGGTACCGTCTTCTAAGGTAACATACAGATCTGCTTCCTTGGGACCCCAAGAACAAATTTCTTCCCATTCGTCAGTATACTGAACGTTCATCCAGTTTAAGTACTGATATACCTGAGCTTCAGTCATTTCAGTAGTGAATGCTAAAGAACTGGTCCACATGGTCTGTTCTCTGAATGCAGGATATCTTTCGTCGTTGGGAATCTGCATGATTAAGGGACGGAATCTGAAGGTCTGACCTGCTTCTTCTAATTCTTCGTTGATCTGACCAACCTGACCGAAGTAGTTTAATGCAACGATTGCATACTGACCGTTCATTGCTTTTTCTTTGTACAGGTTAGTGGGCTGTGCTAAAGATTCAGATTCAATAACTTCGTCATTTAACATCTGATTTTCTAATTTAGCAGTTTCTCTTACGATGTCAGATAATAAGAACAGTTCGTAACGTTTGGTTTTCCAGTTGATGGTACCGGAATAGTTGTGGTTTTTGTAACCGCCTAATTCGGAACCGAACTGAGATAATGCTAACCAGTTGTCTCCACCGTTGAAACCGAAGGGATATACGGTTTTGTTACCTGCTTTGTAGCCTTTTGCCTGGATACCGTACATAAAGTCAACTAAGTCCTGAGTGGAGTAAATCGGAACGTCCAGCATTAAATCGCCTAAAGGAGCATTTTTTTCTTCAGCTAAAGCTTTTAATTCTTCCCAGGATTTTGCTTCGGGGAAGAAGTCTTTTAAAATGTCGTCACGAACGTACAGACACTGAGTAGATAAGAAAGTAACGTCAGTTTCATATTTTAACTGAGTTTCTCTGATGTAGTTCTTTTCTTCTTCGGTGTAACCTAAGAAAGGTTCTTCATAGCTGGGGTCAATGCGGTAAGGAATACCGATGATTTCACCTTTCGAGTTGGTGAATGCATCCCAACATTCTTTGGGAGTACGTTCCCAAACCAGAGGAGCAGCTTTCTGAATCATTTCAGGAGTTAGTTTGTATAACTGTTCCAGTTCGTCCAGTTTGTTAAAGTGAGCAGGACCCTGGAATGCACCACAGAACACAATGTGAGGCATGTTGTCACCAACAACCAGTCTGGTCAGCTTAGCATCCCAAGCGCCGCCGTCGTTTCCGTAGATGTTTTTGTAAGTAACGTTGGTTTTTGCTTTCAGCCAGTCGCCGGTTAAGTCTTCGCCGCCTAAGCTGTCGCCCATGATGTAGTCAGTACCCTGAGTGTACCAAGCTACTACTTCGAACATTTCATCGGGCACAATGTAGTTACCGTTTTCGTCGAAGTATTCGGCAGAGGATGTGTCAACCTTGTCGCCGCCACAACCGGCAAAAGACACAAGCATCATCGCTGCCATGAGTAACGCAATGATTTTTTTCAAAGATTTCATAGTGTTTTTCTCCTTTTTATATGTATTTTTATTTTACAGATTGAGGAAAAATGATTTGCTATATATTATATATATATAATAGTATAGCGATTTTTTCTAAAATATTAACCTTTAACCGCACCTAAGTTGATACCTTTGATGAAGTATTTCTGTAAGAAGGGGTATACCATCAGAATCGGCAGAGTGGTAACAATCAAGGTTGCCGCTTTTACAGTGTCCCCTGTTACCTGTGCTTTTACTTCTTCGCCCTTGGACATCGCCTGCTGCATTGACATGGAGCTTGCAAGTTCTGCTTCTTTGATTAAACGCATCATCAAATACTGCAAGGTGTGCAGCTGACGGTCGGTAATGTAGGTCAGAGTGGTAGTCCAGTCGTTCCATGCACCAACAGAAATCCAAAGAGCTACGCAGGCTACAACCGGCAGAGTCATCGGGAAAATGATGCGGAACATAATGATTAAGTCGTTTGCACCGTCAATCTTCGCACTTTCTTCCATTTCAGGCGGTAATTCCTGCAGGAAGGAACGGATGATAACCATGTTATAGAATGCAAACAAACCGGGGAGAATGTAAACCCAGAAGTTATTGATTAACCCTAAGTTTCTCATGTTGATGTAGTGAGGGATTGCACCTGCGGAAATGTATCCGGGGAACATTAAGAACAAGGTCAGTTCTCTTCTGTAGGGTAAACCTTTTCTGGTTAAGCCGTAAGCTGCAGAATAGGTAACCAACAGACCCAAAACGGTGGAGCAGATAACACGCAGAACAGAGATTTTTGCTGCAGCCAGGAAGCTGGAGTTGGAAAATACCATTCTGTAGTTTTCCCAAGTGAAATCTCTGGGGATGATGGTGATACCACCACGGATTGCATCACGGCCATCGTTTAACGATAAAGCCAACTGATTCAAGTACGGATAAACCGACACGATACAAATCAGTACCATGATAATTGTATTTACTACAATAAATATTTTTTCGCCTAAACTTTTTTTCATGTCTGTCTCTCCTTCTTACCAAATACTCTGTTCGGTTACTTTTTTACAAATCCAGTTTGCAGTGGTAACCAGAATCAAGCTAACCAAGCCCTGGAATAAACCGAATGCTGTAGACGGTGAATATCTACCACCCATAATACCCTGACGGTAAACGATGGTACCGATAACTTCGTTGTCCAACTGAGTAAATGCGTTCTGTAAACCGTATACCTGTTCGAAGTTAACGTTGATCAAACCGCCCAGAGACATAATCAGAACGATTACCATGGTGGGCTTAATAGAGGGGAGAGTGATGTGCCATACCTGTTTCCATTTGCCGCAACCGTCGATACTTGCAGCTTCATAGAGACCGGGGTCAACACCTGTGATTGCAGCTAAAAATACAACGGAGGAGTAACCAACACTCTTCCATAAGTGAGAAACGAACATGATTTCCAGGAACCATTCGGATTTCATCAGCGGGTTCACAGGTTCCCATCCGGAGAAGATAGCACCCATCAACTGGTTGAAGGGACCTTCTTTTGCCAGGAAGGTGTAAACCAGACCGATTACCGCAATCCAGGAAAGGAAGTGAGGGAAGTAAGCAATGGTCTGTGCAGTCTTTTTAAACCATTTGCTTTTAATTTCGTTGAACATTAATGCAAGGATAATCGGGAAGGGATATCCGCCGAAGAGGATAACCAGACCAAACCAGATGGTGTTTTTCACCGCTTTGAACATTTCGGGGTTTTTAAAGATTGCCACAAAGTGCTGGAAACCGTAGTTGTCCGCCCATGGGCTTCCCCAAATACCAAGTTTAACATTGAAGTTCTTAAATGCCATGATGATACCATACATAGGCATATAAGCGAAGATGATAACCGCAATGATTGCCGGCAGAATCATCAGATAGGCACCGCTGTATTTTTTCAGGTTATGTACAAAGTCTTTTTTCTTTTGAGCATTCACCTGGGGTGCCATGTTTTTTTCCATTGTGTTTTCCATTGTGTCTCATTCCACCTTATAATTTTTTTCCGGAAGCAAATTTATCGACCTTATATGCTTCCTGCAACCGATGTTTCAAAGGTTTTATAAACACGAAAAAACGGACAATATCCGCCTTTTTTCTGAAAAAAAGAGCGACTTTGCCCTCCCCACGATTTTTATCCTTGCACAAAAATCGTAAGTCATGTTTCTGTTTTTGAACTATCAGTTACCGGTTCGTATACTTTTGGATAAAACGAACCAATTACTTTTGTCTATATTATACAAAAAAAAATCTGATTTGTAAACCTAAAATCTGCTGTTTTTGTATTCTAAAATCTGCTTTTTTTATCAGAATTACATTTTTTTAGCAAATTTTAGATGTTTTTGTCATAAATTTTGCCGTTTTTTATTAATTTTGCTATTTTTTTCTATAAAATCAACGATTTGCCTGACTAACCAAATTGCACAATGGTTCAAGTTGTTTTTTCGGTTTCCAAAGACTCATAATTTTTCAAAAGCAGATTTTCGATATGCGAAAAATCACATTTTAGTATTTACAAATGGCAAAAGATAACTTATACTATTGTTGAATGCAAAGAAACAGAAGTCTGTATCGAAAGGATGTGTCTGCACTATGGCAAACTATCAATTAAAGTTAAAACAAGTATCTTCTTTGGAGAAGGTCCTGTTTGATAAAGAACCCCAACTGGATGCCATCCGGAGCGGTTCCGCATTAAAAGGAGAGGAATATTCCTACCAGATTGCTTTTACCAAAATATTCAAAACTGATTGGTGGCACGGAAGAAACAACTTAAAAATCAGCGTCAATTCTGAACTTGCCCCCTACATTACCGTAAGAAAAGTAAGAAACGTTCCGGTAGAACTGGCAGCATTCCCCACCAAAAATGACGATGGTTACTACTCTTTAGAGGGCGGAATGTATCCCGACCCGCTAATGCCCATCGATAATGAAAATCCTGTTTATGCAGTTTGCTGTAAGTGGAATGCAGTCTGGATCAGCGTGAAAGTGCCGGAAGACTGCAAACCCGGAGTGTATCCCATTGAAGTGATTTTTGAAGGATGCGATCCTCACGATGATTATAAAACATCTTCCACCTTCCATCTGGAAGTCATTGACGTAGCTCTGCCCAAGCAGGAAATGATTTTTACACAGTGGTTCCATTGCGACTGTATTGCAGATGTGCACAACTGTGAAATTTTCTCTGACAAACATTGGGAAATGATTGAAAAATACATCCGTGTTGCGGTGGATAACGGCATTAATATGTTACTCACCCCCATTTTCACTCCTCCGCTGGACACCGAATACCTTTCGGAACGAAAAACCGTGCAGTTGGTGGATTGCTACTGTGATAACGGCAAGTATTCCTTCAAATTCGATAAATTGGACAAATGGATTGATATCTGTTTGAAAAATGGCGTACAATATTTTGAAATGAGCCATCTGTTCACCCAGTGGGGAGCGGTACACACCCCGAAAATCGTGGTGATTGCAGACGGAAAAGAAGAAAAACGTTTCGGTTGGCATATGGAAGCAAAAACACCCCAATACAAAGAATTCATTGACGCTATGCTGCCCGAACTGGTTGCTTTCTTAAAAGCAAAGGGCGTGCAGGATAAAGTGTATTTCCATGTATCCGATGAACCTTTCTTAAGTCTGGGTCACTTAGAAACCTATAAATATGCAAAAGAATTGATTTCTCCCCATATCGAAGGCTTCAAAATGCTGGATGCATTATCTGATATCGACTTCTACAAAGAAGGCCTCATAAATACTCCCGTTCCTGCCAGCGATCACATTGAAAAATTCCTGGCAGAAGACATCGAAAACCGTTGGGTTTACTACTGTTCTGCACAAGCGAAACATGTTTCCAACCGTTTCCTGTCACAGCCTTCTCCCAGAAACAGAATTATGGGAACCCAGATGTTTAAATTTGACTGTGTGGGTTTTTTGCATTGGGGCTTCAACTATTTCTACTCCATTTTATCAAAAAGTGTAATCAACCCCTTTGAAACTGTGGATTCTCAGGCGGCATTCCCCGCAGGAGATGCTTTCAGCGTATATCCCTATAAAGACGAAGTGGTGGAAAGCATCCGTTTGAAAGTGTTCAAAGACGGTATTCAGGACTATGCGGCAATGCATCTTCTGGCAAGCAAAAAAGGCAAAGATTATGTTGTGAACTTAATCGAAGAAATCGCAGGTCAGTCCATCACCTTTGACAGCTATCCCTATTTTGGCGACTACATTCTGCGCTATCGTGAAAGAATCAATCAGGAATTAAAACAGCTGTCTTAACTTTGAAATACTGTTGCCAAAGCACGCAGAATCTTAGGTTTCCACGTGCTTGCAACTCTTTTACCAAAACATAAAATGAGGTGCAAAAATGTATAAAATTTTATTGGTAGATGACAATTATGTGCATTTGCAGAGCCTGCTCAGTTACATTGAGCCGGAAGAATTTAATATCAGCGGTATCAAAATCTGCCAAAGCGGAAAAGAAGCACTGGAAGTCTACCGTGAATTCAGACCTCATGTAGTCATCACTGATATTTCCATGCCGGAAATGGACGGACTGGAATTGACCAGAAAAATCCGGAAAATCAATCCGGACACCCAATTTATCTATATCAGTTGTTATGATGACGTTTCTTATTTTAAAAGTGCCATTGAACACGAAGTGTTGGCGTATCTGATGAAACCCATTATTCCCGAAGAATTACACAAAGCTCTGCAAAAAGCCATCGCAAAATCAAAAAAGGTAGTAGAAACCGCAAACGGGCTTCAAGTCAGTCGGGAAAATTTTGTCTATCGGTTGCTGTTTGCCAAAGATCTGGGAAGTCCCTATCTGTTTGACACAGCAGCTTCTCTTTCCTTACAAAATTTTAAAAATTTTATTTTGGTGAAGTCTCAGTTTTCCGAAATTGAAAGCAATGCGATTTCAGGATTCTGTGACATCAACCATTTTCAGTGCATCGCAAAAAACAAAATTGTGCCCATCTTTTTACGAGAAGATTCCGGCTCCGTCATGACCTTATTTATGAGTGAAACTGCCGATAATTTCACAGAAACCGTCCGTAGTATCATTCAACGGAAAACCAAAGAAATTTTTGATAACTCTGCAGTTGTCATCCATTCCGGTGCCTCCGATACGGGAAACAATTTATTTGAATTAAAAGCTCTGCTAAAACAGGCAGAAACAGCTTTGAAAACCAATCTGGATTTACTACATTCAGAGTATGTTTCCTATGCAGAAATTGCTCTGAAAAATTCCGAATTTCAGTTTGCGGCATATAACGATGCTATTTGCGCATTGCTTCGTCCTGATATTTCTTCGGAAGAAGTCAACCGTTTTATTACCCAACAATTTGGAGAAAAAGGGTTTGAATACAACGAAAACTTGCTTCGGGAACTGTATCTTTCCACTATGTCTGCCACCCAGTCTATTTTGGAAAAATACGGAACCAATATTGCCGCCGTTCTTGGAAAAAAAGATTTTTCTCAACATAAAATTGACCGTTTTACCGACACAGAACAATTTTTGATGTGGTTAAAAAATCTGTTACTTCTCACCGGCGAATATTTGAAAAGCTATCAGGGAAAACCCCAGTTTGCACTGGTGGAAAAAACCATCGCATACATCCATCAGAATTATCCCACCATTTCCTCCATTGAAGAAATTGCTTCCAAACTGTTTGTCAGCTACAGTCATTTGCGTAATGTCTTTAAAAAAGAACTGGGTGTTACCATTTATGACTATCTGCTTTCCGTCCGTATGGAAGCTGCAAAAAAACTGCTCCTTACCACCAAGATGAATCTGGCTCAAATCGCCTACAAGGTGGGTTACAGCGACTATGATTACTTTAAAACCGTATTTACCAAATATAACGGAGTTTCTCCCAGAGACTATCAACAAAACGGCAACTGATTTTTTAACAAATGTGACCAAGAGGTGAAACTGTGAAGAACCTGAAAGAAAAACGCTTATTAAGCCAGATTGTGTTTCACAATGTGCAGATTATTTTGATTGTGGTTATATTGGTTTGGGTTTATATCACAGCATCTCTGTGTCAATCAAGTTATCAGAGTATCGCCAAAAAGCATCAGGAAATTCTTCATCAGTTTGCTGACGATGCCAGAGAAGAAATCAACCGTGCCGCAATTCACACGGGACATATTGCCCAATCCAGCTTCATCAGCAACGGTTTGCAAAAAGAGTCCTTTACCGTTGTGGAAATGTTGGAATTTTTTGACCACGCCACCGAAATTCTGGCATTGCCCGCAGAAGAATCCAACGGAATCCTGATTTATCACACCAATCAGGCTCTGCCCGAATCCCGTTTTTTTCTGTATAGCCACCGTCTGCCGGAATATGAAACCATTTTACAAAAGTTTCAAGAAACCGGTGCCGGAATTTTATTTGACAAAACAGTCACCAAAGAAAATCGTGCCAAAATTACCTATATTCTCACCATGTATCGTCGGGTTCCCTGGAATTCGGACAACATTTTGATTTACCCGGTAACCTTACCCGTTGACGATGATTCTGCCCCCATTTCGGTCATCCATTCTCAAACATCGGTAGAACATCCCGACGATTACTACTCGGAAAAAATCAACGAAGATTTTCGTTGTATCTATCCCATCCCGAAAGCAGAACTGCATCAGAAAGTGATGCAGGTATTTTTGTTGTGTTCATCGCTGCTTGCGATGCTGATTTTGATTCTGATTGCACTTTCCAAACGAACCGCAAAGCAAACCCTGCGTGAAATCAATGATTTTATCGAAACACTTCAGGATGATTCTTTACTGCAAGAAGACAAACTCTTTCAAACAACCTATGATTTATACGAGTTGAACATCATCCAAAAAACCTTGCAAACACTGGTTTCTAACACCAAAGAATATACGCTTCGTCTGCAAAGTGCAGAACTGGAAAACAAACAGCTGGAACTGGAGCGTCTGGCAATGCAGTTAGACCCTCATATGTTGTATAATTCACTGGCCTCCATCCGACTGGATGCCTATCTGGATAAGAACAAAAAAATCCTCAATCTGGTAGATAGCATGGCGCTGTATTACCGCAGTGTGTTAAAAAAAGACCAGAAACTGGTCTTTTTGGCAAATGAACTGGAAACCATCGAAAAATATTTACATATTAACGAACTGTCCCAAAACAAGCAATTCCCGTTGGAAGTTATTGTGGATGAATCCTTAAAAAAACTGCTGATTCCCCCACAATTTTTGCATACCTTTGTGGAAAATGCAGTGGTTCACGGCTTGTCGGGTGCCAAACAAAATTGTGTCCTCCAAATCAAGGTAAGCGAATCAGAAGGGATCATTACCATCGAAATTTACGATAACGGCTACGGAATTACCCCCGAAAAACTGGCTTCTCTCAACGAAGATACCCAACCCAAAGAGCATATAGGCATCCGCAATTCTCTCCGTCGGTTAAAACTGGTCTACGGAGAAGAAAGTTCCATCCGCTTTGAAAGCGAAAAAGACGTGTTTACCCGGGTTATCATCCGCTTCCCCAAACTGCCGGAGGAAGCTTAACCTACCAAAATGAATATGGAATAATTCAAAATCACCTCTCATATACTGGTATCAATCAAACGAAGATTGAGTTTCCCGGTTGAGAGGTGATTTTTTTTGGATTCTTTTTATGACATTGACAAACGGGCTGTACAGTTTGCCTGCTATATTGCAGAACACGGTGCAACCGTCCGTGATGCGGCAAAGTATTACGGAATTTCTAAGTCTACCGTACATAAAGATGTAACGGTGCGACTGTTACACATTGACAAAGACCTGTATGATAGGGTGCGAGAAATTCTCAACAAAAACAAAGCCGAGCGTCACATCCGGGGCGGAATGGCAACCAAACGAAAATATGAAGAAAAAGGAAGTCAGGGGACTGCAGCAAAATAATTTAATTTTGCTGCAGTCCCCTGACTTCTCTGTGTGATAGGATGGTTTTTTATCGTTCCACCAAGCCGTATTTTACTTTGATTCTTTCTATTTTATCTATCATCGGTTCACAAATGAACCACAGGAAGAAGGCTGTTCCAAGCGCATGAACAATGTCAAACGGTATTCCCATCAGGTAGGCTGAGTATATCATCTCCCAGGTAATGTTATTTTGCCACATAATGACAGAAGCCGGATTCATAATCCCTCCGTATATCAAAAATGTTGCAAAAAAGCCGCAAAGGCAGAGGGAGAGTCTGGTTTTTCTTAAAAAACCTTTTTTAAAAAGGATGCCGGCAACAAAACCGATGATTCCAAAGGCAAACATCTGCCACGGTGTCCACGGACCTTGTCCGAAGAAAAAGTTTGAGACAAAACCGGTGACTGCCCCCACTAAAAAACCCGTCTCGCCACCGAAACAAACACCTGCAATCATAACAAGTGCCACAACCGGCTTAAACTGCGGCAGCATGAAAAATGTGGCTCTGCCCGCAACCGCAATGGCACACAGAACACTAATCACAATGAGTTCTCTTGCTTGTGGTTTTCGGGATTCAAACACCATACAAAAGGGTATCATGGTTTCTATAATAATCAAAAGACTGATAAAATAATACTTTCTGTCGCCTAAGAAGAAAACGCCGATATAAATAGTCAGCGGGATCAGAAGCAGAATCAGAAACGTTGCCATCAGGGTTCTTTTGGTCAGCTTCCGATCCGACTTCGGCACCTGTATGACCTCAATCCCAATATCTTTTTGGGGAAAAAAGCAAAAACAAGCACCAAACAATGTGATAATCATAACAATTTCAGAAACACCGATGCCTGCAAAATCGGTCGCAGGAAGGGAAAACAGATTGATTGGCAGACACACAAGCAGAAAAAGAAGCGAAAAAATACTGCCGGCTACAATTCTTGCCAAAGTAAGCTTTTTGGAAGTTTCTTTTTTTGGCTTTGGTTGACTTTTTGGTTGATATATTGCGATATTTCTTACTTGATGGTCTCTTTTTGGAAGTTCGCCACCGCAGGCAAGAATGATATCTTCTGCCAAAATGGCATCGGGAAGTTTTTCCCTTGCCATCCGATTTGCAGAAGTGGTATAAAAATTTTTCCCTTGGAAAAACTCTCTTGGTGTACCAACCGATGTGACACTTCCGTCAAACATCAGGGCACATCTGTCCGCATATTCTGCACAAAACTCAATATCGTGGGATACCATAACAACCGTAACGCCGTTTGCCTTTAAATCGGATAAAATATCGGCAAATTCGGTTTTAAACTGAGCATCCAGCCCTTTGGTTGGCTCATCAAGTAACAGAATTTCCGGTTGTTGCAACAAAATTTTTGCAAGAGCTGCCCGTTGCATTTCACCTCCGGATAAATCATACGGATGAGAATCCAAACGATGTTCCATTCTGCAAAGCAAAGCAATATTTTGTACCATTTGTTCTTTTTCCGATTTGGGAATTTTTTTATGGGAAAGCATCTCCAGTAAATCAAGAAAAACAGTTTTCTTCACAAACACACTTTGTGGATTCTGAGGAAGAACACCAAGCAATCCGTCATACAAATTCTTGATATCCAAAATGCTTTTTCCCTGAATGAAAATCTCGCCTCCACAAGGGCGGTTAAGCCCTGATATCAAAGAAAGTGCTGTGGACTTTCCGGTGCCGTTGCCACCAACAAGACAAAAGAGCTCCCCTTTTCCTACGCTGAAACTCAGTCCCTTGATCACATCAGGCAATCCCTTATCATATCGAAAGGTAACGTCCTTGAGTTCAATCACTGTATCGGGATTTTCTTTTGTGCTTTTGGTGGGAATATGCTCCATACACAAGGGATTTTCATTGGAATAGTCCGAAAGCCACAACCTGCCTTCTCGCACGGTTAACGGACACGGCAAAGAATTTTTCACACAGTTGTGAACTTGCATCGGCACGGGAAGTGCACGGTACATAGGATGATTTTTTGCTTGTAAGAGATTGCCCACCTGATGCGGCGTTGCATCGGCAATGATTTTGCCACCCTCCATCACAATCACACGGTCCACCATCGAAAACGCATCTTCCAGACGATGCTCGGTGAGAATCACGGTGGTTCCAAGCTCACGGTTAATTTTTTCCAGCGTTTTCAAAAACTCTCCTGCAGCGATGGGATCCAACTGACCGGTGGGTTCATCCAGAATTAAAACTGACGGTTGCATCACCATAACGGATGCAAGATTCAGAAGCTGTTTCTGTCCGCCGGAAAGCTCTGTCACTTTCTTATAAAACCAATCTTCGATGCCAAAAAATGCTGCCATTTCAGACACTCTGGTCCGAATTTCATTCTGACGGCAACCAAGACTTTCCAAGCCAAACGCAAGCTCGTGCCAAACCTTATCGGTGACAATCTGATTGTCCGGATGTTGCATCACAAAGCCAATTTCTGCCGCTTGTTCTCTGACATCACAATCCGACAAATTTTTACCGTTAAAACAAATGCTTCCGCTAAGCTCTCCAAAAGGGGATAAGGAAGATTTTAACAGCCTTAAAAGCGTGGTTTTTCCACAACCGGATTGACCGCAAAGCAAAACAAATTCGCCGGAGCGAACCGTAAAATTAATGCCCGTCAGTGTTTTCTTTGTTGTGTTGGGATAGGAAAAACCCAAATCCCGAACGATATAACCTTCCATTCTCTCACCTCACTCATTCACAGAAGTTTTTTTAAAAAATCAGTTTCCGTTTGTGGCATAAAAACCGCCCACATCAACCCCTAAATCGCAGGTATATACCCACTCAACTTTGTCTCCCGCTTTTAATTGGTAGCGAGAACATCCATAGTTGGGGAACCAGTCATTTACTTTATACATCCAGCCCGAAAGCTCTCCGCAGTCAAACTCATAAAGGTTTGCAATTCCTTCAATATAGGCGCTGTTATACAGGGGAGTATGCTCAAATTCCATATGAATTTTGTTTTGTTGCATTTCACGAAGAAGCAAATCAAACACGCTTTCCCCTTCGGAAAATGTGACGGTTTTTTCAGCAAATATCACACCGTCTTCGGGAACAATACTCACCTTTTCGCTGTCCAGCCAGTCTATATTTTTGAGGATTGTGTCGCATCTGACAGACAAAGTGCAAGTAAGCTCGTTGTCTTTTTTTTCCACATTCTGGGGTTCCACCGGCAACGGTTTTCCTTCGGGAACAGGGTCGGTCAGATATTGATCTTTCCCGGTGTCTTCGTTCACCACCATTGCTTCGGCAGTGGGTAGTTGCGCTTCCTGAATTTCCGTTTCTTCCACAACGGGAGCCATCGGCTCTGACGGAATCGTTTCTTCCGCGACAGGTGCCGGTGTTGGCTGAATGGCCGGTTTGGATTCTGCCGGCATTTGTTTGCTTTCGGCAATTTGTGCTGCCATGGCAATTTTTTCTGCCGGTGTCATCGGAGTGCCGTCTTGTTTTTGCGGTTTGTTTTTTTCGTTTACAGAAGATTTTTCTTCGGTTGCGGGAAGCTTATTGTCCGATTGTTCTTCCTGCGTCGGCTCTTCGGAAACCGGTTTCTCCGTTTGAACCACTGCAGGTGTTGCTTTCGGTGTCGGAGTCCATCCCCGAAGTCCCGGAGCATCACCGCCATACCAAAACACAAAGGCAAGGACCAAAACAACAAGAATTCCAACTATTATTTTTTTGCTATGCTGTTTCAAACCCCTTCACTTCCTTTCGTTTGATTTGCTACCATTTCACAAAACCGCATCAGAATTGTGGCAACCTGTGCACGTGTTGCGGTGTCTTTGGGCGATAAGGTTGCATCCGTGGTGCCTTGAATCAAGGTTCCTTTGATTGCCCACTCCATGGCATCCATCGCCCAACTGCTGACCTTACCAACATCATAAAACATCGTAATATCTGCTTGTTGCGATACATCATATCCCTGCATTTTCGCAAAGCGATACAGGAGAAGTGCCAACTGTTCTCTGGATAATTCCTGATTCGGAGCAAACTGTGTGGGAGAAATTCCGGTTATCATTTCCCGTTCTGCCGCCCAGCAAACCGCATCCGCATACCATGCATCCTGTGGCACATCAAGAAAGCTATGCTGAAAATCCACGTTTTTTGGCTGAATCATTCGGTAAAGCACAGTCACAAGCATGGCTCTGGTCATTTTGGCATCGGGATCAAAGCCGTTCTCGGTTCCTTGCATCAGATGGTTTTCATAGACGTATTTTACCGATTCATAATACCAGTCGCTCTTTGCAACATCCGAAAAAGTGGCTCCCGTAAAGATGGTTGCTTCCACTGTTTCAGATTGCTCTGTTTTTTCCTCCTCGGGTTCTAACGCTTCCTCGTCCGAAATTTCCTCCTCGCATTGTTCGGCATCGTCAACAATTTCTTCGTCTTCTTCGTTAAAAATGGTGACATCACGCATATCATACAAGAAGGTTTCCCCTTCCAAAAAACGAAAATAAGCAGTCAATGCGTATTGCCCCTGTTCGGTAGCCATCCCGTTTAAATCGGTGCCGGGAACGTGTTCAAAACCACCTCCCGAAACCGCAAACATACACAGTGCATCCACAACCGAAACACCGTTTTTTACAAATCGTTCATCGGTTTCCGGATCAATTCCAAGTGCGGTCAATGCCACAATCACCTGTGCACACGATTCAGCACAGATGCCGTCAATCGAACCGAAACCGCCGTTTTCATACTGAATCTCGGAAAGGCAAATGAGCGCTCTGTCCACCGCTTCCGTAACCTCAGGATTGCTGTGATAGTAAGGAGCCAGTGCCTGAATTGCCATCCCTGTCATATCAGGGTCAGCCACATTCCCGAAAATCGACCATCCACCGTCATCAAACTGCTTGGAGAGGATGTATGCTATAATTTCTTCACGGGTAGCTTGTGTTGCCGGGTTCACATTCTCCGGAATTTCATAGTCGTAACTGTCAAGAGCAATTAACGCCCAGATGGGACCGTTCACCCCTTGTTTTTTCAGATAATTCATATCGGAAAGTCCGCACAAGAGATTGTGTCCGTCCACATTGGCAACGTCATATCCTGCGGAAGTGAGTGCCAGAATGACACGAGAATTTTCGGTTGATTTTGCCCTGTGCAGTTGCTCTTTTTCGTTAATTTCTTCCTGAACAAACTGAACCACATTTTCATAGTAACCATCCGGACAATCCCCACCCGAACGAGTCAGGCATATCACCATCCACTCACCGCCGACAGACCCAACACCGGGTGTCCCAAGGTCTGCGATATATTGTCCCGTTGCTTCATAAACAGCCGCATGGTCTGTGTTGGACAATTCTTCATACAAAACAGCAATGGCATCTTCTGCCTCGATCAGCATCTCAAAATTTTCAACAAGCTCTTTGTGAGAATCATCCAACTCGTCGTAAGCGATGCGGGCTTGTTTGATTCGGTTGCCGGAATGGAGGTTGATAATCCCGATTTCCTCAATTTTTTCCATTACTGCATTCACGCCGGCATAATCAAACTCCTCGGTTACGGCATCGGTTATTGGTTCTGTGTCTGACGCCTGAACAGGCAACAGAGTAAATAGCATAACGCCTAATACCAGGATACTGAAAATTCGTTTCATAAATGAGTTTCCTTTCTTTCGTTTTCGTCTTGATTTTCAATCCCGGACAATCATTTTACCGGATATACTTCGCAAAGAGGCATACAGGTTGCAAAGCCATCCCACAACATAATTTTATCATTCGCAGAAAGCTCGATATCAGAGGAAACGGGAATACTCATCACATTTTTTTCGTTCGTTTTTGCAGTAGTAAGCGGTACGGGTATCAGTTTGTTAAGACCGTCACTTTCATAATCCGCAAATATCACGGTGATATCGGTGCCTTCTTCGGGGAACGAAACCGATACATACTGTCCGTCATACTCTGTAATTTCAAATTCAGCAGTAACACTTCCCAAAAAAGCATCTTCAATATAATCGGTTAAAATGGCTGTCTGAAGGGCAATTTCCTCTGCACTTGCCAACGGATTTGCCGCTACTGCAAGGGCTGTTTCATAAACCTCATCGGTAGCAAGATTGCCGTAGTAATCGTTGATTGCAGCCAAGAGGAAAATAAGGTCGGTCTTATCCTCCTGGATAAACAAATTGCCTCCCATCCATTCTGCCATCACATTACCGGGGAAGCCGCAGTCGGAACCGTAACCGCTGACGGTAAAATGCCAACGGATTACATCGCCGAGAACAACTTCTTCCCCTGTGTTATAGTCAATAATTGTGTCGCCCGGATAGGCATTGTCTGCACCCCAGGATGCCCACCAGTCATTGATGGTATAGCACCAGCCCGCCATCCAGTTATAGTCAAATTCTTCTAAGTAACCGTTGCCGTCACCGATGCCGTCAAAGTCGTCACGGTAGGGTTGCAGATATTCGGGATACTCCGGCTCCACGGTATCGTCAAATTGGAATCCGCTGAAATAGGTAACAGTGCCCAGATAGATATCGCCCAGGTATCCGATGTTTTTATCGGTGAGAGCATCCACGGTAATTTCACTTACGCATCTTGTGTCCTTAGCATAAAGAGTAGGTTCCACCAGAAAACCCTGTCCGATGTTGTAGGCTTCCACGGTGATGGCACCGTTTTGCTCTCTGAGTTCTTCCAAAGTTAACCAAGTATTTGTGTTGGCAAAAGTGGTTAAAGGAACCATTGCAACCAGTATAATAACGGTAAGTAACGCACTAAAAAATTTCTTGTTCATTTTCACATTCTCCTTTTGGTAAATTTTTTAATCAATTCTTTTGATAAAGTTATGAGTTGTTTAAAAACGCACCTCCCGACTTTACCGCAGGAAATAAAAAAACTGCGGTAATTTTTCTTTTAAAAAAATTACCACAGCTGAGTTTTTCTGTGATGGTTCACAATTTGGCGGAAGTTCAACCAAAAACATTATTCCTATGCAAATGAGCACTTACGAAATAACATCAAAGCAGGTCTTGTGACTCGCACCCTATAGACAAAACGTCCGCATTTTTATATCCTGCCTTCTCAGTTTCCCAATGACTATCTTTCGATAACGGATATAAAAACTTCGATGCACACACCGACAGTTAACCGCAGGGGATTCTCACCCCATTCCCTTTCAATCAATTATGCCTGCGCCCAAAAGCGTTTGCAGCACAACCGACACTCTGTGTGAATGTATGAAATTAATATTGTGCCACAATTTTACCACAACTGTTTAAAAAAGTCAAGAACTAAAAACACTTTTTCAAAATGTAAGAAAAATGAATTGACAAAGAACCCTGTTGTGTGGTATACTTCCAGTGGAAAAGATGTTGCTCTTGCTAACCATCTTGGGGGAAAAATCCCCACTAAAAAACAAGGGAGTGTATTTTTTATGAAACAAAACAAACTGTCCGATTTCACACGAATTGCCGTGGTTGCCGCTATTTATGCGGCACTGACTCTGGGGATTGCCCCACTTTCTTACGGAGCCGTTCAGCTTCGGTTTGCCGAAATGCTGACCCTTCTTTGCTTCTATCGAAAAGAATACGGCATTGCCCTCATTTTCGGTTGTGCCATCAGCAATCTGTTTAGCCCCTTGGGAATGTTGGATATGATCTTCGGCGTTGCCTCTACGGTGTTTGCTGTTGTTACCATCCCCCATGTCAAAAAATTGTGGATTGCCTCGCTGTTTCCCACAATTTCTATGGGATTCATCGCCTGGGAGCTTTGGATTTTGGGTTCTCCCTTCTGGTTTAGTCTCTTAACCTGTGCATTGGGAGAATTTGTGGTGGTATCTTTATTGGGAGTTCCCGTATTTACCCTGCTGCAAAACAACCGTTTTTTCCGAAAAACAGTGCTGTAAGCGGACATTGATAAAGGATGTAGTGTATGGAACAAACCATTCAAATACAAGCAAAAACACTAATGGAAGAATTTCTTGCCAAAACCAATCTTTCTGCCGGAACACTTCTGGTCATTGGCTGTTCCACTTCGGAAATTTTGGGAGAAACCATTGGTTCTCACTCAGCATATGAAGCGGCAGAAGCGTTATTTCAAGGGATTTATCCCATTCTTCGGGAACGGGGTATTTTTCTTGCGGCACAATGCTGTGAACATTTAAACCGCTGTCTGGTGGTGGAACAAGAGGTGGCAGAACGCTTTGGCTACGAGGTGGTATGTGTGATTCCTCAGCCTAAGGCAGGTGGTTCATTTGCTACTGCCTGCTATCGGAATTTCAAGTCCCCCGTTGTGGTGGAAACCATTTCGGCAAATGCCGGTATTGACATTGGCGGAACCTTAATCGGAATGCATTTAAAAGCCGTTGCAGTTCCCCTTCGTCTGAAACAAAACACCATCGGGAAAGCCTCGGTACTTTGTGCATACAGCCGTCCCAAACTCATTGGCGGAGAACGTGCCGTGTATCACGAATAAAGGATTTTTTACTATGAAAAAAACCAAAAAAACTTTGCTATATGCCATTTTAACCCTTGTCTGGACAGGGGTTATTTTTGCATTTTCCCTGCAACCTGCAAATGCTTCGGCAAGTTTGTCGGGGGGGTTATTGCAACGCCTTCTGGATTTTTTCTTTCGGTTAACCACCATCAAAATTCAGCCGGAAACCGTTCACTGGTTGTTTCGAAAATTTGCACATCTTGGGGAATTTATGGTGCTTGGAATGCTGTCGTATGCTTGGGTTCGCAGTCTGAAAAAAAGCCGGATTTTCTCTTTGGGTTACTGTGTTCTTGTGGCTGTTTCAGATGAAATTATTCAGTTTTTCACAGGTGGAGGACGCTCTATGCGTCTAACCGATATGGGGATTGACACATTGGGGGCAAGTCTCGGAATTGTTGTGATTTCTGTGCTGTCATACCTTGCAACAAAGCGAAAAAAGAAACATTCGTGAAAAAATCCGTTTTTTTCGTCGGATGGTTTGACAATTTGATATTTATGTGTTATGATAAAATAAGGTAAAAAAGAAACAAACAATGGGTTTGACTTTTTCTTGAAAGGAGGCATACACGTGGGAAAAATTATTGTAGTAGCATCCGGAAAAGGCGGCGTTGGAAAAACCACCGTAACCGCTAATTTATCTGCCGCTCTGGCGTTGGAAGGAAAACGTGTGTTGGTGGTTGATACCGACATCGGGTTGCGTAATTTAGACATCATTTTCGGTGTGCAAAGCGTCATTGTGTATGATATGACGGATGTATGTGATGAAAAAATTGACCTGATGGATGCCTGCTATCATTTTTCTGATTTCAAAGAACTTTATTTCCTGCCTGCCTCACAAACCATTGATAAAGAGGATTTGGACGAAGAAAAATTCGTTGCTATGATAAAAAAAGCGGCAGACCGCTTTGATTTTGTGCTGTTGGATTGCCCTGCCGGCATTGAAACCGGCACCAAAAACGTGATGAAAACAGCAGACACCATCATCACGGTGGTCACTCCGGATTTTGCATCTTTGCGAGATGCTGACAGACTTCTCTCAATGTCGGGCGAGTATGGAATCCGTGAAAACTTTGTTATCATCAATAAATTCAACAAAAAGCTTGTCCGCAAAAAGATTATGCCCAATGTGGACGAAATTTTAAACCGTTTGGGAACGCCGCTTCTCGGCATCTGGTGCTATGAAGAGAGTATGCTCTCGTTCCAGAACCGCGGAAAGCTGATTGTGGAAGATAAAAAACAAAAATGCGTGAAAGAAATTAAAAATTCCGCAAAACGCTTAATGGGTGAACAAATTCCCATTAAATTACGATAAGAACTCACAAACAAAGAAACCAGAATGGAGGTTTTACAGACGATGAACATTGCACTTATTGCACACGATCAAAAGAAAGAACTGATGGTTCAATTTGCGATTGCCTATAAGTTCATTTTACAAAAGCATAATCTGTTTGCCACCGGAACCACCGGCGGTTTGGTTGCAGATGCCACAGGTCTTAATGTGCATCGGTTTTTGTCCGGTCCTCAGGGTGGCGACCAGCAGATTGGCGCCCGCATTGCTTACAACGAAATCGACTTGGTTTTGTTTTTCCGTGACCCCTTGACTGCACAGCCTCATGAACCGGATGTTAATGCACTGTTTCGTCTGTGTGACGTTCACAACATTCCGCTGGCAACCAACGTGGCAACAGCGGAAGTTCTGATTCAGGGTCTGGAACGTGGCGACTTTGGTTGGCGTGATATTGTAAATCCCAAACAATAGGTCATGTTTCTGACTGCTTGCCTGTTGGCTTGGATTTTCGGAATATTTCTATCAGGATATTTGGGACCAAATATCCTGGTTTTTATATTACCCCAATTTTTGATTTTACTTCCCCTGTCTCACCGTATTGTGATGGGTCCTTGGTTTGACAATGGAGAAAAATATAAAAAAGTCATCCAATGCTTTTTCTGTGTGGCTCTTTGTTGGCTGGGAGCCATTTCCTATTCGTTTTATGAAACCCGTGGCTATCTGGATGCTGTGGAATTTAAAAATTCTGCCCCTTCTTCCGTTTCGGGAGTCATTGTCAGCGAAGTTTCGTCCTATGATGGCACAAACTATTTCTATCTGAAAGAAGATAGCGGAAGAAAACTGAGAGTCACCGTTCGCACCAAATGTTCTCTGTTTCCCGGTCAACATATCACATTGGAAGACCCCACACTCGTTCCGGTCAATGTAACCAATAAACAACTGCAATCCACAAAGAAATTTCTGGGAAACGGTGCCACCTTAACCGCAACCTTTCCCTACGATGCCAATGTTACCGTTAACGGCATCAAAAAACCTCTGCTTTATTATGCAAAGCTGGCAAGAACCCGGACAGCTAAGCTGTTTTCTCGGGTATTCCCCTCTGAAATTTCAGGATTGCTGACTTCTCTCATCAGCTCTGACAAATCGGGACTGACCGACGAATTGTATGACAACTTTATTGCAACCGGCTCCATTCACATTTTGGTGGTGTCAGGAATGCATTTTAACTATCTGGCAGGTGCCATATTTTTTCTGCTTGGCTTTTTCTTGCAAAGTCGTCGGAAAAAGCTGTTACTGACCCTTCCGCTTTTGTTGGTATTTGCCCTGTTTACCGGCGGAACTCTGCCGGTGATTCGTGCCTTTTGTATGACGGCTTTGCTCTTTGTGGGCGATTTATGTTATCAAAAACGGCTGGATTCTTCTGTCACGGTTGTGACACTTGCCGGCATATTTTTACTATTTTCGCCTACGCTGATCTGGAATCCGTCGTTTCTGCTCTCTTTTGGAGCAACCCTCGGAATCACTTGGTTTTACCGTCCTGTCAACGAAAAACTCGGGTGGATTCCCTCGGGATTTCTTCGTTCCTATCTTGCGTTACAACTGTCGGTGCAAATGTTTACCTTGCCCATCATCTGCTACTTTTTTGCACGGATTTCCAAAATCAGTTTTCTCACCAATATCTTACTGGCACCTTTGGTACCCATTGTGCTGATGTTGGCAATGCTTCTTCCCTTCACTGTGAAAATTCCGCTCGTTTCCCAAGGAGTTATCTTATTGACACGTCGGATTTCCACGTTGTTCTTATGGTGTGTGAAAACCACGGCAAATCTTTGGGAACCCTTACGCATTTCTTGTAGCGAAATCACGTTTTTATGCTTACTGGGACTTGGCGGTTGTCTGTTTTTTATGAAAAATGCCAAATCCCGTAGTCAAAGAATCGCCTTTTTAACAGCCTTTTGCTTATTCTTTATTACAGGCGTTGGCTATTGGATTCTGCCACCCGACAAACAGCAGGCAGAAATCACCTTTTTCGGAGCTTCCAACACCCAATCAGCATCCATTTGTACCGAGAAAAACCGTTTGATTTTATACGGCACAATGAAGGATATCCGAAATGCACGATATTCTGCCAATTTCCCGGAAGGAACACCGATTTCTGTACTGATTTTAACCAATCTTTCCGACCCGAAACTTTTGCATGAATTCCTTGCAACCAATCCTGTTGGACAGGTGGTTTTGCCCGAAGCTTACCGTGAAATCTGGAACTCCCCTTGTCCCGTAGTGTTTTGCAAATCCAATCTTAACACAAAGATCGACGACATGAAGCTTTCTATCATCACTGACGGAACGGCTTTTCAAGAAGTGGAATTTTGCTATGAAGAAACGATCTTTTCCTTCACTTCGGATGCCGGATATTTATTGGAACACTGGCATGAAAATCCATACAAATACTGGATTTACAATTTCAAACGAACTGGAAAAGATGCCCGCCAGGTTGCAACGCTCCCCATAGGAGAACGGCTCTTTTCCAAAAAACCGTGGCATCCCGACGGCAAACAATACGATAACACATCTCTCATCTATATCGACCATGTCGGCCTGTCGATGCAAGGGCTGACAGAATAGGAGTCAGTTATGGACTTAAAATCTCTGAATCAAACCATCAACAACCGAAATTTTTCTTCCTTGTATTTTTTCTATGGAGAAGAAGACTATCTGAAAGAATTTTACTGCAATCGAATCATTCAGACTGTGGTAGACGACAGTTTGGCTTGTTTTAATTTGTTTCACTATCAAAATCCTCCCACACCGGAAGAATTGGTCAATGCTATGGAGCAACCTCCCGTTATGGCGGATTATAAAGTAATTTATCTGAACGAATTAGACATTTTAAAATGCGACAGCGCTTTTCGGGAAACTCTGTTAAAACAACTGGAGGAACCGGCTGAATTTTTAATTGTTCTCATTCGGGAAACCACAGCAGACAAACGTTCCCGTCTTTGGAATCTGGTGCAAAAAAAAGGGGAAACCATTGAATGTAAATATCCCTCCGATGGGGATATGCGGGCATTTATCAATCGGGAATTTCAAAAACGAGGCAAAAAAATTTCGGCTCCTCTGATTGAAAAAATCCTGAGAGAACAGGAACCCAAAATGCACTCCGTGTTAAACCTCATCGAAACTGTTTGTGCTTATTTACAGGACATGGAAACCGTCAGCGAGCAAAGTCTGGACCGTTTTATTCAAAAATCACTGGAAACGGTGGTGTTTGACTTATCGGAAGCATTGGTCAACCGCAAAAAAGAAGAGGCCTATACCCTGTTAAACAAACTAAAGCTCAATCAGACCAAAAACCCACCCCAGGTTTTGTTTTCCCTTCTGACCCGGCACATTTCGGGGTTATATCTCACCACGGTGGGGCAACAGGAAGGAATCCCGACCCAGGAAATTAAAAAACTGATTGGGAAAAATACCCCTGATTTTGTCATTTCCAAATATCTTCGTCAAGCAAAAAATATTCCTCCCAGAAAACTGGAGACATTGATTGCTTTCTGCTCCGATATGGATTATAAGTTAAAAAGCGGAAAAATTTCGGACCCTTATTTATTGATTGATACCTTATTTTTAAAATTCTGGGATATTTAATTCTTTTATTTTTTACTGATTTTTTTGATTGGGAAAGGAGCGTCCAAAATGGCATTGTTTGTAGAAACCATCAACGGAATATTGCCGGTTTTTTTGGTAATTTTTTTGGGTGCTCTCTTAAACCGACTGCGTTTTTTCTCAGAAGTTACCAAGGATGAAATCGTGAAACTGGTCTACTATGTGGGCACTCCCGCTCTGCTTTTTCATACGGTTGCCAAGGCAAATCTGTATCAGTCCTTTCATCCCCGATTTATTCTGTTTTTGCTCTGTGCTATCTTAAGCTATCTGTTTTTTTTGATTTGGATTTGTTTTGGAATCAAAAATCCTGCGAAAAAAGCCGCCGTTGTTCAAATCGGATTCCGTTCTAATTTTGCCATCGTGGGTATGCCTCTGGCAATCAATCTGATGGCGGAAGAAGGCGTTCTTATTACTGCAATTTCTCTGGCTTTTGTCACCATTCTTTACAATGTTTCGGCTGTTTTTCTTTTATCTTACTACGGAAAACAGGAAAAAAGTCTGCCGAAGCTGTTGCTTGGTGCCTTAAAAAATCCGCTCATTATCGGTACGCTATTTGGTCTTTTGTTTTCCCTTTGTGAATGGAAACTTCCCATCATTGCTGAAAAAAGTCTGGAAACTTTGGGCTCCATTGCCACCTCAATGGGACTTCTGATGATTGGCTCCACCATCACCGTTGCAGGATTTCAATCCAACAAATGCTACATTCTTCTGGCTGTTTTCTTCCGGAATCTCTTGGCTCCCGTTCTGTTTCTGGGAACGGCTGTTTTATTGGGATTTCGGGGCAATTTCCTTATCATCACCGCAATTTTAAGTGCTACTCCTGCGGCAATCAACTGCTTTGTGATGGCAAAAAAAATGGGTGCTGATGCGGATATCTCCGCCTATGGAGTTTCCCTGACTGCCCTTTGCAGTATTGTGAGCATTTTTTGCTCGGTATACCTTCTAAAATTCTTTGGATTGGCGTGAAAAAATGAAATTGTTTCCAACCCTTTGTCCTTTTTGTGAAACCCCTGTTACCACGGGTGACTATGTATGTGAAAGCTGTCGCAAAGAGCTTTCGTCCTATCAGAAACTTTTAAAGTGTCCTTTATGCGGACGTCCAACCCAAATGGCAGGAATCTGCAAAATTTGCGACGAAAATTCCCCGAAATTTGATTTGGCAATTTCTTGTCAGAAATATGAAGGCATTTTTAAAGATGCGCTTCTTTCCTATAAATTTAACCGTGAGTTCTATCGGGCAAAAGCCTTTTCCAAACTGATGGCAGAATCCTTTTTAAAACTTGGCGTTTTGGCAGATTGCATCACAGCGGTTCCCTCAGACCCCTTTACAGTTTTAAAACGGGGCTACAATTCGCCGGTTGAGTTGGCGTTTTTGCTAAAAAAATTATTGAAACTTCCCTTTTATCCCACCTTACTCCGGAAGAAATGGTTTGTCAAACGACAAGCCACCTTAAACCGAAAAGAACGACTCTCCAATGTGAAAGGGAATTTTCTTTTTACAAAACGACTGCAAAAACGCATCGAAGGCAAACGAATTCTCTTAATTGATGATGTTATGACAACCGGCTCCACCATCAATGAATGTAGCAAAATCCTGAAAGCCAACGGTGCCAAAGCAGTCTATGTGGTTACGCTTTTGGGAACTACATTGGACTGATTTTCACTAAAACCCCTTAAAATTTCACACTTTTTTAAAAAAATTTCAATTATATCTTGATTTTTTTAAAAATGTATGCTATAATATCGTCTGTCCGTGAAGAAACGGACATTTCGGGATATAGCGCAGTTTGGTAGCGCGCTTCGTTCGGGACGAAGAGGCCGCAGGTTCAAATCCTGTTATCCCGACCAAAAAAAGAGCAGTACCGCAAGGTATCTGTTCTTTTTTTATTTCAATCAAAAAACAGGATTTGAACCTTAAGAAGGCAACAAGCGTTAAAAAAAGTTGCCAATGGCAAGTTTTTAGCGAAGTTGGTGCGCAAGGCGGGTACCGAAGCCGTAGGCTTGGGTCGCCGAGCAGACAAGACGCCATTGGCGACTGTATCCTGTTATCCCGACCAGAAAAAAGCATCGACATTTGTCGATGCTTTTTTCAACGAAATAAATCCTTTCAGGATTTGTGAAATGCCCTACGGGCGTGAAATATTGCTACGCAATGTGAAATACGCCTTGCGGCGTGTGGATTTATTTCATTTCACTTGATGCTTTAGCATCGAATTTCACAATTTACGGAGTAAATTATTTCACATCTACGGAGTTGATATTTCACTTTATAGACAGATTATATTGAGTTTTGTTATAATAACCGTAAGGAGTTGATAGGTTATGGCTGAATCCAAATTAAGAAATCTGTCAGTTGAGTTTTCTGTCAAGATAATTAAATTATGTGAAAATATCAAAGGACACTATTCTCTAACCAATCAATTTGAGCGTAGTGCTACTTCCATTGGAGCAAATATTCACGAAGCGAATTATGCCCAAAGCAAAAACGATTTTATTTCCAAATTACAAATAGCTCTTAAGGAATGCTATGAAACAGAATATTGGTTAGAGTTGTTCGTGAAATCTGATTTATTAGACAGAAAAAAGCATCAATCTTGTTCCTTGCGGCTTAAAAACATTTTACTTGCCGAGTTTTTCCTGGTCGTTTTTACGGATTTCCACTCGTCTGATTTTACCGCTGATTGTTTTGGGAAGTTCTGAAACAAATTCAACGATTCTGGGATATTTATAAGGAGCGGTATGTGTTTTAACATACTCCTGAATTTCTTTTTTCAGTTCGTCTGTTCCTTCGGTTCCTTTGACTAAAACGATGGTCGCTTTTACAATCTGACCACGCACTTCATCGGGAACGGGAGTGATGGCACATTCCAAAACGTAGGGCAATTCCATGATAACACTTTCGATTTCGAAAGGCCCGATACGATAGCCGGAAGATTTGATCACGTCGTCGATACGTCCCACATACCAAAGGTAGCCATCTTCGTCCATGGTTGCCTGGTCGCCGGTGTGATAATAACCGTCATACCAAACATCTTTGGTTTTTTCTTCGTCTAAGTAATAGCCGACAAACAAGCCGTTGGGTGCTCCGTCTTTGGTGCGGATACAGATTTCACCGGTATCACCGGTTTTACATTCGTTGCCATCGGGATCCAACACAACAACATCATATAAGGGACTGGGTCTTCCCATAGAACCGATTTTGGGAGTAGATCCCACAAAGTTTGCGATAGAGAGCGTAGTTTCGGTCTGTCCGAATCCTTCCATGATGGTTAAGCCGGTTGCTTTTTTAAACTGATTGAACACTTCGGGGTTTAATGCTTCCCCTGCTGTGGTTGCATATTCAATGGAAGATAAATCATATTTGGATAAATCTTCTTTGATGAAGAAACGATACATGGTGGGTGGTGCACAGAAGGTTGTGATGTTATATTTCGCAAACATAGGCAAGATATCTTCGGAATGGAATCTGTCAAAGTCGTAGGTGAAGATTCCCGCTTCACACAGCCACTGACCGTAGAGTTTACCCCACAGTGCTTTTCCCCAACCGGTATCGGAAATGGTGAAATGCAATCCGTCGGGATTTACATTATGCCAATGTTTTGCAGTGGGATAGTGACCCAGCGCATATTTATAAGAATGGGTTGCAATTCTGGGATAACCGGTGGTTCCTGAGGTAAAGAGCATCAGCATCGGGTCATTACCGCAGGGAGAGTTTTCACTGCGGAAATAGTGAGTGGAGAAACGTTCCATTTCCACATTGAAATCGTGCCAGCCTTCTTTATTTCCACCAACTAAAACTTTCACCATATCGGGATAGTTTGCCGCTGCTTTTTCTGCCTCGGTGGAAACGTCGCCGTCTGCAGTACATACAATCGCTTTCACTCTTGCTGCTTTGTAACGGTAATCAAAGTCATGTTCTACCAGCTGATTGGTTGCAGGAATTGCAATCGCACCGATTTTATGAAGGGCAAGCATGGAGAACCAGAACTGATAGTGACGCTTTAACACCAGCATAACGGTATCACCTTTTTTGATACCCAAAGATTCAAAGTAGTTTGCAGTTTTTGCAGAATACTTTTTCATATCCGAGAAGGTAAATTTCTTATCGGTTTTGTCGTTGGCTACCCACATCATCGCCAGCTTGTCGGGATTTTTTGCTGCGATGGCATCCACACAGTCAAATGCAAAGTTGAAAGAATCATCATTTTTGAATTTGATGCCGTTAAATACGCCGTTTTCGTCATAGGATGATTCCACATATTTGTCTGCAACGGTTTCGGATTTTTTCTTGGTTGCAGCCACTTTTTCAGCAATCATCGGAGCTTCGGGATATTCTTCGGAAACTTTTCCGTCCTGGGGATTTAATACCACTGCGTGGAATTCACAGCCGCCTTCCGATACTGCCACCATTCCGTGAGGAATGATACTGTTATAGAAAATAGAGTCTCCTTCGTGGAGCACATCTACATGATTTCCAACCTGAACTTTTAAGGAACCTTTCACAATTACGTCAAATTCCTGACCTTTGTGGGAATTTAACTTAATGGGCTGATTTTGTTCTTCTTCCAGATAGGGGAATTTTACCAAAAAGGGTTCTGCCAGTTTATCTTTGAACTTGGGTGCAAGGTTATCATATTCCACACCGTGTTTCTTTAAAATTTTAAGACCTTCGCCTTTTCTGGTGATGGTGAAGGATGTTAAGGTACTGCTGGTTCCTTCCAGCAAATCCACAACTTCTACGCCGCAAGCCTTTGCGCATTTATAAATGAAGGTAAAGGAAAAATCGGTTTCGCCTTGTTCCAGTAACACATAGTCCTCCGTAGACACACCTGTTAACTTCGCCAATTCTTCGGGAGAATATCCCTTTGCTTCACGCAGGTCTTTGATTCTGCCTGCAACTTCTTTCAAACTGTAATCCATTGTTTTTGTCTCCTTTCCGTTTTTGACAAATCTGAGATTGGTTACAAATCTGAATAAAACAAAAAACCCGTCTCAAAATAAACGTTTGAGACGAGTTACATTCACCCGCGGTACCACTCAAATTACGGAAGATTTCAATCTGTTCCGTCACTCACCGGACTCTAACAAGCCCTTTGCCTTAACGCAGCAATACGGAAGGAGTCTACTCACCAAACAAAGGCTTTCGGTCCTCCGACTCAGAGGTGATAAGTCATTGGAAAGTGTCCCCATTGCCTCGCACCAACCGGCAACTCTCTCAAGGTTTCACAATCCGACCGTCCTCGTCACAGTCATTTTTTGTGATATTCAAATTTGATTGCATTATACTACGATAATTTTCGTTTGTCAAGCATTTTTTTAAATTTTTTTATATCAGAAAGTTTTCTGCACAAACTTTACTGATTTTTCCTTGCAATCTTTTCCATCCTGTGTTATAATAAATTTTGACAATTAAGAATCGTTTGACTAAAATACAAATCTTTAAGAAAAGGATGGATTTTACCATGATTTTAGGCGGTTTAGATGTTGGTACAACCGGTTGTAAAATTGCGTTGTATAACGACAAGGCAGAATGTTTGACCACTTACTATAAAGAATATGACATCATTCGCAAAAACGGTCAGCACGAAATTGATTTTAATGATGTGAAAGCAGGGGTACTGACTCTTCTTAAACAGGCAGTAGCCGAATATCAGATTGACGCATTGGGCGTTACCAGTTTTGGTGAAACCTTTGCAATGCTGGATGAAAATGACAATATTTTAGGTCCCTCCATGCTCTACACTGACCCCAGAGGAAGCGAAGAATGTAAGAAGATGTGTGAAGTTCTGGGCAAAGAGCATCTGGCACTGGTTACCGGGGTGGAACCTCATCCGCTCTACAGCTTCCCAAAAATTTTGTGGTGGAAAAACAACAAACCGGAGCTTTATAACAAATGTAAACACATTCTTTTGGGAGAAGATTTTATTGTCTATACCTTAACGGGCAATGCACAGACAGACTATTCTCTGGCTGCCCGCACCGGAATGTTTGACATTGAAAATCTCTGTTATTATAAAGAAGGGTTTGAAAAATTCGGGGTTGACCTTTCTTTAATGTCAAAGGCAGTACCCACCGGCTCTGTGGCAGGCACGTTAAAAGAAGAACTGAAAAAAGAGCTTGGAATTACTTATGATATCACCATTGTAAACGGTGCACACGACCAGGTTGCAGGTATGATTGGTGCAGGAATTTTCTCCACCGATTCTGCAATGGACGGAACCGGTACGGTGGAATGTATTCCCGTAATGCTCAGCGAAAAACCCCAAAACCCCGGCATCTACAAATGCGGATACTCCATTGTTCCCTATCTGGACGGCAGCTATGCTTGTTATGCGCTGTCCTACACAGGCGGTGCAACCTTAAAATGGTTCCGTGACAATTTTGCGGAAATTGAAAACAAGCAGGCGGAAGAAGCCGGCAAAAATGTGTATGCCGAGCTGGACAAAGCCTCTCCCGAAGGTCCCACCGGTATTTTGGTGCTTCCCCATTTTTCGGGAGCTGCAACCCCCTATATGGATAACGATTCCAAAGCGGCATTTGTTGGCGTTACCTTAGAAACCTCAAAATATGACTTATATAAAGCGTTGATGGAAGGTACTTCCTATGAAATGCTCTTAAACTTCAACACCATGAAGGAAATGACCGGTCAGATTCAGGAAATCCGTGCCACCGGCGGCGGTGCAACTTCCGACTTATGGTTGCAAATCAAGGCAGATATTTTAAATACCGATATTACTGCACTGGATTGTAAGGAAGTTGGTTCTGCCGGTATGGTTGGCTTAATCGGTGTGGCGATGGGTGTGTGGGATACGCTTCCCGAAGCCATCGAAAAGCTGGTAAAAGTCCGCAAGGTATTCCATCCTGATCCCGACAGTGCCAAAGAATATCAAAAACACTATCAAAAATACGAAAATCTTTACAAAGCAATAAAATCCTTGTAAGACACAAAAAACCGTTCAGAGTGCATCTGAACGGTTTTTTTAGATTTTTTAAAATCACAAAACGGTTCGTCGGAAACCGCCGAACCCTACGAATATTTACCTGATGTTGAATGAACCATACAACGGCGTGCCGGGGTCGTCACGCCCTACGGTGGTAATTGCAACGTTTTGGGACAATCATACAACGGGCGATTCGTAAATCGCCCCTGCGATGTGTGTCATCATTTTCTTTTTCTACCGTTGCCGATGACTTTTCCGGTAAGCTGTGGCAGTTACGCCTTTGATTTCCCTGAAAATTCTGGAAAAATGACCGTAATCATAAAAGCCCACCCGATAGGCAATCTGATTGACCGACTGGTCGGTTTCTTTTAAGAAACGGCAGGCGTGTTCGATTTTTTGTTTGCGGATATATGTCGCAATGGAACAGCCTAAATAATCCTTCGCCACGCTGTAAAGACGGGTTCTTCGGATATGAAATTCCGCACAGATATCGTCCACCCCGATGGGTTTTTCCAGATTTTTTTCAATGAATTTATCCATATGACGGATAAATTCGGATTTCTGAGGTGTTACCCATTGATTCGACAGCATATAGGCCGCCAATGCCTGAAGCACCGTAATGCAGGCATCCAGTTCTCCTTGGGATTTTACCGGAATCCTTTGAATTGCTTCCGAAATCCCCGGAAAATCTTCTTCCGAAAACTGTTGCTCTAAGCTTTCTCTGGTGTCATTTGCCTCTCCTTCGGGCAAAACCTGCCCAAACATCACATAACCGATGATGCCATTGTCATCATAAATGGGAACAATACATTCCCAAAGTCCCAAATGGCACAAATACTTCATTGTTTTTTGTTCACGGGAACAGATTTCCACATTTTTTCGGTCACAAATTTCACATTGATTGGTCCAATAAGCACTTTTGCAAAGGAGATCACAAAAGTTGTGACGGGTGGACGGATATTCCATCAGCTGCTCCTTCTCTTTATTAAAAAGCACCACACGCATATTGGTTAAGGTATAAAAATCACGAAATATTTTATATAAATTTGCCTGATTGATTTGTAACATCATACATCACCTTTCCTTAGTATAACAAAAATCAGCGGAAAAGTCAATTTTTCAAGGTTAAAATATATATAAAATGTAATTTTCTGAACAAATGACACATAGTTTGCACAAATTTACCTTTTTTTGAAATCAGATACCTGCTATAATGAAGATAGCAACAAACATATCGGAGGAACCCGCTATGCGTGAAATGAGAATCCAAAAAAAACAATATATGGGCAACACCTGTCAGATGGGTGGTACCCGTCATTACCGTTTGACCGACGGCATCACCGACGGTTGCCGTTGTGTTGATGTGAATACGGGAAGCGGATTTACCTACACGGTGGTATGTGACCGTGGGTTAGACATTTCCTTAGCTTCCTACAAAGGCGTAAATCTTGCCTTTTTAACCGAAAATATGGAAGCGCATCCTGCACATTTTGATTCCTTTGGTATCAACTGGCTCCGCACTTTTTCAGGCGGATTACTCACCACCTGCGGACCCAACCATTTAGGTCCCCCTTGCGAAGACGACGGAGAAGTTCTCGGTCAACACGGCAGATGGACGTCTTTGCCGGCAAAAAAAGTCTGTGATTTATCCGACTATGAAAACGGAATTTTAAAAATCACGGGCGAACTGCACGACTCCACTCCCTTTGGTCATAAAATCGGCATCAAACGAAGCATTTCTTCCGAATTTGGGGAATCCTTTGTGGTAATTGAAGATGAAATTACCAACGAAGGCGGAAAGGCTTGTCCCTTAAATCTGTTGTATCATATCAACTTTGGTTATCCCTTACTGTCAGAAGATGCCATCGTTCACGTTCCGAGCAAAGAATGTGTGGGTTATGATGACTACACCAACCGGAGAATGGATGAAAAAGATACCATCAAAAAACCATCGGGCGAAAATGCCGAAAAAAATTATATGCACACCTTCTCGGGGGAAACTGCAACCGTATGGATTCACAATCCAAAATTGGAAAACGGTCTTGCGGTAGCCATCACCTTTGATTCCAAAGATTTGCCCTACTTAACCCAATGGGTGTTGGAAGATGTGAAAGACTATGTACTGGCGTTAGAGCCGGCAAACGTGCCTTGCGAATCCCGAGATTATCTTAGAAAACACGGACTTCTCCCCTTTATAGCACCGGGAGAAACCAAGAAATTTTCCGTAAGAATCCAAGTGATTGCCGGAAATGATGAAATTGAAAAATATTTTAATTTTTTTAATTAAACTATAATAAAACAAAAAGGAGAACATTGTTATGTTAACATCCAAAACCGCATTTGTCGTTTACGGCGTACATAAGGACGGCTTATTAGACCCGGACGGCAACTTATTCATTGACGAAAACGTGATTGAAAATTCCAAAAAAGCCTTAAAAGCAGAAGGCGTGGAACTGGTAGAAGAAAAACTGATTATTGCCACCAAAGAAGAAGCGAAAAACGTGATTTTACCCCTGGCAAAAGATGATTCTATCGACACTTTGGTGTTATTCTCCGGTACTTGGGTATGGGCAGCACATATGATTGGTGCAATCCGTGAATTTGCAAAAACCGGCAAAGGAATTGTTATCTGGACTCACGACGGTTCTCAGGGCTGGCGTCCGGTTGGCGGCTTGGTATTAAGTGCTGCATTAAACGAAGTTGGCATTAAACATAAATTTGTATACGGCGGTGTTTCTGACCCCTCCAATGTGAAAAGAGTGGCAAACTACTGTAAAGCTTCTAAGCTGAAAAAGAGTATGGAATTAACCACTTTAAGAGCATTCGGCGGACGTGGTATGGGTCAGACCTGCGGTGTGGCAGATCCTTCTCAGTGGATGAAAACCTTCGGTATCGACATTGATACCCGTGACACTATGGAATTAGTGGAAACTGCAAAAGCAATTCCCCAGGCAGAAGTTGACAAGGTTTGTGACTGGATTGACAACAACTTCACCTGCAAAGTAGAACGTAACGACGGCAATATCCGTTCCATCCGTCTGTACTTGGCATTAAAAACCTTAAAAGAAAAAGAAGGATTCGACTATTACACTATTCAGTCCTTCCCCGGTATGGGTGACTACTATGCGGCTACCTGTTTTGCACAGAGTATGATGTTAAACGACGGTGTTCCCACCGCTACCTTATCCGACTTTAACACCTGCTTAACCTCCATTATGATTATGGGACTTTCCAAAGACCCCATCTATTATGGTGACTTACAGCATGTGAATAAAGCCACCAACGAAATCAAAATCATCGGTGATGGTGCTGTTCCTCCCTGTCTGGCAAATGAAGACGGTGTATCTTTAGCAGGTCACGGTATTCCCACCGAAGGGGAAGCAGGCGGCTTATCCATTGACTTGGTATGTAAGAGCGGTAAAGGCGTTCTGGCTCGTATCAGCAGAGTAGATGGCAAATTCAGAATCTGCGTAGCTCGTTGCGAAGTGTTCCAGCCTGCAAAAGAAGAACTGGAAGCTCGTCGTCACGAATGTGGTATTCCCTTCTGGCCTCACGCTTTTGTAAAAGTGGATGGTGACATCGGGGCTCTGGTAGAAAACTGGAACAACGAATACGGTTGCTTGGGCTACGGCGAAGATTTGTATGACCAGATTGTTGAATTTGGTAACATTATGGGCATCGAAGTATTAGCTTTCTAAAAAATGGGGTAAAAATGTGCATAAGCAAATGAACTTCACCCATCGTCGTACACTCGGTACGCCTTCGGGCTTACGCTCCCTATGGGAGTGCAGTTCTTTCACTTCTGCATCATTTTTCCGCTCATTTGGGTTCTGACAAACTGAATATAATATCAAAAAAGGTATGGAATTTTCCATACCTTTTTTTGTTCTTACTACGGAAGAATATCCTGATATTCGTCTGAAATGATTCTTCCGTTGATGTCCATAATATATCTCGTGTTTTGTTCGGTCGTACATAAGATATATCCATCGTCATAAATAATGCCATCCTTCACATTTATGGCATCTACAAATTGACCGTTTTTATCAATGCATTTTACGATTCCGTCAACTAATACAAAAGCTTTTCCCAACACAAAGGAATCTGCTCCCCAAAATTGCGGCTCAATCACATATTCGCCGGTTTTGTTGATGTAACCGCTTTTAAAATCGACCGTTACCGATGCCAGTCCATCCGAAAATGCAAGGGCAGAATCAAATTTCGGTTCTACCGCATAGTCTCCGTTTGGGTAAATGAAGCCGGTTTTATCCCCAACCGTTACAGCAGCGAGACCATCGGAAAAATCGCAGGCAAAATCAAATTTCGGTTCCACCGCATATTCAAAGTCCCGGTTAATGTAACCATACAGATTGTCAATCAGAGCAACGGCATATCCTTCGGAAAATTCACCCACATAATCAAATTGCTTTGTTGTGAGAATTTTTCCCTCAGTGTCGATGAAAGTATACTTGAAAAGGCCGGTATCCCCTTCTGCAATCTGAACTGCGGCAACACCGTTTTGAAACGAAGCGGCAGAAGCAAACTGTGCATCAATCACCATTTCACCGGATTTGTTGATATAACCCCATTTTCCGTTTAGTTTGACAGCGGCAAGCCCCTCGGAAAATTCTTCCGCCCGTTCATATCTGGAAGAAATTTTGTAGGAGCCTGTTTGGTCGATATATCCAAACGAATCTGCCCACCGAACAGCAGCAAGTCCTTCGGAAAATTTTTCGGCTTGTTCAAATCTTGGTTCAATAACCATTTCACCTGCCGTATTGATGTAACCATACAAATTTCCAGGCATAACAGCAGCAAGTCCTTCGGAAAAATTATTGACAAAGGAATATTTAGCCTCAATGGCCATCTTCCCTGTCCGATCGATATAACCCCATTTCCCGTTATGTTTCACGATGAGAAAACCGTTATCAAACAAGGGATTTTGATATACGGGAGCCTCTCCGATGATAACAGTTCTGGTTTCGCCAACCCAGTCTACCGAAATACCGAAGGCTTCCGAAACAGCACGAACGGGAACTAAAGTTCTGCCGTCAATGATACAAGCGGGACTGTCTAAAGTCACGGTGCTGTCGTTCACATACATTGTTGTATCGTCAATGGTTAAACCAATGGTGATATCCTCTTTGACGGAGGTAACGGTTCTGGTTTCACCATTCCATTCTACCGATGCTCCCAGGGCTTCAAAAATGGCTCTTACGGGAACCATGGTTCTGGAATTGATAATCTGAGGCGGCACATCAAAAACAAGTGCGGTTCCATTGAGCAGAACCGAAACAGAATCATTTGCCGTTGCAATTATAGCCGATGCACACAAAAATGTTGCCAGTGCCAGAGCAATCAATCGTTTTATCAGTTTCATTGTTTTCTCCTTCTTTGTCAGAATTAATTTGTTAAATTGTGTTATCCAAGTAAAGTATCGGTCACAAGCATCACGCAAAAGCCGATTAAAAATGAAAAGGTTGCCGCTCTTTCACAGCCGTGTGCGTGGGTTTCGGGAATCATTTCGTCACTGATGACATAGAGCATTACCCCACCTGCAAAAGCAAGCATAAAGGGCAGTACCGCAGTGGAAATTGATACGGAAAAATATCCGAGCAAAGTACCTACCACTTCCACCAAACCTGTGGCAAGTGCCAAAAGAAGGGTGCGTCCTTTGGAAACGCCGGCAGACAGCATAGGTGCAATCATAATGAGTCCTTCGGGAATGTTCTGCAAAGCAATCCCTCCGGCAATGACCAACGCCTGTTCCACATTATCGGTACCAAAGCCAACCCCTGCCGCTATCCCTTCGGGTAAATTATGAATGGCAATCGCCATCACAAATAACAGCACTTTGTTTAGGTTGGTATCTCCGTGAGGCTCGATGTCAACCCCTGCCAGCTTATGTAAATGGGGTACCAGTTTATCAATCAGAGTCAAGAAAACTGCACCTGTAAAAATACCTACCACAGTAATAAGGATTCCGTATTTCCCACCGTAATCCAAAGAAGGCAACACCAACCCGATAACCGCAGCACAAAACATAACACCTGCCGCAAAGGACAACACAACATCAGAAAATTTATGAGTTTGCTTTTGAAATAAAAAGCCAAGCAATGCGCCAATCATTGTGGCACCGCCCACTCCCAATGCAGTTAATAATACCATTGTCATAAAATATCACCTGCTTCTACTACAAATATGAGGATTCCCGCATAAATTATGCGGGAATCTTTCTTGAAATATTTATTCCTACACCAATCCAAGATGCAGAAAAATGGATGCAAAACGGAACAACCGAACCCCGAAGGGGGTTACCTGAAGCCGTACCGAGTGTACGGCGAGCGGTGAGGTTGGTTCGTTTGGCGCAATTTTTCAAGCCTTAATAGTTGGTTGCGTGAATTTCAAAGTATGCCTGCGGATGTGCACAAGTGGGGCAAATTTCGGGAGCTTTGTCGCCGGTTACCAAGTGACCGCAGTTGCGACATTCCCAAACTTTTGTTTCTGCTTTTTTAAATACTTCTTTGGTTTCCACGTTCTTTAATAATGCACGATATCTTTCTTCGTGGCTTTTTTCAATATCTGCAACCATACGGAATTTAGCAGCCAGTTCGGTAAAGCCTTCTTTTTCTGCGGTTTCCGCAAATTCTTTATACATTTCAGTCCATTCATAGTTCTCGCCGTTTGCTGCAGAAACCAGGTTTTCTGCAGTATCGCCGATGCCTTCCAATTCTTTGAACCACAGTTTTGCGTGTTCTTTTTCGTTATCCGCAGTTTTTAAAAATAACGCTGCAATCTGTTCGTAGCCTTCTTTTTTTGCTTTGGAAGCAAAGTAGGTGTATTTATTTCTTGCTTCGCTTTCACCGGAGAAAGCCGCCATTAAGTTTTTTTCAGTTTGAGTTCCTTGATATTTAGACATTATTCGAAATCTCCTTTTTTTATTTTATATCATACTTTAAACTACGAAAATCTCAATCTATCAAAAAATTATTCTTTGGAAAAAGAATCTTTTCCAACGCCACATAAGGGACAAACGAAATCTTCGGGAACATCTGCCCATTTGGTTCCTGCCGCTACGCCGGCATCGGGAGCGCCTTCTGCTTCGTCATATACCCATCCACATACATCACATACATATTTTTCCATAAATGTTACCTCCGTAAATATATCCTTATTATTTTTTTATTGTTTCATAAATTTCATCTATAATTTTTCAAAATCGGCTGCACCGTGTTTACACAAGGGACAGATAAAATCCTCAGGCAAGGGGTCGCCTTCGTAAACATATCCGCAGATTTTGCAGACATAGCCTTTTTTATCGGTTGCCGGTTTCGGCTTCACATTCTGATGATAGTAGGTGTAGGTCATAGACTCATTCTGGTTGATGACTCTTGCCTCACTCACCGTACAGATAAACATTCCGTGAGTATCCAAATCCACATAATCTTCCACCTGCAATGACATAAAGGAATTGATATTGCGGGACAAGAACACCAGTCCGTTATCGGAACGAAGCACTTCAGAACCTTCAAATTTATCCACATTTCTTCCGCTTTGGAAGCCAAATTGCTCGAATACACTAAAGGGAGTGTCACAGGTTAGGCAGTTGATGTTCATTTTTCCGCTTTGTTTGATGATATGATGGGAATAATTTTCTTTATTGATGGTTACTCCGATACGGTTGGGAGAATTGGTGAGCTGTGTTACGGTGTTCACAATCAAACCGTTATCCTTTTTGCCGTCATTGGAAGTTACCACATACAGTCCGTAGCCAATGTTGAAGAGAGCAGACAGATTGTTTTTATCTGCAGTTTCACCCTGTTGTGCCAGATAGTCGGAACAAAGCTCATCCGATAATTTCGCTAACTGGTCGTTGCTGTCATCACTTAAGGAAGATAAAATGGTTACCTCGTTTTCAGCATAGGTGATGTTTTTGGATTTTTCCAGCATCCCTTTCATCACTTTGGTGGCTAAGGGTGCCCAGCTTCCGTTCTGGATGAAGGCTACGGTTCGATTCTGGAAATTCCGCTCGGTCAAGTGGTTGAGAAATTCTCTCATAAAGGGAAAAATTTCCGCATTATAAGTCGTGGTGGCAAGCACCAGCTTACTGTAACGGAAGGCATCTTCCACCGCTTCTGCCATATCACAGCGTGCCAGATCGTTGACCACAACCTTGGGACAACCTTTGGCTTTTAGCTGTTCTGCCAGTTTTAACACTGCTTTTTTGGTGTTCCCGTAGATGGAAGTGTAGGCAATTACAATGCCTTCTTCCTCGGGTTGATAGCTTGACCAAATGTTATATAAATTGAGATAATACCCCAAATCTTCACTCAACACAGGTCCATGCAGAGGACAGATTTTTTCAATATCAAGCCCAGATGCTTTTCTCAACAAACTCTGCACCTGTGCGCCGTATTTTCCAACAATGCCGATGTAATACCGACGAGCTTCGCAAGCCCAGTCTTCTTCCACATCCAACGCACCGAATTTGCCGAATCCGTCTGCAGAAAACAGCACCTTATCGGTGGAATCATAGGTCACGATAACCTCAGGCCAATGCACCATCGGTGCGGTGACAAAGGTCAGGTTGTGTTTGCCCAAAGAAAGAGTATCCCCTTCTCCCACCACAATTTGCTTATCGGAAAAATCTACCCCGAAAAACTGTTTCATCATAGCAAATGCCTTCTGGGAAGAAACAATTTTTGCATTGGGATAGTTTTTGATAAAATTCATAATGTTTGCCGAATGGTCAGGCTCCATATGCTGAATAATTAAATAATCGGGAGTTTTATTCCCCAAAACATTCTGAATGTTGTCCAGCCATTCGTGGGTGAAGTTAATATCCACCGTATCCATAATGGCAATTTTATCGTCTAAAATGGCGTAAGAATTGTAGGACATTCCGTTTGGAACATCGTATTGCCCTTCAAACAAATCCACTTTATGGTCGTTTACGCCAATGTATAAAATGTCGTTGGTAATTTGCATCATATCACCTCTTATATGTAATTTAGTATATCCAATATTTGGATTTTTAAAACAGAAGAATCTGAAATGATTCTATTTCTTTGATTATATCACACCCAAAAAAAATTTACAATATTTTTTTATAAAATTTAATGATTTATTATGTTCATTTTTTTGTAATTCTATGTCAAGGGAGCAGGGGGAATTTTCGATATTCCCCCTATCCCCCTTGACAATCCCCTTACCCCTTTTACACGAGTGCTCAATCGCCGCAC
>JAZUBQ010000002.1:0-110331 GCA_045638525.1 Clostridia bacterium
AATAGCTGCATACAGATAATGATTTTCATCAGTGGTTGCATCTGTTTCTGCCAGACGAACCTTCAGGCTCATATAATAGGTACCCTTGGTAACACCGTTGTAGTTTACATAAGAGATATTTTTGGTGTTTTCGCTACAATCGATTCTTAAAACATTGTTGGTTTCATCTTTGGTGTCTTTCACAGGGGTAATAACACCTTCTGCAGAGGTAGACATTGCCCATACGTTGGTATCCAGTGCACCGTCAAAGCCGGGATCTGCAACCAGATTTTCAAAAGCTACTTCACCGGCAGGAACCATGGTAAAGGTTGCGTTTTCAGAAGGCATGGTGAAGCTATAGGATGTGCCACTCTGAGCTAAATCTGCAACTTCTGCTGATTCTACTTTATAACCGGAGTTGTCGTAAGTGAAGGATACAGTGCTGCCGGGTAACGCATAGATGCTGCCTGCACCTGTAACGGTACCGGTTACGTTGGTTACATCTTCAGGGAATGTTACTGTTTTTGCAGCTGTGATATCATAGATTTCTAAGTTATCCATTTCATAAACTGCAGTAATAACATTGGAGTTGGTATCAGTCTGTTTGGAAAGAATTTTTACTCTGATGTTTTCTCTTGCATTTTTAGCTACACTATTCGCTACGCCATAAACAGTTGCCCAACCATCCTTGGTAATTTGAGGACGAGTCTGGCTGTTAGCACCGCTTAAGTCTGCAGAGTAGAAATATGCAGAATCAGGGTTTGTTTCCACATTTGCCAAACGAACATTGAATTTGAAAACATACTTATTTTCTTTGCTTAAGCCGGCGATATAACCTAAGGAATATAAACCGTCGGCATTACCGGAAAAGTCCCATCTTAAAACATAGCCGTCTGTTTCATTTGCATAAACAGGGGCAACAGAACCTGTCTGTGTATTGTAATGATAGATTAAGGTTGAATCAATAGCACCACTTTCGAAACCGGAGTCTTTATAGAGGTTTTCAAAAGCTATAACATCACTTGCTACCGCATAAAAAGGAGTGGTAAACAAGCAAGAAACAAGCATACATAAGCTTAAAATCATTGATAATAATCTTTTAGATTTCATAATCGTTTCTCCTATACAATAATATAAATATACTGGTTATTTTTTAACCTTTCACTGCACCTGCAGTTACGCCCGCTGTGATATATTTGTTTGCTACGATAAAAACAATTAATATAGGTAACATGGAAAGGCTGGCTGCCGCAAATAAAATATTCCACGACACGGCACTTTCACCGGAATTTTTAAGTGCCATAATACCAACCATCAGTGTTTGCTGCTCGGGTCTTGTCATTGTGAAGATTGCAGGCATAATATATTCGTTCCACGCTCCGTTAAATGCCATAATTCCGATTGTCATCAGAGCAGGCACCAATAACGGAAGGATGATTCTGAAGAATATGCCTGTGAAGGTACAGCCGTCGATGGTTGCAGCTTCATCAATTTCCTTGGGAAGTGCATTGATAAAACCTCTCACAATATACATATTTGCAACAGGGATACCAAAACATTTTAATGCAATCAATCCCCAAAGTGATCTGTTTAACCCTACCACGGAAAGCAAGGTAAGTTTTGGGTAGATTGTAATGCTTCCAAGTGAAATAAACATCAAAGACGTAAAAATCATAAAGATTGCTTTTTTGCCGGGGAACTCTCCTCTTGCAAAAACATATCCGCAAACCGCTGAAATAAACACAATGATTGCAACCTCTGCCGCAGAGGTCCACATACTGTTAAAGAGCATTCTGCCTAAATTAAATTTATCAGAGCTGAATGCCTGCACATAGTTGTCCAATGTCCATTGCTGAGGCAATATGCTTTCCGGCATGGTCAGAATTTCCATATTGCTTTTAAAAGAAGCCATAAACGTGCTGAACAAAGGAAAAAGGGTGATTAAAGCAACAAATAATACTGTTACATACATCAAAATTCTTGGAATTATTTTGATTAATTTATTCAACTTTATCCCCCTCCTTTTAATAAACATTCTGCAGTTTTGCACTTGCTTTGTTATAACCAAATGCAACAAGACCGTAAATGATTGATGTTATAATGGAAATTGCGGAACCATATCCGATATCAACGGTACCGGAGGAAAATCCGGGAACATAGTTTACCAGAATATAGGAACCTACCGTATGGGTAGCACCACCCGGAGCACCATTTGTCATAGTTACAATAAATTCGCCAACATGCAGTGTTCCGTTGATTGCCAGAAGCAAAATTGTCTGGAACACCGGTGCGATCATCGGAATGGTAATGCTGATAAATTTTCTGAACGGACCTGCTCCATCAATCTCTGCAGCCTCGTAAAGCTCATCGGGAACATTGGTCAGTGCTGCCGTAAACAAGAGCACGTTTGTTCCAAAATTTTTCCATACGCTACTTGCTACCAGTACAGTCATAGCTGACCATTTGCTTGCAAACCAATCAACCGGTTCGGAAATAATTCCAAGTTTCAGAAAAAGGTCATTAAAATATCCGAAGTACTGGAACAAATTTGTGAATATTACCGAACACAAAACTGCACTGATAACCGTCGGCATAAAATAAACACCACGGATAAAGGGTGCCCCCTTAATCTTTTTGCTTAAAAAGAATGCCAAAACAAGGGTAAACACAACCTCAAAGGGCAGTTTTAAAACGGTAAATTGTAATGTGGTCAACCACGACTTCCAATAGATTGAATTTTTTGAAAAAATATGTATGTAATTTTTTAATCCTACAAACAGTGTATGACTGGGAATCTGGTCATAGTAGAAAAATGATTTTGCAAAAGACCACAGGATCGGATATAACGTAAACAGAAAAAATCCGATCAGAGGCAGGCCCAACAGAATATAACACTGTATTGGAACTGACCTGGATATCTTGTCAATTACTGTTGTTTTAAATTTTTTTCCCATGAATACCTTTACACGCCCTTTTATTAGTTTTCAATAGCACTGTTGAAATCAGGAATGATATAGTTTTCCTGTTTGTATTCCGGATGAAGTTCTGCATAACGTTTTGCACCTTCATTCTGGAGTGCAGAGTAATCTGCACATACTTTATCAACATCGGTAACTTTACCGGACCATACATCCTCTACATAAATTGCTCTCATAACTCTTTCACCCTGTAAGTCTCTGGACAGAGCAATCGGAGTTGCCTGGCTCACGTTTAACAGTTCAGCAAATTCCTGCCACTGTTTCATTTCAGCGGGAAGCTCAACAGATTTAACAATTTCTAAATCAAGAGGAATGTCGATACCCTGTTTATAGCTTTCTTTCACGAGTTCATCGCCATAGAAGAATTCAAGTACTTTTCCAACTGCTTCTGCTTTTTCGTCAGCAGCTTTTTTGTTGATCATCAGATAACCATAGTTACCCATATGCTGTTTCTGTCTTTCGCCTTCTACTGCTGTCGGGTAAGGAGCTACACCCCAATCAATGTTTGCGGGGAACTGAGAGGTAAGAACACCGTAATCATAGCTTCCTGCAGTTTTCATTCCGATGTCTCCGGCAGCAAATCTTGCTCTTGCCTGGTCATTGTCTGTGCTTTCGGTACCGGGATAGCAGCTTCCGTCTTCTTTAATTCCGAGCATTGTTTTCATAACAGTTGCTTCGTGAGAAAAGTCGAACACGCCGGTCTTGGGGTTGTATCCGTCTGCATAACCGCTGGTTGCAGAAGACATTTTCATAACATCATCAGCATAAATCAAAGTGGTTTTTCCGGCAATGATATAACCGTATTTACGTTCGTTTACATTGGTAAGTCTTTTTGCATAGTCTCTTAACTGTTCTAAAGTTTCCGGAGGAGTGGGTTCACCGTTTTCGTCAACGATTCCTGCTTCTCTGAACATATCTTTGTTGTAAATCAAACCATAGGTAGTAGCTGATTTGGGCAAGTAGTAGGTTTTTCCGTCGGTATGAAGATGTCTTCCGTACATCAGATAAGATTTATATTTTTCAATCAGCTTATCTCCGCCCGGAACGTCTTCATAAGGTGCGATATAACCAAGTTCAGCATATTTGCTCATAGTTCCGCCGCTGAACAAATCAGGTGCCTGTTCTGTTTCAAACGCAAGGTCGAGTTTGTTTGCAATGCTGTCCTGCACTACATACTCAATTTTGATGCCTTCTTTTGCACCAACGGTAGTGTTCCATTCTTTAATTTGTTCTTCCAGAAATGCCTTGTCGTGACCGTTTGCTGTCCAAACAGTTACGGTTGTAACATCTCCGTTTTGTGCTGTTTCGTTGTTTCCGCAAGCAACAAGTCCTAAGACCATCCCTGCAACCAACATGAGTGTGAGTACTTTTTTCATGATTTTCATTTTTTGTCATCCTTTCATTTTATATGAATTTTAATTTTTAACTGCTTAATCGGTGAAAACTCATTATAATCTTTCAAGAATAATGAGTTCGTCAATCTGAGCTGTCAGTTCACACGCACATCCGCCCTCAATCACTTCACCATTTTTGCCTTTCCATTTGCCCGCAGGAATATGTACGGTTCTTGCGGTTTTTCCTTGCTCTAAAACAGGTGCTATCAAAAATTTATTTCCAAGCATAAACTGGTCTGTAACTTTTTCAAGCCCCTGATGCGAGAATTCATATTCCATATAACGAAGCACCGGTTCTTTTGTTGAGGTGGTTTGTTTCACCAGATCTAAAATATATTCCAGATATTCGCTTCGCAGTTCCATAAACTTCATCACATTCTGCATGGATTGTTCAGAGAGAAGTCTTTTGGGCGAAATCGAGAATTGCAGCATAGGCGAAAAAATACTTGCTGCCAGCCATCTTAAATACAACTCTTCGTCAAACTTGTAGTTGTCTTTCAAGAACGACCCGTACTCGCCACCGCCGATCATATCCGGACATCCGTAAAAATATCCTAAAAATCCTTGCTGTATCATATTGGGAATCAACATACGTATTCCCTCGTCGTGTGTCCAGGAAGATGCTTTGTCCTGCAGTCTGCACACAATCGGCATACCGCCGCAATCCCATACACAACGCAACTCATTAAACTCATACCGTGCTCCAAACTGAGCAAAAGACTTGGTATGTTCACTCTGTTCCTGCTTTATGTATGTTTGGTCATCTTTTCTGTAAAGATACGACCCGCCTGCATCAAACTTAAAGCCGTCAATCCCATATTTGTTCATAAGGTTGTGTAACTTTGCATCAAGCCAGTCACAAACTTCGGGGTTTGACAAATCCAACACTGCACTAAAGCCGTTCCACCATTCGCGAACAGCGAGTTTGCCATCCTTATCTTTAATCATATAGTTTGTGTGTCTGAGTTCTCGATAGCAATCACTATCCGGAGAAATAAACGGTGTCACCCAAAGCATAACCTTAAAGCCCATTTCGTGCAGCTCATCAACCATTTTCTTAGGATCTGAGAACTTTCTTGCACAAAACTCATAGTCGCCATAATCCGGTGCCCAACCTTCGTCAATCATCAGAACGCCCGGCGGCAGTCCCGCTCCGGTCAGAGTCTTTGCATATTCCAAAATCTGCTCCTGATTTTGATTATACATAAGCTCAATCCAGGTATTATACTGAGGTGCTTTAAAAAACAACTCATTGGGTATTTGATCACATTTCGCAAATTTCTTTTCAGAAACCGCAAGGTATGCGCTCTTTAAGGTTTCAAATCCTTCTCCCAGCTCTATTTCACCATGGTCGGTTATTTTAATGGTCCCCTTGTCAAAATGCACCACAAAAGGCTTATCACTGATAATATACCGACCTTTATTTGAAATAAATATCGGTGAAAACTGATCTGAAATCCCTTCTGCTGTAATTAAATTCATAGAAACGTCGGATTCTTCGGTCAGCGGCATAAGAACGCCTTTATGTACCGCTCCACCATACCAACATTCCTGCTCAATAAATTTAATCTGCATCATTGCACCTCCGTTCAAATTTTATTTTTAAGAAAAAGGTATGCACCTGCTGTCCAGCCCATCATGACCGGCATACCATAATTCTCACTGCCAACTTCTGTATTGCCGGCAACTACATTATATTTTTCCCACAGATGTCCGGTTGCTTCATAAGAACTTTCAACTAAGTCTGTATACTTTGAAGCAATTCGTTTTGCTTCTTCCGGATACCCGTATTTTTTCAAACCAACTGCAACAATATACTGAAGGCAGGGCCAACCGTTGGGATAATCCCACTGATAGGTTCCCTCTTTTGATTTTTCTTCGCAAGTCAAAATACCAAACTCTGCTTCAAGCGACAATAATTTATTGAGTGACTTGTCTGCCTCTTCTTTGGTAAGTACATCGCAGAATAAAGGATACAATGACGCTGCCGTCAGAAGTTCACTTCTCTGCTTAGTTACAAAATTGTAATCGTATAAAACACCATCGTCTGCACACAGATACTTCATCATAAGGTCTTTTCGTTGTTTTGCTGCGTTATTCCAGAAAGGAGCGGCATCAAGTCCAAGTACCTCAGAAAAATATGCCATATTTTTTTCAAATTGATACATCAGAGAATTCAAATCAACCGGAAGATAGTTGTACCCCTCTCTTCCCCATCTGGGATTCATATCCCAACCGCTTTCACAGCATACAACACAATGACGTGCCAAATCATACAGATTTTCTGTAAAGTTTATTTTGGTTCTGGTTTCATAATGCTTAACTTTCCCCATATAATCATTTGGATCAACATCACCACCGTATACGTTAAGACCTATCGGGGATGTTCTTTTCTTCATCCAAAAGTCATATTCCACGAAAAGTATTTCGTATGCTTTTTTCAGCCAGTTGTCATCACCAAAATGTTCATACACATCACGCACCATCAGAGATAAGAAAGGCGGCTGCGAACGGGATAGGTAATAGGTTCTGTTGCCATTCGGCATAAGCCCGTATTTTTCCACAAGATAAAGCATATCGTCAACATTGTGCTTTACCTGGATATAATTCCCAAGTTCTTCGAGCCCTTTATTGGTGAAATATGTATCCCAATAATACAGTTCATCAAAGTGACCTACCGCCGGTACGGTATAGGGATACGGAAGACCTATCAGCGTATCTCTGTCTTCCTTATTGATTTTTACAGACTTTGACATATTGGTACTAATATAGTCAAATAAGGTTTCACTTTCCATTTGTTTCACCCCAAAATTCTACACATTCTTACAGGATGATTATAGCACAAATCGTACAGTATGTCACGTTGATTTTTTATAGGCATCCTTGACAACTTAAACTTTTTTTATTATACTTAAAGAAACGCTGAACTTCACACTGGGGAGAGTTTTTATGTTATTTTGTCTTGTATTCGCGTTTGTGGTACTTTCCATATCATTTCTATGGTTTAAAAAGGAGATTTACCTGAGCGCTTTATATCTTAAATTATACGGTATCATCGCGCTTACTGTTATCAGCTTATTGTTTATCTCCAAGTTCACCAACTATCAATTCCTCTTTGCTGCTGACTTTGATTTATATCTGCAACTTCAGCATATCAAGATTCATCCATATCTGATTCGTAATGTACAGACAGCATGCCACACCTTGTATCTTTCCTCAACAATTTTGTTTTTAAGCAGATATTATAAAATTTCAGCTTCAAAAAAACTGTTGCTTTCGCTCCCACTGTTATTCTTTTTGATTATAAATTTAAGTTTTACAGCTAATGAAATTTCTTATCATATCTTTTTGATGTCCCCCAAAAATCAGCATCATGCTTTTTTGATTGCGGACATGTTAGTTTCCAAAATATCATATGTGATTGTTGTTGTTAACGTGCTGATTCCTCCCATCCTGATTTTCAAAAAAATTATCAGCACACCAAACGTAATTAAAAGAAATTTTTTCATATCATACCTGGTTTGTATGATGCTGGCTGATATTTTATATCTTTCGTTGTTTATCCACGGGCTGTTTCAGGATATTTCCCCCCATCGACTTGGGCTGAATAACATTCCCTCTAACGTTTCAATCTATGGTAATATGTTTACCGCGGCAATTCTTCTTACAACATTTTCCATAATTATTACGATATTGATTATCGTTTTAAAACCTTTCAAATCAAAAAAACTGAATATTGAATATGCTTCAACCAAGCATTTTCAAAAATTCCAATACGACAATTATTACACTACCCTGCATATGTTGAAAAATACTTTGCTTTGCGTATATAAATACATCGAAGTTTCAGAAAAACATATCGACAACCCAAAAGCACTTACCGGTCTTGCCTGTGCCAAAGAGCAAATCAACGAGCAACTTGAAAACTATAACAACATTATGGCAAATTTTAAGACCCGAAATTTGCGGTTTGAACCGGTTAACGTAATCGAAATTATAAATAATTCTATAAATAATGCAGAAATTGAAAATACTATCAATATCAAAAAAGCTTATGATCCCCAAACAGTCATAAAAATTATGGGGAATGCAGCCAGTATCGATCAGGTTTGCAAGAACATAATCGAAAACGCTATGAACTCACTCAAATTATCTACAAAGGAGCATAAGGAAATCAGCGTTTCTATCGTAGATGATGAAGATTATGTTGTAATAGGTTTTACCAATAACGGAAACAGCATCCCAAAAGAACATCAGAAATTTTTGTTCAATCTGTTTTTCAGTACCCACGCAAATGAATTTTGCAGCGGAATTGGTTTGTACTATGTAAAAGAAATAGTAACTCGTCATAATGGTGATATATGGTTTAAAAGCACACCGGAACAAACCACCTTTACCATAGCGTTACCCGTAATAAATTAGGAGGAATTGTTGTATGAGTATACGATTGGCTATCTGTGATGATTGCAAACACTTTATCAACACCATGCGACTTGAAATCATGGATCACGAAAATATAGAGCTGGTCGGCGAATGTAATCTGGCGGTTGATTGTATTCCTATGTTATCCCAAACGAGTCCTGATGTTTTACTTTTGGATATACAAATGGAAACTGCATCAGCCGGCATTGATATTTTGCCGAAAATAAGAGATCTCTTCCCTAAGCTGAAAGTTATTATGATAACAGTATCCGAACTGGAAGAAGATATTTTTAATGCAATTACCAATGGTGCCGATAATTACGTATTAAAAAATATGTCGAACTCAGATATATTAAAGAAAATTGTTGAAACAAACAATAATCAGCATACCATTGATAATGCAATCTTCCAAAAATATTTATCTCAGTCAAAAATTAAAAGCGATGATTACAACAGCCTGCTGTTTCTTGTTTCAATTATTATGAAGCTCACAAAATCCGAGCTTGAAATTCTCAAAATGCTCTGTGCAGGAAAAACATACACGCAAATCGCAAGTGCGCGTTTCACCTCCGAAAGTACAGTTCGGACCATTGTGTCACATATTACCAAAAAATTTGAAGTGGATAATATCAACACCCTGATCAAACACATCAATAATTTCGATTTGTTCACAAAATTTGACCGTGTAATATAATTCTTTTGATTTCAACCGAATCAAATCTTTGAAACACCGGAAAGAAAACAACACCATATTTTTGTAAAGATAAAAACAGTTGCACATTACTTCATGCGCAACTGTTTTTCGTACTTTGAGGGGGAAATGCCAACATATTTTTTAAACACTCTTGAAAAATCATAAATATTTAAGTATCCCAAGGATTGTGCTATATCGGTGAGATTGCCGTAATCGCTTTTTAGCATTTCCTTGGATTTTTTTATCCGTAGACTGTGTATATACGAAATCGGAGAGATTCCGACAACATCGGTAAATAGTTTCCTGAAATACACGGTAGAAAGACCTGTAAGGCAAGCCAGATCATCATTTTTGATATTCTGATTGTAGTTTTTTGCAATATAGTCCAAAGCCGGATTAATTTTATCTCTTTTTCCGGAAGATAAATATTTTTTCGATATGGTTTTTGTCATCATCAGAAGAATCGAATAAGTATCCCGGATACTTTCCATCTCATTCATTGGTTTTCTTAATGTTCTTTTATATTCCAGTTCCTTAAAAAGTTTCAGGATTTTCTCACTGTTATCTACGGAAAGTCTGAAAATCTCATCACACACAATGTCACATTCAAAATCAATCATTACATAATGCCCCGAAGCAAGGCAGTTCCATTCATAAGAGCATCCTTTTGGCAAAATCACAGGATGGTTTGCATCCGAACGATAGGTTTTACCTTTTGACACATATACTGTGGCTCCTTCATATTTGATAACAATCCCCCAACAATAACGATTATTTCTTTTTGCTTTTGTGTTTTTTTCTGAATACATAGTTGTGACAGAATTAATCTTCGAAATAATCAAATTTGACAAAATATCAAGTTCCATACTTCCCCACCCTCTCTTATTTTATTATAGAATAAAGAACATATTATGTCAATATATTAGTATCATATTTGATAAAAACATCATATCTGCTATTTCATTTTGTTTTGTTATTTGATACAATAGCAAAAAAAGATATTTTCAGAAAACCATACAAAGAAAGAGAGAAATTTGCTATGTTAAACAAACAGATATTTTTCACAGATGTGCACAAGGCTGAACTTTTGGAAAACCAAGTCGAACACGCCAGTGAAGATCAGGTTCTGGTAAGAATGGAATACACCGTGGTAAGCGGCGGAACAGAAAGAGCTGTCATCATGGGAATGGAAAACACTTCTAAAAGATTTCCCACATCCTTAGGCTATTGCGGCGTGGGATTGGTGGAAGAAATCGGTCCGGATGTAACAAAAGTTGCGGTAGGCGACAGAGTTTTGGTTGCCGGGGGATGCCATTCCAAATATAACCTCCGCCCCGAAGCGAGAGTCACCAAAGTTGAACAAAAGGTTACCTCTTTGGAAGCGGCATTTGTGATTATCGCTGCTATGGGACTTGGCGGTGTGAGAAAGCTGGAAATGGAACTCGGTGAATCCGCTATGGTTATGGGACAAGGCTTACTCGGTATCTTTGCAACACAGTTTTTGAGACTTTCCGGTGCAAATCCCGTCATTGCGGTGGATTTAAATCCCCAAAGACGTGAACTTGCTTTAAAACTGGGTGCTGACTATGCGTTTGACCCGTCGGACAAAGACTTTGTGGACAAAGTAAAAGAGGTTACCAAAGGAAAAGGTGTAAGAGGTTGTGTTGAAGTAACAGGCGTAGCGCAGGCAATGAACCAGGCACTGGAATGTGCTTCCTGGATGGGCAGAATTTCCTTACTTGGATGCACCAGAGTTTCCGACTGTTCCATCGACTATTACACCCAGGTACATCGTCCCGGCGTAAAACTGATTGGCGCACATAATTTTGTAAGACCCCAGCACGAATCTTATCCCCATCACTGGACACGCTACGATGATTTCATGGCTATCCTGGATATGATAGAATCCAAACGATTACAGGTAGAACCGATTATTTCCCGAATCGAAAATCCCGAAAATGCACCGCAAATTTACAATGAGCTTTGCGATGATAAAAACTTCCCCATCGGAACTGTATTCGATTGGAGAAATGTGTAATAAAACAAAGCAGCTGGAGAAATAATATGTCGAAGATACTGATTAAAAACGGTAAAATATGGGATGGAGAACGATTTTATTTTGCCGATGTTCTCACCGATGGTCAAATCATCCGTAACATTGAACCTAACATAGACACACCCGCTGATTTCATATTTGATGCCTCCGGTAAAATTGTGTCGCCCGGACTTGTTGATTGCCACGTCCATATGAAAGGGATATCTTCCGGCAACGTTGGTCTGGATGCCCAAATGAGTTGTTTCCCCTTCGGCGTGACAGCGGCAAACGATGCGGGTAGTAGCTATGGTGACAGAAAATTGCTTGATTTCCTTTCGGTAAAAAATACAGTCTTTGTTTGTGTGGACATAAAAAACAATCATGCAGATTTCACCATTACCGAAAACCTGCTTCAAAAATATGGTGATAAAGCAATCGGAATCAAAGTATATTTTGATTCCAATCTTACCGAGGTGCGAGATATCACACCCCTACAGGAAATTTGCGACTACGCACAAGCTCACAACCTAAAAGTAATGGTGCATTGTTCAAATTCACCCACATCAATGATTGAAATTGTAAATACACTTTCTTGCGGAGATATCTTAACTCATATCTATCACGGAGGAGGTAATACCTGTTGTGATTATGAGTTTGAAGCATTCCAAATTGCAAATCAAAAAAAGATTATACTGGATACAGGTTTTGCAGCAAACGTGCATGCAAATTTCTCCAATCTGAGAAATTCGATAAAAGCAGGATTTTTACCCGATACGATCAGTACTGATATTACTCGTTTCAGTGCCTATAAGCGCGGTGGCAGATACGGAATGACTACGTGTATGAGCATCGTTAGAACGGCTGGTATGAACGAAGAAGATATTTTCCGTATGGTAACCTCCAACCCTGCAAAAGCGCTCGGGAAAGAAAACGAATGGGGATATTTGTATGTTGGCAGACGTGCAGATATCGCCGTGTTGGAATATACTGACGAAGGATTTGACCTGATCAATAAATCAGGACCTCAAATCAAAAGTGAAAAAGGATACCGCTGTGTTTTAACCATTGCTGATGGCGAAGTAGTTTATAAAGATTAATAAACAAAACCAAACGAAATCACAAATTACCTTTATCACTGAACAAATAACACAAATCACCCTTCAACTATTGTATCGTTTTCCTTGCATAAAAAAATTGCTTACCCGGATTGGGTAAGCAATTTTTTTGGATTATTTCTGAGCTGCTTTTACTCTTTTGTTGTAACCTGCTGTTTTCATAGATGCCCATAAGGGAGATACGATGAAAATAGAAGAATATGCACCACCGATTAAACCGATGATTAAGGGGAATGCAAATTCTTTAATGGAATCTACACCCAACACATACAACACAGCTACCATTACAAAAGTGGTGATAGTGGTGTTGATGGAACGACCAATGGTCTGAGTGATACTCTTATCAGTGATTTCAGCAAAAGTTTCTTTTTTCGCCAGTTTCTGATTTTCTCTTACTCTGTCAAAGATAACGATGGTGTTGTTGATAGAGTAACCTAAGATAGTTAAGATAACTGCAATGAAGGAAGAGTTCACAGGAACTCTGAAAATTGCATATACTGCAATCATAATGAGTACGTCATGAATCAATGCGCAAATTGCACTTAAACCGGATAAGAATTCAAAACGGATGGTAATGTATACCAGCATTAAGAGAACTGCAATTAATACAGCCCACAGAGCTTCACCTGCCAGCTGTTTGCCGTATGCAGGGTCGAAAGAGTTTACAGAATAATCGCTGTAGTCTTCCGCCAGACCGTATCTGGTGATGAAGGTTAAGAGCAATTTATCTGCGGTAGCACTGTCGATGGTTTTGGTTTTGATGGTGAATTCTGCGGGATTTTCCATATTCACCTGAACGGTGGAAACTTCAAATCCCAATGCATTGTTTGCAAGATCAGCAACTTCGTCTTTATCAACTGCCTGACCGGCATCAAAGGTGATGCTGGTACCGCCGGCAAAGTCAATGTCAACATTGAAGCCGCCTACTAAAAAGCATACTAAACCTACTAAAATGATGGCAACTGAAATGCCCATAAAAATCAATCTGTTTTTGTAAATATTAAGCATTATTTGTTACCTCCTTTTAAAGGTGCGCCGTATAAGAATCTGTTTTTGATGTTAATGTCAACCATTGCTTTTAACAAGAATTTGGTAACAACAATTGCAGTAAACATAGAAATGATGATACCGATTCCTAAAGTGATTGCAAATCCTTTGATGGGACCGGAACCTAAGAAATAAAGAACAACAGCCGCAATAATGGTGGTAACGTTGGAGTCGATGATGGAAATCAAAGCTCTGTTGAAACCTGCATCCAGAGAGGATTTTAAGGTTTTACCAAGTTTGAATTCTTCTTTCATTCTTTCGAAAATGATAACGTTTGCGTCTACCGCCATACCAATGGACAAGATAACACCTGCGATACCGGGTAAAGAAAGGTTAATTCTCATTGCGGAGTATACCAGACAGCAAAGTGCTACGTAGAATACCAATGCAATGGAAGCCACAAAACCGGGTAATCTGTACATAATAATCATGAATAAGAATACGATCAGTAAGCCGATTAAAGCAGCCAGTAAGCTGGTCTGTAATGCAGAATCACCCAAGGTAGGACCTGCGGTTCTCTGCTGAACAACAGACAGATTGAAAGGTAACTGACCATCGTTGATTAACGCTGCTAATTCTGCAGCAGATTCTTTGGTGAAATCGCCCTGAATGAAGAAGTCTTTGCTTTCGATTCTGCCGTTAACGGTAGGAGCAGAGATGATTTCTTCGTCTAACATAATTGCGATTGCCTGTCCGGTATACTGAGTGGTTGCTTCAGCAAAACGCTGTACTGCATCGTCAGTAATCTGGATTGCAACAATATGTTCCATAGCACCCATTTCAGAAGTCTGGGTGTATTCACCTTTTGCAGATTTGATATCGTCACCGGAAATGATTTCATCGCTGATCACTTCGCCGGTATTTCTGTCAAAACCGTAGAAAGCCAGTTTTGCAGTCTGACCGATTTCCTGGATTGCTGTTGCGGTATCCTGAACTGCAGGTAATTCAACTTCCAACTGGTTACCTTTTACGGTAACGGTACCTTCAGTGTAACCTTTTCTGTCCAGACGAGCAGTGATAATCTGTCTTGCAACATTCATCTGTTCTTCGGTAGGTTCGATTGCAACAGAAGTTCCGTCTTCTGCAGTCTGAGCTGCCTGATAAACGATAACAGAACCGCCTGCCAGGTCGAATCCTTTTCTGATGCCGTTTTCGTCATCAAAAACAGGATACATTTTAAATGTGCCGATTGTCAATCCGTACATTGCTGTGTAACACAATACAGCAATTACCAGAAAGGCAATCAAAAGTTTGCCAATTCCTTTAGCCATGTTTTCCTCCTGCGTGCCTGTTTGGCACTTATTTGATAAAATTTTAAAAACTTTTCTTATTATACTATTTTTTTATAAAATAGTCAAGCAGAAACTAAAAAATAACACAAAATTTGTTGGTTTTTGGTGAAGCCTTACAGATTATCCTGCAGGCCAGGTGAGTTCTCTGCCACCAAGAATATGAAAATGAATGTGAAACACAGTTTGACCTGCTGCCGCATTACAGTTGGTCACCACACGATATCCATCTTCGGCAATTCCGTTCTCTTTGGCAATTTTCGGAATTGCTTCATAGATTTTGGAAATCACTTCGGCATTTTCACCATTGATGTCATTTAAGGTTGCAATATGCTGTTTGGGAATTACTAAAATATGTACCGGCGCGGTAGGTGCAATGTCCCAAAACGCATATACATTTTCGTCTTCGTAAGCCTTTTTGGAAGGGATATCCCCTTTGATGATTTTACAGAATAAACAATCTTCCATAAAAACCTCCTTACAGCTGACCTTTTAATACATCTTCCGCTAAAGCAATGGCATCAGAAATTTTGGAAGCATCTTTACCGCCACCCTGCGCCATATCAGGTTTACCGCCACCGGAGCCACCTGCCGCTTTGGTTACTTCACGGATGATATTGCCTGCATGAGCACCTTTTGCTACTGCCGCTTTGTTGGCACTTGCCAAGAAGGTGATTTTATCGTCTGCCAAGTTAGACAGCACAATTACTACAGGATTATCTGCATATTTATTTTTGATTTCATCACACAAATTACGGAGCATATCCACGGTTGCACCTTCTTTTTGTGCAGTGATTAAAGCAACACCGGATACATCTTTTGCAGAATTTAAGATTTCGTCTGCTTCCCCTTTGGAAAGTTTAGCACGAAGCTCGTCCATCTGCTGTTTTTGTGCTTTCATTTCATCCACAAACTGGTTTGCACGAACCGTTAAATCAGAAAGGTTATTAACTTTTAACACTTTCGCAGTTTCTTTTAACAGTTCTTCCCGTTTTGCCATATATTCCAGATAGTTGGTACCGGTTACCGCTTCAATTCTTCTTACACCTGCTGCAACACCGCTTTCAGAAACGATTTTAAACAGGCCGGCCTGTGCAGTGTTAGTTAAGTGAGTACCGCCACAGAATTCCATCGAATAGTCACCCATGGTAACCACACGAACATTGTCGCCGTATTTTTCACCGAACAATGCCATTGCACCCAGTTTTTTTGCTTCATCAATTGCCATTACCTTGCAGGTAATATCCATCGCAGACAAAATAGCATCATTTACCAAGCTTTCGGTTTTTTCAATTTCTTCGGAAGTCATTGCTTCAAAGTGAGCAAAGTCAAAACGCAGACGTTCGGGAGTTACATAAGAACCTGCCTGATGAACGTGATCCCCCAACACAGTCTGCAATGCTTTTTGCAGTAAGTGCGTGGTAGAATGGTTTCTTGCAGTTGCCAGTCTTTTCGCTTTGTCCACTTCCATCGAAACGGTTGCACCTTTTTCCAGAACACCGCTTTCCACGGTTACCATATGTCCGAATTTACCATCGGTATATTTCACGGTATCGGTCACAACTGCTTTTAAGCCGTTTGCCAAAAGCATACCGGTATCCCCTGCCTGACCGCCGCTTTCCCCGTAAAATACGGTAGTGTTGGTCAAAACGGTACCGGATTCGCCTGCACCTAAAGCATCTACCAATTCACCATCTTTTAAGATAGCGGTAACGGTAGCATCCGTGGTTAAATGATCGTAGCCGATGAATTCACAGAACGGAAGGTCTTTAATCAGTTTTGCAACTTCATTTTCCCAACCCAAGGTAGAAGTGTCACCACGGGCATTTCTTGCCTTTTCTCTTTGTTCATTCATACAAGCCTGATACTTGTCTTCGTCCAAAGTGAAGCCGTTTTCTTCCACAACTTCTTTAGTTAAATCCAACGGGAATCCATAGGTATCATACAATTTGAAAGCAACTTCGCCATCAAATACGGTTTCCCCTTTTTGTTTCATATCATTGATAAAATCACTGAGCATCAACAAACCTGCATCAATGGTTTTATAGAATTTTTCTTCTTCGGTAGAGATAATTTTTTTGATGTAATCCTGTTTTTCAGAAAGTTCGGGATAAGCATCTTTGGACTGAGAAATTACCACATCGGCCAGTTCGGTTAAGAACATTTTATCAATGCCGAGCAATTTTCCGTGACGAGCCGCACGACGAAGTAATCTTCTTAAAACGTATCCTCTGCCTTCATTGGAGGGAATAACGCCGTCAGATACTAAAAATACGGTAGAACGGATATGGTCAGTTACTACACGGATAGAAACATCAGTTTCATGAGTTGCGCCGTAGGTTTTACCAGACATCTGACATACGGTGTCCAAAACTTTTTTAACGGTGTCAACTTCAAACAGCGAACCTACTCCCTGCATAATTGCGGCAATACGTTCCAAGCCCATACCGGTGTCGATGTTGGGGTTTGCCAGACGATTATAGTTACCATCTTTATCTTTATCGAACTGGGTAAATACCAGATTCCAGAATTCAACAAAACGGTCACAGTCACAACCAACGGCACAGTCAGGACTTCCGCAACCGTTTTCTACGCCACGGTCGAAATAGATTTCAGAACAAGGACCGCAAGGACCGGTTCCGATTTCCCAGAAGTTATCTTCTTTCCCTAAACGAACCATACGGTCGGGAGAAACACCAACCTTTTTGGTCCAGATATCATATGCTTCATCATCTTCGTGATAAACGCTGACCCACAGTCTGTCTACAGGTAATTTCATACGCTCAGTGATAAATTCCCAAGCCCAGCCGGTTACTTCATTTTTAAAGTAATCACCAAAAGAGAAGTTCCCCAGCATTTCAAAGAAAGTACCGTGACGTGCGGTTTTACCAACACGTTCAATGTCAGGAGTTCTGATACATTTCTGACAAGTGGTTACTCGTTTGGACGGAGGAGTTTCTTCTCCTGTAAAATATTTTTTTAAGGGTGCCATCCCTGCATTGATTAACAAAAGAGAGTTATCGTTAATCGGTACCAAAGGAAATGACTGCATTCTTAAATGCGCTTTTTCCTGGAAGAAGGATAAAAATTCTTCTCGGATTTGATTGAGTCCCATTTTTTCCATAATGTTATATATCCTTTCATTTTAATGCAATTTAATAGAAACAATTTACTGCTGTACGCCATATTTTTTCTGAATGTTTTCCCGTCGTTTCATCAGAATGATAGTTCCGCCGATGATAACGTGACACAAAACAATATCAAACAATAAATTATATAAAAACAACTCTGCTCCAAGAGCGGCTTCTCCGCTGATTACAACAGGAGCTATAAACGAAGCGATTGTTGTAATCGCAAGAAGAATCAACCAAAGATAGTAGGATTTCTTTCTGTCATCTGTTTCTTTTTTCAGCTGTAACGCACCGAATACAAGAACAGCTCCCAAAAATACCAAAACAAACCAGAAATCCGGTTGCAAAAAGCGTCGTTTTATGGCGCTGTAGCCGTTAAAGCCATATTTTAACTGTTGTACATCAGGATAGTTCGACACATACTGCTGACGGATTTCGTAGCCATTATCCGCACTGCGCTCCAATTTTTCCAAAAAAACAGTCGGATGTGTGAGATAATAGGAAAGAATGTTGGAATAAGTTGTACGATAACGTGCATCCTCTACCAACGAAGCATCAACCTCATAAACGGTTTTTCCGGCATACGAGGTTGCATCCGAAGGAAGTCCTAAATCGGTTGCCGCTGCCGAATCAGCATTATCTTTTAACACGCCGTAGTATACGGAATGAAACAGATTTTGTTGCTCTTTCTGATAATATACGCCGTCTGCAAAGCAAGTCACACAACCAACGCAAACTGCAAGGCTCATTATCAAAGTAACAACCCGATACCAAATCTCTTTTCGGATCATCAACGTGGGTAATAAGCAAAGGGTCAGTAAAATTCCAATCCAAAAGTAGCCGGTTTTCAAACCGGAAACAAAAAACGCCAAAAGTAAGTAGATGACATTACGAATCATTCCGGGTTTTAGTAAAATCTGTGATATCATAATGCAAATCATCACCAGAAGCAAACAATAAAATGCACCTTCCGGATTCATGGAATTTAAGTGAAGAAGATAAGCAAAGTCGCAAAAGAGGAAGGTTGAAACTCCACCAATGAGAACTTTATGCCAACTTTTTTCCACCGGCATTTTCCAAAGAAGTATGGAAAATGTAATTGCAACAGCGAGAAAATATAAAATTGCCAAAAATCGCACATCAAAACCGGAAACCATAGCCGACAAGGGTCTTAAAATCCAGTTCATTGTGCCAATATAGCTGTTTTCAACAGGAATCGCCGTAAAATATGTCTGACAGCCGTTACTGCTGTTTAAAAAGAAACCGCCGGATGCAATCTGATAGTAATCTGCACCGCCCATTCCTGCAACCGGTCCAATCAAATTACACCACACAAACAGCAAAAGCATCAATCCGAGAAATCCAAGGGTAATCTTCCCGGATGTCCATTCTTTTTTCAAATTGTACACCTCCGGTGTCGCCAGTTAAAGTATAAAAATATAAGTACAAAAAAATGGACGACCAAACCTCCGTAAGGGATGTTCTGTCGAGCATTTTTTCTGATGAACTATTTTAATTTTTTTCCGCAAGATAAGCAAAAGTTTGCGTCAACGGGATTGGTTTTTCCACATTCAGAACATACAGAAACATTTTTAATCTGATTGATTTGTTCCTTAATGTCAGAAACCTCCTGATATTTTGCATCAATATCCTTTAACAGCATATCAATGTCTTCCGAAAACTCTGCTCCATTTTCATAATCACGGTAAACAAGCATCCCGATGTTTTTAAACAATTTATCAATTTTGGTTTCCAAATCGTTAATTGCAAAAGATAAACGGGTAATTTCATACAGCTCACCGGATTTTTCTTTTGTTAATTGTGCCGTTTTGGTAACGGTCGTTTTCACTTTTTCAAACCATTCCATAAAAAGTACCCTCCGTAATATATATTATAGTATATCAATCATATGTTTGTAACTGTTTGATTATAGCATCAACAGTTATTTTTTTTATTTTTATGATGTTTATTTCGCAGTGCTCTGATACATACTGATTCCTGCCGCAACCGCCACATTCAAAGATTCAATCTCAGAGTCCATCGGAATGATATACAGTTTATCTGCCATAGAAAGCAAGGATTCTTCGATTCCGTTGGCTTCCGAGCCAAACAGCAAAGCAGTTTTCTCAGAAAAATCAGTATCGTAAATAGATTTTGCATCCTCGGAAAGTGCCGCTGCATATACTGCATATCCTGACTGTTGCAAATCAGAAATCCGCTCCTGCAAAGCCTTCACACGAAGAATATTCAACGAAAATACTGCAGACATTGCAGAACGAATCACTTTGGGAGAATAAACATCTGCACATTTTTCATCCACAACAACATCCCGAAATCCTGCTGCCAAAGCCGTCCGAAGGATGGTCCCCATATTTCCGGGATCAGAAACTCCGTTTAACAAAAGCACATTTTTTGAAGAAATTTCCTGACTTTTTGGAATCTGAAACACCGCCACAATTCCCTGCGGTGTATCGGTATCAGAAAGTTCTTTCATCACTTCTTTTGTAACAAGGTAGATAGAACTCCCCTCAGGAACAGGATGTTCCAAATTCTCAGTCACAAATATCATCTCGGGAACAGCTTTTTTAAGACTATCAGTTACATTGCGATACCCTTCCGCCAAAAAGGTTCCTGTTTCTTCCCGATACTTTTTTTGCTTGAGTTTTTTAACATCACAAACTGTTTTATTTTTAACGCTGGTAATTTCTTTTATCATAGTATAATCTCCAAAAAGAAGATTTTCAGATTTTATAACGTGTTGCAGAGGATGTTTCAAACTTATACTCTGGTAACGCTGATAACACTCTTAACATTATTCAGACGAGACAGCACTTTCGCCAGTTGTTCCTGCCCGGTTACTTCGATGGTGAGTTGAATGAGACCGGAACCGTCTTTTAAGATTTTGGCGGTCATGGCGTTTACGGGAACTTTCATATCGTTCAGTGCCAAAGTCAAGTCTACCAACAGACCGGAACGGTCAGCAGAGGAAACTGCCAGATCCACGCTATGGGTACTGCCGTCTTCCGCCTCCCAGGTAGCCTCTACCAAACGGCTTCTGTCACCATCAGAACGTTCAATATCACGCAAAGCAATACAGTCGGCACGATGAATGGTAACACCGCGACCACGGGTGATATAACCAACCACCTGATCACCGGGAACGGGAGAACAGCATTTTGCGGTTCTTACCAAGCAGTTATCCTGCCCTTTGACCACAATTCCCTTCTTAACGTGCTTACCGGAAGTTTTTTCACGACCGGCACTTTGGATGCCGTCTAAGATGGTCTGATCATCCGGCACTTTGGTGCGTTCTAAATAGTCTTCAATTCTGAGTCCGATTTTTTCAGCTGTAATACCGCCATTGCCAACAATAGCATAGAAATCTTCCACACGGGCAACGCTGTATTTTTTGGAAATGTAGCCAAATAAATCTTCGTTTTCTACCAAATCCTTCAGGGTCATATTAAACTTTTTGATTTCTTTTTCCAGTTTTTCTTTACCCTTTTGGATGTTTTCTTCTCGTTTTTCTTTTTTAAACCATTGGTTAATCTTGCTTCGTGCCTGACTGGTCCGTGCAACTTTCAACCAATCGGTGTGAGGCCCAACTGAATTTGCAGAGGTGATTATTTCAACAATATCACCATTGGTCAGTTGTTGGTCAATGGGAACAATTCGATTGTTCACCTTAGCTCCCACCATTCGCCAACCAACAGCGCTGTGAACCATAAACGCAAAGTCAATGGGCGTGGATCCACTGGGAAGACTGTATACATCCCCTTTTGGAGAAAATACAAATACTTCGTCAGCAAATAAATCAATTTTGATATGACTGATATATTCTGAAGGATTGGAAAAATCCTTTTCAGTTTCCAGAAGTTGGCGTACCCACTGGAATTTATCTCCGGAACCGTTTTGATTTTGGGAACCTTCCTTATATTTCCAATGCGCAGCAATCCCATATTCCGCTGTCCGATGCATATCCCAGGTTCGAATCTGAATTTCAAAGGGAGTACCTGCATGGCTGACTAAAGTGGTATGCAAAGACTGATACATATTCTGCTTTGGCATACTGATATAGTCTTTAAAGCGACCGGGAATGGGTTTATACAACTCATGAACACAACCGAGAACGGTGTAACATTCTGTAATATTTCCAACGATGATACGCAGGGCAAACAAATCGTAAATTTCATCCAAGGTAATATTTTTGGAATACATTTTTTTATAAATACTGTAAAAATGCTTCGCACGACCTTCGATGTGTGCCTGCACACCAATCTGAGACAGTTTTTCTGTCAGTTGTTCTTTGATTTCGTCAACAATCCGAAGTCTTTGTTCTCGTTTCTTTGCAATACCGATAGAAATTTCCTTATATCCGACGGGGTCAAGGTATAAAAGGGACAAATCTTCCAATTCCCATTTTAAGTTGTAAATCCCCAAACGATGGGCAATGGGAGCATAAATTTCCATTGTCTCCAAGGCTTTTTCCCGTCGTTTTGCTTCAGGCATACTTTTCATGGTACGCATATTATGCAAACGATCTGCCAGTTTTATCAGGATGACACGGATATCCTTTGCCATCGCCATAAACATTTTACGCAAATTTTCGATTTGTTCTTCTTCTTTGGAGCTGAAAGTAATCTGCCCCAATTTGGTAACACCGTCTACGATATTGGCAACATCTTCCCCGAATTCTTTTTTAACATAATCATAGTCGTAGGGAGTATCTTCAATGGTGTCATGAAGCAATGCCGCACAAATAGATTCATCATCAAGATTCAACTCGGCAATAATTTCTGCAACAGAAAACGGATGATTGTAATAAGGCTCACCGCTACGGCGAAATTGCCCTTCGTGAGCCTGTTTACAAAATTCATAAGTTTTCTCCAATAACCCTACATTACATTTTGGATTATATTTTTTGATTTTTTCCAAAAGTAAAGAAAACTGTTCCATAAAGAATTCAAAAAAACCTTTCTGTCCTATATTTTAGAACAACACTTACACCAGTTTAATATCCTTTAATTTTAATGCAGGATATTTTTTATTTCTATATTCATTGGTATAGGGCGACACAATAGCATTCACAATGTCTCCGTCACGGAGCATACGGAAGCTTTCATTGGTACCCAAACCAAATCCGATTACCATAATGGAAAAACTTTTTTTTGAAAATCTTAAGCGTATATGCTTTTCATCACCAAAATAGGTGAGGTTTTCGATTTTCACTTTTTCAATCATAAACTGAGGCATAGGATTGCCCATTCCGCAAGGCTGGATGCTTTCCAGCATATCAGTCAGTTCCAAATTGATATCTTTATCCGTGATTTTGCCTTCGTAAGTAATTTCTTCCACATATACCTTGGTATTAAAATTCTCCTTAGCATAGAGATTGATTTTTTCACGGAAAGCATCTATATTTTCTTTGGAAACGGTTAATCCTGCTGCTAACTCATGGCCACCGAATTTCAAAAGTAAATCATCACAATATGACAATGCTTCAAACATATTGAAGCCCTGCAAGCCACGGCAAGAGCCTTTGGCTTCATCTCCGTCGATTGCCATCAACACACAAGGTTTCCCGTATTTTTCAGTAATTCTGGATGCCACAATTCCGATTACCCCGTGATGCCAGGATTCGGATGCCAACACAATCACACGATCAGTGGTGTGGAGTTTATCTTTATCAATAATCTGACAAGCTTCCAACAAAATTTCCTGCTCAATGGTCTGACGACGAACATTTTCTGCACAGAGCATTTTTGCCAGAGATTCAGCTTCTTTCTGGTCAGAGGTGGTAAACAACTTCACCGCATCCACAGCATTGCCTAATCTTCCGACTGCATTGATTCTGGGTGCAATGATAAAGCCAACGTGAGAAGATGTCATCACCTTACCTGCCAGACCGGCTTCCTGAATCAGTGCTTTTAATCCCATATTCTGAGGGTCTTCCAATAATTTTAATCCCAGGGATACAAACACACGGTTTTCTTCTGTTAAGGTAACAATATCTGCAATGGTACCCAAACATAATAAGTCGCCGTACTGTTCCAGCAATTCTTTGGATTTTCCGCCACCTTCCAAAGCTTCAATCAGCTTAAAGGCAACGCCAACGCCTGAAAGCTCCTTAAAAGGATAGGGACAATCAGGGCGTTTAGGATTGATAATAGCATAGGCCGGCGGTAACTGCTCCTTACATTTATGATGGTCGGTAATTACCACAGAAATACCCAAAGATGTTGCATAGCTGATATCGTCAAAGGCTGTGATTCCGCAGTCTGCAGTGATAATCAGCTCAACCCCCTCATTTTTGAAGGCAAGCACAGCATCCTTGTTCAAGCCGTAGCCTTCATCGGAACGGGAGGGAATGTAGTAGGATACATTTGCACCTTTGGATTTTAAGTATAAATAAATGATGGAAACCGCAGTAATGCCGTCCACATCGTAATCACCGTATACCACAATTTTCTGGTTACGTTCAATGGTGTCCTTAACCTTAGAAACACCCTTCTCCATATCCTGGAGCAAAAACGGATCTAACAATGCACTTACGCTGGGATTTAAAAAACGTGCTGCCTGTTCAGTAGTTTCAATTCCGCGATTGCAAAGTACATTGGCACAAAGAGGATGTAATTTCAACTCGGCTCCGATTTTTTTTGCAATTTCGGGGTTCGGCTGTTTTAACACCCATTTACTTTTCTTTGTCATGATTTCGGTCCTGCTTTCTTATATTTTTTTACATTATACCACCAACAAAAAAAATTTTCAAGATATATTTGAAAAAAAACTTTACAAATTTACAATTATATGTTAAAATAAAAACTGATATTTTGTATCTTCCGCTGAAAAAGCTGTTCCCACTTTGTAAATTTTCAGTTCTTGGCAATTTGTCTGCGACAGACAAGATTGTTTTTCAGACGGAAACCACTGTTTTTTCGGAGTTGAATGGAATTTGAGAGTTACCAGCGGAATTCGAAAAGGTGCCCTGCTGCAAAGTGCAGAGGATCTTTCTGTACGACCGACCACCGATAAGGTCAAACAAGCAATTTTTAATATGATACAGTTTGAAATCCCCGGAAGAAATGTTTTGGATTTATTTGCCGGAAGCGGTGCATTGGGCATCGAGGCATTAAGCCGCGGTGCAAACCATTGTACCTTTGTGGATATCCAGCCTGAAATCGTGAGAAAAAACGTTAAGAAAGTGCGATTTGAAGAAATGTCACGCATTGTGAAAAGCGATTATCTTTCGTTTTTAGACGGGACAAACTCCCCTTTTGATCTGGTCTTTTTAGACCCGCCCTATCAGAAAGGAATGCTTCCGCTAGCATTGGAAGGTCTGGTAAAACGAAATTTACTGTTACCGGGCAGTCTGATTGTGTGGGAATACGATTTGGGAGAAAACATTTCAGTTCCGCAGGAAATCCGCATCCTCAAAGAACGAAATTTCGGAAGAATACAAACAAGAATTGGAGTATTTGAATGAAAACAGCAGTTTATCCCGGAAGCTTTGACCCGCTGACCAACGGGCATCTGGATATTATCACAAGATCCTCAAAGCTGTTTGATAAGGTCATTGTTACAGTATTAACCAACAGCGCAAAGACTCCGTTATTCTCCACAGAGGAACGTGTAGAGCTGATTCGGCGTACTACAAAGCACCTACCCAATGTAGAGGTCGCAGCATTTTCCGGTCTGTTGGTAGATTTCGCAAAACAAAATCAATGCAATGTGCTGATTAAAGGTCTTCGTGTAGTATCTGACTTTGAATATGAATTTCAGATGGCACTGGCCAACAAAAATCAGATGCCCCAAGTGGAAACAATGTTTTTGCCAACCGCACAGGAGTATATGTTTTTATCCTCCAGCATTGTAAAAGAATTAGCCCGTTATCACGGAGATTTAACCGGACTGGTTCCCAAAGAAATCGAACAGGACATTTTAAATAAATTTTAGTTTTTTTGATACAGAAAGGAGTATTATTATGGACCTGCAAGCTTTAATAGAAGAATTAGAAGAAATCGTGGAAAGTGCTGCCAAAGTTCCGCTCTCCAGCAAATGTATGATTGACCGTGAGGAAGTTTGGAATGTGATTGAACAGATGCGTCTGCACTATCCCGAAGAATTAAAACAGGCACAATGGGTGAAAAAAGAAAGAGACCGCATCATCAACGAAGCAAAACAAGAAGCTTCTTCCATCATTGAAACTGCAAATCAGCAGGTAGTTCAAATGGTGAATGAAACTGAAATCATCAAAATTGCAAAACTCAAATCAGAAGAAATCTTAAAAGAAGCTGATATGGAAGCGGTTGAAATCAAGCACAAAGCAGAAGTCAGTGCAAAAGCTCATTACGATGAAACCAAAGAACGTGCAGATCAGTATAAACTGAGTGCACAAAATTATGCAGACAGTTTACTGGCGACAGCAGAAAACGCTGTAAATACTGCAAGAGACACTCTGTTTACCGCATATTCTCAAATCAACAGTTCCTATCAGGAAACCGAAACTCTGCTGGATAAAATTTCATCTTCCAGACAGGTAATCAACAGCGCAAAAGACTAATAAAAACTGCGGAATATAACCAATTACGCCAAAAGGGCTATTACAAATGCTGTAATAGCTCTTTTTGTAAAAAACCATACTAAAAGGAGGGAGATGATCGAATGGTAAGTAAAAATCCGAAATTACAAGAACATCGGGAAAAGTTGAAATTGGTTCCCAAAAAGCCCGGTGTGTATCTTATGAAAAACCAGGATGACCGTGTGATCTATGTGGGAAAAGCAAAGTCCCTGTGGAATCGGTTATCTCAATATTTCGGTGCCTCTCCCAAAGATTTTAAAACCATGCAGATGGTGCTTCATGTAGATCATTTTGATTACATCATTACCGATTCGGAAAAAGATGCACTCCTTCTGGAAAATAATCTGATAAAAAAATACAAACCAAAATATAATATTCTTCTGAAAGATGATAAAACCTATCCTTTTATCAAAATCGAAAAAGAGACGGATTTCCCCTACCTTTGTCTGGTGAGAAAAACAGAAAAAGATGCAAATAAATACTACGGCCCTTACCTCAATGCTCAGATAGTAAACGGTGCGATCGAATTGATTTCCAAAGAGTATCGGCTAAGAACCTGTCGTTTCGACTTAAGCAAGAGAAAAAAACGTCCATGTCTGAACTATGATATGGGATATTGCTCTGCTCCATGTGTTGGAAATGTGTCTGCTGAAGAATACGAAAATCAACTCAAAGAAGCAATCCGCACTTTGGATTCCGGATTGAAACCTTTGATTCCAATTTTAACAGAAAAGATGGAAAAATGTGCGGAAAACCTGGATTTTGAAGGAGCTGCAAAATTTCGTGACAGCATCCGTCTGGCAGATAAACTGGCGCAAAAGCATCAAGTGGTTACTGTCAAAAAAGTTACGTTGGACATTTTGTATTGTTACCGTGACGGTGATATTTCCGCCTTTTCGGTTCTTACTGTAAAAAGCGGAATTATCTATGATAAAAAGAGTTACACATTCCCGGATTCCAAAGCAGTAACTGACGAAGATATGGTTACCTCTTTTTTAAAACAGTATTATCTAACAAAAGAAGAAATCACCAAACGAATGGTGATAGCGATCAATACACCGTATCAAATTCCTTACGAAGAACTTTCCGGACAGATGAGCGATTCTTTCGAAGAAACCATCACACTGTCACCCGGACGAGGGAAATTCACAAAAAATCTGATTGAGATGGCAAAAGTTAATGCCATTGAAGCCATCAAACTGCGTTTGGAAACAAAAATTGATGACCAACTGTTTTGTCTGAAAGAATTCCTTGGATTGGATCAGGCTCCTCTGCGTATTGAAAGTTTCGACAATTCCAACACCGCCGGCTCCAATGCTGTCGGTGTTATGACCGTGTTTGAAAACGGAGTATTATCACAAAAAGAAAAGCGAACCTTCTCCATCAAAAACCAAAACGGTTCCGATGACTATGCCGCTATGTATGAAGTGCTTGACCGTCGTTTTTCCCATTTGGTAAACAGCGACAAAGGCTTCGAGTGTGCTCCTGATTTAATTCTGGTAGACGGTGGAAAAGGTCAGGTAAAAATGGCAAAGCAAGTCTTGTCAAACTATAACCTTTCTATCCCCGTATTCGGAATGGTAAAAGACGACAAACACCGATTCCGTGACCTGACAGACGGATATCGCTCTTTAGAGCTAAAAAACAGCCGCAATGTCTTTATTTTTGTAGCCAAAATCAACGAAGAAACTCACAAAAATGCAATTTCTTATCATAAAAAGAAAAACACTATGACAGCAACACAGTCTGAACTTTTGTCAATCTCCGGAGTGGGAATGGCAACTTTAAAAAAGTTATATGGACATTTTAAAACGGTAAAACAAATGAAAGAAGCGACAGAAGAACAACTAAAATCAGCCGTTTCCACCTCTGTCGCCCATCAAATTTACCGACATTTTCATCCTGATACTCAGGATGAAACCAATTAAAACACCAAAATCAAAACTACAACCCATAAGGCTATGGAAAATAGCCCTCCAAGCAAAAGAAAAATTCCGGGATGAATTTTTCTTTTGCTTTTTATTTGAAATCTCCGAGACAGTTCTGTTTGCTTTTTGATATAATTTGCAATAATTTCCTCTGCTTCCTGTATGACCTGTCTTTTTTGACTGATAAAAAACACTCCCTTCTTCCTGCAACTATAGTATGGAACCGATTTTGCATTTTATACTTCAAATTCCGCAGTGGTTGTTCTTTTGTTTTTTTCTGTTTCATAAATTGATACTAAAAAACAAATCCGGAGGCAACCATGCAAAAAAGTTTCATCCTATCTTTTCGAACAATTATGTCTAAATTTTTCTCATTTCTGTTTGTCATAACGGTTGGTTTTGGATTGCTGTATTACGAAATCCCACACCGTATTTGTGAAAAACTGGCGACCCAATCACTGCATTTTAATCAGAGTACCTTGCAGAACACCTTACAAGAAACTTTCTCCTTTGGCTTTCGGCAAACTGTTATGGCGGCAATGCCGGTAACTCTGACAGAACCTGAACCAACTGCTGTTCCTACCCTACCGGAACCTACTCCCGTTCCAACGCCTGAAACTGATTCCGCAACACAAAAGAATGTCCCGCAAGTGAATATTTCAAATTCTCAGAAAATTGAAATCAAAAACCACGCACAAAAGTCGTTTTCCGTGGAAGAATTATTAGCAAGACCTCTCCCCTACCAACCAGACACCGGAGGCTACAAAGTCCTGGTAGTTCACACTCACACAACAGAAAGTTATTTTCCAAATGACCGTTCCGATGACAACACGCAGAATATGATACAAGTCGGGAAGGAATTTTCTGCAATTTTGGAAGCAAACGGAATCCAAACACTTCACATCACAAAAGTTCACGACGTTCCTTATACCACTTCCTATAAAAAGAGTTTGGAAAGCATTACCAAAGCATTGGAAGAACATCCTACGATTGAAGTAGTAATTGACTTACATCGGGATGCACTCTATAACGAAAACAACGAAAAAATAAAGCCCTTAGCCTCCATCAATCAAATTCCGGCCGCACAGGTTATGATTGTGACAGGAACCGAACAAGGAGGACTTCCGCATCCGAATTGGGATGATAACCTTTCCTTTGCTGTAAAACTCCAAAACAATCTCATAAAAAATTATCCCGGATTGAGTCGCCCCATCGACCTACGGAAAGAACGTTTTAATACCCATACCACCAAAAATTCCATCATTTTGGAAATAGGTTCCAACGGAAATACTATGGACGAAGCAATCAACGGCGCAAAATTTGCAGCTCAGGCAGTGGCAGACATTCTAAAGGAAAACTAACTGCTATGAAACAAAATTTTCCGCAAACAACAAATCAATATTCCGATGCAACGCAAGATTGATGCCACCCGCTATCAAACGTGCACTTTTTGCAATCAGACTGTCAATTTCTTTCGGACTGACAAACAATTCCCCATCGGTATATTGCATCATATTCCGAATCATGCGTTCCGCCTCTTGCAGACTTTCATTCGCCTTAAAAAAGCGAGTCAATGCAGTATAAACAATCGAATCGGAATCTACCACGGTAGGGATGCCGATGGAAATCACCGGCACTCCCAATGTTTCCTGATTGAGGCCATCCCGTCGATTCCCAACGCCGGAACCCGGATGAATCCCCGTATCGGTCAGCTGAATTGTGCGAAACATCCGCTCAGGACTTCCGGCACAAAGAGCATCCACCGCTATCACTACAGACGGATGATATTGATTGACGACTCCCTTCACAATCTCTACCGTTTCAATTCCTGTGATTCCCAGAACGCCCGGACTGATGGTGCTAACCTCCGAAAAATCCTGGGAATCATCCTGATTCAGATAAGACAAAATATGACCTGTCACCATCACACGTTCTGTAACAGCAGGACCTAATGCATCCGGGGTAATGTTTCGGTTTCCTAATCCAACCACCAGAATTTTCCCGAAATTTTCCGGCAACAGATGCAAAAGTTCCGATGCCAGAACTTTTGCAATACTTTCAACTGAATTTGTATCACTTTGGGGGAATTCTTTTAATTCCAACGTGACAAAATTCCCCATAGGTTTTCCAACCAAACGGGATGCCTCCGGCGTGGTAATCTGAATTTGTGTCACGGTGCAAACCTCCGTTTGACGTTCTTGCTGTATAATTCCTTCATTCTGATGCGTATAAATGCTTTCCAACGCCAAATCTGTTCTGAGTGACATAGAAAGAACCTCCCTAATTCTTAAAAAATGACCTTTCTTTCAGTATGAACATTTTTCTAAAAAAATATCTGCAAAAAACAAAAAATGCAAAACGCCAGCTATGACGTTTTGCATTTTTCTTATTCCAAACAATTTTTGTAAATATTTTCTACGCCCTCAGCAATGTGTACCGCAATTTTCTCCAATCGCTCCGATTTTAATAATTCCTGCAAATCCTGATCGTTAGACATAAACAAACATTCTACCAAGATAGCCGGCATATTGGTTTTCTTTAAAACAACAATCTGTGCATTCTGCAGAAGTCCTCTGTCCTGCCCTTCTGTTCCTTTGACCAGATCTTTCTGCATAATAGCTGCAGCAGTTTTACCTGAAAAAGAAGCGCCTGCTTTTGCCTCATCATAAGCATACATAGTAAGAGTGCCCTGAGGTCCTGAAGTTTCATAAGAATTATTGTGAATGGACACAAACAACGCTGCATTGGCAGAATTAGCGATATCCGCTCTGTTAGTTAAGCCTACATAAGTATCTGTTGTTCTGGTAGCAATCACGTGATAGCCTTTTTCCAGAAGGATTTCCAGCACACGGTTGGAAATGGTTAAATTCAAATCTTTCTCCTGAACAACAACCTTGCCGTCAATTTTTCCTAAGGCACCCACTTCAGTGCCTCCGTGACCGGGATCCAAAACAATCAGTTTTTTGGAATTTTCCTGATTCACCGTATTATTTTTCACATCCGTCACGGTAATTCGGAAGGTATCTCCGTCTGCCTGATATTGGTATCCTGCATTTTCTTTTGCACGAATTGTGATTCTGGTTTTATCCGAATGTTCATAAAATTCGATTGCTTCCACATAATTTCCCGAAAATGTCAGGTTGTTTGCCGTACAAGCTGTATTATAAAAGTCAAACACAATCCGATACGGATTGTACAAAACAAAACAATCCGGAGAAAGCACTGTATTGGATGACACGGTAATGGAATCTTTCCCCTCTTGCTTCTCAGCAGTTATTTGACGGATACTGGATGGGGAATCTTTGATATACAGGGTAAAAAATCCACCATCATAACCATAGGTAATTTCCGTATCTTTATTTAAATCAATCACAATTCGCACCACATTGGGCGAGTTGGTGAATTGTGAAAAGCGAACCTTGGAAATATATTCCGATTCCACATTCAAAGCATTGGTATCACTTTTTAATATAGCATTGGGAATATCTAAAACATAACGTTTCGGATTCTCTAACGTCATAGTTTGTGGTGATTCCACCCTGCCGCTTGCTGTCTGAACCTTTACCAGAAGCTGATTTGCGGTACGCTCGGTGAAAATTTTACTTACGATAATATCACCGGCGGTATTAGCCGACTCCTGCTGAGCGCTTTGATTATCCGGCGTTGGGGTAGGTTTGACATTGGTTTCCGAATCCGGCGTTGCAATCAGCACACTTCGATTGTTCTGATTCCACTCCACTTGATACCCAAAATTTTCCGCTACAAACCGAATGGGAACAAAGGTTCTGCTCTGCTGTATTACCGCAGGTACATCCATTGTAACGGTTTGATTTCCGATGCGAACTTCACGGCTTCCTATGACCATCACAATCTGTGTTTTGGTAGATACAATGGTCACAGTCTGCTTCTCTTGATCCCACAAAACATCATAGCCCATTGCCTCAGTGACCATTCTCACCGGAACCATGGTCCGACCGTTTTCTATATAAGGTTCCACATCCGATGTAAGCTCACGATTTTGAAAATAAATCTTAATGGGGTTATCTGCTGAAACAATCACGATATTAAACACAACAAACAAAAGTAAAAATACGCTTACAAACTTTCTCATCGGTATCATCCCCCCCTTTTCTTTTCTGTTTTCATGAAACTCTTCTCTCTTTATTCTATTGTCAGTTGCTCCATTGTGTCACTTTTGGATTCCTCATAGGGCACACCAAAATGCTGATATGCCAAACGGGTCACCATTCGTCCACGAGGTGTTCTTTGAAGAAATCCAAGTTGCATTAAATAGGGTTCGTATACATCTTCAATGGTATTGGAGTCTTCTCCGGTAGTTGCCGCCAAAGTTTCCAATCCAACCGGGCCGCCGCCAAAGGCTTCAATCATGGTAAGAATCATATTTTTATCCGTTTTATCCAAGCCAATCCGATCAATTTCCAGCATCGAAAGTGCATAATCTGCCGTTTTTGCATCAATAACACCATTGGATTTGATTTCTGCATAATCACGAACACGACGAAGCAGTCGGTTAGCAATTCGCGGAGTTCCACGAGAGCGACTTGCGATTTCACGGGCGCCGGAAATTTCAATATTCACACCCAAAATCTGTGCTGAACGCAGCACAATTTCGGTCAGTTCTTCCGGAGTATACAATTCCAGTCTCTGAAGCACACCAAAACGGTCTCTTAACGGAGCTGTCAGACTACCTGCCTTGGTGGTGGCTCCGATTAAGGTGAATTTCGGCAAATCCAGACGAATACTTCTTGCTGCAGGTCCTTTGCCGATGATAATATCCAGTGCAAAATCTTCCATCGCAGGATATAACACTTCTTCCACACTTTTCGACAAACGATGAATTTCATCAATAAACAACACATCGTGTTCTGCCAAATTGGTTAAAATTGCCGCCAAATCCCCCGGTTTTTCGATGGCAGGACCGGAGGTAATCCGCAGATTTACATTCATTTCGTTGGCAATAATGGTGGCTAATGTGGTTTTCCCAAGTCCCGGAGGTCCGTAAAACAGACAATGATCCAGAGATTCGTTTCGTTTTTTGGCAGCTTCAATAAAGATTTCCATATTCTCTTTTACTTTTTTCTGCCCGATATAATCCGCAAAGGTTTTGGGACGAAGGCTCAGCTCCGAATCATTCCCCATTACTTCGGGTGATACAATTCTTTCTTCCATAGGTAACTCGGTTCCTTTCCGAATAATTTGCTTACTGCGTATAAGTGAAAGATGAGTGATTTTCCAAGACTACATCAATTCTTTTAAGGCAAGCTTTATAATTTCTTCTAATTGATTTGACTTAGAAGACACGAATTTCACCGCCTGACGAGCTTCGTATGCCGAATATCCAAGCACCATCAGAGCGTTCACTGCTTCTTGTAAAACACTGTTCGATACGGAAACTGCTTGAGGAACATCAGCTGCAATTTCACGAAGGTCAACACCTTTTAATTTATCTTTTAATTCTACGATAATTTTTTCCGCCATTTTTTTGCCAACACCTTGTGCACGGGTAATCGACTGCGCATCCTGTGTGGCAACACTCATAGCAAATTCGGTAGGTGTCAGTGCCGAAAGAACAGCTAATGCAGCTTTCGGACCAACGCCGGATACCGACAACAACATTTTAAAAGTGGAAAGTTCTTCTTCGGTGGAAAATCCGTATAAATCCAACGCATCCTCTTTGACATTGAGGTAGGTATAAACAGTGGTTTCCTGATGATTGGTAACTCTGGCCAATGTGGTATTGGAAGTATAGATTTTATAACCGATTCCACCATTATGTATCACAAGAAAACCGTCTTTTGCTTCTGCAATCCCTGAAATACTGTAGTACATATAAGATACCGTCTCTTTCTATCGTAATTTATCAAGGTAACTCTGATACCCCGAATAGTTGGTATGGCACACTGCAATGGCAAGTGCATCCGCCACATCATCCGGCTTTGGAACTTTTTCCAGATTTAAAATGGTTTTTACCATTTTCTGCACCTGCAATTTTTCCGCTTTGCCGTACCCTACCACCGCTTGTTTTACCTGCAAAGGAGTATATTCATAAACAGGAACTCCTGCCAGCTGACAAGAAAGTAAGATAACTCCTCTTGCCTGAGCCACCGCAATCGCCGTAGTGGTATTGGTATTAAAAAACAACTGTTCGATTGCCACCACATCCGGCTTGGTTTCCACAAGCCAAACATTCATTTCCCGAAAAATAGTTTCCAGCCGTTTAGACATTTCTTCTTTCGGAAAAGTTTCAATTTTCCCATATTTTATGGTTGTATATTTATTCCCGACATATTCAATGGCACCTACGCCAACCAAGGCATAGCCGGGGTCAATTCCCAAAACTCTCATAAATTTGCAAAAAACCATCATTTTTATGCATAAATTCTCAGATGATTTTTCTCCTTTTCTTTCATCATTTCCGAAAATTCAAGATTTTTTTATATTTTTTGAAAATTTTCTCAAATAACTCTTGCATTTTTATAAACAATGTAGTATAATTTTGAGGTAAGTTTTCAGAGGAAACAAAAAATTCTACGAAAACTGTCCCATTATTTATTATTATAGCATATATAAAGGAGAAATGCAAGATGAAAGAGAAAGTTATTTTAGCTTATTCGGGAGGACTTGATACCTCTATCATCATTCCGTGGTTAAAAGAAAACTATGACTATGAAGTAATCGCAGTTTGTGGCGACGTTGGTCAGGGAAAAGAAACTGACGGTCTGGAAGAAAAAGCGCTGAAAACCGGTGCTTCCAAATGTTACATTGAAGATTTAAGAGAAGAATATGTAAAAGACTTCATCTATCCCACCGTTCGAGCAGGCGCAGTTTACGAAGGTAAATACTTACTGGGCACTTCTCATGCAAGACCCTGTATCGCAAAAAGACTGGTTGAAATCGCAAGAGCAGAAGGCGCAACCGCAATCTGTCACGGTGCAACCGGTAAAGGTAATGACCAGGTTCGTTTTGAATTAACCATCAAAGCATTGGCTCCCGATCTGAAAATCATTGCTCCCTGGAGAATCTGGGATATTAAATCCAGAGATCAGGAAATTGAATACGCTGAAGCAAGAAACATTCCGATTCCCGTTACCAAAGAAGATAACTACTCTATGGACAGAAACATCTGGCATTTGTCTCACGAAGGTCAGGACTTGGAAGATCCCTGGAACGAACCTCAGTATGACAAACTGTTGCACTTAATGGTAACTCCCGAAGCTGCTCCTGACAAAGCAGAATATGTGGAAATCGAATTTGAAAAAGGTGACGCAGTTGCCGTTAACGGCGAAAAACTGTCTCCCTTAGGTGTTGTTACCAAATTAAATGAAATCGCTTCCAGAAACGGCGTTGGTATCGACGACATCGTAGAAAACCGTCTGGTTGGTATGAAATCCAGAGGTGTTTACGAAACTCCCGGTGGAAAAGTGCTGTACTTTGCACACAGAGATTTGGAATATCTGTGCTTAGATAAATATACCATGCACTACAAAGAACAGTTAGCTGTTCGTTTCGCAGAATTAGTTTACGATGGTCTGTGGTTCTCTCCCTTAAGAGAAGCATTGTCCGCATTTGTAGACAAAACTCAGGAAAATGTAACCGGTACCGTTAGATTAAAACTCTACAAAGGTAACATTATGTCTGCAGGTAGCAAATCTGATCATTCTTTATACATTGAAGAATATGCAACCTTCGATGAAGATGAAGTATACAATCAGAAAGATGCAGAAGGCTTTATCAACCTGTTTGGTTTACAGACCAAAATGAAAGCTCTGGTTGACTTAAAGAACAAGAAATAAAACAGAATCAAAAAACTAAAAAGAGGAGGCATTGCCTCCTCTTTTGGAAAGTTAGGAGATAAGAATCATGAAGCTTTGGGGCGGAAGATTTAATAAAGAAACAGACAAAGCGGTGGACGATTTTAACAGTTCCATCTCCTTTGACTGCAAAATGTATAAAGAAGATATCGAAGGCAGTATTGCTCATGTAACCATGCTGGGAAAACAAGGTATTATCCCAGAGGAAAATGCGGAAACCATCAAGGTGGAACTGGGCAAAATCTTAAAAGATATCGAGGACGATAAAATCGAATTCTCTTTGGAAGCGGAAGATATTCATATGAATATTGAATCCGTTTTAATTGAACGATTAGAAGGCATCGGCAAACAGTTGCATACCGGCAGAAGCCGTAACGACCAGGTTGCACTGGACGTAAAAATGTACACCCGAAATGCTATTAATGATATTAAGAGCGAAGTAAAAAATCTGCTTTCCACCATTGCCAAGTTAGCAGAGCAGGAAAAACTGACTGTTATGCCCGGCTATACCCATCTGCAAAAAGCTCAGCCTATTACTTTGGGACATCATTTGATGGCATATTTTCAGATGTTCAGACGTGATTATGAACGTCTGTGTGATTGCTTGGGCAGAATGTCACTCTGTCCGCTTGGAAGCGGTGCATTGGCAACCACAACCTATCCTTTAGACCGTCATCTGACTGCAAAACTGCTTGGTTTTGACGGACCTACCGAAAACAGTTTAGACGGAGTTTCTGACCGTGATCACGTGGCAGAATTTATTTTCGATTTATCTATGATTATGATGCATTTGTCCAGATTCTCGGAAGAAATTATCCTCTGGTGCAGTGACGAATTTTCCTTCATCCGATTAGACGATGCGTATTCCACCGGTTCCAGCATTATGCCCCAGAAAAAAAATCCCGACATTGCAGAATTAACCCGTGGGAAAACCGGTCGTGTATACGGCTCTTTAATCACTATTTTAACCATTTTAAAAGGAATTCCTTTAGCATACAACAAGGATATGCAGGAAGATAAAGAAGCTCTGTTTGATGCTTACGAAACTGTGAAAATGTGCTTACCCATTTTCTCTAAAATGATTGAAACCATGACTGTTAACACCGAAAAAATGAAAAACGGTGCCAAAGGCGGTTTCACTAATGCTACCGATGCAGCAGACTATTTAGTAAAAAAAGGTATGCCCTTCAGAGATGCTCACAGAGTCATCGGCGAAATGGTTTCCTACTCCATCGGCGAAAAGATTTCGTTAGAAGAAATCCCCCTGTCCAAATTGAAAGAATTCTCCGAATTAATCGAAGAAGACTACTATCAGGCAATCGCATTGGAAACCTGCGTCAACGAACGTAACGTATACGGTGGCCCCTCCCCCGATGCTTTGGGTACTGCTATTAACAATGCAAAAGATTTTTTAAATACTTTAAATATTCTTTAATCATACAATAGTTCTCCGTCTGTATCACTAAAAATTGGTACAGACGGGGAAAACTCATAAAAATTTGCGCTTGTACCTCAGCAGGATAGAGGGTCCGCCTCCTAAGCGGAATGTCCCCGGTTCGACTCCGGGCAAGCGCGCCAAAACAGACTATGCTTACTGTAACAAAATAAAAGGAGACTCCTATGAGCGTATTACAAGAATTAACTACCGTATTACAAAGAGGCAGAGTACCCAAAGTAAAAGAGCTGGTAGAACAAGCTATTTCGGAAGGAATTTCTGCCGAGACCATTTTAGAAGAAGGTTTACTTTCCGGTATGGCAATTATCGGTGAAAAATTCAAGAAAAATGAAGTGTTTATTCCGGAAGTAATGATGGCGGCACGTGCCATGAATGCAGGGGTAGACTTGCTTCGTCCTATGTTGGTATCGGAAGGGGTCTCCAAAAAAGGAACCGCGGTAATTGGTACCGTAAAAGGTGATTTACACGACATCGGCAAAAACATCTGCAAAATGATGTTGGAAGCCAAAGGAATGGAAGTATTTGATTTAGGCACCGATGTATCTGCCGATACTTTTATTCAAAAAGCCGTGGAACATAACGCATCTGTCATCTGCTGTTCCGCTCTGTTAACCACCACTATGAACGAAATGAAACAGGTTATTTTAAAAGCAACCGAGACAGGAATTCGTGATAAAGTAACCATTATGATTGGCGGCGCTCCCGTAACCCAGGAATTCTGCGACCAGATTACCGCCGATTACTATACTCCCGATGCGGCAACCTGCTCGGAAGTTGCATTAAAAGCGTGTAAATAATTTTTTATACTTATAACAAAAAAATTCCTTCTGTAATTTTTGTTTACAGAAGGAATTTTTTGTTTTGAAAAACCGTAGGGACAGATGCCCACATCTGTCCGAAATCATGCAACGGGACGATGTGGGCATCGTCCCCTAAGAACCATCCTTGTCAGAAGAAAGCAAGAGGAATCTCATACCCAAAACAAAAAAAACTATTGCATTTCCCAGAAAAATATGATATACTAAATATGCTAAACCAATTAAATATGATGGATAGGAGTATTTTTATACTCTTTTTTGGCTATAACATTTTCTATGAATTAGCAAAAAATGCAAATTCCAAGAAAATGTTATGGTTTATACTCCGTCCATTTTTGAATTGGTTTAGCAACTATCGGAGTTTGCATTTTTTATGCGTCTGCTTCGGTAGGCGCATTTTTTATTTTATTTTTATTTAAGGAGGAGTTTAAAAAATGAAAAAGCGAATTTTGTCGATGATGTTGGTAGTAGCAGTTGTATTACTATTGCCTCTTACAGTATTTGCAACAGAAATTCAATCAAACGAAACGATCGATGTTTTTAATAGTGATATTGAAGCATACCGAAATGACTGGTATTATTATGTAGACTCAGAGAATAACAATTGTGTCTACAAAGAAACAGTTGACCACGAAAATAAAAGCTATTTAACTGAATATGAGGTAAATCAAATTGCAGTAACAGATAATTTGTTATACTTATCCGTTGATAATCAAATTAAGACCATAAACTTAAATACAAAAGAAGAAAAGACACCGATTTTTTCTGAATATGAAATAGAACGATTTGCAGTATGCGAAGAAGCTATTTACTATCTGTCTAACAAGAAAATCATAAAGTCAACTGGTGAATCTTGCGAAACAATAATTGATAATAATAACTTAAACTCTTTTTGGTTGGAAAATAAAAACAATTTATCCTATATGATAGATAATGATGATATATATACACTCGATTTAGAAAACAATAATGTGAGTGTAAAATATAATACAACCAGTGATTTAGGAGAAATTATACCTGTCAATCATGCCAACGATTCCGGAATTATGCTGTTTTCATCCATTTCTTCTTTGAAGAACAAATTTCCAAACGGAAAGTATTGGAATCATCCAAACGGTTCCAATAATCCAGACGGATATTCGAGTACGAGATGTACGCACCACGGCAGCTGTGGGTATTATCCCAATAACTGCCTTTGTAATAGTTTTTCAAATGCAATACAATGCCATGGCTTTGGAATCAAACTCACTTATGATTATTATGGTTCCTCGTTAAGAGACTGGTCGAAAGCCTATAATCTAAACTCATTAAAAGCAGGTGATGCTATCCGTTACAAAAACGATGGACACACAATATGGGTTACCGCTGTAAATGGAGATACTATAACTTATGCGGATTGCAATTCAGATGGAGGGTGTAAAATTCGTTGGGATGCAACCATTTCAAAATCAACAGTTGCATCAACTCTTACCTGTGTTTATGTTGCACCGAGTACAGCTTCAAGTGACAATTACGTTGATTTAGGAACAAATTTCTTTGGAGTAATTCTTAATACCGCTTGTTGGAAACCGATTGAATGTGGTGCTGATGGCATTGTTAGATTACAAACAGAAACCGGTAGTTCAAATCAAGTATGGTTTTTTGTTCGACAAAATGATGGAAGTTATGTTATAAATTCTGCATCTAATGGTAAAGCAATGGAAATGTATAGTGGAATTACTACTGATGGTACAACTGTACAAGTATGTGGTGCTGATTGGGGAGGAGCATATCAACGATGGTATATATATCAACAAGGCAATGGATATATAATTAAGTCTAAACATTATCAAGAATTGAATAAAGTACTAGATCTGAGTGGAGGAAGTACTGTTAATGGTAATGTAATTAATACATATTCTCAAAATAATTCTGCCGCACAAATTTGGTCGATATACAAAGCAGATGATGTACAGTTGAAAGCTCCGACACTTTCAGTTTCTGCTGGAAAATCAGCAACAAATACAAAGTTTTCTTGGAATCAAGTTTATGGCGAAACATACTATATCCTTAGCATAAAGAAAAACGGCTCAACTTATAAAAATATTGAAGGGATTTATGACACATCATACTCCATCAATCTACCTTCAGGCTCGTATACAGCAACCGTACAAGCAGTAAATTATTATCACGGAAAGACAAGTGCATCAGTTTCATTTACAGTAACAGATTCAACCTATACCGTTACATTAAATAACCAAAGTGCGACTACTGCCGGAACAACTTCTGTTACTGCAACCTATGGTTCAGCAATGCCGAGTATAACAGTTCCTAAAAAGACAGGATATACATTTGGTGGTTATTACACAGGAACAAGCGGAAGTGGTACACAATATTACACAGCAAGCGGAACAAGTGCAAGAAATTGGGATAAAACTTCTGCTACAACTTTGTATGCAAAGTGGACGGCAAATAAATATACAGTTACGTTAAACAACCAAAGTGCGACTACTGCCGGAACAACTTCTGTTACTGCAACCTATGATTCAGCAATGCCGAGTATAACAGTTCCTAAAAAGACAGGATATACATTTGGTGGTTATTACACAGAAACAAGCGGAAGTGGTACACAATATTACACAGCAAGTGGTGCAAGTGCACGAAATTGGGATAAAACATCTGCAACAACCTTGTACGCAAAATGGACACCTATTTCTTATACTGTAAAATATAACGGTAATGGTGCAACAAGCGGTTCTACAGCAAATTCGATTCATAGTTATGGTACTGCTCAAGCGTTGACGGCAAATGGCTTTTTAAGAACCGGTTATACATTCTTGGGATGGTCAACAAGTTCTTCAGCTACCAGTGCAACCTACTCCAATCAACAAAGTGTCACAAACTTCACTTCAACCAACGGAGCAACCATAAATCTATATGCTGTATGGCAGAAGAACACCTACACACTTTATGAAAGAGCACGTGGAGGTATGTGGTACGATGGGTCTACAGCTAACAAGTCTTCTCAATTAGCTTATCAGGAGACAAAAACAATTTTGAAACCAACAAAAACAGGATATACCTTTGGCGCATGGGCATTGGATTTTTCAGGTACCGGACATATCATCACAGGTTCGGGAACTACGGGATTAGCACAAGTTCGTGGCGTTCCTATGTTTGCCGATCCGGTATTCAATTATTCTAACGGCTCAGTATACGTTTACAATAATGCCGGAAATGGAACCGTAACCCATAAACGAGTTCCGTTAGATAATTCATTTGGAATAACCACCTCCTCTTATATGATGGAAATCACGACATCCGGAGAAGCAAGACCTGAACTCGGCGGTTTTGTGCAGGATCCTTGTTATTCAAAACCTAATGGTATCTTTTATCATGTAATTGCAGCCAAAATTCCTGTAGGATATACAATTCAAAGAGCAAGTAATTCTTGCGGCGATGGTGCAACTCATGAATGGCTGACACCGCAAGAAGGTACCGGAAAATGGGAAACATATATCTATAAAACAGCTTGTGGTGCAAAAGGAACTTTCTCAACCTTTGGTCATGTATATCTTTCCGGTCCTACGGCAACAGCATCCAAACCTGTAACTTGGTATGTTGGATACGCAGAAATGTTTGATGCCACTAACGTAAGTTCTACCGGAAGTACATACACAATGGGTTCCAGCGACGGATATTTACAGGCATTGTGGGTTCCAAACAGATACACTATAATCTACAACGGAAACGGTGCAACAAGCGGTTCAATGAGCAATTCTACTCACATTTATGATACAGCAAAAACATTAACAGCAAATGCTTATGTTCGTGATGGATATGAATTTTTAGGATGGGCAACAGAAAGTTCTGCTACTGTGGCAAAATACATCGACAAGCAATCGGTTATCAATCTTTCCTCGGTAAGCGGTACAACTGTTAACTTATATGCTGTATGGAAAAAGCTTCCTCCCCATACGGATTCTGAGGTCACGAAAAACGGTAACACTTACACCATTCAAGTGAAAGCTACCAATTTGCCTTCCTGTGATATTATGGTTGCCGGCTACCAAGGAAACCAACTGGTTGAGGTTGTTCCCTCAGTGAACGGCACTGCTACCCTTTCGGGTGATATTGATACCATTAAAGTAATGGCGTGGGATAGTTTAGAAGAATTAACTTCCTTATGTGAAGCGGAAGTGATAGAGGAAAGTGAATTTATCATAGAATAGCTTTCAAAAAGTATTAAAAAACCATCCAAAAAATTTTAAAAATTAAAAAATTATATGAAAAAGATGTTGTTTTCCAAAGGGAAAGCAACATCTTTTTTTCTGTATTTTCAAGGGTTTTCGGGGTGTTTTGGTGCTATATGGTTCTCAATTTTCAAAAAATGCCAAAAATACTCATATTTTTTATCAAATTCAAAAAAATATATTGACAAATGAAAAATGAGTGCTATAATTAAAGCATAAAAACGAACATATGTTTGTATTTTTTTCAAAAAAAACTGCAAAATAAAAAATGGAGGATGCGAAAAAATGGCAATTACCTTAAAAAAATATCAGGGAGAATTAACACTTCAATGCGAAACGCCCACTTGCTTAAATCAAGGGGAATATTTATTCGGAGAAGAAAAAGAAACTCTTGCCCGAAAAATCATTTTATGTAAGCGTTGTGTCACAGCCATTGAAAAGGGGGTCAAACAGCAATCAAAACAACCAAGCAAGCAATCACAGAATTCTTAAGTCTGTCCGAAGAAAGAAACCGCAGGCTGACCCAATGCCGACTTCGTTATTACAATAACGAAACGCCTCATCTGATACCCAAACGGATTCACAAAAAACAGCTGAGCTTTCACCGTGATCATTCCCGTATTCGCTGGATCTTTGGCGGAAACCGTACCGGAAAAACCGTAGCCGGTGCCGTGGAAACCGTATGGTTTGCACGAGGAAATCACCCATATCGGAAAATTACGGCTCCCATGAAGGGATGGGTGGTTTCTTTAACCAATGAGGTACAGCGTGACGTAGCACAAAAAGAAATTCTCAGGTGGTTAGAGCCATCCTGGATTAAAAAAATTGTGGTACGACGAGGAGAAGCAGATGACCCGAAAAACGCCATCATTGACTTCATCGTGGTTCGTTCGGTAACCGGCGGTGACAGCGTGATCGGATTTAAGGTTTGCGAACAAGGACGGGCAAAATTTCAAGGAACCAGTCTGGATTTTGTCTGGTTTGATGAAGAACCGCCCAAAGAAATTTTTGACGAGTGCCGTATGCGTGTGGTAGATACCATGGGCGTGATGTGGGGAACCATGACTCCCCTCTCCGGCTTAAGCTGGGTATACGAGCAAATCTACCTGAACGAGAGAAACGATACCGGCATCAAAACCTTTTTTATGCAATGGGAGGACAATCCTTACCTGCATCCGTCAGAAATTGAATATATGAAAAATTCTCTCACCGAAGAAGAAAGAGAGTCCCGTCAGTACGGACGCTTTATTTCAGAATCCGGCTTGGTGTATAAAGAATTCGAGGAAGCCATTCATGTGATTGAACCATTTGATGTTCCGAAAGAATGGTACGATACCCTAAGCATTGACCCCGGATTTTACGCTCCCACTTCCTGTCATTTTTATGCCAGAGACCCTGATGGCACCATTTACGTCATCCGAGAGCATTATCAAAGCGGAAAAAGTGTGGAAGAACACGCCAAAGAGATTCACGCCATTGCTGATGAGCTTAATTGGCAAAAGGACGCTAACGGCAATTTAAAGGCGTTAATTGACAGTGCTGCCGATCAAAAGACCTTAGCATCAGAAAAAAGCGTGTCCGATTTATTTTACCGTCATAAAATTTTAGTTAACAGTAAGGTAGAAAAGTCGAAATGGATTGGCATTGAAGCGGTACGTCAGGCGTTAAAAATCCGCTCACATCCCGACTGCGAACTCTATCCCAATGGAAAAGCAGGTCTGTATATCTTTAAAAACTGTCCCAATCTGATTCGTGAAATAAAAGGCTACCGTTTTCAACCGGGAAGCGATCAGCCCTATAAAAAAGATGACCACGCTTTAGACGAACTTCGCTATTATGTGATGAGTCAAACGCAGAACATTCCCAATAAAAAAACACTGCCACATTTCAGAAAAGGAGGTCGTAAACGTGCCTTTTAATGAAACAATCCCCCACCATAGTGTGGAAGCCTATCGCAATTCCGACAGCATCCGACTGGTAGTAGCAGAATCAGAATATCAAATTCCTCTGCCAACCGCAAGAACCATTTGCGATTTGCTTTCCATCACCGTATACGACGAAAGCATCGTTTCTCTGATGGCAAAACGCCGTCGGTTAGCCTACGAAAACGAATGTCTGAAAGAAAAACTGCAAAATGTCTTTCAATATTACCGAAGGACCAATCGGAGGAAGCCTAATTGGAAAAAATCGCAGTAACTGAACTGGCAGACGCCTTATTGGAATGGCTCCGAGAAGAAGACCACATTGTGCTGGACGAATTTTTTGTGCAATACGGATTGACCGTCAAACAAGCTGACAACCTTGCCAAGAAAAACAAAAAATTCAGAGATACCCTGGAATTTGCCAGAGACACCGTATACGCCCGCTTGATTGCAGGCGCCCTTACCAAACGCTTCAACCACTCCTTTGTAACATATCTGTTAAAAACAAAAACAGCTCCAAAGGAAGAAGAATTCCCTTATATGAAATTATCGGATGAAGTGTTAAAGGAGAGGCTTGTCACCTTAGCAGAAGCTATTCTGAATGATTTGAATAATTCAAAAAATGGAAAAGATAGAAAAGAAAATCCCCTTGAAAGGAATGAATCGAATGGATGATATTTTTACCTACCGTGAAGCAAAACCCTATCTGCAACGTACCAAAAGAATGTTAAAAAGTGTGCGTTCTTTGGAAAACTATATGAATGATACCAAAAAAGATTTATTTGAACTCTCCAAAATTGCCAGAAAATCAAACAAGCAAACCGCCATTTTGTCTTTTGTGAAAAAAACCTCCGGCGACTTTGAAAAAGAATATGATAAATATCTTCAGAAAACTGAAGCTGCTCTGGCAAGAGCAGAACATTTACACAGAAAAATCACCGAAGCACACAGCAATATTCCAAATGAACTGATTCGCAACATTTTGCAATATTACTATATTGAAGAACATACCATTGAAGATACTGCAGAGCACTTTGCTTTTAGCATCAGCTCCATTTCCCGTTACAAAAAAACAGGTCTTATCAAAATGACCGAGAGTTTATTCGGCATCATTATCGATGAAAAAATGGATGCAAAATTAAAGCTCGGTATTTGCTGACATACACCAAAACAAAAAAATCCCCATTCTCTCGAATGAGGATTTTTTTGTTTTTTGTTTTTTTATTTAGTCGTTACTCCAAAATTCAAAGGTATTTCCGTCAGTTCCGGGCAATAGCAAATCTCCGCCAACGTGATGCAGATACATCATACCATTTTCCAAAGTCCATTCAAAATCAATATTTTTCTGGAGCACTTCTGCCCCGTAAGAAGGTTCGCCACCTTCCATACGAAGTTTCAAAAGATTTCCTTCAATTTCCCAAGTTCCGGTGTAAAACTCTGATACCTCTTTCGCATCATTTCCGTAACTGAATCTCACGTCACCACTTTCATGAATGTACAAAAGCAAAGCAAATTCAGTATCAAACGCATCACGAATATCACCTAACCAACTTGCACAAAGAGGTTTTTCTTCAGTTGCAACATTGTGAAATTCGGGTAATAAATTGTAGGGAGTAAAGTCAAACATCAGATTGTCTAAATTTTCCAATCTGCCTTCCAAACCGGAACGCCCCAACGGATAGGTCACTCTCTGCATTTCTCTTTGTGCAACCACATACATTTCAGGAATAAAATTATCAGCATTTCCTCTTACCAGAACAGGTTCATTAAAGGAAGCCATTTGTTCGCCCAAAGAAGGAATTCCAATTTCGCTGCGATCCAATTTATGAATCGAAACGGTTACACTTTCATCCACTGGAATGATGCAATACACATAATTTCCGCCGGCTTCTACCACTTTATCAATATTTGCCACATAGGGAATATCACGAAGATATTCTTTTTTAGAAAGCTCCACTTGCATCTGTTGGGTATCCCCTTCAATCGGCCCCAGATAAGCAATCCCGAACAGTTTTTCGCCATTTTCCAACATGATTTTCAAGTTTTCATACGGGTCAGATGAGGATGGCACTCTCTGCGCAGGCTTGGAACCGCAACCTGCAATCGCGAATAAAAGTATAAAAATCAATAAACAAGAAATCAAACGTTTCATAAGTTTTCCTCCAAAAAATGATGTCGGATTTATTGTAACATAAAGTAAGAAAAATTGCAAGTAGAAATTCAGAGAATCAAATAATTCTTGGCTTTTCCTTGGCTAACTAAGATACATAAAACAAAAACCCGCTTATTCAGCGGGTTTTTAAATATTATGGTGGAGATGAAATGTACTTTCAGAGTTTCACGAACTTATTAAGTTAGTGTTCCTTAATATAGAAAACCATTTCGTCTTTTGAATTGTGGTCGGCATTCAGTTCCGTTAATCTTCCTTTTGCCCATGGAGTATCCTTGGGTAGCCACCATTCGGAATCAGGATAACACTCCCAGATAGTTGCAACGTAATAATGACAATAGTCTCCTAAATCTAACTCTTCGATATAATATTTCATTTTTTCGTAATCTTTGTATATATCCTCAGATGCAGTCTTGTAACCACCTTTGAATTTCAGTTCAAAAATACAGATATAATTTTCAACACAATCTCCCCAGAAGCCTTCCTCTTTGTCAAAATTCATTTGTGCTAGAATCAAATCTGCACGACAGCGTGTTTGCCGGAATTTATCGGTATCGAACTCCGTAAATATCATAATATTATACTTTTCAAGCAAAACATTTAATCTAGTTCTGATATGAAAATACAGAGCATTCTTAAAAGTGTCCTCTTTCACAAGTAATTGACTATGATAGTCCTTGGGAATGTCATATTCCCAAATGTATTTAATCGTATTATGTATTTCGCTTAAGACCCGTTCGGGGATTCTAGTTCCCATAATATACTCCTAAAGCTTCTTTTTTGCAGTATTAACAGAGGCAATTAACATTCGTCGGATAGCCCCACAATAATTTAACACTGTTTTATAGCGGTTTTCTTCTATGTATCCTGTACGACAAAGAAGTTCTAACCAATATTCAGATTCATAACATTCTTTCAGTGCAATCTGCATTTTTGACACGAAATCAGCAGGACTTTGTGCATATTTCGATTCGTGTATGTTTGCACCGATAGAAGTAGCACTTCTTAATAACTGATTCGTGAGAATGCTTTCTTTCTGCTCAGATTTTATATTTTTACATAATTCTACTATTTCAACCGCAAAATCTTTTGCTTTCTCAAGCATAACACTGTCAGCCATAGTATCACTTCCTTTATTTCAATATAACATAAAAAACTACAGATGTAAAGCTAATTTTTTCACATTTGTGAAAAGCGAAATTATTGCTCCGCAATAGCTAAATTGTTTTTTTAAAACAGCTAAATTAAATTCGCCTCATGCTGCCCGAAGGGCAATTTAGCTCTCGTGAGAGAATTTAGCTCGTCGATAGACGAATTTAGCTCGTCGATAGACGAATTTAGCTGAAAAACTCCCGTTTGCATAGCAAACGAGAGTTTTTCTGGTGGAGATGAGGGGAATCGAACCCCTGTCCGAAAACGCATTCACAAAACTTTCTCCGAGCGCAGTTATCTGTTAGGATTCCCCACAAAGGCAGGGAGATAACACACCAACCTTTGCCGGTATCGTCTTAATACGGCTTCTCCCCCGACGAACTGAGAAAAGACGTTGACCACTAAATGATGCCCAAACCGAAGTCGTGGTACTCTTTGGCAGGACAGCCGCCGTAATTAGGCAGCGTAAGCTAAATTATTGTTAGCGTTTAATTTTAAAGTTTGAAGCTTTTATAGTTGCGCCCCACAACTGCTCGCTTATCTTGCTTCAACATCCCCGTCGAAACCTTTACATCCCCGTATTTTTTAAAGAGGAAAACTTTTCGGGAAACATTCATTCTACACCTTGTGTAAAAATAAATCCCGTTATTTCCTGCTATCTGAAATTCCGTTCCTTTAAGGCACGATCCATACTGCGTTTTGCATCGGCTTCTGCTTTGGCATCACGCTTATCATAATTCTTTTTCCCTTGTGCCAGACCAATGCTTAGTTTGATCCAGTTTTTATTTAAATATACTTCCAAAGGCACAATGGTTAACCCTTTTTCGGTTAATTTTCCCGTAAGTTTCATAATTTCCTGTTTTTTTAACAACAGTTTTCTGACACGTTCCGGGTCACGATTAAAAATATTACCGTGTTCATAGGGACTGATATGGGCACCGATTAAGAAAGCTTCCCCACGTTTGATATCCACATAGGAATCTTTCAGATTCATTTTGCCTTGACGAACAGACTTCACTTCGGTACCTACCAGTTCAATTCCTGCTTCGTAGGTTTCTAAAATGAAGTAATCGTGACGGGCTTTTTTGTTTTGCACCAATGTTTTTCCCATAATAGCTCCCTGTTTTCTATACAAATTCAAGTTTTTCGACAATTATCCACAAATTGACTTTAGGCAAAAATTCGGAAAGTGAGCGTTGTCACTTTCCGAATTCTTTTGATAATTTATTCGTATATGGATAAAAATTAGTCTGCAGAGTAGGGCATTAAAGCGATATGTCTTGCTCTTTTGATTGCAATAGTCAGAAGTCTCTGATGTTTTGCACAAGTGCCGGTTACTCTTCTGGGCAGAATTTTTGCTCTTTCAGAAGTGTATCTTCTTAATTTTGCAACGTCTTTGTAATCGATATCCATTGCTTTATCAACACAGAACTGACAAACTTTTCTTTTCGGTCTTCTGTTGGTTCTGAATGAATTTTCTTTTTTGATTTCAGCCATTTTTAATATCCTCCTTTAAATTTTTTGTTCCTTCATCGGGGATGTTAGAACGGGAGCTGGTCATCTTCAACGGTCATAAAACCGTCGTTAACCGGTGCATCCTGAATAAATCCGTCGTTGGAAGGTCTTTGCTGTGTCTGATAGCCAGAGTTAGAACCGTTGGTATCACGACGGTCACCGGTAAAGTGAACTTCGTCTGCAATAACTTCGGTTACATAATTTTTCTTGCCGTCCTGTTCCCATGTTCTGGTCTGAATGGAGCCACAAACGCAAGCCAACTGACCTTTAACAAAATATTTTTTTACAAAATCAGCAGTGTGCCGAAATGCAACAATATTAATAAAGTCAGCCTGTCTTTCTTCACCCTGACGCTGGAAGTTACGATCCACTGCCAAAGTAAAGGTTGTAACAGAAACTCCGTTTTGAGTTGCTCTTAATTCAGGATCACGAGTTAAACGACCCATCAGCATTACTTTGTTTAACATAATGTCACCTCAAAATTCCTTTTTGGGGAATTATTCACCTTTAGCAATAACTAAAGAACGAATTACCGCGTCAGAAATGTTGAATTTTCTTTCTAATTCGCGGGGGAAATCAGTTAAAGAAGTAAATTCGCAAAGCACATAGTAACCTTCGCTCATTTTTTCGATCGGATATGCCAGTCTTTTCTTACCGATTTCTTCAACCTTGGTAAGCTCGCCGTTGGCAGAAATCAATGCTTTGAATTTTTCAACAGTTGCACTGATTTTTTCCTCACCTAAATTTGCGTTTACGATGAACATTGCTTCATAATTTTTCTTGATTTCGCTCATCTTTTTCACCTCCTTATGGATTTGAGCAAGTCTTGCTCAGTAGCCTTATCCCCTTTGGATAGGGCAAGGATGTATGTTTCATACATAACCTATAATACTATAATATAAAACCCTCTTTTTGTCAAGTGTTTTTTTAATATTTTTTAATTTTTTTATTTTCCTACTTGATTTCAACCTGAGAAAACGGCTTCAAGCTTCCGTCACTTGCCAATAAAAAGAATTTTTTGAATGTCGAATTTTTGGGTATGTTGTAAGGATAATTTTCTGTATTTTCAGATACCGGAATGACGTCGGTTCCCAAAAGATTCCACCCTTTGTCATACCCTGCCGCAAACAAAGTGACTCCGCTTTGCGGCAATGTCCCATGGGTAATATTTACTTCTGTATCGGACACAGCATTGACATCATAGGTAAATTCCCCTCTGTCAGCAAAAGAAACATAAGTTAAATTCAAATTGCCGGGCGTAAAATTATCCGGTGTTTTCAGTACCACTGCAGCTCCCGGTTTTAACGTAAGATCTGCAGTGCCTGTATAGGCATTATCCACCAGACTTGAAAAATCTTCCTCTCCTGCAAATCCGTAAGGTCCTTCTGATTGTTTCAAGATGGTCGCCATACGGAAATTGCGATACAGTTCTTCAAATGTTTTTGGCGTATATTCATAACCGATAGAATCAAGTCCTGCCAAAATGGTGGTATAATTGGTACCGAGCTGTTCTAAAATGGTACGATAAATCTGATTGCCCCCACCTGCTAAATGCTTGGTCTGACAACGAAGATACTGCCCGAATAAATAAGAGGTACTGTAATTGGCTACAACATCGTCGTTGTTCTGGGAATAACTCTGATATTCCAAAACCAAACCGCTGCGCAACACCTGTGATGTATTGATATCATTATACTGCTCGATACGGTAGGTCAAAGGTGCTCCCCCATAAAGATGTTCTGCCGCCATAGAAAAGGCTTCATCCCACCAGATATCGTTGGTATAATACTTCGTTTTCCCTATGAAATAATCAAACAAACTATCGGAATAACCGATCTGATGCTGAAACTCATGCACAATGGTGGAATAACATTTCTCCACATCAGGAGTACCGCTTTTCCCCATAGAAGGATAGATATCAATATGCAGGATTCCGCATTCGTTTCCGTTCCCGCCCAGGCTTGTAGAAATAAAATCGGTCAAATTGGTATAACCGCCTACATAAGAACGCTTGGTGGTTCCGTTGTAGCCATCTAAAATATCATAAACTAAGATATTCATTTTTTCGTTCTGGGTACATTGAAGATACACTCCGGAAATGTCTGTTCCCATATAGTTATAATAATCACCGAAGTTTTTCACCATAAACGGCTGAATATGACTATCAAATTCAGTGGCTATTTTCTGAGCGTCTGCTCTGGAGATTTTTGCAGAACCGCTGGAATTTGGTTCCACCAGAATATTACAATACTGTCCTATTGCCTGACAGATAAATGTTTGATTGTAATAAGCTCCTGTTTCTGCATTCGTCACAAGATACGTATAATTTCTGCCTACCGACACATTGGAAGCATACAAAATGGGTACATCCAGACAGTTAACCTTGGGAGTTTCCTGCAAATTGGATGGTAAATCCAAATGGGAATAATCAGGGGTAAAGGAAACCTGTACCTCTTCCTCTACTTGCTCCTGCTCACCCTGCATAGCAAACAGCAACGACTGCGATAACTTAGGAGCCACAGAAGGTGATAATGTCACATTAGCATCCGTTGGGTTATACACAAACAGATAGTCACCGAAGTAGGGCGCATTGTTATCCAGAACAGTTGCGCCAACGGTTTGTGAAACAACCCAGACAAACATCAAACAACATATTACAAACTTCTTCATCATATCCACCTAATTCGCTAAATTATTAAAATAAAAAGGGAGAAGGCATACCTCTCCCCTTTTTGTTATTGATTCAATTCTTCCATAACCTGTTTCACACGCAATGCATTTTCTTCGGTTACTAACAAGGAAATCTCGGTTTCTGCTGTTGTAATCAGAGAAATCGGAATCTGCGCCTTTGCCAATACAGAAAGCACGCGGGTTGCAACTCCGAATTCATTACGCATAAATTCTCCTGAAATCAGAACCTTGGTATTGTTTGAAAGAATCTGTGTTGTTAAGGTTGCAAACACTTCTTTAAATTTGTAGATAATTGCAATGACTTTGGGCGTATCGCTATCATTCACGGTAAAAGAAACATTCACACTGTTATTTAAGGGAGCAGTCTGACTGATCATATCAATACAAATGCCCTCATTGGAAACAATCTCGAACACCTTATGCAAAGATTCTACATCACTTTTAATATTATTTAAAGTTACCAAAGCTACCTGATCGGTATATCGGATATCAAATTTCTGTGCCATAAAAAATCCTTTCGTTGAAGAATTCTCCGCTTCGTGTGAGAATTACTGACTGGAAATAACATCCTTCATAGAATAGTAACCATTTTGCTTGGTTGCCAAAAAACGTGCCGCTCTGATACTGCCCGTTGCAAAAATTTCTTTGCTTGTGGCAGTGTGGGTTACGGAAATCATTTCATCTTTGCCTGCAAACAGAACTTCGTGTTCTCCCACAATGGTACCACCACGAACAGCGTGAATACCGATTTCCACTTTTTCACGTTTTTTTCTGACGCTGTGACGATCATACACATATTGCATAGAATCATCCAAAGAATCTGCAATTTCATCCGCAATCATCAATGCAGTACCGCTGGGAGCATCAATTTTCTGATTGTGATGCTTTTCAATGATTTCAATATCAAAGTTGCCGTACAGTACTTGTGCCGCCTGTTTCACCAAGTCGATGAGCAAGTTAACTCCCAAAGACATATTGGCAGAATGAAAAATAGCGACTTCCTTGGAGGCATCCACCATTTTTTGCTTCTGCTGTGCAGATAATCCTGTGGTAGCAATCACCAAAGGTGTTTTGGTGGAAATTCCGTATTCAACCATTGCGTCAAATAAAGACGGATGCGAAAAATCAATCACTACATCTACCTTATCAGGACAATCTGACGGTGCTTTATACACGGGACAACCATTGGTGCCGTCATCATAAATATCGAAACCGCACACCAGCTCCATATCTTCTTGATTTCTTACTGCATTGGACAAAACTTTACCCATTTTGCCATTGATGCCGTTAATTGCAATTTTAATCATAGTATTGTTTGTTCTCCTTGACTTACTTTACCGAAATACCTGCATCAATCATCGCCTGTTTTAATTTTTGCAAGTTTTCTTCTTCCATTTCACAAAGAGGCATTCTTAGATTTCCCACATTCATGCCCATCAGATTGAGAGCAGTTTTCACGGGGATGGGATTCACTTCAATAAATAAAGCATCTACCAACTCTAAGTATTTTAACTGCAAATCTTTTGAGGTTGTAACATCACCTCTTAAATAACTTGCGCAAAGTTCATGAGTTTCTTTGGGTGCCACATTGGCCAATACCGAAATAACCCCTTTTCCGCCTAAAGACATCACAGGAACAATCATATCATCATTACCGGAATAAATGTCTAACTCGGGAACTTTTGCAGCAACCTGAGCAGTGTAAGAAATATTGCCGCTTGCTTCTTTGATTCCCACAATATTTTTGTGTTTTGCCAAAACTTTTAAGGTCGCAACCGGAATATTCATACCGGTTCTGCCGGGAACGTTATATAAAATAATGGGAATATTTACAGAATCTGCAACTGCTTCATAGTGTTTGATTAATCCTAAGCGGGATGCCTTATTGTAGTAAGGAGTTACCACCAAAAGACCGTCAACGCCTAACTTTTCTGCCGCCTGGGACAGTTTGATACAATGCTCGGTATCGTTAGAACCGGTCCCTGCAATCACAGGGATTCGTTTATTGATTACCTTTACTGCATGCTCAATGACAGCCAAATGTTCTTCATCCGGCATAGTAGAAGCTTCCCCTGTGGTACCGCAGATGATAATGGAATCGGTATCATTTGCCACATGGAATTCTAACAGCTCGGTTAATTTTTCAAAATCAACACCGTTTTCGTGAAAGGGGGTTACAATCGCAACGCCGCTCCCTGTAAAAATGGGGTTTGCCATACTCTCATATCCTTTCCTTATTTGGAATCTTTTATCACATTATCGTAAAAATGGAGTTCTTAGATGTAGTTTTCTGCGCACAGAAGTTCTGCCAACAGAACTGCGCCACCTGCCGCACCACGCAGAGTATTGTGAGACATACAAACAAATTTGATGTCAAAAATGCTGTCGGGACGAAGTCTGCCGATGGATACTGCCATACCGTTTTCCAAGTTTCTTTCAGATTTAATCTGCGGACGGTTATCCTCGGTGAAATAATGGAGGAACTGCTTGGGTGCAGAGGGTAATTCCAGTTCCTGTGCTCTTCCTTTATAGGATTCCCAACGTTTAATAATTTCTTCCATTGAAATTTTCTTGTCAAAAGAAGCATATACTGCTGCAGTATGACCATCAGACACAGGCACACGGATGCACTGTGCAGTAAACAAAGGAGCAGAAGCGGGTTTGATTTCTCCGTTTTCCACAGTACCCCAAATTTTCAAGGGTTCTTTTTCGGATTTTTCTTCTTCTCCACCGATGTAAGGAATTACGTTATCAACCATTTCAGGCCAGGTTTCAAAGGTTTTACCTGCACCGGAAATTGCCTGATAAGTACAGCACAACACTTTGGTTACGCCCAAATCCATCAAAGGATGAATTGCAGGCACATAGCTCTGCAAAGAACAGTTGGATTTTACAGCCACAAAGCCACGTTTGGTACCCAGACGTTTTCTCTGATCTTCGATTACCTTAATATGGTCGGCATTAATTTCCGGAATTACCATAGGTACATCAGGGGTAAAACGATGAGCGGAGTTATTGGAAACAACGGGACATTCTTTTTTCGCATAAGCTTCTTCCAATTTTTTGATTTCGTCTTTGGGCATATCTACCGCACAAAACACAAAATCAACCTGAGCTACGATTTCATCAATGTCACCGGTAGCATCATAGATTACCATATCTTTCATAGATTCCGGCATAGGAGTCGGCATTGCCCAACGGCTGCCCACTGCTTCCTGATAAGTTTTGCCTTTGGAACGAGCAGATGCCGCCAAAGCGGTTACAGTAAACCAAGGATGGTTTTCCAGTAAAATGGCAAATCTCTGCCCTACCATACCGGTTGCACCAACAATACCAACTTTATACTGTTTCATAATATTTTATCTCCTTTATATTGCAACGGAATTTTTGAAAATCCCGCCCGAATTGCTCGATAGACATACATTTCTATACATAATATATATTATCACACAACACGATAAATGTCAAACAAATTTTGAATTTTCTAAAAGAAAAAAGCCGAATATCCAATCAAAAAAGAAAAATCGTGTATACTTATACAAAAAATATGCAAAAAGTACACACGATTTTAAGCAAACAACACAAACAAAACAAACCTGATTAGTTCCCAACAAAGCGCAAGGTTCCGTTTTCGTAGTTTGCACTCATTTCACAAATCATCGCCAGATCCTCGGAAGAAAGGTAATTATTACTGTTGATATTCACATGCGGATAATAAAGAGAACTTCTTTTGCCGTTGATGATTACCTCATTCTGCGCAAAGGCAAATTCCACATAACGTTCCCCTTTTTTGGCAACCACATTGCCGGTATCGTGACTGACCGTAATAAAATAACCGGCAGAATTCAACATTCCTTTGATGGGAACCATCACAGTTTCACCTTCTTCATAAGGTGCTACTCCCACGAAGCAAACATTTTTACCGTCTACTTTAACAGATATCGTATCAGTCGATAACAGTTGTGCCACAGAAAAAATAAGTATAACGCTAACTAAAACAACACCAAAAGTCTTGTTCAAAGACAATTTCCCAACGTTCAAAAAATCACGAGCAAAGTATACCAACAACATCAAAAATGCCAACAGCATAACGCCACCGCTGATTTGTGAAGTCATTATCACCGGAAGAAGTTTACCACCGTATAAATTAACCGAACCGAAATAATGAAGGTAACAAGTTAACGATGCATACTGAACACATAACGCAATCCCAATGCGATGCACCCCGAACACAAACAGGAAAATTACCGACAAAATATCTGCCATATAGAAATATCTGTCGTGCATATGAGGTAAAAACAGCGGAATTCCAACGCTCAATAAAATCGTGAACGAAAGCAACATCTTGTTTGAAATTTTTTCTTTTTTGGCAAGACAAAGCCCCAGCAAAACAACAATCAGAAGTCCGGCAACCAATATTCCAGCTTTTTCCAAGATAGGGTTGGGCGTCACCAGATTGGTCATTTGCCAAAAGGTGGGCGCATTCATAGACATCCACGGATATTCCGACATCTGATGTAAGTATATATCAATAATATCACGAAAAGGTTTTCCAAAAAGCAATGCCGGTATACAGGTCACATAACAAGTGACGGGAAACATCAGAAGATGCCGGATTTTAATCTGCCGTTTCAAAAGCAACAGCAAAAATACCGGCAGAAAGAAAACTGTTTGCAGTTTAAAGGTAAACGCCAATGCCGCAAAAGCAACAGCACGATAATTTTTCCCTTTTAAGAGAAAATAAAAACTCCATACGATAAAACCAACATAAATACTGTCGCACTGTCCCCATAAAGCGCTGTTAAGCCATACGGTCGGTAAAAGTAACACCGTCACAAACGAAAGCTGACAAATCTCCTTTTTCGCACCAAAATGAGAAACACATTTGCAGCAACCAAAAGCAAGCATAAAATCTGCAACAATCGAAAAAAACTTGGAAGAATATAAAGCAGAAATATTAAAATAGGAACAGATTGCCATCAAATATTGGTATACCACATTGTAATCACCAATCTGATTTTTCAATCCGTAAAACCCGTTATTATCTCTGAAATACTGTACCCAATTACGAATGAAGCCCATATAATCAAAGGACTCAAAATCAAGGCACAAATACCGAATCAAAAATGCCAGCAACACGCCGAGTACTAAAAAAATTCGACCGTAATTTTTCTTAATGGTTGAAAGCATAATCCCCCTCCATTCTCTCCTGTTATTATCATAAAATAAGAAAATGTTCAATCACTGATATTGCCGGTTTCTTGAATTCTACGGCAGATTAAAAATTCCAAACAGCGATATTTTTATAAAATTTTATAAAAGTTATTATATCATTTCAAAAAAGCAAAGTCAAGCACTATTTCGTTTGCAAGTTGGGAAAAGACAGCAGTACAAATCAAACCCCGGCCATACAAAAAAGAAGCTATACTTTACCAGCACAGCTTCTTCTTGATTATTTTATTCTTCCGGAAGTACCAATTCTGAAATATACCATTGTCCGTCGATACTTTTCAAACGAAGTTCAATCGTATCTTCCACATAGGAAACATTTTCGGTTTTTGCCTGATAATCCAAATCCATCACCTGAAGATACACGTTGCTGAATTCAGGCTTGGACAAGGTAGCTTTGGCAGTTGCTTCTGACATATTGCAAACTTCCATAAACAGCTTATCACGATACTGCTGCATAGTGTCAGTTTCATACAATTTATTGGCATCCACATTCGGATAACCATAGGTTACAAATGCTGTTGCATTTTTGCCAGAAACCGTGATGTTCCAACCTCGATACTGCAGTTGTTTGCTGCCTTCTTGATAATACTTCTTTTCGATTTCCAGAAATTTTTCAAAATCTTCTGTTACCAAGTCACCCTGATCCACATACACGCCAAAGGCACCTTGTAACATCTCGGCAGTATCCTCATAGGAATAATCATCGGTCACGCACTGCTTGATTGCCTCGGTATCCCAGTTAAAGTATGCTTGATCGTACGCCTGAATCACTTGGGTAATTGCCAGTTGATCCTCAGACATTCCTTCTGTTGTAGTCATCATAATTTTCGGCTGCTCAGATGCTTTTTGACCACAAGCAGTCAATAAACAAAAGACCAGAGTAATAAATATCAGTTGTTTCAAAAATTTCATAGGATACTCTCCTTATGTTGTTTCTTTGATGTTGTAAACAAAATCCATTGGGTAGTTTCTGATGGTATACTGAAAATCCTTCCACTACTTTCATCAGTGAGATTCACGGCTTCTTCGCTATTTATCAATCTCATATCCAAGACGAAGAAAAACGAATACAGAATTCGGAAACCGAACCGAAGGGTTATCCGAAGCTGTACCGAGTGTACAGCGAGTGATGAGGTTTACGGATTATGTGCCGTTTTTCGAGCCGTTAAATCTTCGCCAATGCTTGTTTGATGTCCTCTAATATATCTTCCACATTTTCCAAACCAACAGAAAAACGAACCATACCGGCATCGATGCCTGCTGCAACCAACTGTTCGTCGGTGAGCTGACGGTGGGTTTCACTTGCGGGATGAAGTACACAGGTGCGGATATCCGCTACGTGTACTTCGTTGGAAGCCAGTTTTAATGAATCCATAAATTTCATTGCAGTTTGTCTGCCACCTTTGATTACAAAGGAAATAACACCGCTACATCCCTGCAGATATTTTTTACCCAGTTCGTAACCTGCATCGCCTTCCAGACCGGGATAGGTGATACTTTCAATTTTGTCGGAATCTTTCAAGAAATTCGCCACAACCATTGCATTTTCGCAATATCTTTGCATACGAATTGCCAGAGTTTCCAGTCCCATATTCAGAAGAAATGCGGAATGCGCCGCAGGATACACGCCAAAGTCTCTCATCAGCTGCATTCTTGCTTTGATGATATATGCAGCTTTTCCGTAGGTTTCGGTGTAAGAAATACCATGATAGGTTACATCGGGCTCCACCAATTCGGGGAAGTTTCCATTGGTCCAGTCAAATTTACCGCTGTCAACAATCACACCGCCAACCTGAACTGCATGACCATCCATATATTTAGAAGTGGAATGAATTACGATGTCTGCACCAAATTCAAACGGACGACACAGTACAGGAGTTGCAAAAGTGTTATCCACAATCAACGGAACGCCGTGTTTGTGGGCAATATTTGCAAAACGTTCAATATCCAATACGGTCAATGCAGGATTTGCAATGGTTTCGCCAAACACTGCTTTGGTATTGGGTTTAAATAATTTGTCGATTTCTTCATCGGTTGCACCTTTGGGAATGAAAATACATTCCACGCCCAATTTTTTTAAGGTATAAGAGAATAAATTTACGGTACCGCCATAAATTTCAGTGGTACTTAAGAAGCTATCCCCTGCCTGACAAATATTTAAAATAGAAAGCAAGGTTGCCGCCTGACCGGAGGAGGTACACATTGCACCAACGCCGCCTTCCATTTCGGCAATTTTATTTTCAACCGCCATAACGGTGGGGTTTGCAAAACGGGAATAAATCAGAGATTTGGTAGGTTCATCAAAAACAGATGCCACTTCCTCGGTGGAATCATACACATAGGTAGTACTCTGCACAATAGGAACCACACGGGGTTCGGTGTTTTTGGGAGAATATCCCGAATGCAGACATTGGGTTTCAATTTTCATGTTTTTGGTTTCCATAATATTAAATCCTTTCCGGTATTTTTTCTATATCCTGCGCCAAATAATGTAAAAGCGCATCAATCCCCTCGCCTGTGTAGGAACTGACGGGGAAAATTTTGTCACATCCGGCTAAACGAAGCCAGGTTTCCGCCTGCTTTATGTCGGCATTTTCGTGGTCGCACTTGGTGATAATACCAATCACTTCACGATTGGCACAAGCAGTCACACAAGGCGGATACAGAGAATATGATTCGGTAGCACTCATCAAAAGTCCCACCACATCCGCTTCATAAGAATACAGAGCCAACGCTCTGCCCAACCCCTTGGTCTGCGCATACTCACCGGGAGTATCGATAATCACATCGTGATAGTTGATATACTGCGTTTTATGATAATGCAGATTTTCTCCGCGAAGCGCCTGGGTTAAGGTGGTTTTTCCGCTTTCACTTCTTCCCACCAACATCATCTTTCTCATTGCTTCGCTCCTTTTAGGTTTTTGTGATTGCACAAACCACGCATCCTAAATGCTTCTGACAATATTCAGCAATGGAACGCAAAGAAGAATCCACATCCGCCACTCTGCCTGTTACAATCAATGTGCCTGAAAAGCGGTCAACAAACCCCAATTCCACATTAGAGGTCTTGGTAGCAATGTCCCCTGCGATAATCGCAATTTCTGCAGGACATATCGTTAAAATTCCAATCGCCGAACGAGAATAATCCACCGCCGGATTCAACCCTAATTTCTGATAAATCACCGGGTCGGGATTGGCAATGATATGAGCTAACGTTATCTGCTTTCCGGGAACGGTCTCCTGCACAATACGAAGTTTTTCCTGTTCGGAAACCATTTTCTGAAAATCCATAATAGTTTTCCTTCTTTCCGGTATATTTTGGAAGAATCTGTTTCCAATTTTAAATATACCCGATTAGTATATCATATTTTCTACTAAAATACAATAGTTTCCGCTTATTTTTTTAAATTTATACACTTTTTTAGTTTCATAACTAAAAACAGCCATACAGCAAAGCACCTGCAGTCGAAACGACTACAGGTGCTTATTTTTCAATTGCTTCTGAGTTTTTATTCGTTTACATCGATGACAACTTTAAATGTTTTTTCTTTTCGTTTGTCAATCATATTGAGCACAGCAGGAATATCTTCCAGACCAAAACGATGAGAAATCATTCCCTTGGTGGTTACTTTGCCCTTGCTCATTAATTCAATCATTTCCCTATAATCTGTGGGAACATACATGGTAGTTCCATACAAGGAAAGCTCATGCTGAACAAAGTCAGGCAACAGCGGAACGATATATTCATTCTGAAGTACACCGATGATAACAATTCTGGAACCTCTGTGTGCGATTTTTAAGATATTATTCATTACAATACCTTTTTCGCCTACACAGTCATAATACACAGTGATTTTAGGCGCATTGACACGTTTTAAACCTTCTTCCAGACTTTCTTTGGAACAGTCAATCACATCAGTTGCACCCAGACTTTTTGCAATTTCCAGACGTTCTGCGTCCATATCTGCGATATAAACCGCTTTTGCTCCCAGTGCAAAACAGCTCTGCAAACAGAACACGCCAATGGGACCTGCACCAACAATCAATACCACGTCATCACAAGTCAGACCGGCTCTTTTTGCCCCGTGATACGCCACACAAGCAGGTTCCACCAATGCAGCATCGTCCAGATTCATTTCATCGGGAATGGCGATTGCCATTTCGGAGGGAATACAGAAAAAGTCACACATAGCACCGTCTGCTTCTGCACCGGTACAACGCAAAGATTCACAGAAATTGTAAATCTGCTTTTCGCACATATCGCACTCTTTACAAACCAGATGCGGAATTACGGTAACACGTTCCCCGATACGGCTTTCGGATACCCCTTTCCCTACCGCATCAACCACACCGGAAATTTCATGTCCGGGTACTAACGGATAGGAAACATAGGGATGCAGTCCTCTGTAAATGGTAGGGTCAGAACCGCAAATACCGATTCGTTTGACCAGCAGACGCACTTCGCCTGCTTTGGGAGTTGGAATTTCAGATTCCACCAAACTCATTTGATAGGGTGCTTCTAAAACAATCTTTCTCATCTTTTTGCTCCTTACGCTCCTCTTACTGCTTCAATGCCTAAGAATTTACAGAACATTGCCAATGCATCAGCCACTTTGGGATCGTGAATTAATACACCGTGATGGATGACACCAACATCAATCATTTTCTGTTCCCAGTCAGCAACGTCATTTACTTTAATCCAAGCATATGCACCACGGGTCATCGGTCCGATATCCACAGCTTCGCCGGTACCGTAGAAGATGGAGAATTTACCGCCGTATTCGACCATACGAGCACAAGTAACAGGACCGTCTTTCATTCTGAATTCCATTGCACCGTGACAGGTGGGGCTCCAAAGACCAAGACGTTCATTCATCATCAGATGTTTCTGGCTGTTGGATGCACACAGTTCACAAGCTGCATTACCGCAATGCCAAGCCAACCATACGTTAGGTTCGGTGGGATGTAAGTCTGTCCAGTCGATAAAGTCTGCCGGAGTCTGACCCAATGCACAACCGTTTAAGATATGCATGGTGATTGCACCCATGGTATCCACTTCACAACCAACGGAATACCCCTGAGAATTCAGACGGGAGAAAGTGGAACAAGCAGCAATGTTGTATTTATGCTGTAAGGTTTCCCAACAGCTGGATGCAATAATTTTACACTGATTTTCTTCTGCTAAATGAATCAGAGTCAATTCAAATCTTGCCTGATTGATGATGGCGTTGGGGATTTCATCAGATAAAATATCTGCTCCGTCACGAATTTCCTGCGCCACTCTTAACACTTCGGGATCATCCATTGCCAGAGAATCCATATATTCATATGCAGTTGCCAAATCTACGGGACAAACAGTCTGTGCGAATTTATTCATTAAATCTTCTTCGCTGTAGAACTGAGATTCAAATTTGGTGGGTCTTACACCTACCTGCAGAATTCTTGCACCGATGAAATTTTGAATCGCATTACAAGCTCTGGTAAAGCTTTCCACTTTTTCAGAAAAAATAGCATCTTCGGGATTGCAAGTGATGATATGTTCAAATGTGAACCCACGACGTTTTAATGCAGAACAAGTCATAAACTGTCCGCACCAGGTGTCGGTTGCACGGTTTCCAAATTCAGAATAGGGACCACTTTTGGTTGCAAAATGAAGAACAGGCATATCCCGTCTCATTTTAGACATCAACGCACTGACTGCAATTTCCAGACCAAAATTCATATTACCGATAATAATCCCCTGAACATTTTCTTTTAAGAATAATTCAGCAGTTTTTAAACCTTCTTCTACCGTACCAACGCAACCGTCCTCGGTGAGTTCTTCCGAAGGAACCACGATTTCAAGTCCGGGGATGTTTTTGAACACTTCCAGACAACGTGCTCTCATTTTGCCTGCCAATTTTCCTGTGTACTGGTTACCGTCCCAGGATTCCCAAGTAGACGGTACAAATCCGATTTTTACTGTTTGCATTGTTTTTGTCTCCTTTTTTTCTGTTTTTTACGATTTATTTCAAATTAGTTTTTACAAAAGTTTTTAAACTTTCCACATCAAGTCCTTGTTCTTTGTACAGATTTTCAGGACTGGTGGAAGAACCGTATTTTGTAACCCCCAGCGTTTTTAAGTTGCAACCACTACCACAAAGAATTTTTGCAACTTCACCGCTGATACCGGTTTTTACATTATGGTCTTCATAGGTCACCACAAAACCGGTTTTTCCTGCTTCCATAATAGCATCAGCATCCAAATCACAAGGAGTGGGACAATTTAACACAGCAATATTCATTCCTTCTGATTTCAGCTCATCCGATGCTTTCACAGCTCTGTGTGCCATATTGCCGTATGTAAGGATGACGCCATCCGAACCATTTCTAAGCCATTGCCCTTTTCCATAGGCAAAATCAAGAGAATTTCCGTTGGCATCTGTCAAAATGGGCATCTTGGAACGTCCTCCGATTACCGCAACAGGATTGGGAATGCTCATGGCATAACGAACGGCTTTATCTGCCTGATTGGCATCTGCAGGCACGATAACACGAAATCCGTGAAGATTGGATAAAAGGCTCACATAATCAATGGACTGATGGGTTTTTCCATCCTCGCCTACATCCAGTCCAGCGTGAGTGGAAAACAGCTTGATGGGGGCTTTATTGATATCCGCCATTCGGTTCTGACTGTAGGTTTCTGCAATGTTAAACATCGAGAAATCTGCATGAACGGCAATCATTCCCGATTTTGAAACCGCTGCCGCCGCAGTTGCCGCATTATGTTCGGCAATTCCGCATTGAATGAATCCATCAGGTCGAAAATTTTTAAAATCAGTCAGTTTGACAGAGCCTTCCAAATCACAGTCAAAAGCGGCGATGGGAACATCCGGATTTTCTTTTGCCAAATCTGCCAAAGCATTTCCCATTGCAGAACGAATGTCAGAAGATTCCTCATAAGTTCTGCCCGATGTTATCGGAATAACAGGAACATCATATTTTTTTGTGATTGGTTTTTGAATGTTTTTTAATTGTTCTTCTTCCTCTTTGGAAATAGAGAACGTTTGGAGATAGGTTTTTGAAAGTTCTTTTGAAATCAAGGTGCCGTGATATTTCCAGTTATTTTCAATTTCTATAATCCCCTTCCCCATCACTGTTTGTGCTAAAATGCATAAGGGTTTTTGGGTGTTGGAAAAAGATTGTTGCAGTGCACCGATATCATGTCCGTCTACCGATACCACATCCCAACCGGACATTTTATATTTATCTGCCAGATTTTGGGTGGTGGTATCTAAAACAGTACCGCAAGCCTGAAGTTTGTTGTCATCCACAATGGCAATTAAGTTATCCAGAGAAAACTTTACCGCAAACTCTCTTGCTTCCTGAAGCTGACCTTTTTGTTGCTCACCGTCTCCCATCACCACAAACACTCTGCCCGACTCTTTTTTCAGTTTTTTGGAAAGTGCAAATCCTGCCGCTACCGAAAGCCCTTGTCCCAAACTTCCGCTACACCATTCCACTCCATTCACCGCAAGGGAAGGATGCCCTTCATAGGGCGCATTTTTACGGAAATTTTTGATTGCATCACAAACATCGAAATATCCGAAATTTCCAAGTGCAGAATACAGCGCCGCCGAAGTGTGCCCGTGACTTACTACGAGACGGTCATTTTCAGTCATAGTATGTAACACCGCTATGTAAATGTCAATGGAAGACATTGCACCGCCGATATGTCCGCTACCGGCATTCATAATCATTTCCACAATATCCCGACGACATTTTTTGGAAAGTATCTGAAGCATTTTTATTCCTCCCAATCCAGAATTTTATAGGTGATTTCAAACACACGACTTTCGCCCGGTTGCAAGGTAACAATGCTTCCTGTTTCTTTTGCCTTTTGTGTGCCCTGCGGTAATGCTGTGCAAGGCTCCAAACCAACTACATATTCTTTGGTATTTAACATTTTCCATTCGTTGAAAAACGGAAGCTGTTCTTTTTGATACGAAAGCTCTACGCCTAATTTCAAGCTGTCGTTCAATAATTTTACGCGAGCAAATCCATCCTGATCGGGATTGATATCGATGGAATAGCAACGTTCTGCAATATTTTGGACAGGATTTGTTATATGAAAAGCATCTGAAAGTTCGTTTGCCGCTTCCTCACTTTGAGGAATGATTTCTTTCGCATCACATTCCACTCGGGCACCATCATCCAGTAAGGGATAACCTAAGTTAATATGATATAACAACATAATTTCCTGCTCAGTTGCAGCTCGATTGGTTACGGTATCCCGAATGGTAAATTCACTTTTTCCAAAAGCGGTTGCAATTTCACGACGAAGGGTTAAAGATTCTCCGTGAAGAATCCCTTCTCTGACCAGACCGGAAACCTTCATTTGGTATTCTCCGTCTTCATAATCTTCAAACAAAGAAACCTGTTCAGCAGCCGCATTGGAAATCCGTCCGTGTAAACCGTAAGCACGTTTTCCAATCACCGGATGTTCCACTTCTTCGGGACCTCCTACATTCAACAATCCGCAGGTGGTCAGACCACCTGCAAAAAAGTTATGTAACCAGTTCATTCCGTTACTTTCATAATAGGAAGGTGATACCACACCGGTTTTTGACATATAACTTAGTGGCACACCACGGTAAGAAATCCAGGCAATATCCATTCCCCGACCGGGAAGAACCGTCAACTCAAGTCCGGAGCCGGTATGAATTTCCACAGCTTCCACACCTTTTGCCTTACCTTCCGTAAACTCGTAACGACGAAGCCCTGCCACCTGTGAGATATCGCCAATTTTTGAAAGGTCTAAATTTTTATAATTCCAGTATTTCATAATGTAATTACCTTTTTCTCTTTGTGAGACTCTAATGCTGCTGTTAACAATTTATGGGAAAGACGGGTTTCTTCCGGAGTGAAGCATCCGAATTCCACGGTTTCACCCGAAATTTCTTTCATAAACGCACACCACATCTGCAAAATGGAATCGGTGAAACCAAATTCAAAAATTCCACCGGTAATGGTCGGGAACTGCGGTTTATATCCCACATTCAGACGACACCACGCCTGTTCTTTCCCAACCGCATTGGTATAACAAAAAGCATTGGGGTCATTACTGTTGAATTTAGCAGAAGTTTCCAATCCGTATACTTCAATAAACCATTCATCGGTAGATCCGGGAGACATACGTTTGGTTTCTAAGAACATAGGGAAAGTATTTCCATCTTTGTCCTCGGTTTCACAAATAAGAGTAGCGTTATCCCATGTTTTACACGGTGCCATACCACCTTTTCCGTCGGGACGTTCTTTGCAGATATCCGAAAGAACTGCATACACATTTTTGGGAGTCCATCCCATTCGGAAAGGAACGTGTTGAGTATGAATTCCCAAATCACCCATACATCCGTATTCACCGTTGATTTCAATGGTACGTTTCCAGTTGATGGGTTTGGTTAAATCCATATCACTACTATGGTTAAATCCGGCATGCACTTCAATAATCTGACCGAACTTGCCCTCTCTTACCCAACGAATCAATTCTTGACAAGCCGGGAAAAACGGAAACTCACTGGCACATCTTACCACAACACCCGGATGTTCTTCCAACGCTTTTAAAATTTCTTCGTTTGCCGCTTTATCAATCCCAAAAGGTTTTTCCCCTAAGAAGTGTTTACCGGCTTTTATAATATCACAATATACCTGACCATGCAGGTTATGAGGCAATGCACAGTAGATTGCATCAATATCTTCTTTATTGAGCAATTCTTTATAATCAGATGTCACATATTTGATAGAATCAAAATTCTTAGTAAACCATCCAATTGCCGCTTCACTAAAATCACATACACCCACGATTTCGGGCATTGGAACATCTTCGGTTAAATGGCACCATCTTGCGGCAGCTGAGGCAAATTCTTTTCCCATCAGTCCACAACCAATGATACCAAATCGGATTTTTTTACTCATAGCTTTCTTTCCTTTTCTGTATGATAAATTTTAATACATAGTATTGAGAACATACATCCTCAATACTATAATATCATATTTTTTTCAATGTTTTGCTTGACTATTCAGCAAAAAACATGATATAATCGTCAATAAATGAACAAAATATCAAAAAAGAAAGGAAACGGTGCAATGAACAAGAATTTTATGATGCCATCTCTTCATCCCTTTTGGGTGAATGTTTCTAAAATCAATGTCACTGCATCCAGTGCAGAACGAAAAACTACCCCTCATATTCATCAGTATTGTGAAATTTATGTCAATGTAACAGGTAACGTTTCCTTTGTGATTGAAAAAAATATTTATTCGGTGCAATCGGGAGATATCATTATCACAAAACCCTATGAATATCATCACTGTGTGTATCACGATAACAGCGACCATCTGCATTATTGGATTATGTTCTCTGTGGATGAAAACCCCGAGCTTTTTAAGTTTTTGACTGAAAAAAAACCGGGACACCGCAATCACATCCGTTTGTCGGAAGAAAAAAAGAAAAAATTTCTTAATCATTGTGAAAAGCTGACCCAAATCAACCCGGAAGAATGCAGTTCCTCGGTGGCATTGTTTTTTAATCTCTTATCCGATATTGGAGAAGGAATTGAAAAATATAAAGTATCCAACACCAATATTTCTCTGCCTAACAGTTTAAAAAACATTCTGGATTACATCAATAAAAATTTTGCTTCCATCCAAACAATCAATCAGGTTTCGGACAAATTTTTTATCAGTATTTCCACCTTAGAGCGTCATTTTAAAAAATATTTATCAATGACACCAAAACGGTATCTAGAAGATAAAAAGTTGCAGAATGCCTGTCTGTTATTAAGGCAAAATTCATCGGTAACCGAAGCTTGTTTTGAGAGCGGTTTTGATGATTATTCTCACTTTATCAGTGTTTTTAAAAAGAAATTTGGTATTACTCCATTGCAATATAAAAAATCAATTCTGACAGAAAAATAGACCGGTAAAACTTTTAAAATTCTTTTTATACAACAAAAATGGCACATCACGAATGATGTGCCATTTTTTTGTTTTCAAAATCAATGATGCGTAATTGATTTTTAGTTTGCGCCCATTGCTTCTAAAACGCAGTTGGTAATCAAGTCCATACCGTTCTGGTTGGGATGGAGACCATTGCCCTGACCCATATAGGTGTACAGATTAGAAGCGTTGATGCCGGTACCGTTGTACAGGTCAACCAAGGTGCAGCCATAAGTTTCTGCAGTATCAGCGATAACGCTGTTAAATCCTGCTACATTTCCAACATAATCTCCCTGGAAGTAGAGCAGGTTCAGAAGATACAGCTCTGCATCGGGATATTTTTCCTGAATGCTTGCAATCATAGCGCCGTATTCAGTTCTGAATTTGTCAACAGAACAACAGTTGTTTGCTAAGTCGTTGGTGCCAAAGAATACTGCAATCACGTCAGGAGTAACCCCTTCGTTATTGTGCAGCTGCAGAGCACGCTGAGGACCGTAGTAACACATTCTGTCGCCGGAGTATGCGTTATTTACCAGAACATTCATACCGGTAGAATCAGCAACCTGTTTCCACCAGGTCTGGTCTGCGCTGGTTAAATCGTTGTACTGGCTGGGATACCAAACCGCATTCACGCCGGTGGTAGAGTTGCGGTTGGTGTCGTTGGACCAACCGGAATAAGTGGAAATACTGTCACCTAAGATCGAGAAGTTTAATCCTTCTAAAGAACCTAAGTTGATTTCTTTCGCAGCTGCTTTGGGAACTAAGTTTTCATTCATCAGCATAGCCTTTAAGGTTTTGCCGGTTGCTTCCGGTAAATCAACGGTGTATTCTACGGTGGTACCAACTGCCTGTGCATCGGTATCAATGTAGGTGATATCCAGTTCAGTCAGCTGATTGCCGTTGTAAGAAGCTAATACTAAGCTTACAACGCCATCATCTTCCATATCCATATTGGTATAAGATACGGTTGCGGTTTTAGTGGAACGATTGATAGAAATTGCAGAGAAGCTATCTTCCACAATTACAGGTTTTAAGTAAGCCACGTTCAACTGATGGCTCCACTGTTTACCAACCAATTCACCAACACTGTGAATGTTGATGTTAGCAATAGATGCATTGGAAGAACCGGTGTTTTTAATGGTGATGGTGTTTACACCTTCTCTTACATACAGAACAGACAGATTATTCCAAGCTGCATCTTCCCAAGCCCAGGTAGTACCGGTATTGCCGTAGAAACCAAGGGTGGTATAGAAACCGGTATCGGTGGTAACAGTTACTTTTTCACCGCCGCCAAACAGGATGTAGGGATATACCAGACCTGCCTGACCTGCAGTGTAGGTGAATACATATTCTTCACCGGGAGCTAAGGTTTTGTTTAAGCCTTTTACAACATTATCTTCCTGATCGTAGATAACGGGTTCAGTTGCGATAGTTACCTTGCTCATATAATCCATACCGTTGCCTTTTAAGCCGGTGATGGTGATGTTTGCATCATCGTTACCTAAAGCGATGGTGTTTGCACCTTTTACCAAATAGATGTATTTGGTTTCGCCTGCTGCTACGGTAGCGGTAGAACCGATTTCGGTAGCCACTGTAGTAGCAATATCAGAAGTTACTGCATACACACCTGCATAAGCTGCATTGTATGCTACCATACCTTCCGGAACCGGAGTCGGTGCAGGAGTCGGAGTGGGAGCCGGTGTGGGAGTGGGAGTGGGAATCACAACATCTTCTGCGGGCATTACATTACAAGCAGAGAACATTGCCATACCCGGGAAGGAACTACCTCTGGAGGGACGAACACCGTTGGTGGTCATCGCCTGATTGGTGTTGTTATAAATGGTGATGTAGTTCACGCCTTCGGATAAGTATACCCATACCCAGTCGTTGGAGTCATTACCTTCGTAGCTCCATACACGCCAGGTGCTGGAGGTGTTTGCCGGTGCAGTGTTGTAAACACCGTAGTAACCGGTAGAGGTTTCCACTCTTAACTGTACATCAATGTCAGATTTACCAACAATATAGTACAGACCTGCTTCGGTAGATTCGGGAGTGGACAGAACCACTTTGCTGTTTGCAGGAACGGTAATGGTTCTGTTGCCGTAGGTTAAACCTGCGGGTGCTTCGTGAACAAAGTCAACGATGTTCCAGATACCGCCGTCTTTTGCTTCATCGTAACCTAAGTAAACATGATTTTCCGGCAGCGGAACATGATCAACAGCAACATTGCCTAAGTAGTTGATACCGTTGTTTGCCAGAGCAGTAAAGGTTACAGATGCATCTTTATTGCTGGTGGTCATGCGGTTGGTACCTTTAATCATATAGTAGTAGCCGGTGCCACCTGCGGATAAGGTCACTTTGTGACCGGTTTCGTTGATTAAGGTTACTGCTTTGTCGGAACTTGCTTTGTATACACCTGCGTAAGGAGCATCAAAGGTGATTTCGTTAGCAGCGGGAGCTGCAGTCGGAACCGGAGTGGGAACCGGAGTGGGCGCCAGAGTGGGCACCGGAGTAGCGGTAGGAGTCGGTTCAGATTCTGCAGTGTAAGGAGTTACATGTAAACCGCTGATATAATGCTGATCTGCATATACAACCTGTGTATCATCGGTTTTGGAAATACGAACGATAGTGATAGAACCTGCTACACTTCCTTCGTTGGTATAGGTAATGGTGTTATCACCTTCTCTTAAGTACAAGAGAACCATATCAGTGCCGGATTTGTAGTAGGAAGCATTTCCGGGATTGGTCGTATTGTATACATCATAGAAACCGGTATCGGAAGATACTTTCAGGTTATTCATAGAAGAAGGAGTTACGGTAGACATATAGTAAAGACCTGCTTTTACTCCGCTTACCGTAAAGCTTGATGACTGACCTGCGCCTAAGTAGATGCCGGAACCAATGTTAACATTGTAATGGGTATCGGTAATCAGGTGAGGAACATTTCCTTCGTCCACTTTGTTGATGTATGCCATACCGTTATCTGCTAAACCGTTGAAAGTTAAAGTTGCAGAAGAATCGGATACGGTTAAGTTGTTGTTACCTTTAATCAGGTAGAAGTAATCGGTTGCACCTGCTGCTAAAGTAACTGTATGACCGGTTTCGTTGGTCAGGGTTACTGCTTTGTCGGAAGTTACTTCGTAAACACCTGCATAAGGAGCGTTGGTGTAAGAAACGTTATCCAGAGAAGGAGCAGCGGTGGGAGTCGGAGTTGCAGGAGCTGCGGTGGGTTCTGCGGTAGGAGCCGGAGTTACTACCGGAGCATCCGGATCATAACCATCGTATACTACTTTACAGCTTGCCACATTCAACTGATCTGCATAAACAGCCAGAGAGCTTGAGTTGGTTTTGGAGCAACGAATTGCAGATACGGTAGCTGTGGAAGTACCGTTGTTTGCAATGGTGATATAGTTGGTACCTTTTCTTAAGTATACCATTAAGATATCGGAGCCGGAGGTACCATCTTCATACCAAGCTGCAGAGTTTGCTGCAGTTGCACTATACTGGCCATAATGACCGGTATCAGTTTCAATTCTTAAATAGGTTGCAGAATTGGTGGTGATAGCACCCATGTAGTACAGACCTGCTTCTTCAATGTCAACACTGATGGTTGCAGAGCTGGAGTTGGGGATGGAAACACTGTTGGAAGAGGTAGAAACGTTACCGTAAGTAGAGGCAATGTTGTTTACGATGTTGCCGGTACCTTCCCAACCGATTTTCACGTGGGTGTTGGTTAAGGGAGTAGTGCTTACAGCAACCTGATCGATATAATCCATACCGTTGCTGGTTAAAGCGGTAAAGGTTAATTTTGCGGAGGAGTCGGTCATAGCAATGCTGTTGTTACCTTTAATCATATAGAAATATGCAGGAGTGTTTGCTGCTAAGGCAACGGTATGACCGGTTTCGTTGGTTAAAGTAACTGCTTTATCAGAGCTTACCAGATATACACCTGCATAAGGAGCATTTTCTTTGGTAATGTTGGTGTAATCGTAAGCAGGTTTCTGAGTCGGAGCAGGAGTGGGAGCAGGAGTTGCATCCGGAGCACCCATAGAAACATTTTCTACCAGCTGTAAGCCGTAAAGAAGAATGTTGTTTGCACCGTCGCCGGTAGTGAAGGTGATGGTGTGGTTACCTTCGGTTAACAGTACGCTGTCGCTTAAGTCATCTACCCATTCGGTGTAGCTTGCCAGTTTCCCGTTAAAGTTGATGCTCTGACCGTCGTCAAAAACACCGGTTAAGCCACCGCCGTACAGCGCATTGCCGTAGTTGGGACGGTTAGAGGTGTCAATTACCATCTGCACATCATAGTATGCAGTTTTGGGTACACCAATCTGGAAGGTAACATAAGATTTCGTGTAGCTGGACTGTAACATAGTTACGTTGTCTTTATTGATGGTACAGTAAGCACTGTCAACTACATTGTTTGCCAGATCTTCATGGATTAAGGAAGATGCAATTGCTTCTTCCCCACTGTTGTCAACTTCAATACCTAACTGATCCAGTAAGTTCTGGGGAACATAGAAACGTCCGCCGGAATGTACTGCAACTTCACCGTTCATATCAATGGTCTGACCATTGTAAGTTGCAATAGACTGATTTCTTACTACAGTTAAGTCGTAGTCATTGAATTTGAAGTAACCGGTATGGTCGGAAGTGGTAACATTTACGCCATCATCATAGTCGTAGTAAGTATCGGTGGTGGGAGTATATTTACCCATACGGGATACGTCTACGAATAATTTAGAGGTAACTTCATCCAAATCAACATCAATTAAAGTTGCTAACCATTTTGCCATCGCAGTGTTATCAACAATATAGTTGTTCCAGTTGGAAGTAACACCTGCGGTATCAGCGGTGCCGGGGATTTTAGAAACGCCTGCGGGTTTGTATACGAAAATACCACCGTTTCTTGCGGTATGGCTACCACCTTCCCAAGTCACATAAGAGGTGCCGGGATTGGTACCATTCTGAACTAAAGATACAGCAGTTGCCTGATTTTTAACAGTCATACCACCGGTATCGTGGTCAGGACAAGCTACGACAACAGTATCGGTTCTGCCTTTTGCGAATTCGATTGCTACTTTACAAGCTTCGTCGAATGCGATAAATTCAGATACCATATCTACAGCGTTGTTCGCATGTCCACCGCCGTCAACAGCACTACCTTCTACCATCAGGAAGAAGCCTCTGCCATCGTTAGCATTTAATGCTTTGATTGCAGCATCGGTCATTTCTGCCAAAGTGGGATAAGAATCTTCGTTGGTGATATCACGACGAGCATAGGTCATGTTACCGCCTAAGTCACCCCAAACTTTGGTGCCGGGCTGAATGGATTTCATTGCAGATAAGCTGGAAACCTGAGTGTAACCGCGTGCTGCAATTTCCTGTGCTGCTTCGTCGAACGCATAACCACCGGTAGAGTTGAAAGGTAATACAACGTCTAAGCCCTGGTTAATCTGCTGTTCCGCAATGGTACGATAGTAGTAACGGTCCTGTGCATGAGCAGAGAAAGAAGCGGGAGTAGCGTGTGCCCAAGGATAGGTAGAAACCAAACCGGTTCTCATATTCTTGGTCTGCGCTGCTTCTAAAATGGTTGCAATCGGTTTTCTGTTCTGGTCGATACCAACATAGTAGTTGTTGGTCTTTTTACCGGTTGCAAGAGCAGTACCGGAAGCTGCAGAGTCGGTTACTGCATAGTTTGCACTATGAGTGGTTTCTGCACCTACCAGGTAGTCTTTTAAGTACATTTGGTTTACGGTCTGCTGTGTTGCGTAGGGGAATTTAGAACGGTTAAATCCGCCTGCCTGCTTTACAGCATCTGCCAGATAGAAGGGATCCATACCACCCCCGTCGGGGATCATATAGATGATGTTCTTCACTTGAGTATCTGCTGCGATTACGATGTTAGCTGAGGATAACACCATCATCAAACACAGCAGAAGAGATAAGATTCTTCTCATCTTCATGTTGTTTTCTCCTTTTGTTAATATATTTAATATTTTTTATGCAATTAGAACAAAGTGATAAAAATAGAAATCCCCTTTGTATCGTAATTGTAACATTTCCCCAACACCAATGTCAAGTAAAAATATAGGACTTTTTAAGAGGAATGACTGTCCTAAAATCTAAAAAATACTATTTTTGGCATCACAACACATCAATTTTTCTCGCAAATCAAACACCATATTCTATCCAATCACAATCATAACCATCGGCCGTGCCGGTGGTTATGATTGTGTAACAAAAATGGCATCACCCGAAGGTGATGCCATTTTTTAAGAATCTTTGGAAAAATTATTTGGTCATTGCATTTACAACGCAGTTTGCAATCAGTTCCATACCTTCGCTGCCGGGATGCACGCCGTACTGGTCAGGCATATAGCTTCCTAAGTTGGAAGAAGTGAAACCTGCATCGTTACGGATGTCAACATAGGTGCAGCCGTAGGTTTCGGCAGCATCTTCAATCACGTTACAGAAACCATCTGCGGAAGAACCGTAATACAGTAAGTTCAGAAGATAAATGTCTGCATCGGGATATTTTTCGGTGATGCTTGCAATCATTGCAGGATAGTTGGTTGCGAACTGAGCTAAGGTACAACCGTTAGCAAAGTCATTGGTGCCTAAGTATACAGCGATAACGTCGGGAGTTTCACCGTCGTTATTGTGCAGCTGGGTAGCTCTGGTTTTACCGTATACACAAACTTTGTCGCCGGAGAAGGAGTTGTTTACCAACACTTCCATACCGGTGGTGTCTGCAACACGTTTCCACCAGGTTTCGTCAACACTTGCAACATCGTTGTTGTTGCCGTAGTACCAAACAGCGTTGCTGCCGATGGTGGAGTTACGGCTGGTGTCGTTGGACCATCCGGAGAAGGTGGAGATACTGTCACCTAAAACGGAGAATTTCAGTCCGGTTAAAGAACCGATGGTTACATCTTTTGCAGCAGCTAAGGGTACTAAGTTTTCATCCATCAGCATTGCTTTTAAGGTAGTGCCGGTAGCTTCGGGCAGATCTACGGTATAGGTCTGGGTGGTGCCAACTGCCTGCGCATCGGTATCAATGTAGGTGATATCTAATGCAGTCAGTTTGTTGCCTTCATAAGAAGCTAATACGAAGCTTACAACGCCGTCGTCATCAGTACCCATGTTTTTGAAGGATACAGTTGCGGTTTTGGTTTTGCCGTTCAAGGTGATTTCAGAGAATTCATCAGCCTCAACAACAGGTTTTAAGTTTGCAACATTCAGCTGGGGACCCCAAGTTGCATGACCAACCAATTCGCCAACACTGTGGAATCTGATAGTATACAGGAGGATATCACTGGAACCAATGTTTTCTAAGGTGATGGTGTTCAAACCTTCTCTTACATACAACAGTTCAATATCATTGCCTGCAGCGTCTGTGGTTAATCTACTGCTGTAAGAAACGCCTGCCGGATTGTAGATATCGGCATAGAAACCGGTATCACTGGTTAATCTGAGGGTTGCTTCGTTAGCAGTACCAAACGCAATGTAGGGATATACCATACCGTTCATACCCTGGGAAGGAGTATATTCGATGGTATAAGTGCCACCAACAGGAATGGTAATGCCAATATTTGCCCAACCGTATAAATCTTCCTGACCGGTAATAATGGGTTCATTAGCAATGGTAACCTGGTTAAAGGAATCCATACCATTTCCTGCCAATGCAGTAAAGGTTACGTTTGCATCTACATTGGTAGTAGCAATGGTGTTTGCACCTGCGATTAAGTAGATGTAACCTTCTTCGCCTGCCGCTAAAGTAACGGTAGAACCAATTTCACTGGTTAAGGTTACTGCAACATCAGAAGAAACTTTGTATACGCCTGCATAAGGAGCAGTGTAAGCAATCTCATTTGCAGGAACTTCGGGAGTCGGTTCGGGAGTAGGAGTAACAGTGGGTTCACTTACTGCAACCACAGGAGTCAGGTATGCAACATTTAACTGAGAATCCCAGCCTTTGCCTACCAATTCACCGGCACTGTGCATACGAACGTTAATCAGAACTGCATCGGATGCACCGGTATTTTTAACGGTGATGGTGTTGTCGCCTTCTCTTACATACACAAGAGCAAGGTTTGCACGATTTACATCCATCCAAGCCCAGGTGGTACCGCCGTAGCTACCCTGGAATCCAGCCAGAGTGGTGTAGAAACCGGTATCGGTGGTTACGGTTACTTCAGTACCTGCATTAAACAGAATGTAGGGATACATAATACCTGCTTTACCAGCATTGTAGGTAAAGGTGTATTCTTCGTTGGGTGCTAAGGTTTTGTATAAACCGGTTGCAATCGCATCTTCCTGACCGGAGATAATGGGTTCAGAAGCCATCACAACCTGAGATTTGTAATCTAAACCGTTGTTAGTCAGTGCGGTGAAGGTTACATTAGCAGTTTTATCAGAGGTTGCAACAGAGTTTGCACCTGCGATTAAGTAGATGTACTTGGTTTCGCCTGCTGCTAAGGTAGCGGTGGAGCCAAGTTCAGAGGTTAAGGTAACCGCTTTGTCAGAGGTTACTGCATAAACACCTGCATAATCTGCAGTATATGAAATGCTGTCAGGTTTTGCAGTGGGTACCGGAGTGGGTGTGGGTGCTGCAGTCGGTACGGGAGTGGGAATCACCAGATTTTCATCCACGATAACCTTTGCATTCGCCATATTACAGGTTGCCCAAGTCTGAACAGAGTCAGTTTTGGAAAGACGGATACCGTCGATAGAAACAGTTTTAGAGTTATTGTTAATCAGTTTAACATAGTTTTCGCCATCCGGCATATAGATCATCAACAGATCGGTACCGTTTCCGTTAACATCGGTATCTTCAAAGTGAGAGTTACTGTTTGCAAGAGTATAATTGAATACACCATAGTAACCGGTACTGGTTTCAATGCGAAGATTTCCGGATGCTTCCAGAGTCTTAATACTTACATAACGGGTACCAGCTGTCATATCGCTGTTCGTCTTAAAGGTAACAGACTGGCCTGCCGGAATGGTAATGGTTCTGCCACTGGTGGTTACGCCGCTGTCTTTTGCATAAATAAAGTCAACTGCATTAGTGGTACTGTCATTTACACTGAAGCCCATGTAGTAATGTTTGGTAGTAATCGGAGTATTATCAACTGATACACTACCAAGATAATTCATACCATTGTCGTCTAAAGCTGTAAAGGTTACGTTTGCATCTTCGTTGGTGGTGCTCATGGTGTTGAGACCTTTGAACATGTAGAAGTAACCGGTGCCGCCTGCGGATAAGGTCACTTTATGACCGGTTTCGTTCAGTAAGGTTACTGCTTTGTCGGAAGATGCTTTGTAAACACCTGCATAAGGTGCCTGATAAGTCATCTGACCTGCTACAACAACAGGAGTGGGAGTAGGAGCCTGAGTGGGAGCAACAGTGGGAACCGGAGTTGCTTCGGGTTCTGCTGCTTCTGCACCCAGAACTTTTAAGTTTTCCACATTCAACTGCCAGTTGTAATCAGCTAAGGAAGCTAAAGAACCGGTTTTTGCCAGTTTGATTTTGGAAACATAGGTAGTTGTACCGGGGTTTTTAAAGGTAATGGTGTTTTCGCCGGCTCTTAAGAATACGATTTCTAAGTCCTGCTGACCTACACCGTGAGTACCCTGATACAATTCGTTCCAACCCTGACGGCCGGACTGCTGGTTGATGATACCGTAGAAACCGGTGTCGGTTTCAACTCTCATCTGATCTGCGCCTGCATTTACGAACTGAACCTGAGTTACATACAGACCAGCTGCGGGAGCAGTTAATTTTACATCAACGGATGCACCGGTACCAAAGGTAACCAGAGAACCGTTGTCGTTGATAGAGCCCTGGGGATTTACAAAATTGCCGGATAAAGCCAGTTCAGAAATGCTGGAAGCTGCTAACGGAACGTTTGCAGTTACCTGATCCAAGTAATCTAAACCATTATTTGCATAACCGGTGATGGTTAAGTTTGCATTACCGCTGTTGGTTACTACGTTTGCACCTTTTAACAGGTAAACATATTTGGTTTCGCCTGCAGCTAAGGTAGCGGTAGAACCGATTTCAGTGGTGATGGTGGTTGCTTTATCTGCAGTTACCGCATAAACACCTGCATAAGGAGCGTTGTTTAAAGAAACATCGTCTAAAGAAGGTGCCTGGGTAGGAGTAGGAGTAGCGGTGGGTGCTACAGTCGGAATCGGAGTGGTTACCGGAGCATCCGGATTGTAAGCATCGTATACAACTTTACAGCTTGCCAAATTCAGCTGAGCTGCTAAGGTTGCATTGGAAGTTATGCTGCTGCTATTGGTTTTGGAGCAACGGAACGCAGTTACATCAATAGTAGTAGGACCGTTGTTGGAGATGGTGATGTAGTTTTCGCCTTCTCTTAAGTAAACGATTAACAAATCGTCATCGGTATTTTCATCTTCGTAGTGGGTTGCAGTACCCGCTAAAGTAGATTTAAACTGACCGAAGTGACCGGTGCCGGTTTCTACACGAACATAATTACCTGCGTTGGCAGTAACTAAGGTCATATAGTAAATACCAGCTGCTAAAGACGGAGTTTTTAAGGTAACAGAGCTGGAGTTAGGAATGGAGATGCTGTTGGAGCTTACGGTAGTGTTACCGTAGGTAGAAGAAACGTAATTCACAACGTTACCAACATTTTCATAACCCATTTTTACGTGTTCGCTTGCCATAGGAGTGGTGCCTGCATCAACCTGATCCAGATAATCCATACCATTGTTGGATAATGCGGTGATGGTTAATTTTGCAGAAGAATCACTCATAGTGATGTTGTTGTTACCTTTAATCAGATAGAAGTAAGCAGGAGTGTTTGCTGCTAAGGTAACTTTATGGCCGGTTTCATTGGTTAAAGAAACTGCTTTATCAGAAGATACTAAGTATACACCTGCATAGGGAGCATTTTCTTTGGTGATGTTGTCATAATCAAAGTCCGGAGCCTGAGTAGGAGTCGGAGTGGTAGTAGGTGTGGGAGGATTGATTGCAACATCTTCTACCAACTGTACGCCGTGGAACATAATGTTACTTGCTAAGTCGGTAGAGTTAAAGGTAATAGTATGATTACCTTCTTCTAACAGGATACTGTTGGAAGAGTCATCAGTCCAGGAGCTGGAGGGCTGAATTTTACCGGGAGCAAACTGAACTTTATCTCCGGTATCAAAGGTACCATATACGCCGTTGGTACACAGAATCTGACCATTGGAGGTATCCAGCATAGCCTGTACATGATAGTATGCAGTTTTGGGCACACCAATCTGTAAGGTGAAGTATGCTTTCGCCTGATTTGCCAAAGGAATCATTACATAGTTAGAGTAAATGTTACAAGCATTGTTATCGATAACATTGTTTGCTAAATCAGCACCGGTTAACATGGAAGATACAGTTTCAATCGGAGTATCATCCACTTCGATGCCACACTGATCCAGTAAGTTCTGGGGAACATAGAAACGTCCGCCGGAATATACTGCAACTTCGCCGTTCATGTCAATTTTCTGACCATTGTAAGTTGCAATAGACTGGTTTCTGATTACGGTTAAGTCATAATCTCTGAATTTGAAGGAACCAGTATAATCAGAAGAAGTAACGGTTTTTGCATCATCATAATCATAGAAAGTATCGGTGATGGGAGTATAGGTACCCATACGGGATACATCTACGAATAAAGATTTTGTGACCTGTTCTAAATCAACATCAATTAAGGTTGCCAACCAGGGAGCGATATCGATGTTGTTGATTACATAGTTGTTCCAGTTGGTGGAAACACCTGCGGTATCAGCAGTACCGGGAATTTTGGAAACGCCTGCGGGTTTATATACAAACACACCACCGTTTCTTGCGGTATGGCTGCCACCTTCCCAAGTCACATAAGAAGAACCGGGATTGGTACCATTTCTAACTAAAGATACTGCAGTTGCCTGATTTCTCACAGTCATACCACCGGTATCGTGGTCGGGACAAGCAACAACAACGGTATCGTTTCTGCCTTTTGCGAATTCGATAGCAATTTTACAAGCTTCGTCGAATGCGATAAATTCAGATACCATATCTACAGCGTTGTTCGCATGACCACCGCCGTCAACAGCACTACCTTCTACCATTAGGAAGAAGCCTCTGCCGTCGTTCACATTTAATGCCTGAATTGCTGCTTTGGTCATTTCTGCTAAAGTGGGGTAAGAATCCGGATTAGTGATATCACGGTTTGCATAGGTCATCTGACCGCCTAAGGTACCCCATACTCTGTCACCGGGCTGCAGAGCATTCATCTGAGCCAGAGTGGTAACCTGTTTGTAGCCACGTGCAGTGATTTCCTGCTGTGCTTCGTCAAACGCATAACCACCGGTAGAGTTGAAGGGTAATACAACGTCTAAGCCCTGGTTCACCTGCTGTTCCGCAATGGTACGGTAATCATAACGGTCTAATGCGTGAGAAGAGAAAGAAGCAGGAGTAGCGTGTGCCCAAGGATAGGTAGAAACCAAACCGGTTCTCATATTCTTGGTCTGCGCTGCTTCTAAAATAGTTGCAATCGGTTTACGATTCGGGTCGATACCGATATAATAGTTATTGGTTTTTTTACCGGTTGCAAGTGCGGTACCGGATGCTGCAGAGTCAGTTACCGCATAGTTCGCACTATAGGTAGTTTCTGCACCAACCAGGTAGTCTTTTAAGTACATTTTGTTTACAGTTTGCTGGGTAGCATAAGGATAAACCGAACGGTTAAATCCGCCAGCCTGCTTAACTGCATCTGCCAGATAGAAAGGATCCATACCACCCCCGTCGGGGATCATATAGATGATGTTCTTCACCTGGGTATCTGCTGCGGATACGATGTTAGCTGAGGTCAGTACCATCATTAAACACAGCAGAAGAGATAAGATTCTTCTCATCTTCATGTTGTTTTCTCCTTTTGTTAATATATTTAATATTTTTTTTGCACTTTTTATATCTTTTTTGCACCTTAGGTTGTCACATTTGTACAAAAAACGATTTCCTGTCGCACTATCATTGTAACATTTTCGTAATACTCTGTCAACAACTTTTGAAAGATTATCACCCCAAAACAGGACATATTTCTACCAAAACATGTCCTGTTGAATAAAAAAAGAGCACCGCATAACACGGCGCTCTTTAAAAGCAATGATTTATTATTTTGTTAATTATAACACAGAAACAACAGATTTGTCAAGCAAAAATTATATTTTGCAACTTATTTTTGTTTCACCGAAGAAATGATTCTTGTTACAGTTATTTTTTCAGATAAATCACCGGTCGGATGCCCAATGTTTCTTCTGTATTTTCAAAATACACCAAACCATCGGGATGCACATATCTGCTTTTCTCACCATTGTTAAAATACGGCGTGGAAAGCCAGTATTTTTCCGACACGGTAACGTCAAAATCGTGATTTGCCAAATCAGAAATTTGTTGTACTGTCGGCAAAAATGCATACCCGGAAACCGTCTGATAATACGCTTGCGAACTGTTGGTATCTACTCGTTTCGGAAAAGCAGAACAGTAAAAATCACGGTAGCCGCCTTCGTGTTCTGTCATATGCGCAGAGGATAGTAGCACGTTCTCCTCTTTTGGAAAGAGCATCGCCCGCTCATCATCAGAAAATCCGGCTATAAATTCCTCATTTAACCAACGATGAATGTCGCTTAACTTATACTGATTGTTTGCTTCGGTATGATAACTTCTGTTTGCAACCACATCTTTAGACAGCAAAGTTTTACAACTGTCATTTTCGTCTATCACATACCAACAATATCCGCCAAATGAAACCGTTTCATACTGCCGATATGGCACCAGACTGACAATGATGACCAAAGAAAGCATCATAGCAAGAATTGCACCTGCACGTTTGGGAAGATATAAACTCATCGCCAAAATTCCAATCAGAGCCAAATCAATCAATTCAATAAACAAATACATATGCTTGGCAAGATCCGCTTCCCCATTGGACACATAGGGAACAAAAAATGCATAGAAGAATGCTCCTGCTAAAAGAAACACAGACAAAAGAGACAAGAAAATGTTCATATCAGACTGTCTGAACCGATACCACAGCAATCCAAAAAACAAAAGCACAATCAAAAGATTCCAAAGCAGCGTATCAAATGCCAGATGTTCTCTCAATTTGCTCCAGACAGAACAACGGAACGAATCCTCCATAAAGTTTTCGTCCATAAAGAAGATGTTCCGAAGATGAGAGCAATGCTCGGCAATTTCCTTAAATTTGTGCAGTGTAAGCATCGGATGTTTCGCATAGAATCCAAGAATTTTGAATTTCGATACAGCTTCTGCGTGTTCTACCGAATAAGTATCTCGAATCGGATGAATATTGCTGACGTAGCGATGGGTATCCCGCAAATCCGATAACTGAGGGTCTATCTGCAAATCCAAAAGATATTCTTTTGCCAAAGCCTCATCACAATCTTTAACCACGCCAAAGAAAACAGAATTATAGGTCGTTTCGGTATTAATCCATTTGGGAATTGCCATATAATTTCCAAAAAGCACAACAATCACCCAAACGGACGCAACTGCCGTCAACACAAAACGCCATGATTTAAAAGAATGCCGTAAAGTAAAAACAACCGCCAGACAAGCCATCAGAATGGCAAGAGGAATGTTGAACATTTTAGACTGACCGTATAAGATTAAGATAATCGCAAAAAAAACGGTTCCGAACACTCCAAGCGGACGTTTCCAGAGTGTTAAAAAGAAACCTAAACTTGCAACCAATAGCATATGTTGCAACCCTTCGGCATACAGCGAATTAAAATATGACACATAGCCGATATCACACAACACAATCAGAGCAGCAAGCAGAACAAGCCACGAGGCAAATTTTCCCTTCACCCGAATCTGTGTCAGAAAAAATGTCAGAGCCAAGGCGTACAAGATTGCATACATCAAGCTCAGGCATACGGGATGATATGTATTCTGTTGATTGCCGGCAATCACGTTAACCGTGTGGCTTAACGCCACAGAAAACCGCACAAACATTAACTGCGAAGTCGGGTATTGGGTGGTGTCTTCCGGCAAGGTTAAAATTTCTTTTATGGTAGTTTTATAGTCGTTTTCTCCCAAGCTGATTTTCATACTTCCGTCAGAATCCGAATACAAAGAACACAAGCCCATCACTCGGTTAAAATCACCGTTATTGGTCAGCACCACATTTTCTTTGGTGTAAAGCGTGGTACATATCAGTATCATCGAAAGCAAAAAAATCACAATCGGTTTGATTGCATTTTTATATTTTATCATAAACCGTACCCCTGACTGTTGTCGGTTTTCACCGCAAATAATATCGAAAGACTGCAAAGAGTCCAACTTTTTCACCTTTTCATTATAACATTCACAAATAACAAAGTCAAGAACTATGTGCAACCCTCCAATCTTTCCTGACGGTCAAAATAGATTCTCCCACCGATTCTTTTTGCATAAACCACCGAAAAAGAGTTGACAAAAACTCCCAAAATATGATAGAATAAAATGAAATTTTTACTTAGGAAAGGAATGGGCTGAAATGACCTTTCAACGTGCAGATATTTTATTACCTAAATTTTGTGATGATGCCGAAAAAATGAATACATGGAGCGTAGTTGCTTGCGACCAGTACACTTCTGAACCCGATTACTGGAATGAAGTTACCAATCTGACAAACGGTAAACCCTCCACACTCTATGTTACCGTACCGGAAATTTATCTGAATGATGCGGATATCGAAAAACGAATCGAAAAAACCAATCAAACCATGCAAGAATATATGGAAGATACGGTTTTTACCGAACATAAAAATACATTTATTTTCGTGGAAAGAACCTTGCAAAGCGGTGTGAAACGTCTTGGCATTGTGGGAATGGTGGATTTGGAAGATTATGATTATTCGGTTGGTTCCCAGACCAAAGTCAGAGCAACCGAAGGAACGGTTGTATCCCGTATCCCTCCCCGCTTGAAAGTGCGTCAAAATGCTCCGGTTGAGCTTCCGCACATTATGTTGTTAATTGACGATGATGCAAAAGAAATCATCGAACCCAATTTAAAACTAACCGATACTTTTGAAAAAGTATACGACTTTGATCTGATGCAAAATTCCGGTCACATCAAAGGCTATAAAATGTCGGAAGAAGCAGCTGTTGCTTTGGAGAAAAAGCTGATTGCATTAGCTGATATTGATGCATTCAATCAAAAATACGATGTAAAAAAAGATTCTCCTCTTGTATTTGCAATGGGTGACGGAAATCATTCACTGGCAACCGCCAAAGCATATTATGAAAATTTAAAAGCCGAAATTGGTGAAGAAGCAAAAAATACTCCGGCTCGTTATGCTCTTTGTGAACTGGTGAATCTCCACGACGATTCTTTGGTGTTTGAAGCCATCCACCGTGTTATCTTTGATGCAAATGGTGATGATTTCTTAAAAATGCTGGAAGAAACTTATACTGTAAGCTACGATGCTGATGCCAAAGGTCAAACGTTTGTATTTGTGTTCCGTGGAGAAAAGAAAACAATCACAATCACTGATTCCAAAGAATATCTGACAGTTGCAACCATCCAGAAAATTCTGGATTGCTTTGTTGCCGAAAAAGGTGGAGAAATTGACTATATCCATGGGGAAAACGTGGTAGAAAATCTTTGTGAAGACCACAAAAATTTTGGTATTATCTTAGAAGCTATGGACAAAGCAGATTTATATAAATCGGTTATTTTAGACGGTGCCCTTCCCAGAAAAACCTTCTCTATGGGGGATGCCTGCGACAAGCGCTTCTATACCGAAGCAAGAAAAATTAAATAACAGTAAAAAAATGACAGTTTTTGAAAAACTGTCATTTTTTTATCCAATTAATATTGATAGCGCTTTTTGAATTTTCTAAAACAGATAAAGCTCATTCCAAGTGCCAGAAGCTCAGCCACAATCACCGAACTCCACAAACCATCCAGTTTCCAGATAAGAGGCAATAATAAGACGCAAATCACCTGAAACAAAAAGGTTCTAAAGAATGATAACATCGCAGAAACTGCTCCGTTGTTTAAGGCAGTGAAAAATGCAGATGCAAATATGTTATATCCCACCAATAAGAAGGAAACAGAATAAATCATAAACCCACGAACCGTCATTTGATATAACGCCCGGTCAAATCCAACAAATATTTTTGACAGTGGCTTACTAAAAAACTCTGCCGATAAAAACATGGTGATGGAACAAATCAACAGCACAATCATACTTTTTCGGAACAAATTCTGAAGTTCTTTGGTGTTTTTCGCTCCATAGTGGTAACTGATAATAGGAGCAACTCCCATAGAATAGCCTAAAAATGCAGATACGAACACAAAGTTCACATACATCATAACGCCGTAAGCAGAAAGTCCATCCTCCCCTGCTAAAGAGAGGAATTGAAAATTATACAGTATATTCACCAAGGATAAAGAAATGTTGGACAGCATTTCCGAAGCTCCGTTAGAGCAGGACTTCAAAAGTTCTTTCGGATACCATCCAAGTTTCCCTAAATGCAAAACGCCTTTTTTATTAAACAGAAAATAACAAAGCGGAATCAAGCAACCAACCACCTGAGAAAACGCGGTGGCTAAAGCTGCCCCTAAAAGTCCGTAACCCAATACACCTATCAGCAAATAATCAAACATAATGTTTGTAACGCCTGCGGCAACCGTCACCCAAAGTCCCATTTTGGGTTTTTCAGCCACCACCAAAAAGGACTGAAACTCATTTTGCAAAATAAAAGTGAAAACGGCTGCAAACAGAACTCTTCCATAAAGAACCGTATCTTCGGCAAGCTGACCTTCCGCTCCCAACCAATGTACAATGGGACGCAGAAACACAAGCCCTAAAACACTTAACAAAATCCCTAAAATTGCCGAGGTATACACAATGGCGGAAAACACTTTATTGGCATACTTTTTTTCTTGTTCACCCAAAATCTTGGCAACCAGAGCACTTCCGCCGGTTCCGAACATAAAACCAATAGAACCTAATATCATCACCACAGGCCAAATCAGATTAATGGCAGCAAAAGAAGTTTTTCCGGCATAATTGGATACAAAAATTCCATCCACAACGCCGTATAAGGATGTAAACACCATCATAATGACGGATGGCAGCGTAAACCGAAGCAATCTTCGATAGGTAAAATGGTCGGATAACTGTATTTTTGACATCTACTTTCTCCTTGCGACAGAATTTAACATATAGATATATATTATAGTATATCGTTTACACTTTTGCAAGACTTTTTTTATTTTCTTTAAAAATTTTTATAAAAATATGGAACTTTTGAAAAAAGCTTCCGTCTTAGCTTACGTAAAACAAAAAACGGTACATAGTTCCGTTTGAAAAACATTTCGATTTATGGAGGAAAAGAATATGAACAAAACTTTTAAAACTACAATCGCAGGAATCTTACTGGCAGGAACTTTAACCAGCGGTGCAGCATTTGCAGAATACAATCATGATGGTTCCGTTAATGTTCAGGGTGACATTATGACCATCTCCGAACCCTTGATTGCACCTATGACCAAACCCATCTACAAAATTTTTGTAAACAACGAAATGTTAGATGCCGACACCTATGTTGACGGAACAAACGTAATGCTCCCCTTACGTGCTATCTGTGAAGCTCTGGGCTATCAGGTAGATTATGATAACGAATCCACCATGATTTCCTTAACCAGAGATGCACAGTTCATCACCATGTATCCCACCAAAGATGAATACACCTTCTCTAAAATGGCTCCTGCAAGTCTGGGCATTGCTCCTCAGTTGGTAGATTCCAGAACCTATGTTCCCGTAAGCTTTGTTGAAGAAATTCTGCAGTCTGCAAGTTGCACCGTTGAATTAAACGGCGAAATTAAAATCAACGACCCCAAAGAAGAAGAAAACAACTACAGAGTGGCAACTGCTTTAGAAGATGCAAAAGACGGCTCTGTTTTGGTAATGGACGAAATTTTGGGTGAAGTGATTGTAACTTTGGCTGACGAAACCATTTTCCAGGGAATCGGTGCTGCCGACATTAAAAAAGATACCGAATTTATGGTAGAATATGTAGATAATGCAGTAAGTCTGAGCCTTCCTGCAGAAGCAACCGCAAAAACTGTAATGAGTGTTGAACTGTATGAAGAAGTATATTTCTCCGAAGAAGTTGCAGGTGTTGCATTCGCAGGCACCATCGCCGAAGTTGGTGAAGATTTTGTTGTAGTTGAAACCGAAAACGGTGATATCAGATTAAACGTTTCTGAAGAAACCAACATTCATCACGTAATGAACAGAAGATTATACAGAATCAATGACTTGGAAGCAGGTATGAAAATCTCCGGTACTCATTCCGAAGCTGCTACCTTCAGCCTCCCTCCCCAGAGCGCAGCTTTTGAAATTGTAATCGAAGGATAATCTTATAAAAAAAATCGGCTCAAAAATGAGCCGATTTTTTGATTTCTATGTATTGCTGCAAATCAAATTTCACTCTCGTTTTCCAATGCGTTAATATCCAATTTCCACCACTCGTAGTTGTATATCCGGAATCTCTTCAATAGAAATTGTTATCACATCTCCTAAGGGTGCGTCCAAATTCTGGATGCTCCCCTTTTGCTTGGTAACAACTGCTTTTTCATCACGAAGCAAGGTAAAAACGCCTTGAAGACTATCATCGTCAACCGAAAGAACTTCTTCTAACTGTAGCATATAGGTTTGTTCTCCCATAGTGAAGCTTCCTTCCAACGTAATTTCGGAAGAAGTTTCACCAAATTCCATTCCCAATAAGCCAACAGCTTTTTTCCCGTTAAATTTAACTGCCTGCAAACTATAAAAGTCGGCAATTACCGATTGGGAATTGTTTTCATCATCTGGCAATTTTGCAATCAGGCGATAGTCATATTCTTGGGTATGTAAGGAAAGCTTGGTTCCCTCTACTGTCAGCGTTCCTTTGATGGACTCGTGGCGAATACTTCCATTCATCGAAACATCAAAATAACCGGTAAAGCCGGTTTCTTCCGTGGATATTACTTCTGTCAATATCATATCGCAATCCACATAATCTGCCAGCCCACCGTTATTGCAACGCAGTTTGGCAGAAAAGCTGGCATTGGGTTGTGATACATCCCAGGCGGTTTTGATTTCGCCTTTGATGGCATTCTCGGTATAGCCTGAAATTTGCAGAATGTTCGTGGTGGTATAGGAATATTCACCGGATGTTGTTGTTGAAGCAGGCGTTGGAGTCGGTTTTTGCGTCGGTTTGGGTGTTTGGGTCGGTTTTGGAGTAGCAGTTGGTTCCGGCGTTGCCGAAAGCTTATCTGTCAAATAAATACTCTTTGTATCACCATCCCAAGATACCTCTTGCCCCAAAGCTTCAGCCACTGCACGAATCGGAAGATAAGTGGTTCCATCCACAATAAAAGGTTCCACGTTATTACCGTTGGCATCTTTCGGATGGAGTTTTGTTCCGTTTTGGTAAATTTTAATATCGGTATACCAAGCTTCCAACAGTTCTACTGTTGTTTTTGCGGTAGCAATTCCACTTGTAAGCATACCGCCGATAACAATGCCGGATACAAGACTTTTCAAGTTGTGTTTCATACTGTTTGCCTCCTAAAAATGAATTTATGTATTGCTGAGCATAAAAAAATGCGCAGCGTTTTGGAACGCCACGCATGAAAAATGCACAGCTCCTTTTGCTGCGACACAAATTCATTCATCCTATTAAAGCATGCTGAAACAGAGCCTGCATTTTTACACAAAAAGGTATAAAAATACACACTTTAATAGGGAACATTATTGAATTTATGTCGCAAGAACATTATACCACAACATTTTTCATTTGTCTATATTTTTTTCATATTTTCTTGCAAGCAAGCTTTCTGATAATACCGTCAAAAAAACGAAATAACACATAACGAAAAAACAAAAAGCATGGAATCAAATCCATGCTTTTTGCAGTCTGTATTCTTTTAAGAGCTATTTTATTTTGCGTAGTCTACCACGCGGGTTTCTCTGATCAGATTTACTTTAATCTGACCGGGATATTCCATTTCATTTTCAATCTTTTTCGCAATTTCTCTGCCGATTAAGATCATTGCTTCATCATTTACATCGTCCGGTTTTACCATAATACGAACTTCACGACCTGCAGAAATCGCAAACGCTTTGTCCACACCTTTGAAGGAAGTAGCAACTTCTTCCAGTTTCTGTAAACGTTTGATGTAATTTTCGATGTTTTCACGTCTTGCACCGGGTCTTGCAGCAGAGATAGCATCTGCGGCAGCTACGATACAAGCGATGGTGCTTTCCGGTTCCACGTCACCGTGATGAGCCATAATCGCATTTAAGATAATTGCATCTTCTTTATATTTTTTCGCAACATCGGCACCAATCTGGATATGAGATCCTTCCACTTCGTGGTCGATGGATTTACCGATATCGTGCAGTAACCCGGCACGTTTTGCCAAAGTTACATCAATGCCCAATTCGCCTGCAATCAAGCCTGCAATCTGAGACACTTCAATCGAATGTTGCAACACATTCTGACCATAACTGGTTCTGTATTTCAAACGGCCCAGCAAACGAACCAATTCGGGATGAAGATTATGAACACCGGTATCGAAGGTTGCTGCTTCCCCTGCTTTTTTAATGGTATTATCCACTTCTTTCTGGGATTTATGCAACATTTCTTCAATTCTTGCCGGATGAATACGACCATCCTGAATCAATTTTTCCAATGTCAGGCGGGCAACTTCACGACGAACCGGATCAAAACCGCTCAAAATAACGGCTTCCGGAGTATCGTCAATGATAAAGTCAATACCGGTCAGCTGTTCTAAAGAACGAATGTTTCTGCCTTCACGACCAATGATTCGACCCTTCATATCTTCGCTGGGCAATGCCACAACAGATACGGTAACATCGGAAACATGATCGGATGCACATCTCTGGATGGCACCGGTAATGATTTCTCTTGCTTTTTCGTCACAAACATCTTTGGTTTGTTCTTCAATTTCTTTGATTTTCAAAGCAGCTTCCACTCTGACTTCATCTTCGATGTTCTTAATGAGGTAAGCTTTAGCTTCTTCTTTGGTTAATCCGGAAATCTTTTCCAGAATTTCCAACTGACGTTTCTGAATTTCGTTGGTCTGCTCGGTTTTTTCTTCCAGTTGTTTTTCCCGAAGCTTCAGATTTTCTTCTTTTTTCTCAATGGTTTCCATCTTTTTATCCAGCTGTTCTTCCTTCTGGATATAACGTTTTTCCATTTTTTGAACTTCCAAGCGACGTTCTTTGATTTCTTTTTCTGCTTCGGTTCTTGTTTTTAAAATTTCTTCCTTAGCTTCAATCAATGCTTCTTTCTTTTTTGCTTCCGAATTTTTAATCGCATCATTTAAAATCTTTTTTGCCTGTTCTTCGGCACTACCGATTTCTGCCTCTGCAATTTTTTTGCGGTATATAATACCCAAGCGGAATGCAATAATAAATGCAACAAGCGCTGAACCCAAGGAAATTGCTGTTACAACTAATGGACTCATAATTTGCAATCTCCGTTTCTGTATAGAAACCTCGCAAATCCGATATTCTTATCTGAAAAAATCTGAAAACTCTGATATTTTCCCCAAACAAAAATCAAGTGAAAATACCCTTTCTATGTATTGCTCCTTTACGGAAAATCTCACAAAAAAACTTTTCTGAAATCACCATAAAAAATGATACAAAAAAAGAAATCCACCAAAGGAACCCCTCATGCCATCATACCGGAACAATCAATAGTAAATGCTATAATTTCGTTTATATTTCTATTTAAACAATGAAAAATGAAACTAATTTATAAACAGATTCAGCTAAGATAACCAATATCTTTTTCGCAATCTTCTATATCAAATTTAAATTTTCGGTTAAAAATAACCTTTTATATTTTATAACTTTTTTCAGCTTCTGTCAAGGGCTTTTCCAATATTTTTATCAGAATTTCAAACAAATTTGTTTCCTATCGCCGAAAAAAAAGAATTTTTTCTAAAAAAGCTTTACAAAGCTATGGAATAATGCTATACTTTCTTTTAATCCATTTTATAATAAGAAGGGAATTTCCTTATGATGGAACAACTGTTAACAGACTTTTTGACGTTCTTGCAACAATCCCGTCAAATGAAAGAAAACACAATAAAATCTTACGAAAGAGACTTACGTTGCTTTCTTTCTTTTGTACCTTCCGATGATGACACGAACTGCCAACAAATCTGCGACAGTTTTCCACAGTATATCGAATACTTAAAAAGTTGTGACCGTTCTGCTTCTACAATTTCCCGAAATATTGCATCGTTACGGTGTTTTTTTCGATATCTTCTGAGCAAAAATTTATTGCAGACCGACCCGTCAGAAGGAAAAAAATACGAACGGAATCCTGCTTCCGCCAACTCCAACGAAACCCTTCTGACCACAGACGAAGTGGATCGCTTGATCAGTCTTTCCAAAACAGAGGATATCAAAGGATATCGTGACTGTGCGATTCTGGAAACGCTGTATGCTACCGGACTAAAAGTCGGAGAGTTTTTAAATCTGAAAATCTCGGACTTACATTTAAAAGAGGGATACTTAACCGTAAACTCCGAAGAACATCCCCGCTATGTTCCGTTGTATAAAGGTGCCTTGTCTGCCATCAGAAACTATCTGAAATTTTCCAGAAAATATCTGCTGACCGTCAAAAAAACCGATGTGCTGTTTCTGAATCAAAATGGACTTCCGCTGTCCCGTCAGGGCTTATGGAAAATTTTAAAAACCTACGGCCAAAAAGCAGGAATCCAAAAAGAACTGACTCCCCATCTGTTCCGGCGGAGTATGGCAATGCATCTGGTGGAAAACGGTGCCGACCTTGCCGTAGTGCAGGAACTGTTGGGTCACAAAAGCATCGAACTGACCAAACAATATGTGAAAAACTTCAAGCCGAAAATTATTTCCGATTACGCCAGATATCATCCAAAATCCCGCCCTTCGGACGGATAATCGCTTCTAAAATTCATCTCAAAACATACAATAGAACCAAAAACATTTCCTATGAAAGGATTGTAGCTATGAAACTTTTCAAACGCAGTATCAGCTGTTTTTTGTGCTTATTTTTATTCTTCTCTTCTTGTGCGGTTATGGCACAGCCTGAACTTCCCGCAATGGATGCCACCTCCTATCTTCTGATGGAGGCTTCCACAGGAGAAATTCTGGCAGCGCACAACGAATCCGAACCCCGTGCGATTGCCAGCATCACAAAACTTATGACAGTTCTTCTCATTCTGGAAGAACTGCAGTCAGGCAATTTATCCCTGACTGATCAGGTTACTGCCGGCATCAATGCTTCCGAAATGGGCGGTTCCCAAATTTATTTAAAAGAAAACGAAGTAATGGATGTTGACACCTTGTTAAAATCCATTTTTGTTGCTTCCGCCAACGACTCTTGTGTTGCGCTGGCAGAGCATATTTCCGGAAGTGAAGTGGCATTTGTGGAACGTATGAACCAAAGAGCCCGGGAACTTGGTCTCACCCAGACTTCCTACAAAAATGTTCACGGTCTGGATGAAGAAGGACACTATTCTACCGCTACAGACGTCGCCAATCTGGCAAGAGAAGTCCTAAAACATGAAATTGTGAAAAACTATACCGGAATTTGGCAGGAAAAGATTCGTAATGATACCTTTGAACTGACCAACACCAATAAGCTGATCCGTTTTTATGACGGTGCTACCGGATTGAAAACCGGTTCCACCACCAACGCAGGTTGTTGCCTTTGTGCCACAGCAAAACGAAATCAGATGGAGCTAATTTCCGTCACACTCAACTCCCCTACCGATGCCACCCGTTTCTCGGATGGTAAAAAGCTGTTGGACTACGGCTTTGCAAATTACAATCTTACTCCTCTTGCAAAAACGACAGAAATCTTTGCCCAGGCAAACATCCGCTATGCAAAAGAAGATACCGTCAATTTATATCCCAAAGAAGATTTGAATCTTCTGACTAAAAAAAGCGATACCGCTGAGACTGTATCCCGTGTGGAACTGACTCCCGTGAAAGCGCCTCTTGCCAAAGGAAGCGTATGCGGAAAACTGATATTTGAAGCAAACGGAGAAATTGTCAAAGAAACCGAACTGGTTTTGACAGAAGATGTTGCCAAACAATCCTGGTTAGATACACTAAAAGATTTTCTCAAGGTGATTTAATTGCATAAGAAACTTTCCGGTTTTTTCTTTCGGAAAACCACAGCACTTGTCATTTTAATATTGTTACAACTTGCCATTCTCCTACTTTCTCTCTGGCGAATGGCAAGATTTTTTCCTTATGTCTACGGAACCCTTCTGCTGCTCAGCATTGTGGTTATGGTGTGGCTCATCAATTCTGACACCAATCCATCCTACAAGTTAGCGTGGACCATTCCGATTCTTGTGCTTCCTGTCTTCGGCGGCTTTTTTTATTTGCTGTTCGGAACTTCCAAAGTCAGCTCCCGCCTGAAAAAGAATATGGAATCTCAGCAAAAATTCAAAACTCTGTATTTGCAACAAGACCCTTTGGTAGCAGAAGAAATCAAAACACTTCCTCCCGCTATGCAAATCCAGATGAATTACGTGCAACGTGCAGGTTATCCGGTATACCGTAACGAATCCACCCGTTTTTTCCGATTAGGTGACGAAAAATTTGTGCAGATGCTGACAGAATTGGAAAAGGCCGAACAATACATTTTTATGGAGTATTTCATCATTGCTCAAGGAACAATGTGGGAGCAAATCGAACAAATTCTTCAAAAAAAGGTAAAACAGGGTGTGGAAGTCCGTGTTATTTTTGATGACTGCGGCTCTTACGGCTTACTGCCACCAAACTTTGAAAAAAGGCTGAACGAAATGGGGATTCGCTGTCGGATTTTCAATCCGCTCAATCCCAGTCTTACCATCACAATGAACAACCGTGACCACCGAAAAATCCTGATTGTCGACGGCAAAGTCGGATTTACCGGTGGCGTAAACATCGCAGATGAGTATATCAACCAACGAAAACTTCACGGGCATTGGAAAGATGCCGCCGTGATGTTGGAAGGACAAGCTGTGAATACTCTGCTTAGCTTATTTTTTGAAATGTGGAATCTGATTGCCCCTGATGACGAAGATGTTTCCCGATATTTTAAGCACTTTAGTGAGCCCGTTCCTACAGACGGTTATATTCAACCATACGGCTCCGATCCCTTTAGTGAGGAAAATGTCGGAGAAAACATTTATCTGAATCTGATTTCCAAAGCAACCGAAGAAATCTTGATTATGACACCCTATCTGATTATTGACCACGAACTGACCTCAGCACTGTGTCTGGCAGCAAAAAACGGTGTACGTGTCAAAATTCTGACTCCTCATATTGCCGATAAATGGTTTGTGCATCTGATGACTTGCGCTTCCTATCCGCAGCTCATGAAATCGGGAGTAGAAATCTATGAATACACACCGGGATTTGTGCACAGTAAAATTTTTGTAGTTGATAAAGAAATTGCGACGGTAGGAACCATCAATCTGGATTATCGGAGTTTGTATCTTCATTTTGAATGCGGAACCCTTCTCTATCGCACCCAAGCGGTGGCAAAAATTCATGAAGATTACGAAAAAACATTACAAAAATCTCAAAAAATCACCTTAGAAGATTGCGATAAAATCCCTTGGTACTATAGATTATTCCAAAAATTAATTAAGGTATTTTCTCCTTTGATGTAAATGAATATAAGGCGGTGAAACACTATGCAAACAGTCCTTTTTGCAGGAAAGAAAACAGCAGAACTTGTCTCCTATTTCGAAGCAAACTTTCCAAAAGATATCGTTCTGTCAATTTTGTTTTCGGAAGAAGATATTTCACAATTTGAACCGGAGCTTGTGATCCTGGAAGAATCACAAACTTCCCGGATTCCCGCTCTGTTATCTTTACCGTCGCCTCCCGAGGTCGTAATCATAGGCGAAGGCACTTCTTCAAGCAATCTTCACTATATCGACGACCTTTCTCAGGAGTTCCCAAAACTTCTGAAATCCATCACTTCACGGGAACCTACTCTGATTTTCAAAAAAGATAACCAAAAATTTGTATACCGTCAAAAAGATATCATCGCAATCATTGATGATGCCGGAGTCAATATTCACCTCCGAAACGGAAATAAAATCATCCCGCGTGACGGCATTCGCAAAGTTTGTTCGCAGTTGTCTGATCAGATGTTTTTTCCCGTTACCAAAAAAATGGCGGCAAACATACTCTATGTATCCCAAATGGAATCAAATGCTGTCCTGATGGAAAACGGTTTGAGACTCCCCTTCTCCCCGCAGGAAAGGCAGTCTGTGGAAAATGCCTTCTACAAAATTAAATTCCAGGAAACTCTGTCCGGACGAAAAAAGAAGGCTACCTCGTCAAAAAAGAAGAAAGAAATCTGAAAAAATTCAATATTTTCCTTGCAATCGGCTAAAAAATATGTTATAATTTCTCTATTGTGTAAAATTACCTGATGATACTTCGGGAAAGGAATCAAAAAACGCAATGAATATACTTATCCGAATGAAACAGCAATATGCCACTTTCAGCAAAAGTCAAAAACGGATTGCAGACTATGTTCTCAATCATTATGCTCAGGCTGCCAATATGACTGCAGCCAAACTGGCAGACACTGTTTCAGTTTCCGAATCTACTGTGGTTCGTTTTGCCACAGGCTTAGGCTATCCGGGATACCCGGAGTTTATTGATGCACTGTTGGAATACTCCCGCAGTGAATCATCTATGTTGAAACGAATGGAATCTCTGTCTTTGACATTGGAAAATCAAGATGTTCTGACAAAGGTGATTCATTCGGATGTTGAAAATTTGAAAACCACTCTTCATAAAATGGATTCCGGAGAATTTGACGGTGCCGTAGATGCTCTGCTGCAGGCAAAAAACATCTATATCATTGGGTACAGAAGTTCTGCTTGTCTTGCAAGTTTTTTAAGTTTTTACTGCAATCTCTTATTTTCCAACGTGAAATTGATTCAGACCAATTCAGTATCTGAAATGTTTGAACAGCTTCTTCACTTAAAACAAGGAGACGTAGTGTTTGGCATCAGTTTCCCAAGGTATTCCAGAAGAACTGTGAAAGCAATGGAATTCGCTAAAACCCGCGGTGCTACCATCATCGCTTTAACCGACAGCGAAAAATCCCCCATCGCTCCCTTTTCTGACTGTCTGATGACGGCAAAAAGCGAAATGGTTTCTTGTGTGGACTCTTTGGTTGCACCCTTTTCGGTGTTAAACGCTTTTATTGTAAGTCTTGTGCTTCGCAAGAAAAACGAAGTGGCAAATGCTTTTGAGGAACTGGAAACCATCTGGGAAGAATACGATGTGTATGATAAGCTTGAGCTTTCAGACGATTCGTCATCCTCTTTATCATTCTAAAAGAAAGAAGCGGCTTGGCTATGAGTAAAAAAGTGGCAGTAATCGGGGGAGGTCCCGGTGGCGTGTTGGCAGCAGCCTTCAGCGCAAAAAACGGAAACGAAACCCTGCTTCTGGAAAAAAATGAAAAACTGCTGAAAAAACTCTTCATCACCGGTAAAGGCAGATGCAATATCACCAACCGTTGTGATATCGGAGATTTTTTTGCAAACATTCCGGTCAATCCGGAATTTCTCTACAGTGCTCTGTATTCCTTCACCAATGAAGATATTATAAACTTACTGGAATCGGTTGGTGTTACGGTAAAAACCGAACGCGGAAACCGAGTATTCCCCACAACCGACCGTGCAGGTACCGTTTGTGACGGACTTCGCCAGTTTTTAAAACAAAGCGGCGCAAAGGTTCAACTGAACACCACAGTGCTGCAAATTGCAAAAAACCAAACTAAATTTGACATTATTACGCCGGATGAAGTGTTGTCCGGATTTGATAAAGTGATTGTGGCAACCGGAGGAAAGTCATATCCCGTAACCGGTTCCACCGGAGACGGATACCGATTTGCCAAACATTTCGGTCACACCATCACGCCTCTTTTCGGAAATCTGGTTCCCCTGGAAACCAAAGAAACTTTTGTTTCCGGACTATCCGGATTATCCTTAAGAAACATTTCTCTCCGTCTGAAAAATGAAACAGGAAAACTTTTATTTGAGGATTTCGGAGAAATGATGTTTACCCATTTTGGAATTACGGGTCCGTTGGTTATTTCCGCAAGTTCACACCTTGCCGGAGAAAACTGTACCGTTCATCTGGATTTAAAACCTGCATTAACCGAAAAGCAGTTGGATGAACGTCTGCTGCGGGATTTCTCCAAATTTTCCAACAAGGCTTTCAGAAATGCTCTGTTTGAGCTGCTCCCAAAAAGTTTGATTCCCATAATGGTTGAACTATCCGGCATTGACCCGGAAAAGCAATGCAATTCCATCACCAAAGAAGAAAGAAGAAAATTACTTTCTTTACTGAAAGATTTTTCCTTACACATTACGAAAAAGCGTCCCATTGAAGAAGCAATCATCACTTCGGGCGGTGTTTCGGTCAAAGAAATCAATCCCTCCACAATGGAATCCAAATTGGTTCCCGGACTGTATTTTTGCGGAGAAATCATTGATACCGATGCCTATACGGGAGGCTTCAACTTACAAATCGCATATTCCACCGGCTATCTTGCCGGAACAAATGTATAGAAAGGAGTTCCTTTATGAAACCCTATGTTGTAGCAATCGACGGACCTGCCGGTGCCGGAAAAAGCACACTGGCAAAACGACTGGCAAAGGAACTGAATATTGCTTATATTGACACAGGCGCAATGTATCGGGCTTGTGCATTATATGCCATTGAATGTGGTATCAATCCCAAAGTGGACTCCGAAAAGCTTCGTGCGTTGTTAGCGGATGCTGAACTGGATTTTCGTACCGTGGATGACGAACAGCATATTTTCTTAAATGACGTGGATGTTTCCCGTGAAATCAGAGAACCGCACATTTCCACCGGGGCTTCCGACATTTCCGCCCTTCCTTTTGTGAGAGACTTATTGGTAAACAAACAACGGGAAATGGCAAAAGGAAAATCGGTTTTGATGGATGGACGTGATATCGGAACCAACGTTTTCCCAAACGCAGAAATCAAGATTTTTTTGACAGCGGCTGTGGAAGAACGGGCAAACCGAAGATTTCTGGAACTGCAGGAAAAAGGTGATTCTTCTTCCTATGAAACCGTGTTGTCCGAAATGATTTCCCGTGATGAACAAGACAAAAATCGTGCGTATGCACCCTTAAAGCAGGCAGAAGATGCACAACTGATTGACACCACTCAGCTCAATCCGGAAGAGTCTTTTCTGGCATTGTTGAACCATATTCAATACACGCTGAACACACTTTCATAAAAAAGGTGAGATTATGTTATATCAAGTAGCAAGAACTGCAGTGAAAACGCTGTATTCTCTACTCTTTCGTATTAAAATTTACGGGGAAGAAAATATTCCCACCCACGGGGGCATCATTTTTTGCCCCAATCACATCAGCAATCACGATGCAATCATTGTTGCAATTTCTCAAAAACGAAACCTAAGCTTTATGGGAAAAGATTCCGTATTTGCCATTCCGGTTTTGGGATGGATTTTACGAAAAATCGGTGCGTTCCCGGTGAAGCGAGGCACCGGAGATATCGGAGCAGTCCGAAAAGCCATTGAAGTGGTGCAAAACCAAAATGCATTGGTGATGTTTCCGGAAGGCACCCGAAATAAAACCGATGATTTATTACTGGAATTCAAAACCGGCGCAGCATTGGTTGCCAAAAAAGGAAATGCCAAAATCGTTCCTATGGCAATTCTTGGAAACTATCGTTTGTTTTCTACCGTTACCATACAGTTTGGAACACCGGTTTCTGCCGATTCTTATGGCGAAAAACCGGATTTGCATCAGATGATGACGGATGTAAAGGAACAAGTTGCCCAAATGCTTACAAAGGGAGGGCAAAAGACAACCTCCAAATAGGCTGTCTTAGAAACCATGAAGATTAAACTTGCAAAAACTGCCGGCTTTTGTTTCGGCGTAAAACGTGCCTGCGACAGTGTGTATCAGGCATTAAATCAAAACAAGAAGTTGTTTTTACTTGGAGAATTGATTCACAACACCCAAGTAATGAATGATATTACAAAAAAAGGTGGAACCACCGTAGAATCCGTGGATGAAATTCCGTCAGACGGTGTTGCGGTTATTCGTGCACACGGTGTCCCCCGTCGTGTGATGGAGGAATTGGAACAAAGAAATATCGAATATATTGATATGACTTGTCCGTTTGTGAAAAAAATCCACAACATTGTGGAAGAAGAAGCAAAAAAACAACAAAAAATCATTATCTACGGAAAAAAAGAGCATCCCGAGGTGATCGGAATCTCCGGCTACTGTCAATCGCCGATTGTAACCATGGATTATGAAGAAATCAAAGATTTGATTCATCCGGAAGATCATATCAGCGTGGTAGCGCAAACTACCGTAGAAAAAGACAAATTTTACAATTTCATTAAATTTTTAAAAAAAGGTTGTAATCATATAGCAGTTTTTGATACAATATGTAGTGCGACCAAGCAAAGACAAGCAGAAGCAGAAAGTCTTGCACAAGAATCTGACCTGATGTTTGTCATTGGTGGCAAAAAAAGCTCAAACACCATTGAGCTGTACAGAAAGTCCAAAGCTGTTTTGGATGATACTTATCTGATTGAAACCGCTGACGAGCTCCGTGAGCTTCTCGGCATCAATAATTCGTTAAAAAATATATTATATACAAATTTCAATGTAGTAGGTGTTACAGCAGGCGCGTCTACCCCAGCTGTCAGCATCGAGGAGGTAATTGCAGTCATGGCAGAAGAAAAAATCGTAACAAGTGAATTCGAAGAGCAACTGGAAAAATATCTGGTTAGTCCGGTGCATATCAATAAAAGAGTTACTTGCACAGTAGAACAGATTACTGAAACTGAAGTTAGAGTTAGCATCCCCGGTTACAAAGGCTTAGGTTTTATTCCGGCTGATGAGCTGACCGATGATTCCAGCGTAAAACCCGCTGATTTGGTAAAAATCGGTGACGAAATCAACGCAATCGTTATCAAACCCAACGATGTAGAAGGAACTTGTCTGTTATCTAAAAAGAAAATCGATTCTGAAGTAAATATGTCCGCTATCAAAGAAGCTTTTGAAAGTGGTGAAATTTTAGAAGGTAAAGTTATCGCTGTTATCAAAGGCGGTTTACTTGTTTCTGTTAAAAGCGTTAGAGTGTTTGTTCCTGCATCTCAGGCATCTTTAAGATTTGTTCAGGATTTAAGCTCTATGCAAAATGATACCGTTTCTTTAAAAATCATTGATTTTGATGATAAGAGAAACAGAGCAACCGGTTCTATCAAAGTTGTACTGGCTGCAGAACAGAAAGCAAAAGAAGAAGCATTCTGGGCAAACGCAGAAGAAGGAAAAACCTATCAGGGTACCGTTAAATCTTTAACTACCTTTGGTGCATTTGTTGATATCGGCGGTGTTGACGGTCTGGTTCACATTACCGAACTGTCCTGGTCTCGCATCAAACATCCTTCTGAAGTTGTAAAAGAAGGTCAGCAGATTGAAGTTTACATCAAAGCTTTAGACACCGAAAAGAAAAAAATCTCTTTAGGCTTCAAAAAAGAAAACGACAATCCCTGGACCAAATTTATGAACACCGTTAACTTAAACGATACCATCACCGTAAAAGTTGTTCGCATTGTTCCCTTTGGTGCATTTGCTGAAATTCTGCCCGGTGTTGACGGTTTGATTCACATTTCTCAGATTGCAAACAAACACATTGCAAAACCTGAAGACGAGCTGTCCTTAGGCATGGAAGTTGAAGTAAAAGTAATTGAAATTGATGCAGAAAAGAAAAAAGTTAGCCTGAGCATGAGAGAATTACTGGCTCCTTCCGAACACAAAGATGCAGTAGAAGAAGCGAAAGAAGAAGCTATTGAAGAAACTACTGAAGAAGCTGCTGAATAATTAAAAAGCTAATTACAATGATGTGATATTTCCGCAGAATTCTCTGCGGAAATATTCTCATTATAGGAAAAGAAGGTTCGATTAAAATGTCATACTTAGAAAAGTTAAAATTTAATGAAGACGGGTTAATTCCTGCGGTTATTCAGGATTATGATACCGAAGCGGTTCTGATGGTTGCTTATATGACCAAAGAAACTCTGGAAAAATCTATCGAAACCGGAAAAACTGTATTTTATTCCCGCAGTCGCCAGAAAGAATGGTTAAAAGGAGAAGAAAGTGGAAACTTCCAGAACATCGTGGAAATTTCTGCTGATTGCGATTTTGACACACTGCTGATTAAAGTTCGTTTAGAAGGTGACAAAGTAAGTTGCCACACCGGTGAATATTCTTGTTTCTTCAATCGAATTGAAAACGGCGAATATGTTCAAAAACCCAACGATAAGTTAATTCTCCAAAGAATCTACGACACCGTGGTTGACCGTAGCAAAAATCCGGTAGAAGGTGCCTACACCAACTATCTTTTGGATAAAGGAATTGACAAAATCTTAAAAAAAGTCGGCGAAGAATCTGCTGAGGTTATCATTGCTTCCAAAAACAATGCGCCCGATGAAGTGATTTATGAAACTGCTGATTTGATGTATCATCTTTCTGTAATGTTATTCGACAGAGGTGTAACTTGGCAAGACATTTTCCAGGAATTGAAAAAAAGAAATAAGTAAAAAACATACTTTTTTCGCTTTCTTTGGATAAAATTTTCAAAAAGTATTGACCTTTTTTAAAATTTGTGGTATTATTTACTGTGTATCGGTAGTTACTTACAAAATTGTACCGAAAAGATTTCTTTGCATATAATAAATTATACCACATATCAAAAGATACCGATACAGCTTTGTTTGAATCAATTATAGAGTAAGGATGGTAAACAATATGTTTGAAAAAGAGGTTATTGTTCAGAATCAGGTTGGACTTCACGCAAGACCGGCTACCTTTTTTATTCAAAAGGCAAATGAATTCAAAAGCAATATCTGGGTTGAAAAAGAGGAAAGAAAAGTAAGCGCAAAAAGCTTGCTTGGCGTTCTCTCCCTTGGCATCACCAAAGGCACCAATATCAAAATTGTTGCTGATGGTTCGGATGCGGAAGATGCAGTAAACTCTTTGGTTGCATTGGTTAGCTCCGATTTTGCTGAATAATTTCAAATTAACATACCAAAAAGAGGTTGCCAGAAGGGCAACCTCTTTTTTTGTACCGCTATTTTTTAATATCTTCTTCTATTGCTTCCATCTTTTTCCATCTTAGTGCATCATTGTCATTTCGGGGACATTCCAGATGTACACATTCGTTGCAAGGCTTTTTTCTAAAATGTTCGACACAACAACCTAAATATTTACATTCATCACAGCAACAATCATTGCCGTTCTCCCCGTTGCCGGGACAGTCCTTTCCGTGATTTCCCGGAATCAACTCAATTCCTGTAATATCAATAATCATACTCCCATTTCCCTCCAAAATAAAAAATGCGTAGCCCACTTTATCAGTAGAGCCACGCACAAAAAACGCAGTGACTCTGTTTCAAAAGGTTGCTACACACTTTTAACCATAACATCTAAAACAAAATTCCAGAGTATGACGAAACAAGAGTGTACGCTTTTTACATATAGCGTACCTCTGAAATTTTGTTCTATTCAATTAGATGTTTGCCTTCTATTGGCAATCGTTAAAAGTTGTAGCACAACTATTTTATCATAAAATATCAAAAAATACAAGTGTTTTTTTATTCTTTGTTTTGGTGATACAAAAAAAGACGAAATTCTCATGATTTTAAGAATTTCGTCTTTTTTACTTATTTTACTTGATTGGTTCTGTAAGGTGCAGAAAAATGGATGAAAAATTCAAAAACCAAACACACAACAGGTGGTTATCCGAAGGCGTACCGTTATGCTGCATGCAATGCTACGGCGAGTGGTGAGATTCACGGATTCTACGCCTTTTTTCAAGCCGCTATTGCTTAGTTTGCTTGGTATAATAATTATAGTATGCGCCTTTTTTCTCCAGCAATTCCTGATGAGTTCCGTTCTCAATCACATTGGTATCACCGATGACCAAAATTCTGTCAGCTCCCACAATCGTGGAAAGACGGTGGGCAATCATCAAGGTGGTTCTGCCTTCGGTTAATTTTCTGATACCTTCGATGATGAACTGTTCCGTTTCGGTATCAATGTTGGCAGTTGCTTCATCCAAAACTAAAATCCTGGGATTTAACAGCATTGTTCTTGCCAAGGAAATCAGCTGTCGTTGCCCGATGGAAAGGCTACTTCCCTTTTCTGATACCTGTGTCTGATATCCGTCTTTTAACCGAATGATAAAATCGTGTGCACAAACAGCCTTGGCTGCAGCAATGACTTCATCATCTGTGGCATCCAAACGCCCGTAACGGATATTTTCCATAATGGTTCCGGAAAATATGTAGCTTTCCTGAAGCATATAGCCAATCTGACTTCTTAAAGAATGTAAGGTGACATCTCGAATATCGTGACCATCAATTTTGATGCTACCCGCTTCAATTTCATAATAACGAGACAGCAAATTCACAATGGTGGTCTTCCCTGCTCCGGTCTGTCCCACAAAAGCAATACGCTCTCCGGGAGCAATACAAAAGCTTAAATCCTGAAGCACATAGCCTTTTTCCTCTTCATAAAGAAAGTCTACCTGAGAGTATTCTACCTTTCCTTGAATGTCCGGCAAATCGTATGCTTGGGGCGCATCTTTAATCTCTTCCTCCTCTTCCAGAGTTTCTAAGATTCGCTCCAGATACCCCATATTGGTGATCAACTGATTATACAGATTGGATAAATTGTTGATAGGATTCCATAAACGCCGCAAATAATTGATAATGGCAATGGTAACACCTACCGTAATCTCCGTCCCGGAAATCACCATAACAGCAGCAAAATATGTGACACAAACAGTAAGCTCAGATAACAAAGAAGTGGTTAAAGGAATCATAAATTCAATTCCAACCGTTTTCATCCACCAACGGTATACTTGCACAGATAAATCCGTAAAAATACGTTCATTTTTCCGTCTTCTGCCAAAGGCCTGCGTCACACGGACTCCGTTGATGCTTTCCATTAAATATGCCGTAAGATTACTGTTTTTATCGTTAAAAGTACGGCGGATTCTTCGTTGCACTTTTTTAATCAGAGACATCACAATCAAAAGAACAGGAACTCCGCAAAGAGCAACCAAAGTTAATTTCACATTGATGGCAAACATAAAGCTCACCACCGCAACTAACGATAACACATCTAAAACCGCATTTGCGATAATGTTGGAAAACAAATCTGCCATAGAGTTAATATAGTTGGTGACACGAATTAAAATTTTCCCGTGAGGTCTGGTATCAAAAAATACAAACGGAAGCTTCTGAATATGCGCAAATAAGTCTTTACGGATATCATAAATGATGGATTGCCCTACCTGAATTAAATGCTTCATTCGGAATCTGGATACCAAAATATTGATTACTACCATTACAGCAAGCACTCCGCCGCAGGTATATAACAACTGAAAATTTTTGTTGATGATGGCATCATCAAACACAATTTTCATAATATAGGGAACCACAGTGGAGGAAAGAACTCCAATCGCAATGACAAGTATGGTTAAAAGAAGCTCCAACCAATATCGTTTCACATATTGTAAAACAATTCCCCATTCTTGTTTTCCAAATTTGATTTTTAAATCTTCATCCTGATGAAACCGATTGATTTTAGCCATGGATATCACCTCCATACTGATGGACATATACCCCGTAGTAATACCCTTCTTTTTCTGTCAAAAGCTCCTGATGGGTACCTTTTTGAATCAATGTTCCGTCTTGTAGCACCAAAATCAAATCACAATCCTTTACGGATGAAATTTTCTGAGAAATAATAAAGACTGTTTTATCGGTACAATTTTTGCTGATTGCTGCTCTGATTTGTTCTTCTGTTTCAGAATCCAAGGCAGAAGTAGTATCATCAAGCACCAAAATTGCCGGATCTTTTAAAATTGCACGTGCTAACGCAAGCCTTTGCTTTTGTCCGCCTGATAGGGTAACACCACGTTCACCAATTACAGTTTCATATCCTTCAGGCAGTTTTTCGATAAATTCATCTGCCATAGAAATCTGTGCCGCCCCTTTGATTGCCTCAAAATCCGCCTTAGGATTCCCGTAAGCAATGTTGGCACCCACAGTATCAGAAAAGAGAAAAACCTCCTGTTGCGAAGCAGAAACCGAATTTCTGACAGTTTCCAGATTCCAATCACGAACGGGACAGTCATCAATGAAAATTTCTCCTTCATCCGGATCATAAAAACGGGAAATCAACTGAATTAGAGAGGTCTTTCCGGAACCTGTCTGCCCCATAATTCCAATGCGCATCCCGGGTTCTGCCACAAAACTTACATTACGAAGTGCAGTAATTCCTTCATAGGAAAGAGTAACATTACGAAATTCCACTTTTCCCATCACAGACATTTTATCGTTCTCTGTTTCTGTGACGATTTTAGGTTCTTCTTCCAACAGCGCCATCATTTTTTCATAGGAAGCAAAGCTGTTGATGATGGCATTGGTTAATGCACCTACATAGGATAAAGGGCCCGTTACCATCCAGATCATACTGTTAAACATAATGAGATCCCCTAGGGTAATCACATCCTGTATTACCATAACACCGCCTACCAATACCATATACAACTGTACAAACCCGTAAATATTCTGCAAAAACGGAAGATATTTTCTCGAAGTCAGGGCGATATCCATCTGTGCTGTCCGAAACTCTTCATTAACCTGGTTTAGACGACCATTTTCATAATCTTCTCTCACAAAGGCTTTGACAGCTCTTTGTGCCCAAATATTTTCACTCACTACGGTATTTAAATCCGCGTGTACCTTTCTCAGATGACGATACCGTTTTTTCTGCTCTTTTGCCATTTGTGCGGTCAAAATGCTTACTGCCGGAATTACAAAAAGTAAAATCGCCGACAATTTCACATTGATGTAAAATACCAAAATTAAAATAGAACCCAAGAAAATTGCAATATTCTCCAGCGAACAATACACATTGTGTGCAAAGAACTGACGCACTGTGTCCATATCTGAGGTCATCTGTGTCATAGTTTCACCGGTAGAATGTTTATCGTAATACCCAAAATCCAGCTCCATCAACTTCCGATAACCACGGCGACGAAGTCCTAACACCATATTTTGGGTAATACTTTCAATTTTCATTTGCGCAAAATAGCGAAGAAATAAGCGTACGGTAGTTACTCCTCCAATCGCAAGCACCACAGGAACAATCAACTCCGTCTGGCCACCCAGCAGCACATCATCCACAATTGTTTTTGTGAAAAACGGATTCAAAAGTCCTAAAATTGCAGCAATAATAATCAAAACCTGCATACAAAAATAAGTTACATAGTGACCTTTCAAAAGTCCGAGCATATTTTTCTTCACAAAATCACCTCACACTTCACAAAAAGAGTTGATTGCAAAATTGTGCAATCAACTCCCCAATAACTTGTCTTACAAATCAGAGAACTTTTCACAAACCTCACGATAAGACTCGTGAGTTCCGATGTCATAACATTCTCCTTTAAATTTATAGGCATATACCGGCTTTTTGGAATATAACCAAGAGGGAAAAAAGCCCGGAGCGTCCGGATTATTTCCTGCTTGTAAATATTCGCCAATCATCGGCAATGTATCTTTCCGATAGATATAAGATGCAAACACAGCACAATTGGACTTGGGATTTTGCGGTTTTTCTTCCATCTCCAACACCTTGCCGTTTTCATCTAAAATGGCATTTGCCATTCTCTGCAGTTCTTTGATTTCATCAATTTCTTTCACTAAAATACTATCGTAACCATTCTGACGATAAAATTCCAGATAATCATTTAACGGGAAGGTAAAGAAGTTATCTCCCGCCACAATTAAAACGTCTTCGTCAATGTTACCATTTTGAATGGTAAACCAAATATCACCAATCGCCCCTAACTTGTTGGAATCGTCGGTGGTATTATCGTCTAATACAGTTACCTTAAGACGAGTTTCACGAGTGTTTGCCCAATCGGAAAAATTGGTAAAAAATTTATGGTTGGAAATGATAAACATTTCATCAATTTCGGGAATAGTTTCTATCTCATCGGTAATAAAATCCAAAATTGATTTTTTACCAATGGGTAACAATCCTTTTGGTGTATCTTTGGTTAAAGGGTATAATCTGGTGGCATAACCTGCCGATAACACAATTGCTTTCATATTGCAGTCTCCTTTTTACTCAATTTTAAATCACTATTTTCCTTGATACAAAAGGGCATAAACTCTAAATAATCTGCCGAAATCAACTGATAGTTTACACCATGATATTCATCCACGAAGGCATTTTCAATGCCCTTGGCGTGAAGATGTCCATAATAACAATTTTTAATTTCATATTGTTCCAACACGTCCCGAATCGGATTTTTTGCTTCCGGATTTTGACGATAAATAGGCGGATAATGCAAAAATGCCAAAACGGGCAAATCGGGATACGCTTTCTTTGCTGCCTGAATGGATAACTCCAATCGAATCGCTTCCCGTTTGGTCAATTTCTCGTCTTCTTCTCCGTGGGATGTAATGTCCCAGCCTCGACTTCCGCAAATCAATCTGTTTTCCACCATAAAAAAATTATTATGCAAAATTTTCACGGAAGAAAAAGATTTCTCCTCTAAAAATTTTTCCATCTTAGACATTGTGGTGAAAAAATAATCATGATTTCCTTTGGCAATAATTTTTTTACCCGGAAGCTTTTCTAAAAACTGAAAATCCTTTACCGCTTCCTCTAAGTAGGTCGCCCAAGAAAAATCCCCGGGCATAATCACCGTGTCATTCTCTGTGACGGTATTGTTCCAATTTTCAAATAATTTTTCTGTATAATTCTCCCAAGCTTTTCCAAAAACATTCATCGGTTTATTGATGCCAAAGGGTAAGTGCAAATCTGAAATAGCGTAAATCGCCATAGATACTCTCCATTACATTGCCAACGTTTTTTATAAATTTATAATAAAAATTCGGTGACAGTTTGTTTCATTGCATTCTTTTCACAAGCGGATAAGAAACGCTGTTCCATAGTTTGTAACTCCCAAAGCTGTTTGGGAATTTCCAGACCGGAAACGTCTTTTAACAGTGCTAAACGCTCAAACTCATCCTCACAAGATTTATCCTGATCCAACGCTTTTAAAACACTGTCATTGAATTTATACGGACTTGCAGTGGATGCTACCACACAAATGGTCTGATCTCCTGTTTCATCTCTATATTTCTTCAACACACAGGATGCAACCGCAGTGTGCGTATCCATCAAATACTCTTTTTCTCCAAAAATTTTCTTGATTTCTGCCATTGTTTCTTCTTCGGAAGCATAACCTGCATAGAAATCCTGTTGGATGGTTTCTTTCATTGCATCCGTTACTTCGTAAGAACCTTCCACGGAAAGCTGTTTCATAATGGAGCTGATGTATGCATCATCTTTTCCACTAATATCATATAAATAACGTTCCAAATTGGAAGAAATCAGAATATCCATCGACGGTGACATGGTCAAATGGAATTCTCTGTTTCTGTTGTAAACACCGTTATTGATAAAATCGGTTAATACATTATTGCAGTTGGATGCGCAAATCAGTTTTCCAACGGGCAATCCCATTTTTTTTGCATAATATGCTGCCAAAATGTTACCGAAGTTTCCAGTAGGCACACACACATTAAAAGTATCTCCAAGTGCGATTTTTCCTGCATTTACCAAATCACAGTAAGCAGAAATATAGTATACTACCTGAGGAACCAATCTTCCCCAGTTCATAGAGTTTGCAGAAGATAAAATAACGCCTTTTTCATTTAACTCATCACGATACACTTCATCTGTAAAGATGGTTTTTACGCCGGTTTGAGCATCATCAAAGTTACCGATTACACCGGAAACAAACACATTGTTCCCTTTTTGGGTTACCATCTGTAATTTCTGAATTTCAGAAACACCATCTTTGGGATAGAACACCACAACTTTTGTGCCGTCCACATCCGCAAAGCCGTCTAAAGCCGCTTTTCCGGTGTCACCACTGGTAGCAACCAAAATACAAACAGTACGGTCGTCCCCTGTTTTTCTTGCAGAAGCAGTTAACAAATGCGGAAGCATCTGTAATGCCATGTCTTTAAATGCACAGGTAGGTCCGTGCCATAATTCCAAATATGCAGTCTGATTATCAGTATAATGTAAAGGAGTCGGTTCACCTTCACCAAATTTCTGATTACCATAAGCTTTTTGGCTGTATTCTTTTAGTTCGTCTGAAGAAAAATCTTCCAAAAATAACCCCAATACAGTTGCAGCTCGTTCGATATAGTTCTGATCCATCAATGTATCATAGATATCTTTGGTTAAAGTCGGAAATACTTCCGGCACAAACAAACCACCTTCTAAAGAGAGTCCTTGTTTCATTGCCATTGCGGAAGTAACTTTATAATTTTTATTTCTTGTACTGTTGTATTGCATAATGCCCTCCATATCGTACAACTAAGATTATTTATTAAGATAAAATCGCATACATTATCATTTTTATTGTATAACATTTTTGCTAAAATTGCAAGTTATTTTGGAAAAAAGTCAGTTTTTTTCCTACGAAAACAGCACATCCTAATCGCACTTACTATAAAAAACG
>JAZUBQ010000003.1:0-36609 GCA_045638525.1 Clostridia bacterium
CAAATGCAGCTCCTGCCTGAGGCCAAGCTTCATTAAGGTTTGGGATGTACCTCGTATTTGGAAATTTTTCCGATTTACCAGGATGCTTTTTTCACTCCTGGGATTTCACCTTTATAAGCTAATTCACGGAAGCAAATTCTGCAAATTCCGTATTTTCTTAAATAAGCATGTGGACGACCACAAATTTTGCAACGATTGTATTCTCTTGTGGAGAATTTCTGCTTACGCTGCTGTTTGATTTTCATTGCTGTCTTAGCCATGAATTTACCTCCTCTTATTTTTCAAACGGCATGTTGAATAATGTCAATAATTCACGAGCTTCTTCGTCTGTCTTTGCTGTTGTAACAAAGATAACGTCCATACCTCTTACCTTATCTACTTTATCATATTCGATTTCAGGGAAGATAAGCTGCTCTTTAATACCAAGAGCATAGTTTCCTCTACCGTCGAATGCGTTAGCGTTAACGCCTCTGAAGTCACGTACACGAGGTAATGCAAGGTTTACAAGACGATCAAGGAACTCATACATTTTCTCGCCACGAAGTGTAACTTTACATCCAATCGGCATGCCTTCTCTGATTTTGAAGTTAGCAACTGAATTCTTAGCTCTTGTAAGAACTGCTTTCTGACCTGTGATAGTTTCCATATCCTTTACAGCAGATTCCAGAACTTTTGCATTTTCTTTTGCTTCACCAACGCCCATGTTGATAACAATTTTATCGAGCTTCGGTACTTCCATAACATTTTTATATCCAAACTTTTTGATCATAGCATCTACGATCTCGTTTTTGTACATATCATGTAATCTGCTCACGTTACAAAAGCCTCCTCTCTTAATTAATCGATAACCTCACCGTTACATTTTGCAACACGGACTTTTTTACCATCTTCCACTTTGAAACCTACTCTTGTAGGAGTTCCTTTGTGGATATACATTACGTTAGACATATCAATTGGAGCTTCTTTGTTAACAATTCCGCCCTGCTGATTTGCCATGGAAGGTTTTTCGTGTTTTGTGATCATGTTAACGCCTTCAACGATAACTTTTCCTTCTTTGGGAGATACTACTAAAACTTTACCTTTTTTGCCTTTGTCTTTACCGGAGATTACCATAACCTGGTCATCTTTTCTTACATTAACTTTCTTATACATTTCAATTACCTCCCTTACAATACTTCAGGAGCCAAGGATAAAATTTTGGAATATTCCTTGTCACGAAGTTCTCTTGCAACAGGGCCAAAAATACGAGTTCCTCTCGGATTTTTGTCATCTTTAATAATTACAGCTGCGTTTTCGTCGAATCTGATGTAAGTTCCGTCCTGACGACGAACACCTTTCACGCTTCTAACGATAACAGCTTTAACAACATCGCCTTTTTTCACAACTCCGCCGGGTGTTGCTTTTTTGACAGTAGCTACAACCACGTCGCCGATGTTTGCGTATCTTCTTTTAGATCCGCCCAGAACTCTGATGGTCAGTAATTCTTTAGCACCGGTATTATCAGCTACTTTCATTCTGCTTTCTTGCTGAATCATTGTAATCCTCCTCTGCTTACTGACTATTGTCGCAAGCGTTTTTATTAACGGTATTACTACCGTACAAACATTCTTATTTCGCTTTTTCAACGATTTTTGTAAGTCTCCATCTTTTATCTTTGGATAACGGTCTTGTTTCCATGATTTCAACTCTGTCGCCGATGTTACATTCGTTGTTTTCATCGTGAGCTTTGAACTTAATAGTTCTCTTGATGATTTTTTTGTAAATCGGATGCTTTACAGAATCTTCAATCTTAACAACAATTGTTTTATCCATTTTGTTGCTTACAACTTCGCCGATTCTAACTTTTCTAAAGCCTCTTTCGGACATGATTTAGTTCCTCCATTTCCGCCCTTCGCCAAAACTTGAGAAAGGCGATTCTAAACCTCACGGGAAATTATTGGTTAATTCCCAGTTCTCTTTCTTTTAATACGGTCTTAATTTTCGCAATTGTTTTTTTAACTTCTTTCATTCTCATGGGGTTATCAAGTTGATTGGTAGCATGTTGAAATCTTAAGTTAAAAAGCTCAATTTTCAGCTCAGCGAGTTTCTGATTAAGCTCCATATCTGCTAAATCTCTAATATTCTTAATCTTCATCGCTTTCTACCTCCACTTCTTTTTCGCGGAGAACAAACTTGGTCTTAACAGACAGTTTGTGCTGCGCAAGTCTCATTGCTTCTCTAGCAACAGTTTCATCAACACCGGAGAGTTCGAATAACACTCTGCCCGGTTTTACAACTGCTACCCAATATTCGGGAGAACCTTTACCGCTACCCATACGAGTTTCAGCAGGTTTTTCGGTTACCGGTTTATCGGGGAAAATTTTGATCCAAACTTTACCGCCTCTTTTAATGTAACGGTTAATTGCAATACGGGCAGCTTCAATCTGGTTACCGGTGATCCAACCGGGTTCGGTAGCCTGAATACCGTAATCGCCGTAAGTTACTTTGTTACCTCTTAAAGCTTTACCGGTCATTCTGCCTCTAAACTGTTTTCTTCTTTTTACTCTTTTAGGCATTAACATAGATTATTTTCCTCCCTCTTGAGTATTTTTTTTCGCATTTTTGCTTTCAGGAAGAATTTCACCTTTGTAAATCCATACTTTAACGCCTAATTTACCGTAGGTGGTATTCGCTTCTGCAAAACCGTAGTCAATGTCTGCTCTTAAGGTCTGCAGCGGAATGGTTCCTTCATGATAATGCTCTGTTCTTGCGATTTCAGCACCGCCAACACGGCCGGATACGGAAGTTTTGATACCTTTTGCACCGAACTTCATAGTTCTCTGCATAGACTGTTTCATCGCTCTTCTGAAGGAAATACGTTTTTCCAGCTGAGCTGCGATGTTTTCAGCTACTAAAGTTGCATCCATTTCAGCGGGTTTTACTTCAACGATGTTAACGTTAACGTTTGCATTGCCGCCCAGTAAGTTTACAACAGAAGCTCTGATTTTTTCTAATTCTGCACCGCCTTTACCGATTAACATACCGGGTTTTGCAGTGAATACTTTAACAAAAATTTTGTTTGCTTTTCTTGCAATTTCAATTTTGGAAATGCCGGCCTGATACAGAGATTTTTTCAGGAATACTCTGATTTTGTGGTCTTCTACTAAAGTATCACCGAATTTGTGATCCGGAGCATACCATTTAGAGTCCCAATCTTTAATAACGCCGACTCTTAATCCATGGGGATTAACTTTCTGACCCATTACTCATACCTCCTATTCTTTTTCTTTTACAACCACGGTAATATGGCTGGTTCTTTTTGCAATTCTGAATGCTCTACCCTGTGCTCTGGGCTGAATTCTTTTCAGAATCGGACCAGCGTTTGCGAAACATTCGGAAACGTACAGGTCATCTTTTGCCATATTATGATTGTTTTCCGCATTAGCGATAGCTGATAATAACAGTTTTTCAACCAGGGGAGATGCAGCTTTGGGAGTATGTCTTAAAATCGCCAAAGCCTGACCAACGGGTTTGTTTCTGATTAAATCGATGACTATCTTTACCTTGCGGGGAGATATTCTAGCATAACGGAGAGTTGCTCTTGCCTCCATCTTTATTCCTCCTCTTTCACCCTTAGGTGGTTCTAATATTTAGTGTGTTACGGGATGATTGAAATTCCCGAATTATTTTGAAGTTTTTGCACCTGCATGACCTTTGTAGGTTCTGGTAGGAGCAAATTCGCCCAGTTTGTGACCAACCATATCTTCAGTTACATATACGGGAACGTGTTTTCTTCCGTCATATAAAGCGATGGTGTGTCCAACGAACTGCGGGAAAATGGTAGAAGCTCTTGACCAAGACTTCAGAACTCTCTTTTCGCCTTTATCATTCATTTCTTCAATTCTTTTCAAAAGTTTGGGGTCCACGAAAGGCCCTTTTTTGATTGAACGGCTCATATTGTTGCCTCCTTCTAGATTTTTTCGCACAGGCTGTGCGTTTTATCGGGGTACCGCATCCGACCGGTGGTCGGACTACGGTGTATGTCGATGATTATTTACCGTTTCTGGTCTTAACGATCAGGCGGTTAGTGATTTTCTTTTTCTTTCTGGTTTTTAAGCCGAGAGCCGGTTTACCCCAGGGAGTAACAGGAGCCGGACGACCGATGGGTGATTTACCTTCACCACCACCGTGGGGATGGTCACAGGGATTCATAACAACACCACGAACGGTAGGTTTGATACCCATATGTCTTTTTCTACCTGCTTTACCGATGGTAACGTTTTCATGCTCTAAGTTACTTACCTGACCGATGGTAGCTTTACAATCAATCAGAACTTTTCTAACTTCGCCGGAGGGAAGTCTTACCTGAGCATAGTCACCTTCTTTAGCCATCAGCTGAGCTGCATTACCTGCAGAACGAACCAGCTGACCACCTTTGTTTTTGGTGATTTCCACGTTGTGGATAATGGTACCAACCGGAATGTTTGCCAAAGGCAGAGTGTTACCGGGTTTGATATCTGCGGTTGCAGAAGAGATAACTTTGTGACCAACTTTTAATTCGTTGGGAGCCAGGATGTATCTCTTTTCGCCGTCTTCATACTGAACTAATGCGATGTATGCGGTTCTGTTCGGATCGTATTCTAAGGTCAGAACAGTTGCAGGCATATCCATTTTGTCACGTTTGAAGTCGATGATTCTGTATTTGGATTTGTTTCCGCCGCCTCTGTGTCTTACGGTGATTCTACCGTAGGAGTTTCTGCCGGCGTGTTTTTTCAGTTTAACAAGAAGAGATTTTTCAGGTTTTACATCAGACAACACGGAGAAGTCAGGTGCAGTCATATATCTTCTTGACGGAGTAGTCGGTTTATAAGTTTTTACTGCCATTATCACTCATCTCCTCTCATTATTGTAAGCTTTCGAAGAACTCGATTGTTTTGTTGCCTTTTAATTTCACAATCGCTTTCTTCCAGTCGGATCTTTTACCTTCATGTACGCCGACTCTTTTGTTCTTACCGATTACGTTGATGGTTGTAACCTTATCAACTTCTACTTTGAAGATTTCTTCAACAGCTTTTTTGATTTCGATTTTGTTGGCATTGGGGTTCACTTTGAAAGTGTACTTTTTGTCTGCCAGCATATTCATGGTTTTTTCCGAAATGATCGGAGCAATGATGATATCGTATGCGTTCATCTTAGCAGTACACCTCCTCTAATTTTGCTACTGCAGATGCTTCAATCACTAATTTGGTGTGATTTAATACATCGTAAGTGTTGATGGTATCAACTACTGCAGTTTTGATGCCGGGAACGTTGTTTGCAGAAGCGATTAAGTTAGCTTCTTTCGCACCGGTAACCACAAATGCTTTGCTATCTACTTTTAAGTTTTCTAAAATCTTAACAAAAGATTTGGTTTTGATTTCGTCCATAGCCAGCTTATCCACAACAACGATGTTGTTTTCTGCAACTTTTGCAGATAAAGCGGATTTTAATGCCAGTCTTCTGGTTTTTTTGTTTAAGGTGTAGCTGTAATCTCTCGGTTTGGGACCTAAAGCCACGCCGCCACCTTTCCACTGGGGAGCACGGATGGAGCCCTGTCTTGCACGACCGGTTCCTTTCTGTTTCCAGGGTTTTGCGCCGCCACCGCTAACTTCGGTACGGGTTTTGGTAGACTGTGTACCCTGTCTCTGATTTGCCAGGTAGTTTTTCACAGTCATATGAAGTGCAGCACTGCTGATTTCAATAGCAAAAATCTCATCTTTTAATTCGATTTCGCCGACTTCTTTGCCTTCAATATTATATAATGCTACTTTAGGCATCGTATTTCCTCCTTCCAGCCAAAGGCTGATTATCATTGTTTTGTCACCCAAGCGGGTGAAAAGCAGTTTCTATATCACTTCTGTGATTACTTGGAAGCTTTCACAGAGCTTTTAACAGTAACCAATCCGCCTTTGGGACCGGGAATTGCACCTTTTACAAGAATCAGGTTTTTATCTTCCATTACTTTCACGATTTCTAAGTTCTGAACAGTTACCTGAACATTACCCATGTGACCGGGAAGTTTTTTACCTTTGAATACTCTTGAGGGAGAAGAACAAGCTCCCATAGAACCAGCGCTTCTGTGAACGGGACCAGCACCGTGAGACATACGGATTCTGGACTGACCATGTCTTTTAATGGTACCCTGATATCCTTTACCTTTGGAGATACCGGTTACATCAACGCTATCGCCTTCTGCAAAGATGCCTGCTTTGATTTCATCACCAACATTGAAAGAAGCGGTGTCATCCAATCTGAATTCTCTTAAGAATTTCATGATGGAGGTGCCTGCTTTTTTAAAGTGGCCCATTAACGGTTTGTTAGATTTTTTTTCTTTGGTTTCCACAAAACCAACCTGAATTGAGTTGTAACCGTCAATTTCAACGGTTTTCTTTTGAGTAACAACGCACGGACCTGCTTCAATCACGGTAACCGGAACAAATTTGCCGGTTTCGGAGAAAAGCTGAGTCATGCCGATTTTCTTACCCAGAATTGCTTTTTCCATAATTTTTTCCTCCTATGGTTATTGGTTGGGGGTTGCCCAACATGACCTTGGTACCCCGTAATTTTTCGAGGTATCAGGCGGGCGGATTTTCGCCCATGCGAATTCTCTTTGACACAGGTAAGAGAAAACTCGCATACTATTATATATATGGTATAATAATAGTCGTCTTACAGTTTGATGTCAAATTCAACACCTGCGGGCAGGTCTAATTTCATCAAAGCGTCAACAGTTTTTGCGGTGGGGTTTAAGATATCGATCATTCTCTTATGAGTTCTCATTTCGAACTGTTCTCTGGAATCTTTGTACTTGTGTACAGCTCTTAAGATAGTAACGATTTCTTTTTTGGTGGGAAGCGGAATGGGGCCGGATACTCCTGCGCCAGTTCTTTTCGCGGTTTCCACTACTTTTTCAGCGGACTGATCTAAGATAACGTGATCGTACGCTTTCAATCTGATTCTGATTTTTTCTTTCATTGCTGCCATAACCGTGTTTCCTCCTAAAATTTTTAAATTTTTGTGTGTTCTGTTTCGGCTACACGGATAATTTTTCTGACACTTACCCTCGTGTTTCACACCTATTCCATAATAAATCCCGAAGATTTTTATATAAGTTATAAAAATTTTCGGGCATCAAAAAGGTAACGATGTGAGTACACCAAGTTGTTATCATATATTACCGTCTTTTAGCCGCCTGGTTTCAAACCAAACATACTCCGTGGAAATTCCCTTCAAAACAGCCGGTTTATACCGTTTTGAAGCCACCTTCCACTTCATCGCATAACATAACCTTTGATATTATAGCAGATTGTTTGTCAAATTGCAAGTGTTTTTTGAAATTTTTTTAATTTTTTTTATTTTTTTTATTATCAGGCTTTTTTTACAATAAAATCCGACAAAAAAAGACTATTCCAAAGAATAGTCTTTCTAAAGGTTATTCAGTCAGTACACCGTTTTCATTTTGCTCAACCAAAAAGATTTGCTCGGTGTCACCGGTTTGCGCATTCAGATAAATCAGATAATTACGATGTTCTAACTTTCCTTTTATTTCATACGCATAAACTTCCCGTCCGTCATCTTTCGGAATCAATGCACGATTCACCGACGATATCTTAAGACCCGGATTGATATGTGCTTCTATATCAAAAGGCAAAAACTCAACCGCTTCACGTTCTCTGTGATTCATCAGATATCCTTTGGCTTCATATGCCAAAACTTCTCCGTCATCCAACGAAATACGAAGTTTGATTAAATCGGGATATTCTTTGATATCTCCATCAAGCGGACAAAAATTCAGAGTAATGAATCCATCTTCCTTTTCGTAATAACTCACCGCAACTTCCTCGAATCCCATACCATTTAAAAAGGAAATTCCTTTTTCGGTTGCTTCCGTCACCGATAGTGTATCCTTATGATTTTCTTTACTATTTAAATAGTATAATACTTCCCCGCCTTGTTCGGTAATGTCAATCGTATACTCGCTATCATCGGAAAGTTTACCCGAAAAACTGTAGGTTTTTGGCACACAATTTTGGGAGCCTCCAATATATTTGATACTTTTTACCCGTTGATGTCCCAAAAAGTTTTTCGCCACTTGTTGTGCTTCTTTTTTTGTAATATTGGGTTTACCTGATAAATATTGAGCGTTTTTTTGCTCCAAATGATCTGAGAAAGCTCCATCATAAATCAAGCTGGGATAATCGCCAAATTCTTTTTCCAACAGGGTAAATTGATTTTCGTCATCTGTTTTTGCGGCCGCTTGTGCTTTTTTTGTTATCATAATCATATCAGAAAAATTGACTGCACGACCAAGATACGACTCCTCCAGTCCTTCTAACGTGAGCGCCAATTTATCAGCATAAGATAAAAGTTTCAGCATCGTAGATGTGTCCTCTTCGGAAAGCGGCTGATTCTGTCTGCTTTTATGTGCCAGATATACGGTGTAGTCCCCCACTTGCGACAAATACTTTTGGGTTTTATCTAAACTGACATCCGAAAGAGGAAGTTGTCCCAGAGAACTTTTTGCGAATGCTGCATTGGCAATGATTTCGTGAGCAAGTTGATTCAGTTGTACCGGTTCATTGGTGAGAATGGCTTTGGAAAGTGCCACATCAATTTTTCTGACACTTTCGGTTAACTCAGTAAACGCACGACGGTTCTGATTTTCGATATACCGAAGATTGGCAGAATTTTTTCCGGACAACACCCAACAAACAGAGGCAAAGAACACCAACGCCCCCACCGTAACACTCCACCACTTCATTTGAGTTTGATTCAAAAAACTTCCTCCTCTACTTTGCAAATCGATGGTTGCCGATTGTTTTCACAACCGGTCGTGACCAAATCCATTTATTTGTTGCTGTTTTTGGATTGAAATAGTAAATAGCTCCGCCACTGGGATCCCATCCGTTCATCGCATCGGTACACGCTTTGTAAATGGTAGATTTTGGATCAATGGGAACGTTGATTTGTCCGTCAGACACCGCAGTGAAGGCTCCCGGCTGATAGATGACCCCTGCAACCGTATTGGGAAAGGATGGATGTCGAACCCGATTGAGTATTACAGCTGCCACAGCAACCTGCCCTTCATAGGGTTCTCCTCTTGCCTCTCCATTCACAGCACGGGCAATGAGTTGAAGATTGGTTTCATAGGTGTTGGCAGAATATGCAGGTCTGTTGGTTTCCGAACAAAATCCCAAAATCAGAAAAAAAGCTAAAGTTATAACAAATCCCAACTGTTTTTGTTTCATAAGTTTCTCCTTTTGGGCATAAAAAAATGCCAGTATATTTCTATACTGACATTTTGAGCAAAATATTTGATTTCTATGCAATCAAAAATCTTACAGAGCAGCTTTTGCTTTTTCTACCAGAGCGGTGAAAGCAGCAGGATCTGCGATTGCGATTTCGGATAACATCTTTCTGTTCATTTCGATGTTTGCTTTTTTCAGACCGTTCATCAGTCTGGAATAGCTGATTCCGTTCATTCTTGCAGCAGCGTTGATTCTTGCGATCCACAACTGTCTGAATTCTCTCTTCTTCTGTTTTCTGCCGATGTATGCATAAACCAGAGATTTCATTACTGCTTCGTTAGCAGTTCTGAACAGTTTGCTTTTAGCACCTCTGTAGCCTTTTGCTAATTTTAAGATTTTTTTATGTCTTCTTCTGGTGGTCACAGCACCTTTGATTCTTGCCATAGTTCTTAGTATCCTCCAACTTCTATAATTTCAAATCTTTCCAAAAAATTGATGCCTTAAAATATCTTATTTATAAGGAATCAGTTTTTTGATAACTGCTGCATTTGCTTCACAAGCATAGCCGCCCATTCTTAAGTGTCTTTTTCTCTTAGTGGTTTTTTTGTTTAAAATGTGTCTTCTGCCGGCTTTCGCTCTTTTCACTTTGCCACCTTTGGTCAAAGAAAATCTTTTAGCGGCACCTCTGTGTGTCTTAATTTTAGGCATGATAATTACTCCTCTCTTATTATATAAAATCTAAACCTAAATTACATCTTATTTGGGACCAAGAAACATAACCATGCTTCTGCCTTCCATTTTTGCAGGTTTATCAACTGTTCCAACCTCAGTAATCGCTTCACCGAATCTTTTCAAAGTGTCTGCCCCCAGATTGGTGTGAGCCATTTCACGACCACGGAATCGAACAGAAACTTTTACTTTATCTCCGGCTTTTAAGAATTTGATTGCCTGATTTAATTTGGTGTTGAAATCGTGAGTATCAATGTTAACAGAAAGACGAACTTCTTTAATGGTAACAACCTTTTGGTTCTTTTTGATTTCTTTCTCTTTTTTCGCCTGTTCAAAACGATATTTGCCGTAGTCCATAATTTTGCAAACCGGCGGAACCGCCTTGGGAGAAATCATTACAAGATCCAGATTCGCATTGATTGCCGCTTCCATGGCATCCTTTATGGATAATACTCCTAACTGGTCGCCCTGGGCACCAATGACTCTGACTTCTTTTTCGCGGATTTCCTCATTGATTGGTAACTCTTTCACGCTAATGGAAACGCACCCCTAACATTTAGTTTTTAAAATTAGTTCCTGACACAAAAAAAGACGGATAAAACCCGCCCTCACAAAACACACAGCTAACTTATTAAAAACTGCGTATGTTCCATAACCCGTCAGGCTCTCCCGACCGAGGTGAGAAGCGGAAACTTCTTCTTTTCATATCAAGTACCTTGTTATTATAACACAAATTTTCCATTTGTCAAGATTTTTTTTGTATTTTTTTTAATCTTTTAAATTTTATTGGTTGCAGAGTTTAAAACGGCATCGTTCTTTTTTAGTTCATCCCCACATAGAATACTACTATATATATAATAGTATAGGTGGTTTTTTGTGAAACTTAAAATTTCTTTGTTCATGTTATGTTTTTCCTTATTGTGTTTGTTAGCCGGTAACACACTTTTTCACACCCTTCACGTCCAAAGTGACACTTCATACATCAAATGGGTGGAGTTTTCAATCCCATCTCCCATCTTATACCATGCCATCGAACTGGATATCCAAAGCCGAAACCGGGAGGAACGGGTGGATTTTATCGAACTGCTCAGTTATCTTGCGGCTAAAAATTACGGCAATTTCAAACATCTTACCAAAGCAGATGTTACAAAAGCGGCAGAGATATTAAAAGAAGGACACCCCACCGATTTGAAACAATTCCCCTACTACTTAAATGCCTACGGCGCCATATTAAACGGTTGGGTTGGTGAATACGAAGTCCAACAGAAAAACGAAGACGGCACCACCAAAACCATATTGAAATATGGCTTAAAAATCCGCCACCCCGTGAAAGGCAGTTATTCCGATTCGGATGATTTCGGCAACAGCCGAAGCTATGGATTTCAAAGAAAGCATCAAGGACATGACTTTTTCGCAGCAACGGGAACTCCGGTTGCTGCCGTGGAGGATGGCGTTGTGGAAGTGATGGGATGGAACCGCTACGGTGGCTGGAGAATTGGTATCCGAAGCTTTGACGGACAGCGTTACTATTACTACGCTCATCTGAGAAAAGATTCCCCCTTTGCTAAGAATTTAGCAGAAGGATACACAGTAAAAGCCGGTCAAACCATCGGATATGTAGGGCAGACCGGCTATAGCTTCAAAGAAAACGTAAATAATATCAACGTACCGCATTTACACTTTGGAATTCAGTTAATTTTCAACGAAATGCAAAAGGATGGCAATAATCAAATTTGGATTGACTGCTATCAGATTGCAAAACTTTTGCTAAATCCACCTGCTCCCGTAGTGTTAGAATAACAGTTACTTTTTATCAAAAAAATATTGAGTTCGCAATGTAACATCCTCCATGATTTGGTATTGTGAATCAGCTCCGAATCCACTCTGTTTCATCAGCGGAATATCCAAACAATTTTGAACTAAAACAGCAACATTTTCCCGAATCGCAGGTTCCTCGGTAGAAAGTGAAAGTCCTTCAGATAACCCAAGCTGATTGGCAACCATCAGAACACCGTGAGGATAACCACCCATTACCTCTGCTTTCGGAAGATATCCCAACATCGTAATTAAAATCTTTATTACCTCAGCGTTACTGACCTCCTGTTCAGGATAAAAGCATTGCTTAGTATCCACGTCCATAATGTCGCTTTCTGTAACCACTTGAATATATCCCGTCGCCCAATGCCCCAAAGGAACATCCGAACATAAATTGTTTAAGCAGGCATTTTCTTTGGCAGTTTGCTCCAACCCCATCAATCGGCAGACAATAGCTGCTAACTGTGCACGAGTCACATTCTGTTCGAGAAGCAAAGCTCCTGTTTCATCACCAACAAGAATGGATAACGCTTGAAGCTCTTCTGCTGCAAGCTGTGTTTGTGAGGGTTTGGCATAAGCAAAACTATTGACAAAAACAAAAGTCAACAGGATAAAACCAATCATCTGTTTTAATTTTTTCATAACAATAATCCTTTCTGTTTCAAAAATATGAGAACACTGCCACTCCCTTGCCCACGATATTGCAAACAACCACCTCCCCCGATACCATAAAATCAGACAAATAAAAAGTGCGCAGCCACCTAAGAGCGGAAAGCTACGCACCAAAAAACGTACTGCTCCATCTCTAAAGGTTGCTACACACTTTTCAAATCATAACACAAACAATTGCTTGAAGGTACGACGAAACAAGAGCATACGCTTTTTGCAATATCAGCGTGCCCCTCAAGCAATTCTTTTATGCAGTTGTGTTTTTCATATTTGAAAAGATGTAGCAAAATTATTGTACCACAGTTTCAACGTTTTGTCCACATTTTTTGTAAAATCTTTTTCGGGACAGAAAAGAACGGCAGAAAAACCTGCCGTTCTTTTCTGTTTTTTATAAAATTTTAGAATAAACCAACAATCCACTGGAGAAAGTTCATTGCACCGGTAGTGATAAAGGTTGCCACTATGGTTCCGATAAAAATAGCAGGAAGCGCATATTTTTCTCTCATATCCAAAAGTGCCGCAATCATCGAGCCGGTAATGGCACCGGTTCCCGGTACAGGAAGTGCCACAAAAATAAACAGACCCAACGCAGAATATTTCTGCAACTGTGCCGCTTTCTTATGGGTTCTTTCCTCCAACTTAATGGCAATATTCCGAAAAAGTTTGGTTTTTCTTAAAAAACCAAGCAAGGGACGAAACAGATAAATGATAAACGGAATGGGAATCATATTTCCCAAAACGCTTAAAGCAAACAACTCCCAATAGGGCATTCCGCTCTCCATAAAAAATAAAATCGAATAGCGGGCTTCCACCGTAGGAATCATTGCCGAAAGCATAATCTGAAGCCACAAGGGAATCGGTAAATTGACAAAAAAACTCTGAATTGCTTCTTTCATAATTCTTTCTCCGAAGGAATCCGGGTGCTATACCATTTACAGGCACCCGGATCAGTTTCAAATATTAATCTTCTTTTTTAGGCATCACACAAGCAATGTTTAAGTCGCTAAGCTGCTTGTCATCTACAAAGTCAGGTGCATTGGTCATCAACTCAGATGCGTTTTGCACTTTCGGGAATGCAATAACATCACGGATGGAATCACAACCTGCCATCAGCATACAAAGTCTGTCCAGACCGTATGCCATACCACCATGCGGCGGAGGACCAAAACGAAATGCATCAATTAAGAAACCAAAACGTTCTTGCGCTGCTTCTTTGGTAAAACCGAGCACCTGGAACATTTTTTCTTGAAGCTTGGTGTCAAAAATACGGATACTTCCACCACCGATTTCGTTACCGTTTAATACAATATCGTATGCTTTTGCACGAACTTCGCCGGGGGCGGTTTCCAATTTATCCAAATCTTCATCCATCGGTGCAGTAAAGGGATGATGTTTTGCCACATAACGATTTTCTTCTTCATCAAACTCTAAAAGCGGGAAGTTTACAACCCACAGGAAGGAGAAGGAATTTTCATCGTAAAGTTCAAATTTTTTCGCCAAATCGCAACGCAAGCTTCCTAAAACGGTGTATACTACATCAGTTTTGTCTGCAACAATTAAAATAATGTCGCCGGGCTTCGCATTTGCTTTGGTTAAGATGCGATTCATCTGTTCATCATTCATAAATTTGGCAATGGGAGATTTCACGCCATCTTCATTAACAATGATGTATGCCAGACCTTTACCGCCATAGGTTTTCACCAACTCACCCAATGCATCAATTTCTTTTCTGGAGAGTTTTGCTCCCATACCTTCACCATTGATACATTTAACGCTTCCGCCATTTGCCAAAGCATTGGAGAATACGGTAAATTCGATGTCTTTCACTTCTTCGGACAAGTCTACCAGTTCCAGCCCAAAACGGTTGTCAGGTTTATCACAGCCGTAACGTTCCATTGCTTCTTTATAGTCCATTCTCATAAAGGGAGTCTGAATGTCCAAGTCTAAAACTTCCTTGAAAACTCTTTTCAAAAATCCTTCGTTCATTGCAATAACGTCATCCATTTCCACGAAAGACATTTCCAAGTCAATCTGGGTAAATTCCGGCTGACGGTCTGCTCTTAAGTCTTCATCACGGAAGCATCTTGCAATCTGAATGTATCTGTCAAAACCGGATAACATCAGAAGCTGTTTGTAAAGCTGAGGAGACTGAGGCAGTGCGTAGAATTTTTCAGGATGCACACGGCTGGGCACCAGATAGTCTCTTGCCCCTTCGGGAGTGGATTTGGTTAAGTAAGGAGTTTCAATTTCCAAAAAGCCGTTTTCATCATAGTAGTCTCTTGCAATTTTTGCAATTTTGTGACGCATGATGATGTTCTTCTGCATTTCAGGACGACGCAAATCCAGATAACGATATTTCAATTTAATCTGGTCATTTGCTTCCACGTCAGATGCAATAACAAAGGGAGTGGGTTCAGAAACAGAAAGAACTCTCAGTTCTTCTGCCACAATTTCAATTTCCCCTGTTTTGATGTTTTTGTTGAAAGCACCGCTTCTCTGACGAACGGTACCGGTTACAGCAATTACATATTCATTGTGAACACCTTTTGCTTTATTCAAAAGCTCTACGTTGATGGTTTCATCAAACACAATCTGAACTAAACCGGTTCTGTCACGAAGGTCGATAAATACCAGCGAACCGATGTCTCTTTGTTTATTCACCCAACCTGCAACCGAAACGATTTTTCCGATCGAAGAAGAATCGAAATCGTTTGCGTAGTTGGTACGTTTAAATCCTTGTAAAGTTTCTGCCATTGTCTTTCATCCTTTCTCACTATTCTTCGGTGGTTGCCGAAAGAATTTCTGCAATTTGTTCCAATGCAACCGTCAAAACTTCACCGGTTTGCATATTTTTCAGTTGATATTGGTTGGCGGAAACTTCGTCATCCCCCAACACGATGGTATAATGTGCACCGATTTTATCGGCATATTTCATTTGTGCTTTCACCGAACGGCAATTAATGTCATATTCCGCAGAAATTCCCTGACTTCTTAAATCCGAAACCAGCTTCCACGCAACTTTTTTCGCATCGTCTCCAATGGGAATCAACAAAATTTCCGGAGTGGCATCCGAAACGGGAATGGTGTCGCCCAAAAGCAGAAGCAATCGTTCCAATCCCATCGCAAATCCGATACCGGGTGCATCGTTTCCGCCCAAGTCTGCAATCAAACCGTCGTATCTTCCGCCACCAAGCACCGTACCCTGGGCGCCGATGTTTTCGGACACAAATTCAAATACGGTTTTGGAATAGTAGTCCAATCCACGGACAATTCCTTTATCAATTTTGTAAGAAACTCCAACGGTATCCAAAATGTTGGTCACTTCTTCAAAATGGTTTTTACAATCTTCACAAACGCTGTCAAAAATGGTGGGCGCATCCGCAATCAAAGACTGACACACTTCCGATTTACAGTCAAAAATTCGCATGGGATTTTTGCCAAGACGTTCCTGACAAGTTTCGCAAAGAGAATCTTTTTTTGCTTCCAGATAGGCTTTTAACTTTTCGTTATATGCCTTACGACATTCTTTACAACCGATGTTATTTAAATTCAAAGTAATATTTCCAATATTAAAACGCTTGAAAATTTCGTTCCCGAATAAAATTGCTTCCGCATCTGCCAATGCAGTGGTAGTTCCCAACATTTCGATGCCGAACTGATGAAACTCACGAAGTCTGCCTGCCTGCGGTTTTTCATAACGGAAGCAGGAAATCAGATACCAGAGTTTTAAAGGAAGAACCCCTGCATAGAGACCGTGTTCCACAAAGCTTCTTGCAATCCCTGCAGTTCCTTCGGGACGAAGGGTGATACTTCTGCCGCCCTTATCCAAAAAAGTATACATTTCTTTGGTAACCACGTCGGTGGTATCTCCAACCCCGCGGGCAAACACCTCGGTTGATTCAAAGGTGGGGGTTCTGAGTTCTTTAAAGTTAAAATCTTTTGCAATCTGCTTTAGCACAGATTCCACGTACTGCCATTGATAGCTTTCAGATGGCAGTACATCTTTGGTTCCTTTTGGAGCGCTTAATTTTGCCATGAACTTATGCGTCCTTTCTTTTTCTATATTTTGTTCTCGTATACATTATAAGATGAGTAGGTATCCTCTGACAAGCCGAGATATTCCTCCTCTTTGGGAAGCAATGCAATCTCCAGCACTTCCCCAAATTCCGACACACACATAAAGTTGAAATCGGAAATAATTTCTTTTGGAATTTCTTCCAAATCTTTTTCATTTTCTTTGGGAATAATAATATCAAACACACCTGCCCGATGTGCAGAAATCGCTTTTTCCTTCAGTCCGCCGATGGGAAGCACTTTCCCACGAATGGAAATTTCACCGGTCATTGCCACATCGTTTCGGATTTTTCTTCCGGTTAAGGCAGAAGTGACCGCCAGAGCAATGGTGATTCCGGCAGAGGGTCCATCCTTCGGAGTCGCTCCGTCCGGAAAATGAATGTGAATATCTTTGGTTTTATAAAAATCTTTTTCCAATCCCAAGGAATCTGAAATGGAACGAATGTGTGCCAAAGCAATTCGAGTGGATTCCTTCATCACATCACCCAGACTGCCGGTTGCTTCAATTTTTCCGGTACCGTCCAATGCAACTGCTTCGCAAAAGAGGGTATCTCCCCCTGCAGCCGTCCAGGCAAGTCCCATAGCTGCGCCCACTTCAGGGAACTGATTTTTCGGATCAACACTGTATTTTTTCTTGCCCAAATAAGTTTCTAAATTATCTGCCGTTACGGTAATGGATTTTTTCTCTGAAATAAGAAGTTCTTTTTCGATTTTCCGAATCAATGTCACAATGGTACGTTCCAGACGGCGAACTCCGGCTTCTCTCACATAGTAATCAATCATACTGTAAATTGCGCTGTCTTTCAGTTGTACCGTTTTTTTGGTGATGTTATGCTCCTGATATTGTTTTTTTACAAGATAGTCAGTTGCAATGCGATATTTTTCATAACGGGTATAGCCGGATAATTCAATCACTTCCATACGATCCAGAAGTGGACCGGGAATGGTGTCCAGACTGTTAGCGGTAGTGATAAAAAGCACTTCCGACAAATCAAACGGCAAATCCACATAATGATCGGTAAAGGTGTTATTTTGTTCTTTATCCAACGCTTCCAGCAATGCACTGGCAGGATCGCCTCGCATATCTTTGCCCAATTTATCAATTTCGTCCAATAAAATCAGCGGATTTTTTACTCCAGCGGTTCGGATGGCAGCCATAATTTTACCGGGCATCGCTCCCACATAGGTACGTCTGTGTCCACGGATTTCCGCTTCGTCATGCACACCGCCCAAAGACATTCTCTGATACTTTCTGCCAATGGCATCTGCAATGGATTTTACGATGGAGGTTTTCCCGACACCGGGAGGTCCAACCAGACATAAAATTTGAGATTTGATTTGGGGATTGAATTTTTTTGCCGCCAGATATTCCACCAGCTTTTCTTTCACCTTATCCAGACCATAGTGGTCAGAATCCAGTTTTCGGATACATTTTTTGATGTCGATATTTTCTTTGGTGGTTTTATTCCACGGCAGATCAAACACGGTGTCCAGATAATTTCTTTCCACCATAGTTTCCTGCGCATGAGGATGCATTTTTTTATAGCGGTTAATTTGCTTAAACAGCTTCTCATACGACTCTTTGGAAAGAATGGGATGAAGCTTTTCCAATTTGCGATAATATTCATCCGCTTCGGAATGAAGATCTTCTTCCTCCCCAAGCTCTTCCTGAATGGCACGAATCTGCTCACGAAGGTAATACTCCTTCTGATTTTTGTCAATCTGCGTTTTTACTTTTGCCTGAATGTCAATTTCCAACTGCAACAAATCAATTTCGGCAGTCAGAATCTTAATCAGCTCAACCACTCGTTTTTTAGGGTCTAAAATTTCCAGCAGATACTGTTTATCATCATAATCAATAAACAAACTTCCGCAGATGATATCGGTGAGTTTTTCAATATCGCCGGTAGACACAATTCCACCCATCACATCGGGTGATATTCTGCCAACCAGTTTGAAATATTCTCCGTAGACATCCTTTAACGAACGAATATGCGCTTCCAGTTGTTTGGATTTTCTCACGGGGCGACGACGGGCACAGCGTTTCACCTGAGAAAACAAAATGCCGTCTTTTTCATAAACCGCAAGACTTTCTCCGCGAATACGGGCATCCACCAACACTCGAACACAATGGTTGGGAAGGCGGAGCAACTGTTTTACTTTAGCGATGGTGCCAATCCGATAAAAGTCGCCTTCTTTCGGATGTTCCACCGACGGATCAGTCTGAGCCAACAGTAACACAGGCTGATTGTGCTGCATTGCATACTCAATGGCATCCACAGAAATTTTCCGTTGTGCATCCAGATGCATTACAGTGTAAGGAAAAATGGAAACTCCCCGTAAGGGCAACACCGGAATTTCTTCGGTGATAATTTCCTCTATCAACTTATGGTTTTCTTGTGTCATAGAAACAAACTCCTCTTTTGGACCAATCGAATCTGAGAAATTAGGGATACGCACCCAAATCTTGTGCGTATATTTCTTAATGGTCATACATATACATTAAATAATATTATACAACAACTTATTAAAAAAAGCAAGTAAAATTTTAAGCTTTTGAAAAACTCGTTTCACTGTGACATCCGACATAGAATCAAACACAGAAAGAAGGCTTCTCTTTGATGAAAAAAAGACTGTTTTTCCCTCTGCTTTGGCTTGTGGGTTTCTTCCTTTTTTTATGGTTGGCCGTTGCCTGCTTTGGCTTTTTCGGGAAAGATTATTTTGCTACCGAAAAAACTCCTTCCGCTCCCTTAACCCCTTTACCGAAAACCGTTACGTTACTGCATAACGGAACCATTGCTTCCTTGCCGTTGGAAGAATATCTGTATGGAGTGGTGGCAGCTGAAATGCCCGCATCCTTTGAATCAGAAGCCCTAAAAGCACAGGCAGTTGCCGCAAGAACCTACACCGTAAACCGTTCTTTGCATCCAAATGCCGACCATCCCGATGCCAATGTATGTTCCCAATCTTCCCACTGCAAAGCCTATTTCACACCTGAGGAACTGACACAAAAATTCCAAAACGAACCAAAACTCCTCAAGAAAATTCAATCTGCCGTGGATGATACAACATCGCAAATCATCGTATACAACGGCGAACCTATCTCCGCTGTGTTTCATTCCACATCAAGCGGAATGACAGAAAATGCGGAAGATGTCTGGGGAAATGAAGTTCCGTATTTGTTGTCTGTTATTTCACAAGGGGAAGAAGCATCTCCCCGTTATTCGGAAACCAAACATTTTACCGTAGAAGAATTTTGTCAGGCAATTAACAAAGGGGAAAAACAGGTATCTTTTTCCGACACTCCCTCTGCCTGGTTTTCCGATTGGTCCAAAAATGAATCCGGAAGCACGAAAAGCCTTAATATCTGCGGAACTTCATTTTCCGGAACCGAACTTCGTTCTCTTTTGGGACTGCGTTCCACCAACTTTGAAATCTCGGTTTCTGACACAATAACCGTCACCACCAAAGGCAACGGTCACGGCGTGGGAATGAGTCAATACGGCGCTAACGATATGGCAAAACGAGGATACAATTACGTGGAAATTTTAAAAAAATACTATACAGGGGTAGAAATTGCCAACCAATAAAGGTATAGCACCGACACTCTTCGGGCATACTTCCTTTAGAATCCATAAAAAAGGAAGGAAACAAGCTATGAAAAAAAGAAAAAGTCCACTCATATTACTTAGTATTTTAGGTGTGGTAATCACCTTATCTTTTGTGGCAGGAAACACTTTATCAACCCATCACCAAAAAGAATTTTCACAAATCACAAATCAAAGCATCATCGCTCCCACCACAGCTCCCAAAACCACAGCAAAACCAACCCCAACCCCCACATCCAAACCCACACCAACACCCGTTACTACGGTTACGACAACGCCAAAACCAACCCCCACTCCTATCCCGCAACCAACTCCGGTTGTATTGGTACTTCCTGCAACAGGTGCTGAAATTGTGGGAGAATACAGCGGTGAAGTTTTAGTATTTCACCAGACTTACAATGACTATCGGGCACACACGGGACTTGATTTTGCAGGAGAAAAAAACACCCCGGTTTGTGCTGTGGCAGACGGCATCATCAAAAAAAACTATTTTGATTATGAACACGGCTACACCATTGAAATTGAACACAATGACAATCTGACAAGCATCTATCAGAACCTTTCCAGCGACAAAATGGCTCAGGTGGGACAAGTGGTGCGACAAGGCGATGTCATCGGCGGAATGGGTGACACGGGAATTTCAGAAAGTCATCTTCCCTATCACCTTCATTTCGAACTGAAAAATGAAGGTGTAGCGATAAATCCCCGTGAGTATTTTGAAGCCTCCATGACATACGATATTGCAAATTGATACCCCATAATGTAATGGTCAAACAGACAGTCGATGTGTTGGCGCAGACTGTCTGTTTTTTGGTGGCAGATTACACGAAAAAAAAATTAAAATCAAAAAAAATTCGTTACAAACAGAGAAAATAAAAAAATCCTCACTTTTTTTCAAAAAAGGTTTGCTTTTTTTTTGACAGTGTAGTATAATAATCTTTGATGTAAAAATTTGGATAAAATTTAATCATATATACGAAAATCGAGGAGGATTTTTACTATGTTAGTATCCGCAAGCGAAATGTTAAAAAAAGCAAAAGAAGGGAAATATGCAGTTGGTCAGTTCAACATCAATAACTTGGAATGGACCAAAGCAATTCTCTTAACTGCACAGGAATGTAACTCCCCTGTTATCTTAGGTGTTTCCGAAGGTGCAGCAAAATACATGACTGGTTTCAAAACCGTTACCGCTATGGTAAAAGCTATGGTAGAAGATTTAGGCATCACCGTTCCCGTTGCTCTGCACTTAGACCACGGCAGCTATGACGGTGCAATCAAATGTATCGAAGCAGGTTTCTCTTCCGTAATGTTTGACGGTTCTCACTATGACATTGACGAAAACATTGCAAAAACCAAAGAAATCATCGCTATGGCAAATGCAAAAGGCATTTCTGTAGAAGCAGAAGTTGGTTCCATCGGCGGCGAAGAAGACGGCGTTGTTGGTGCAGGTGAAGTTGCAGATCCCGATGAATGTAAAATGATTGCAGATTTAGGCGTTGATATGCTGGCTGCAGGTATCGGTAACATCCACGGTAAATATCCCGCAAACTGGGCAGGCTTAAACTTTGAAGCTCTGGATGCTATTCAGCAGAAAACCGGCACTATGCCCTTAGTTCTGCACGGCGGTACCGGTATCCCCGCAGAAATGATTCAGAAAGCAATTTCTTTAGGTGTTTCCAAAATCAACGTTAACACCGAATGTCAGTTAAGCTTTGCAGAAGCTACCAGAAAATATGTGGAAGCAGGCAAAGACTTAGAAGGCAAAGGCTTTGACCCCAGAAAACTGTTAGCACCCGGTTTTGAAGCAATCAAAGCTACCGTAAAAGAAAAAATGGAACTGTTCGGTTCTGTTAACAAAGCGTAATTAAGAGACATAAAAACAGGCACCGAAGAAATCATGTTCGGTGCCTTTGTTTATAGAAGAAAGCCTGAAAGGAACGATAAACTATGGAAAAAGCAATATTAACCGTTATCGGCAAAGACAGAACCGGTATTATCCACGGTGTTTCCGGTGTATTACTCAATGCAGATATCAACATTTTGGATATTTCCCAGACCATTATGCAGGATATGTTCACTATGGTAATGTTGGTAGACATCGCCAATTCCAAAATTGAATTTTCTTCATTAAAGGAAATTCTTTTCGAAGAAGGCAAACGTTTGGGCGTGGAAATCACCATTTGCCACGAGCAGATTTTCAACTCCATGCACAGAATTTAGGAAAGGAATTTCTTTGTTATGATCAATAATTATGAAATCATCGAAACTCTTAAGATGATTAACCAGGAAAACCTGGACGTAAGAACGGTTACTATGGGAATTTCCCTTCGCGACTGTGCCCATTCCGACCCTAAAATCGCTTGTCAGAATATATATGATAAAATTACAAAATATGCACAAAATCTGGTTCCTGTTGCCGAAGAAATCGAAACGGAACTTGGGATTCCCATCGTAAACAAACGAATCTCCGTTACCCCCATTTCCATCGTAGCAGAAAGCAGCCACACCGATAATTACACCTGCTTTGCAGAAGCTTTGCAAAAAGCGGCAGACGAAGTGGGCGTTAACTTCTTAGGTGGTTTTTCTGCTTTGGTGCATAAAGGCTTAACTAAAGGGGACGATATTTTAATCAATTCCATTCCAGATGCCTTGACCGCTACCCGAAACATCTGTTCTTCCGTAAACGTAGCTTCTTTAAAAACAGGGCTCAATATGGATGCAGTAAAACGAATGGGAGAAGTGATTGTTGACCTGGCACACCGCACCAAAGATCAGGACAGCATCGGCTGCGCAAAACTTGTTGTGTTTGCCAATGCTGTGGAAGATAACCCCTTTATGGCAGGTGCATTCCACGGAATCGGAGAACCTGAATGTGTGATCAACGTGGGTGTTTCCGGTCCCGGTGTGGTTCATTCTGCACTCAAAAAAGTAAAAGGTGCTGATTTTGAAACTGTAGCTGAAACCATCAAAAAAACCGCATTTAAAATCACTCGTACCGGTCATTTGGTAGCTCAGGAAGCAGCAAGAAGATTAGGTGTTCCGTTTGGGATTGTGGATTTAAGCTTAGCTCCCACACCGGCTATCGGAGACAGCGTTGCCCGTATTTTAGAAGAAATGGGTCTGGAACGTTGCGGTACCCATGGTACCACTGCCGCACTGGCACTGTTAAATGATGCTGTGAAAAAAGGCGGTATGTTTGCAAGTTCTTTTGTTGGCGGTCTGTCCGGTGCATTTATTCCTGTGTCAGAAGATGAAGGTATGATCGAAGCAGCCGCAATGGGTGCACTTTCTCTGGATAAACTGGAAGCTATGACGTGCGTATGCTCTGTTGGTCTGGATATGATTGCCGTTCCCGGGGACACTCCCGCTTCCACCATTTCCGCCATCATTGCAGACGAAGCGGCAATCGGCGTGGTGAATCAGAAAACTACCGCTGTCCGTGTTATTCCTGCTTATGGCAAAAAAGAAGGCGACTTTGTAGAATTCGGCGGATTGCTCGGAAAAGCTCCCGTAATGGGCGTACACCCGTACAGCAGTGAAGCATTTATTGCCCGTGGCGGCAGAATCCCCGCTCCGATCCAGTCATTGAAAAACTAAAGATTGCCAAATTGAATATCTCTAAAAAGAATCAAAAGTTTCGGAAATTGGAAAATTTTCGGAACTTTTTCTTTTTTCTTTCGTCAAAAAACAAAAAGTTTGTTTTTATTTTTCAAAAAAGGAGCGGATATGTTATGAAATTTACAAAAATACTCTCTTTGATGTTATGTTTTTTTCTGATTTCTTCCCCTGCCCTGGCACAAAGTGAATCAGAACAAATGAAAGATGTTTTAACCACTGCAAAAACCATACTATCCATCCCGGAAGAATACACCGACTTTACATATTACTCCCAAACCGATACAGACGGCACCGTATATTGGAGCTTCAGTTGGTCGGGCGAGAAAAAAGGAACCATTGATGCCACTCTTTCTGAGGATGGGTTTCTGCAGTCCTATTATGCATGGATTTATACCGAATCTTACAATGATTCTTTGGCAAACTACACCCACGAAGAAGCAAAAGAAATTGCCGAAACTTTCATAAAAACCGTAAACCCTGAACTATACCCCTCCCTTCGGGAAGTAACCGTTGATGGGGAAAACCGAAACTCCCGTACTGCTTATTTTATGTTCCGTGAATTTGAAGATACTATCCCGGTATTTGCCAACACAGTTTCTGTAACCGTTGACAAATATCACGGCATTGTCAGAAATTATCAAGGGGCGAAAAGAAGCAAAGATTTTATTAAATCCACGCCTGCCATTACCGAAGATGCTGCCAAAGCCGAATATCTTCGTAACATCGGTATTCAAATGGAATATCGTCTGTATTACGATTACCAAAAGAAAGAACATTCTGTATTCCCCGTCTATTATCTGAAAGACACTACCGGAAAAGCCATTGATGCCATAACCGGCGAAGCGATTGAACCCTATTTCCCCGAATCTTATCTGTACCGCACCGGTAACAACGAATCAATGTCTGATACCGCATTAAAACAAGAAGCTGCCGGTGGGGTACAATTCACGCCGGAAGAGCTGGATGCACTTTCCAATGTAAGCGAAGTCTATTCCCAGGAAGCTGCAATGGAAATTGCAATCAAAAAAATTCCTGCCCTCAAAGATAACACACTCCATAGCGCATCCTTACAAAGAGACTATCAGAACGAAACAAAACTGTATTGGAATTTTAGTTTTAAAAATGAAGAATCTTTTTATTCCAATGTACAAATGGATGCAAAAACCGGACAACTGATGAGTTTTTCTTTACCTCAAAAAACAACTCAAAATCAGGATTTTATGGAAGAAGATGCAAAACAGATTGCTGAAAACTTCTTAAAAAGCGAAGCAGCAGATGTATTTGCAAAAACCGAATACACCAATGAAGTGACTCACTACACTCCTCTGACAAAAGAAAACACCTTGCCCTCTTGTTATTACCTCACTTACCGTCGAATGGAAAACGGAATCCCCGTAAACGGAAATTATCTGACCGTACGAGTGGATGCCAACACCAAACAAATCGGCTCTTACAGCCGTTCTTTTACCGACGGTTTCAGTTTCCCTGATATTTCCGATTGTATGTCACAAGAAGAAATTCTGAAAATTATGGATGAAAAAATGGACTTCACTTTGACTTACCTGCCCACCAAAGAAGGTCATATTCTTGCATATACATTCCAAAATGCAAACAGCACTTTGTTTGATCCACACAGCGGAAAACAGCTCAACCATAACGGAACTCCGACAACCGAAACCTTCCTGCCAACCTATACGGATATTTCGGGACATTGGGCTGAAGAAATGATTCTTACCTTATTGGACAATGGCTATTACTTAAGCGAAAATGAATTTGCTCCCGATAAGCCTATCACCAAAAAAGAATTTTTAAAACTGTTTCAAATGGTTGGCACAGACAACGACGAACAAATCGCCGAATTGATTGCGAAAATTGAAGAAATTGAAGCAACCGATGCAAAAGCCGATGCCATTTTAACCAAACAAATGCTCAGCCGTTATTTTGTATATCGCATGGGATGTCAACAGATTGCCGCACTGGATCACATTTTTCTCTATCCGTTCTCGGATACCGTACAGGCAGATGAATCCTTACGGGGAGACATTGCGCTAATTGCCGGAATGGGAATTTTCCAAGGAGATCCGGATGGCAACTTCTATCCGCAAAAAGAGTTGACACGGGCAGAGGCGGCTTGCACAATTTACCATTACTTAAAAATTTCTAAATAAACATACCAAAACAGCTTGTACCAAAACCGGTACAAGCTGTTTTTTTGATCAGACACTTGCCGAAAGCTTCGACTTATCAATTCGGATTACATATTCAATATAGTCATCGGTTTCACTTTTTTTGGTATTGGCAGAGACACCTGCTTTGTTCATCATTTCTACCGCCTGCTTCACGGTATTGGAAAATATCCGAATATCCCGAAACAAAGGAATCATTCGTTTTTCTTTTTTGGCACGGGAAGACTGTTCGCTTAACAATCGTTCTACATATTGCTCGGTTTCCAGCACATTCAAACATTTTGCAATTATGGTATTTAACGCTTTTTTCTGAAGTTCTTCTCCCTCAAGGCGAAGAAGTGCCCTGCAATGTCGTTCTGATAAATGATATTCGATTGCTTTGGCTTTGACCGCATCCCCTAAACGTAATAAACGAAGTTTGTTGGCAATGGTAGATTGCTTTTTCCCAAGCTTAAACGCAAGTTCATCCTGGGTATAGCCAAATTCACGAATCAGTTTATCATAGGAAACTGCTTCCTCGAAAAATGTTAAATCTGCTCTTTGCAGATTTTCAATCAATGCCATCAACGCCGAAGAATCCTCATTGACGTTCATCACAATAACCGGCACCTCTTTTAAACCTATCAACTTTGATGCCTTCAGCCTTCGCTCTCCTGCAATCAATTCATAAGCATTGTCCCCTAAGCGTCGAACCGTCAAAGGTTGGATAATTCCACAGGCACGAATGGATTCTGCCAATTCAAACAACTGAGATTCCTCAAAAATTTTTCTGGGTTGATTGGGATTTTTTGTTATCTGCTCCACAGCAACCGATAAAATCCGATTCCGATTGTCAAAACGCTCCATCAGTTTCATATTGCACCACTCCTTCTGAATGTAAATGGTATTTTTTTCCAATTCTTTGTTTCAGTATACCAAAAATTCAGGAAAAAGTAAAGAAAAATCGTTCGACATCATTTCCGTCTGTGATGTAGGAAGTTGTCGGAATTTTTTAAGAAAACAAAAAGCGAAGACATCCTTGACGAACCGTGTTTGATTACGGAAAAAATACACATTTTTTCAGAGAGGAAAACGGGGAAAATCCCCGATTTTGATTGACATTTTTGTCAAAACATGATATACTATTATAAATATATTTTTTTATTTTCTAAAACTTTTAAAAATAATCGGAGTATCCTTATGAATAAATCAATCAAAACAGTTGGATTTATGTTTCTGATGATTCTGTTATCCAAAATTATGGGGCAGGCAAGAGAAATGTTGATTGCTCAGCTGTATGGCTCCGCCTCGGATGCTGCCGCATTTTATGCAGCCAGTGCGCTCCCATTAAATTTATTTGATATTGTATTTGCTTCGGCAGTAAGCTCTGCCTTCATCCCGGTATACAATACCTATCTGGAACAAAAAGGTCCGGAAGAAGGCGACCGGTTTGCTTCTGCCTTTTTAAACGCCATTTTTATCGGCTCGTTGGTGTTAACCGGAATTCTAATACTCTGCTCGTCCGGCTTAGTCAGTCTGGTAGCCGGCGGATTGGTGGGACAAGTTCGGGAGACCGCCATCCATCTTACGGTGATTATGCTCCCCATCGTTTTATTTGCCTCTCTCGCCTTCTCTTTTGTCGGACTGTTGCAGTCCAAAGGAGAATTCAACATTCCTGCGGTGATGAGCTTAATTTCCAACGGAGTTGTCATTCTGTATTTATTCTTCTTTAACCGTTATTTCGGTGTCACAGGTTTGGCAGTTTCTCTGTTGATCGGATGGGGCTTGCAATTTGCAATTCAAATCCCTGTAGCTGTGAAAAGAGGTTTCCGCTATTATCCCATTATCAAACACGAAGGATTAAAAACCGTTGTGAAATTGGCGTTACCCGTTATGGTGGGAACCTGGATTCAACCCATTTCCGCTATCATCAATAACGCCTTTGCATCCGGTATCGGCAATGCAGATGCTATTCCGACTTTAAACTGGGCGAATAAGCTGTATTTAATTGTATCAAGTGTCTTCACGGTAAGTCTGACCAACTACATCTTTCCCCGCCTGTCCAAACAATCCGTCACCGAAGACAACGAATCCTACAATCAAACGTTGCGTCTTTCCTTTTTACTGATTGTGATGGTGTTGATTCCCATTTGTATTTTAATGTTGGTTTTCAAAACTCCCATCATTGAAATTGTGTATAAGCGTGGAGCTTTCACCGATAATGACTTATATCTCACAGCAGGGGCTTTTTTCTATTACTCTTTAGGAATCCCCTTCTATGGCTTGTTGGATTTGTTGAACAAAGCATACTATGCCAGAAAAAATATGTTGATTCCCGCAATTACCGCCGCTGCGGCAATTCTTTTGAATTTACTGATGTCTTTCTTCTTAAAAGACATTATGGGTTCTTTCGGACTTGCTCTTTCTACCAGTTTAACGGCAGTCTTTATGGCAAGTGTACTGTTTTTCCTACTGAATCGGGAACTGCATTTTATTGAGACAAAAGATTTCTTATCCCTGTTGCGCTTTGCCATATACGGACTCATTATGTTCCCGCTTTGCAGCATATGTTACCGGATTTTCCCCTTTAAAGCCTCACTAATCGGTAATATTTTGGCAGTCGGCATCTCGTGTGTCATCGGTCTTTTGGCATACGGCGGTTGTTTGTGGTTTTTCCATAAAGAACTCCGAGAATTTTTGAAGAAAGGAAAAAACAATGACTAAAATAATCCAAATTTTTGAAAACAGCAAAATTTATCAAATCTTACGAAAAATTTTCCTGTTATTTTCCGTTTCTTTCCGTGAAACTTTCATCTATAAATTTTTCATGTCGGAATTTAATACCAAACGCTGGGAAAATTCCTTTATTTACAAATTCCTTTGTAAACTTTGGGGTCTTGCCGGTTGGTTCAGTAAAATTCTGACCGGAAGTTTTACCTATCAATTCTTCCATAAACGCTGTATGAAAACCACAGTGTCGAATATCATAGCAAACAGCAGTATTTTAAAACGTTGCAGAGTGTCCGGTGAAGGATACACCTTTGCTTTCCTTATCTTTTTGATGTTGCTGTTTTTGGCTGGAATTCTGCCGACGATGGTTGTGGTTGCACTTACGGTACTGGCACTGGGATTTTCATTATTGGAATCCAATTTCCGTAACAACTTAACCAACAACAAACCCATTTTTTCCGATATTTTAATTGCTTGTTACCTCATCGTTTTAATTTTAGGTCTGTTTCTTTCCATTGACCCGGGAAAATATCAAATCTTTTTGGTATATTTCACATTTGTGGGATTCTATTATGTGGTGCGGTATTTCGTATCCTCCGAACGAAGATTATTGCTTAGCATTTCATATTTCACTCTTTCCGGAATTTTTGTATGCGGCTTCGGAATACTGCAATTTTTGACCGGAAAATATCAAACTACCACCTGGACAGATACCAGTCTGTTTACAGATATTGCAGGAAGAATTTATTCCACCTTCCAAAACCCCAACGTATTTGGCGAATATCTTTTATTTTTGATTCCCCTCTCTTTGGCAATGTTTTTAATCTCCAAAGACAAGCTTCATAAAACAATTTACGGAATCTGCTGCGCTTGTGCGGCTCTGTGTATGATTCTGACCTACTCCAGAGGATGTTGGTTGGGCTTAATTGCAGGTATGGGACTGTTTATCGTGTTGCTGTACAAAAAAGCATTGATCCCTATCGGTATGTTGGCTCCCTTCTCCGTTTTCTTGTTACCCCAAAGCATCCTGAACCGATTTATGAGTATCGGTAATCTGGCAGACAGCTCCACCGCATACCGTGTGTATATCTGGCGCGGTACAGTAAAAATGCTCCGGAAGTTCTGGCCCATCGGTGCCGGAATTGGCACACACTCCTTTGAAGTTGCCTATGCTCCTTTTGCGTTACCGGCAATTACGGCGCCTCATTCTCACAGTTTGTATTTTCATTTAATGACAGAAGCCGGAATTTTCTCCTTGTTGACTTTTGTGGTACTGATGTACATCATCCTTCGTCAGTTGTTCTTAATTTATAAACATCCCAAAAACCGTGAAATGCAGGTTTTATCCATCGCACTGGTCAGCGGATTTGTTTCCTTTTTGATTCAGGGATTTTTCGATAACACCTTCTATAACTACAGAATGTATATGCTGTTTTTCGCCTTGGTAAGTTTGGCAGCATCTTTGTATGCGGTAGGAGGGAAGCAATCAAAATGAAAATTCTGATGGTCATTTCCGACACCAATATCGGTGGTGCAGGAAAATGGATTTTAGAATATTTCCGCTATGCCGATAAAAAACGTTTCACTATAAAAGCGGTGATTCCAATCGGTTCCCGATTAAAACAGCTATATACCGATGCAGGATTGCAGGTCATTGAATGTGACGGGATTGCAGACCAAAGTTTTTCTGTCAATGGCATCAAAAATCTGCAACGAATTTTCAAAACGGAACAACCGGATATTGTTCACTCTCACGGTACTATGTCGGCAAGAATTGCCGCAAAGCTACCATTTTCCGGTGTGAAAAAAGTTATTTTCACCCGTCATAGTGTATTTGAACCGGAAGGTTTTTTCACCACTGTCCCCGGTAAAATGATGAATCGGTTCATCCACGCTGTTACTTGTGACCAAATTACTGCTGTTTGCGAAGCAGCCAAGAAAAATATGACAGATACCGGCGTCAATCCTAAAAAAATCCGTGTAATTTATAACGGAGTAGAGGCTCTCTCCTTGCCGTCTCCCGAACAAAGAGCCAACGCACGAGAAAAATTTCAGATCTCAGATTCTGAAATAGCCTGCACCATCAGTGCAAGGCTGAATCCCGTCAAGGGCCACCGTTCTCTGATTGAAGCAATTCATCAGATGCCTTCTTTGGAAAACATCAAATTTTTCATTGCAGGTACCGGCTCTGAGGATAGTTCTTTAAAAGAATTGGTAAAACAGTATGGTTTGGAAGAAAAGGTCATTTTCACAGGATTCTTGCCGGATGTCTCCCAACTGTTATATGCTACCGACGTTTTGTTAAACTGTTCTTACGGAACGGAAGCCTGTAGTTTAGCAATCCTGGAAGGTTTTTCATTGGGCATCCCTTGCGTTGCTACAGATTACGGTGGCAATCCCGAATTGGTGAAACACCTTACAAACGGAATTGTCTATCCCACCAATGATGTAACTGCGTTAGCAAATGCTTTGGAAAATCTCCGCTGTGGTAACGTGCAACGACAAGCACTTTCTATCGGTGCCAGAGAAACCTATCTCCAAAACTTCACCATTCAAATTATGGCAAAAAATATTGAGAAAGTATATGAGGAATTGATTTATGAATAAGGTTGTAAAATATGCAATTGAGATTGTGGTAATTATAGCCGTCGGACTGGCTGTGCTATTTGGTCTCTCCAAAATCAGCCCAAACCTTTTGGGTATTGATGAATCCCAAACGCAAGACGAAATGGCCTACGAAAAGAAACAAGTTTTAGTCACTTATGAAATCACGCAAAAAAAACATGACATACTCTCCAAAATCGGAGTGGGTGACTTATTATTTGACTATTACAAAAAAAATACACTGGGAGAAATCGTTTCTGTATCAGAAATTGAACCTTCCAGAGCTCTGGCAAAAGACTATAAGACAAATTCTTACATTCTGACACCTATGGACGATTTTTACGATCGTGACATCGTGGTATCGGTAGAAGCTGATGTTTCTGAAAAATATATTATGGCAGGGTCCACCGACTTGAAAATCGGCTACACAGTTTCTCTGATCAGCGAGGAATATTTTGTCACCGGTGTTGTGACAAAAATTGAAATATTAGACAATGAAGCGGAGGTTATTAGCAATGATTGATAAAAAAGGTAATTTATTTGGCAAAATCAATCTTTTCGATTTTACTGTAATTGTGCTGATTATCGTATTACTGTTCGGCGTGGCGTATAAGTTTTTTTGGCTGAATCCCAACGAAATAAATGAACAAGTACAAGAAACACCGGTTGAAGTAACCTTCGATTTACACATCAAATCCGTGAGAGATATCACCGTTAACACCTTCCACTTAAACGACACCCTGTTTTACTATGATTCCGAAGAAGATTTAGGAAGCGTTGTTTCCATCGTTCCGAATCAGGCAATGGATATTATGGAAACTCTGGACGGAACCATTGTGAATGCACCCATACAGGATCGCTATGATTTGGTACTGACCGTCAAAGGAGAGGCATCCCAATTTGAAGACGGTACCCTGATGATGGCAAAAGCCAGAATTGCAGAAGGTATGGATATCCGAGTGGCTACTCAGATGGCAAACTGCGTCGGCACCATCAGAAATCTGCAATGGAATTAAGAACTTTCTTACAATTTGAAGCCGATACAAACTATCGGAAGTTGGATTATTTTTTAAAATCCAAAGGAATCTCCCGACGAATTATCACAAAAACAAAATTCAAAGAAGGACTTTTAATCAACCAACTTCCTGCAACCACAGTGCATCCGGTGTCAAAAGGAGACAACATCACCCTCCGTTTCCCACAAGATACCTCACTCTCTTGCAAACCGCAAGAAGGTGCACTATCCATTTTATATGAAGATGCCGACCTGTTAGCCATAGACAAACCTTCGGATGTGGCCACGCATCCGGCACTCGGAACCAAAGAAAACACCTTGGGAAACTATATTTCCCAATATTATCTGGACAATAACTGCCCCATGCCATTTCGTCCCGTCAGTCGGCTGGACAAACAAACAAGTGGCGTCATATTGGTAGCAAAGCATGGGTTTGCCCACTCCGTTCTTTCGGAACAGATGAAAAGTTCAGCGTTCCGAAAAAAATATCTGGCACTGGTAGAAGGCTATGTTCTTAAGGAAACCGGAGAAATCACACTCCCCATTGCCAGAGAGTCGGAACACTCTTTAAAAAGAGTCTGCCGTGAAGATGGAAAAGACGCCCACACCATCTACCGTGTCTTAGCCAGAACTCAGACAATGTCTTTGTTGGAGCTGGAATTAAAAACCGGACGTACCCATCAGATACGAGTGCATTTACAAGCAATCGGTCATCCGATTATCGGAGACCCTTTATATGGTACCATTCCAAAAGACCGCTTGTATTTACATTCCCATCAAACCATCTTCCAACACCCGGTTACCGGAGAACAAATCACAGTTACTTCTCCCTGTAATTTCGAAACATTGTTGTAAAAACACAGAAAACGAGGAATATTTTCTATGATTATTTATCCCGCAATTGACATTAAAGATAACAAATGTGTACGTTTATGCAAAGGCGTATACGAAGATACCACCGTATACTTTGAAAATCCGCTGGATGCTGCAAAAAAATGGCAGGCAGACGGCACCCAATATCTGCATCTTGTTGATTTGGATGGTGCGCGATACAAGCAGCCTTACTGCAAAGATACCATTCTCCAAATTGCAAAAGAAACAGGATTGTTTATTGAAATCGGCGGTGGCATCAGAACCTACGAAACCGCAAAAGAATACTTAGAAAACGGTATCAGCCGTGTAATTTTCGGTACATCTGCCGTTACTGCACCCAAAGAAATTGAAAAAACCGCTCTGGAATTCAAAAATAAAGTAGCGGTTGGTATTGACGCCAAAGATGGATATGCAGCCATTGACGGTTGGATTGACACCAGTAAAATCAGTGCATTGGAACTGGCAAAAAAAGCAGAAGCTATGGGTGCAGATACCATTATCTATACCGATATTGCTACCGACGGAATGCTCTCCGGCCCCAACTTAAAAGCAATGGAACAAATGAAAAATCATGTATCAATCAATGTCATTGCATCCGGTGGAGTAAGTTCCTTTGAAGATTTGATACACTTAAAAGAAATTGGCGTAGATGGTGCCATTGTCGGCAAAGCAATCTACACAGGAAATGTGGATTTAAAACAAGCGATTGCACAAATTTAACGGTTCGCCTGAGGGAGGGAGAAAAATTGTATCTTCAAAATATAAAACTTTCCAATTTTCGAAGCTACAGTTATCTGGACCTTTCTTTTTCAGACAAAACCAACATTATCTGTGGAAAAAATGCACAGGGAAAAACCAATATCATTGAAGCAATTCACTATTTTTCCACCCTGAAATCACATCGCTTCGTATCGGATAAAGAATTGATTCTATCCGGAGCTGATGCAGCACAAATGCAAATTCTCTTTCAAAAAGAAGACGGCACAACCCGCAGTCAGAAAATGAAAATTTCTCTTTCCAAAACAGCAAAACGAGAATTATATCAAAACGATATCAAAGAAGAAAATGCTGCATTTCTGGGTGGCTTTCACTCGGTGTTGTTTTCTCCGGAAGATTTAAATTTAATCAAGGGCGAAAAAGAACAACGCCGAAAATTTCTGGATGCAGACGTGTGTCAGATTCGTCCCCATTACTACAAAATTTTAAAATATTATCACCACATATTACGAAATCGCAACAAACTGCTCAAAGAAGAACAGGTGGACCCCACCCTATTTCAGGTCTACACCGACAAGCTTGTGGAATTTGGAACCGAAGTTGTGATCTATCGTGCTCTGTTTGTACAGCGTTTGAAGGAGACTGCCAAGAAAATCTATAGCGAAATTGCTACCGGCGGCGAAACACTGAACCTTAAATACGAAAGCGAACTCTTCGACCAATTTGTGGAAGACCGCAAAGCAATCCGGGAATGTTTTTATGAAAAATTAGAACAAGTAAAATCGGAAGAATTATTATATCGGACAACTCGTGTTGGTCCTCATCGGGATGATCTTGCCTTTTTTCTGGATGAAAAAAATGTGAAGATTTATGCATCACAAGGACAGCAAAGAACCATCATTTTAGCTCTGAAACTTTCAGAACTCATTTTCATCAAAGAATTAACCGGTTCTTATCCCGTACTTCTTTTAGACGATATTTTATCCGAATTGGACCGTGAACGTCAGGAAAGCTTGTTTACTTACATCCAAAACTGTCAAACCATCATCACCATCACCGATGCTCAAAAATTTGATGTTCCCGGTGCTAAAACCTTTCTCGTGGAACAATCGGTGGTGACAGAACAGTAAAGGAATTTTACCATGACAAAAAAAGAACTGTTTTTTCGCTTAAAGGAAATCTTGGATACTCTGTATGAAAATCCACACTGTACATTAGACTATACCACTCCGTTTGAGCTGCTTGTTGCAACCATTTTGTCAGCACAATGTACCGATGCCAGAGTAAATATTGTAACCAAAGACATCTTCCCTGTCTATAACACTCCCGAAGCGTTTGCTGCCCTCTCAGAAGCAGAAATCGCAAATATGATTCAATCCACAGGGTTTTATAAAAACAAAGCAAAAAACATCCGTTCCTGTGCTCTGCAACTGATAGAGCGTCACGATGCACAGGTACCTGACACAATGGAAGAACTCACACAACTTTCCGGAGTTGGAAGAAAAACAGCAGGTGTTATTCTGGGTGAAATTTACAAAAAACCTGCCATCGTCATTGATACCCACGCAAAACGACTGGCAAATCGTATGGGCTTAACCAAACAAAGTGACCCGGTGAAAATTGAATTTGAACTTGCAAAGTTCATCCCACCGGAATTTCAATTTGACTTTTGTCACCGGTTGGTGGCACACGGAAGAGCTGTCTGCAAGGCACAAAAACCGGACTGTAACGGTTGTAAATTAAACAATATTTGCAAATTTGGAATCAAAATGATAAAAAAAGGATAAAACCATCCAATTTTTTCACAAAAACTCTTGACAATAAAAAAATTATATGATAGAATATAAAAGATGTTTGAAAGAACAGCATCATATGGTGTGCGGATATGGCGGAATCGGCAGACGCGCTAGCTTCAGGTGCTAGTCGGGGCAACTCGGTGGAGGTTCAAGTCCTCTTATCCGCACCAACAAAAAAGTCACTTTTGTCTACCAAGACAAAGGTGACTTTTTTGAATGATGTTTGCCTGCGGCAAATGATGACGTTTCACTAATGATGTTTCCTTCGGAATGACGTCGGCTTCGCCTAATGTTTTGACGCAAACATCGCATCATTGGGGAACAAAGTGGAGCAACATCATTATGCGGAGCATAACATCATATCGCCTTCGGCGATACATCATTGAAATGTGTAAAAGCCTATGATATAATTTGATAAAGGAGGCGATTTTGTGAAAGAAAACAAACTTATGGAACTTTCAATGGATTTTTCCGTTGATATCATAAATCTTGTTAAGCATTTAAAATCAAGCCACGAATCTATTATATCAAATCAGATTGGCAGAAGTGGAACTTCTATCGGAGCGAATATCCACGAGGCACAGTACGCACAAGGAAAAAAGGATTTTATATCAAAACTCGAAATCGCATTAAAGGAAGCAAGTGAAACAGGATATTGGATTGAATTGTTATATAGAACAAAATATATTGATGAGTCTACCTTTAAATCACTTTCTTCCAAATGCAGTTCGCTCAGGGTAATGCTTATTTCTTCTTGTAAAACAGCAAAGCAAAATTTAGATAAATAAAAATTTGTAGGGTTGAGATATATGAAAATATTATGGAGTATTATTCTTTTGGTAGATTGCTTGCTACCGTTGATGCTTGCACATTTTTATCCTAAATATAAACATAAAGAAATGGCTCTTTCCGTTCTTGGTTCGCGTCAAA
>JAZUBQ010000004.1:0-131786 GCA_045638525.1 Clostridia bacterium
TTCTGCGGCAACCACCATCCAGGGAGCAGTTCCGGTGATATGGGAAACATTTCCCCATCCCCGTTTTTTATTTTCTACACCAACGATGTTACTTACCCAAGCGTAGGGTTCGGATTTGTATACATCAACGCCAACCTTTTCGATACAATTATGGGGAAGAATGTCGTTGTAATATTTCCATGCTCTGTCAGCATTTCCTAAGATTGCTTCCGCAATGACCGCCCAGGTGTGAGCGTGGCAGAATACCGCCCCGTTTTCGCCGTTCCCCGGGTTATAAGTGCTGAACGGATCCTTCACTTCGGGATAAGTTTGAAATCCCGGTGCAAGCTTACGAAGCCCCATATCGGTATCCAGATATTTACTTACTGCGTCCATTCCGGCTCTCTTTTGTTCGTCACTTCCTACATCGCTGATAACAGACCAGGTCTGGGAGTTAATCCACACTTTCCCAAATTCATCGGTTTCGCAACCAACGGGAGTACCATCATCTTTAAAGCATCTGTACCATCATTTTCCGTTCCAGGCACATCCTAAAATGGCTTTTTCCTGCTGTTCTTTATCAATTTTAAGTTGTTCTGCAGTTTCGGTATTACCCAAAGCCTCTGCCAACAAAATCAGTTTCTCCAATGCAACCACATACTGTTGTGCCGCAAAGACAGATTCTCCTTTTCCGCCTTGAGAGAATTTGCCGATAATATCGTTCCAGTCACCGCGTAAAGTAAGTGGAATTCCGTTTTCACCCAAATGAGACTGTGTAAATTCCACTGCTCTTAAAAGATGCTCCCAGACACTTGCATTCCCAACTGCGGTAATTCCGTCTTTTTCCAAAAACGGAACCTTTTTTTCTAAAAATTTCAAATCTGTTTCTACAGCCAAGTAATAAGCAAGCAACGGTAACCACAAATGTACATCACTTTTAATGATTTTCGTATTACACACAAACCCTTCCCGTTTGCTGGACATAGGTGTGCAGGAGCCATCTTCAAACTGTCTGGTTAAGAGGTATAAAAGCATTTCCTCTGCCATTTCGGGATTGGTGTGACACACCGCCAACATATCCTGCGCACTGTCACGAGTGCCAATCTGACGAACTCCCGGTGCCATCGCATTGACAGAACGGGAATACAAAGCTGTTTGCAATGCATTAACAGGTCCCCAGATGTTAATCTGCCGCTGGGCATCTTTATCGGGAATATAACAAGTGAATTTATCAAAATATGTATCAAACCATTCTTTGATTTTACCATACTGCACGCTGATTTCGTCAGTCGTTCTGAATTTTTGTAACAGCTCATTTGCCTGAGCTTTTGCTTGTTCTGCTTCCAACAAAGCACCTTGGGTAAGTCCCAGATAAAATCTGGTTTTTTCACTCTGTTCACCGCCAACATTCATTGTGATATGAAGGGCTGCACAAGGGTTACCGGAATGAATTTCATCGTTGCCGCAAATTCCGTTTTCCACAGCAACCGGATTGTTTTCATATCGGTAATTCCCCACAAAAGCATCTCGGTCCCCGCTGAAACTTGTTACCTCACTGTCCGATGCAAACCATACCAGAGGCAAGGTCTTTTTCTCGGTTTCATTTTTGGGATAATGAAACATATACATCACAGACTGAGAGGTTTCATCGAACCAGGTTTTTAACATATGTCTCCAGTAGTAACCTGATTCCTCATCACCGTGCCAGGAAAATTGTGCCAATTCAACATAAGCAAACACATCAAAATTCTTTACTTCTTTTCCGTTGTTCTTTAATGTAAAGTCCCAAACCATCACATCATAGTCCGGAGTAATATACAGTTTTAAAAACGCCTCATAATTTCCGTTTTTGGCATAAAATGCAGTTTCGCCCTGACCGTGCTCACAATACCAATCGTCTAAGGTTGTTTCCGCCGGTCTGAAGGAAGGAGACCACACGGTTCCATCCTCGTTTTTTATGTAAATATAGAAACCGGGACTGTCAATCGGCAAATGATTCATTCTGTATCGGGAAATCCGAAGATTGATGGCATCACGATACCACAAAAACCCTCCGCCAACCTGAGATACGATTGCGTGCAAATTCCCATTTGTCAAATAACTGATCCACGGCGATGGAAGATCCGTCTTTTTGATTTTTATTGTTCTCTCACTGTCACAAAATACATAATGGCTCATTCGTCCCTGCTCCTTTTCAAATCATTTCGGATTCTTATATTTTAACATCCCCCACCACAGCATCAATGAACAAAACTTGTGAATCAAAGCACATTTCCTTGTTCAAGACCGGGTGACTTTATGAGCTGATTTTTTTGATTCTGACGGTAACCGAAGTATCCGAACCGTATTCACTTTCAATGGTAATACCGCAGTCTTCCCCGTAGAACATCCGGATTCGTTCGTTCACATTTTTCAGCCCAAAACCGGAACTTGATTGTAGGAGCAGCGTGTCGATTTTATCTTTTGCAATGCCACCGCCGTTATCATTGATGACAAAGACAATATACTCACCTTCACTGTATCCCACAATATTTATCATATTGTTATGCTCTGAGGTTTTATCCTTAAATCCGTGTTTTACCGAATTTTCAACAATAGGTTGCATTATCATTTTTAAAATATTGCCATCCAAGATATCTTCCGGGATATCCCACATAAAATCAATATCCTTATCAAACCTTAAATTCTGTAAGTGAATATATAATTCTACATGACGTAATTCTTCCTGAACTGTCATCAAATCTTTTCCGTGATTTAAAGATAACTTGTAATACTCTGACATCCATCTCGCAACATCTGAAATTTCGGGCTGATTGTTGATGATTGCCAAGCTGTTCACAATTTCTAATGTGTTATATAAAAAATGCGGATTGATTTGTTCTCTTAAAATCTTAAGTTCCAGACGCTTGGTTCTGTCAGCATTTCTTTTTTGTTCTTCTAAAATTTCTTCAAACTCGTGCAATAAATTATTGTATCCTTCAATACTTCGGTCCACGTCGTCATAAACACCGTCAATGAGAATCGGTTCAAAATTTCGGTCTTTGATTTTCGCCATATGACGAATCAGACGCACCAGTTTGTTTGTGATGGAATTGGTAATCGTCCGAGATGCCAGAATTCCCAACAGAAGCAGTATCAATGAAATACCCAAAGTAATAAAAACAATGGTATAATAGGGTTTCATCATATCGTCAATGGATACCTGGCTTACCAAGGATAAGTCCGAATGAGAAACATCCACACGGAATGTTTTGTAATTGTCGGAAGAAATCCGTTCATCCAACTGTGTAACCACTTCCCCTTGAGAGTTTTCCAAATATAGGATACTGTTTTCCGACAGCTTACTGTTTTGCAGTAAATCATAAATAAACTCTTCTGAAATGGAGATATGCATCACACCGATGATTTCCTGATAATTTTTAGAAGAACGAATCACCTGAATGTGATGAAATGACTTGTCCTTTGTCATTTCGTCACCAAAATAGGAATTATCCAGGAACACGGAACTCATTCCCTCATTAGACAACTTCTCCATCCATTTGGATGACATCAACTGATCCCAAGGATAGGACGAACGGCTTTCCACATCATACACATAACCGCTTCGCATATAAATCTTGATATTCTCGATATTATACGCTTCCTGAATTTCGTTCAAACGCCCCATCATATATTTGTACTCGGTGTAACCGCGTAACAGCACCTGATCATCACGACCAACAAAATCTTCCCTCGACTGAATCAAATCAATGATTCGTGTGTCTCTGGTCACTTCGTCAAAGGCTTTTTTATTGTCCGAAACAACTCTGTCTAATATAATCTGGGTCTGTGCGATATTCTGATTTGCCAGATCTGAAGTCTGATTGGAAAAGTACATCCGCACACAAAAAGATACTGCGATAATATTGACTAAAATCATCACCGCAACAATTGTGATATAAAGCATCAACAATTTATCTTTCCACGAAAATTTATTGGAAATCCAGACTAATCGTTTCATTTCCCTACACTCTTTCTATATTCTTTTGTGGTCATTCCGGTTTGTTTTTTGAAGATTCTGTAAAAATAATTACCGTCTTCATAGCCAACCAATCTCCCGATTTCGTCAGCATTATATTTACCGGACCGAATATACTCTTTGGCTCTTTCGATTCTGAATTCCGTTAAATAGGCATTGATTGTAACGCCGCACACTTTTTTAAAATGGGTGCTTAAATAGCTGACATTCAGATGAACGTGATCTGCAATGTCTTTTACGGATAAATCCGCATTTCGGTAGTTTCCCATAATAAATTTTTTCGCCATTGTAACAACATCATCCGCTACACTTTTTTCGTTGCAGAAAATTCTGATCATATTTTCTAATTGCTCCATGAGACGGTCAAACGAAAAAATCTGATTCACATCAATATACAAAGGCTGTTTTAATAAAATATTATTCCTTCCACAATACAGATTAATCTGGTATAAAATACTTTCAATCAACTGAACTGCCGCTTGTTTGCTGATGTTCCCCTGTTTCTTGATATTGCGTGCAACCTCGCGAACATAGCCAAGCAAGGAATCCTCATTTTGTTTTTCCAACAATTCAATAAAATGATTGGTGATTTCAAACACATTGATATCTTCGGATTTTGCGTCTGCCTTCTCAGAGGAATAAATATGATATCCATCAAAAAATCCTTTGTTTAATCCTGCGATTGCCGACTGATAGGAAGCCGGAATTTCACGCCAGTCGGATGCACGGGCTCCGATGCCGACCATCATATGGTCGCCGATTTCCAGTTGCTCCATTACATCTGAAATAGCTGTTCTTAACAAATCTGTCAAAAAATTCTCTTGTCCACCGGCAATCAGAACAAATTCTTTTCGGGTCAGAAGTTCATACTTAATTCTCATATCGTGTAATTTGGATGCGAGACTACTGATGAATTGATTTCTTACAAAAGCATCCAAAATTACTTCTCCGGCAAAACAAACAACAGCATAATATGCACAATCATACAAATGACTGTTTTGATATAATCCCTGCGCTTCTTCGTTCTTATATTCATCAAGCAAAAATTCAACCAAATGCTCCGTTTTGGCAATATTGGTATACAAGTCCATTTTGCTCGCTTTATTTTCGGTAGCTATAATCTGTTCCTGAATGATGCCCAAAATCAAATCTTTATCAATCGGTTTTTCAATATAGCCCAACACTTTCATATTGATGGCTGCTTTTAAATATTCTTTTTCATCATATGCACTTACATAAACAATTTTACATTCCGGATGAATTTCTAAAATCTCCTTACTTAATTCAATTCCGTTCATATCTCCCAGACAGATATCAGAGATGAGTAAGTCGATCCGATTTTTTCGCACGATTTGTAATGCTCGTTGGGCACTATGTGCGGTATAGATATGACATTGTCCCACAAATTCATTGGTAATCATATAACTCAATGATTTTCTGATAGAAACCTCATCATCAACGATCAGTATATTCATCATTGTAGTCTCCTTTCGTACCGGTTTTTGTTATCACAATTATAACACTATGCAAAATAAGGTTTGACAAATGACTTTTTTAAAACACTGTAATTATACAACAAATATTCTGCAATCACAACAATTACCGGTATGTTTATTTTAAGGTAAATTAAGCCATGGAGAAAATCCATGGCTTAATTCGGCAGACTATTATATTTGTTTTATACACGCCTCAACAAGCTCTGACAAACTACCTTTAGCCATGCAAATATAATTATCACAAGCACCGTAATATACTGTAATTTCGTCCTTTTCTTCATCTGCAAGTGCACCACACGCAAAAACAGTATTATCACAGTTACCGTGTTTTTCATATTCTTCTTCAGGAGCAAGAATATAACTGTTTGTTTTGCCGATTACTTTCCAGGGTTCTTCCAAATCCAGTAAAATCGCACCAAGATAATAGGTTCTTCCGCCGGACGGAGTGAATACCCCGTGCATAATATCCAGCCAACCTTTACTGGTTTTAATCGGAGGAGTGGGACCGATTTTAGACACATTCCAAAAACGGTAACCGGGCTCTAACACAGGTTTGAATTCGCCCCAATGCACTAAATCTTCACTTGCTGAAATCCAGATATCACAAGAGTCATATCCTCCGCCCGGTCTGTCAAGCTTGTAATATTTTCCATTGATTTTTTCCGGAAACAAGGAGGCACCTCTGTTTTTGGGAGCTGTGATAATATCAATGGGAGTGTAGGTTTCAAAATCTTTTGTCATCCCCAACATTCCAACGGGAGACTGATATCCTTTCACCATCACGGGAGTGATAATATAGTAAGTGTCCCCAATCTGAGTGATACGATTATCAATAAAATGATGATAAAGCTCTGCACCGTATAAATCCTTCGGTGCATAAATAAAGTCTTTATCGCTGAGTGTAAAATTGATTCCGTCTTTACTTCTTGCAATTCTTGTTTGTCCAACATCTCTACCGTAACCTTGTGTTGCTGCGTGTTCCACAACGGATACCAGCATAATGTATTCGTCTTTATACTTCACAACAGAAGGATTATAAAGCTGTGCAATGCCGGGATAATCTTTTACGTGCAAAATAGGATTATTTTCATATCGTTTTAAAATTCTTGTTGCATCTTTCATCATATTCACCCACTTAGTTTATTTTTGTAATTTTCACATCATCAAAATAAATATCTTTCGTCGTATCGCCTGAATAAAGAACGCCGTCTCGTCCCACAATCATCAAGGATGCCTGAGCCATACTATTGATGTCGGAAGCACTGACAGTGAACTCCTTCGAAATCTCAGTCCAGGAATTTCCTGCATAATCAAAAGCAATCGTTTTGGTAGTTGCTCCGGCATTCATATATCCAAGATAGATACCAAGTCCAACGCCGTTTCTACCACGGAATTTTCCTGTCATTTTATAAGTTCCGGGGCCGTTTGCAGCCAAACGCTCGGTAATATCAATCTGCGCACCGTATAATGCCCCTTTTCGATTGTAGATTCGACCGGAATAGCTTCCGCTATACGGATTAGAAGTTGACACTGTCACATCAGCACCATTCTTACCGGTCCAGATAAATGTTTCGGGAGTAATCTGGTAATCCCCAATCAGTTCTCCATCGGGAATATACTGTTCAGCAGCTTCATAAGAAGGAATTTCATCAATTTCTTCAGAAACTCCGTCTAATGGCAATACGCCATTGATTCCCTTTTGACTTACAAGATTTGCCACAGGATACCAACCATTTTCCAATCGGTTCACATTGGCAATCTGATAGTCGGGTGATTCGTTTGACTTATCCAGGAACAAACCAATCGCCAGAGTGTATTCCCCATTGCCTAAATTCCACATTTTAAAGGTGTCGCTACATTCGGTCACGCTGTTTGGTGCAAAACTGTTTGCATTGGTATTCTCTAACCAGATTCTGTTCACTTCGTCACCGTTTTCATCCAAAACAGCCAAAGCAATATAGCAATCTCTGTACAAATAACCAACGCCGAAATTTTCCCAAGTGGTAATCACCTTACAAGAAGCACCACTTTTCACATCGGTGGAAACTTTCATATCACGAAGAGCAAATTTATACCCCATTCTGTCTGCGATATCCTGAATCACAGTTTCCTGATCGGCAATGAACAAGTCAGAATCCGATCCATACTGTCCCAAATCCATATAATTTGCAGCAGAAAGTTCAAATCCCTGAAGATAGCTTCTTTCTTTCCATGCACGATCCGCATTGTCGGACGAAATATTTTCTGCATTGCTTTTCAAGGTGGCGTATCCGGTTGCAAATTCCAATGCCACCGGTGCGTTATATTTTGCATCTAAAGTCAACCCTGCCATAGCAACATTGCTTCCGATACCGTCATTTCTAAGACCTACTCCTCTGGATACCGCATATTTTGCAATCAGTCCTGCATCCGCAGATTTATTGACATTCATCAGTAAACTGGTTTTTTCAAAAGCATCTGCGTAAATATCAATATGCACTTTTCTGTCATCGAAAGAAAGTGCGGTGGAATTCAAGTTCCCCACATGCATTTCGCCGTAATTACCATAGGAACGAACATCGATAAATTCCACGGATTGATTACCATCGTATCGTTTTGCCAAAGCATTCACGAAATTGGTAACTTTCTGCAAGAAAATTGTATCATTCCATACCGGAGTATACTGTACAGTTCCGCCGGATAAAGTGGTCTGGGTAAACTGCGCACCTGCATCAAATACCCATTTGGGAGTTACATAAGCTGTTGCACTTGCGGTATTGGCATTAATTACACCAAAAGCAAAACCTTTACCTTGAGATTTCCAATAGGTAATCGCATCGTCAATGGGTTTCCAATTATACACGCCTTCAGAAGGCTCAATTTCTGCCCAATGAAATCTTGCATATCCTGCAGAAGCATAGGTTAAAACTTCTTCGGACTGTGTTCCGGATACTGCATATCTTAAATATCCTTTTCCGGGATTAGTGTAAATGGGTTCATCGGATACCGCAAGAGATAATCCAATTTCTTTCGATTGTTCCACAGAAAACAAGTTATCTCTCAACGGTTTTAAATTGTTCATAGAATCCAGAATATAAATTTCCAACTTCCCGTTTTCAGGGAAAGAAACATCGAAATTTAACGGAATTGTCTGATCAAAGTCAATACTACCATTGTATACAGGTGTCAAAGAATCTAACACATCTTGCACTTTCACCGCCGCAAGGATAACTGTATCCAAAGATGCGGCACCTTTGCCGGTAATATCAAAGGAAATATTGACATTCCGTTTGTATAATTGGGAAATTGTTTCTTCGTTTAACGGAGCTTTCTCTCCTTCACCGACAGAGTACTGCAGGTTTTCAATATATACCTGACATTTTCTGTCATAAATTGACTTAGGTGTAAGTGTCAACATTTTCTGATTTGCAACATTTACGGTAATGGTATATTCATCGCAAAATCTACCTTTTGGCATACGAAAAACGAAGGTATAATCCAATGCACCATACTCGTTCACCTTAGGCTGTGCAAAGTAAACCGGTATGATAGGATTTTTGGAATCAAACATCGCCAATGATGCTTCTTTTCCAATGTATGCATCCAATCCGTCGATGTATAAAGACACACTCTGTGTATCCTCGTTATACATAGCTTGTGAAATGGCATCATCTGTTGCAGAACATACCGAAAACGAAGTCCACACAATGATGAAACAAAATAACAAAGATAAAAATCTTTTAATTTTCATTTTCTACCTCTTAATCATTTATTTTCGTCATATAAATATCGTCAAAATAGATATCCTTGGTAATATTGTTGTCTCCAGGGTCTCCCATAATCAATGTATACGCAGAATACAAACTGTCGTACTGCGCCTGAGTGATTTCAGATTCAAAGGTCACATAAGTCCATTCTTCATTGATTTTAAATACTTTGGTGATATCAATAGCGTTGTTTAATTTGAAAGAATAAACAGTGATACCCATTTCACCTGCGCCGGGAGCGGTTCTAAACCAACCTTCAAATTTGTAAGTTCCGGGACCGTTTTCCTGCAGGGCATCATAAATATCAATCATACCGCCATACCAGGTACCGTTTCGGTTGGTAATCACACCACAAAGATTTCCTTCATGGGGATTTTCGGAGCTTCTTAAGAAAGCAGCACCGTTTCTTCCCTGCCATTTGGTTCGGTTAGTTTCAATACCGTTATCTCCAAAGAGACCGTTTTCATTATCCGAAATATCGCCTAATGTTTTTAAGGAAACAGCGTCAATGTAAGCCGCCTGAGAATCATCCTGCCCGGAGGTAAAGATGATTTTGGTAGGAATATCCGAACCATCCAATGCGCTGTAGGTATATCCGAATTTGAATGAATATTCTTTCCATTCACCTTTTCCCTGCGGCACAGTGCCACTATATAAAATAGCTTCTGTACCATCAGTAATCGCATATGAAACCGCTGCAGAATCATTCACAGCAAATCTGATTTCATATTCTTTTCCTGCTAAAACAGTAAAGGACTGAAACGCTGAAACATCCGCCTCACGATTTGTAACTTTCAATGAAGTTTTACCGGAGAATGCTTTTTCATCAGAATAAGAAAAATGAGAGTCATTAAACGACCACGCATTACTGTATGCTTCAAAGTCACCGTCATTTAAAATTGCACTGTTCTCTAATTTGCTTGTGTATTCGTATTTTGCAGTATTGATACTATGACTACCGGTTTTTTCATCAATATGGTAAACAAAATCGTTCATATTGTGGAAAGCATCCATAGCAATATAGGAAACACCTTGTGAATTGATATAAAAACTTCCCACAGAATCAGCAGAACCGTTTACATAAACGCCGGAATCTTTCATTGACAAAACGATTCCTTCCAGATTGACGGTAACACCGGCTTCCGCACTCCATCCAACCTGACCGCCGATTGCTTCAAAGCAGCTTCTGACGGGTAAATATGCTTTTCCATTATAAATTTCTCTTGCAAAAGATTTTCCGTTTACATATGCATAGGGGTCTTCCAATTTGAATTGGTTGCCATTTTTGGTTACGGTTGCAATCTGATACCAGTTTGTATTGGACAGACCAAAATTTGCAAACTGATAATCGGGTTGTGTTGCATTTTCGTCCCAGAACAAACCAAATGCCAGTTTATAGGCACCATCCGGCACGTTGTTTAAGGAAGCTTTCGAGGTAAAGGTTGTGATTTCTCCGGCTTTTGCATTGGAAAAATTCACGTTTTCCAACCATACCTTATCTACTATGTTATTGTTGGCATCCAATACAGCTACCGCTGCATAACCTGGTTCAAATAACTTGGTAACACCTTTATTTTCTACGTCAAAAGAAATCGTAACACTATCGCCAAGCAAGAAGGAAGAATCCATTTCAAACTGTTTTAACACAAAATGGTAACCCATTGTGTTGGTCATAGAAGTAACCAGTTTTTTGTTGTCTTTATAAAACAATTCGCTGTCTTCATTATACTGACCTAAGTCCATATAACTGGGTAACGCTCTGTTGAATGCAGAAACATATTCGTTAACATTCCAGGACCGGTTACCGCCTGCAGTATTTCCCTTCAGATTTGCATAAGGCAATGCAAATTCAAAGATAGCAGTATTTTTATCTTTTGCAGGTTTTAATAAAACGCCATTAGTAGAATCCTGCATAATACCGTCATATCGTAATCCTACACCTCGTTCTACTGCATAAGCAGTGATGTCTCTGTGCGTAGATTTGTTGGCAGTGGGATAAATCAGTTTTGTTTTGGTGAAATGGTCTGCATACGCATCAATGTGTTTCTTTTCGCCTTCTAAATCTAAAGCTTTAGAACCGGAACTTTCCAATCGCAATAAGTGAGTTTCGCCATAGTTTCCGTAAGAACGGATATCAATAAATGCAATTCTGCCGTCACCATCATAACGATCTGCGATTGCTTTTGCTAAGTTAGAAACTTTTTCTAAATAAATCGGATCATCCCATACCGGAATATACTGACCGCTTGCAGAAGTCATACCGTCTGCCGAATCACTACTGGTCATTCTGGTATGTTTAGCCCCTGCATCAAACACCCATTTGGGAGTTACATATTCTTCGGTAGTTGCAGTGTTTGCACTCATAATACCAAATGCAAATTTCTTGCCGTATGCTGCCCATGACTGCAAGGCAGAATCAATTAAAAACCAGTTGTATTCGCCTTCATTGGGTTCAATTTCATACCAGGAAAAACGGGCATATCCTGTCGATACCAGCTCCATCACTTCATCGGACAAGCCGTTAGGCAAAACAGAATATCTTACCCACCCTTTCCCAGGATTCCCACTGATGATTGCATCACTTTCCGAGAGAGAAACAGTAATCGTTTCCGAGGAAGCGGCTGATGCAAAAAAGCTCGGGGTGCACAGTGTCAAAATTAAACAAAGTAATAATGCTGTTATTCTCCGCATAATAATCTCCAATCCGTCACCGAAGCATCATCAGAAATGCTTACAGCAACATTATTTTCTGTTGTTTACTTGGAATCTCCTTTTAAAACACCATAAAGAATCTTAGCAATTTCGGCTCTGGTGCAATAATCTTTAGGAGCAAAAGTGCCGTCACCTTTTCCATTGATAATACCAAGATTCACCATTTTTGCCACAGCTTCCTTGGCATAATCGGATATCATTTCATTATCGGTAAAGGCTAACTCGTTTGCAGTTGCATCTGTCTGCTGTCCCAGTGCTCTGTAACAAAGCACAGCCGCATCTTCTCTGGTGAGAGGTTCACCAACACCAAAATTTCCGTCACCTTTACCATTGGTGATACCAAGTGCTTTTGCTGTTGTAATATAACCTGCATACCACTGGGTAACATCTACGTCACGAAAGGAATTCTCTGCCACAGCAGGTGTATTACCGGTTGCAACCACCAGCATCTTAATCAGTTCTTCTCTTGTCAAAGTTTTATCGGGTAAGAAGGAGTTATCTCCAAATCCATTCACAATTCCTTTTTGGGATAAGTAAGTAATTGCATTGCTTGCCCAATGATTGTCAGGAACGTCAATGAACGTTTTGTTGTTATCCGTATTGCTTACCGCAGGATTTTCCTGTGTTGCAAAATTTTCAGGTGCTTTTTCGTCGGTAACAGTTGTCGGTCTGCCAACCACCGGGCTAACGCCACCGCCACCTCCTCCACCGCCGGAAGAGACGGAACCGGAAGGTCTCGGAGTCACTACAGGAGCAGGAATTTCTTTTAATTCGTTACATTTTTCTTCAAAAGTAGAAATATCATCAAAAGGCAGGAAATCCCAAACATCTTTCCAGGTCTGTGCCGGAATGTTTTCCAACGTGAAATACAATTCATTTTCTGATACGATATCCTGAATCTGATTCCAAAATTCGGTTTCGTTGATTGCTGTTATTAAGGTAACATTACTTAAGGTATTCTGTGCATCGGAAAAAGAAGTCAAACCGCCTTCTTTTTCCAGTAATGCGTCTAAAAGGTCTTCTTCTTTGCCTTGTGCCGCTAATTCTTCGTACTGTGTATAATATGAAAATTGCTCAATATCAAAAATGTCATCAAAGGCAGTAAACAAAATATTTTTTGCAGCCTCATAATCGTTTGAGGAAAGCTGATTCAAACAATCGGTTGCATATGCCCGTTTGATTTCTAACTGCAATTCTCCAATATCGGCAATGTTGTCGTCGTTGTTAATAAGAAGCGTATAAACATCAGCAGTTAAATCATCCATACCAACTCCTGATGTAATTTGCCATGTGTCAATTCCCAAAATGTCTGTTTTGCCGTTAATATAGTTTAAAAGTCCGGAAGCATCCTGATTTTCAATGTATGTGTTGATGTTATCCAATACAGAAGCAACATCATAAATTTCAAATTCCGCCATAAACTCACAACCGGATATGTCATCATAAAGTTTCAGACTGTAAAAACCGGGAGTTAAATTATGTTCGATTAAATTAATGCCAATGCTAAATAATCCATTGTCTTCGTTGACGGGAACAAAAGCCTGATACAAAATATCAGCATCCCAGTCTGTGATTTCCAAAAGAGTTCCTCTTTTAATTTTAATTGTTAAATCTTTGTCGTCGCTTTCGTACTTATAAGAACCTGAGATATGAATTTCATTGTTAATTCTGTCATACACAGGAGTTCCTGCCGTCAGCCATTCCCCCTGTACCAAGGGAGTCTGTTCGTCTTGTTGTCCGTAAATTCTGCTGTGAATGTAATAATCCTGAGCTTCTCCCGCTAAATTGATTTTAAATTTATATACATAGTTACCGTTTTCATCGGTTTTAAAGTCTCCGATATAAAGTATGGAGTCATCGTCCGGAGAGTCATTACCATTTTCCTTCAACATAAAATTCATGGTCTTATTGGCATAACCACTACCTGCACTTCCGGAAATGTATACATATCCGATATCATCAAAGTATTCACAAATAGGTGCCGCATGCGCTTGAGTAGATGCCAGAAGCCCTATTAAAATCATAGTTGCTATCAAAATTCTTTTCATAATTAACCCCTCCGTAAAATGGATTTGGTGCCTGCCTGCAAAAAGGCAGGCACCAAAGTTATACTATTCTTTTACAAACAATAAATCGTCAATATAAATGGTTTCGCCGCTGTGTTTTCCGGTATCAATAAAGAAAATCATCGGTGCGGAAATCAAATCGCCCCAGGTAAGATTTACCTTTACCTCGTACTGTTTCCATTCACTTCCAACCGTAACATCCCTGAACGGAACGTTGTTCTGATCGTTGATTTTAGCAGGGTATACAGACATTGTGACAGCACCTGTGTTGGTTTTCGCCCAGAAGCTTAACACATACTGCCCTTCTCCCTGTTCTGCTAAAATATCTTTCACAGAGGTGTTGATACCGGATGCCTTACCTGCCATACCGGAAAATGCCATTGCACCCTCTCCGGTACGAACAGTATCTTTCTCAAAAATCAGTGTGGTATCCGTATATCTTGCAGTCCATGGTGATACCCCATCTTCAAACTCTGAGTTGGGAATCAAAGACACCAGTTGCACAACTTCGCCGGCAGAATCATCGCCAAAGCTGAATGCATTTTTATAACGCTCGTTCAATGCAATACTTAACACTTGATCATCATAATTCCACTCTGTTTCTGCAGTAATCAGTTTCTGCAGAGCATACAACGGAAAATAGGTGGTTCCACTCAGACAAACAGTTTTCTGTGGCATAATATAAGTTTCATTGTTGATTATTAAAATGTCGGAATTAACCTGAACTCTTGCCACAGTATTTTCTCTGATCATATCAACGCTATTGTTCTGACCATTCCAATGTACATCGTAAAAGAATTTTTCCATTACTTCTCTCAGAGGCAACATAACCGTATCGTTTACCAGAAATGGCTGATTTGCCAAATCAACTTTTACCTCGTCAACCGACAAATTAAAATTTGCCGATACGATGCCGGTAGTCAGGCATATCAAAGCCAATATTAAACTAATAATTTTTTTCATTTCATCGCCTCCACAAAGAATTTAATGATTTATCCTAACGGTACAATGGTGATATCATCCACATAGTAAGTGGTATTCGCATTGTTACCATCGCCTGCAGGATATAAGAACAGGTCATTTACGGTTGCACCTGTCGCGTAGTTGCTGGGAATATTGATGGTATATTCTGCCCATTCGGTGCCGATGGTAGCAGAGGTACCAATCATATTGTTACCGGTGGTAGTTAAGTATAAAGATAATTTGGGATACTGGTTGGTTCCTACGGTTTTTGCCCAGAATTTAAGCTTTGCCCCCTGAGATGCAGGCAGAGCAGAACCAAAGGCGTTTCTTGCACCCATACCGTTGATGATACCGGTGGAAGTACCGAGGAATTTTACAGCGTATTTACCGCTATGAGAATCGGTAGTCAGTTCTACGGGAACGGTGTTTCTTCTTCCCCAACCTTCCGCGATGTAAGCGGGGTCTTTTGCTCTGATTTCAAAACCGCCGTTGAAGAAATCAAATCCGTCAAACATTTCGTTGCTGTCGCAATAAGGCATAATGGAAATGTAGTCTTCCCACAGCATATTTTTGATGTATGCGCCTTCTTCTAAATCTTCGGGAATTTCAATTTCAGTTTCCACAGCAGCAAAAGTGCCGGGGGTACCGGAAGTTGTGAAGGGTTTTACATCCACATCCAGTAATTCGTTATCCGCAGTGTATAATGCAGAGATAACTTTACCACTTACTGCATCATCGGAATTCTGCCATACTTTAGAAGGAATTTTGTAGGTTCCTGCTGACAGATTGTAAATATCGTCTTCAATCATTTCGATTTTCCAATCGTCGATATCAAGCTGAACTGCGGTATCGGTGTAAATTACAAATAACTGAGTGGGATTTTTAACCTGTAAACAGAAGCTGTATTCATACCAGGCAGTGCCTTTGATATGGGGTTTGATAAAGCTGTTGGATCTGTCTTTATCGTGATAGATGAACAGGTTTCCGGTTACTGCAGAAGATTTCATTTTAAAGGTAAGGCGATAGTATTTACCCACATTACCTTCACCGAAATTGTAGGTCTTCTGAATGGAAGGTGCGCCGGAAGCGTTCACGTTCATATATCCGGTTTCACCGTCGGGACCTGCTGCGTTTTGCCAAGTAGGGGTGTTACCTCTTCTTGCCCAACCTTCTAAATCGGTGCTGAAGTCTTCCTCTGTAATGCGCTGAGTTACAATGCTGGAATAACTTTCCAGGTATGCATCGTGCGGTTCTGCCGCAAAAACAGTCATACCTGCTGACAACATTAAAATTGCCAGTGCTAAACTTAACAGTTTTTTCATGTTAAATTTCCTCCTGATTTTTTAATATTTTTTATATAATTATTTTTTTACAAGGAATAATGGAAACGGTGTTAGCCGTTATACGGATTCTCATTGAGCAAGAAATCCAGAAGTTCGTTCACATCGCAAGTTGCCACGCCGATATGTTTGTCGGCAGCACCGTAGTAGACATAAAGCGTGCCATCCACAATACAGTTTCCTGTGGGGAACACACATCCGCCACCTTTGGAATAGATACCGATTTTTTCAAAATCGTACTCGGGCTCCAAAATAGGTGCTTTGGTTCTTGCAATAATTTTTTCGGGATTTTCCAAATCCAGAAGCATTGCACCAACCTTATAGGTTTTGTTGGCATCCACCGCGTGGTATAAAAGCAGCCAACCTTTCTCGGTTCTTAAGGGAGGTGTGCTTCCGCCCAGTTTGGTTTCCCAATCATATTCGTCTTTGGCAAAGAGTTTGCTTTCTTCATCCCATTCCAACAAATCATCGGAATAGGTAATCCACATTGCAGGGTCCACACAACCGTATTTTTCGCCAATCCACTCTTTGGGTCTATGCAGCATTGCAAATTTACCGTTGATTTTTTCCGGGAACAAGATAACATCTCTGTCATCCAGTCTGGAATCGGTAATTCTGCCCAGACGTTTGAAGTTTCTGAAATCCTTGGTCATTGCCAGAGCACTGCAAGCAATGTTATTTTTTAACATCAGCGGTGCTTCCGGTGCAACGGGATAACGTTTTTCAAAGGGCTGGTCAGGGAGCCAATACTGTCCCGGGGGGAAGGGTCTATATGCATAAGTAATATAATACTCGTCGTGGAATTTAACGATTCTGGGGTCTTCAATACACCCTTCGTCAAATCCGGTATCACGAGGAGACATCACAGGTTGGTCGGACACTCTTTCAAAATGGAACCCGTCTGTGCTGGTTGCCAATCCGAAATGAATCACATAATCCTTATCGTTCCCTGCCGCACGATAGAGCATATAAAATGTGCCATCTTCATACCACACACCCGGATTACATACGCTTAAGTCTTCCCAATCGTTCTGATTTGGAGACAATATGGGCTGATCGCTGTATTTTTTTAATTTCATAATTAGTCTCCTGTGCGGTTATTTAAGTACTCGATTGCCTGAGTTTTCACGGTTTCAAACACTTCATCCAGTCCGGCAGCGGTCAGTTTTTCACGCATTTCTTTTAAGCCGGTTTCAGGATCAATGGTACCCCAGTATAAAGGTTTTGCATACTGTTCGCTGACGCTGGAAATTGCAGCCAGCTGATTCTGAACAGAAGTGGTATCTGCCGCAAATCCGTTGTAGGGATTCCATTTGGTATTTTGCATAATTTCAGCTTCAAAAGTATCGTAATCTTTCCACTCTCTTACAAAGCTCTTCATGAATTCGTTGTTTCTCCAACCGTAGTTACCTGCACCGTCTGCGGGGAATCCATTGGAATCCGGGGTAACACCTTCGGGTAATTCCAGATTACCGTCTGCATTCACCACATAGTTTTTACCTTCAATACCGTAAGTGGTCAGATTGAAATATCTTTCATCCTGATTGAGTAATTCTAACAACATCAGCGCTCTGTCAGGATTTTTGGAAGAATTACTTACAGCTACACCTGCACCGTTGGAAGAAAGTAAGGTGGGATAATTTTTACCGTACTCAATGGGAGCCCATTCTACCTTCCATTCGGGATGGTCTTGGTTAACAGTAGCATATAAATCAGCAAAGTTTTTCATATTGCTGACAGTTGCAGCACTTGCACCATTGATAAATGCATCTTTGGATGCCAGTTTATTCATAATAACGTCTTTTGACCAGTATCCTTTTTCGTAGCCTTCTCTCATTTTCTTTAAGAAGTCCAGATATTCGGGACGATCGTAGAGAATGAACAGGTCATCGTAATTATCGGTGGTATAATCCCAGTATGCATAGCCGCCTGCGGTTGACCACCCGAAGTTATCGATAGCATCAGTTACAGCAGCATTAAACGGCATAATGGTTTCATTTTGTTTTACTGCATCCAGATACATAAAGAAGGTATCTAAGGAATCCACTTTTGGCAGATTGTATTTTTCTCTTAAATCGCCTCTTACCACATAACCATTGGGATTCACTTCCAGATAATTTGCAGGTACTGCGTAAATTTTGCCGTCATAAGATACTTTTTCTAAGTTTTCTTTCGACAACGCTTCATAGGTTTTGGGAGCATATTTGGGGAACAGCTCGGTAATGTCTTTAAACCCTTTGCTCTGTACATAATTCTGGAAACCCATGTAACCTACGGTGTAAATCAGGTCAAAGGGTTCACCGGAAGATAACAGCATCGGATATTTCTGAGACCACTCACCCCACGCCATCCATCTTACTTCCAATTCTGCATTAATGTCTTCTTTGAGCATTGTGTTTACCTGTGTTAACACTTCGTCGTAATCTTCAGGTTCGTCCCCAATCAGGTACATCACCAATTTCACAAATTCATCGGTGGAACCATCATTCGATCCGGTTGTTGCAGGTCCGCAAGAACACAGTACAAAAGCCATTGCCAGAAGCATTGCAATGATACCTAAAATTTTTCTTTTCATTTTGGAATCACTCCTTTTTTTTATATTAAATTATTTTTTACAATGATTAACCTTTGACAGAACCAACCGTGATACCGGTTACAAAATATTTCTGTACAAAAGGATAGAATAAAACCACAGGTCCGATTGATAATACCGTCATGGCAAGTTTTACGGTTTCCTTCGGCATTTCCTGCATATCAGTAGGTGCTCCCGACGCCATCGTTGAAGCGTATGCTGCATTGGTGGTCATTCGATACAATACATATTGCAAAGGATAGAGTTCCTGACGGTCAATATAAAGCATTGCATTTGCCCAGTTGTTCCAGTATTGCAATGCGATAAATAAACCGATTGTCGCAAGGGACGGACCCATCAGGGGAAGGAAAATTTTCACAAAAATTTTCATATTGGATGCACCGTCAATTCTTGCAGATTCATATAAGGCATCCGGAATTGATTTACAGAAATTTCGCATAATCAAAATATTGAACACCTGCAACATCCCGGGAATAATCAGCACCCAAATGGTGTTTTTCATCTGCAGATATCTTACAACAACGATGTAATACGGAATCAAACCGCCGGAAAACAATGTTGTAAAATAGAAGAAGAATGAAAATTTGTTGGCGTGTTTAAAACTTTTTCTGCTTAAAACAAAAGCAGTCATCGCTGTAAAAAACAATCCTAATGCAGTACCGCAAGCGGTAATCAAAATGGTAACGCCATAGGCATTTAAAATCTGGTCAGGTTTTTTCAAAAGCATTTTATAGGCGTCCAAAGAATATTCTTTCGGAAACAGAGAAAATCCGCTTCTGTAAATTTCACCTTCCGCAGTGAAGGACCCCATTACCAAGAGTAAAAACGGATATAAGCAAATCGCAGAAAATGCAACAACAATAATATATCCGATAATGTTCAAAGATAAGGCATCTCCACGAACCGATTTGATATTTAGTTTTTTCATCGTAATGCCTCCTTAGAACAGTGCGTAATCTTTTTCATATGCCTTAACAGCTCTGTTTACCAGAACTATTACAGCAAAACATAATACCGACTGCAAGAATCCAACTGCTGACGACATCCCGATATTGGGACTGGAAAGCAGCGAACGGAAAATGTAGGTATCGATAATATCGGTGGATTCATACAACATACCGTTGTTTCCGATTAACTGATAGAACAAATCAAAGTTACCACGTAACAATCTGCCCACAGACAATAAAGACATCGTGATAATCGTGGGAGTCATCAACGGCAACGTAATATGGCGGATTCTTTGCCACACATTGGCACCGTCGATTTCAGCCGCTTCGTAGATAGTTGTATCAATACCGGTGATGGTTGCAAGATAAATGATGCTTCCGTAACCGGCTCCCTTCCATACATTTACCAATACCAAAATATATTTCCACGCACCTGCTTCAGCATAAAAGTGAATGGGCTCTTTTCCCAGATTGATAAGCAATCTGTTAAACACACCGCTTTCAAAGTTTAAGAAATTATACACAAAAACTCCGACTACTACCCACGAAATAAAGTTAGGCAAAATCATAACTGACTGACAGAACTTTTTCAACTTTTTACCGACAATTTCAGAAAGAAACACAGCCAATATCACTTCCGCAATCACTGTTGTTACCAAAAATGCCAAATTGTACAGTATCGTGTTTTTCGCCAACAACCACGCTTTACCGGATTCAAACAAAAATTTAAAATTGTCGAATCCGCTCCAGGGACTAAAGAAAATCCCGTCTGTGTAATTATAATTTTTAAATGCGATAACAAGCCCCACCATCGGTAAATAGGCAAATATAATGAAATAGATGGTAGCGGGAGCGATCATGCCGTATAACTCAAAATTTTCCCAGGAAAATTTCTTTTTTGTTTTTATTTTTTCAGATTTTGCTTTTGAGGTTATCACTTTTTCTCCTCCTTGCGACGCTTATTTATATACGAATATAGATTTTAACAGCATGTAATTCATAACCAGAACCACTCTGTCAGAATTTGCGTAATGCTTGTAATCCTCAACATCTTTTAAGGTTCCCACAGAAATCGGATTGGAAGAATTGCTGTCGTATACAACAACAGCGGTAGAACCTACCGGAATTTTCTTTGCCGATGTCAAAGAGTTACCGGAAGCGGATACCTGTAGCACACCGCTCTGCTTGTTATAAGCATAACCGTTCATCACCAATACCTCGGATGCACCGGAAAAACCTCCGCCTCCGGAAAGCACAGTGTGGTTACCCATATCATAAACCTTCAGAACAGATTCTACCAAACCATCAGGAGCAATCGCAAAAGAAACCAAGTCTCCTTTTACGATATCGTTTGCCGCACAATATCCGGGAGTAGCCAGATAAGTGTAGGTGGTTGCACCGGCATAACAGATAATTTGCTCCAACACTTCTTCCCGTTGAGAATCATAGACAGTGGTAATATTCCCGATCATAACTGCACCCAAAGCACTCACTGCTTTCGTTCTTCTGTAAATAACGACATCAGAAATCAATGACTCCGGATCTGTGATATACGATGTTACCACATAATAACGGTCAGCAACCAGGGATGCCGCACCGGTACATTGATATACCGCCCCATCGGTAGGATCATCACTGTTGGAAGGATTGGTACTGTCAACATAAGGCAGAACAAACACTTTGGTTGAATTATCTACATTGATGTCCCCCGCAAAATGATTGTTTCTATATTTTCTGTTGGCACTTGCTGCATCAACTCGGAGTCCAAATTCGTCTGCTGCAGTGTCTACGGTGTCAATATGAGTCAGTTTTCCTTCCGTATTCACTTTGTAGCGGATCAGCTGTTCATTCATTAACTTGTTAAAAACAATATCCACGCCGGAACCGGTTTGTCCGTTGGCAGAACATACGGTATTATCAATATTCAGTTTTTTTGCAGCGGACAATTCTTTCACAGAGCCATTACCCTCTTCTGAAAAAATTCTAAACATATAAGCATTGGTAAACCCTTTTGTGTTAAGGAATGCAGGTTGCATCAGATAACCAAAATACCAAAGATTTTCCTGAAAATTCACTCCCGCAATTTTACCGTAGCTATCCAGATAAAAGATACCACTTGTTCCCAAAAGAATCTCATTCATTCCCACATTCGGATAATAATGAGAAATCTGATATTTTTTTCCGTCGATTGTGAGAAGAATTTCTCCATCTTCATCGGTTTCCATTTCTTCTACACTGCCGGTTACTTTATCATTTAATAAATAAACTTCGATATAATTACCACTCAGACTTTCTCTGACATCCACAACCGACCATTCTGCCAGGGAAGTGAGTTTACCGGGAGTTCCGTCTGCTTTGAATACGTGAACCTTTCTATCCTCAAATGCAGAAAAATCAATATCATAATCAAGGCGTTTGCCGATGTCTTCACCTGTATACTGAGCATTGTACTCACCGGTATACTTAAAGGTAAGAGTGCTTTGAGAATTGCTGTATTCCTGAACTACCCGAATCACAGAAGATGTAATAATTACGGTGTCATACGTTTTATCTGCGTTATGGTCTAAAAGAAGAATTTCCCCTTCATCGGGAACCATAAAATCAGCATCGAATACCATCGCTTCATGGTTATAGATAATGTCTGCTTGTGAGGATATTTCAACGTTTACTTGCTTGTCATTCACTTCATAAATATACTCCAGAGAATCATAGGTTAACCCTTCCACACTCAGTTTCAATTCAGTGGTATGCACACCGAAGCTAACAGAAATTAACGTTTCAGTATCAACATCATAGTATGCACGAACTTTATATCCCAGCAAATTTTCAGCATCAGTCTGCCCCGCATTATAGACAACTCCACCAATCATAACTTTACCAACAGGCAACTCTGATTCAAAACTCAGGTTTGTAATACTATTGGCCGTTACTACACCTTCAATTTTTGCTAAATTGAAGGTATCAGACAATATGGTATGTCCTTTTGCAATGGAAAACTCCTGACTTGTGGCAGTAAACACAGAACCCATAGAATCAATGAATAACACGTTATACAACATCATAGTCAACTGTTTTACCTGAAGACGCTCGTCCTTGGCTACCGACACATTTTTCATAATCCCAAGTCTCTGTGCCTGTGCGAAATAGCCATCGTAGGTTTTGTTTGTTACTGCAACATCGTATCCCAACACCTGCACCAACGCTTTAGCCGCTTCTTTATATGTAATAAATTTATCAGGATTAAAATATCCGTCGGAAGGAACATCAAAAATCCCCATTCGCATCAGCGTTGAAATCTCATTGGCAGCGAAATCATCTGATTTAAGGTCTAACAAACCAAAATAAGTGCCTTCGGTCACTGCAGATAAATTCATCAGTCTTGCAATCAAAATGGCAAATACATTTCGTTTCACAAAACCGTCAGCTGCCGTATACGCCTCTACTCCTTCATATATTCCCAAATCAGATAAAAGATTTTCGGCATATTGGTATGCCATTGCATCGACAACATCGCCTTTACTTTCTGCAAAAGCCGTGAGTGAAAAACTAAGGCATATACAAAATACCAAAAATAACGACACGAATCTTTTCATCTTTGATGTCTCCTTTTACGTTCACATAAATGTGTTTAATTCTATACATCGTAATTGTAACATTTTTTATTTTTAAAAAAAATACATATTTTTTAGTTAAATAAGCACAATTTTTAGGTGATGTTTCACAAAAAGATTGATTGAATTTTTACTAAAATTATAATGAATCACCACAAGGATGCAAAATGATCGGTATAAAAAGCTTATTTTCTCCAAAGCAATCATTCTCATTGGTATCAAAACAACGTTAAAAGTCCAAATCACGCACAGTATACAAACATGAAAAATGAGTTTTGTTCATATAATGGCGATGAGGTGACCATTATGGACAAAAAAAATGCTTCCCACACCATACAATATCAATATGAAAATAATATTGTATTGGTAGAAAGACAATTTATCAACCATATATCCATACAGGAACTGTTAAAAAATTACATAGAGGAACAACAACAAAGCTTCCCTCTTTATAATCCGCAAAAAAAAATGTTATACTAGTCACAGCAATACAACTGTTGTGGACTTTTAGGGAGGTGGAACAAATGAAAACACAACAGTTAATTTATAAAGCCGGGCTGTATTTAAGATTATCCAAAGACGATGAAAACAGTGGTGAAAGCTCCAGTATCTCCACACAAAGAAACATCTTACAAGAGTTTGCAAAAGCACATAACATCATCGTTATGGGGGAGTATGTAGACGACGGATACTCAGGAACCAATTATGACAGACCGGATTTTCAAAGAATGATTGGGGATATTGAAAAAGGCATTATCAATTGTGTTATCACAAAGGACTTATCCAGATTAGGACGAAACAGTGCAAAAACTTCAGACTTATTGGACGAGTATTTCCCCAGTCGCGGAGTGCGATACATAGCGGTGATTGAAGGATATGACACACTAAATTTATCAAACGGCAATGTAATGACAGCCCCCTTTATGCTTTTGATGAATGAAATGTACGCCAGAGATATCAGCAACAAAATTCGAACTTCGTTCCGTGTCAAAATGGAACAAGGGGAATATATCGGAAGCTTTGCTCCATACGGATATCAAAAGGATATCGAAAACGGGAACAAAAATCATTTAGTCGTTGATCACCAGGTATCTCCCATTGTACAGAAAATTTTTCAGATGGCATATGACGGCAACTCTCCAAAAGAAATTGCCAACTATCTGAATGAAAACAAAATTGCAACTCCGGCTGTATATCGTTGTTTATCAAGACCTTATTTAGAAATTGAAAACTACAGTAAGCGAAAAGAATGGACGTCATCCGCAATTTGTAAACTGTTAAAAAACCGTGTCTATTTAGGACACACACAGCAAGGAAAAACCACAAAAGTATCCTTTAAGAGTAAAGATATTCGCAACAATCATGCAGATGAATGGATTGAAGTAAAAAACACACATGAACCGCTAATATCCGAAACTATGTATGAGGTAGTACGCCATCGGACTGTGGCAAGAAAAAATCAACCCACCAAAGGTTTTTCCAACATTTTTTCGGGCATTGCAAAATGTGCGGATTGCGGTCGCAATATGACGACGGCTCCCTCAAGAAAAAAAGGGAGTATTTACAATCTGGCTTGCGGCGGCTACAAATGCTACGGCGCCAAGGAATGTAGTAATCACTTCATTGATTGCGAGTTGTTATACAATACCGTACTGCAAGAAATCAGATTTTGGCTCTCGTTGTCTCAAGAAGACCGAAAGGCGATTGTATCTGCCTTAGAAAGCGGACAAGCAAAACCCGAAACAGAAAACAAGCTTACCAACTCACAAAAAAAATGGGAACAACGTATGCAAGAGGTTACCTTACTGATGAAAAAAGCATACGAAGATTTCACTTTTGGAAAAATGATCGAACCCATCTATAAAAGTCTGTCTTCTGAGTATGAAGCAGAATATACTTCTTTGGAACGCTCTCTTGGTGAAATTAAAACCAAAACTGATAATACAAAAACTGCTTCCTACCATGATTTTTTTGCTTTACTGGATGAAGTTACTCAAGTACAAGAATTATCCAAGCCCTTACTGAATAAGCTGATTGACCACATCGAAATTGAACAGGGACACTACCATAAAAATAACAAAGGAATTAAACAAAAATACCAACGCATCAAAATATACTATCGTTTTATTGGTTGCATTGAGAAAACATCCTAAATTTCTGTTATCATGTGTATGGGATTTGGTTGCAATGCTGCAGGTGTTGTTGGCACACGAATCATTGACTCCAAACGGGAACGTTTACTTGCTATTTTAACCAACAGTCTGGTTCCCTGTAATGGACGGTTTCCGCTTCTCATTGCTCTCATTACCATGTTTTTTACGGCAACAACACCTTCTTTCTCTTATCTGGGGACTTTGTATCTTGTGGTTGCCATACTGATTGGAATTTTTATGACCTTCTTCGTATCCTTTATTTTATCCAAAACTCTGCTCAGAGGGCAACCTTCTTCTTTCACTCTGGAACTACCGCCTTACCGAAAACCAAATATCGGTAAAATTCTTCTTCGTTCTTTATTGGACAGAACCTTATTTGTTCTCGGCAGAGCAATATTGATTGCCGCTCCCTTCGGACTTCTGATTTGGCTATGTGCCAATGTAACCGCCGGAAATCAGTCCATACTGAGCCACCTTTGTAATTGGTTTGACCCTTTAGGCCATGCGTTGGGGATGGACGGTGTCATTTTGGTAGGATTTCTTTTAGCGATTCCTGCCAACGAAATTGTGTTACCCATTATTATGATGGCATATCTTGCCGGCGGAAACCTGTTAGAGATACAAAACTTGTCCAATTTAAAGCTTATGTTAATTCAAAACGGATGGGACCAAACCACAGCCCTGTGTACTGCTGTTTTTGCTATGTTTCACTGGCCTTGCTCCACAACTCTTTTAAGTATCAAAAAAGAAACCGGAAGCTTAAAATGGACTGCTCTTGCCGCCATAATTCCTACGGTGATTGGCGTTCTGTTTTGTTTTTTAATAGCCACACTGACTACAATTATATAGTTTTTAGATAAAAAAAATCCATCCGCAAACTTACGGATGGATTTTTCTGTATTCTTCTTAGTCTTTAAAGAATTTCTGGTGAATTGCCTGAACAGCTTTTTCTGCCATATCTTCGTCAATTAAAACAGAAACTTTGATTTCAGAAGTAGAAATCATACGAATGTTGATGTTTGCATCATACAGTGCTTCAAACATGGTTGCTGCAACTCCGGGGTTAGAAAGCATACCGGAACCAACGATGGAAACTTTGGAAATTTTTTCGTCGTAAGAAACGTTGCTTACTCCTAAAGCTTCTGCATTTTCATTTAAAATTTTCATTGCTTCTTCCACCTGACTTCTGGATACGGTGAACGAAATGTCTTTGCTGTTATCTCTGCCGATAGACTGTAAAATAACGTCTACGTTGATGTTTTTCTTTGCCAACAATGCGAAAATTTTATATGCTTTACCCGGGGTATCATCTACTCCGATTACTGCAATTCTTGCTACGTCGTTATCTCTTGCTACGCCTCTGATCAATAATTTTTCCACGGTTCCTGCCTCCTTAACTTTGGTTCCAGCCACTTTCTGGAAGCTGGATTTTACTTCTAAATCTACATGATATTTTTTTGCCATTTCCACAGAACGATTGTGCAAAACGTTAGCACCCAAAGATGCCAATTCCAACATTTCGTCATAGGAAATATCGCTTAACTTTCTTGCATCCGGCACAATTCTGGGGTCACAAGTATAAACCCCATCCACATCGGTGTAAATTTCACAAACATCTGCACGAAGTGCTGCTGCTAAAGCAACCGCTGTGGTATCGGAACCGCCACGTCCCAAAGTGGTGATATCATTCACTGCGTTCACACCCTGGAAGCCTGCCACAATGACAATTCTGCCTTTGTCCAATTCGTTAACCAAACGAGTGGTTTCCACGGTTTCAATGCGGGCAGAACCATAAACCATATTGGTTTTAATGGGAGTCTGCCAACCGGTTAAAGACACAACCGGATATTTATTTTTTTCCAGTGCCATTGCCAAGAGCGCAATGGTGATTTGTTCTCCTGTGGAAAGGAGCACATCCATTTCTCTTTTGGACGGTTTCTGATTGATTTCTGCTGCTTTTTCAATTAAGTCGTCAGTGGTATCCCCCTGAGCGGAAACAACCACCACCACAGAATTTCCTGCATCATATGCGTCCTGGATGCGACCTGCAACATTAAAGATTTTTTCAGCGTTTGCTACTGAGCTTCCGCCGAACTTCTGCACGATAATACCCATTTTATTTCCTCCGTTTATATGGCATTAACATAGTTTAATATATTTTAAGATGAAATTACTTACACTTTGTAATTCTTTTTCCGAAATTTGTTCGGTCAAAAGACCACACTCACCATCTGTTATAGTCACACGGTCTTTAATTTTTAAGTTTGATTCTACCGAATCAGGCTGATTGGTAATCAACAGATACTCTCCGAAATTGTTTTCGCTTTCCGCAACAAAATCAGGTTCTGCCACAGTCCAGCAATATTCACGGTTGTGGTCATTACGCAAACAGTCAATAATATCGGCAACTACTGCACTGGCAGTAGGAAGTTTGCCGGCCCCGGGACCATAGAATACAACTTCACCAATGGCATTCCCATTTACCATAATGCCATTAAATACATCGTCAATGGATGCCAGCGGTGTTCCCTTGCGAATGATTCTGGGTTCCACAGAAACATAAACCTTACCGTCTTTTAATTCTGCCTGCCCAATCAACTTAATCACAGAATCCATTGCTTCCGCATATGCCACGTCATTTGCAGTGATAGCGGTGATACCCACGGTTTTGATTTTGTTACAATCAATTTCCTTACCAAACACCAAAGATGCTAAAATGGCAATTTTACGACAAGCATCAATTCCATCCACGTCAGCAGAGGGGTTACGTTCTGCATAACCTTTGTCCTGAGCCTCTTTTAAGGCTGTTGCAAAATCAGAACCTTCCCGGAACATTTTTGTTAAAATATAGTTGGTGGTACCATTTAAAATACCGGTAATACGACTGATTTCATTGGCTGCAAGACAGCTGTATAAGGGACGAATAATCGGAATCCCCCCGCCAACGCTGGCTTCAAATAAGTAGTTCACATTTTTTTCTTTTGCAATCTGCAAAAGTTCGGTACCTTTGGTTGCAACCAATTCTTTATTAGAAGTTACCACATGTTTCCCTGCAAGTAAAAGCTTCTTGGTATAATCGTATGCAAAGGTAGCTCCGCCCATAACCTCAGCAACCACCACAATTTCCGGATCATTTAAAATCTTATCAAAATCAGCGGTGATTTTGGAAGCTTCGGGATCTTTGGGATCCACTTCTTTAATGTCCAATATATACTTTACTTCAACCTGATCTCCCAATTTTTCTGACAGAGACTTTGCGTTGGTACGGATGACTTCACACACACCGCTTCCAACCACGCCATATCCCATGACTGCTACTTTTAACATAATAACTTTATCCTCCCTATTCACTCTCTACTCGCTGATGATGACGGTAAACTTACTGATGTCTTCAATGGAGCGAAGCTTCTTTTCTAAGCTATCCAACGTTTTTTCCATACTGGTTGTATCAATGGAAATCGAGATATTTGTTTTACCATTCATAGGAATATTCTGATTGATGGTCAATACGTTGGCACCATAACTGGCAATAATTCTTAAAATCTGCGACAAAATCCCCGCAACATCGGAAAGCTCCATAAAAAAGGTAACCATTCTGGTAGCCTTCAAAGAATTGTAGGGAAAAATCAAATCCTTATACTTATAAAAAGCACTTCTGGACAACTCCACCTGTTTCACCGCTTCCGAGATTTTCAGAGCAGGATTTTTTTCCAGCATCTGCTTCACCTGAATGGTCTTTAAAAGAACCGATGGAATCGCCAATTTATCGACTACATAGTATTCGTGATTTTCAATCATTGTCCACACCTCGAAAACATTTGTACATCAAAGGAGTATATCACACTTTCTTGGCAGGAACAAGCCGATATAATCTTATTTATATCAATTTAATATGCATTTTTCTCCTGTTTTTTCCATTTTTCTCATTTTTTCACAAGAAGTGTTGTTTTTGCATATTTTACAATTCAAACTGTTCTTTTGAAAACCGCCCGAAATCAGGCATTTTCTGTCGTCTGACATCTTTTTTCAAGATGTCAAATTTAAATTTTCGGCAGGTATGCGATATCACATACAAATTCTTTCGTTTGGTGCAAATTATCTGCTCCGAACCGCTTAACAAGGTAGCGTACTGACAAAATCCGCAGGTATTCTCTTGTTTTTCATCCCAAAGGGGTATTTTTTTCAAGGGATCACACATCCTATTCTTTTGTTTTTCTGAGTTTGGCAATAAAGAAACCGATTGTCACACCATCCGGAAGAATTTGTGCCATCCCCTGTTCTCCGTAAGTGGTGTGATTGACTTCAATCGAAAACGGTTCCAAAGAAAAATTCAGATTTTTCTTTAGAAAACGTTGAATTTGCAATTCATTTTCTTCTTTGTTGATGGTGCAGGTGGAATAGACCAACACACCGTCTTTCTTCACAAATTGACTGATATTGTTTAAAATTTTCTGTTGCAACGGAATCAGCTGCTCAAATTGAAAATCTCTCCATTTGATGTCCGGCTTACTGCCAATAACGCCCAATCCGGAACAAGGAACATCGCAAAGAATACGGTCAAATTGTTCCGAAAAAGTCACCTGCGAGGCATCGGCTTCCATAACAGATCCAATCTCAATCCCACATCGTTTGAGATTGTTTTTTACCAGTTCACACCGATGGGGATGAAGTTCGCACGCAACCAACTCCCCTTTATTTTTCATCAGTTCACCGATGTATGCAGTTTTTCCACCGGGTGCCGAACAACAATCCAGCACACGTTCCCCTTCGTTTGGTGAAAGAACAGACACAGCCAACTGTGAAGACAAACTCTGTACCGAAAAGTCACCATTTTCGATGAGTTCTTTTAAATTCCCTGCAGATTTCGGAATGAGAACATCTCCAAAAACCTTTGCATCGGGAAGTTTTTCCGCCGCTGTTTTTACATTGGGAAAGCGGCTATGATTGTATCGAAGCACAGCAGAAACCTTGGTGTTTAAATGAGAAAGAATTTGTTCTGCCTTGTCAGGATACTGAGAAGAAATCAACTCACAAACTTCATCTGGAAAAGATTCTCTGATTGCCAATGGATACTCTTCCTCTGTTTTTACAACACCTTTACGAAGGATTGCGTTTACAAGTCCTTTGGATTTATAGGCAAAACGTTGGGTCAACTTAACACTTTCGTTGATAATGGCAAAATCGGGGATGCTGTCCATAAAATAAATCTGATAGAAACCGATTCTTAAAATGTTTTTGACAGGAATGCTCAGTTTTTTCAGCTTTGTTGTAGAATACCGGCTGATTTTTTCATCCAGAAAACGCCGATGACGCACCACGCCATAAACAACCTCGGTCACAAAATTACGACCTTCTTTCAAGGAAGAAAGTCCGTTTTTCAGAGACAAATTCAAATAGGTTTGTTCATTTTCATATTCATTTAAAATCTGAAGTGCAATTTTTCTTCGTTCCATAGTGTATCCTAACTGTTATTTTTGAATATTTCAATCACATTTAATTATAATAAAACAGCTAATCCCGATTACGGTTGGTAAGCACCAACAGTCGAACCAGGTTTAAAATGGCAGTTGCCGCCGCCGCAACATAAGTCATTGCAGCCGCAGAAAGCACTTTTTTCACACCACGCACTTCCTGCTTATCCAACATTTCACTCTCTGTTAATACCCGAATGGCACGATGAGAAGCATTAAACTCAACCGGCAGGGTAATAATCTGAAAAAACACAACTGCTGAAAACAGAATAATCCCTGCGTTAATCAACCAGTCGCTGGAAAACAAAATTCCCATAAACGCCAATGGAAATGCGGCGTAGGAACCGATATTCGCTGCAGGAATTACAGAATTCCGAATTTGAATGGGAACATACTTTTCTCCGTACTGAACTGCGTGACCGGCTTCATGTGCCGCAACTCCCACCGCACCGATGGAATTGTTGGCATACACGCTGTCGGACAAACGAATCACATTTGCTTTCGGATCAAAATGGTCAGTCAGATTTCCTGCCACACGTTCCACACCGATCTCATGCAAACCGTTTGCATCTAAAATTTTTCTGGCTACCTCGCATCCGGTCAACCCCTTTTGAGACACAATTTTACTGTATCTGTTAAAGGTGGACGACACTCTTGCCTGTGCCCACATCGCAAGAATCAGAGCAGGTAAGACAAAAATTACATAAGTCATATCCAACATAAAAGGCTCTCCTTTTGTTTTTATGTTATTGTAAAAAACTGTCTTTATTTCCGTTATAAAAGTCTCCGATGGACATTTTCTTTTTGTTAGGAGGTTGAATTTCTAAAATATTGATGATTCCGTCTTTTGCAGAAATCAGTAATTTATGTTTAGAAAACTCCACAACCTTACCATAAGGCTTCACGTCTTCATTGGAATACAATTCTGCCTTATGAATTTTATAGGCTTTATCGTTGTGTATGAAGCTCGTTCCCGGAAAAGGATAAAATCCGCGGATTTTATTGCAAATTGCCTGTGCAGATTCTTCAAAGCAAATGATTGTTTCTTCCTTTTTAATGGGAGGTGCATAGCAGGTGTCTTCTTCCGTTTGAGGCTCTCCTACCAAAGAATCCAGTTTTCCTATGGTTTCAATCAGAAGTTCTCCACCCGCAACCATCAGCTTATCGTGTAAGCTTCCGCCGGTCTCATCACTTGTGATTGGCACCACACATTTTGTCAGCATATCTCCGGTATCCAAGCCTTCATTCATCTGCATAATGGTGACACCGCTTTCGCTTTCTCCCATTGCAACCGCATATTGAATTGGTGCAGAACCACGATATTTGGGCAACAAAGATGCGTGCACATTAATACAACCGTATTTTGGATATTCCAAAACATAAGGCGGCAAAATTCTGCCGTATGCCACTACCACAATTAAATCCGGGTTTTGTGCAACCAAAAAATCCTTAAAATTTTCTTCTTTTAAATTCAAGGGCTGATACACAGGCAGGTTATGTTCCAAGGCAATTTCTTTCACAGGCGAAAACTTAATTTTTTGTCCTCTGTCTTTTTTTGCATCGGCACGAGTAACCACACCGCAAACATTCATTCCGTTATCAATCAATGTTTGAAGGCTATACGCCGCAAAATCCGGCGTTCCCATAAATAGAATCCGCATAGCGTTCTCTCCTAACTTTTAGTCTTCCTCGTGAAACACTTCGTATTCACAAGTATCACGAATAGTTTTGCCATCCAAATGATCGGATTCGTGACAGCAGGCTCTTGCCATCAGTTCTTCCCCTTCAAAAATGAATTCTTCCCCATAACGGTTTAAAGCTTTCACTTTCACATACATGGGACGAACAACATGTCCTTCAAACCCTTTGATGCTTAAGCAGCCTTCGCTTCCCTCCTGTGTTCCGGAGGTTTCAATAATTTCAGGATTGATAAATTCGATAAATTCCTGAGGGTCTTGCATTGTATCAATCACAAAAATCCGTTTTAATACACCAACCTGAGGAGCAGCAAGACCTACGCCTTCTGCTTTATCCAATGTATCAATCATATCATCCAATAAAGTGATAATTTTGTCGTCAATTTTTTCAACCGGACGGCACTTTTTGTGCATTACTTCATCGGTATCCGGTACAATATTTCTGATTGCCATAGCTTTTACTCCTTTCAATTTAGGAAACATTTTTCCATACTGTATCACAATCTATAGTTAACAACCAAAGGCGGCTCCAATCACTCCTCCATCTTCGATGTTCCCTTCGGCGTTTTCTGAGGGATAAACTTTACTGATTATGCACCATTTATCGAGCCGAATCAAAGAAAATTTACGGGGTTTACATCAACCGCTACCGTAATATCATTTGACTTATTTGCCAAAATCAAAGTTTTGACAGCTTCGGCAAAAGAAGTTTCCACACGATCGGCCCGTGTACATTTAATTAAAATATGGTATCGGTATTGATTGCGGATTTTTGCCACACCGCAAGGAACCGGTCCATACATTGCTATATAATCTTTTCGTTCTCCGTAAAAATCTACTTTTTCAGTCATAATCTGCTTGATACCGTCTGCCATTGAAAAAATTCGTTTTTCGTCGGTTCCGGTAAAGACAACATTAATGATTTCAGAAAACGGAGGATATTTCATGTGTTGTCGGAACACAATTTCATTTTTATAAAAACTTTCGTAATCCTGTGTTTTTGCTGACTGAATAGCATAATGTTCCGGATGATAGGTCTGCACCACCGCATAACCGGGAATATCACCACGCCCTGCCCGTCCGCATACCTGAGTGATTAATGCAAATGTTTTTTCAGCTCCGTTATATCCTCCTACGAAGAGAGAACTGTCCGCCGAAATCACACCAACCAACGAAACCTCTTTAAAATCAAGTCCTTTTGCAATCATCTGAGTTCCAAGAAGTATGGAACAACCGGGTTTTGCAAACTGAGCAAGTAACCGTTCGTGTGACAATTTGGTGGTAGTAGTGTCATTATCCATACGAATGACTTGCGTATCCGAAAACATCTGATAGATTTCTTCTTCCAGTTTTTGGGTTCCGCTTCCGAAATACCGAACCGAGGTGCTGTGACACTCGGGACACACGGTGCTGACCTGCTCGGTATAGCCACAATAATGACATTTCAAATGCCCTTCTATGCTGTGATAGGTTAATGCCACATCACATTTTTTACATTTCACAACGTGACCGCAATCACGACAGCTCACAAAGGTGGAATACCCTCTCCGATTGAGTAAAATGATTGCTTTTTGCCCCTTCTCTTTCACTTCCATCAGTCTTGCTTTTAAACTTTCAGACAAAACTGAATGATTGCCGTTTTTCAGTTCCTCTCTCATATCCACAATTTCCACTTGAGGAAGTTGCCTGTTCTGAAAACGTTGTTCTAAAGTGAGAAGTTTTGTTTCTCCAATTTGGGCACGGTAATAATCCTCCACAGCAGGAGTTGCCGATGCCAAAAGAAGCGTTCCTTTTCGTTGTTTTAACAAAAATCTTGCAATATCCTTTGCCTGATAACGGGGACTATGTTCTGATTTATAGGTGGTTTCGTGTTCTTCATCAACAATAATCAAATCCAAATTCCGAAACGGTGCAAACACGGCACTTCTGGCACCAACCACCACCGAAACCTGTCCGTTTTTGATTCGATTCCACTGGTCTTTTCTTTCTGAAAGTGAAAGAGCGGAATGAAGCACCGCAACCTGTTCTCCAAACCGTCGGAAAAAACGGTGTCTGATTTGAGGAGTGAGTGCAATTTCAGGAACCAGAACAATGGCTTGTTTCCCTTCTTGGATCATTTGTTCCACCAACGCAAGATATACTTCTGTTTTGCCGGAACCGGTTACTCCTTTTAGTAAAAACTCCTGAAATTCTCCTTTTTTTCTGGACTCTAAAATGGTATCAACCACTTTTTGCTGTTCCTCATTTAATGAAGCGGAAGCAACACCGGATTTTTTTTCTTTCACAAAGGGATCCTGCTCCACAACTTCTTCGGTGATTTCAATCACTTCTTTTTTGCAAAGAGCCGTAATGGAACCACGACTGGCACCGCTGAAGGCGACCAGATCCACCACCGGCATTCTGCCGTTTTCCAACAAAAGCTCCAGCACTCTTCGTTGAGCGTGAGCTTTTTTCAGATAGATTTCCATATAATCATACAACTCATGCTCCGCAAGCAGTAAAGTTGCAATCTGAATACTTTTTGCCTGATGTGCCTGACGGCTTTCTTCAAAAATTTCAACCTTCCCTAATTGTTTCAGCTCGGTTAAAATTTTTCGAATTCCTTTATTGGAAAAGGCATCCTCTACCTCTGAAATTTTCACAGGGACACGTTTTACCAAAAGATATTCTATCAATTTTTTGCGGATGTTGGTGTCATCCGCCACTTCATCTAAAGAATCGTCAATCAGTTTTACATATTGGGTAAACTTCAAATTGGAACCCGGAGGCAACAAAAGAGATACCGCATCATACAAAGTGGCGTAATATCGTTTGCTGATATATTTTGCAAGTTCCATCCCCTGCTCATCAATCACACATTCCAAATCAATCATTTCACAGATAGACTTCAAAGGTATCGCACCCTCGTCATAAAACAGTTGGGTAACGATACCTTCACGCTTCTTATTGGCTCTGCCAAAAGGAACCACTACCCGAACTCCCGGTTGTACCAACGGTACTAAATTTGCCGGAATCAGGTAGGAGAATTCCTTATCCACAGAAAAGTTCAAATTGGAAACTGCCACCTTGGCACACGGAATCTGATGCATACTTATTGTTTGATAATTTCAATATTACCGTCTGCAATTTCATGTACAGCCATAGAAACAGGTTTTGCAGAAGAAGTTCTGATTTCTTCCTGTTCACTTAAATCTCTGGCTCTTTTTGCAACAGCAATTACCAACGCATATCTGCTTCCTGCTTTGTCTACTAAATTTCCGATTGCGGGTTGTAACATCTTACATTCTCCTTTTTTCTTGCTTTTCTTAATTTTCTTAGTTTATTTTGCCTCTGCGGTCAGAGTTCTATCCTTTTTGTTTTAATTTTTCGGCACGAAGAATGGTGATTAAATCGTCACTTGCTTCCTCTATGCGATCGTTTACCACAACATAATCATATTCGCCCATCATTGCCAACTCTTTGTTGGCAGTTTCCAGACGGGACAAAATCTGTTCTTCTGTTTCGGTGCCTCTGCCTCTTAAACGGTTTTCCAGTTCTTCACGGCTGGGCGGTGCCACAAAGGTAAGCACTGCACCGGGGAAATTCTTTTTAATTTGCATTGCACCCTGAACTTCAATTTCCAAGATAACGTCCAGCCCTTTTTCCAAAGCTTCTTCCACGGGTTTTCTGGGAGTTCCGTAATAGTTTCCCACATATTCCGCCCATTCTAAAACTTCACCGTTGGCAATCATCGACTGAAATTCTTCTTTGGTTTTAAAATAATAGGTTACCCCTTCCGCATCAATGGGACGGGGCTTTCTTGTGGTGGCGGAAACAGAAAGATGAATGTTTCCGTTTGCCTTCTCACAAGCTAATTTCACAATGGTTCCTTTTCCTACGCCTGCAGGACCGGATACCACCATCAAAGTACCTTTTTTTGTCATAATCTTTTCCTCTTTTTATGCTTCTGCACGACCGGTAATGGTATCGGTCTGAAGTCCTGATAAAATAATGTGACCGCTGTCGGTAACCACTACGGTTCTGGTTTTTCTGCCGTAGGTAGCATCAATTAAAATCCCACGATCCTTGGCATCCTGTATCATACGCTTTACCGGTGCCGAATCGGGACTGATAATCGCAATGATTCTCTCCATAGCCACAGCATTGCCGAAGCCGATGTTTAAAAGTTTCATATAAAACCTCTATTCTACGTTTTGTACCTGTTCTCGGATTGCCTCAATTTCCGTTTTTGCATCAATACCGATTTTGGAAATTTCGATAGAATTGCATTTGGAACAAGTGGTGTTGATTTCACGGTTCATTTCCTGAATGATGAAATCCAGCTTTTTGCCCACAGGCTTATCCTGATATACCAGATTCATAAATTCTTCAAAATGACTGCAAAGTCTGGTGGTTTCTTCAAAGGTGGCAACCTTATCGGAGAAAATGGCAACCTCGGTCATCAAACGGCTTTCATCATAAGTAGCACCGTTTAAATATTCTTCCATTCTGTCACGAAGCTTCTTTTCATACTCCGCAACCGACTGAGGCAGAAGTTCTTCGATTTTTGCAACCATCCCTCTTAATTTTTCGATACGGCTTACCATATCATCAGCCAATCGTTTGCCCTCGGTTTTTCTCATGGCAAGAAAATCATTAACCGCTTTTTCTAAAACCGGCTCCAACACAGCAAAAATTTCTTCTGCTTCATGTTCTTTAAATTCCACTTCAAAAATATCGGGAAAACGGGACATTTTAGTTGCCGTTACATCAAAGGGCATATCGTATTCATCAGATAACTGCTGTAACACATTTAAGTAATTTTCGGCAACGCTTTTGTTTAAGGTGACAACCTTGTCGCCTTCTTCCACGTTGTTCATATGAATGTAAACATCCAGCTTCCCGCGGTTAATCCGCTCAAGCAGATATTTACGCACCATTTCTTCTAAAAAATTAAAGCCTCTCGGCACTCGGATATTGGCATCAAAATAACGATGATTTACCGATTTTAGTTCTACTGTAATATCGTATCCTTTATAAATTTCTTTCTGACGACCGTAGCCTGTCATACTCATAGACATACTTATTCACCTTACCTTTTCATAACAGTATAACATATATATAGTAAAATGTCAAAAGTTTTTTTAATTTTTTAGGATATTTTTACATGTTCCCCTCTGTTTTCTTCGTTTTTTTTAAAAAAACAGAAACTTGATTTGCTTTTTGGGATTTTTTTCGTAAAAAACACTTGAATTTTTTGGTTTGGTATTATATAATAATATAGTTAAAACCAAGGATAAGAAAACACGGCGTGTTCTTCTTTTCCCTATGGCGCATTTTAAATTTCTTATCATAAAAACGGAGGTCATTTACTATGGCATTTATCGACAGAATCAAAGAAAGAGCAAGAGCCGATAAAAAGAAAATCGTTCTGCCCGAATCTATGGACAGAAGAACCTGGGAAGCGGCAGCAACCGCTTTGGCAGAAGATATCGCTGATATTATCATCATCGGTACTCCTGAAGAAGTAGAAGCAAACAGCAAAGGTTTAGATGTTTCCAAAGCAACCATCATCAATCCTTTCACTTATGAAAAAACCGAAGAATATATCAACTTATTCGTAGAATTAAGAAAATCCAAAGGTTTAACCTATGAAGAAGCGAAAAAAACTGCTTTGGGTGACTATATGTACTATGCTTGCTTAATGGTGAAAGCAGGCGATGCTGACGGTGTGGTTTCCGGTGCTTGTCACTCTACCGCTAACACCTTACGTCCCAGCTTACAGATTATCAAAACCAAACCCGGTGTAAAACTGGTTTCTGCATTTTTCTTAATGGTGGTTCCCAACTGTGAATACGGCGCAGACGGCACCTTCATTTTTGCAGACAGCGGTCTGGAACAGAATCCCGATCCCGAAAAATTGGCGGCAATCGCAGCTTGTTCTGCTGAATCTTTTGAACTTTTATGCGAAAAAGAAGCAATCGTTGCAATGCTGTCTCACTCCACCAAAGGCAGTGCAAAACATGCTGATGTGGACAAGGTAGTGGAAGCAACCAGAATCTGTAAAGAAAACAATCCCAATTTAAAAGTAGACGGCGAACTGCAGTTGGATGCTGCAATCGTTCCCGAAGTGGGTGCTTCCAAAGCTCCCGACAGCGATGTTGCAGGAAAAGCAAACGTACTGTGCTTCCCCGACCTGGATGCCGGTAACATCGGTTACAAACTGGTTCAGAGACTGGCAAAAGCAGAAGCATACGGTCCTGTTACCCAGGGGATTGCAGCTCCCATCAACGATTTATCCCGTGGCTGCAGCGCAGAAGATATCGTAGGCGTTATCGCAATCACAAGCGTTCAGGCACAGGCGAAATAATCATAGAGAAAGGATTAAAAAGAAATGAAAATTTTAGTTATCAATGCAGGTAGTTCCTCATTAAAATATCAGTTAATCAATATGGACGACCAGTCCGTTATGGCAAAAGGTCTGTGCGAAAGAATCGGTATCGACGGCAGACTGACTCACTCCAAAGGTGATGAGAAATTCCAGAAAGATTTAACCTTAAAAGACCACGGCGATGCAATTCAGGCGGTTTTAGATTCTTTAACCGACAAAGAAATGGGCGTTATCGCATCTATGGATGAAATCAACGCTGTTGGTCACCGTGTGGTGCACGGCGGTGAAGCTTTCTCCGGCTCTGCGGTTATCACCGAAGCGGTTATGAACGCATTGAATGAATGTATCGAATTAGCACCCTTACACAATCCTCCCAACATCACCGGTATTGAAGCTTGTGCAAAAATCATGCCGAATGTTCCTCAGGTTGGTGTATTTGATACCGCATTCCATCAGACCATGCCCAAAAAAGCATATCTGTATGCACTGCCCTACAAATTCTATGAACAGTATAAAATCAGAAGATACGGTTTCCACGGTACCAGCCACAAATATGTTAGCATGAAAGCGGCTGAAATCTTAGGCAAACCCATTGAAGAATTAAAAATCGTAACCTGTCACTTAGGTAACGGTTCTTCCATCTCTGCTGTTGACGGCGGTAAATCCGTAGACACCTCTATGGGCTTCACCCCCTTAGCAGGGATTCTGATGGGTACCCGTTCCGGTGACATTGACCCCGCTATCGTAGAGTTCATTGCAAACAAAGAAAACCTGTCTGCAAGCCAGGTGATCAGTATCTTAAATAAAGAATCCGGCGTAACCGGTGTTTCCGGCGTTTCTTCCGACTTCAGAGATTTATCCGCAGCTTCCGCTGATGGCAACGAAAGAGCGACTGCAGCACTTGATATGTTTGCATACGGCGTTCAGAAATACATTGGTACCTACGCTGCTGCTATGGGCGGCATTGATGCTGTGGTATTCACTGCAGGTATCGGTGAAAACGATGCAACTTTAAGAGAAAACATCACCCAGAACTTAGGCTTTATGGGCATCAAAATCAACAAGGATAAAAACAATGTTCGCGGCACCGTGGATATCTCTGCAGATGATGCAACCGTTAAGACCTTAGTGATCCCCACCAACGAAGAATTGATGATTGCGTTGGAAACCGAAAAATTAGTATAATTCCCCAAAAAATTTTCAGTTTTTTTGAAAAAAATGCTTGACAAATTGCCCCAGATTATGTATTATATTATATGATTGTCTGAAAGTTTGGTAATTTGTCAACTTTTTAGGCCATCTTTTGGTGTCTTAGACCGTGAAAAACAGGAGGTTGCAAAAATGGAACAAAATGAATTACTCATTGACCTTACCTCTATTGTGAAGTCCGAAGGAATGGAAATTACTGTCAACAAAGAATATCCCATCGAGGTGTTCTCTGATTTTGACGATATGCCTTCCTTACAAACACCAGTTACGTTAACGGGCACAATCACAAATCACGCAGGCAATTTGTTTTTAAAAGGAGAGCTTTCCTTTTCGGCAAACTTCCTTTGCGACCGTTGTCTGGAGCCTTTTACCAGGGAATATGTTCTTCCCATGGAAGATACCATCGCCAGGGAAAACTCAGGGCTGGAAGCTGATGAGTTTATCCCCTATCAACATAATACCGTGCTATTGACTGACGCAATTTACAAATGCATTTTTGCCGTAACCTTGGACCAACAGCTTTGTAGAAAAGATTGCAAAGGTCTTTGCAGCGTTTGCGGATGTAACCGTAACGAAACAACCTGTAACTGTGATGATGAGGAAATTGATCCCAGATTACTGAAATTAAAGGAATTATTAAAGTAGTCCGCAGTTACTCCTTAAATTTTGTAAAAATATTCAATTATAGAGTAAAACTCTACAGGAGGTGTTAAGACATGGCTGTACCAAAGAGAAAGGTCTCTCATGCGAGAAAAAACAAAAGAAGAGCAAACTGGAAATTAAGCGCTCCGGGTCTTGTTAAATGTTCTAACTGTCAGGAACTGACACTGCCGCACAGAGTATGTAAAGCTTGCGGTTTTTACAAAGGTAAAGAAGTAATCAAAATGGATTAATCAAAAGCCTTATAAGAAGCGGGGTGCTTATTGCTCCCCGCTTTTTTTAAAATCAAAATGCACTTTGTGTTTGTGTGAGCTTTTCTGACGTTTGCACAAATGAAAAGAGCCATCCAGACTGGAAAGAGGTTTGTTATGTATTACGTGGACGGAATCAAAGAGAATAGTTTGGCTGAATCTGCAGGTCTGCTTCCCGGAGATGTGATTACCCATATCAATGGTGAAGAAGTAACTGATGGTTTGATGTATGGTTTTTTAATGTGTAATGACTGTCTGGAAATCGACTTTATCAGAAATCAGGAAATCAAAAAAATCACTATCAACAACCATTTTGAAGATATTGGAATTATAAACGACCGTCCCTTTATTGAAAATCCCAAAAGCTGTCGTAACAAATGTATTTTCTGTTTTATCGACCAGCTCCCCAAAGGAATGAGAAAGCCTCTGTATTTTAAAGATGACGACTCTCGTCTTTCCTTTTTAACAGGAAACTACGTCACCTTAACCAATATGAAAGAGGAAGAAATCGAAAACATTGTCAGAATGCGACTTTCTCCCGTAAACATTTCGGTGCATACCACCAATGATGAACTCCGCATCAAGATGCTTCACAACAAAAATGCAGGCGGAATTTTGGAAAAAATTCATTATCTCGTGGAAAACGGAATCACCGTAAATGCTCAAATTGTGTTGTGTAAAGGTTGGAATGACCGAGAGGAATTAACAAAATCCTTAACCGATTTGTATGAAGCCGAAGTCAACAGCGTCTCCGTTGTTCCCATCGGACTCACTCAATTCCGGGATGGATTAACTCAGATTGAACCTTTCTTAAAAGAAGATTGTCGCCAGATTATTAAGCAAATTCATCAGATTTCAAACCGAGCATATCGTGAAATCGGAACCCGTTTTGTATATCCTGCAGACGAATTTTTTATAAAAGGTGAAATTCCACTGCCTTCTGCGGCATACTACGATGATTTCCCGCAGATTGAAAACGGTGTTGGTTTGTTATCTTCTTTTGTGAAGGAATTTAATTTATCCTTCGCCAGAAGAAAGCCAAAGCCGGTACACGATAAGTTGGTGGCAACTTCAGAAGCTGCCTACCCCACTCTTTTAGAACTTGTAAAACGGTTCAATGAAAAATTTCAAACAAACATTGAAGCAATTCCGATTAAAAATAAATTTTTTGGGAATAAAATCACGGTAGCAGGTCTTTTGACCGCATCGGATATCATTTCCCAACTGCAAGGGAAAAAAATTTCCTATCTGATGCTCCCCTCCTCCATTTTGCGTTCGGAAGGAGATCTTACCTTAGACGATAAAACTATTTCTGATATCGAAGTCGCACTGGGGTGCGAAGTCATCCTAAACGAAAACGACGGCAAGAGCTTTTTAGATGCTCTGTGCCTGTAATGCCCCAAAGAAAAAAGGAGGTAACAAACTATGGCAAAACCGATTGTTGCAATTGTGGGACGCCCTAACGTAGGAAAATCCCAGTTATTTAACCGAATCACCGGAAAAAGAATCTCCATTGTAGAAGATACTCCCGGTGTTACCCGTGACCGTATTATTTCAGAAGCAGAATGGCTGTCTAAAACCTTTCTGTTAATTGACACCGGTGGTATTGAACCTGATTCTACCGACGAAATTACCGCTATGATGAAACGTCAGGCAGAAGCAGCAATCGAGACTGCTGATGTTTTAATTTTCTTAACCGACGTTCGTGCCGGTGTGACTGCAACCGACCGTGAAGTTGCCGCTATGTTGATGCGTTCCGGAAAACCCATCGTGTTGGCTTGTAACAAATGTGATACTCCCGGTGAACCTCCGATGGAATTCTATGAGTTCTATAACTTAGGCTTGGGCGATCCGATTGCCATTTCTGCAATTCAGGGGATGGGTATCGGTGATCTTCTGGATCTGGTTGCCGACGGTTTCCCGAAAGAAGATGCAATGGAAGAAGATGACGAAGTTTTAAAAATTGCAGTTATCGGAAAACCCAATGCAGGAAAATCCTCTTTAATTAACCGCCTTTTAGGGGAAGAACGATTAATCGTAAGTAATATTCCCGGCACCACCCGTGATGCCATTGATACTTATGTGGAAAAAGACGGTCAGAAATATCTGTTTATTGATACTGCCGGAATCCGCAGAAAAAGCAAAGTCAATGAAGCAGTTGAAAAATATTCCGTACTGCGTTCCTATGCAGCGATTGAACGTGCGGACATCTGCTTAATTATGTTAGACGGCACCGAAGGTGTCACCGAACAGGATACCAAAATTGCAGGGTATGCCCACAATGAAGGAAAAGCTTCCATTTTCGTGGTAAACAAATGGGATATCATTGAAAAAGATGATAAAACAATGGATAGAATGAAGCTGGAAATCAAAGAAGGCTTCTCTTATATGATGTATGCCCCTGCCCTCTTTATTTCTGCAAAAACCGGGCAGAGAATTGATACTATCTTCCCTATGCTGAAAACAGTCAACGAAAACAGAAACCGTCGTATCAGTACCGGTATGTTAAACGATTTGATTGCCGATGCAACCGCAAGAGTTCAACCGCCTACGGACAAAGGCAGAAGATTAAAAATCTTATATGCTGTGCAATCTGCGGCAAATCCTCCCCAGTTTGTTATTTTTGTAAACGATGTTCGTTTGATGCATTTTTCCTACGAACGTTATCTGGAAAATCAGCTTCGTAACGCCTTTGATTTTACGGGAACCCCCATTAAGTTTTACATCAGAGAACGTAATGAAAAGAAGAAACTGTAACCATTTGGTTTCTTATAAGGAGGGCTCGAAATGCCGGTTTTAAATTATATTCTGTTTGCTATTTTGGGATACTTGCTCGGAAGCTTAAACTTTTCCATCATCATCGGGAAACTGTTTTATAAAATTGATGTCAGAGAACACGGCAGTAAAAATGCCGGAACCACCAATACCCTTCGTGTTTTGGGGAAAGGTCCGGCCATTTTTGTCTTGCTGTTTGACACCTTTAAAGCAGTCATCGCCTATTGGTTGGTATTCCTCTTTACCAAAAACAATGCCTTTTCTTATATCGCAGCCTCCACCGCTGTGGTAGGTCACAATTTCCCGGTATTTTTCGGTTTTAAAGGCGGTAAAGGTGTTGCTACCTCTTTGGGTGCTTGTTTTTGCTTAAATCCTCTGTTGGGACTGTTTGTTCTGCTGATTGGCGTTGGAACCATTGCCATCACCCGTTATGTATCAGTTGGTTCTTTAACCGGTAGTGTTTCCAGTATTATTCTGTTTGCCTTTTTTGACCCCAATCCATTGAAACTGGCTTTATTGGTCATTTTAACTCTGTCTATGTTCATTCGCCATCACGAAAACTTAAAACGTCTGGCAACCCATACGGAAAACAAAATTTCTTTCAAAAAGAAAGACGAAAAATAAGCTATGGATTTTATTACAGTAAAAGGCTTAATCGTGAAAGAAACCGATTTCAATGAAGCCGACAAAATGCTCACCATTATGACCGATTCCTGCGGTTTAATCCGCGCCAAGGCATCGGGCATCAAAAGTTTAAAAAGAAAAGAACTCTCAGGAGCCAAGCCGTTTTTATATTCCGAGTTCACGCTGGCACAAAAGGGAGAATACTACAGCTTAAGAGAAGCCAATATTCTCCATTCTTTTCTGGAAATTAAAAACGATTTGATACACTTGGCACTTGGTTTTTACATCTTAGATATTCTAAGCAACATCGGGATGGAAAATCAATCCAACCCGTCCTTACTTCGTCTGACATTAAACACGCTGTTTGCGCTCAATCAGAAAAAAAAGAGTCCTCAACTCATCAAAGCAGCTTACGAAATGAAAATTTCAGACATTGAAGGCTTCACTCCACACACGTTTGAATGTATGGAATGTGGTGACGAATTGGAGGATTCTCCTTTTTGTTATTTTAATATTTTAGATGGTGGAATTTTATGTAAAAACTGCTGTCAAATTACCGAACGAAATATTTTAAGAATCTCAAAAAATACAGTAGATGCCATCAATTTTATCTTAGATTCCGACATCAAGAACTTTTTATCCTTCCGATTGGATGAACGAAGTTTAGCAGAATTTTCTACGGCGTGTGAGCGTTATTTTTTAACCCAGAGTGATTTTCATCCAAAAACGCTGGACTACTATAAAAAAGTAATGCTTTCGGATTAGTAAGAAGCAGATTCCAGTTTTTTGCGTCGATACAAAACTTCTGTTTGTTGCGAAAAATCCAACGAAAGTTTAGCAAGTTTTCTAAAAACATCCAAAACCATATCAGGATGAGACCATAAAATCTGATTGACAATTTTGTCAGTCAGATTTTTTTGTTGTTCTTTTGACAATGCTTCAAAATATGCCTGATATGGAGAAATTGCTCCCAAATGGTTTTGTTTCGGCATTAAATAGGTTTTGATCCACTGATTAAAATCTTCTTGGGATATTTTCTTTTCCTCTGTTTTCTCCTCGTTTTGAAAAGGTTGTTGAAATACTGCCAAACCAAGTCCATCTCTGATTCCTCGTCTTTGAAATCTCATAAAAAAACTCCTTTTTAGCTTGATATTTCCATTTTATTCCCTTGTTTCATAAATGTGACAGACATAGCTCTTGTCTTTTTTGTCAAAAACTATAATAAAAGTTTTTGTAAGACGGGAGATCACCATGAAACATTTTTCAAAAAAAGAATATCAAAATCAAGTTTCAAAATACGAAAAAAGTCCCTGGCTAAAAAATCTTATTTTGGCATATGTGGTTGGCGGTCTGATTTGCGTATTGGGACAAATCATTTTAAATTATGCCACCAAAATGGGACTTCCCAAAGAAGATGCCGGCTGTGTAACATCCATAAGCTTAATTTTTCTCAGCGGACTTTTGACCGGCATTGGCATTTTAGATAAAATCGCCAAACACGCAGGAGCCGGAACCATTGTCCCAATCACAGGCTTTGCCAACGCCATTGTTTCTCCTGCAATGGAATTTAAAAGCGAAGGTTTTATTTTGGGAGTTGGTGCAAAAATGTTTGTAATTGCAGGTCCGGTCATTGTCTACGGAATCTGCTCCTCCATCATTGGCGGACTGATTTATTATTTTATGGGAGGAGCACCGCTATGACAAAATTGATTGGAGAGCGCACTCTCTCATTCCCTAAAAAGCCGTCAATTAACGGTTTTTACTCAATCGTTGGAGAAAAAGAAGCACAAGGTCCCTTAAAAGATTGGTTTGATTTAACCATCGGAGAAGGTCATTTTGGAGAAGACTCCTGGGAACAGGCAGAAAGCAAACTAATTGAAACCGCAGCCCGGGGAGCTGCGGAACAGGCGGGAGTTCTTCTTAATGATGTAAACTGTTTTTTTGGTGGAGATTTACTCAACCAATGTATTTCAGCAAATTATGCACTTCGTTCTCTGCAAATTCCTTTTTTGGGGCTCTACGGTGCTTGTTCTACTATGGCAGAAAGTCTGATTGCAGGCTCGGTCTGGATTGACGGCGAGTTCGGTGATTGTGTTATTTGTTCCACTTCCAGCCATTTTTGTTCGGCAGAACGGCAATTCCGTTTTCCGTTGGAATATGGCGGGCAACGTCCTCCTACAGCCCAATGGACTGTAACCGGATCCGGCGCCTGTGTGCTGTCAAAGGACGGACATGGTCCGTATATCACCCATGCAACTGTGGGAAAGGTAATTGATGCCGGTATCACGGATTTGAATAATATGGGAGCTGCTATGGCTCCTGCCGCTTGTCATACTTTATGTGCATTTTTTGACGATACCAAAACCTCACCCAAAGATTACGACAAAATTTTCACCGGAGATTTGGGTAGCATCGGAAAACAGTTATTGATAGACTTACTGTCCAAAAACAATATTACTCTCCATAATCTGGAAGATTGCGGAGATTTAATTTTCGACTCCAAAACCCAGGATACCCACGCCGGCGGTTCGGGGTGCGGATGTAGTGCCAGTGTGCTGAATTCCTATATTTTAAAGCAAATGAAACAAAAACAGCTGAAAAAAATTCTCTTTATGGCAACCGGAGCTTTGATGTCTCCCACCAGTTCTCTGCAAGGAGAAAGCATCCCCGCCATTGCACATTTGGTACAAATCGAAATCTAAAGGAGTTTTTTATGATGTCCTATCTGAACGCATTTATATTTGGAGGGTTTTTATGTGCCATTGCACAACTGCTCATAGACTTCACCAAAATGACCCCTGCAAGGATTCTGGTGCTATATGTAACTTCGGGCGTTCTTCTTACCTTTTTAGGTCTTTATAACCCATTGGTGGAACGCTTTGGTGCCGGAGCAACCGTACCTTTAACAGGCTTTGGAAACGCTCTTGCCAATGGTGTCATAAAAGGAATTTCGGAAAAAGGTCTGCTTGGAGTTATGTCCGGTGGTTTAACCGCTTGTGCCGCTGGGATTTCTGCCGCCATTTTCTTTGGTTATCTGTTTGCACTGATTTTTTCTTCCAAAGAAAAGTGAATGTTTTATCAGTTGACAGATTCTGATTCTTGTGTTATAATGAGTGCGCAACACAAATGAATATAGAACCCCATAAAGAGGAAACACTTTGGTAAAAGGTGCTTTCTCTGACTTTTGATACTCTTTATGGGCTTTCATTTGTGTTGCACAGAGAGACACTTTTTCGGTGTGTCTCTGTGGAGGCACACTTTTTTATTGCAAGAAAGGAAGAAAAATGGAAGATTTTAAAAAACTATATTTTGACACTTTTGGGAAAGTGGCAGATATCATCGAAGAATACCAAAACAATCCTATTTACCACGAAATCGTTGAAAAATTGATTCATCTGCAACTTGAAACAGAAGAAATGTATATGGATATGGAATCAGATGAAGATAAAGCGGTTGACGATATGTTCTAATATCGTCAACTATCACAAAAAAAGAGCGTATGTTCTAACAACAGAACTACGCTCTTTTGATTACTTATGATAAACTGCTTCGCTGGTTAGGTTAATTCCCAGTTTTTTAAATACATTTTCATCCACCTGGGATAACAGTACCGTGGAATGTGCTTCGGAACCTTTTAATGCACTGAGTCCATCCAGCATATCTTTTGCGATGGGGTCATTTGCAGCACAAATGGACAACGCAATCAAAGTTTCATCCGTATGCAGCCTTGGATTTTTGCTACCAAAATGATTGGTTTTCAGTCCCTGAAGCGGTTCGATAACATCGGGCGAAATCACATGAATTTCCTCAGATAAACCACGCACCGCCTTTAAGGCATTTAACAGTGCGGCACTGGTGGCACCAAGTAATGCAGAAGTTCTTCCGGTAACGATTTTACCGTTCGGCAACTCAATGGCACAAGCCGGAGCTTCGGTTTCTTCTGCTTTTTCCTTTGCGGCACGAACCACACTGCGGTCCTCCACACAAACCTCTGCCTGCTTCATAATGAGTTCCATTTTGCAAACCACATCATCGTCTACCTTACCATTGGTTTTATCTTTTAAAATCTGATAGTAACGACGAATGATTTCATCTTTTGATGCACGACATACCACATCATCATCCATAATACATTTCCCTGCCATATTTACCCCCATATCGGTAGGTGATTTATAGGGACTTTCTCCTAAAATCTTTTCAAACATGGCATTTAATACCGGAAATACTTCTATATCACGATTGTAATTTACCGTGGTTTCTCCATATGCTTCCAGATGGAACGGGTCAATCATATTCACATCGTTCAAATCCACTGTTGCCGCTTCATAGGCAAGATTCACATGATGCTTTAAGGGAAGATTCCACACAGGGAAGGTTTCAAATTTAGCATATCCTGCTTTCACACCACGCTTATTTTCATGATACAACTGAGACAAACAGGTCGCCATCTTTCCACTACCCGGTCCGGGTGCAGTTACCACCACAATCGGACGGGTGGTTTCGATAAATTCATTTCTTCCAAAGCCCATATCGCTCACGATGTATTCCACATTGGAAGGATATCCGGGAATGGGATAATGCAAAAACACCCGAATCCCCATATGCTCCAACCGCTTTTTAAACATATCTACCGCAGGCTGACCACTATACTGGGTAATCACCACACTACCCACCAAAAGCCCCAGATTCTGAAAGGCTTTAATCAAACGAATGGTATCTAAATCATAGGTGATATTATAGTCACTTCTGACCTTATTTTTCACAATATCAATGGCACTGATGGCAATCACAATCTCCAGTTTATCCGATAGATGCATCAGCATTTTGATTTTGGTGTCCGGCTCAAATCCCGGCAAAACCCGAGAGGCGTGATAATCGTCAAACAGTTTTCCGCCAAGCTCCAGATACAGCTTGTCGCCGAATTTTTTCACACGTTCACCAATATGCTCGGTTTGCATCTCGATATATTTTTCAATGTCAAACCCAATTCGTCTGTTCATAATAAGCCTCCCTTTTGATGAATTTTGATTCTTTTTATACACAACAGATTTATTATACTATACTTCCCAATAAATTGCAAGTGCTTACGAATACTTTTCCTAAAATTACAAAATAATTTTCGCACAAAAATATGCACCACCAAAAGTATCTGACTTTCGGGGTGCATATCAATGACTGCTTTTTTAATTTTATTTCTGGTTAACTTCCTGTGCCTTTTGGTTTAATTTATGCTGACGACGCATCTTAACTTCTAAAGACATAGGTTTAATATCTCCTGCACGGCGAAGTGCCTCTCTGGTCATCACAGGACCAAACAATTCATAAATCAATACCGCAAATAAGGTGATGTTACGAATCAAACTACCCTGTGCAGCAAAAACGGGTTCCGCTGCCACAATGGTACTCATTCCCAAAGCAACCCCTGCCTGCGGAAACAGAGTGATTCCCAGATATTTTTGGATGGTGGGAGAACATTTGGTGGATTTTGCACTGAAAAATGCACCATAGTACTTCCCAACACAACGAAATACAATGTATACCACACCAATTACAACAATAGCCCAATCGGTAAATACACCAAGTTCCAGTTCGGCACCACTGATTACAAAGAACAACGCAAATAACGGAGAAGTCCATTTATCCGATTTTTCCATTAAATCATGAGATAAGGGACAGATATTGCAAAATACAGTTCCCATCATCATACATACCAGTAAGGGAGAAAATGCCACATGAGCAGGACCAATGTGAAACTCCAGCATAGAAATTGCAACCGTTAAGAACACAAATGTGATTGTCATATTTAAACGGTTGGTATTGGAGTTAAACATTTTTTCAAGCTGTGTAAGAATCCAGCCCATCAAAGCACCAAGAGCCAAAGAACAAATAATTTCCAATAAGGGATTAATCAGAATGGATACATAGTCTACCTGACCAACCAACAAACTTTTTGCAACACCAAAGGATACTGCAAATAAAATCAAACCAACTGCGTCATCCAACGCAACAATCGGTAACAATAAATCGGTCACAGGACCTTTTGCTTTATACTGACGAACAACCATCAAGGTTGCAGCAGGTGCAGTCGCCGCTGCAATCGCACCTAAGGTAATCACCTGAGACATCGACAATTTATCAGGCATCATAAAATGTAATACCAACATTACAATATCAACAATAATGGTTGCGGCAGTTGCTTCGCAAATCCCAATCACAAATGCCTGTTTCCCAATTTGTTGCAATTCTTCTTTCCGAAATTCATTTCCAATGGAAAAAGCAATGAAGCCAAGTGCGACTTTAGAAACCAAACCCAATGCTTCCACCGCATCGTGATTTGCAAAACCCAAGCCTTCAATTCCGAGCTGCCCCATAAAGTAGGGACCAATTAAAATTCCAGCAATTAAGTACGCAGTAACCGAAGGTAACTTTAAGGGTTTAAACACTCTGGTCATCAATAAGCCTACCAAAAGTGCGATTGAAACAGACAGTAAAATACTCATTTTCCTAACTTCCTTTCATCTGTTTACATATAAAAATTCTCATTGGAAAAGCGACCTGCTGATGCAAGTCGCTCTTTCACTGGCAGCGGGAGAAGGATTCGAACCCTCACAAACAGAGTCAGAGTCTGTCGTGCTACCCTTACACAATCCCGCTATAAATATTCTAATTTCTGTCACCTAATACATTATATCACCACTATCTTAAAATGTCAACCTTTTTTTGTAATTTTTTTTATTTTTTTATTTTCCCAGTATTTTTTAATGAAATATACTGAAAAATATTGGAAAAATAAAAAAGATTCTCCATAAAAAACAGAGAATCTTTTGACATCATTCGTCTACGCCACGGATTTCATCAATGTAATCCATACAATATTCATCCTTGCCAAGCAATGCATTAATCGCACGATAGGTTTTTCTCATAGTATCCGGTGCCGGATCCATGATGGCACTGTCCAACCCCAGATACATTGCCATGGACAAAAATGCAGTATTTAAAATCATTCGTTTGGGAAGTCCGTAGGAAATATTGGAAAAACCTCCCGTAGTTTTCACATTGGGATAACACTCTTTCATAAGACGCAAGGTATCTAACGTGATTTTTCCGTTAGCATCACCAACTGCCAGAGCTTCCACTAACACATCAATCAAAATCCGTTCCTCCGAAATTCCGTTTTTTGTTAATTTTTCAATTAACTCACCGGCACAAGCCACACGTTCTTCCCCACTTGCAGGAATTCCGGCATTGCCGATGGGAAGACCAACTACCATAAGTTCAGGCTGTGCTTTTAAAAGCGGCAACAACTCATCAATTCGTTCGGTTACAGTTACCGAATTGATGATAATATTTCTTCCCTCTGCAAATTTCACAGCTTGTTCGATCACAGATACATTGGGAGAATCAATCATGATTCCCATGGAAGAATGTTCTTTCACCAGGCTGATGGCATATTCCATTGTCTGGGCTTCGGCATCTGCCAACAGCGCTGTGTTAATGTCAATATAAGTTGCACCCGCATCCTCCTGCTTTTTGATAAGTTCAATCAAAAACGCTTCGTTTTTGGTCTGAAACGCTTCTAAAACTGAAGGAATCGAACTATTTAATTTTTCTGATATAATAAGCATAATACCATCTCCTATTGTCCCATTTTGCGAATATTTTTTACAATCTCGGAAACCAAGTCAATTTTTTTGAGCGGTGTCATAATATAAAAACCGTCCGCTTTTCCATACACATCGGAAATCCGTTCCATACTGTAGGAAACCACAGTTTCTTTGACTTCTTCCGCTGACATATGTTTCAACTGTTCAATCAAGCTCTCCGGAATGGTGATTCCCGAAACTTCATTGTTTAAAAACAGCGCATTTTTCCAGCCGGCAATGGGCAAAATCCCTGCCATAAGAAAACAATCCAACTCCTGCTTTGCTCTGATGAAATTAGCTGCAGCTTCACCCGAAAAAATCGGTTGTGTCAACAACACACGGACTCCGGACTGAATTTTCTTTTTCGCACGTTCTAATTCTGCCTCAAAATGCAATGCATTGACATTTAATGCACCGCACACCGTAAACGGATTTTCATAAAAAACTTCCTGATTCAAATTGGAAATCAAGTTCATTAAAGTGTAGGAATTAAACTGAAATACGCCGCCTTCACTTCTGGAAATGGGGTCTCCCGTCACAACAAGAACATTGTTGACCCCTTCGATATTTCCGCCAATCAAAAGGCTTCGGATTGCAATGTAGTTTTTATCCCGACAAGATAAATGAGGCAAAACATTGATGCCAACTTCCCGCTTCACTTTCGCCGCAAGCACCATACTGTCTGCACGGGTACGAGCCAACGGTGAATCGGCAATCGTAATCAAATCAGCACCCATGGTTTTCATCTGACGGGATGCGTCCAGCAAAAACTCCGCATGAGTATCCACCGGAGGATCAATTTCTACCGCTATCACTTTTTTTCCTTTTGATAACAGTTCCAGTAATTGATTTTTCTGAACGGAATATACCTTTTTTTCTGCTGTGGCAGTTGCTTTTTCTACCATAAGTTGTTGACCGACTACCGGCGCCAGATGCTCCGGAGTAGTACCGCAACAACCACCCAGCACATCCACTCCCAATGAGGCAATATCCAGAAGTTTCTGAGCATAATATTCCTTATTGTTGGAATAGAGTGTTCGCCCGTTGACTGACTGAGGATAGCCTGCGTTTGGCATAGCAGAAAACTGTTTGTATTGGGATAAATCCAAACGTTCAATCAAGGAATACAGATGAGAGGGGCCGCATTGGCAGTTTAATCCCACAATATCTGCATACTGATTTGCCTGATTTAGCAAAGTTTCATAATAATATCCTTTTTTGGTATAACCGTCCTGAGATACACTAAACGAAACCATCACCTTTGCCGAAGGTTGTTTCTCTTTCAGATACAAAATCACTCGTTCTAAAGGAGAAAACTCCTGCAGGGTTTCAAATAAAAAGTTTTTTGCTCCCAAAGAGAGAAAGATATCTACATTTCGTTTGTATTCTGTATATTGTACATCACTGTCAATATAGCCAATGTCACAAAACACCTGCGCATCGGTTCCTTCGGTCACATCACAAGCAATCTTGTAACCTGCATTTAAAATGTCAAATATTTCATCTTCTGTTTCAACCCAGGAAGAATTTACACCAAAGGTGTTTGTTTTGATCACATCCACACCAATGGCAAGATATGCTTTATGAATCTCGGCTACCCTCTGGGGATACTTCAAATTGGCGAGTTCACAAGGGATATCGTCTCCGTAGAGCTCACTGTAATACGTCCCGAAGGCACCATCAAAATAAATTGGTCGTTTCAAAAGCTCACCTCTTTGGTAGTTCACAATTATGCTTGGGCTCCGTCATTCATCTTCATTTCAAAATACTGTTCCTGGGTAATCAGCACTTGACGAGGCTTACTGCCTTCGGAAGGACCAACAATTCCACGTTCTTCCATCTGGTCAACAATTCGTGCCGCACGTGAATATCCCAGTTTGAAACGACGCTGCAATTTGGAAACCGAAGCTTCGCCCAGTTCCACCACAAATTCAATACAATCAGGCAACATCGGGTCGGCATCGCCACCATCTGAACTTGCAGAAGGTCCGTCTTTCACACCGTTGGATTCAATGTGAGAAATCACATCATCATCATAGGAAACTTGCGTATTTTGTTTTAAGAAGCTAACAATTTTTTCCACTTCTTTATCGGTGATGAGGGCACCTTGCACACGGATGGGCTTGGATTCTCCAATGGGGGCATACAGCATATCCCCTTTCCCCAGCAGTTTTTCTGCACCACCCATATCCAAAATGGTACGGCTGTCAATCTGAGAAGAAACTGCAAAGGCAATACGAGAAGGCATATTCGCCTTAATCAGCCCTGTAATAACATCAACGGAAGGACGCTGCGTTGCAATAATCAAATGCATCCCTGCCGCTCTGGCAAGCTGTGCCAAACGACAGATATATTCTTCCACTTCTTTGGGAGATGCCATCATCAAGTCTGCAAGCTCATCCACGATAATTACAATTTTGGGCAAAGGACTTTCGCCGTTTGCCACCTGATGTTCGTTAAAGCTGTCCAAATCACGAACATTGGCTTTTTCAAACATATTATAACGATTGAGCATTTCCATAACTGCCCAATTTAAGGCACCTGCCGCTTTTCTGGGGTCAGTCACAACAGGAATCAAAAGATGGGGAATTCCGTTATATACCGAAAGCTCTACCACTTTAGGGTCAATCATAATCATTTTGACCTCTTCAGGACTTGCCTTATATAAAATGGAGGTAATCAAAGAGTTAATGCACACACTTTTACCGGAACCGGTAGAACCTGCAATCAGACAATGGGGCATTTTGGCAATGTCGCCAACCACGGTAGTTCCTGCTATGTCTTTCCCTACTGCAAAAGAAATTTTAGATTTATGCTCCATAAATTCTTTGGAAGCGATAACATCACGAACAAACACGGGCATTACCTTCTGATTGGCAATTTCCACCCCAATTACGGTTTTGCCCGGAACAGGCGCAATACGAATACCTTTTGCAGCCATACGAAGAGCAATATCTTCACTCAGTCCCAAAATTTTAGAAATTTTCACACCGATTTGCGGTCTGATTTCATAACGGGTAACAGAAGGGCCTTCCTGAACGCTTACCACTTCTGCCTCCACACCGAATTCCCGCAGGGTTGAAACCAATTTAATCGCATTCTGGTTTAATTCCGCTTCCGAAAGCCCCTCAGAACGGTTTCCGCCCTTATTCAAAAAGTCAACAGAGGGATACACATATTCTTTGGCTTCCTGTTCCTTCGCTTCGTTTAATTCTTTGGCAACGCTGTTAATTTCCTGATTGGTTAACGCCGGTTGCTTTTTGATTTCGGGGGTAACGGGAGACTCGGGAATAATCTTCGGATTTTTTTCTTTGTCAGCACCGGTTGCAAATTTTTCAATAATGACATCTGCTGTCACCGGTTCCTCCATTTCAATGGGAACCTCTAAAGAATTCTTCTTAATTTCTTTCTGAATGATATCTTCCGAACGCACCTTATCGGTTTTCACACCGGGCACACGGAACACACGGGAGGTTTTTTCCTGACGGAAACTGTTTTTAAACCATTCGGAGCTTTTCATAATGAGAAAAGCAATCGGTTCGTTGAACATAATAAACAAACAGAACAAAATTGCCAGGCTGACCAAAATGACAGCCCCGGTCTGTCCCAAAAGGGTTTTAAACAACATTCCGAAACCGGTTCCGAAAATACCACCGTTATATTGACTTTTCGCATCCACTATAATGGTGCCGAAATCTCTCAGAAAATGATTAGGTTCGCTGGCTGCAGGATGAAACAAATAACTGCCCGTTGCGGAAAACACCATCAAACAACCTGCGGAAACCATTTTCCCGATACCGTCTCTTTGCTTCATGAAAAACACGCCGATGATAAACAGATACACGCTCAAAAACGGTATGTAGCAAGTACCGCTTCCAAACAATACTCTTAAAATCACTTTCACACAGGTTCCGACAGCACCTGCTGCATCTTCAGTATATACGCTCAAAAACATAAGAATTAAGATGCCCACTCCGCACAAAACTTTCAAAACCAAAGCAAGCATCGGGTCAATCTTCACACTTTTTTGTTTTTGTTTTGTAATCCTAGTCACACGTTTTGCGGATTTTTTTACCGCTTTTTTTGCCGCCATGAATCAAGTTCCTTTCTATCCTCTTAACTGTATCACAAATATAATAACGCCTAAAACCAGACAGTAAACGCCATACCGTCTGCAAGAATATTTACGCACCGATGTTCTCATCCGACCAATGGCAAATACACCGCTGAAAAAGGCTGCAAGCATCCCTAAAAGATAGGGCAACCAATTCATACGAATGCCATCTTGCAATACGGTAACTGTTTGCATCAAAATTTTTACTACCAGCACCGGAATAGCAGATAAAAACGCATATTTTACTGTAAAATCTCGTCTGAACCCGGCAAACAAACCGCCAAGAACCGTTAAGCTGCATCTGGAAATTCCGGGAATGGCGCTGCAAAGCTGAAATAAACCAACTGTGATTGCTTGTTTGAAGAAAAATTTAGGTTCAAATTCGTCCGGTTCACGGTCGTTTTTTTCCTCTTCCAAAACAGTCGCAACGGTTTCTTCCGGTTGTGTCTCACACAAAATCGGTTCTTCTACCACTTCTTGTTCCGATACAAAAACCGACACTGTGGCATCTTCGTCACAAGAACTTTCTTCTTCGTCAAACTGAAATGCGGTCTCGCCGGTTTCCTCCTCAGGCACCACAATTTCAGGAACCAAACCCTCGGTACCGAAATTTTGTTCAAAAAACGCATTGGTATTTTCTTTGACACCAATCTTGTCAATGAAAAAGTTGGAAATCCCACATACAAAAAGCATACAGGCAACAATGGTCAACCCACCAAAATAAACACCGGCATACTGGCTTAAAAACAAAGCCGGAATCAAAAACAATGCTGTGACTGCCAGCATATAAAGAAGTTTTCGGTCAGGATCTTCTGTGCGCCAAGAAAAGGATTTATTTTTAATATCCTTCACACAGTCACAAAAAGCTCTCCACAATCCTCGGATGTCGGAATAAAAAACGAACAGGATTGCCAAAAGAGTTCCCAACCGGAGCAAAACATCAAAAGTTAAGGTAGGAGAAAACAATTCTTCTCCGAAAACGGTTTGATTCACAGTTTGAATCAACGCCAAATGTCCCCCACCGGAAATGGGAAGAAATTCGGTCAACCCCTGAACCAAGCCAAAAAACAATGCAATCAAAAGTTCCATGGATTATTCTCCCTTATTCTTCACCAGATACTTTTTCTGCATTTCGGGACGTTTTCCGCAACTCATGCTACCCTCAGGACAAGCTCCGTGAACACATTTCGGACCTGCGTATCTGAAAATGACAGGAGCCACTTCACGCACCTTCCATAAAATTTCATCTGCCAGCGCCTGAATTTCCCACTGAGCACGGTTACAGCAACGAACGCTGAAAAAGTTCAGTAAACTTCTGGCATTAAAGGTCATAATCAGTTTTGTTTCACAAGCATTGGGAAGAACAAAACGGGCATCTTCAATGGCTTTTTTCTTTGCAGATTTTTCATCCATAACCTCAACGTGCTTCCGGTAAAGAACTTCGGTTAACTGTTCATATGCTTCGCCGATTTTCGCCATAGTTTCCTCGTAGAGTGCTTTGGCATCGGGATTTTCCAGAATTTCAGGCGGAGTAACATACTCGAAGTTTGCTTCCTCTACATAACGTTGCGATTTCACGCTGTAGGACGCCATTCTGTGACGGGTCAACTGTGCCAACAACGCACGGGATACCCCTTCCACCGCAAAAGTAAAGGTGATATGCTCTAACGGGCTTTCGTGCCCCAAAGCAGTCAGATGCTCCAAAAACTTCTGTGTTTTTTCTTCATCCAGTTTTTCTAAAATATTTTCTGCACCACTGTTGGAATAACACATTTTTGCAGCAGCAGCCACTATCTTTTCAGGATTGGGTGTATGCGAAATTAAAATTACTTTTAACATGAAGTATCAATCTCCTTATTGACAATTATCGTTGTTTGAATTTTGCTAAAATCACACGAAATAAAAATCTCGGCAACGCAAGCATACGAACAAATCGACTGGGTTGTTTTAGCAAACGATAAAACCATTCCAGATTCAGTTTAATAAAAATATCGGGTGCTCGCTTCACCACGCCGGCAAATACGTCCATGCTGCCGCCGATTCCCAAAAACGTGGTCCCCGAAAACAAATGCTTATTTTGATAGATCCATTCTTCTTGTTTTTTTGCTCCCAGACAAACAAATACCACGTCCGGATTTGCCTTTGCAATGGTCTCACCCACAGGTTCTTTAAAATATCCGTTCTGGGTTCCCACAATGCGGATGCCGGGATACTTTTTCTCTAAATTTTCTTTTGCCAGACGGCAAACTTCTTCTTTGGAACCGAACAGATAGAATCCAAACCCTTCTTTGGCACCAACCTCTAACAATTTGCAGGCAATGTCATACCCTGCGGCACGGCCTTTTAAGGGTGTTCCCAAAATTTTAGCACCATACACTACGCCAATTCCGTCTGCTGTTAATACATCGGCTGAATTTAGTAAAGACAATAATTCTTCCTCTTTATGAAATTGCTCTATAATTTCCGAATTCGGAGTATAGACCACTGTATTGTGTTTTTGTTTGATTCGTTCTGTCAGAAAACACACAATTTCCTCTACAGAAGCATTGGAAATATTCGCTCCCAATATGTTAACGGTCTGAAACATACAATCAAACGCCTACCTTTCGAAACAATATACTACACTATTTTATATTATACCATCAGATTTTAGAAATTGCAATATTTATTTCTATAAAATCCAAATATTTATCTCTTATTTTTTTAATTTTTTATAAAAAGCTCAACTTCTGTCCGAATCCGGGAAATCGTATTGACTTTGGCGATATTTTTTTGGATAATGTCTTAGGATAGCGCAACAAGTTCACCAAAACTATTTTCTAAAAACGAGGTGAAACCAAATGAAAATCTGTATTGATGCAGGTCACAATTATTCAGGCTTTGATACCGGTGCCGAGGGCAACGGATTAAAAGAACAAAACATCACCTTCCCCGTTTGTCAACATCTGAAACAACGGCTGGAAGAAGCAGGAATCCAAGTGGTTATGACACGAAAATCTCTCACCGAAAATCTTGGCACCACGGTAAATACCAGCTTAACAAAACGTGCTGAAATTTCCAACTCTTCAAGTTGTAACTACTTTATTTCCGTTCATTGCAATGCCGGTGGAGGAACCGGAAGCGAAGTATTTGTTATCAAAAAAGGCGGACAGGCAGAACAACTGGCAACCTCTGTTCTGCAAGCAATCATTGCCCGCTTTTCGCTTAGAAACCGTGGTGTGAAAGAAGAAAATTTATCGGTTTTAAGAAATACCGACTGCCCTGCCATCCTGATAGAACTGGCATTTATTGATCATCCGTCGGATGCGTTACTGTTGAAAAACAATCAAAAAGAGTTTGCCGATGCAATTTTCAAAGGAGTAATGGAATATTTAAAACTCCCCCTTCCCAATGAGGCTTTGGATATCAAAAGCTTTCTGGCAAAAAAATGGAATCTTTCGCAGCCGGAAGCGGTCTTTGCTCTATTAGACAGCCACTCCTACGCATCAGACTTATATCAAAAAATTTATGAAAGTTACGAAAGGAGCTAACCCATGGAAGCAAACGCAATCATTGAAATGGTAATGGGGCAAGGAGTCTTTGCCGCCTTATTTATCTGGCTGTTTTTTACTTATCAGAAAGAATCAAGAGAACGGGAAGACAGACTCATGTCCATTGTGGATTCTCAGGCAGAACGCTTGGAGAAAATATCGCAAACCTTAGAAAAAATTGCCGACGATATCCACCCGTAATTACTAAAACACCATCATAACCGAAAAAAGCATATCTTTTCTTTTAATTTTGGAAGAAAGGATATGCTTTTTATTGACTTTTTTTTGAAATATGGTATAATATTTGTAAGAAATTCCAGTATCGGGATTACAAAAAATTCAATAAAACGGGGAAAAGAATGCCTCATATTTATCCCCCGATATTACTTTGAATAAACACCAACAGAAAGGTATAACCATTTATGTTTTACGATACCATTGCAGCACCGGCAACCAACAGTCTGCAAAGTGCTGTGTCCATTATCCGTTTAAGCGGTGACAATGCAGTTGCCATCGCAGACAGTATTTTTTCAAAAAAGCTGTCCCAATCTACCGACCGAATCTTAGTATACGGAAAAATCAAAGATTCCGACGGCAATATTTTAGATGACTGTCTGGCAGTAAAAATGCTTGCCCCAAAATCCTACACCGGCGAAGATACTGTGGAATTTTACTGTCACGGTGGAAAAACCGTTACCGAATGTGTCATGCGTGAACTGTTAAAACAGGGTGCCCGTCTGGCAGAAAAAGGAGAATTTACCAAACGTGCCTTCTTAAACGGAAAAATGGATTTAACACAGGCAGAAGCGGTAATTGATGCCATCAGCGCTCAAACAAAGTCCGCTCTTTTAATGGCACAGGAGAATATGGACGGGAAACTTCGTCAGAAAATTGACGGATTACGGAGTCGGATTATGACTGTCATTATGAATATTATGGCAGGCAACGATTTCCCCGATGAAACCGGTGGAAACCACAATGACGAAATTATTGCAGTTCTTACAGAAATCCAAAAAGACACAGAATCTCTCTTGCAAAGTTATGACAAGGGAAAACTTATCAAAGACGGCTTCACTTGCGCCATTGCCGGGAAGCCAAATGTTGGAAAATCATCCTTACTGAATGCAATTTTGCAAGAAGACCGTGCCATTGTGACAGACATTGAAGGCACAACCCGCGATGTCATTACCGAGCGTGTAGACATCGGCGGTTACATTATGAATCTTGCAGATACGGCAGGACTTCGGGAAAGTAATGATCAGATTGAACAGGTGGGAATCCAAAAATCCTATCAATACATTGATCAGGTAGACTACATTTTATATCTGATAGACTGCAGTAAACCCATTGATCCGGAGGAGGCAGAATTTATTCGTTCTCTCCCCGCGCACACTGCATTGGTATTCAACAAAACCGACCTTGCCACAATCCCTTCCACAGAAGATTTTGGCAAAAAAACATATCAGATCAGCGCAAAAAACAATCTGGGAATCTCGGAATTGTTAGATGGCATCAAACAAGATGTGGAATCCCGTGTTTTAGGGCAAAGCTCAGAAGAAACCCTCTTTTCCGAGCGACACTATCAGGCATTGCTTCAGGCAAGCGAATGTTTAACCCGTGCCATCGCTACCCTTCAGATGCAGTTGGAAGCAGACCTTGCCTCCATTGATCTGGAAGACTGTGCCGCCCATATGGGTGAAATCACGGGAACCACTGTCAATGATGAAGTGATTGATAACATCTTTAAAAATTTCTGTATCGGAAAATAATCAAAATTTCAAACATATCACCGGAAACGACTTTCATATAATAAACAGAAAGGAATTTCCGGTGATTTTTTATGTCTTATGTATTTTCATTTTTTCTGGTGATGGGCACAATCTGCTATCTTCTGACAGGACGGATTTCCGAACTTATGAAAGTTGTAACCCAAACCACTTCAAACTGCGGCACTTTTGTGCTGCAACTGATGTTTCTGACTGCCTTTTTTTCAGGAATTATTAAAATCGGGGAAGACATTGGTCTCACACGGGTATTATCCAAATTCTTACGTCCCGTACTGAACCGACTATTTCATACAAAATCCGACTCTGCATTACAAAAAATTGCAACCAATATTTCTGCCAACTTATTAGGCATCGGAAATGCCGCCACTCCATCGGGTCTTTGTGCAATGAAAGAGCTGGACAAAGAAAATCAAGAATCCCAACTCCCAAGTGATGATATGTGTCGGTTTCTTCTGTTCAACACCTGCTCGGTGCAGTTAATTCCCACCACAATTTTAGGGCTTCGGGCAATGGCAGGTTCCAACAATTCTTCTGTAATTCTTCTGCCTGTTATTTGTGTCAGCATTACCAGTCTTTTGGTGGGACTTCTGCTTTGCAATCAGTTGCTTCGTCTCAGAAAATAATCAAAAGAAGGTGTCCTAATGCTAAAGACTCTGTCCGAATGTTTGTTTCCCTGCCTTGTGTTGGGAATCATTATAACCTCTGTCATCAGAAAAAATGATACCATCCGCTCTTTTACCGCAGGAGCAAAAGACGGATTCTCTGCCATTTGCTCCATCACCCCCAATATTCTTGCCATTATGATTGCCGCCAACCTATTCCGTGATTCCGGTGCCCTTTCGATGATTTTAAGACGAATTTCCCCCGTTCTGCACAAACTGGGCATCCCTCCCGGCATCACCGAACTGATTCTTTTACGCCCCATTTCGGGAAGCGGCGCAATGGTACTGCTATCCGACGTATTTCGTCAATTTGGTCCCGACAGCTACGAAGGTCTTTTGGCATCTGTCATCTGTGCTTCCACAGAAACCACCTTGTACACGATTCTGGTATATTTTGGAGTAACAAAAGTAAAGAAAACCGGGTTCCCTCTTGCTTTGGGACTGATGATGGATGCATTTGTGGTTTGTCTTGCGATCTTTGCGGTAAAATATCTGTGCACTTGACAAGAAATTGCGATTATGCTATGATAACAAAAAGAACAATAAATGGAGACAATATGTATGAATAAAAAAATCGCATTGGTGACCGGGGCCGGTCGTGGAATCGGAAAAGCAATCGCAAAAAAACTGATGGATGACGGTTTTTTTGTGGTAGCAAATTCCAGACAAACCATCATCGAAGAAACGCCATCTTCTGCTTATTATCAAGCTGACGTCAGCAATCAAGAACAAGTGAACGAAATGGTGGCGTTTGTGGAACAAACTTATGGTACCATTGATGTATTGGTAAATAATGCTGGTATCGCACAGCAAAAACTATTCACCGATCTGACAGAATCCGATTGGGATACTATGCTGAACGGAAACTTAAAAAGTATGTTTTTGGTAACCAAAGCTGTTCTTCCCGGAATGATTCGTCAAAAATCAGGTAAAATCATCAATATTTCCTCCATTTGGGGACTCACGGGAGCTTCTTGCGAAGTGCATTATTCTGCGGCAAAAGCAGGCGTTATCGGCTTTAGTAAGGCGTTGGCAAAAGAAGTTGGCCCCAGCGGAATTTGCGTCAACTGTGTTGCCCCCGGAATCATCAAAACGGATATGTTAAACGATTTTTCCGAAGAAGATTTATCTGCATTAAAGGAAGAAACTCCATTACAAATTCTGGGAACTCCCGAAGATGTTGCCAATGCAGTCAGTTTCTTTGCCTCTTGCAAGTCTGATTTTATCACCGGGCAGATTTTAAGCCCCAACGGAGGATTTGTGATATGAAAATTGTTGACTTTTCTCCGAAATATGAGAAAGAGTTTTACCAAATGTGTCAGGACTTTTTTTCCTCTCCTGCTGTGTGTCATTCCATTGCACCAACGGCAATGAAAACCACCTTTGAAGCTACACAAAACGGGTCTCCGTATCTTCGCGGACTGATTCTTACCAAAGAAAACCTTGTGATGGGATATCTGCTTCTGTCCTTCACGTATTCCAATGAAGTGGGTGGCGAAGTGGTATGGATTGAAGAATTGTATTTAAAAGACGAATTTCGTAACAAAGGCTACGGAACAAAAGCATTGCAATGGGTGATATCGGAATACGAAAACCGTGTAAAACGCTTTCGACTGGAAGTCACGAAAGAAAATGAAGGTGCAAAAAAGCTATATCAGCAACTTGGTTTTTCAGCCTTAGCGTATGAACAAATGGTAATTGATAAAGAATAACAAAAAAAGCGATGAGAACCTAATGATTCTCATCGCCTCTTTTTTGTTTGGAATTAATCCTCAACAGGAGCACCTACCGGGCAAACGCCTGCGTAAGTACCACAATCGATACAAGCATCTGCATCAATTTCATATTTGCTATCGCCTGCAGTAATACAGCTTACCGGGCATTCAGCTTCACATGCACCACAGCTGATGCATTCATCAGTAATTTTGAAAGCCATTGGGAATACACCTCCTATTAAATTCTTCTTATATCTTACTACATTTTTTTCAAAATTTCAATAGTTTTTTTCTATTTTCTCTAAAAATTTAAAGTTAATCCCACCGGACAGTGGTCACTCCCTAAAATTTCAGAATAAATCACACTATCCGAAATGTTTTCCTGCAAAGAATCCGACACAACAAAATAGTCAATTCTCCAACCGATATTTTTGGTTCTTGCAGAAAAACGATACGACCACCAGCTGTAAGCATCGGTCTTATCAGGATATAAAAACCGGAAACTATCTAAAAAACCTGCCGCTAACAGTTCAGTCATTTTTCCACGTTCCTCATCAGAGAAACCGGGATTTCCACGGTTGGTTTTTGGATTTTTCAAGTCAATTTCCTGATGAGCAACATTCAAATCGCCACATAAAATGACGGGTTTATCAAGACCTGACAGATACGTTCTGAAATCATCCTCAAATTCCATACGGTATGCCAGACGTTTCAACTCCTGCTGTGCGTTGGGAGTATAGCAGTTCACCAGATAAAACTCATCAAATTCCAGGGTAATTACCCTGCCTTCATCGGTATGTTTCCCCGAAATTCCATATTGAACAGAAAGCGGCTCTTGTTTGGTGAATACTGCGGTTCCGCTGTAGCCTTTTTTCTGGGCACTGTGCCAGAACTGATGATAGCCGTCCAGCACAAGATCAGCTTGTCCCTCCTGCATTTTTGTTTCCTGCACACAAAAGATATCCGCATCCGCATCGTGAAAAAAATCTAAAAACCCTTTGGTAAGACAAGCTCTTAACCCGTTGACATTCCAAGATACTAATTTCATAAGCTACCACCTTTTTAAAAATTTATGCCGCGTAAAACAGCCACGCACCAATCACATTGATGCCAAGATTTGCCCCTAAATGCAACAGCCACCCACCATATATATTGTCACACCGACGATCCGCTTCGCAAAAAAGAAGTCCCGCCCCAACCAATCCGACAATGCAAAAGATTACCATTGCAGGGGAAAACCAACTTTGGAAAATGCTGATGTGATATAAGGCAAATAAAACTGACGAAAACAAATACGAAAAGATTTTCTGCCCCCGTTTGTAAGACAAACGGAACAAAAACCCCCGAAAGAAAAATTCTTCCAAAAAGCTGTTAACCAGAACAATATGCAAAAACACAAAAGGATACTCTACTTTGGTAATTCCCTGAGCCTTTAGTCCGGATATAATCTGTTGGCTGTCAAAAAATGAATATAACAGTGTGTAACCAAGCCAGATAACAAAACAACATCCAATCCCCATAAAAAACGGGATTTTTAAAGCCTTTTTGTTTCCGAAAGACAAAACACCGCAAAGTACGTCTCTTTGTTTTGCCAAATAACAAAGCGGAACCACTCCAAACACCAAAAACTTCCCTATGGAAGTAATCCAATAAGTATTATGAGGTGAAACCGTCAACAAGGCGTATATCACACAAGATACGATTGCAATCCCTGCCGTCATCGCTTACCCCTCCGTTACGCTGCCGTCATTTTCAGAAACCGGAATCGGTTCTCCCAAAAACTCCGGTTCGGGATGTAAAATTTCACACTGTAAAAAAGCTTTGACTCTGGCAAACATTTCCCGGGTATGTTGAGTTTGTTTCAAACTTTCGCCATAGTCCCCTGCCGAAACCCCAACAGCATTGAAATCCAAAGACTTTGCCACATATAACGCACGATATAAATGTTCTCTTTGACTGACAATCAGTGCTTGTTCCACTTTGAAAATTTCTTTGGCACGATACACCGTATCATACGTACTGAATCCGGCGTGATCCATAAAAATATGTGACTCAGGAACCCCTTTTTTCACCAAATATGATTTCATGGCATTCACTTCGTTATAATCTTTGGTTCCGTGATCTCCCGACACGATAATATCCTCTGCGTAGCCATTTTGATACAGTTCACAGGCAGTATCCAACCGCTGTGCCAATGTCTTGGAAACCGTATTGCCATACACAGAAGCACCCAAAACAATAATGGCATCTGCTTTTTGGGGATGCTCACTCACAAGTGACTGCCCCACCCGATAAACATACAGATTAATTCCGCCAATCGACAATATAACTATCAACAAAAGAACAATCAACTGTTTCACCAAACGTTTGATTCGATTCATAGGTTGTTGCTTCCTCTCAATTATAGATACTGACATCAGTATAACATACGATTTAAAATTTGTATACTGTTTTGCCAAGAATTTTAAAAAAATTTTTATCATACAAAAAAGAACAGTTTTTTTAAAAAAATCAAAACTGTTCTTTTTCGTTTGGGAATGAATCTTTTTCTTTTGTAAATAAAAAGGGATAAAAACGGATTTGAAATTATGAAAAGCAGCTTAGAAACACACTTTTCCAGAGATAGCAAAAAAGGAAAAAACTATTTCTTCGCAAAGGATTTACAGTCGGTACACTGATCCATTGCAGGGTTGCTTTCATGTGTTCCGATGCTGACACAATCCAAAGAACAATAGTTTTCGGAATTGCAATGATGTTTACACTGCTGTACGGTACATTTGATAGAATGATTTGCTTGACGATTCATACGAAAAAGCCTCCTTTTATTTTCTGTGAAAAGATTGGATTCTCATCACAGTTTTAATATGGCACATTTTTCGTTATCGTATACTCTTTTTTTAAAAAAATAATAAAAAAGCTACCAAAGCAATCAAGATCCACTCCTGGGAATCTTCGCTGAAAAGAATCAGTAAAATCCCAATCAAAATCGCATCATCAATTTCAATTTTGGAAAGCGCAGAGTCGATAGACTTACTCTTTTTTTGAACTTCTTTTGGGCGTGGAATTTTTGGCATGGCACTCTCTTGTTTGGTATACACCGTTTGGGGGAAAGACTGATACATGATGAAAGGCTCCTCACTCTATGTATTTTAAGAAGATTTTCCCGATTGCTTCATATTGTGTAACACTTCATACGCCTGTAACAGCTTCAGGCAAGAGTCCACTTTGGGCTGTCGGGAAGCTCGAAGATAGGGTTTGATTGCAGAAAGCAACGTTGCTTCTCTTGTGTTTTTTGCCTGAGAAAACCGCTGCATTAACCCGGAAATCTGTTGCATCATTGCCGCAGTATCAAACAATTCGTCTGAATTTTTTCCGGACGAAACCACCGGAAGACTCCCATTGTCTGATTTCTTTGACAACAGACTTTCAGCCAACTGACCGGCTTCTTTGGCTTTTTCTTCCCCGAGTATGCCCTGAAGCATACCAAGCATTGCATTTTTATCAAATTCTGCCATAGGATTCACCTCCTCTGCAGAGTTTTCTTATTTCAGTTGGGAAATGATACGGATCAGCTCCTGATTGTTGCTTTGCAAAAAAGTTTTCATCAGCTCTTTTTTATCCTTATCATTAAAATTACGAATCAGCTGAACAATCTCATCCCGGTCCACTCTGGAAAATGCTTCTTGCACCATAGGATTTTCAGAAAGCAGTTTTGCTCTTCTCATCGCATCCTCGATGCGTTTATTATCATATCCTTTGAAGATTTCCGAAATTTCTGCCACAATATCCTCTCCTTTTTTAAAAATGCGAGGTCATGGCAAAAACGCTGTTTCTGTTTACTATCTTATGCCACGACCTCAGATTTTATGTTTTGTTAATAGAATAATAATAAGAAAATCAAGATAAAAAATAATAAAGAAGAATCGCCTTTCATCACTCTCACCTCTTTCAGTAACAATATATGCCAAAATGAATTTTGTGTTATAAAAAATCAGGATACGGCTACAATAATACCGAAAATAAAAATACAAAAAAAGGGAGAGCGAAGCTATGTTTGATCAGGATTTTTTTTGGAATCTTTTTTTAAAAACCGGAAGGGTTGATGCCTATCTTCTGCTAAAACAACACGCTTCTTCCGATTCAATATCATCGGACAAAACGAAAATAGAAAAACATCAGGAATAGAGAATTCTATTCCTGATGTTTTATAACAAAAAGATATTTAGTTAGATAAAAGCTATCGTATCTTTTTTTACATATTATCCTTGAAAGTCAAGGTTATTTTCATCCTTATAACCAATGATTTTAGCAGGAACACCTGCAACAATGGCGTTTTTGGGAACATCCTTCACAACCACTGCCCCCGCAGCCGCTAAACTGTTGGAATGCATGGTAACAGCTCCTAATACCTTTGCACCGCAAGTGACAGAAACATTATCTTCCAAAACAGGAGAAACATCCCCTTTATAACCAATGGTAACCTGCTGATAGATTCTGCAGTTTTCACCAATCTTCTGGGCGCTGATGATGGTTGCAAAGCCGTGTTGAATGTATAAACCGCCTCCGATATCTTTGGTATAGATATAAAGACTTTCCATCGGCTTCCATAACATTCTGGTAATCAGATATCCCAACAAAGAACGGGAAGGATGTTTCAAACGATGTAAAAGCAGATTCCGAAATTCCTGTTTATAAGTCAGATACCAGTTCATTGCAAAAAAGGAACCAAAACTTTTTCCGTCAATCTCGGTCCAACGGGCAAGATCCGCAAAAATCAGCTGTTTTTGGCGGGAACAAGTGGCACACAAATACACAGGAAGGGTTCTGGGATAATTGATAAGGGCAAATAATTTTTTAGCGACATCCGGCATTGTTTGTTCCTCCTTTTTTTATGGGACAGACTTTGGCAGGGAAAAAGAAAAAATTAAAAAATCTGACTTTTTCCGCAATTTTTGCCGCCAACACCGAAAACGCAATTCCGCAAACGGTTCCCACAATAATGTGAATCCACCACTGGGTAATCTGCAAACGAATCATAACAATTCGCACGCCTGCAGTAAATATCGTATGAAGTAAATAAATTTGAAACGAATACCGATTGATAAAGCTTAAAAAGCGGGAAACCATTTGACTCTGTTGCAACATAGAAATCAACAAAACAGAAGCATAAATGCCAAACAACAGCATCAAATCCTTAAAAAACAGTGCTTCAATCTTTTGAAAAACAATCAGTATAACCGCTGTTATGATATGTGCTGCTATCACAATCCATTTTGCCCAAGACGGAAGTTTTGTGAGTTTTTGAAAATCAATAAATGTTCCGATTCCAAAAGCCAGTGCTGCATAAATCACCACATCAAAACAACCAAAAGAACCCCCAAATAGCGGCACCAGATATCCAAGCAGAACACAAAAAAGTGTTATCTGCCAGTTCTTTAAAAGTCCTGAACAAGCAGTCCAGATGCAAAATAAAAAGAAGAGTGCATACAAAAACCAGTACTGTGCAATGGGAGTTTTCCAGATGGTTAAAATATCTGTCAGTTGAAAACCGGAGTTCGCATCGCCCACAAAACTGTTAATCAGTATATAAATGACCGAAAAAGCAACGTAAGGAATCCCCAACGTATAGAGCTTATGCAAAACAAATCCCCATTTGGTTTGTTTTGATTTCCATTCTCCTGTCATCTGATACACAACGCCGCTTAAGAACAAAAAGAGCGCAACATGAAACGACCAGATGAATTTTTCCATTCCCCAAAAAAACTGCGGAATGTTGACTCCGGCAAGTCTGATTCCCATAATCACATGCCCAAACAGCACCAAAAAGCAGGCATATCCTTTGAGTTTGTCTACCAGACCATTTCTTGCCATAGCACACCTCCCAAAAAAACAGACTCATTCCCCTCGTTTGCTTTTGCAAGAAGAAGAAACGATGTATTTAGGTCTTCCTTTGATTTCATCATAAATTCGTGCAACATAATATCCGATAATACCAAGGCTGATCATCATAATACTTCCGATGAAAATCAGAATAATGATAACCGTGGTCATACCTTCTAAGGCGCGTCCGCAAATTTTGTCAATCAATGCCCAAACGCTGAAAACAACTGTAATAAACAGCATAATCACACCAAGCACTGTTACAATCTGCATAGGAGCGGTGGAATACGCCGAAATGTTGGAAACAGCATATTTCACCAAAGACAAGGTGGACCATTTGGAATTGCCCTCCTGTCTTTCTTTTACCTCAAATTCTACGGTTGCCTTACGATAGCCAACCCAAAAGGAAATAGCTCTGAAAAAGCCTTTTCTTTCAGGAATCCGATTTAAAATGTCAACCACCTTACGGTCTAAGAGTTTAAAATCAGAAGCGTTTGACATATCAAAACCAACCACCGAACTGATAATGGAATAGAAATTTCGTGCTGCCCAACTGTGCAAAATCTTTTCTCTGCCACGGGAGCTTTTGATTCCCTCCACAATTTCATATCCTTCTTCCCACAGTCGGTACATTTCCACAATTTTTTCGGGCGGATGTTGCAAATCGCAATCAATCACAACAACACAGTTACCACCGGCACTGGCAAGTCCTGCCGAAATTGCGGCCTCTTTCCCGAAGTTTCTGGAAAAATGAAGCCCATAGATATTGCTTTCCTTTTGGGATAACGCTTCTATTTTTGCATAGGTTTCGTCGGCAGAACCATCGTCAACAAAAATAATTTCGTGATCAATTTTTTCTTTTGTTAAAATTTCTGAAATAGTATAATATGCTCTTTCTATGGATAATTCCTCATTGTATGCGGGAATAATAACAGACAGCATCTAAGCACCTCCGGAATTGTCATCAAACACTTTTTCCAACTGTGCCACAGGCATCGGCTTATAATAATAGAAACCTTGCAACAAATCACAACCTGCTTTGATTGCCGCCTCTTCCTGTTCTTTGGTCTCAACACCTTCACACAAGGTTTTAAACCCAATATCTTTCGATGTTTGAATAATATTCTTTAAAATAATAAATCCGGTATCGGTTACCGCATTTTTGGTGATTGCTTTGTCAATTTTCACAATGGAAATATCAAGATTTTGCAAATCGCCAAAGGTGGTATAGCCGCTCCCGAAATCGTCCAGCAAAATAGAAATTCCTTTTTCTTTTAAAGCAGCTAAATTTTCCACCATTTGCTGTTTTGCTTCGCCGGTGATATTTTTATCCTCTAAAATTTCAACTGCCAAACAAGAAAACTGTAAGCCATACTTTTCTGCAATAGCGATAATTTTTTCTGCAAACTGAGGTTCAGATAAGGTAGTTCTTGAGAAATTGATGGTATATTTGTATGCTTCTCTGTGATGCTTATCATGGGAAATCCATTTGCAATTTTTTTCAAAGATATAATAGTCAAATTTATCATTCAGTCCAACCGAATCTACCGCTGATAAAAAGCTTCCGGGAGTCAGAACTCCGTCATTTTCCGAATTCAGACGGGACAGCACTTCGGCACCGATAATTTTCTTGGTTTTTGCATCCAGAACCGGTTGATACTCTAAAAAGAAACGATTATTGTCGATTTCTTTTTCAATATTATTTTCGATTTTAATCTTCTTTTCCAGAGATTTCCCGCCACTGACATCCCACTCGGCATATGGCAGATTTTCATTTTTTGCAAGTAAGTACGCCTGTTTTGCACGACCGATTGCCTCATCGAATGACACCTGTGTTCCAAAAGCATAACACAAACCGATTCGGGTATCAACGGTTTTTAAGGCACCATGTTTTAAAAGGCATTGATTCAAAGCTTCAAAGCAAAGTTCGATGTTTTTACCGGCAGTTTTAGCATCCCATTTTGCCAAAACAACAAAGTTTTTTTCACCGTGAATGGCAATCTGACTTTCACTGTCCTTACAAAAAGATTCCAGCAAAACTCCTTTGATTTGCGCTAAAATATTGGACGTTTTCTCTGCAGAATTCAAGCTTCTGAAATTATCCAAAGAAACTTTTACATACAAAACACAGCGGTTTTCCCGAAGTGTAGCCGACTTTTGGAAGCTCGTTTCCAACTTACTGAGATTCACAAAATTTTTTTGGTCGTTTCCTTTGGCGGTTTTCACTCCTTTGACAGCAAACGATATACCGATGGCAGTCAAAGCAACAAAACACAAAATAAAAATGGTAATAATGATATACGGATATTCAAATATATGCATACGTTACGCTCCTATATTGTTTCATTTTGAAAAGGCAGGAAATTCCAGCGGCCCTGCAGAATGCTTCAAACCGACTTTCTTTGCACTTTCAATGCAACGAAGACCGTCATTGCGTGCCCGTTTTTTCCGATTGGGCAATTCTTTCATCAAAAAGCTGATTCCAAAGGGCAACATTGCTTTTATAAGCTCTGCCTTGGATAAGCCTCTGCGTTTATATTCTGCCAGAATTTCAAACATTGCGTAGTTGAAAGCATCCATGGAAACCGCTTTGGTTTTTTTATTGACAGATTTCAACCACCGGTAAAACTGGCAGAACTGATTGATGTCTTTATTGTCTCTGAAATAGATTCCTCTGATATAAAACTGCTCCTTTGAACTGTCCATTGGTGCAAGCAGTTTTCCCAGATATTTTTTTTGAATGGTAACCACTTCTTTATGCTGTTTTTCTAAAGTGGTGCTCGTAATTTGTTTATCGTGAAGACGATATATCATCAGATATTCCGGTAAAATTTCAACCGAATATCCTTCCAGAACAAATCGGGTCCAAAGCTCCATATCCTCGGTACAAGTAAAATTTTTATCGTAGCCAAGACGTTGAATGACTTCTGCTTTGGCAATAATTCCGGGATGCAAAATTGGATTTGTGACCAAAAGCAATGCTTTGACAGACTCTTTATCACATTTTCCACCACAACCACCCGAAGTAATCACTCCGTTTTTTATGGTCATAAACCGACAAGAAGACAGCGAAACATCCGGATGTTCTTCCATAAATTGATATTGCTTTTCCAGTCTGTCGGGCAGACAGATATCGTCAGCATCCATTCTGGCAACATACTTCCCTTGCGCAATGGAAAGTGCTTTATTGAGCGAAGACGGCAGTCTTAAATTCACTTCATTGGTATGTACCTTCACACGTTGGTCAAGTTCCGCAAATTTTTGTAAAATTTCACTTGTTCCATCGGTGGAACAGTCGTTTATCACAATCAATTCAAACTCTTTGAACGTTTGATTTAAGACACTTTCAATGGCTTCGGACAAATAATCTTCACCATTATACACACTCATAATTAATGAAATTTTCGGTGTCTGATTCATTTGTTACCATCCTTTCTGATATCCTTTAACTTCTTGCAGAAATTTAAAAAATAAAATGCAATTCCAATGTATCCTTGTTTCATAAGTGTTATGGTAATACGACTTTTAGTGGAGATACGTTCAAAACGAGCTTTTTTAATTTCCTCCCAATGTATGGAGTCACGAAGCAACTTTTTGATTTCAGGCAGAGCCTCAAAATGATTCCCCTCGGCTGCCGCCGCTAAAATCGCAAAACACATAAAACAGGAATAACGGGCAATCTGTTCCTCAAAATCGTCCGGTTTTTCGACCGTTAAATTACGAAGACCGATAATGGCATCTGCAACCTGCGTAATCTGACCGGCTTTAAAGGTGGTGGTCAGAGAATCGTTTCGGATGGTGTAGATATACCCCACTTTTTTACTCATATACACACGCTCAGCTTCCATATAACAAGGAAAACCGCAACTGATATCTTCCCCTACCGAAATGGCAGGATTGACATTTAGCTGATGCTTGATAGCAATTTCACGCCTGATTGCCTTTCCGCACATGAAATAAAAAAGATTTTTCATATTGATATCGGATAAAAGCTTGGGATAAATGGTTTTCTTCATCGCTTCTTTATGATAAAGTCCTTCCTCTACAGGATCTTCACAAACTTTTCCAAGCACACCATCGGTATACCGTTGATGCGAAAAAGAAACGATATCTGCATTGGTTTTCTCAATAATCTGAGCTGCATTTTCCAAGGTATCGGGCATAATGGCATCGTCACCATCCAGATGAAACACATATGTCCCCGTTGCCACTCGTATCCCCGCCTGCCTTGCACTGACAAGACCACCATTTGTCTTATGAACCACCTTGATTCTGACATCATTTTGGGCATACTCATCACAGATGGCACCACAGTCATCCAAAGAGCCGTCATCCACCAATATCAGCTCAAAATCGCTGAATGTCTGCGACAGCACACTTTCAATACATCGTTTTAAATATTTTTGAACATTATATATGGGAACAATTACTGAGAATAACATACACAGTCTACTCCTATCTTGCTCGGAATAATACCATAAGTTTCTGCATCCAATACAGTTTATATTTCATAGCAAAGGCAAATGCTGCCTGCTTTTTGGGAAGCTTGTACCACGGATATGACCGTAAAACCATCACAAGGTTTTTATGAGTACAGATGACTTTCAAACGCTTTCGTAAGGCAGAATATTTTAATTTTTGTTCTTTGGCATACATAATTTCCTGAGAACACAAAATTCTGCCATAACCTTGGGTGAGTCTGTCCAGATACAGTTGATATTCTTTTTTTGTTACAATATCTTTGACACGATTTTCCAGTTCGGATAAAAATATCATAATTTTTTCCAGACGGTCACTCTGATAGGATTTGGAAAAAGATGCATCGTTTCTGCGATAACGATAAAATGCACCGGGAATTCCAACCGCTTTTTTGGCACAAGCTAAGCTGTCAACCATAAACATCGTGTCCTCACTGATGATTTTTCGCTCGGATACAAACGAAATTCCTTCTTTCACCAACAAATCTCGTCTGAAAATGTTCTTACAAACGCTCACACCATAACGACTGTCATCGGTATCGGAAGGCAAAGCCCCCACAACTCCCAATATCAACTGTTTGACATCTTCCTGTTCAAAAACAGTCTCTTTATCAAAATAATTTTTTTCAACATATTCTCCTGACTTTGAAAAAGTGTTTCCACCCACAAAGCTGATGCCCGACATCACAAGATCGGCATCGTTATTTTTAGCCGCTAAGTAAAGGGTTTCATACATTTTGGCATCAACATAATCGTCAGAGTCCACAAAACCGATGTATTCTCCGACCGAAACCAGGATACCGCAATTTCTGGCAATTCCCTGCCCTTCATTTTTCTTATGAATGACCTTAATTCTGTCATCCTCCTTTGCCAACTCATCGCAAAGGACCGCACATTTTTCTTTTGAGCCGTCATCCACAAGGATAATCTCAATCTCATTCATTGTCTGAGCTGTGAGAGAATCGACACATTCCTTCAGATATTGTTCGGTATTATATACAGGGATGACAATACTCACCTTAGGAACTGCCATAATTTCACCTCTATTTCATAAGCTCTTGATATTTTTTTAAGATGATGTCACAATAGGCACCAACTTCGATAATTTCTTTGCTTCTTTCTTTGCAATTTACTTTTAATTTGCTGTAAAATTCTTCATCATAAAAACATTTTTTAATAGCTTCTGCGATTGAATGAGCAGTGGGTTCCTTCACAAGAACCCCTGTTTTTCCGTCTTCCACCAGTTCTGCCATACCACCGCTGTTCATCGTAATAACGGGAACCTCAAAAGAATGGGTTTCCAATATGTTTAACGGACAATTTTCATACCAGACGGAAGGCAAAATCATCACCTTGGCATTGGCAATCAGTGAAACCAGTTTATCTCCGGTCAAGAACCCTGTCATGGTAATGTTACGAACTGATTTTAAGCACTCATCATCCGGACCGGTGCCTGCAACCACAAACGGAATATCGGGAAGAAGTTTTGCAGCTTCTGCCAAAAGCGTAACGCCCTTTTCTTTGGATAGTCTGCTGGCAAACGCCACATATGGTTTTTTAGACTCCACCTTTTCGGGAATCGGCTTTTTCTCAATAAAATTATGTATGGCAAATGTTTTGCCTTTGTATACATCCGACCCACTTAACAGTTTTTGTTCTAAAAAGTGGCTGGGACAAATATATAAATCTACTTTTTTGTATGTTTTTAAGAACGAATATAAACTTGCCTCGATGGCACCAATCAAACTTTTCGCCTTGGAGCCGTGAATACAGTTATGTGTTACGCAATGAAATTTGGAACCGCTGATGCATCTCTCGCAAGGCTTGATTTCCGAAAAACTGTATAACAAATGATTCGGGCAAATCATCTGATAGTCATGAACCGTTTGCACCAAAGGAATGTTTCTTTTTTTCACCGCATAAATCACAGCCGGGGTCAGCTGAAAATTGATGTTATTCATATGCACAACATCCGGCTTGAAATCATCCAGAACTTTCCCCAGTTTTTTGTAGGCTTCTTTCGAATAAATAATTTGAAACGGATATAAAAATCTTGCCATTTTTGTAGAATGAAAGTCCATATTCGTGGTATATAATCCTAAGGAATTTCCCACCGTGTTTTTCTCGTCATACATTCCGAAATACTGAACCTCATGTCCTTTGGCTTTCATTTCTTCCGCCAGCTGTAACATATAGGTTTCGCAACCGCCTCTTGGATAAAGAAATTTGTTTACCATTAAAATTTTCATAGGATAACCTCACTTTCTGTTTCCCGATTGGCTTCTGAAATATATCCAAACATTTTGGTTTCTGTCTTACGTACCTTATCATCAAATCCGTGTCCGATCATAAGCACCGCAATTACGGTGGTCAAAAGCGGATAGTTCATAGTATTATCGGTAGAGGATACAATCACAAGATAGATGCTAAGTACAAATGCAAGAATCGCACTGTCAATTTTTCCTTTTTTCCCAAAATAGCAGACTCTCACCAACGTCATAGAAATCAGCCATAAAAGATAGCCCCAAAATCCAAGGTCGATAAAATACTGCAAAAAGTCGTTATGCACCGCATTCACGCCAACACTCATACTGGTGTTTAACTGATAGGTTAAAAAACCAATTCCGTGCCCTAAAAAACGGGGAGAAAATTCATAAAATTTATCAACAGCACCATAAATAATAACACGACCGCTGGTGTCAATGCCCGCTTCCTCCAATAAAGTAAATACATCAAGCTTGATAATGCCTACATAGCCAACCAAAAGCAATACCAAAACCACAGTAAAAAAGATGGTAAGACTTGTTGCAGTATCTTTTTTGTATTTTGCAACAAACTTTAAAAGCCATCCGAATCCCAATGCAATCACAATAGCGATAATCGCAATTCGCTTAAAAGCAGCTGCAAAACAAAAGGAAGTTAAAGCGAACAAAATCCAAAACACAATATTTTTCTTTGGGCAAAAGAGCATATAAATCAGATATGCCCCCAAACAAAAAGCAAGTTCGTGAATCTCTGCCTGAACAATAACATCCCCTGTGGTTGCCGCAAAGGTCAGAATCAATGTAACAAACTCAGAAAAGAAAGCACCAATCCCATTTTCTAAAATAATGGTGGCAATCATCAGAAGATTGGCAATTAAAATTGCGATTAAATTATACCAGATACCTTTTTCTCCAAAGACATACAAGAAAGCAACTGCCGCGAGCGTAAAAGACAACATATTGGTATATACAAATGCCCCTGACAAACCTCTTGCAATTACCGCGGTATCAGCCTGTCCCACAAACCAGATAAACAAGGATACCACAAGGGTCACAAGCAGCGGTGCACAGTATACCAGAGTTGATGTGATAGAGGCTGCGCCTCTTGCAATATTGGGTCGATATAAAAACGCAGAAAATGCCGAAACGAATAAAACAAGAGCAAAAGCGTGACGAAAGCTCATAAATATTCCCATCTGGATGACTTCAGTCAGAAAATAGTAGAAAAGTACCGCCACTGCCATAAAATAAATTTTGCCGACAGTTTGCGTCAATTTATTTTCCATCCGGCTTTTGCCCTCCTTTCTTCATCTTATTCGGTTACAACTTTTTTATGAAGCGGTTCAGACACATAGTCTTTTTTACTTTTAATCGCTTCTGACAGCAATTTTCTTGCAGTCTGATTTTCTTTGAAGGTTTCTGCAATACCCACTTTATAGTCAATACGGATATCTTTATAGTCTTCTCTGTCGTCCAGTCTTAAACCAAACAAATGCATAATATCTTCCACGGTAATATAGTCGGTATCTTTTGCTAACACAACAAAACTGCCGTTTCCGTTATAAACAAACTCTGCACTTGTTTTGCCAAAAGTTTCTTTCAGATAGGAAGTGAATAACTTAATGATATCATCACCCACCTGACGGCTATATTCTGCATTGATGGTTGCAAGATTTGCAATATCCACCATACAATATACCGTACCGTCATCCAAGAGTTTTTTGTCAAGAGTTTTTAAATACTTATCAAAGTATGCACGGTTCCCAAGTTCTGTTAAATGATCGGTATAGAAAATGTAATTGATAATATCGCCCAGTCTTCCCAAAACAATGGCACCGCCACAGCACAGAATAATCAGGAAGAAAAATGCAATCAAAGTATAAAGTGTTACATTTACACTGGGTTTTACCGATGCAGAAGACAACACCGAAATGTAGCTTGCACCGAGATATTCGTTATATTCATCGTTGGTTTTCATGGTCAGGTTGTATAATTCTCCCAAATCAGCAACCAAAGATTTCACTTCTTCATCAATTTCGGCTTGAATGTTTGCATAATTTTCATTATGCAACTGGGTACAAGTCTGATTGGAGGAACTACATTCCGAATTACCGCAAGCTCCGGTACAGCTCTGGAAGGTGTCAATTACATATTGACAATAAGCAGAATCAATCACCGAATGTTCTTTTGCTTCGTTGTGATCTCTCCAACCGTAAATCAATTCATCATAGGTTACGGTCTGATCGCCGGGAGTATAGGAATCTGCCAAATTACGGTCATGTACATTATCCAAAATGTATTCATAGGTAATGTTGGTGTTTCCGGATTCTCTCATTTTTTCAACATAGGTATTCACAACAGCAACCGTATCTTTGATGATACTTTCTTCTTTGGTATTTAAAATGTTGTTGTTGTCAATTCTGGTTTTGTAGTCGGAGATAAGAATCGTTTTGTTTTTTGTTACCTGATATTTATAAATTTTGGAAAACAGCGAAGAAAGTTTTACCTGTCTTACATAATTAAATTCATCTGCCAAATCGCTGAAAGATACTCCGGTCTGCGTTGCTCTGTAATAGGGATTTTGGGACATACGCTGATAGAGCGTGGTCAGGGTTTCGTCAATTCCCGTATCAATCAATTCCACCATTTCAATATAGTCGTAATTTTCGCTTTCTATATTTTCTATGATGTTTTTTGCAGGTGCAACATTTACATATTTCTGGCTGTATTCTGCAAAATACACATCCAAAGTTTCGTCTAAAATAGTTCTTGCGAACTCAGTTCCTTCGTTATTGGTTGCTGTAAATGATACAATATAGGTGCTGGGTTCGTAAATATACTCTTCGCCTTCTTCCAGCTTTGCCTCTTTTTGTGCCAGTTTATCCTCATCGGGAAGCGGGATGATGGACAATCTTGAAATCAAGCTATCCACCGAATAGGTGCCAACAAGTCCCATTCTGTTAACCACTTTGGACATAACCGCAGAGGATTTAATTTCGTTCACATCCAGCTTATCGCCGGTAGGAGTCATTCCCATTTCTGCCTGAGGGTCATTGTAGTGAATTACTTCCGATGCAACAAATGTATTGGAATTTTTTAATTTAAAATTGATTCCATAGGTAGCTGCAACACAAAAAATTACAATGATTGGCAAAATCTTTTTTAAATATCTCATAATCTGAAAATTCTTCATTTTTACCCTCCTGTATTATTTTTGTGCTTAAACCTTAGGAAATTTTTTGGAAACTGCGAATAACATCGCAGCAATATAAGCAAGCATTGCAATCGCCAAAATCATCTTTAACTGACTGAACAAAGAAACACCTGAAATGCTTACCGCAATACATTGATTCATTCTGTAATCGGAGTATTCTCTGCCTGCACTGATTGCTTCTATTGTGAAATTATCAATGCTTTGATCGATGGACTCAATGAGTGCATTTGCCTCGGAAATTGAAATTTCATCCATTGTTGCAGCTTGCATTTTTTCAATTACCAGATTGTTATCCATAATTTCTTTCTGATTGCCCGCAACATAGTCACTGAATGTGGTTGCCATCACAGAAAGTTCGTCGATCCCAACCTTGGTTCTTCCCATATAGTATTTGCCGCTCTGATCCCAGGTGGGAACCAGCACAACTCGGGTCATTTCTTCTGCATACATATCAATGGCCTGATTGCAAAGACTAAAGGAAATATCATTTTTTTGCTTATCAAAATCGGTATTCTTATTTTGATAAGAGAGTCTGTCAATATATTCATCCTTGTTTTTTGCAACACCGTGTTGCAACACCAAAGATTTCAGATTCTGCTCAATTTGTGTTTCCTGGAACTGCTGAACCTTTCCTGCAATCGAAAGGAACGTCGTGTCGTTTTTCGTCACAAAACTGGGACCTTTGTCTGCCATTCCATACAGATAATTTAACACAGATGTGGTTTCTTTGTTGAAATAGCTTACAATATCCATATATTCCATTTTGGAAAAATCCGGTTTATCTTCACTGCTTGTCAAACTGAAATTATCTGTATATCTTTCAATGTAATATTCTTTGTAGGCACTGGTAATCAGCGCAATCACATTTTCAGCATCCAGATGGTCGGTATACTTGGAAGCCTGATATCCCACCACAAATTCAGTGGAAATATGATAATTGGATTTGTCGTTGACATCCCCTTGCACATACGGATACACATATAAACAGTTTTTTAACTGTTTTACGGTTACATTTTCAAATGCACCCTTTTCAATGGCCTTTGCCACTACTTCATCACAAATAATTTCTGCCATATTGTATCGGGTTCCGTTGGAATTTTGTGCTTGTGATGCCTCGGAATAATTCAGTGCCACAACCGCAGTAACCGAGTGTTTTGACTTCACATGATTAAATATTCCGAACAAAATAGTAATCACAAATACAAAAGCAAGCACCCTGATGCCAAACAGACGTACACTTTTAAATATCTTAAAAAATTCACTTTTCGTAACATTTTTTGAACGAAAATAAATGGTTACAACCGCTACCAACAGAACAATTCCTGCAATGGCAACCGGTATTTTCTGCAAAAGTGAGGAAATCATGGGTCACACACTCCTTTCCACCATTAAAATTTATTGATATCAACAATCACAAGTTCCGGCTGATTGTTGATTCTTAAAATATTCTTGTTTTCCAGTCCGCTACTTACAATCAAAGGTCTTCCCTCTACTTCAAATCTGCCGTAGGCATAATATCCGCTTCTCTCGGGTAAGATTCCTGCGCCATGCGTATAAAGGGGACCAATCATCGGAATTCTCACCACACCACCGTGCGTGTGTCCGGCAAGTACCAGGTCACCCCAGGTTTCCGGATGAAATTCTGTAAACAGCAACGGCTCGTGAATTGCCATCAGCTTCAGATTGTTTTCATTGGTATATAAATATTCTTCAAAACCTTTGCCCGCATAAGACCAAAAAGCAGACGGATTGGAGGTGAGTACTCCGAAAATGTCTACCGGAGTTGTCCCGATTGTTACCGTTTCAAAGCTGTTTTTTAAAACTTTCACGCCCGAAGCTTCTAACTGTTCGGTCAGTTCATCGGTAATTTCCAACAGTTTTTTTGGATCACGATTGGAATTGTCAAATCCGAATTTTTCATCCAATGCTTCCTGATTGAACAGAACATCATAATAGCGTTCCACTTCATTGTTTCCGTAAATATAGTAAGAAGGTGCAACCTCTGTCAAGGTACGACACAAACTAACCACACGATCGGTATTTTTGGAATGAGTATCAATAATGTCACCGGTATAAAGAATAATGTCCGGCTTTAACTTTTTCACTCTGTCCACCAATTTTTGATTGTCTTTTCCATAAGAACAATTATGCAAATCAGAAATCTGAACAATTCGTATTTTATTGTTCACTTTCAAACTGCTGACACTGTAAAAGGTTTCGGTAAAATTACGGTTTCCGACATAATTACAGCCAATGATGGCAATCGACAATGCAATTCCAACAAAAATCAGACTGATTAAAAAAAGTTTTAACACTCTGATGTTTTTCATAGATTTTTCAGTAAGTGTATACCCTTTCATATGATGAGTTACCTTTCGTTTACTTTTTCAATACTTTTTGATACAAATTGTATGTGGCAGTTGCAACATCATTCCAGTTGTATTTTCCTAAAATAAATTCCTGCGCACCGCTTTTGAATTCTGCAACCATGGCAGGATTATCGCACATCGTTTGCAGTTTTCTTGCCAAATCTTCCACATTGCTTTTCTGGAAATGCACTGCTTTTTCTTCCGTTACCAAGGTGTTTTCGGGAATGTCGGAGCATAACACCGCATTACCGTAAGCAAAAGCTTCCAACAAACTTAAAGACATGCCTTCAATATCAGACGGAAGCGTAACCAGATAAGCGTTACTGTAAATTTCAGTAAGAACATTACCGGAAATAAAGCCGGTGAAAATAATATTGGGATTTCCCGCTGCTTTTTCCTTTAACAGGGTAACATAATCATCGGTATCGCTGGTGTCTCCTGCAATCACCAATTTTTTGTCTGTTTTGATGCTGTTGTAGGCATCAATTAAATAATGCACACCCTTTTCAGCAGTCAGTCTTGACACAATGCAAATATATTCGTCTTTTTTAAGTCCGTATAATTTTGTGATTTCTTCTGCCGCTTTTGTGGATGGCTTTTCAATTCCGTTATGAATGAGTACGGTGTCCCGATTGTAGGTTTCTTTAAAATACTGTGCCGCACTTTCACTTAACACAATGATTTGGTCGGCACATTTAACCATCACCCGCTCACCGAACTTGATATATTTGGAAGCAAAACCGCTTCCCCACTTTTCTCTCTGCCAATCCAGCCCGTGTACCGTTGCCACGCAGCGTTTCCCAAACATCTTGGGAATCCACATAGCAGCACAAGGCCCTTCGGCATGAAAATGAATCACATCATAGTTTCCGAAAGCTGCACAAATTGCCGCCGTAAAAGATGCAACCATGGCAGACAAACCTCGTTTGTTAATGGTCCACGCTTTTTTCAGGGTTACACCCCGATATTGATTGTTCTTGACGGTACCCACATATTCATTTTCCACATGGTCGGAGGAACGGTTGTAGCAAGTAACCCCAATTCCTTTTTCAACCAGCAACGGGCACAAAGAAGTCAACACGTTTTCAATTCCTCCACGTCTGGAAGGAATCACTTTATGACCAATCATTGCAACTTTCATAACGTTATCTCCAATCTTACAGATTTATCTTCCGGTTGCGCTAAGCATAACTATAGGAGTTTTCAACATAATCAGCAAATCACCGGGGAATGTTCTGTTTTGTATGTAGTCCAAATCCATTTCCACCCATTTTTCAAAGGGAATATCATTTCTGTTTTTACTGATTTGCCAAGTACAGGTGATGCCTGGAGTCACGTGTAAACGCAGTTTCTGATAGTCGGTGTAATATTCCACTTCTCCGGGAAGGGGCGGTCTGGGACCAACCAAGGTCATGTCGCCTTTAAACACATTGAAAAACTGCATCAATTCATCTAAGGACAGTTTTCTTAAAATTTTGCCCACTCTGGTGATTCGGGGGTCGTTTTTAATTTTGAAAACAGGACCTTCCATTTCGTTCTGGTCTTTCAACTGGTCCAGAAGCTTTTCAGCATCAGGACGCATGGTACGGAATTTATACATATAAAATTCTTTCCCGTGACGACCAACTCTTTTTTGCTTGAAAAACGGACCGGCACTGGGGTCATCAATGCAAATCACAATCGCAATGATGATCATAAGCGGCAAAAATCCAAGTAAAATCAGGGTTGCAAAAAAGATGTCAAACAAGCGTTTTTTACGCCAGTATCCCAAATAGGATTTTTCGATTAAAGCTTCTAACTTTACTCTGGTTTTTTCATCAACTTTTTCACGTTCAATGTAGGGCATTGTCTCATCCTTCTTTCCTTTTATTTATTCCAGATTTCAAATTCATTAAGGCATCGTATTCCATTTTTCTTCTTTTTGAAAAATAGAAAGTCTGAAAACTCTTTTGTGTGCCTTCCATAAGAGTTTCTCCGGGTTCCATATATCCCGGATGAAATCCGATTTCAATATGTTTCCCTTTTTTTTCTGCCAGTTTACGATATTTGGGAAGTATTTTCCTGACATTCTCTTCGTTTAATCTGCCTGAAAACACAGCACCCATAAAATACGGTGTGGGTATCCCGAGTTTTTGAAATTCTCTGCGGTTGATTACAGCAAAGAAATTTAACAACCACTGTTTTAAAAGACCGCTTGGCGGATAGCTGAAATATAAGTCAGGACTTGTAAGATACGGCAAAACAGGTTCTGTGGGAATCCGAAGATAGTCCACTTGCAAACCTTCATCCAAAATCACTTGCATTAATGTGTGAAACACAAGCGGAATCATATGGGTATGCTGATGGCTGTCAATAGAAATGGTTCCCTCATCACCCATCTGTTGTTTCCAGAATTGAAGCTGACTTTTGATTTCCCGATACAGCTGTTGTTGCAGTTTTTTTCTTTTAGACGACAACGAAAGAAGCAACAAACCGATAAAGGAATAACGAAAACACCCCTTTTCATTCAATAGCAAACCAACATCGTTTTGATTGGAAAGCGGATATCCTTCCACCAAATTCAAATGCAAAGACAGCTTTACGCCATAGGCAGATAAACGTTCTTTAAAATCTGTGATTTCACCGTTTGGCAAAACGCTTACCTTATTGACAACACCTTCTTTTATGCAACGTTCAATGCGGTCGTTACTTTCTTTGGATACGCCATAATCATCAGAACAAAAATAGATCACATTCATTCCTTTTTACTCCCCGAGTTTTATCACAATCACACCATTCATCACAGCAACCGAATTTTTCTGAGGCCAGAAATCCATAGTTTCGGTATCATTTCTGTCTAAAAAGTGTGATTTTTCTTTGCCTGCCAAAAATGTATAGTCTTTTCCGCAATAATCATTTAATGCACTACACAAAACACTTTGACCCACAATTTCATCGTCAGCTCTTAAGATATAACCATCGGTTGCCCCCGTCATATCTAAAGACAACTTCACGCTGTAGGCTTCACTTTGAGGCAATGCCCCCAAGACTAAAAGTTTGTCGCACTGTTCGGCGCCTTCGGTTTGTTCAATTCTGTCTGCAATGCGAATTAAAACGCCGTAAGACTTTTCATATGCCATACCAAGTTTATGATAGGTTATGTTTGCAATCAGAATCTGGTTAAAAATAAGAACTGCCATAACCGAAAAAACGCTCCATAATTTTACTCTAGTCAGTTTTTGGTTGGTGAAATCCGATTCTTCATATTGCAAAATGAAAATCAGATAAAACACCAAAAAGCCCATTTTCATCAGATTATGATAATCAATGCCACTGTTAATGAATGCCAGAACACTTGCTCCAATGGGAAGAAAAATCACAAAAATGCACAACATTAGAATTTTTACAGCACTTAATTTTTTTCTTATCACATCTGTGATGCAAAAAATCAATGTCAAAATTCCAATCATAGAATTTAAAATAACAAATATGCCAATTCCATTGGAAACATCAAAAAAGTAATTTACGAAGGATTCCTTGATGGTGTATAAAGCACCTGCCAGGTCAATTCCCTGCAGGGAAGCTGCACTGTCAAAACCCTGATAATCCAGCAATGCGGTTCCGGTAAGTTTTAAAAGAATCATCATCACCAGATAGTAAAGTCCCATTCCGCAAATTCCGGTGGCTAAAAACTGACCGCATTTTATAAACACCTGTTTCAAAGGCATCTCCCGATATAAAATGCCAACAATCAAAAACAATAACAAAAGCGTAATGGTAACTGTTATGTATGCCTGATAGATGCCGGATGATAAGGCAATCAAGATGGCAGAACCAACACAACACGGCTTGTCTTTGGCAAGTAACACTGCTGCAAGTGCAGAAAATAAAAACGCCAGCGCATAGCCGTCGGCTACATAATTGTACATTAACACGGAAGTTACGGTAGGAAATGTTGCAACCAAAGCTCCCACAAGAGCTGCTGTCATCTTTTTTTCCACCTGGAACAGTTTGATGATACATACTGCACCGAGGGCGTGCAATAAAATCGCCAAAAGTCCCGCAACCCACGGCAAATCGTAAAAAGAACTTATGGCACACACCACAGAAAGGAACCATCGTCCCATTGCCATCATATTCTGCGGGTCATGACGAAATACCAACGAATCCCAGTTGGGAAGCCAGTTTGCCAGTTTATAAAAATGTGTCACCAATCCGAATATCAATGCAGAAAAAAAGCAAATTTTGTATTGAGGCAACAGTTTATTTTTCAGTTTATATAATATTTCTTCCGGCATATTACCACTCCAACCATTTACATTTTTGAAAGAACTTACCATACAGCTTGTTATACAACTTGACCCCAAGTATCCGTTTGAGCCGTGTGGTTCGTTTGGTAACCGGCGAAGTCCAGGTTGCACAGTAATGATGAATCGACCGAGTATTTTTGGTGATGGTCTTTTTCCCCGTGTAGTAATCCATAGGGCAAAGATAATCTTCGGGAAGAAATACCATATCCATAAAAGTTTGATCGGTGTTTTTAATATCCATGCCGAGTCTTTCCAGGGCATCGGTATTTCTGTCGGGACAAGGCGTCAAATCATAACTGCCATCCTCTGTCACAAAGGAAATATTTTCATAGTCCTTTAAAAACTCTGCAATGACGGGGTGACCTTTCTCTGCACCAAAGCCAAGGCCTGTGGCAACAATCCCCTTTTCATCAAACCCCATAAAGCCTTTTTGCTCCAGTAAATCATCAATCGGCTTTATCAGTTCCACATCGGTGTCCAAATAGATACCGCCTTGTTCATAAATAATCATCAGTCTGGCAACATCACTGACAAATGCCCATTTTTTTGCTTCATAGGCTTCTTGCATATACCGATTCTGCGATAAATCAAAATTGTCTTCCGTGTGACAGATAATTTCATAATCAGGACAATATTTTTCCCAACTTTTGATGCATTTTCTTGCGATTTTCGGAAGTTCGCCCTTGCCAAACCAGCAATAATGAATCACTTTTGGAATACTCATGCTTTTTTTCTCCACAATTCAAACAAGTTTTTAAATGTCTTTCTAAAAATCAAACCATTAACTGCAACATATAAGGGCACAATCCAAAGAGAATGTAAAATTCCTTTTCCGACCAGCTTCAAAAAGGAAAGACCGCTGAAACTATCCACAAAAAAGATTCCCATAACCAAGGCAAAAACAGCACCATTTACCAACCAGAGTTTATAGGTTTGAAATACGCTGCGATCCAGCACTTTTTTGTTGGAATAATAAATCATCATTGTGCCTCTGTATAACAACGCAACAATGGTACCTAAAATTGCACCGCAAATGCCCCATTGTAAGATGGCAACCACAGAAACAACCAGGTTAATCACCATTTCCCAAATAGCATGGGAGCGGGTTTCCAAAAACTTGCCCGAATATTCCAACACGTGATTGGAAGGCAGTTTTCCGTTGGCAAGAAGATTCATTAAAACAAACAAGAATACCAACAAAGCGTTTGTATACTCAGCATCGTTGATGCCCTGGGTGTAAATCTGAATGAGCGGCAGCAAAAACACCGCCATCAAGGTATATATTACAAAGGTTGCCATGATGTAACAAGTTTCATACACTGTATATACCTTCATGAACTTCTCTTTATCGGTATGAAACATCTGCCCCAAAGCAAAGCTGAAACCGGAAATGAGGCTTGTGATAAAGGTCTGCACCTGAGAAAAGAAGATGTTATAAATGGTGTAAACACTAACTATCCTAAAATCACATAAAAACGAGAGCAGCAATACATCGGTATTGTTAAACACCATACTCGAAACCTGATGCACCAACACAGATTTTCTTTGAGAAACTGCGGTATAATCCGGCTCTGCTTTTACATCGAGCCAAGGATATCTTCGTTTTGCGTGAAAATAGATGTAAGCAAGTTGCAAAAGTGACAAAATGCAATATACAAACTGAATCAGAATCAGGCTGTTACTTAACAATAACACCAGAATTTTTCCGATATTTGCCACCAGTTGCAAGATAGTTTCAGCATTGTTGATGACATATTTTCTGCCATCAACTTCCAGAAGGATGCGATACTTAGCTTGTACAAAATAACTGAATAAAGCAGGCAATGCCGTCAGAATCACAATGCCAAACACCACACCGGGTGCTATACTGTCCGGCACAATCCATTCATACGCAACGGCAATCAACAAAACAATCGCCGCATACAGGATGCCTACTTTTACATAATAGTTGTGTGTTGCCGAAATAATTGAGCTGATTTTGCTCCGATTCTTTTCGGCAACCGGTTTATAAAGTGCCTGAGTTGTGGTAAGTCCAATCCCCGATTCCAGCAAAAACAGATACACAAAAATCTGCTTGATGGTGGATAAAACCCCATTTACCTCAGAGCCAAAATTTTCAAGATACAGTCTGGGGAGCAAAAAACTCAGAACAATCAGAACCACCTGATATAAAATCCCGGACAACAAGTTATATTTAATTCTGTTATCTTTCTGGGCCATCCCAAGCACCCCCAATGTTATCTATACCACATTACAAATGTAATCTTTTGTTGCGTTTTCTTTCTGTATAATTTTTGCAGGATTTCCCACCACAATGCTGTGAGGAGGAACATCAAAATTCACAAAGGTGAGCGGTGCAATCAACACATCTTCACCAATGGTGATGTTTCCAACCACAACCGCATTCGTGCCAATCCAGCAATGCCCCATAAATTTGGGACAGCCTTTTCTGTCACCGCGATTTTCCTGACCGATGGTTACTCCTGTGGAAATATTCATGTTTTTCCCAAGACAGGCATCCGGATTGATAATGATTCTGCCACTATGGCCAATGTAAAATCCTTCCCCGATTTGGGTTCTTGCAGGAATTTGAATCTGGGTTTTATAAGACATTCGCTTTAACTTCAAAGTATAATATAATTTCAGCGGTTTTATTTTACAGCTTTCTGCTTTTCGAAACAGAGCAATATATTTTAGTTCCGGAGGTCTTACCAACCGATGGAATAAACTTTCCCCCGCATCTCCGTAATATCGGTATAAATCTTTTGAAAATTTATGATTCATATGCAATCTTCCTTATGAAACGTTCTTCTCCAACAACAGTTTCCTTGTCACAAAATTATAGATGGGAACAACCAACAATGCAAACACCTTAACCCAAAGATAGTAAGCCGTCAACACATGAGTTCCATACCACATCACCAGTTGGTTTATCAACAATCCTCCGATACTTAACCCAACAAACACAAGAAATTCTTTGATTTTATTACTGGTGTTACTTTCAAACACAAACAACATACTCAAAATGTAATTTGCCGTTACCGATGCAAAAAAAGAAATGGCGGAAGCTAACAAAACATCCATATGAAGCGATTCTTTCAATAACATCAGAACTCCAAAATCAACAATGGTTGCAATCACGCCAACCACACCAAATCTGAATAGCTGTATTACAATTTTTTTCATATTCTTCCACTTACTGTTGATTCATATATTTTCTTGCAAATTCTTCTGCCTGTTGCTCGGAAAGGGCTTTCGAATAGTACCATCCCTGAATGTAGTCACAATCACTCTCGGTAACCAAAGTGTTTTGCATCTCTGTTTCCACACCCTCGCATACAACTTTCAGATTCAGTTTCTGAATGAGTGCAATAATTCCCAAGAACAGTTTTTTCCCCAGTTCTTTCTCGGTCATAAGAAGAACATCTCTGTCAATTTTTACCACATCAATGGGATATTCGCATAAATTAACCAACGAAGTATATCCTCTGCCGATGTCATCCAATGCAATGGGGAATCCCAGTTTTTTGGTTTCAATGATGTTGTGTCTTGCAACTTCCAGATTTTTTTCCATCGAATCCTCGGTAATTTCAATCAACAGTTTGCTTCTGTCAAAATCATATTTTTCAGCGATTGCTTTGATTTTTGAAACAAAAGCTTTTTCAGAAATGGTAATTCTGGTAATATTGCAGGAAATGGTTAAATCACTGAACTCAGAATTTTTCCATTCGGCAAGTTTTTTACAAACCTTATCAAACATATAGTAATCGAAGGTCACAATCAACCCGGACTTTTCCATTAACCCAATGTAGGAACCCGGGAACACAACCTCTCCACTGGAATTGATCCATCTGGAGAGCGCCTCTGCCGAAGCAATTTTTTTGGTTTTATTATCTACAATAAATTGCAGATACATCATAAATTCTTCATTTTGGAAGCCTTCTTGCATTTTATTCAAAAGGCTTCTCTCCTTAGAACGCTGTTTATTGTTAGATATCGCATCGGAAATAACTTTTAAAATCTTATTACTCATTTCACTTACTCCATCTTCTTTTTTAATAACTGATTCTATCATATGCAACACTATGCCGATTCGGCACTGAAAATAAAAAAACTGCAACAATAAAAGTCTCTTGAAAGACTTTTCATCATTGCAGCTGGACTGGCATAGTGTGAAAACCTTAGCCTCTTGGCTTTGCGTCACCGACTTTCGCCGATTTTGCTAACTATTATAACGACCATTATTATAGCACAATGATTTGTCTTTGTCAAGTTAAATTACTTTTTTTGCAAACACCCAAAGAGCATCGCAAGTCTCTTGGTCGGATTCACCGAGTTTATAAACACTCAGTGTTACGGTTTCGCCACTTAGCTTCTTATAAGAAATCTGGGGAACATTTCCTCTTAAAATCTGCTGTTTGATGGCATCATAATTCATAAAGCTCAGCATCGCTCGATGATCATCGGGAGACACCATTTGGGAAACGTAGTTTGAAAACAGCTCAGAAAAATGTTCTTCGTTTTCGTTATAATTCAAATATGCGGGCATCAGAATACGTTTTGCTTTATCGGTATCCATAGAAACACGGTAAATCCCATTGTAGTTTTCTTTTAAAATGGAAATCATCGTATCAATTTCGTCAATTCCGGTCATCAGCTGAACATATTCGGTTTCTTTTGTCAGCATATCGGTTTGCTGTTCTTTATTCTGATAATACTTTGCCTTTTCCTCATACATTCTCAGTTCGGCTTCTCTTACCATTTCTTCTGTATTGGTATTTTTTGTTCTGTATGACATTCCTACGGCAACATGATAATTTTTTTGTTTTAGTTGCTGATGCAAACTGTCAATCTTCTGTTTTAATACCTCCATCTGTACCGACTGACAGAACACCAAAAATTCGTCTCCACCCATTCGATAAATCTTGTGTCCATAAAATACTTCCTTTAAGGTATTGGAAATATACACAAGCATTTCATCACCGGTGGCATGTCCGTATTGATTATTGATACGGTGCAATTCGTTAACATCCACATAAATACACGAAAAATCTCCCGGCTGTTGTTCATCAAATCCTTTCACATCGTTGTTATAAGCCACACGATTCTTAGCTCCCGTCAAAGAATCTGTGGTTGCACTCAAAAGAGTTTTTTGCAAGTGATTTCTGTTATAGAGTGCCATAGAGAAACAAGCTGATGTTTTTTGAGCAAGCATTCTGGTCCGATTTCCATACTTGGAATTAATGGTTGCTAAAACAGCAATATGATTGGACTGATTGATAGTGGCAGATAAGGATACTTCAAATATTTTGTGTTCATTTAAGAATTTGTAAAAATCCGGATTGGTCTGTTCCATATGCCGATTGGGTTTGATACATAAAATGTTCACGGCTTGTCCGTTCATAGAATAAAACTTCACAGCATAGCGGAACAATTCAGTCTGAAAATATTTGCGGTCTTCTTCCAAAAGCATAATTTCTTTAAATTCCGGGGCAATGTAATGATAAAATTCCCCATCGGTATCAAAGAAGATGGCCGAACGGGATTTTGCAAATTTACAAACCTCTGTCAACGCATTCTGGATGTTGTTTTTCTCCCCTGCTGTTTCAAGCAATTCTTTTCTCACAATGGAAGCACGTTCTGATACCGCTCTTAACTTTCTTTCGGAAGTCATCAAAAGCAGAATGTAAGAGGTAATGATCAGCATCATAACGAAAAATACCAGCATAAAAACATTTGCCCTAATGTGCGTACCTACAAACACCTGACTATCATAACGACCGAATGCAATCATCCAGTCAAATTCCTCAATGGTGGAATAATGCAAATGCATATTTTCGTTTTTGTAGGCAGAAAGAAAGGAAACAAAACCTTTATCGGTGGTTACCAACTGTTCATAGGAAGAATCATCGTTATACTGACGGTCTTTTAAAAAGGAAATGTTACCCAGAGTATCCTGAATGGTGTCAATTAAAATTTCTCCCGTTTCTTTTTCATAAACAAATAACTGCCCATTCAACTCCTCAACAATACTATTATAACGTTCCCCCAGTTTTTCCGGCTTGATAGCACCGTATAAAATACCAACAATATTACCGTCTACTTCTATAGGAACCGCACTTCGGATTAACTCATAGTCTGTATTTGTGATATCTTTCACCCGACCGCTGATGTAAACTCCTTTTTCTTTCTCTTCCGTAAAAGAAAGAATCCCATCCATACTGACCGTCCCGGATTTGGTGGAAAAGGTGTTGTCCTGATTTAAAATCCCGATATTTTCAATCATCCCAATGGGGTTAAAGGATTCAAACATCAAATCATAACCTTCTCCATCACGATAGAGTTTTGCCGCAAAACTTGCCATGGTAGCCAGATTTTCTCTGTCTGAAGTTAATTGCAGAACAATATCGTCTTTAATCTGCTTGGTCTGAACGTGCAGATTTTCATATTCTTCCGTCTGTGTTTTGTTGTACAAATAACCAACCATCATAAGAAATACCACACACAATAAAATTGTGGTCACGATTGTATATAAAACATAATGTTGATTAAATTTTTTCTTTCCATATGTAATTGCCATATCTCAAACCTCTTTATGGATGTCATATTTTGTGAAGATACACATATCCATTTGAAATTATATCACTTATTGTCATATTTTTCAATAGTTTTTGATATTTTTCTATGAAAGTTCCTCCTTATTTACAAAATATATCTTTTTCAAAATACAATAAAACCTCACAAATCGAATGTTGTCACCCGATTTGCGAGGTTTTTACTTAATGTTTCAAATAATCTTTTACTCTTGCTCTTCTTTGGCATCTAATTGTTGCAAAATGTTTTCCATAATTTTGACCAGTTCACGGGATTTTCGCAAAGTAATGGTGCGAATGGAGAAATACGGTTTTACGCCTGCGCCAAAGAGTGCCTTTCCTTTGTATTCACTTCCTAAATTCAACACCGCAGAAATCAATTCCTGCGAAATTTCTTTCATCCGGAATGTGACGACTCCTGCTGCTTCTGCTACCTCGTAAATTCCAATGCGTTCACACATAGCACGAAGGTAGGAGATTTCAATCAAGTTCATCGTCTCTGAAGGAATATCCGAAAAACGGTCGGTTAATTCATCAATCATATCTTCCACGTCTTCACGGGTTTTCATCAGAGAGATTTTTTTATAAATTTCCAATTTGCTTGCGTGGTCGGAAATATAGCTATCGTCCAAAAATGCCGACACTTTTAAATCCACCTGACAAGTAACTTCTTCCTGAACGGTTTCCCCTTTTTGTTCTCGAACCGCTTCATCTAAAAGTTTCAGATACATATCATAGCCGACTGCATCCATATGACCGTGTTGCTCTGCACCTAAAATATTTCCTGCACCTCTGATTTCCAAGTCACGAAGGGCAATTTTAAAGCCGGAGCCGAACTCGGTAAACTCTTTGATGGCTTTCAATCGTTTTTCAGAAACCTCGGTGATGGATTTATCACGCTTATAAGTCAGATAGCAATATGCCAAACGATTGGAACGACCTACCCTGCCTCGCAGCTGATAAAGCTGTGCCAATCCCAGATGGTCGGCATTTTCAATAATCATCGTATTAACATTGGGAATATCCAGTCCCGTTTCAATAATGGTGGTACAGACAAGAATATCAATTTCGCCAAGAGACATCCGGTAAAAAATTTCTTCCATTTTCTCACGGCTTAATTTTCCGTGAGCAACTTCCACCACAGATTCCGGGAATCGTTCTCTTAATTTTGCCGCCACATTATGAATGGTTTCCACACGGTTATACAGATAAAATACCTGCCCGTTTCGGTGCAATTCTTTCTCGATTGCTTCATAAATAATTGCATCGTGATACTCTAACACAAAAGTTCTGACCGGATGACGGTCGCAAGGCGGTTCTTTTAACGTGGAAACGTCTCGAATTCCAACCATTGCCATATTTAAAGTTCTGGGAATCGGAGTAGCAGACAAAGTCAAAATATCCACTCCGTTTTTCATTTCTTTGATTTTTTCTTTATGGGCAACACCAAACCGTTGCTCCTCGTCCACAATCAGAAGTCCCAAATCTTTAAACTGCACATCATTGGACAATAAACGGTGGGTACCGATGGCAATATCACACATACCGCTTTTTAGCTCTTTAATCACCGCATCAATCTGTTTTTTTGTACGAAATCTCGACAACATCCCAACTTTTACGGGAAAATCCTGCATCCGTTTCACAAACGTATTGTAATGTTGCTGAGCAAGTACTGTGGTAGGTGCCAGATATGCCACTTGTTTCCCGTCGCAAACCGCTTTAAACGCAGCACGAAGTGCCACCTCGGTTTTGCCGTAACCCACATCACCACAAAGCAATCGGTCCATGGGACGGTTACTTTGCATATCTTTTTTCACATCATAGATGGACGTCAGCTGGTCATCGGTTTCCTCATAAGGGAAGGTTCTTTCAAACTGAATTTGCATATCGGTATCTTCCGAAAAAGCATATCCCTCTGCGGTTTCTCGCTTCTGATACAAATCCATCAATTTTAACGCCAAGTCCTGACAGCTTTTCTTAACCCGTTGTTTTACTTTATCAAAATCAGTACCGCCAAGCTTATTCAAACGAACCGCTTTGGAATCGTTCCCCACATATTTATAAAGTGTATTCAGCTGATTCACGGGAATATACAAATAATCACTGCCGTGATAACGGATTTTGATAAAATCCTTAGCTTCCCCTTCTACGCTTAAACGGGTAATTCCCAAATATTCCCCGATACCGTGTACGGGATGCACCACAAAATCTCCGACTGTCAAGTCTGAAAAATTGGTGATGGCATTTTCGTTTTTCACCGCTTTACGAGCTCGTTTTTTATGGTCTGCTGTGTAAATATCAGAAAAATACACAAACTTCAGTTCCGGATACGAAAACCCTTCTGTAAAGCCCGGAACAGGAAGAATCTGCACCTCTCCGGGCACAAAGGTATATGCATCGCTAACCGGAGCATTCAGTTCATAATTGGAAAGTGTGTAAGAGAGTTTTTCTGCTTTGGAACGTGTTTTTCCAGGAATTAAAACAGAATAGCCTTCATCTAAATATTCCTTTAATTCTTCCACAAAAATACCAATACTTCCACTTGCAGACAACACCGATTTGGAGGGAAGATTGATTTCACGGTTTGGCTTTTTCATTCCATAGTTATTTTTAATGAATGAAAAATGACAAACACTGTGAGAATAAAAGGTTTCCATCTGTTCCGAAGGCTCCTGAAAACAGCTCAAATTTGCCTTATGAATCAAACTTTTTTCACATAATTCCAACAAATATTCATAATGTTCCCGATAGAGGGCATCGTGTGCTTCAAAAATACCGTTGGGATCATCCAACAGAAAGATAAAATCTTCATCGGTATAGGACATTAATGGTGCAAGATAGTCTTTTAAAAAAGGAAAATAACGGTCGTAGGAAGTCAGTTTTCCACTATTTTGCAACCGTTCAATATCACGGCTAAGAATTCCTGAAAGTTCCCCTTCGGCGGTTTTTAGTTCTTGTTTTAAAACCTCAATTAAATCCGCAGGATTTGGCACCAAAAAATCATCGGCAGAAGTGATAGTCGCTTCATGAATTACTTCATAAGATAAGCGGGTAATCGGGTCAAAGGTACGAATGGAATCCACCTCATCCCCAAAAAACTCAATACGATACGGTATGTTTTCGGTATAAGGAAACACATCCACAATTCCGCCACGAACCGAATACTGCCCGTGACTTTCCACAATGTCAACCCGCTCATAAGAGGATAACTTCTGAATGAGTTTTTTCTGTTCGTATTCATCTCCGATTTTTAAGCTCACATTGAAACCGGCTAACAGATCTTTGTTCACAACCGGCACAAATGCAGCACCCGGTGTTACAATATAAAGCCCCGTTTCTTTCCGGGAGATTGCATTTAAAAATTCCAGGCGTTCTTTTTTATCGGCAGTATCCTTGGCATCCAGTTCATAATAACAAAATTCGTAATCAGGCAAAAAATAGACGGGAATCTCATAAAACTCGGCAAAATTCTTTAACTTTTCTGCTTCTTTTCTGTTTTTCACCATCAAAAATGCCGGACGATGTTCCGACAATATCAAAGCGGTGATAATATGCGCTTTGGCACCATCGGTCAGTCCGGTCACAGAAGTGATATTCGGCTTTTTCAGTCGGATGGCTTCTTTTAACTCCTCATACGGTTTATATCCGTCTAACAGAGGAAAAAAACCTTCTGTTTTCTTCATAAATTACTCCGTTCTTTCGCCAATTCCCTTCTTATTGTATAGGTTCATGGCTTTCTGGATGTCTCCCTTTATGATATATTCCAAAGCTTCTGCCGCATCTTCCACAGAAACGGAAAAACCTTTCATTTCTTCTTTGGAAAATTTTCCAAGCACATGGTCTGCAAGATCCCTTTCTCCGTTGGAACCAACCCCCAGACGAATTCTCGGGAAAGTGTCTTTTCCGGTCAGATAAATGATATTTTTCATTCCATTATGTCCGCCGGCAGAACCTTTTTCCCGAATTCTTAAGGAACCCACGGGCAAAGAAATATCATCATAAATCACGATGATATCCGAAACATCAATTTTATAAAAAGAGGCCGCCTGCACCACAGCTTCACCGCTTAAGTTCATAAAGGTGGTGGGTTTTAGTAAAATTACTTTTTCCCCTTTGATGTTTCCCTCACCAACCAAGGATTTAAACTTAATTTTATTTACTTTAATGTTATGCTTTGCCGCCAAATAGTCCAAACACAAAAAGCCTGCATTGTGGCGGGTAAATTCATATTGTTTGCCGGGATTGCCCAGCCCTACTATCATATGCATATTGATTTCTCCATATGTTTTTTCTTATTATTTTCTAATAGTGAATTTATTATAGTACAAAAAAAGGAAAAAGTCAACTTTTTCCTTTTTCGTAACCTCTTTACTTTCTATACAGTAATTTTTTTATTTAAACTGTCCACAATTTTTGCAGTACAAGGCAAAAGCATCATTTTTGGTTTTGCACGACTTACAAACCCAAAAGTCACTTCCTTTCATTGATTGAACACTCCTTTGCTGTGCCATCTGAGACAAAGAATATCCTTTTTCTTCAGAGGCAGGAGTTGCATTTGATGAACTATTTACACCATTTTTTGGCAGATCTCTACTCAGCAAATTCACAATTTTTGCGGAAAATGCTGCAGCATTGGTTTGTTGCTCAATCAATTCACCAAATCCATATAAAACAAAGGAGCCAACCCAGGCAGACAAAGAACCCAATATCATCGTTAAAAAACCGACCAATACCATATCTGAGAACAAAAGTACTAATCCGGATATAACAGATGTAACAATCCCAATAACAGTAGTAACAACTGCTAACGCTTTAATTTTGTCACCAATATTATCAAACATAATATTTCCTCCATACATTTTATTTACTACAATCACATTCTACCATAATTGTCGAATTTTGTCAATAGAAGAAGCTCGTTCACATTTTATTACTTCTCACCGAACGACGGATCAAAAAATCCGCCGTTATTTTCGCAATAAAATGTTGTTGCAGAAAGACGGAGGTCGAGATTGCGAAAATACTTGGCGGTGGTTTCTTTTTGGTTCATTTTTCTTTACCACCAAAGAAAAATGAACAATTCTTCACAGAGAATTCATTGACAAATGCTGGCAATAATAGTATAATAAGAGAAGATAATTTAAGTTTTTTTGTGTCAAATCCCGTAAGGGATGAAAAAGGAGAAATTATGATTAAAAAACTGTTAGGATGTGTGCGGGAATATAAAAAACATTCCATTTTAGCACCTGTGTTTGTAACACTGGAAGTTTTACTTGAAGTGCTCATCCCATTTTTAATGGCAAAAATCGTGGACTATGGTGTCAACGGCAATAACGGGCAAGGTAATTTCAACTACATTGTCATTGTTGGAATTATTTTGATTGCACTGTGTGCCTTGTCTCTTTGGGCAGGGGTATTAGCCGGAAAATACGCCGCAACCGCTTCTGCAGGCTTTGCCAAAAATTTAAGAAAAGATATGTTTCACAATGTACAGAAATTTTCATTCTCCAACATTGACAAATTCTCTACCTCGGGAATTGTGACCCGTCTGACCACCGATGTTACCCATCTGCAAAATGCTTATCAGATGATTATCCGTATTGCGGTGCGTTCTCCTATGATGCTGATTTTCTCATTGGTGATGGCCTTTACCGTAAAAGCTGATTTGGCGATGGTGTTTTTAGCGGCGGTTCCGATTCTTAGTATTGGTCTTTATTTTATTATGACCCACGCCCACCCCATCTTCAAGCGGGTATTTAAAACCTACGATAACTTAAATAATGTAGTGCAGGAAAACTTGCGCGGCGTTCGCGTGGTGAAAGCTTTTGTCAGAGAAAAACACGAGGAAGAAAAATTCCAACAAGTTTCTTCTTCCATTCATTCTGACTTTGTTCGTGCAGAACGACTGCTCGCCTGGAATGCACCTTTGATGCAGTTTTGTATGTACGGTTGTATGCTCTTTATTTCCTGGGTGGGTGCCAACTTAATTGTGGCAGATTCGATGACCACCGGCGAACTGATGAGCGTTATGACCTATGTGATGCAGATTTTAGGTAGTCTGATGATGGTTTCCATGATTTTTGTAATGCTGACCATTTCCCGCACTGCAGCTGAAAGAACCACAGAAATTTTAAGCGAAACTGCAGACATCACCAATCCCGAGCACCCTGTTACCGAAGTGAAAAACGGTGAAATCATCTTTAAAAACGTAAACTTCAGTTACGCAAATGATACTGATAAATTGTGCCTTTATGATGTGAATTTCACCATCCAATCCGGGGAAACCATTGGTATTTTAGGCGGAACAGGCAGTGCCAAAACCACCTTAGTGCAGTTAATCCCGCGTTTGTATGATGTAACCGAAGGCGAGCTGTTTGTGGGCGGTGTCAATGTCAAAGATTATGATTTAGATACCTTAAGAAACCAAGTGGCAATGGTTTTGCAAAAAAACGTATTGTTCTCAGGCACCATCAAAGAAAACTTACGTTGGGGTAACGAAAATGCCACCGACGAAGAAATGATTCACGCTTGTCAACTTGCCCAAGCGGATGGCTTCATTCAAGAATTCCCTGATGGCTACGATACCTACATTGAACAAGGTGGCGCAAATGTCTCAGGCGGTCAAAAGCAACGTCTTTGTATTGCCAGAGCTTTACTCAAGAAGCCGAACATCCTGATTTTGGATGACTCCACCAGCGCAGTGGATACCCACACCGATGCCTTAATCCGGAAAGCCTTTTTAGAAGAAATTCCCGACACCACAAAAATCATCATCGCACAGCGTGTTTCCTCCATTATGGAAGCAGACAAAATCATTGTGATGGATGACGGAAAAATTTCCGGCATCGGAACCCATAAAGAATTGCTCAAATCCAACGAAATTTACCGTGATGTGTATGAATCCCAAACGAAAGGAGGAATTTCTGATGTCGCACAATAGAGTACCTCCCAAATTCGACCCCAATCGGTTTGCACCTCAGAAAAAACCGGATAAGAAAACTGTCAAACGGTTGTTTGGTTACATTTTCCGTGACTACAAATTTTTATTCCTGCTTGTAATTTTATTAATCATTCTTAGTACAGTTGCCAATGTGGCAAGTTCGGTATTTTTAGGAGTTTTAATTGACGATTACATCACGCCGCTAACCCAAATGGCAAATCCTGTATTTACAGGTCTTATCAAAGCACTTTCGGTGATGATGGTTATCTATCTGATTGGAATTTTCTCCACACTGATGTATAATCGCATTATGGCAAAAATTTCGCAAGGCGTGCTTCGAGATATTCGTAACGATATGTTTTCTCATATGCAAAAGCTCCCCATTAAGTATTTTGATACCCACTCCCACGGGGATGTTATGAGTTACTACACCAACGATACCGACACTTTAAGACAGATGATTTCCCAAAGCTTACCGCAGATGTTTTCTTCAATGGTAACCATTTTGTCTGTGGTGTGTGCAATGTTTACCACCAGTGTATATCTCACTGTTTTCACCTTGTTATTTGTGGCTATCATCTTAAAAATCACCGGTACTGTTGCAAAAAACAGCGGAAAATATTTTGGGAAACAGCAACAAGCTCTGGGTGATGTCAACGGATATGTGGAAGAAATGATTCACGGACAAAAGGTAATCAAAGTATTCTGTCACGAAGAAGAAACCACAAAAATATTTGACCAAAAGAACGACGAACTCTGTCAAAATGCAACCAACGCCCACAAATTTGCCAATGTGCTTGGTCCCATCAACAATAACTTGGGACATCTGCAATACGTTTTATTGGCAATTATCGGTGGCGGTATGGCAATTTTAGGATTCGGCGGTCTGACTTTAGGTAACATCGCAACCTTTTTGCAACTGAGCAAAAGTTTCAATATGCCAATCTCCCAGATTTCTCAGCAAATCAATATGGTGGTGATGGCATTGGCAGGAGCAAAACGAATTTTTGAACTGTTGGATGAAACCGTGGAAGAAGACCAAGGGTATGTTACGTTAGTACACGCAAAATACGAGAACGGAGTATTAACCGAATCCGACAAACGCACCGGCCTCTGGGCTTGGAAACATCCTCATTCCGATGGTTCCATCACCTACACCGAATTAAAAGGTGAAGTAGTATTTGACGATGTGGATTTCGGCTACACCGAAGAAAAAATCGTGTTGCATAATGTTTCTCTGTACGCAAATCCCGGTGAAAAAATCGCTTTTGTAGGCGCTACGGGAGCTGGCAAAACCACCATCACCAACTTAATTAACCGTTTTTATGATTTAGCGGACGGAAAAGTCCGTTATGATGGCATCAACATCAATAAAATCAAGAAAAATGACCTGCGTCGTTCTTTGGGAATGGTACTGCAGGACACCAATCTGTTCACCGGTACCGTAAAAGAAAATATCCGTTACGGAAAGCCGGATGCCACCGAAGAAGAAATCATCGCCGCAGCAAAACTTGCAAATGCACACGGCTTTATCTCCCGTCTGCCTCAGGGGTATGACACACCGCTTACCAACAACGGAGAAAGCCTGTCACAAGGGCAGCGTCAGCTGATTGCCATTGCAAGGGCAGCTGTATTAGACCCACCGGTTATGATTCTGGATGAAGCAACCTCCTCCATTGATACCCGTACAGAATCCATCGTACAAAAAGGTATGGACAGCTTAATGAAAGGCAGAACCGTATTTGTCATTGCACACCGTTTGTCCACCATCCAGAATTCTGACGTAATTATGGTATTAGACCACGGAAAAATCATTGAACGAGGCAGTCACGAAAAACTATTAGAAGAAAAAGGAAAATACTATCAGCTCTACACCGGCTCCGTAGAGTTGAATTAAGAAATCACTATGGAAAACGAATTACAAAAATATTTTATAGGGCAAGAACTTCCCCAAAATGCAGAAGCTATCGGCGAATTATTTCAGAATGCAAAAAAATTCTCCGACCTTTTGATGATGTACCAATGTGCAATTCGGGAAGTTCGCACCAAATTTGAAATTTTAAATGATGATTTATCCTTGCACAATCACCGAAACCCCATCGAAATGATAAAATCCCGTGTCAAACGTCCTGCAAGCATTTTAGAAAAAATGAAACGCAGAGGCTGGGAGCTTTCCATCCCTTCCATTATGGAAAATTTAAACGATGTGGCAGGAATCCGTGTGATCTGTTCCTTTGTGGATGACATTTATAAAGTTGCCGAAATGTTTATCCGACAAGATGATGTCACCCTTTTGGAAGTGAAAGATTATATCAAAAATCCCAAGCCAAACGGTTATCGCAGCTATCATATGATTGTGGAAATCCCTGTCTTTTTTGCTCACCGCAAACAAGCGGTAAAGGTGGAAGTTCAGCTTCGCACCATTGCTATGGACTTCTGGGCAAGTTTAGAACACGGTATGAAGTATAAAAAAGATATGCCGGATGCTGAGGAAATCATAAAAGAACTGAAAGACTGTGCGGATATCATTGCCGCAACAGACCTTCGGATGCAGGCACTTAGCGAACAAATTCATACAGAAAAAAACGGAACTTCAGTTTAAACTGAAGTTCCGTTTTTAAATAATTCCTTTTTTAGTTCCTTACGAGATTAAATCTTCGGGACGCTCTTTTTTCATACCGAAGTGATATAAAATTGCATCCACGCTTCGTTTGGATGCCAAACCGTCACCATAGGGATTGACAGCGTGTGCCATTTTGTTATATTCATCAGAATCGGTCAACAAAGTTCTACCCATAGAATAGATATCTTCTTCGTGAACACCTGCAATTTTAACGGTACCTGCTGCCACAGCTTCGGGACGTTCGGTTTCATTACGAAGCACCAAAACAGGTTTTCCAAGGGAAGGAGCTTCTTCCTGAAGTCCACCGGAATCGGTCATAATCATATAAGCACGATCCATTAAGTTATGCAATTCACAAACATCCACAGGGTCAATCAGATGCACATTGTCCATATCTCCCAATACCGAAAATGCAACTTCTCTTACAGCAGGATTCAAATGAACGGGATATACCACCTGAACATCATCTTTAAATTCTTCTGCCAAACGTTTGATAGCACGGCAGATATTTTGCAAAGGTTCACCCAGATTCTCACGTCTGTGCGCTGTAACAACGATGGTTTTTTTAGACAAATCCAACTCTTTTAATGTTTCGTTGGCAAATTCGTAATCTTTTCTGACGGTGGTTTTTAACGCATCAATAACGGTATTGCCTGTAATAAAGATTCTAGATTCATCTTTTCCTTCTTTTAACAGATTTGCTTTATTCTGAACAGTAGGTGAAAAATGAAGTTCTGTTAAGGAACCGGTAAGCACACGATTCATTTCTTCCGGGAAGGGAGAATATTTATCATAAGTACGAAGTCCTGCCTCAATATGCCCCACTGCAGTCTGCTGATAAAAAGCCGCCAATGCACCTGCAAAGGTGGTAGTGGTGTCTCCATGCACCAGTACGATATCAGGCTTTGCTTCACCGATAACATCGTACAATCCTTTTAATACATTGGATGTGATATCCACCAAAGTCTGACGGTCTTTCATAATATCCAAATCATAATCCGGTTTGATATCAAAAATCTCTAAAACTTGATCCAGCATCTGTCTGTGCTGAGCAGTTACCGCAACGATAGACTGAATTTCTTCTCTGGATTCCAGTTCTTTCACAAGCGGAGCCATTTTAATCGCTTCAGGACGGGTGCCAAATACGGTCATAACTTTTAATTTATTCATAATACTACCTTCTTTTTATTTTTCCGAAGTGCCTTCTCTTGCTTCTTCAATCCGCTCGGGAAGCCCCTCTGTTTTTGCAAGATTATCAAGAAAATCCTGCTCATAGTTCTTATTTTTAATATACAGTATTCCACCGCAATAATACAAAACAGAAACCGCTAACATTACCAGAGTACGCTTCCAACCTTCGGTAATCAGCACAATGGCTGTCAAAGACAACAAACCGCTGATAGTACACATAATCGCCACAGCTTGTCTTTGCGAAAAGCCTGCATCCACCAAACGGTGATGCATATGGCTACGGTCCGGCTGCATAATCGGTTCTCCGCGAAGCATTCGACGGAAAATGGCAAAACTGGTATCAAAAAGCGGAAGTCCCATTACCAGAAGCGGAATAACAAAGGTAATTGCCGCATAGCTTTTGAAAAATCCTTCTACTGACAGGGTTGCCAGCATATATCCCAAAAACAGAGCCCCGGTATCCCCCATAAAGATTTTCGCAGGATTCAAATTGTAGGGTAAAAATCCGATGGTTGCTCCGGCAATCGCCGCCAAGGCTACCGCACAACGAGGACTACCGAACACCAATGCAACAAACATCAGACAAACAGAGGAAATGGAAGAGATGCCGCCGGCAAGTCCATCCAGACCGTCAATCAGATTCAAAGCATTGGTCAAACCTACAATCCAGATGACCGTAATGGGAATGGATAAAGCCCCCAATACATAATTGGTCTGATTGGAAAACAAATCAAGGCTGGTCACAAAGTCAATCCGAAGTCCCATCAATACGGGAATCAAAGCGGCAATCAACTGCACGCCTAATTTCACAATGGCACGAATCGGCTTTCTGTCATCCAAAATTCCTAAAACAACCAATATAGTTGCTCCGACAATAATTCCAACGGATTTTGGCTCCAGGACACCCCCGAAGCAAACGTAACTGACCAAAAATCCAAAATAAATTGCCAAACCACCCATACGAGGAATTGGTTTGGTATGCATTCTTCGCTTATCCCTTGGCACATCCACCGCACCAATTTTAAATGCAACAACCCTTACCAAAGGAACTGCAGCAAAGGAAAACAAGAATGCAATCGCAAGAGAGAATATTAAAAAGATTCCATTATCCACCATAAGAACTGTTCACCACTCAAATTCAGTCTGTTACTTATTCTTCTTCCAACGCTTCTGCCAACCAATATTCAGCAATATCCAGCGCTTTGAACATTCCTTCACGTTCTACTTTTTTCACAATTTTTTCTTTGCCGCCGGTGTTAGTCTGTAAAGATACGGTTACTTTGGAAGTAATATCGTATCCGCCAACGGGAGCAGATTCGGTAATATTCATCATAATAACATAACTATCTTCAGGGTTTCCGTAATAAATGATATTGTCTTTTCTGGCAATGAGTTTGCCTTTATAGCGCAAGGGTTCGCTCATAAAATTCACCGTACACTGTTTTTTCACAAAACAGCGTCCTTTCTTTTTTCCATGTTATCGAAATGCCTAACGAAGGAAATTCGTTAGGCAATGAGTTCTCGGTAAGAGATTCGTCAATTAATTGTTCTGGCTGTTGGCTTTGATTTCTAAAAAGTTATTCATTTTTTCAATCAAAGCATCGCAATCGGTATTGTGAACCATGCAAGCTTCCTCAATGGTTTCACCGGCCGCAGAAGGACAACCCAAACAGTGCATTCCGATGGCAAAAAAGAAGGGTGCCAACTCCACATCTACTTTTAAAACGTCTGCAATGATCATATCTTTAGTAATTTTCTGCATTGTAATTTCTCCTTATCAATTATAGTTTGCAGTATACCGCCCATCTGACTGCCGGAACATGAAAACACGCCAACACACCAAATGAGGGTAACAATAAGACTTACACAATAAGTCCCATTTTTATTATTATACCACAAATTCCCGAAAAATCAAGTAATAATTTGATTTTTTATGAAATATATTTTAATGATTTTTCCCCCTTCCTACTCAGCAAAGATTTCACTGTTTGAAAAGCGATTTTTAAAGGAGGAATTCCTATCAAGCAAAGTGTAAAATTAATGTTATCCATCGCAGGAACAATCATCGGAGCCGGATTTGCCACAGGAAAAGAATTGCAGGTCTTTTTTAAAAGCTCTGATATTTCTTCTCTGATATGGCTTGGAATTTCTTTGATTCTGATGGCAGGCGTCAGCCTTCTGTTTTGGAACACAAAAAAACAAAATCTCACTCCTTGCAGAATGCATCAATGGATGAATCCAATCTTTCTTTTGTTTTCGGGGGCTTCTTGTTCTGTGATGTTTGCCTGCGGCGGAGAAGCGTTACAGGAAAGTTTCTCCCTTCCCTACGGTTTGGGAATTCTTGTTACCTGGGGAATCACAATTCTGATTGTATCCTTTGGAATTTCCGGCGTATACCGTTTTAATCTTATTGCCACCCCCATTCTGATTGGTTCTATGATTGCCATCAGCTTTGCCTCGTTGTTGCTTCCCGTGGGTCTTTTTCAAATAAAAAATTCTCCCTGCATCAATATGTTGACTTACACCGGCTATAATCTGCTGTCGGTACTCCCCTTTTTGACAGCCCTCCCCAAGGATACCGACATCAAAAACGGTCGCCTTGGCATTGTTTTTGGATTCTTATGTGTTGCATTTGCAGGAATCCTTTTGAAACTGGTCCTCAATCTTCACACCGAAATTCTCACCGATTCTCCCATTCCGATGTTAAAAATTATGGGTCTATTAAGTCCTCGGCTTTCATATTTATATACCATAATGCTTTACGGTTCCATTTTAACAACTGCTGTGAACTGTTTGTATGCTCTGACCAAAGGAACCCATCTGTTTGTTGTTTCAGGTTTACTTGTGGGAATTGGATTTTTTGGATTCACCACACTGTTAGAACAGCTTTATTCTTTTTTTGGATATCTGGGAATTGGCATAATTGGTTTTATGATATGGAAAAACATTCAAAAGCCGAACAGAAAGAAAGGAGTTTCAACCTATGACAAATGAGAAAAACATCATTCAGAACATTATTTTGGAGAATCGGGAAAAGCTTTCGGTTTCCGGAGTATCCGACATTTTGACATTTGATGAAGAAGAAATTATGTTAGAAACCGAATTGGGGCAACTTCACATCAAAGGGAGTGAGCTCAAAGTGGAAAAACTGTCCGTTGATACGGGTGAAGTGGTTGCAAAAGGCAACTTTGACAGTCTGATTTACACAAAAAATTCCTTAGAAAACAAAGGAAGTTTCTGGAAAAACGTCTTTCGGTAAGGAGAATTAGGTTGGCTTTTTTAACGGATATCCTGGCAGGATTTATTTTAGGATGCGGATATGATTTTTTAAAGGCAGTCCGCATCCATACCAAATATAAAACAATTTCTGCGATTTGCGATTTGATATTCTGGCTGTTTTCTTGCAGTATGATTTTGTTTGTGTTTTTTATCACCTCTGATATGAAACTTCGAGCCTATGAATTTTTCGGTTTGCTGACCGGACTTTTTCTGTATTTTATTTCCATTGCCCGTTGGACGTTTCCTGTATACGAAAAAATTACATTTTTTTTACAAGTTTTTTTCAAAATACTCTTTACAAGTATTATTTTTTTTGGTATAATGGTAAAAAATTGTGTTTTGTGGATTACCAAACCGCTTTGGTGGGTCTTCAAACGTTTAAAATGGATTTTAGCTTTTCCGATACTTGCTTTCAAAGAGAATTGGAAACTGACAAAAAGGATTTGAAACTGTGAAATTTTTAAAACGAAAAAACCTGTGGATTTTAACTCTGGTTGGTATGTTTGTTTATTTCTCGTTCTTACACTATCAAACTTACACAGATTACACAGTGCTGAAAAAAGACGAAAAAGTTTATACAGAAAAAATTGCCTATGAACTGGAAAAAAAGGAAGAACTCGAGCGTCTGGATGCCAAGGCAAGCAGTCAGAAAACGGTGGAATCCATCGCCAGAAGCAGTCTTAACTACTTAAAAGAAGGCGAAATTTTATTTGTAGATGGTGAAAAAAAATAAGAGTCAATTTTTGTGATAAAAATTGACTCTTATTTTATGCTTATTTACTTGAGATTTAACAATCTGCAAGCGTTCTGATAGAAAATTTTTTCTTTGTCATCGTCGGATATGGGAAGTTTTTCGATATTTTCGATTTCCTTCTCAACATGCCACATCGGGTAATCCGTACCAAACAAAATTTTATCCATATCATGTTTTTTAATAATTTTCGCTGCAAGTTCGGGAGAAATAAATTCCAAGGTGGAAGAAGTATCAAAATAGATATTATCTCCACATAAGATATCCATGGATTCTTCCCAGGTGGAATATCCGCCCAAATGAGCACCAATCACTGTCAATTTTGGAAAATCCCGAAGAATCTGCTTGATTTTTGCAGGATGCGAATAGTCATAACGATAATCTCCCACATGGAACATAATCGCCAAGCGTTCGGACATCATTTCATAAATCTGATACATTTGGGGAGACAAAATATCAATTTGCCCGAAATCGGGATGAAATTTAATCCCTTTCACTCCGTTTGCAACCAATTTTTCCACTTCCCCCTCATTATCCTCATAGTCAGGATGCAAGGTTCCAAACCCGATAAAATCGGTATTTTTTTCAAGTTCCCCTAATAAAAACTGATTGATACCGGACACCTGATTAGGCCGGGTTGCTGTGGAATGAATCAGCATTTTATCCACACCATATTTCTTCCACTCGTCCAACAAATAATCGCAAGTGCCTCCGCAGTGCATCGGAATATCATAAAAATCACCAATTGCCTTTACTGCTTTGGGTGCAATTTTTTCGGGGTATATATGACAATGACAGTCGATAATTTTCATAGGATTCGCCTTTCGCTAAAAAATAAGTTTTTCTAAAATGGGATCTACAGAGAATGTTTTTTTAATTTCTCTTGTTATGTTTTCTTTGGGAGAATTGTTCGATTTCTCTGCTAAAATAAGCAGATTTTTGGGTGTTTCCAACGGAGACACAAATTCAGTTGCCGTAACTGAATATCCTTGTTCTTCCAAGGTTTTCACCCTGTAAATATCGGTTAGAAGATCGGAAAATCTTTTTTTGAAAATACCGTTTTCAAATAAATAAGGCATTTGTTCGTTTCCGATGGAAGGCAAAAATTCCTTATGGCAACAAGGTGCAATCGCACAAATTTTTGCCCCGTTATTGACCGCCGCCGCAATGGCAAAATCGGTTGCCACATCACAAGCGTGCAAAGAAATGGCAACATCCATTCGGGTAGGTGGCTCAAACTGCAAAATGTCAGCACAATAAAATTCCATATTATAATATTTTAACTCATCACGGATTTTATTGGAAGCCTCCACCACATCTTCACGAATATCCACACCGATAATGCGACATCTTCTCTTTAACACATCACAAAGATAGAAATTTAAGAAAAAGGATAAATAGGATTTTCCACACGCCAAATCATACACCATAATCTCACGGTCGGTGGGTAATTTTTCAAGATACGGCACCAATAATTCAATAAAATGTTCTGCCTGGGTGAATTTTCGCACGTGGGTGTTTTTTAATTTCCCCTGCTCTGTCACAAAGTCCAACACGGTCAAAAGCTTCTTTGCAGCTTTTGGTGAAATCAGATGTTTCTCCTCGTTTTTTGCTACTTCCACCACCTGATTATCGCTTTTGGTAGTTACATTTTTGGCATCCGCACGCAAAATCAAACGCCCTGTACGGTCAGCATAGAACAGCTCCAGCTCATCATACAGGTTGGCCGCTTCCAGAATACTGTTGAACAATTCTGAAAACGAACCTTTTGTTTTCTCTTTTTGGAAAGTGAGAAAATAAGCTTCCCCATCATAGGTCAAAGAAAACGGATACGTAACAGCACCGGATTTATAGGTTCCCGATACTTCTAAAAACAAATCTTTGTTTTCTTCCCAACGAGACAACATTCCGCTGCCAAATAGTTTTAATTTTTGTATGGTTTGTTTATTCAAAAATATCGCCTCTTAGTTATACTTTTTGATACCAATATCTTTACGATAATGTGCATCGGTGAAGGAAATTTTTGCTACTGCATCATAAGCTTCACGGATCGCATCATCCAGATTGGAGCCTGTTGCGGTAACGCCGATAACTCGACCGCCTGCAGTTAAGAATTTTCCGTCTTCTGCTTTGGTACCTGCGTGATAAACAAAAATATTATCTTTTTCTTCCGCTTTTTCCATACCGATGATTTCATAACCGGTTTTGTACGCTTTGGGATATCCGCCGGATGCCATGATGACACATACACAAGCGTTATCTTCCCATTCAATATTGATCCGGTCTAATGTTTCGTCAATAATTGCATTAAAAATGGTCAAAAGATTGGTTTTTAAACGAGGTAACACAACCTGAGTTTCCGGATCACCAAAACGAGCGTTGTATTCAATTACCTTAACCCCGTTTTTGGTTGCCATTAAGCCAAAATAGATAACCCCTTTAAAGGGTCTGCCTTCCGCTCTTAAGCCGTTAATGGTGGGCAGGAAGATGTTTTCCATACATTCTTTTGCCAAGTCTTCGTTATAGATACGGCTGGGAGAAAAGGTTCCCATACCGCCGGTATTTAAACCTTCGTCGTTATCGTAAGCACGTTTGTGGTCTTGTGCTGACACCATCGGCACTACAGTTTTCCCATCGGTAAATGCCAATACAGAAATTTCAGGGCCGGTTAAAAATTCTTCGATAACAACCGTAGAACCGGATGCACCAAATACTTTATCCACCATCATTTCATTAACAGCTGCTACCGCTTCTTCTTCGTTCTGAGCAATGATAACCCCTTTTCCAAGCGCCAAACCGTCTGCTTTGATAACTGCAGGATAGGTATTTTCTGCTTTTAAGTAACGAATGGCAGAATCCGCATCAGTGAAGGTTTCATATTTTGCGGTCGGAATGTTGTATTTTTTCATCAACTCTTTAGAGAAGGCTTTGCTTCCTTCCACAATTGCCGCATTTTTACGAGGGCCAAAAGCACGAATACCTTCTTTTTCCAGTTCGTCCACCAACCCCAGTACCAACGGGTCATCAGGAGCAACCATAACCATATCAAAGGCTTCTTCTTTGGCATATGCTACCAGTTTTTCGATTTCGGTTGCTTTAATGGGAACTAAAGTTGCAAGCTGACCGATACCACCGTTACCGGGTGCGCAATAAATATTGAGGTCCGGATTATCTCGTTTTAAACATTTGATAATGGCGTGTTCTCTGCCACCGCCGCCAACAACTAATATCTTTTTAATTTCTTGATTCATTGTCTTTCATACTCCTGTCTTATTTCAGAAAAGCAAATAGGGAATTTTTAAAAAAATCCCCTATTGATTCATTATTCTTAATGATGGAACAAACGATTACCGGTGAATACCATTGCAATGCCGTATTTGTTGCAGGTGTCAATTACATGGTCATCACGGATAGAGCCGCCGGGCTGTGCAATAAATTCTACACCGCTTTTTCTGGCACGTTCAATATTATCACCAAAGGGGAAGAATGCATCGGAACCAACAGACACACCGGACTGGGTTTTCAGCCATTCCAGACGTTCTTCACGGGTTAACACAGGCGGTTTTTCGGTGAAGAACTGTTCCCAAACGCCATCTTCCAAAACGTCCATATATTCATCGGAAATATACACATCAATGGTGTTATCTCTGTCAGGACGGCGGATGTCGGGTTTGAATTTTAAGTTCAGCACTTTTTCGTGCTGTCTTAAATACCAAACGTCTGCTTTATTCCCTGCCAATCTGGTACAATGGATACGGGACTGCTGTCCGGCACCCACACCAATCACCTGTCCGCCTTTTGCATAACAAACGGAGTTGGACTGGGTATATTTTAAAGTAATTAACGCAATAATCAAATCAATTTTTGCGCTGTCGGGGAAAGATTTTACATCAGTCACGAAATTGGTCAACATATTTTCGTCAATTTTCAATTCGTTTCTTCCCTGCTCGAAAGTAATACCGAATACATCACGGCGTTCAATGGGCTTCGGGGTAAAATCTTTATCAATCTGAATAACAGTATATCCGCCTTTTCTTTTGGATTTTAAGATTTCCAAAGCTTCGGGAGTATAATCGGGAGCAATGATACCGTCAGAAACTTCTTTTGCAATGATTGCCGCAGTTTCTTTATCGCAGGTATCAGATAAGGCGATAAAATCACCATAGGAAGACATTCTGTCTGCGCCTCTTGCTCTTGCATAAGCACAAGCCATGGGAGAAAGATCGAATTCTTCCACAAAATTGATTTTCTTTTCTAAGTCGGAAAGGGGTAACCCAACTGCCGCACCGGCAGGGCTAACATGCTTGAAAGATGCTGCTGCGGGAAGTCCGGTTGCTTCTTTCAATTCTTTCACAAGCTGCCAGCTGTTAAATGCATCCAAAAAGTTAATGTAACCCGGTTTCCCGTTTAAAATGGTAATGGGTAAATCGTACTCTTCACTGTAAATTCTGGAAGGTTTCTGATTAGGGTTACAACCGTATTTTAATTCTAATTCTTTCATCGTCTCGGTTCCTTTCCTTTGCTTACTTATTTTTGTTGATGATTCTGGTTTCATAAGAACCGTCTTTTAAAGAAATGTATCTCACAAACAAGGATACCTTGTTATCTTCGTTTAAATTGGTCCATAAAGTATTGGTGAAAGCATCAATATCCTCACTCAGTTCCACCAGTTCAGGCTCACCATAGAAAGAAGGAATGGGATTTCCGTCACATTTGTAAGTATGAATGAAATGACCTTCCCCTGCTACGGGCTGATTGTATTCATAGAAAAATCTCTGACAAGATTCTCCATTGCCCATTGCACTTTTTAAAATGGACATTTTATAAGAGAAGCCGTCATTTACGGTCAGTTCTGCAGAAATACGGGGAGTATAATTGGGTGCATCGGGTTCAAACTCACGGGTACGAAGTGCTTCTTCAAAGGTTGTGCCTTCTTTTAAGAAGTTATACACGGTGTCAGTCTGGTCACCGTTGGTTACCACGGTTTTATCTCCCAACACACGAACAGGTGCGTAAATAATTAACGAAGGATCGCTTAATTTGGAAGGATCGAACGCTTCGGTACGAATCCCTTCTCCTTCAGTCACAAACACACGGTTACGGCTGTTTTCACTGCGTCCCATAATAAAATATGCAGTGACAGCATTCGCACCGTCTTTGGATTTTCCAACAATAATGCCTCTGCCGGGATAAGAGTTGTTTTTCAGTAATTCTGCAATCTGATTCATAGTCTATGTAATTCCTTTCTTAAACCTTGCCTGATAAAACCAATTCACAAGCGCGGGGCAACAATTTCCATTCTGCCTGTTCCATCACTCGTTTTTGTAAAATTTCGGGGGTGTCCCCATCTTCTATCATCACGGGTGATTGCAAAATGATTTTGCCACCGTCGGTGATTTCATTCACAAAATGTACGGTTGCACCTGTCACCTTAACGCCCTTTTCCAAAGCAGCTTCATGAACTTTTAAGCCGTAGAAACCGTCTCCGCAAAAAGAAGGAATCAAGGACGGATGCACATTGATAATTTGATTGGGAAATGCTTCAATAATTTCTTTGCCGATGATAGACAAAAATCCAGCCAACACAATTAAATCGGGATTTTCTGCCTTCAGTTCCAAAAGCAATGCTTTCTGATAACTTTCATTATCAGAAAAACTTTTTCTGTCTACCACCACACCGGGAATCCCGGCATTTTTAGCACGTTCCAAAGCATAAACACCGGGCTTGGAAGAAATCACTTTGGTAATTTCCCCCGACACAATCACATCTTTGGCATCAATCAACGCCTGCAGATTGGTTCCGCCACCGGAAACTAACACAACAATCTTTTTCATTAGATCAGTTTCACTCCTGCATCACCATTTTCCACAGTACCTAAAATGTATGCTTTTTCACCTAAGGATTCAATGATTTTTACAATTCCTTCTGCATCGCCTTTGTTCACAGCCATACACAGACCGATACCCATATTATAGGTGTTATACATATTTTCGTCAGAGATTCCGCCTTTTGCCTGCAACAGCTTAAAGATAGGCAGTACGGGGAAGGAATCTTTATTGATTACCGCCTGAGTACCGTCGGGCAACATTCTCGGAATGTTTTCATAGAAACCGCCGCCGGTAATGTGAGAAATTGCTTTTACTTTGTACTGCGCCAATACTGCCAGTACGGTTTTTACATAAATTTTGGTGGGGATGATTAAAGCTTCGCCTAACGTCATACCCAGCTCATCGTAATATACATCCAAGTTTTTCTTAGCTTCTTCTTCGGGTCCGTTTAACTCAAATACTTTTCTTACCAAAGAATAACCGTTGGAATGAATTCCGGAGGAAGCCACACCAATTAACACGTCGCCTTCCGCTACAGCAGAACCGTCGATGATTTTATCTTTATCCACAACACCAACGGAGAAACCTGCCAGGTCATATTCATCAACCGGATAGAAACCGGGCATTTCCGCAGTTTCACCGCCAACCAATGCACATTCCCCTAAAATACAACCATCGCTGACACCTTTTACGATTTCAGCAATTCTTTCGGGCACGTTTTTACCAACTGCCAGATAATCTAAAAAGAATAACGGTTTTGCACCGGAACAAACGATATCATTCACACACATTGCCACACAATCCTGACCAACGGTATCGTGTTTACCGGTCAAAAAAGCAATTTTCAATTTGGTACCAACACCATCGGTACCGGACACCAATACGGGATTTACATATTCCCCGGTTTTCCCCAGTTCAAACAAACCGCCAAAACCGCCGATGTCGGTCATAACGCCTTTGGTAAAGGTTTTCTTTACACTTTCTTTAATCAGTTCTACGGAACGATATCCTGCATGGATATCTACCCCTGCTTGTTTATATGCTTCATTCATAGTCGGTACCTTCTTTCTTATAAGCTTGCAACTTCGTCCTGCAGTTTTTTGTCTTTTGCACGAACTTCGTTTGCCATATTCTCTTTCATTGCTTCCAATTTTGTTTCAATATCTTTATATTTTAAGGAAAGAATCTGCAGTGCTAAAATCGCCGCATTGTCTCCACCGTCAATGGCAACGGTTGCAACGGGAATGCCTTTGGGCATCTGAACGATTGACAACAACGCATCCAATCCGTCTAACGTAGATGCCTTAATGGGAATACCAATCACCGGCAAAGTAGTAAACGCCGCCAAAACGCCACCTAAATGAGCAGCTTTTCCCGCTGCTGCAATAATAACTTCAAAGCCGTTCGCTTTTGCGTTTTTGGAAAACTGTGCGGCATCCTCGGGAGTTCTGTGGGCAGACATTACTTTAACCTCAACATCCACTCCGTAATCCTTTAATGTTTTGATACATCCTTTTAACTGGGGAAAATCGGAATCGCTCCCCATAATGACTGCAACTTTCGGCATCTTTTTGCTCTTCCTTTCCTATACTTTTTATGTTTTGTAAAAGATACGGATAAAAAAGAAAATTCTATCCGACCATATCAAGTTTATTATAGCACACAGAATCAGAAATTGCAAGATAAACCGACTATTTTTTTGCAATTTTTAAAAGGTAGATTTGCAGTATTTTTTCATTCAACAGTCATAACAAGCGCCAAATTTGCATAAAGTGAAGTGAAAATAAAAAGAGCAAGCTCGAAAATTGATACCAAAGGAGAACCAATATGACAGAAGGAACCATAACCAAAACTGTTTGGAGCCAATCCATCCCACAAAAAATCGAATGGGACCTGAATGTGCCGGATTCCAAACGTGATGTCTTAAAAATACTGTCCCAAACCATCAACGCCTATCTAAACGACTACAAAATTTCAGACAACACTTTTACCGCAAATGTTACCATATGTGCCAATTTACTGTATTTACCCGATGGAGGGGAAGAACCGCAAATTGCTTCCTTAAGCCATACCGATGTTATAAAAATCAAGGCAGATGTGCCAACTGAACTCAGTTGGGACGGCTCCGAAATACAGTTGCATCTCACACCCCTCTCCCCTGTTCTCATCAACTCCAGAAAAGTGGGAATCCGAGGGCAAATGAATCTGACCGTACATCTTGTGGAAAATATCCGTCTGCCACAGCCAAGCCAACCGGGGAAACCTTTACAAACCTTATGTGAAGTGGTCGATACCTATTCCACTCCCGTTATGCGACAAGAACAATTCCCCTACACCTTAAGTTTTCCTCTTCCCGGTGGAAAACCGCCGGTTTTGGAAATTTTGGAAACCTCCGTCCGCATTGTGAATTCGGAATTAAAAGCCATTTCCAATAAAGCAGTGCTAAAGGGAGATATCGATGTTAAAATGCTCTATATTTCTACTCTCTCCACTGTTGAAACCGTAGAATTTTCTTCTCCCTTTACCGAAATTTTGGATGTGGGAGACTTAGATGAAGAATATCTTATCACCTACGACTTAAAACCCTGTATTTTAACCGCAAGTAGCATGGAAAATGAAGAAAACAAAAACATCAGCTTCCACGGAACCATTACCGCACAAATTCACGCCATCAAACCGGAAAGTCTTTCTATCATTACGGATGCCTACAGCCCAACCTATCAGGTAAAACTGTTAAAAAAATCCGCAACCTTTGAACATTGCACCCTGCTACCTATGGAAAATTTTACACTAAAAGAAATCCTCTCAATCTCCGATTCCCAACTGGAAGAAATTTTAGATATTTCTTGCACACCTCTGTTATCCAGTGCTAAGGTTGAAAATCAAAAAATCCATCTGAACGGAATCTTATCCTGTCGGATTTTATATCGAACTTCCGGCGGAATCCATTGTGTCACTAAGGAAATTCCTTTTGAACAATCCCGTGACCTTCCAAAAGATGCACATTGTTCAGACATTTCTGCAAAAATCGAACTCCACCATTTTTCCTATCATATTTCCAACCAGAACAGCATCGAAATCCGAAGCGGAATTTCTTATCATATTTGCCTGAACGCAACCTGCGACAAAGAATATGTGGAAGCTATTTTAATTGACGAAGATTCACCCTTAAAAATCTCACGGCCACCCATTGTTGCCTATATTATCAAACCCGGCGATACCCTCTTTTTAATCGCCAAAAAATACGCCACCACCGTCGACCGCCTAAAATCCGTCAACAACATCGAAAACGACCGTAATTTAAAGGTTGGAAGTTATCTGATTATTGAGTAGCACCTTATACCAATTAAAATTTGATGCTTCTTCTTGTCATCCTGAGGAGGTACGACGAAGGATCTCATTGAGATTCTTCGTTTTTTACAAAAACTCAGAATGACAAAATAAAGCAGGGGCGATTCACGAATCGCCCGATTGAAAACGGTAAAATCAGTAAAAGAATCCGAAGGAATGATCCTTCGGATTCTTTTAGTAACCACTATGACATTTTTTCACCAACTGCATAAAGTCCATATCATCTCTGCCGCTATTCAATCGGTTTTTGAGACGATGTAGGAGTTGGGATCGAATCTGGAGTCAATTAATCGCTCAACCATTGGGATGGTTCTAACAACATTGGAATAGTCAACGGGGTAACTTCAGTTTCTGTATCCCATACAAAAACTCTAACATCATCATAGGCTTTATCTGTAGTAAACTCCAACATATCTTGTGTTGCTACAATAGGCTTCACATCAGATAAAACGCCATTCAGATAAAATGAACACAAATAAGTTTCTCCAATAGTTTCTTCTGCCGGTACAAGATAAACGCCGGTGGTTTTTCCGTCATAAGTTACCCGTAAATCATCGGTATAATATACACAATTATAATGAATTTTAGCATTATTTAATGCACCACTATTAGCAGAAATGGTTACTTTTCCCCAATCTTCTTCTGTTCCGGTATAAAACGCATTTTTAAGTGCATCACAAGAATAAAACGCAGCCTCCCCGATACTCGTTACGCTGTTGCCAAGTGTTACGCTTGTTAATCCTCTGCAATATTCAAACGCATTATTTCCGATATTTGTCACGCTGTCGGGAATTATTATGCTTGTTAATCCTCTGCAATCGGAAAACGCAGAATTTCCGATGCTCGTCACGCTGTTTCCAATTGTTACACTAGTTAATCCATCGCAATCTTCAAACGCATTATTTCCGATATTTGTCACGCTGTTGCCAATGGTTACGCTAGTTAATCCTTTGCAATAATAAAACGCAGAACGTCCAATACTTGTCACGCTGTCGGGAATGGTTATACTGGTTAATCCATCGCAACTAGAAAACGCATCATTTCCGATACTTGTCACACTATCAGGAATGGTTACACTGGTTAAGCTTTCGCAATCTCTAAACGCATAATCTCCGATACTCGTCACACTATCAGGAATTATTATGCTGGGTAATCTCTCGCAAGTATCAAACGCATAATCTCCAATTTTCGTCACGCTGTTTCCAATGGTTACGCTGGTTAATCTCTCGCAAGTATCAAACGCATAATCTCCAATTTTCGTCACGCTGTTTCCAATGGTTACGCTGGTTAATCTAACGCAATTATAAAACGCAGAATCTCCGATACTTGTCACACTGTCCGGAATGGTTATACTGGTTAAGTGATTGCAATAATAAAACGCAGAATCTCCAATTTTCGTCACGCTGTTTCCAATAGTTACGCTAGTTAAACTTCTGCAAAAATAAAACGCATAATCTTCGATACTCGTCACGCTGTTTCCAATGGTTACACTGGCTAATCTTCTACAATCATAAAACGCAGAATCTCCGATACTCGTCACACTGTCGGGAATGATTATACTGGTTAAGCTGTCACAATTATAAAATGCAGAATCTCCGATACTCGTCACGCTGTTGCCGATGGTTACGCTGGTTAAGCTGTCACAATCCTTAAACAAATAATCACCAATACTCGTCACACTGTCGGGAATGATTATACTGGTTAAGCTGTCACAATCATAAAACGCATAATCTCCGATACTTGTCACACTGTCGGGAATGATTATACTGGTTAAGCTGTCACAATCATAAAACGCATAATCTCCGATACTTGTCACGCTGTCGGGAATGGTTATACTGGTTAAGCTGTCACAATTATAAAACGCATAATCTCCGATACTTGTCACGCTGTCGGGAATGGTTATACTGGTTAAGCTGTCACAATTATAAAACGCATAATCTCCGATACTCGTTACGCTGTTGCCAATGGTTACGCTGGTTAAGCTTTCGCAAAAACTAAACGCATAATCTCCGATACTCGTTACGCTGTTGCCAATGGTTACGCTGGTTAAACTGTCACAATCATAAAACGCAGAATCTCCGATACTCGTCACGCTGTCGGGAATAGTTATACTAGTTAATCCTTTGCAATAATAAAACGCAGAACGTCCAATACTTGTCACGCTGTCGGGAATGGTTATACTGGTTAATCCATCGCAACTACAAAACGCTTTATTTCCAATACTCGTTACACTGTCTGGAATGGTTATACTGATTAATCCATCGCAATCTCTAAACGCCTCTTCTCCAATCTCATCTACCCTATAATTATCAATACTTCTTGGAATTTCAACATCTCCGTTAAAGATACCATTTTCAACTGCATAACTTGAAACGCCATCTATTATAATCTGTCCATTGCTCTCTCTAAAATCAAAATTACATGCCCATTTGGCATATAAGGTTAAATCTGCTGAAATCTTCATCGTACTTGGCATCTCATTTTTGTATTTCTTATCTAAATACCATCCACAAAAAATATGTCCGTCACGTGCCATATTGGGAATTATAATGTTCTCGTCGTCCAGCAAATCATCCAATATGATACTATTTTCAACAGATGAACAATTTGAATTTAAGGTGATTGTTAAATATCTTTTCACCCATTTGGCGTAAAAAACCTTATTTGAATCCAAAATGACTGTTCCGGTGGCGCTTTGTGTACAAGCACTATCATAATACCATCCGCAAAAAATATATTTATCACGTGTCATAGTGGGGACATGCCAGTTGCCTTGGTCTGAATAATATGTATATGTATAATCACTAACATCGCTACAATTAGAATCAAAAGTGATTTTATACGAACTCGTAGAGCTGTCGCTACCACCCGTATTAGGTGATTGTGTTTGTATATCAGTTGTGATGTTTGAACTTATATTGTCAAGATTTCTTATATATCTGGCCCATTCGTCTATTAAGTTCTTATCTGATTTTGATATGCCCACGTCTTTAGCAATTCCTGTTGATAGCAAATCAAAATATTCATCATTTGGATCCAATCCTAATATTGAGTTAAAATAACATGCTTTATTTGAACCTCTCATATCAAATAGTACCGCAATACACTCAAATACAGCTTTAAGATCACCATAATCAACCGACGGAAGTTCAGCTATATCAACCGTAGTTTCCAAAACCAATTCCCATGCATTTAGACTAAGTTCTTCTTTCAAATAATCCTCTAAAGAATTTTCAAGCGCCTCCAATCTTCTTTGATACCAGTTTTCATCAACTGTTTTATAAACTAAATACAAAAAAGAATCTCTGACTACGGGATCATTATTATTTCCTATCAACAAATTATAATAAAGGCTATCACTTTTAGGGGTATAAAAAGCACTCCCTGATAAAAACCTAAGAAATTCCTTTGCGGAATCCTCTGATAGCGAAGTACTTGCACTTACATTAATACAAAAATTCGACAAAATAATTGTCACTAACAACAATATACTCACAATTCTCTGTTTCATTTTTCATTCCTCCTAAATAAAAAGTGCGTCAACCGAAGTCAACGCACGAAAAACGCAGCTCCGATATCGCTGCTACGCATCTCACACCAACAAAAGTATGATTATCAAAGCCTGCGTTTTTACCAAAACGCAAACTTTTGTTGGTAAAAGAATATTAAGATACGTAGCAAGTATATTTTAGCATACTATTTTCCAAAATGCAAGGGTTGTATGAAAAAATATGAGGTTTCTGTTTATTTTTATACAAAAAAATGGCTTACAGATTGCTCTGTAAGCCATTTTTTGGATTTTATAAACCAAATTTCTTTTTGAATTTTTCTACACGTCCGCCGGTGTCTACCAGTTTCTGTTTGCCGGTATAGAACGGATGGCATTTTGCACAAATTTCCACGTGCAGGTTTTCCTTGCTGGAGCCGGTTTCATAAACCGCGCCACAAGCACAGGTGATAGTGGTTTTTTTGTAATCCGGATGGATTCCCTGTTTCATTGTGAATACCTCCTTATACTAATTCGATTACAGACATTAAAGCTGCATCGCCACGGCGTTCGAAAGTTTTGATGATTCTGGTGTAACCACCGTTTCTTTCAGCATATTTCGGAGCGATTTCTTCAAACAGCTTTTTCACAACATCTTCTTTGGTGATAAAAGCCAGCGCCTGTCTTCTTGCATGTAAAGTATCTTTTTTCGCAAGAGTAATCATTTTTTCAGCCAATGCTCTGGTTTCTTTTGCTCTGGTAACGGTAGTTTCAATTTTACCGTGTTCTAACAGAGCAGTAACAAGATTTTTGAGCATAGCAATTCTATGGTCTGTAGGACGACCTAATTTTCTGGTTCCTGCCATTTTGACATAGCCTCCCTTTTTAATCAATTCCCTTTCGGGTAAGGTTTATTCTTCTTCCTGCGCCAGAGTCAAGCCCAACGCTTCCAGTTTGGCAATAACTTCTTCCATGGATTTTCTACCTAAGTTTCTTACCTTAATCATTTCTTCCTGAGTCTTTTTGGACAGGTCTTCAACATTGTTGATACCTGCACGTTTCAGACAGTTGTAAGAACGAACAGATAAGTCTAAATCCTCGATGGTCATTTCCAATACTTTTTCTTTGTAATCTTCTTCTTTTTCCACCATGATATCGCTGTTTCTTGCTTCTTCGGACAAGCCCACGAACAGAGACAAATGCTCGCTCATGATTTTTGCAGCCCAGCCAACTGCTTCGTCAGCAGTTAACACGCCGTTGGTCCAAACTTCCAAGGTCAGTTTGTCATGGTCGGTTTTATTACCTACTCTGGTGTTTTCAACAGTTGCATTTACCTTCTTTACAGGAGTATAAATGGAGTCAACCGGAATTGCACCTACGGGCAGAGTCGGAGTTTTGTTGAGTTCGGAAGGAACATATCCGATGCCGTGGTCAAACACAATTTCCATATAGAATTTTGCGTCTTTGTTTAAGGTTGCAATGTGCAGCTCGGGGTTTTTGATTTCCACTTCTGCATCCGGTTTAATATCGCCAGCAGTTAAAACACATTCGCCGTCTGCTTCTAAAATCACGGTTTTGGGACCTTCGCAGAACAGTTTTGCAGCGATATTTTTAACATTCAGAATAATTTCGGTTACGTCTTCTTTCACACCGGGAATGGTGGAGAATTCGTGCACCACACCGTCGATTTTCACGCTGGTGGGAGCAACACCTTCCAAAGAAGATAACAGAATTCTTCTCAAGCTGTTACCAAGGGTAGTACCATATCCCCGATTTAACGGGCTTAAGGAAAATTTAGCATAATCACCGCTGGGTGAACGATCTAAAAATTCGATATTGGGTTTTTCAATTAAAATCATACTGTGACCCTCCTCACCTACTGGTGTTCTATCATATTTTCTAACTTTGGGGTTTTACGCTTTGGGTCAGCTATACTGACTTACTTGCTCCTTCCGGCAAAAAGCTGCCGGAAGAAACAAAATAACAAAGTCAATATCTTATTTGGAGTATAACTCAACGATTAAGTGTTCTTCAACTTCCAGATCGATTTCTTCTCTGGTGGGCATTCTTACGATAGAAGCGCTTAAAGCGTTTTTATCTAAGGATAACCACATGGGAACAACTTTAGATTCGGTAGTTTCTAACACTGCTTTGATTTTTTCAGAGCTGCGGCTCTTATCTTTAATGGTGATAGTATCTCCAGCCTTCAGTAAGATGGAAGGAATGTTTGCTTTCTGACCGTTTACTTCAAAATGACCATGTCTAACCAGCTGTCTTGCTTCCGGTCTGGAAGTAGCCCAACCTAATCTGTAAACGATGTTATCTAATCTGGATTCTAAGATGATCAGTAAGTTTTCACCGGTGATGCCTGCTTTTTTAACAGCCATTTCATAGTAGTTAGCGAACTGACCTTCTAACACGCCATAATATCTTCTTGTTTTCTGTTTTTCACGCAGCTGAACGCCGTATTCAGACATTTTCTTTCTAGCCTGACCGTGCTGTCCGGGAGCATATGCTCTTTTAGACAGGGCACATTTTTCAGAAAAACATCTGGTACCTTTTAAGAAAAGTTTCTGATTTTCTCTTCTGCAAAGACGGCACACTGCACCTGTATATCTTGCCATTTGTTTTGCACCTCCACTTTTATTCTTTGGCTATATTGCCAAAATCGAAAATTTCAAATAATAATGTTCTCCAAAAGAGATTATACTCTTCTTCTCTTCGGAGGTCTGCATCCGTTGTGCGGAATCGGAGTTACGTCTTTAATCATAGTAACTTCTAAACCAGCAGTCTGTAATGCTCTGATTGCAGCTTCTCTACCGGAACCGGGACCTTTAACAAAAACTTCAACAGTTTTTAAGCCATGTTCCATAGCAGCTTTTGCAGCAGTTTCAGCAGCCATCTGTGCAGCAAACGGAGTATTTTTTCTGGAGCCTCTGAAGCCCAAACCGCCTGCAGATGCCCAAGAAAGTGCGTTACCTGCAACGTCAGTGATGGTTACGATTGTATTATTGAAAGAAGACTGAATATGAACTGCACCTTTCTCAATGTGCTTCTTCTCTTTTCTTCTTCTGGTTGTTCTTTTAACCGCTTTAGCCATTTGTTTCACTCATTCCTTTCGTTAAAGTGTATAGTTACACTTCGATTCTTAATGCAAGCGGAAACTTTCTCCCGCTTACCGTATGGAAAACCCAAGCAAAAAAATTATTTCTTTTTGTTAGCCATGGTTTTTCTGGGACCTTTTCTGGTTCTTGCATTTGTTTTGGTTCTCTGACCTCTGCAAGGCAGACCTTTTCTGTGTCTGGTTCCTCTGTAACATCCAATTTCAATCAAACGTTTGATATCCATTGCAACGTCACGGCGAAGATCACCTTCAACTACATGGTTTCTGTCGATATTATCTCTTAATTTTGCTACTTCGTCATCGGTTAAGTCTTTTACTCTGGTGTCGGGATTGATTCCGGTTTCTTTTAAAATTCTTCTGGAAGCAGAAACACCAATTCCGTAGATATAAGTTAAACCGATTTCTACTCTTTTTTCTCTGGGTAAGTCGATACCAGCAATTCTTGCCATTTGAATCTACACCTCCTGATTTTTTCGTGTTATCATTCTAATAATTTGTTGGCGGTTCCCCGCGAAAACGATTAGTGAAACCGTTTCCCTCTCACTGTGAGAGCAGATGGAATTCTTTATTGAAAGATTCCTATATGAAGCAAACATCCTGCAAAAAAGGCATACAGAGGAACTCTGTACAGCCGCGCCTTTTTCACAAAAGGTTTGTTTTTGCCACAAAAGCGGGCGTTTTTTGTAATGCGAGCGATTAACCCTGTTTCTGTTTGTGTTTGGGGTTTTCGCAAATTACCATAATGTTTCCTTTTCTGCGGATAACTTTACATTTTTCGCAGATTTTTTTTACAGACGGTCTTACTTTCATGAGTATTTACCTCCTATTATTTCGCTCTCCATACAATTCTGCCTCTGGTTAAGTCGTAAGGAGACATTTCTAAGGTTACTTTATCTCCCGGCAGAATTTTAATGTAGTGCATTCTTAATTTTCCTGAGATATGAGCCAAAATTTTGTGCCCATTTTCTAACTCTACCGTAAACTGAGCATTAGGTAACGCTTCGATTACGGTTCCTTCTAATTCAAGTACATCATCTTTCGGCATTTTTGATTCCTCCGTGCAACTGTTATTCTTCTGATTCAGCATCTATAAGAGCCCGAAGCGTTTTTCGAAGCTCTGCATTGGTGATTTTTTTGCCCTGGCGGATTTTTTCCAAAATCCGCTCATTTGCAGTATACTGCGATGGCTTTAAATGTTTGATCTTTTTTTTCTTTGGCTTTTCCAGTTTCCGCAAACCTCCGTCTGCAATCAATACATAGTCAGGTTCCGGAATATCCACCACCATAAAAATTCTATCCTTATCTCTCCCGCTTACAGAAACAACCAAGTCAGCTATCTGAAACATCCTTGCCCTCCTATAATGTGGTTAAAATGACGGGTTCTCCGTCGGTAATAAGAATTGTATTTTCATAATGTGCCGATAGGCTGCCATCCAATGTACGAATGGTCCAATTATCTTTGGGATCCTGATAAACAGCATAATCTCCCAAATTGACCATAGGTTCAACCGCAATGGTCATCCCCGGCATTAGCTTCGGCCCTTTGCCCGCTCTCCCAAAATTGGGAACCGACGGTCCTTCGTGCAGATTTGCACCAATACCGTGGCCTTCTAAGTCACGAACAATCGAAAAGCCTTTGCCTTCAATAAATGTCTGAATGGTTTCTGAAATATCACCGACTCTGTTTCCTGCCACAGCCTGTTTTATCCCTAAGAAGAAACTTTCCCGTGTTGCTTCCACAAGATTTTTTGCTTCCTGGGTAACCGCTCCGGCAAAAGCAGTATCGGCACAGTCGCCATGATATCCTTTATAACAAGCTCCACAGTCAATGCTGACAATGTCGCCTTCTTTGATCACATACTCACCGGGAATGCCATGCACCACTTCATTGTTCACCGAAACACAGATATGCATCGGATAACCATTGTATTTGTAAAATGACGGGGTTGCATTGCATTTTCTGATAAAGTTTTCTGCGATTTTGTCAAGCTCAATGGTCTTAATACCGGGTTTCACTGCTTCAATCGCTTTCTGCAGTGCACCTTTGGTTATCTGACCGGCTTTCTTCATCAGTGTAATTTCTTCTTTACTTTTAATATAAATCATAAACTTACACCCAGCGCCTCCAGCGCATTTTTCACAGTATCGTCTACCTTATATTCCCCTTCCACAGTTTCTAACAAACCACGGTCTGCAAAAAACTGAATCAAAGGTTCGGTTTCTTTATGATAGATTTCCAATCTTTTTGCGATAATCTCCGGACGGTCATCATCTCTGATGCTCAATGCAGATCCGCATTTATCACAAACGCCATCCTGTTTCGACGGCTGATACTGCACATGATAAGTGGCTCTGCAATTCGGACACTCTCTGCGTCCTGCCAAACGCAGGATGATTGTTTCATCCGATACGGTTAACAATAACGCTTTTTCCAAATTGATTCCCAATTCAGCCAAATTCTCTGCCTGAGTTGTATTTCTGGGGAAACCATCCAAAATATATCCATTTTGACAATCTGCCTGACTAAGACGTTTTGTCAACAACACCGAAACCATTTCGTCCGAAACAAAATTCCCGTTGGAGATTAATCTTTTGATTTCCTCACCTAAAGCTGAGCCACTCCCAATCTCATCCCGGAGCAAAGCTCCGGTTGAGATGGTTGGAATCTTTAAAATTTTTGATAAATTTCCCGCCATGGTGCCTTTACCGGCACCCGGCGCTCCTAATAATGTCACAATCATTGTTCTACACTAATATGATTTATTCTAAGAATCCCTTATAATGTCTCATCAGCATCATAGATTCAATCTGTTTTACGGTTTCAAGTGCAACACCTACAACGATCAGTAAGGAAGTTCCACCGAATGCAAACGCAGGATTGATGTTTGCTAATAAAGAAGGTAATACTGCGATTAATGCAATGAAGATCGCGCCAATCATAGTAATTCTGTTTAAAATCATACGGATAAATTCGCTGGTGGGTTTTCCGGGTCTTAAGCCGGGAACAAAACCACCGTTGTTTTTCATGTTGTTGGCGATTTCAATCGGATTAAACTGAATTTCAGTATAGAAGAAAGTAAACAGGATAATCAGAATGAAATAGATAATGGAATACCAGATGTTACCGGGAGAGAAGAAGGAAATCAATCCGCCCCAGAAACCGCCGGAAGCAGCAGTTTTACCGAACATCTGACCGATGGTTGCAGGGAATGCCATAATAGATACAGCAAAGATGATGGGCATAACGCCTGCCATTGCAACTTTAATCGGAATGTGAGTGCTCTGGCCGCCATACATTTTTCTGCCAACTACTCTTTTTGCATACTGAACAGGAATTCTTCTTTCAGCATTGTTCATCAGAACAACAAAGCCGATGATAGCAACAATCAGAACTGCCATTAAAATGAGCAGTAACCAGTTAACATCGTTTGCAAAGATCGCATATACTGCAGACGGTGCACCGGAAAGAATACCTGCAAAAATGATTAAGGAAATACCGTTACCGATACCTTTTTCATTGATCTGTTCACCCAGCCACATTAAGAATGCGGTACCTGCAGTTAAAGTAAGAACTACAGTAAAGAAGGATGCCACACCTTTGTATGTGGGGTCTGCAACGGTCAAATACAAACCTGCAGCCTGAACAAATGCTAAAACAACAGTTACATAACGAGTGATCTGACCAATTTTCTTTCTTCCTTCTTCGCCTTCTTTGGACATTCTTTCCAAGGCGGGAATTGCAACGGTCAGAAGCTGCATAATAATGGAAGAGTTAATGTACGGAGTGATACTCATTGCAAAGATTGTTGCATTTTGAAGTGCACGTCCGGACACAATGTTCGCTAAGCTGAACAAGGTGTTTCCACTACCGCCAAACAGTTCGGCAAGTAAGTCTTTGTTTACAAAAGGAACAGGGATATGCGCACCCAGTCTGAAAACAACCAACAAGAGAATGGTGTATAGCAGTTTTTTTCTCAGATCAGGGATTTTCCATGCATCTTTTAATATGCGAAACATATTAAATCACCTCAGTCTTTCCACCTAAAGCAGTAATTTTTTCAGCAGCAGCTTTTGAAAATCTTGCAGCTTTTACTGTCAGCTTTTTGGTAAGATCTCCTCTGTTTAACACAACGATTCCGTCGTTGATTTTAGAAATTACGCCGGTTTCTTTTAACAGTTCAGCAGTAACTTCAGTTCCGTTTTCAAATCTTTCTAAATCAGAAAGATGAATTTCGGTATAGTTTTTAGCAAAAATGTTGTTGAAGCCTCTTTTGGGGAGTCTTCTTGCTAACGGCATCTGACCACCTTCAAAACCGGGTCTTACACCGCCGCCGGATCTTGCTTTCTGACCTTTATGGCCTTTACCAGCTTGTTTTCCGTTACCAGAAGCGTGACCTCTACCTTTTCTGTAACGCTCTTTTACGGAACCCGGAGCCGGAGATAATTCATTTAATCTCATAATTTTTACACCTCCGAATGAATTTTAGTTTTAGACTTCTTCACAGTCTACCAGATAAGATACTTTGTTTACCATACCTCTGATCTGAGGTGTATCATTATGGATTTTTTCGTCTCTGATTTTTTTAAGGCCTAATGCGTTTGCAGTCTTAATATGGCTGTCAAGACGACCGATCAGGCTCTTTTTTAAAGTAACTTTTAATTTAGCCATTTTTCATTACCAAGTGTTTCAAAGCTCAGTCTGAAACACATTTCCTTTCTTTCGGACTCATCTTTTATGTTTCTGATTCCGGTAAAACCGTTCTTATTTCACGATTTCAGCGGGAGTTTTACCTCTTTTATCAGCCACTTCTTTTAAACTCATTAAGCTTTTTAATCCTTCGATAGTAGCAGATACTACGTTTCTGGGATTGTTAGATCTTAAGCATTTGGTTCTGATATCTCTGATACCTGCTAATTCCAGAACGGCTCTGGCAGGACCACCAGCGATAACACCGGTACCTTCTGCAGCGGGTTTTAATAACACTCTGCCTGCACCGAATTCACCAATTACTTCGTGAGGAATGGTAGTTTTATACAGGGGAATTTCCACCATGTTTTTCTTAGCATCCTCAATACCTTTTCTGATTGCATCCGGAATTTCAGCTGCTTTACCCATACCGCAACCTACTCTACCGTTTTCGTCACCTACAACTACCAAAGCTGAGAAACGGAAGGTTCTACCACCTTTTACAACTTTAGCAACTCTGTTTAAGGCAACAACTTTTTCTTTAATATCCAGCGTAGCCGGATCAAATTTAGTTTGACTCACGATTGTATTTCCTCCTTATCACTAAAGTGTAATTAGAACTGCAGTCCGCCTTCTCTGGCACCTTCAGCCAAAGCGGCAACGCGTCCGTGGTACAGATAGCCGCCACGATCGAATACTACAACTTCAATACCTTTTGCTTTAGCTTTTTCTGCAACCAATAAACCAACTTTTTTCGCAGCTTCAATATTTCCACCCGGATTCTTGCCGAATTCAGGGCTTAAGGTAGAAGCGGAAACTAAGGTAACACCTGCAACGTCATCAATAATCTGAGCATAAATGTGATTTAAGCTTCTGAACACATTCAATCTCGGTTTCTGTGCAGTACCTTTAATATTATTTCTGATTCTGTAATGTCTTTTTACTCTGGCAACATTACTGTTTTGCTTTTTAACCACTGTTTATTCACTCCTTTAAACAATCTGATAAAACAGCTAAGGAACATAATCACTTGATTATTTCTTCTTAGCGCCGGTTTTACCTTCTTTTCTGATAATAACTTCATCAACGTATTTGATACCTTTACCTTTGTAGGGTTCCGGAGGTCTTTTTTCACGAATGTTAGCAGCGAACTGACCAACTTTCTGTTTGTCGGGACCTTTTACGATGATTTTATTCGGTGTGGGACAATCCAGAGTAACACCGTCAGCTTCTTCCATCTCAACCTGATGAGAGTAACCTAAGTTCATAACGATTTTGTTGCCCTGTTTTGCAACTCTGTAACCAACACCGTTGATTTCCAGTTCTTTTGTGAAGCCGGAGGTAACACCGGTAATCATATTGGAAAGGATAGTACGAGTTAAACCGTGTAAAGCTCTATGTGCTTTTTCATCACTGGGTCTTTTTACGGTCAATTCGTTGTTTTCCAACTCCAGGATCATGTCCTTGTTAAATTTCTGTTCTAAAGTTCCTAAAGAACCTTTTACAGTTACTAAATTTTCAGCGCCGATAGTTACAGTTACTCCATTCGGTACGGAGATCGGCATTTTACCAATTCTAGACATCTTTTATCCCTCCATTACCAAATATAAGCGAGAATTTCGCCGCCAACATTTTCCTGTCTTGCTTTTTTATCGGTCATGATTCCTTTGGAAGTGGAAACTAACGCGATACCCAGGCCTTTTAATACTTTCGGCAGTTCTTCGCTCTTCGCGTAAACTCTGAGACCCGGTTTAGAAATTCTTCTCAAACCATTAATTGTTTTAGTTTTGTTTGCACCGTATTTCAGGGTGATTCTGATGATACCCTGAGTGCTGTTGTCGATCAGCTGAAAGTTCTTGATGTAGCCTTCTTCTAACAGAATTTCAGCAATTGCTTTTTTCATATTAGATGCGGGAACGTCCACGGTATCGTGTTTTGCTGTACCTGCATTTCTAATTCTTGTAAGCATATCTGCAATAGGATCTGTGATCTGCATTGTATAGCCTCCTTTTTTAAGGTATTGTTTATCACGCCGAGGTGATACGACTTACCTAAAACCTTGTTAATTATTTCAATATGGGGCTCTTGCCCCGAACATTCTTGCCCTAATGGGAAAAAACGAGAACAGATTGAATTTTCAATCTTACCAGCTTGCTTTTTTTACACCGGGAATCTGACCTTTGTAAGCCAGTTCTCTGAAGCAAATACGGCAAATAGCATACTTCCGAAGATAAGCATGAGGTCTACCGCAGATTTTACATCTGTTGTATTCTCTGGTGCTGAACTTCTGAGGTTTCTGCTGTTTATTAATCATAGATTTTTTAGCCATTTGTTTCCATTTCCTTTCACTTTACTCTTGTGTTTGTGGAATTATCAGAAATCTTACGCTTTGATAAAGGGAGCGCCCATCAGAGTCAGTAATTCTTTTGCTTCTTCGTCAGTTTTTGCGGTAGTAACGAAAGCAATATCCATACCTCTGATTTTTTCTACTTTATCATATTCGATTTCCGGGAAAATCAGCTGTTCTTTGATACCGAAAGCATAGTTGCCGCGGCCGTCAAAAGAGTTTGCGCTAATACCTCTGAAGTCTCTTACACGGGGAAGAGCGATGCAGAATAATCTTTCGATAAATTCATACATTCTTTCGCCACGTAAGGTAACTTTACATCCGATGTTCATACCTTCTCTTAATTTGAAGTTAGAAACGGATTTTTTTGCTTTGGTCAGAACTGCTTTCTGACCGGTGATTAAGGTTAAATCTGCAGCAGCGCTTTCTAACGCTTTCGCATTGTCTTTTGCTTCACCAACACCGATGTTTACAACAACTTTGTCGATTTTCGGAATCTGCATTACAGATTTGTATCCGAATTTGCTCATCAGGGCAGGTGCAACTTCGTTTTTATATAAGTTTGCTAAATTAGACATTATTCAGTTTACCTCCCTTTGATTAGTCGCCTAAGGTTTCAAGACATTTTTTACAATATCTTACCTTGTTGCCGTTGTCCAGGATTTTCTTACCGGTTCTTACTGCTTTGCCGCATTTGGGGCAAATGAGCATTACTTTGGAAGCGTAAATCGGACTTTCCTGTTTGATGATACCGCCGGTCTGACCCTGAGCTCTGGGTTTAGAGTGTTTGGTAGCCATGTTAACGCCTTCAACGATCACGCGCTCATTCTTCATGTCTACTACCAGCACTTTACCCTCTTTGCCTTTATCCTTACCGGTGATTACGCGAACGGTATCACCTTTCTTAATTTTCAGCTTTCCCATCTGTGATACCTCCAATTAAAGTACTTCGGGAGCC
>JAZUBQ010000005.1:0-279114 GCA_045638525.1 Clostridia bacterium
ACTCCTTGGCTCACAGAACGACATGGCTACGATCCGACTTACACTCCAAATGAAGAGGGCACTCTGAAATCAAGGGGGCGGATACCTTTTCTGCGGGAATGGCCGTCAGATGCATTTCTTTTATTTTATCTAAGTCTTTTCCGCTTCTGACACCACAGAAGTCAACCGCTTTCACCAAATCGGTGCAAGGCAGATTGATGACAAATTCCATAGTATCTAAGAGCATTTGATAAGAATGTCGCTCTTTTCGGACAGAAATATATGTCTTTGGCGGAATTGTGTTTAAAATACCTGTCCAGCCAATGGTAAGCACATTAGGTTTTTCCAAAGTTCCGACAGTCACCAAAGCAGGCGGAACCGGAGCAAGTAAGGTTCCACCTTTCCAATGTTGTTTTTTTTCATAAGAAATCGTTTGTTTGGGAACGGTATTCTTATTTTTATACTTATTTTTCGTTTTCTTTTTTCCATTGGAGGTATTCATCATAATTATCATTCCTATCTATAATGCCATCTTCTGTAAATTCAATGATTCTGTTTGCGACGGTCGAAATAAACTCATGGTCGTGCGAAGCAAAAAGAATGTTTCCTTTGAATTCTTTTAAACCATTGTTTACTGAGGTGATTGATTCCAAATCCAAATGGTTGGTCGGTTGATCCAACATTAAAACATTAGAGCCAAACAGCATCATACGTGAGAGCATACAACGAACCTTTTCTCCACCGGATAATACTTTTACCGGTTTTAATACATCATCACCGGAGAATAACATTCTTCCTAAGAATCCTCGTAAAAATGTTTCTGTGGTATCTTTGGAGTATTGCTCTAACCAACGCAGCAGATTGTATTCTGAATCGTTAAAGAATGCAGAGTTATCTTTTGGGAAATAGGACTGAGTGGTGGAAACACCCCACTTGTAGCTACCTTCATCCGGTTCGATTTCTCCTGCTAAAATACGAAACATCGTCGTAACAGCGGTTTCATTTTCGCCTAAAAACGCTACTTTGTCACCTTTATTTAATGTAAAAGATACATTGTTTAATACTTTTACACCATCAATCGTTTTAGAAATACCTTCTACAAAAAGAATGTCTTTGCCGGCTTCTCTGTCCATTTGGAATCCGACAAAGGGGTATCTTCTGGAAGATGCCGGAAGTTCTTCAATTGTTAATTTTTCCAATAATTTTTTACGGGATGTTGCCTGTCTGGATTTTGATTTGTTTGCTGAGAAACGTTGAATGAAGTTCATCAATTCTTTTGCTTTTTCTTCATTCTTTTTATTTTGGTCACGTATCATTTTCTGAATCAACTGACTGGATTCGTACCAGAACTCATAGTTACCCACAAACATTTTAATCTGAGAAAAGTCAATATCAACAATATTGGTACAAACGGTGTTTAAAAAATGACGGTCATGAGAAACAACAATTACCAAACCTTCATAATCCAGCAAGAAATCTTCTAACCAGTTGATAGAATCAACATCCAAATGGTTGGTAGGTTCGTCTAATAAAATAATATCAGGATTGCCAAACAACGCTTGTGCTAATAGCACTTTAACTTTTTGTTTACCGTCCAAAGAACTCATTTCATTATATAATAAATCTTCTGAAATACCAAGTCCCTGAAGCAGTTTTGAAGCATCACTTTCAGCTTCCCAACCATTTAATTCCAGAAATTCACCTTCCAATTCTGCAAGGCGAACACCATCATCGTCATTGAAATCCTCTTTTGCATATAACACTTCTTTTTCTTTCATAATATTGTACAAACGGGGATTTCCTTGAATGACTGTATCACAAACAGTAAAAGAATCGTATGCGAAGTGGTCCTGTTTTAACACAGACATTCTTAAATGATTGGGGATAATTACCTCACCGGTGGACGGCTCTAATTCTCCCGATAAAATTTTTAAAAATGTAGATTTTCCTGCACCATTGGCTCCGATAACACCATAGCAATTACCGGGTGTAAATTTTAAATCTGCGTTTTTAAATAGGTTGGTTCCGTTGAAATTTAAGCTTAAATTTGTTACTGTAATCATTTTTTATAAATCCTTTTTTTATAATTTTCTTAATCGTATCATCAAAATGCACCCAGAAGAATTCCTGTGATGGCGCCGACAGCAATAAACACAATCGGATGTATTTTTTCAAAGCGAAAGCGTAATACAGTGAGTACTAAAAACACCAGGATTGCTTTGAAATTTAACATAGTAAGTAGCTGAGTTTGCTCAGGAATTATGAAGCTTAATTGCATAATACCTAAAACAGCGGCAGAGATGAGACCAACCACCGAAGCTCGAAGTCCCACAAAGGCAGCTTTAACATATCGGTTTTGATTAAATTTGTCTAAAATTTGGGCAATTAACAGAATAATACCCCAGGAGGGAAGAATGATTCCGACTGTAGCGATGATTCCACCTATCATTCCTAACCCGGTAAATCCCGTGTAGGTAGCCATATTGATCCCCAATGGACCCGGTGTTGATTCTGACACAGCAATAATGTTTGCTAAATCACCTGCGGTAAACCAGGGGTATTTTTCAACTAACTGATTTAAAAAGGGGAGAGTAGCTAAGCCGCCACCGACGGAAAATAATCCGATTTTAAAAAACTCGATAAAAAGCACCCAAGCTTCCATAATTATTCACCCTCCTTTTTAAGATGGCAAAATATGCCGCCTGCACCGGCGATTAGTACAATCCATATAGGAGAAATTGAAGTAAAAGCACTTAAGAAGAATGCACCGAAACAAAAGAGAATGTTAATCCAGCTTTTGACAGACTTTTTCCATAAGTTCACAATAGAGACTAAAATTGTTGCACAAACTGCAATTCTGATTCCGGCAAATGCGGATTGAACGACGGGGTAACTTGCAAAGTTTTTTAAAAATGATGCAATCAAAATAATAATGATAATCGACGGAGTTACTACACCGGCAGTGGAAAAAATACTGCCCACAATTCCTTTTCGTTTATATCCGACAAAAGTTGCGGTATTCACAGCAATAATTCCCGGTGTGCATTGTCCCACAGCATAGTAATTTAACAGTTCATCGTGACTGATCCATTCTTTTTTGTCAACCAGTTCTTTTTGCATAATGGGAAGCATTGCATAGCCGCCACCAAAGGTAAATCCGCCGATTCTGGCGAAAATTATAAATAATTGCAATAACTCTTTCACAAAAAAATACCTCCTTATTGTGAATCGGATATTCTAAAATCTGTTTGATGTTCCATTCGTAGTTGATGCATAAGTTCACCGGAATACTGTTTTGCAATACATTGTTCCGGCTTTGCTTGAAGTTTGATAAGAGATAGTTCAGAAAGTTGACGATAAAAATGTAATAAGTCTAACCATTCGTCAATAAACTCCAGACTATGGGTGGTGATAAATAACTGAATTTGTCGTTTTGATGCTATGTGATAAAGCAATTCTACCAAAAATGGAAAGGTGTTCGGAGATATTTGGTGTTCTGCTGAGTCTAAAATAACCACACCATTGGAAAAACCGGAAAGCTGTTCCATAATTTTTAATATGTAACGGATGCCACCGGTGAAGAACTCTTCTTTTATTGTTTCAAATCTTTTATGATATAAAACGGTATCGCTGAAGTTTTCTGTTTGAAATCCTACATAATCTGAATCAAAGAGGGAAAGATAGGAAAGTGCTTTTTCGCTTAAGAGTTTATCTTTTGCGATAGTTTGAAAAGAAAAAGTTGTGTTTTCAGGTGTAACTTTGCGATAACGCACCAAAGATTGCAGATTATCTGTTGTTATATCATTGGGAATTGCTGTATTCAGTTCATTACTGGTAATGGTCATTTGATTATTTTGCGGATATCCAACATGATGAAACCCTTGAAAACTTTCCTGAAAGGGTGGATGATATGAAACAATTTCCGTAAAATAAGATTGATTGAGAATTTTTCCGTCAATTTTAGTATAACAACGTCCTTGTTTTTTATCAAAAGAATTCCAAAAACCGTTGGGAGATTTTTGAGTTACTGCAATATAGTGCTGAAAATCAAAAGGATTGAGAAGAATTTCAATCGCTTCAGCCAACGAGGTTTTTCCGCTACCGTTAGGTCCTGTGATTAAATTGATGTGGGAAAATCTGGAAATTGCAATATTGCTTAATCCTTTGTAATGGTCAACGGATATAGCATTTACGTATTTCATAAGAAGCTCCCCCTTATTCTTGTTACATCAAAACTCAATAAATTTCATTATAACATATTTCTTTTTAAATAGCAATAGATTTTTCGTGAAAAATAGAATGTAATCAACAGAAAGATTCTATGATTTTTTAATATGATCAGGAGGCAATCGAATGAGATTTCGAATTTATGTGGTACCGATTGAAAAAGATATGTGTGACCTTGTCATTTCGCTGACATTGTCAGAACAAAACGTGATTGAAGAATTTTCACGGGAGTTTTTTCAGAAAATACCAAAAATACGACTGATAAAATTTGTTCTTGGAACAACGATAGCAATCAGTATTCCGTTTTCGTATCTTGCGAATGCCAAAGAACGGTATTCTATGACCTATTTATCCTACGGAAGCTTTGATAAACAATTAGAATACGTTGCACTTTCCAAACAAAGTTTTTCTGTGATTTCTCCAAGTTACTTTAATATTATGTCAGACGGTAGTTTATCGGTTGAAAGCATCAGTTCCGATTATGTACAGAAAATGCATCAACAAAATGTGAAGATTGTTCCTTTTTTAAGTAATCACTGGAATCGTCAGGCGGGTAACATAGCTTTAAATGATGTTGAAAGTTTATCAAACCAGATTGTAAATGCAGTGCAAAAATACAATCTTGATGGAATCAATGTAGACATCGAAAATGTTACACACCAGTATCGGGATAACTATACCAGATTGGTTACGCAATTACGGCAAAAACTTCCGTCTGATAAAGAAGTTTCTGTTGCGGTGGCAGCAAATCCGAACGGTTGGAATACCGGCTGGCACGGCTCCTATGATTACAAAGCATTAGGGAGTGTGGCCGACCATATTTTTCTTATGGCATACGATGAACATTATAACGGTGGAGAGGCAGGTCCGGTAGCAAGTATCGACTTTGTGGAACGATCCATTCAGTATGCATTAAAATTTGTTCCAAGCGATAAAATTGTTTTGGGAATTCCTTTTTTTGGGCGTGTCTGGAGTAGTGATGAATCTATCCAAGGGGTTGGAATCACAAATCGTCAGATACAATCTGTATTAAGTAAAACCGGAGGAAGTTCTCAGATTGATATGCCATCAAAAAGCGTTGTCGGACGCTTTGCTGTTCAAAAACATGATACTGTTATTGTTAACAATCAAACTTTAAAACCGGGAGAGTATACCGTATGGTATGATAACAGTGATACCCTGAAATACAAATTATCATTGGTTGATAAATATAATCTAAAAGGAGCAGGTAGTTGGAGCGTTGGTCAGGAAACGCCTGATGTTTGGGACTATTATTCTTTGTGGTTAAACGGTAAGTATTTTTCGGATATATTTCATCATTATGCAAAAGATGATATCCAGTATATTGCAGATAAAGGATGGATGGTTGGATTGGGAGTTGATCGTTTTTTACCGGAGGATGGTTTAACACGTGCACAGGCAGCAACTATCCTGTGTCGCTATCTGGATTTGACTGAAAACGAACCGGCAGAAATGCTGTCTGATATCTCAGGGCATTGGGCTGAAACAGAAATCAAAACTGTATTGTCAAATCAAATTATGGTTGGATATCCTGATAAAACCTTTCGTCCCAACAAAGCTGTAACAAGGGAAGAAATGGCCGTTATATTACAGCGAGCACTCCAATATAATGGTAATGAGAAAACAAAAAACAGAAAATTTACAGACGTAGAAGAAGACCGATGGTCTTATCGGGAAATTACTGCTTTATTGGATAGTGGGATACTAAATGGTTATCCTGATAATACCTTTCGACCGGAACAGTTCTTATCCCGGGGAGAAATGGCACATTTATTGCGTAAAAGTGCAAACAAGCAAGACAAATGATAAATGTTTTGAAACATTTCCACAGATATTTTAGCAAATGTAAGACATCTTTTTTATATTTTGAATGATTTTGCAAAAAAAATGAAATATTTTACTAAAAAACTTGCAAAATAATGAAAAATGGTGTATAATGTATTTTTGTAGGCAGTATTATTTTGTTTTCTTGGTGCTGCCCTTGGAATTGATAAAAAATGATTTTATATTTATCGAAGGAGTGTTTCAAAATGGCAATCAACAATGCATATTTGCAGGGAATTTATGAAAGCGTAGAAAAGAAAAACGCAAATGAACCCGAGTTTTTGCAGGCGGTAAAAGAAGTTCTGGAAACTTTGGTTCCTGTTATTGAAAGAAGACCTGATTTTATCGAATCCGGTGTTGTGGAAAGAATGGTAGAACCTGAAAGAATTATCACTTTCCGTATTTCTTGGGTAGATGATAACAATAAAGTTCAGGTGAACAGAGGGTATCGTGTACAGTTTAACAGTGCAATCGGTCCTTATAAAGGCGGTATGAGATTCCATCCCACCGTTAACCAGTCTGTTATCAAGTTCTTAGGGTTTGAACAGACTTTAAAAAATTCTTTAACCACTCTGCCTATGGGCGGTGGTAAAGGTGGTTCTGACTTTGATCCCAAAGGAAAATCCGATGGAGAAATTATGAGATTCTGTCAGAGCCTTATGACCGAACTTTCCAAACATATCGGTGCTGATACTGACGTTCCTGCAGGGGATATCGGTGTTGGTGCAAGAGAAATCGGTTACTTATTTGGTCAGTATAAAAGACTGCGTAATGAATACACCGGCGTATTAACCGGTAAAGGTTTGACTTATGGTGGTTCTTTGGCAAGAAAAGAAGCGACCGGTTATGGACTTTTGTATTACACCAACGAAATGTTAAAAGCAAACGGCAAATCTTTAGAAGGTGCAAGAGTTGTTGTTTCCGGTTCCGGTAACGTAGCAATTTATGCAACTGAAAAAGCACAGCAGTTAGGTGCAACTGTTATTGCATTGTCTGACTCCAACGGTTACGTTGTTGATGAAGATGGTATTAAATTAGACACCGTAAAACAGATTAAAGAAGTTGAAAGAAAACGTATTTCTGAATATGTAAAATATCATCCTTCCGCAAAATACTATGAAGGTAAAGGTATCTGGACTGTAAAATGTGATATTGCTCTGCCTTGTGCAACTCAGAACGAGTTACACTTAGACGATGCAAAAGCATTGGTTGCAAACGGATGCTATGCTGTGGCAGAAGGTGCGAATATGCCTTCTACTCCTGATGCTATTGCTTATATTCAGCAAAATGGTCTGCTGTTTGGTCCTGCAAAAGCTGCAAACGCAGGTGGTGTTGCTACTTCCGGTCTGGAAATGAGCCAGAACAGCATGAGATATAGCTGGAGCTTTGAAGAAGTTGACGCTAAATTACACGATATTATGGTTAACATCTATAAGAGCTGTGAAACTGCTGCAAAAGATTATGGCTGTGAAGGTAACCTGGCTGCAGGTGCAAACATTGCCGGTTTCTTAAAAGTTGCAGAATCTATGAAAGCACAGGGAATTGCATATTAATTTGTAATTTTACAACAAAAACTGCCGAGGAATTTCCAAGGCAGTTTTTTGTTTGCATATCGTTTTCAATAAAATATAACAAAAGAATACAAAATGAAGTAAAATTCGTTTGTATTTTTTGAAAGATTGCCAAATTATTTGTCGTATGTCGAAATCAGTCGTGTAAAAAATGGAAAATATTTCCAAAAATATCTTGATTTTTTGAAAATATTGTGATATATTATGGATGTAAGATGAAAACGATGTTTCAAATATGTAATAAGAATGAGCAAGGAGAACGCTATGAAAAAGATAATTGTGGTTGATGATGATATGTCTATGATTCAGGAATTGGTTCCTCATTTAGAGAAAGATTCCTATTTTGGAGAAATTACGGTGGCGAACGAAGGGAAGACTGCTTTGGCATTGATTCGAGAAAAACGACCCGATATCATTCTCACCGATATCACGATGCCAAATGGTGATGGAATTTGGCTGTTAGAACAGTTGAAAAAAGAATATTTACTTCACGAAAATTGCACTGTTATTTTTATGCTTGATATTAAACTTCCGTCTATTGAAAAGTTGATTTTAGAAATGGGTGCCGATTACTTTGTGATGAAGCCTTTTGAAAACCTTTCTTTAATTACACAAATAAAAGCGGTTGCCAATGGTGAAAAAACTATGGAATATACATCTGATAAAAAGAAAATTCTTAAAATCGAAAATATTGAAACCTCCAAGGAAAATCCTGTTTTGGAGCAAATGGTGACCAATATTTTTCACGAGGTGGGAATGCCGGCACATATCAAAGGCTATGAATATCTTCGTTTTGCGATTTTAAGAGTATTGGAAAACAGAAAACTTTTGCATAGTGTCACAAAAGAACTTTATCCTATGACAGCGAAAGAGTTTGATTCCAAACCCAGTCGAGTAGAACGTGCTATTCGTCATGCAATCGAGGTGGCGTGGACCAGAGGAGATGCTGAAAATATTGCGAAATTATTTGGCTGCACCGTATTATCTTCTCGTGGAAAACCCACAAACTCAGAGTTTCTGGCGATGATTGCCGATAATATTTTGTTGCGTTTATCTGCTTAAACATATTATAATTTTTTTGCCCATATCCATTCTATATAATTCTTTTCCCGGACAGAGAGACTGTGTTGCGTAATGCACATGGTCTTTCTGTCTTTTCTTATAACATTTACATTACAACTATTGCACTTTATATGAAATTAAGTTATAATATAATAGAAAGTTTATTCATATTTTAACCCGATATTGAGGAAATATAAACGATGGAGAATAGTTTTCAGATTTCAAAAACGAGAAAAGTTTATTTTATAAGATTAATTGGAAGAATTTTTGTGTTTTTATTTGCAATTATTCTGTATGTATTTGATAAAAATGGATATGATGTAGCAAATGGATGGAATTTTTTTTATCAGGTTTCCTATCTGCATTTCTTATGGCTTTTATGGGTCTGTGACATGTTTTTACAATTAATTCCCATAAAATTCCATATTTCAATCGGTTCACAAAAAGTGTTTCGATCTCTTTTTCAACCAATCAAAGAAAATGTAAATCAACAAAAGTTGAAACAATATATTAAGAATACAACAGCTTCGGCGTACAAAGTAATGCTGATCTGGATTGCAGTGACCGTTGTTATCAGTTTTTTATATTATCTTGGGTTGATTGATGCCGGAATTATGATACTCATTACAACTTTTTTTTATGTTTGTGATTTAATCTGTGTGTTAATCTGGTGTCCGTTTCGTTTGATTATGAAAAACAAATGTTGCACAACTTGCAGAATTTTTAATTGGGATCATTTTATGATGTTTTTCCCTATGATAGCCTTAAACAGCTTTTATTCCTGGTCATTGGTGATATTTTCGGTTGTTGTATGGCTTATTTGGGAGTTATGCGTACTGATATATCCCGAACGTTTTTGGGAAACCAGCAATCTGGCACTTCGCTGTTCAGAATGTACTGACAAACTTTGTACACAGTATTGTAGAAAACTAAGAAAATAGAGTATAATCGAAATAAGAAAGGATGATACGATCATGAAACAACTTAAAATTGGAAATCAATTTGAAGCATCAGCAATCTCACTTGGTTGTATGAGAATGAGTGATTTGGACGAAAAAAAGGTGGATGCCATTATGGACACCGCCATTGAACATGGCATTAATTTTTTTGACCACGCAGATATTTACGGTGGAGGAAAGTCAGAACAGGTATTTGCGGATTATTTAAAACGCCATCCCGGGTATAGAGAAAAGCTTATGATTCAAACCAAATGTGCCATTCACGATGGACAGTTTGATTTTTCGAAAGAACACATTTTGAAATCTGTTGATGGTAGTCTTTCCCGTCTTGGTTTGGATACCATTGATGTTTTGTTGTTGCATCGTCCCGACACACTAATGGAGCCGGAAGAAGTTGCAGAAGCTTTTGATTATCTGGAAAGTTCCGGTAAAGTGAAATATTTCGGAGTATCCAATCAGAATATGATGCAAATAGAACTTATGAAAACTGCGGTAAAACAACCGCTGATTATCAATCAACTTCAATTTTCTGTTACCGAAGCAGGTATGATTTCTGCCGGAATGCACGTAAATATGAAAGATTCAGAATCAGTGATGCATGATGGGTTCACCATGGAATATAGCAGATTGAAAAATATGACCATCCAGGCGTGGTCTCCGTTTCAGTATGGATTTTTTCAGGGAAGTTTTATCGATAGTGATCAATTTCCGGAATTGAATAAAAAGCTTGCTGAAATCGGAGAAAAATACGGTATTTCTAAAACAGGAGTTGCAGCCGCTTGGATTCTTCGACATCCTGCAAATATTCAAGTGATTGCAGGCACTATGAACCCCAAAAGATTGTCAGAAATTTGTCAGGCAGCCGATGTTTGCCTGACTCGTTCTGAGTGGTATGATATTTATCGTGCAGCAGGACATACACTTCCGTAAAAATGAAAGAAATACTTGTGTATCAATTATTTTTTTGAGGTTGATTCTTTTTATCATAGTGAAAAAAAGATGAGATAACAAAAAATACACAAATTTTACACATAAATTTGGTAAATTCTCTTGCAGAACAGGAAAAAATATGATATTATAGTATAGATATTGCCTTTGGTGTTATCTATGAAAGTTCTTTATTTGTGAAATTCAGATAAAATATTGAAAGAAAGTTGAGAATCGTCTATGTTTACTGCATTGATAGAAAAAATCATCGGTTCCTATTCCGATCGTGAAATTAAGCGAATCAAACCTATTGTAGAAAAGGTTTTATCTTATGAAGAAGCTTACCAGAAACTTTCGGATGAAGAACTAAAAGCAAAAACTCCTGAATTTATCAGCCGATTAAAAAACGGCGAAACACTGGATGACATTTTGCCGGAAGCATTTGCGACTGTGCGTGAAGCATCCTGGCGTGTAATTGGTTTAAAACATTATCCCGTACAGATTATCGGTGGTATTGTTTTACATCAGGGAAGAATTGCGGAAATGAGAACCGGGGAAGGGAAAACTTTGGTTGCAACCTTGCCTGCCTATTTGAATGCACTGACAAAACGCGGTGTTCATATTGTTACTGTTAACGATTATCTTGCAAAACGTGACAGTGAGTGGATGGGGAAAGTATATCAGTTTTTAGGCTTAACTGTTGGTTTGGTTATCCACGCTGTTGAGCCATCTGATCGTAAAGGAATGTACGAATGTGACATTACCTACGGTACCAATAATGAATTTGGTTTTGACTATTTAAGAGATAACATGGTTATCTACAAAGAACAAATGGTGCAAAGAGGACACTATTTTGCTGTTGTAGACGAAGTAGACAGTATTTTAATCGATGAAGCAAGAACTCCTCTTATTATTTCCGGCGCAGGAGATAAATCTACTGATATTTACCAACACGCGGATCGTTTTGTAAAAGGTTTAAAACGAAAAGTTGTTGTTGAAGAAGATTCTAAAATTCTTTCCGATGAAGAAGATGCTGATTATATTGTAGACGAAAAAGCAAAATCTGCAACTTTGACTGCACAGGGTGTGCGTAAAGCAGAACAGTATTTTAATATAGAAAACTTATCCGATCCGGAGAATCTGACAATTTCTCATCATATCAATCAAGCACTTCGTGCTCACGGTACTATGCGTGTTGACCGTGATTATGTTGTTAAGGATGGAGAAATCATCATTGTAGACGAATTTACCGGACGTTTAATGTTTGGTAGACGTTATTCTGAAGGTTTGCATCAGGCGATTGAAGCAAAAGAAGGCGTGAAAGTAGAACGCGAGTCTAAAACTTTGGCTACTGTTACCTTCCAGAATTACTTCCGTTTATATGAAAAATTATCCGGTATGACCGGTACAGCAAGAACCGAAGAAGAAGAATTCCAGGAAATTTATAAATTAGACTGTATTGAAATTCCTACCAATAAAACCGTGCAAAGAATAGATGATGCTGACGCTGTTTATAAAACAGAAGCAGGTAAATATAATGCAGTCATTGATGAGATTGTAAAACGTCATGCAACAGGTCAGCCTATTTTGGTTGGTACTGTTTCCATTGAAAAATCAGAGCTTCTGTCCTCTATGTTAAAACGTCGTGGCGTAAAACACGAAGTATTAAATGCAAAAAATCACGACAAAGAAGCGCAGATTATTGCACAGGCGGGTAAGAAAAATGCTGTTACCATTGCGACCAATATGGCAGGTCGTGGTACCGACATTATGTTGGGTGGTAATGCAGAATATCTTGCAAAAGCTGACCTTGTAAAAGCAGGTTATGAAGAACATGTTATTTCGGAAGCTACCGGTTTTGCACACACAGAAGACGAAATGATTTTACAGGCACGTCAGCAATTTGCAGATGCGTTACACAAGTATTCTGAACAATTAAAAGAAGAAAAAGAAGAAGTAGTAAAAGCAGGCGGCTTATGTATTATTGGGACGGAACGTCACGAATCCAGACGTATTGACAATCAGCTTCGTGGTCGTGCCGGACGTCAGGGTGACCCCGGATTCACCAAATTCTTCCTTTCCTTAGATGATGAATTGATGCGCTTATTCGGCTCTGACAGAGTGCGTGGGGTGGTTGAAACTTTAGGTTTACCGGAAAATGAACCCATTGAGCACAATATGCTTTCAAAAGCAATCGAAAGTGCACAAAAACGAGTAGAAGGAAGAAACTTCTCTATCAGAAAACACGTATTACAGTTTGACGATGTCATGAATCAGCAGAGAAATGTTATTTATACAGAACGTCAGAAGGTATTAAACGGAGAAAATCTCAGAGATAATATTATTAAAATGATTAAAGACAGTGTGGCACATACTGTAAATCAGTTTTGTAGTATGAGTGAATATCCTGATGATTGGAACCTTCAGGGTCTGACCGAGGTAGTAAACGCAATTTATACTACCGAAGAAAATCAGTTAAAAGCAGATGATATTGATTTAGAAGAAATCACCAAAGATAGATTAAGAAATATCATTACCGATATGGCATTGGCAAAATATGAAGCCAAAGAAGCTGAATTCGGTGAACATATGCGTGAAGTTGAACGTGTGGTTCTTCTACGTGTTGTTGATAAAAAATGGATGGATCATATCGATGATATGGATCAGCTCAAAAACGGTATCAATCTTCGTGCATACGGTCAGAGAGACCCGGTTATGGAATATAAATTTGAAGGCTTTGATATGTTTGATGAAATGATTCAGAACATTTCCAATGAAACAGCAAGAACTGTCTTAAATGTTACCCTTCAGAGAAAAATTGAACGTCAGCAAGTTGCCGTTCCGCAACAAACTTCCGGTGATGGCACAGTAACCAAAGTTCCTGCAAAAGCACAGGATAAAGTTGGTCCTAATGATCCGTGTCCGTGCGGCAGTGGCTTAAAATATAAAAAATGTTGTCGTCCGTAGAATTGATTTGAGTGAATTTTGATAAAAAAGGATGTGAGAAATTTGTTAGAATTTGAAGAATTAAAACTTCGTTTAACGAATTCAAAAGAACAAATGAACGAACTGAGGGATTCACTTTAATGTTGCAGCATTAGAAAGTGAAATTGAGGAATTAGACCGTCAATCAGCAGAACCTGGCTTTTGGGAAGATTTGGATAATTCTCAAAAAGTGTTGCAGAGATTAAAGGGATTAAAAGATAAACTACAGCGTTTTGCCAACTTAGAGACTTCTTATGAAGATATACTGACTTTGATTGAATTGGCAAGTGAGGAAGATGATGCTTCCGAGTTATTGGAAGAAGCTCTTGCAATGGAAAAAGATTATATCCAGACGCTTGAAACGATGTTGCTTGAAACTTTGCTTTCCGAAGAGTATGACGGTAACAATGCTATCATATCTTTACATTCGGGAGCAGGCGGAACCGAAGCACAGGACTGGGTACAAATGCTTTACAGAATGTATCTTCGCTGGGCAGAAAAGCGTGGCTTCAAAACTGAAACTCTTGATTATCTGGATGGAGATGAAGCCGGTATTAAAAGTGTTACTGTTTTGGTCAGTGGCTTAAATGCGTATGGATACTTAAAAGCGGAAAAAGGAGTCCATCGTTTGGTAAGAATTTCTCCTTTTGATTCTTCCGGTCGTCGTCACACTTCTTTTGCGTCTTTGGATGTTATGCCTGAATTACCCGATGATATTCAAATTGATATTAATCCGGAAGACTTGAAGGTGGATACCTACCGAGCATCCGGTGCAGGTGGTCAGCATATTAACAAAACGGAATCTGCAATCCGTATCACTCATATCCCTACAGGGATTGTGGTATCTTGTCAGAATGAGCGCAGTCAGCATAAAAACAGAGATACTGCAATGAAAATGCTATACGCAAAACTGTTGGAATTAAAAGAACAGGCACATAAAGATAAAATCGAAGACTTGAAAGGCGAACAGCTTGATATTGGTTGGGGAAGTCAGATTCGTTCTTATGTGTTTCATCCTTACAGTATGGTGAAGGATCACAGAACATTGACTGAAACCGGAAATGTTACTGCCGTAATGGACGGTGAATTAGATCAATTTATCAACGCCTATCTGAAAGAGCAAGCGAAAGGAAAAAAATAACTTATGTTTGAAAAATTAGGTTTTTTAGAAGAAAAATTTATTGATTTAAACAATAAAGCTGCAGACCCTGAAGTCATCAGCGATCAGGAACAGTTCCGAAATGTTATGAAAGAAATTTCAGAATTAGAGCCTATTGTTGAAAAATATCGGGAATATAAACAGTCTCAGCAGGAAATGGCGGATGCCAAAGAAATGATGGAAACTGAAACCGACCATGACTTAAAAGAAATGGCGGAAGCAGAATACTACGATAAAAGAGATTTAGGCGAAAAAATTATAGAAGAAATCAAAATTCTCCTTCTGCCCAAAGACGAAAATGACGAGAAAAACGTTATCGTAGAAATCCGTGCAGGGGCAGGCGGTGATGAAGCTGCATTGTTTGCAGGCGATTTGTATCGTATGTATTCTATGTATGCAATGAATCAGCGTTTCAAAACCGAAATTATTTCTGAAACAGAAATCGGCATCGGAGGATATAAAGAAATTTCTTTCTCTATCGAAGGAAAAGGTGTTTATTCTAAGCTGAAATTTGAAAGTGGTGTACATCGTGTACAGCGTATTCCGGAAACAGAATCCGGTGGTAGAATTCACACTTCAACGGTTACCGTTGCGGTGCTTCCCGAAGTTGAAGATGTTGAAGTTGAAATTAATCCTGATGATTTGGAAGTTGATACCTATCGTGCATCCGGTGCAGGTGGTCAGCACGTTAACAAAACCGAATCTGCAATTCGTATCACACATAAACCCACCGGTATTGTTGTTGCGTGTCAGAACGAGCGTAGTCAGCATAAAAATCGTGATATGGCAATGAAAATGCTTCGTTCCAAATTGTATGATATTAAAATTATGGAACAAAACAGCAAAATTGCTGCAGAAAGAAAATCTCAGGTTGGAACAGGGGACAGAAGTGAACGAATTCGTACTTATAACTATCCTCAAGGACGTGTTACCGACCATAGAATCGGCTTAACCATTCAACAGCTTCCCAATATTATGAATGGCAATATTGATGCATTTATTGAAGCGTTGATTACTGCGGACAGAAGTGAAAAACTTTTGATGAGCGAGAATGCATAAAAAATATCGGATAACAGCATTGTTATCCGATATTTTTTTATAAGAACACGTAACGTCTTAATCAGTTAAATGGCAACGTGAAGAGTTAGAGTCCAAATTCGTTAATCAATCGATTGTGTTCCTCAAATGTTTTAGAATAATGATTGGCTCCGTTTTTATCAGTAAAGAAATAAAGGTAGTCAGTATTTTCGGGATATAAAACTGCTTCAATCGCTCTTTGACCCGGAGAAGCAATCGGAGCAGGGGGGAGACCACTGTTCTGATAGGTATTATACGGGGAATCAATTTTTGTATCGGCGATGGAAAGAATCGGTTTTCTTTCCTCCAATATATACTGGACAGTTGCGCAGGATTCAAGATTTTTTCCGATTTTCAATCGGTTATGAAAAACTGATGCAACCATCGGAAAATCCTCGTTTTTCTGAGCTTCGCGTTCCACAATGGAAGCCAAAGTTATCACTTCGTTTACATCCATATTTAATTTATCAGCTTGTTTTTGATATTCATCGGTCCATTTTGTTTTAAAATTTTCTGTCATGATTCGAATGATTTCTTCCGGAGAAACATTCGGTGATAATTCATAGGTGTCGGGGTATAAAAAACCGGAAAGCAACCCTGGTGTACCGGTAATTTCATCACCTTGAGAAGTATAAAAAGTATAATTTTTTAATATATTTTTAAATTCTTCTTCGTTTGAAATCAAGTCGTTTTCTTTTAATCGACCGATAATTTCACGAACTTCAAATCCTTCCGGAATCGTCAGCTTAATATTATGATTGTCAGGATTTTGAATTGCATTCACAATTTGAAGATAGGAGTCGTTTTTAGAGACTGTAATGGTCCCCGGGTGAATGATATCAGGATACTTTGTACATTTGTAAAATAATTTAAATACTAATGAGTTCAGTACAATTTTTTCTTCTTGTAGTTTTTTTGAAATTACTGTTAAATTGTCGTTTTCAGTCACCTGAATTTGTACGATATCCTTTGAATTTCCGAAACCTAAAATATCCGATGCCAATGTCAATAGCATAATGAAACAAAGAATCAAAATTCCAAGGATAATTCCAAGTTTTGTTGAAAAAACTTTTTTTATCATAATTATTTTACTCCTATGATGAAAAATAGAATACAATAAATGTAAAATAAAGGTTGTTTTAACAGCAAAGCCGTATAATGTTTCTTTGGCTTTCTTTCTTCATTTTCTACAGTTGATATCCGCTTAGCTTGTCCTTTTGGAAAAACTGTAAAAAACAATGTAAGACTTAAAAATACTAACAAGGGATAATATCGATGGAATAGTTCTGAAAACATAGGGAAATTAAATCCAAGATTCAATATGCTCGCAGTTAAATTAACAATAAAATGAATGATGCAACAATGTAAAAGAGAGACATTACAACTTCTTAAAATTCCAAGGGTTATGCCGATAAAAAATGTGGCAGCCAAGTTGAAGAAATCAAAATGTGCCATAGAAAAAAACATTGCTGAAAAGAAAATTGCACTTCTTTTAGAATACTGAGAAATTTTGTTGTAGATAATTTGTCTGAACAATAATTCTTCAAGTATTGCAGGAACAAAACAAACAACGATCGTCTGCAAAATGAATTCCCATCCATTTACCGGATTCGGAAGTGCGGCGGGAAGGTTATGTCCAAAGTGTTGCAACAGCATACTGACAGGAAAGTTAAGTGCAGTTCCGATCATCTGCAAACATACTCCCAACAATATGTAACGAAATAAATCGGCAGGTGAGTATGCCGATTTTTCCTTTGGCATATAATATGTTTTCTTTCGATACAAAACAAGCATCGGTATTCCGATAGAAGCTACGTGTTGTATAAAAATGAAACAATAGGTTTGCCAAAATTGATACGTTCCGGGAATTACAAAGCGAAATCCGGTTCTTGTAACATATTGTATGAATGGCATTAAAATCAGGATAATCAGATATCTCAAAAAAATATCTCCTTTTTTTAGGATTCTAAAATTTCTCCATCTTCAATTTTAGAAATCAATGCAACACGTTCAGCATGACGTTCACCCTGGAACTCTGCGGTCAGCCAGTTTTCAACAATCATTTTTGCCAGTTCCGGACCAACAACTCGTGCGCCCATTGCTAAAATATTTGCGTTATTATGTTCTTTTGCAAGTTTTGCGGAATAGGGTTCTGAACAAACCACAGCACGAATTCCTTTTACTTTATTGGCAGCGATAGAAATTCCAACACCGGTGCCACAGAGCAGAATGCCTCTGTCACATTCTCCGCTTGCAACAGCAAGTGCAACTTTTTGTCCATACACGGGATAATTCGCACGGTCTGAGGAATATGCCCCAAAATCTTTGTATTCAATCTGATGTTCTTTTAACACCTCGATTACTGCTTCTTTCAGTTCAAAACCAACGTGGTCGTTTCCAATTGCAATCATGTTTTTTCTCCTTTTTATGGTAAAATTTTTAAAATATGTTCATATAATTTTTTGCAGGCATCAGGTTTCTTTAAAAGTCGAATGCTTTCCAGCATCAGTTCCTGTTTTTTAGGATCCATAAATAATTGGGATATCACTTCATCAACAGGGCTGGTTTTAGAAATACGCATACAGCATCCGAAATTCAATAGAAATTCAAGATTTCGTTCCTCCTGACCGGGAATCGGCTTGGAGAGGAGCATCGGCAGTTCTTTTGCCAGAGCTTCTGATACAGTAAGTCCACCCGGCTTAGTAACAATGCAGTCAGCTGCATCCATCAATTCATCAACACAATTGGTATAACCATAATTATACACACAGTGTTTTAGTTTACCTTTTTCAATTCTGTGATATAATTTCTCGTTTTTTCCACATACAGTAATCATCTGGAAATCGTCTTCGAGTGTGTCTATTGTCTTGATAAGCTTATAAACATTGCCGAATCCCATGCTTCCGCTCATAACCAAAATAGTTGGAATATCAGAAAAACCAAGCTTCTTTCTCACAGCTTCTTTTGACATTTTATTTGAAAATTTATCAAATATCGGAATACCAAAAGGAAGAATGCGTTGCTTTTCAATTCCTTTTTTTATCAGCGAAGGAATCATATACTCGTTTGGAGTAACATAAAAATCTATATTTGTCGCTTCCCAATATGGATGCATTTTAAAATCGGTGATAATTCCAATGGTAGGATAACGGCGTCCTTTTTCAAACAAATGAGTCATTAAAAGTGCTGCAAATACATGGGTACAAACGATGACATCCGGATTGGTTTCCTCCAAAAACTTCTCCATTTTATTTTTAAAGATACTGTTTGTGACTTGAAATAAAATGGCATTGGATTCTTTTTGGTCTATCTTTTCTGCAAGACGGTACATTTTCCCATATAACTTGGGAGAATATTTTGTTGAAACCAGATAACCACTTGCAAGCATTTCTTTGATGGGAGGGCTCAAATATTCATAACAATCCAGTCGGGTCACCTGATGGCCGCGCTCTTCAAAATAGTTTGAAATCGCAAGGCCTGTTTGATGATGTCCCTGACCGGTTGTGATTGACAAGATTAAAAGGTGCATAGTCTAAAACCTCTTTTTCAAATTTAGAGTTTTGTTTTATTTTAACACTTCTTTGCATAATCTATTTGCTAAAACAGGAATTCTATTTTTTGCATATTCATCCTCTGATGCAGGACGTTGGGCACTTAATCCGAAATGTCCGCATCCTAATTCCTCATCGGCATCAGTGATGATGGAAAATCCAAGCACCATACAACAGTCTTGAATCGCACGAAGAGTGGATTGTTGACCTCCGTATTTTGTTGCTCCAACGCTGACAGCGCATGCCGGTTTTCCAACGAAAGCTTTTTTTGCACGAGCATCTCGTGTTTTATCAAAAAAACATTTTAATTGTGCACTCATACTGCCGAAGTAAACCGGACTTCCGAAAATAATTCCATCTGCAGCCATACACTCATTCATGAATTCTTCAAATTGAGTTCCGGCGTAACACGAACGATTACATGGAGAACTGCAGCATACACAGTAGGGAAGTGACAGTTTTGCCAACAGGTCGCCTAAATGAAAAGTTTGAAACATAACTCCATTTTTCTGAATTTCTTTTCCTAATTCTTCCAGTAACCAGGCGGTATTTCCTGAAGATGAAGGACTTCCATTCACAGCAATGATTTTTTTCATATAAACATCCTTTCGGTTTGATATACTTTATTGCTATGTATCCTTTTTTTAGGTTAGCACTCAATTATATTTCAATTATATAACAATTTGATTAAAAAGTAAAGTTTTTTTTTGATTTATATTTACAATTTATGAACTTGATGATATAATAAAATCGTAATAAATCTATCTATATCTTAGGAGGCATACATATGAAAATATTGGTACCAGGCGGTGCCGGTTATATCGCTAGCCATACTGTCTTATTATTGTTAGAAAACGGTTATGATGTTGTAGTGGTAGATAATTTCGCTAACAGTTGCTATGAATCTATGAAGCGAGTTATGGACATCACCGGTAAAACCGTAGATTTTTATGAGTGTGATATCAACGATTATGACAAATTGGATGAAATTTTTACCGCTCATGATATTCAGTCTGTTATTCATTTTGCCGGATTAAAAGCAGTTGGTGAATCTGTTTCCATTCCGCTTCGTTACTATGAAAACAATCTGACAGGAACCTTTACTTTGCTGGAAGTTATGATCAAACATAACGTGAAGAAAATTGTATTTTCTTCCTCTGCAACTGTATATGGTGATCCCTACAAAGTTCCTATCACAGAAGATATGCCTAATTCGGCAACCAACCCCTACGGTAGAACGAAACTGTTTTTGGAACAGATTTTATCTGATGTCTATGTTTCTGATAAAGATTTTTCCATTTCACTGCTCCGTTATTTCAATCCTATCGGTGCGCATCATAGTGGAAGAATCGGTGAAAATCCCAAGGGAATTCCTAACAACTTGATGCCGTATATCACTCAGGTTGCTTCCGGAAAACTTCAGCAGTTAAGTATTTTTGGTGGAGATTATGAAACCCATGATGGTACCGGCGTGAGAGATTATATCCACGTAATGGATTTATCTATGGGGCATTTGAAAGCTATTGAATATATCCAGGATAAAACCGGCGTTTTTGTACATAATTTAGGTACCGGTACCGGATATAGCGTTCTGGATTTAGTAAAAGCATTTGAAGAAGCAAACGGAATTAAAGTTCCTTACCAGATCGTTGATCGTCGTCCCGGAGATATTGCTGAATGTTATGCAGATCCCACCAAGGCAAAAGAAGAACTTGGCTGGAAGGCTGAAAAAAATATTGTTGATATGTGCCGCGATGCTTGGAATTGGCAAAAACAAAATCCGAACGGTTACGAAGAATAATTCGTTAGCTTAGAAACTTTATATTATAATATATTATGTTGGAGGATTAAGCTATGAGCAAGAAGGTTTTTGCGTGTGTTCTTTGTCTTGTAATGATGGTATCTGCGGTTGTATCTGCAGCGAATTTCAAAGATGTTACCAAGGAAAGCCACAGCTGGGCTTATGATGCTATTAATGATATGGCTGGTAAAGGAATTATCAATGGTGTCTCTGCTACCGAGTTTGCACCGGATGCAAACGTGACAAAAGTTCAGGCAATGCTGTTAATTTCCAGAATTTTAGGATTCAACTCATCTGTTGTTACTGAAAATATTGAGAGCATTTATTCTATTTATGAAGATGATTTAGCTTCTGTAAATACTTCCTACAAAAATGAACTGGCATATTTGTTGTTCCGCGGTGTTTTTTCTGCTGAAGAAATCGCTTCTGCAAATTTAGACGCTCAGTTAAGTCGTGAAGAAGCTGCGCTTTATATCACCAAAGCTGCCAACGGAATTGAGGATATGGAAGCTATTAGTGTAGTATTAAATGCATACTCTGATGATTCCGCCATTTCTGAACAATACAGAAAAGCTGTATACTATGTCAGAGATGAGGAGCTGATGAACGGCACCGGCAACAATCAGTTTTCTCCCAAATCCAATGTTACACGTGCACAGATGGCAACCTTGTTGTATCGTGTGATGAATCAAAAGGATTTCAACACAGAAAAGGGTACTGTTGACAGCATCAATCGTGCTGATAATACTGCAAAAATCTTTGTCGTTGCTAAAACCTATGATATTACTTCTGATGTTTTAATCAGAAATGGTGGCACAATTATGGAACCGAAGTATTTGACAAAAGATGACGATGTTGTTGTTACAATGATTGATAATACAATCGTTGCGATTGATATCTTTAAAGAAGTTCCTGTTAGCACATCTTCAGTTGATGGGGAAGTGATTGATGTTTTAACTGCAAGTAATAAAATCCAGTTAAAAGACTCTGTTACCGGTGAACTTTCAACATATGAACTGGAAAAACAAGCCATCGTCCAGATTAACGGTGTTGAAAGCATTTTGCCGAATGTAAGAATCGGAGATTATGTCACACTGGAACTGACCGATGATAATAAGGTTGCAATTTTAAAGGTTTCCGAAATGGTTTTCAAACTTTCTGATGTTGTGATCGATGATGTTATCACAGAAGATGATGTTGTATCGTTGCAGTTAAGAGATGAATCTGACAACGTAAGCACTTATGTTGTTAATGTAAATGATCTAATTGTGAAAAAGAATGGCATCAAATCAGAATTTTCTGCGTTGAATGCAGGGGATAAACTTTCAACCGTTACTTTAAAATACGGTAGAATCTGCGAAATTGAAGCATTCTCTGAAGTGAAAACTGCTTCCGGTGTTATCTGTGAAATCTTGATTTCAAATAGTCCCAGCATTACGTTATCCGAAGCCGGTGTAACTACCACTTATCCGGTTGGAAGAGATACTGTGTTTTATGTATATGGTGAAGAAACCGACATGTATGGTTTAAGATTGGACTATTTTGCAAAAGTAACGCTTGACAGTACTGTTGTTGCAAAAGTAGAAATTATCACCCAGTCTCAAAACGCAAATGCTTTCGGAGTTGTTCAATCTGTAAACACAAACGCAAATGCAGTGACTTTCGTTGATGCGAACGGAAACACTGTTGTTGTATATGTAAGCAACAGTAGAACCAAAATTATCGATAATGATTCCACCGGTGCTGAACTCAAATCCATCAACGATATTAAACCTGAGGACAACATTACCTGTGTAGGTATTGTTACCAATGGAGTGTTTGAAGCTCAGACAATCGTTATTTCCAGATAAGTTTTATACTGTAATAAAAAAAGTAGTGAATCAAGCGATTCACTACTTTTTTTATTGTTTTATTGTTTCTCAACAGTTTTTTTACTACACTCGTTTGCATATGGACAACCAATACATTTTGCACCGCATTTTTTTTGTTTGGCAAGATAGTATATAATTGCACCCATTATGATTGCCAATATGAAAATAATAAGTATATTTTTCATTCAAGAATTCCTCATAACGATTTACTTAATAACGCTTACAACTTTTTGATTGGCTTTTTTTATTCGGAATATTATGATAAGAATCATTGCAACAATCGCAATTAAACCCGGGAAAAAGCCTGTTCCAAATTTACCTTCAGAGAATAATGTTCCAAACTGATATACCAAAAATGCAACGGTATAACCTGTGCCTAATTGTAAACAAATTCCGGCAAACATCCATTTTTTACTTTTAATTTCTGCATTCATGGCCCCGATTGCAGCAAAGCAGGGAGGGGTAAACAAGTTGAACATTAAGCAAGCCAATGCTGCTGAAGGCGTTAAATTTAAAATTGAGGCAACATTCTGGGCAGCTCCGTCCACCATTGCCAATTCTTCCATATTGATAAAATTAGAAATAGCATAAACAGAAGCTAAGGTTCCAACAACGTTTTCTTTTGCGATAAAGCCTGTAATAGATGCGGCTGCCATTTGCCATACTCCGAAACCTAAAGGAACTAAAAGCACGGCGATGGGAGATGCGATGGTTGCTAAGATAGACACATCTGCACTTTCTGCCGGTTGAAAATTCCATGCATATCCTTGCATAATCGTAACAATCGCATTACAGAGTAAAATAATGGTTCCTGCTTTCACGATGTATGACCAACCGCGGGCACACATAGAAAGAAAAGCACGTTTGATAGAAGGAATTTTATATTCAGGCAATTCGATAATAAAGAACGATTTTTTATTTTTCTGACCGGTAACCTGATTAATCAGCAAAGCACCAATAAAAATAATGAAAATTCCTACAAAATACATTGCAGTACCAATCCAGGGATTATCGCCAAAAAACGCACCGGCAAACAAAGCAATAACCGGTAATTTGGCTCCGCAAGGCATAAAAGGAGTCAACATTGCAGCGGCACGGCGTTCCCGTTCATTACGTATGGTGCGACATGCCATAACTCCGGGAATTGCACACCCGGTTCCAATTACAAAAGGAATCACAGATTTTCCTGACAAACCAACTTTTTTAAAAATAGGATCCAAAACAACAGTTGCTCTTGCCATATATCCGCAATCTTCCAACAAGGCAATCAAAAAGTACATCACCATTACAAGAGGTAAAAATCCGATTACCGCACTGAAACCGCCAATAATCCCGTCCATAACAATGGTTTGAAGGATTGGTGCAGTTCCATCCATCCAAACTCCAACCAATTCTCCAAATCGGTCAATAACGGGGCAAAGTAATTCATCTGCCAACCATGGTCCCAACCAAGCTTGGGAAACAAAGAATACAAACCACATTACAATCGCAAAGATAGGTAAGCCGATCCAGCGATTTGTTAAAACGGAATCAATTTTATCTCCAATGTTTCTGTCTTTTGTGTAAACCTTTCTGGTTTCCACTTCCTCTACAATCAGATTAACAAACTGAAAACGTTTACGATCTGCCTTGGTAACCTCCGCTTTGTCTGATAAATCAATATTCCCTTGAGTATAGGGAGCGTTTTGGGTATGTCCGGCAACCGCCAAAGCATTTTTTATCAGCTCGCTTAATCCTTCAGAAGAGGTAGATATGGTTTCAACAACCGGACAGCCAAGTTTGTCAGATAATTTTTTTGCATCAATTTCATTTTGTTTTTTCTCATTGATATCACTTTTGTTTAATGCAATTACCATAGGAATGCCCAATTCCAATAGCTGAGTGGTGAAAAACAAACTTCTGCTTAAATTAGTGGCATCCACAATATTGATGATAACATCAGGATTTTCATTTTTGACATAGTCGCTGGCGATGCTTTCTTCCGAAGTAAAAGGAGACATAGAGTATGCTCCCGGAAGGTCAACTGCCAGAATGGATTCCACACCGTGACAAAAGATTTTTTTTACCGTATGTTCTTTTTTTTCTACAGTAACGCCTGCCCAGTTACCAACTTTTTCATTTCGTCCGGTTAATGCATTATACATTGTAGTTTTTCCGGAATTTGGATTTCCGGTTAATGCGATTTTCATTTATATGTTGTCTCCTTCATTATGGTATCTCGTGCTATGAATGTATTCGGTTAGTTATAACTAACTTTTTGTCAAAAATAAAAAAATTATGTATCAGATAATAATTGCTTCTGCAAGTTGATTGTCAATGTTATATCGTCCGTCTTTAATTGCAACCACACATCCGCTTCTGGAATTGGATATTACCGTGATTTTTTCACCGGAATAGCATCCTAACGAAAACAAGAATGCATCCAATTCTTCATCATCGGTAAGAATTTCTCGGATAATATATTCAGTTCCTGTTTTTGCTTGTTTTAAATTCATGACACTCACCTGATTCCATCAAATATATCTATGGTTAGTCGCAACTAACTTTGGTTAGTTTACCATAACTCAAAGGATTTGTCAACCTTTTTTTAGAAAAATTCTAATTTTTTTCCTATTATAGTGAAAAGAGAAAAAATCTGAGTATTTTGAATGGATTTTAACTTGACGAGTTTTAAATTATATGGTATAGTAAGAAAAAAATAAATGTAAAAAACAATCAGGAGCCTTCTATGAAAACGTATCAAATAAAAAAAGCAGAACTTGCTGACTTACCGATTGAAAGCGAAGCGTGGCTTGGAGCCAATGAAGATTCCATTTCGTTGTATCCTTGGGAAGGGTATCAAACGAATGCGCCCATTACCAAATTTTATATTCTCTATGATGAAAAGGGGATTGGGATTAAGTTTTTCAGCAATGAAATTAATCCTGTTGGAAATGCAAACGGAATGAATACAGACGTATATACTGACAGTTGCGTGGAAATTTTCTTAAATGCTGCACCAGCTCAAACAGATAAATACTTAAACTTTGAATTAAGTGTGACAGGATTCATGCATTTGGGACTTGGTGCAGGACGTTACGACAGAGAATTACAGTACATTGATTTTTCTTCTCTGCATATTCAGACACGCATTTTGGAGGATAACAAAGGTTGGGAAGCAAAATTTTTCATTCCTTTTGATCTTCTTAAAAATTATTATCCTGAAATTTCACCTAATTGGACAGGTAATTTCCAAAAATTGTGCGAAGATTGTGAAATCCCACATTTAGGTTGCTGGAATTTGATTGGAACCGAAAAACCGGATTTCCATCGTCCTGAATTTTTTGGAGAAATTACATTAGAACAATAATGAAAAAAATGGTAGTTTTTTTGGAAAACTACCATTTTTTTCATTGCTTTGAAATACGATTGACTGCATCGATCAGTCGAAAAATTTCATTTTTTGTTGTTTGGTATCCGGGGCTGATTCTTATGGTTCCTTGCGTATGAGTTCCAAGCGTACGATGCATCAAGGGAGCACAGTGAAATCCTCCTCTTGTGCTGATTTGATATTCTTCAGATAATTTTAGTGCTATCTGTTCTGAGTATAAATCTTTCATATTAAAAGATAAAATCCCCACATAATTCTCAAAGCTTCCGTCGTGATACACAGTGACATGATTGATTTCTTTTAAGTTTTCATAAAGTATGCGACATAATTCCCGTTTATGCTGTAACAACTGAGAAGGTGTTTGTTGTAAAACAAATCGCACTCCTTCACCAAGCCCCAGAATTCCGGGAGTGTTTATTGTACCGACTTCAAACTGGTCCGGTAGAAAATTTGGTTGTTTCAGTTGGTTAGACAAGCTTCCTGTTCCGCCTTCCCATACGCTTTTCAAAACAATGTCGTCAGAAACATATAATGCACCGGTGCCTTGAGGTCCTAACAGAGACTTATGACCGCTGAATGCTGCCATGCATTTATGAAATCCGGATAAGTCAATTTCCAAATTTCCAACTGCTTGTGAAAAATCAAATAAAACAGCAATTCCCGCCTCATCTGCTATTTGATAAATTTTACGATAAGGAAGGATTCTTCCTGTAACATTAGAAACTGCATTTACAATTAAAAGGCGTGTGTTTGGTTGTATCAGTTCTTTTAATTTGGTGAAATCAACCGACATCCCGTCCAACGAAGTAAGAATCGAAACCCGATATCGATTTGGAACAAATAATTGTCTTAAAACAGAATTATGCTCAAACGTTGTAGTAACGATATGATCACCGGGACTACAGTAACCCTTTACGGCATAATTTAATGCTTGTGTCGCATTGTTTGTAAAAACAATGTTTTCGCTTTCTGATATATTTAGTAAAGTTGCGATCGCTTCACGAACTGAAAGAATTTTATCGGCATAATAAAACGCCTCTTTCCCGGAATTTCTTCCGATATTAATCGGATGCTCCAACGCATCCAATACGGCCTGTTTTACCCGATATGGTTTTTGGTTGGTTGTTGCGGCATTATCAAGATAAATCATAGGGAATAACCTCGTATCGATTCTGCTCGTTCAAGCGGTATAATCCTATAAACCCCTTTTTGTGACGCTTTATCGCTTGTTTCATATCCTCCAGATGAATTTTTGAAAACACTAAAGAATAGGAACAACCATCCAAAATTTTTTTTGGTGTTTTTATGATTTGTGGTCGTTTAGAAAGAATGAATTCATTCTTGACACGACCGGCATAGGATAATGATTTGAAAACCGCAAGATATTCCGATGAATTCATTGTGTTTATCATTCCTTACTGTACATAATGTTAAATCCCCCTTACCAATTTATGAAAATACGTAAATTTGGTGAAGAGGGATTTTGATTATTCTGACTTTTTCCTAGGGGTTCTTTCATCGGTGTAACCTGAGATTTTGCTACGACACAATCCACCGAAAACTTTTTCCTTTAGATCAGGATACTGCTTTCGGAGGGAGTAAATCAGTTCTTTGATTTCTTGTCGTTTTGTTTCGCCGTCTGCAGGGCAGGGGTTTTTGAACACAGGAAGTTCCAAACGCTCTGCAGTTGATTTGATCTCTGCTTCCGGAGCAAAAATCAATGGACGAATCTGTGTTACATCCATTCGACTTAAGTAAGTAACCGGTGAAAAGCACCCAATGTTGCCTTCAAAAAATAATTTCATAAAAAATGTTTCTACAACATCATCAAAATTATGTCCCAAAGCAACTTTGTTGCAGCCTAATTGTTTTGCTGCATCCATTAGGGCACCTTTTCGTAATTTTGCACACAGGGAGCAGGGATTTTCTTCTTTTCGGATATCAAACACAATTTCTTTGATTTGTGTCTGAATCACATGGTATTCTATGTTATGTTGTGCTGCAATGGCTTGAATTCCTGAAGTTTCAAGCGGTGTGTCAAACCCAAGATCAATGGTGATTCCAACCAATTCAAAGGGAATGGGGTAAAATCGTTTCAAACCAACCAATGCTTCGAATAAAATCAAGGAATCTTTACCACCGGAAATCCCGACAGCGATTTTATCGTCAGGCTCAATCATATGATAATCATCAACTGCACGTCTTAAGTAACTAAGCATTTTTCTCATATCACATTGTCTCCTTAGAATCGGATTCATACAGGCGATAGCTGTTGTATGCATCATAGGTTATTGTCATTTTACAACCATTTCCTTCTTTTTTGTATACATTGACGCTGCAACCTGCTTTTTTTGCCAACAGAAATTTTTCATTTTGTGAGAAATCTGTTAATTCTTCGGAAATTTCTACTGTATGTTTGTCATGAGGAATTGCAGTAAACTCAGCAGTTACACTACCATCTTTTTGCGTAATGCCTGCAACGATTCTGGTAGATTCTTGTTTAATGTACGGAAGAAAAAATTCATCCAGCAGACTGATTAAGCGTTCGCGGTTTCCCAAAACATAAGATGCAAAGAAATTTTGATAATTCACCCAAATTTTATTCGGATATTGTCCTTCCAAAGTTTCTAAATATGTTTTTATGGTTAACACAAAATTGAAGGATTCATATTGATAGTGTTCAACAGGCTCGGATTTTAAAATTGTAAGAATACTGTCATCTATTTTTTGATACAAATTCCGAAGCGATGATTTCAGTTTGCTGATTTCTTTCATATTGCGAGTGGTTCTCATACTTTCAATGAGCTGATCAATTTTTTCGTTTTCGTCAGTCATCAACTGTTCCAATGCAGTATGTTGAAGCAGGGGATTACACTCAGAATTGGTAATATTTAAATTTTCTTTCGTATAAATAACAAGGAGTTCGGTTTTTGGAAATTTCAGCTTTTCTACACTGGCATGAAATACGGCTGTATTTGATTTGGCACATAGATGGAAGGGGATTTTTTTATTGGTTTCTATGGCAGATAACCGTTCAATGGTATCCGATATAAAAAGTTCTTCAATTCGCTTTCCGATTAAAGAGTGTTGTTCTGTGTTGAACAGACAAACCAGCGGGCTTTGAACAGAAAGTAAACAACCATTATTAAATATCAGAAGCGTATAATCATTTTTCATTTGTTTCTCCTTGAAGGTTTATCGCAATTTGGTAAGACATTTCTAATAACTCGTCAAGACGTTCCATATTTTTTGTCAGATACAGATAACCAATCAATGTTTCAAGTCCGGTTGCATTATGGTATTCTTTGAAATCAGCATTTTTTGCTTTTGTGTTTACTTTGGTGTTTCTACCTCTTTTGAAAATATCTGTCTCCTCGGGAGTCAAATGTTCTAACAGCATTTCAACTATTTGACATTGCGCTTTTGCACTAACGAAATTTTTGGCTTCTTTATGTAAGCGATTCACCTTTTTATCACATTTTTCAGTTAGTTTTGTGCGAATAAACACCTCGTAAACCGCATCCCCCACATAAGCGAGAGTTAAAGAGGAATATGATTGATATGGGTTCATAACAATAATGTCCTTTCCGTTTTTTGTCAGGATTTCTTTTTCATTGTGAGAGCAATTCTGTTTTTTTGTAAATCAACGGATAACACAGTAGCAGTTACCACTTGACCTACAGAAAGCATTTCCGAAGGATGTCTGATGAATTTATCGGAAATTTGCGAAATGTGTACCAGTCCGTCATGGTGAACACCCAAATCAATAAACGCACCAAAATCCACAACATTACGAACGGTTCCGGTTACTTCCATCCCTTCCTTCAAATCCTTGATATCCAGAATATCTTTTCTGAGAAGCGGAGGGGGTAATTCATCACGGATGTCACGTCCAGGCTTTGCCAGTTCTTTGATAATATCCTGAAGGGTAGGCAATCCAATGTCTAATTCTTCTGCTAAATTTTTTGCACCATAACCATCTATTTTAACTGAAAGTTCTCCCAAATTTCCTTTTGCAACATCGGTTAAATCATAGGAAAAACGGTTTAAAATTTCTTTACACGAGTCATAACTTTCAGGATGTACACCTGTATTATCCAAGACATTTTTACCATCCGGAATTCGTAAAAATCCGGCACACTGAGTGTAAGCTTTTGGTCCGAGTTTCGGAACTTTCAAAAGTTGTGAACGGGATTTGAAGGCACCGTTTTCCTCGCGGTATTTTACAATATTTCCTGCGACAGATGCGCTCAACCCTGCCACATATTCCAGTAAAGAAGGGGAGGCAGTGTTTAAATCTACGCCAACTTTATTTACGCAATCTTCTACAACTCCCAACAAGGCTTCGGATAAACGCTTTTGAGGCATATCGTGCTGATACTGCCCAACACCGATTGCCTTGGGATCAATTTTTACAAGTTCAGACAAAGGATCCTGCAATCGTCTTCCAATGGAAACAGCACTTCTCAATGATACATCAAATTCCGGGAATTCCTGAGCTCCTAATTTAGACGCAGAGTACACAGACGCACCGGCTTCGGAGACTACCATGTAGGATAACGGACGGTCAATTTCGGAAATCAACTCAACAATAAATAATTCGGATTCCTTGGATGCAGTACCGTTTCCGATGGAAATGATTTCAACCTGATGTTTTTCAATCAGTTTTTTTAATGTGATTTTTGCTTCTGCAATTTTATTTTGCGGCGGTGTGGGATAGATTACAGTAGTATCAAGAACTTTCCCCGTCTCATCACAAACTGCAATCTTACATCCGGTACGATATGCAGGGTCAACCGCTAATACAACTTTTCCTTTGATGGGAGGTTGCATCAGCAGTGCTTTTAAATTTAAACCGAAAATTTTAATCGCTTGTTCCGATGCCATATCTGTTAATAAGGAGCGAACTTCACGTTCCAGCGATGGATGAATCAAGCGTTTATATGCATCTGCAATTGCATTTTTGACACAAGTTGTCCAGATACATTCGGTTTTTAAATATTCATCTTCTAACACGCGAAGACAGCTTTCCTCATCAATCACAACTGAAACCTTTAACATATCTTCTTTTTCGCCACGGTTGATAGCAAGGATTCTGTGTGATGGGATTTTATGTACAGGTTCAGAATATTCGTAATACATCTGATAAACTGAATCTGCCTCTTCCTCTTTGGCAAGTGTTTGAATCAACGCCGATTTATTGTATAGTTTACGGATTTTATCTCGACAAGCGGGATTGTCACTTACATCTTCTGCCAAAATATCCATCGCTCCCTGCAATGCATCTTCAGCTGTAGGTACATCATCGGTAATAAACTCTTTTGCAAATTCAGTAATATCGCCTGTGGTATCAGCTTGCGCTAACATTCTTTCATAAAGGGGTGTGAGTCCACGTTCTTTTGCAACCGATGCTCGAGTTTTCTTTTTTTGTTTGAAGGGACGATAAATATCTTCCAATCTCGCCAATGTTGTTGCTGATTCGATATCTTTTAAGATTTCATCAGTCATTTTTTCCTGTTCTGTAATGGAATTGATAATTTCTTGCTTTCTTTCTTCTAAATTGCGAAGATAAGTCAATCTATCAAATATTTCTCTTAACACTTGGTCGTCGCAAGAATTTGTCAATTCTTTACGATATCTGGCAATAAAGGGAATTGTATTTTTTTCATCAATTAACGTAACGATGTTTTGTATGTATTTCTCTGCAATAGAGAATTCTTGTGATAACATTTGAATGATGTTCATTTGGACGCTCCTTTTTATTTTCTTATCTTTTTATTTTATCCGATTTTTCCTCCAATGTCAAGAAATTACGAATAGAATATTCAGATAGCAGAAAATTATCTAAAATGTGTGGCTTTATTTTTACAACACCATTAAAAAATACAAATTCATTGTTTCCGGAGATTCTTCTTTTCCATTACAAATCCACCACTGTATTGTTTCAACAAAGGTTGACGTGATATGGTGAATCCAATAGCTGTCGGGTAACTCGTCGCTTTTTTTAGTTGGAAATAAGGTTGGATGGCTTTCAACAAGTTGAATCATACCGGCTTTAAAATAATTTAAAAATATTTCATTGTTGTCGCCGGATAGTAAATCTAAAATACGATTATCGTTATTCTGCAAATGACGGAACAAGTGAAGAAATGCTGAATCCGATGTATTGCAATCAAAAATATGTTTATGTTCATGATTTTCATCGATAGCATCAAAAATATGACAAAAAAGTTCCTCGCATATTTCTTTTAACAAAAAGTCTTTTGTTTCAAAATGAGAATAAAAAGTTGCTCTGCCGATATCAGCATTTTCAATGATTTCACTCACTGTAATTCTGTCAAATGCTTTTTTAGATAAAAGATTGATAAATGCCCGCATAATTGCAGTTCTTGTTTTTCGTTGACGTCTGTCCATTTGTTGCACCTCCATACAAATTGAAAAAAATGTTCCATAATGAATGGTTCAGATAAAATAACTGTTGTTTTTTTGTGGTAGGGTTGATACAATGTTATCGAACAGGTTGTTCGTTAACATATTAATCATATCATATAAAAGGATATAAGTCAATGGAGGAATTTTTATGAAAACAGAAAAAAATATTTTAATAGCCTTTATTTTGAATCTATGTTTTTCTATTTTTGAGTTTGTGGGCGGAATTGTTACAGGCAGTGTTGCAATTATGTCGGATTCCATTCATGATTTTAGTGATGCCATCAGTATCGGTATTTCGTATTTTTTAGAAAGAAAAAGTAAAAAGGAACCGGATGAAACGCACACATTTGGATATGCAAGATATTCTGTAATTGGTGGTGGAATTTCAACGTTGATTTTGATATGTGGCTCGATTGCAATGATATTCAACGCAATTGGTCGATTAATTTATCGCATACCTGTCAATTATAATGGAATGATATTATTGGCAATCATAGGTGTTATTGTAAATTTTTCAGCGGCATTTTTTACACAAGATGGGGACTCTCTTAATCAAAAAGCTGTAAACTTACATCTTTTGGAAGATTCTTTGGGATGGATTGCTGTTTTAGTTGCTGCTATTGTAATGAGGTATACGGAGCTTTGGTGGATAGATCCTTTCATGTCTTTTGTGATTGCAACACTTATTTTAATAACCGCCATCAAAAACCTAAAAGGAATTATGAAAATATTGCTTGAGATGACACCTCCTACTATTGATGTTTCAAACATAACGAAACAAATACAAAAGATAACTGAAGTTATTGATGTACATCATATCCATATCTGGAGTATGGATGGACAAAATAATTTTGCTACCATGCATGTGGTTACTAATGAGAACAGTTATAAAATAAAGGAGCACATTCGTATGAAGTTATATGAATGTGGGGTTCAGCACGTAACACTTGAACTGGAAAGAATAGGGGAGACTTGCCCGGATAAAATATGTTCTTTGGAATTTGGAGGGTTGTCATGCTCCCATTGTCACCATCATAAATAATTTCAGATTTCATACGGTACGGTTTTATATTAAAAATATTAAAAATATTAAAAATTTCTGTTTATCTTTTTCAAAAGATTTGACATAACAAAATCTTTGTGTTAAAATAATGTGGATTATTTCAATCAAAGTTTAAAAACAGGAGAAAAATATATCAATGAAACAAATCGTTCAAGATAAAAATAATATAGAAAAACTGTCAGTACGTTGGTTTTATATGGTTGCTGGTGTGATTGCCATGTTGTTTTCCGGCATACTGTATGCCTGGTCAATTTTAAAATCCCCTTTAGGTTTGGAATTCGGTTGGGGAGCTTCCGACCTTGCCCTTTGCTTTACATTAGCTATGACATTTTTCTGCGTTGGAGGATTACTTGGCGCTCGTATATCACTAAAATCAGGACACCGTGTCGCTTTGCTATCTGCAGGTATTCTATCTGCAGCAGGGTTCTCTTTAACAGCAGTTTTGCAAAATGTTCCTGTGGTAGCGTTATACGGCACTTATGGTGTTTTGGCAGGACTTGGTATCGGTATTTCCTATAATGTTGTGATTGCGACCGTAAGCGCTTGGTTCCCTGATAAAAAAGGCCTGTGTTCCGGTTGTCTGATGATGGGATTCGGTGCTTCTGCTCTTGTTTTGGGCAATTTGGCAGATGTTATGTTTAAAAGCACATTAGGTTGGCGTACAACTTACATCATTATAGGCGTGTCTATCTTCGTAGTTTTGGCGTTGGCAGGTATTTTATTAAAAAAACCCGGTTCCAATGTTGTTTTACCGGAGCCAAAAGGTACTAAAAAAATTAATTCAGAAACCTTTGAAAAGAAAGATTATTCGTCTGTACAGATGCTGAAGAGACCGTCATTCTGGATGGCATTTCTTTGCATTTCCTTCTTAGCAGCTGTTGGAAGTTCTGTTATCAGTTTTGCAAAAGATATGGCACTGTCTGTGGATGCCCCGGAAGCATTGGCAGTATCTTTGGTAGGCGTTCTGTCAGTTTGTAATGGAATTGGACGTATTGTAACGGGTGCTGTTTTTGATATGATTGGTCGTCGCAACACAATGATTTGTGCAAATTTATTAACCATTTGCGCTGCCGGTGTAACCCTTTTTGCAGTGTCAATCGGTTCTTTATGGCTTTGTATTGTAGGACTGTGCCTGACAGGGCTGTCTTACGGTGCTTGTCCCACCATTACTGCGGCATTTACATCGTCTTTTTATGGCATGAAGTATTTTCCGAATAATATGGCGATTATGACCTTTACCGTAATGATTGGCTCATTTGTGGCAACTGCAGCGAACAAAGTATTGGAAATTACCGGCGGATATACGGCTCCTTTTGTGATGCTTTTTGCACTTACATTTGTGGCATTGGTATTAAATGCCTTTATTAAAAGACCGTAATATGTAGTAAAACTGCAGAAATTTCTGCAGTTTTTTATTTCCGGTTGTTTGAAACATAAATACACTGTGATAAACTATATCTATGATATGAATTTTTTACCCCGGTCTTGACACGAGGAAGAATTATGTCGAATGATGACGCCATGATAACTAAGAAATTGTAGGTGAGATAATGATTATTTTGATTACAGGAGCATCTCATACAGGCAAAACTGCTCTTGCTCAAAAGTTGCTTGAAAAATATAAATATCCATATCTATCGATAGACCATCTGAAAATGGGATTAATTCGTAGTAGTAACACGAAACTTACCCCTATGGAGGATAATGAATTAACCAAATACTTGTGGCCGATTGTTCGCGAAATGATAAAAACTGCTATTGAAAACAAGCAGAACTTAATTGTTGAAGGCTGTTATATTCCATTTGATTGGCAGAAGGAGTTTGACTTTGGATATATTGAAAATATAAAATACTACTGTCTTGTTATGAGTGCAGAATATATCAGAAATCACTTTTGTGATATAAAGAAATATGCTAATGTCATCGAGAATCGTTTAGAGGATGACAGGTTGACAATAGAGAGCGTATTGGCAGATAACGCAAAAGTGTTATCCTTCGCAAAAAAGCATAATGTGAACTATATACTCATTGAAGATAACTACGAAATTAATATTGATTTATAACGATAAATTGGAATTTAACGATTTATTGTATACAATTTATAGCATTAGTAGCCGATAAATAATATTTACAGACGAATTGATAGCGAATAACATGGGTTTACATTTGTTTAAGGGATTTTTTTATGGAAGCTTATTTTAAAAACTTTACATCTAATACTGTTGCCGGAAGTGCGAATCAGCATTTCTTTACAATGAAAGAACAAGAAATTCGTACCGGTCGATTGTTTTATAAAATTTCATCCGGTGGAGAATACAACTATTCTGTATTGTTTTCCAATATGATTGATAGTACATATGATAATGGAAAAATCAGTCATAGAAATCTGATTTGTGATGAGTGGAAAATTCATACGGCAAAAATCGGACGATGCAAAACAATTCCGACATATAAGGATTTATCGGAAATGAAAATGGACGAAGATATTCTTGTTTCTGATTTTGTGACACTATCTTTTGATGGCATGAGTGAAAAAACAGTAGCTCCCGGAGAATTTTTCACCTCTGATCCTGTTCGTTATTGTTTTGAAAAGGGGGATTATCTGTGTCTGGAAATCACTTTTTCCGGCAGTAAAATTCCGTATCACGAAGAAAGTATGCTTCCTGTATATGTAAGAGGAGAAGATGGTTGGCAATATAATCGTTGTATGCCTTTTGCAGGAATGGTAGGTTGTGACAGGGAAGTTGAGAAAAGAATTGTATACTTTGGGGATTCCATTACCCAGGGAATCGGACCAAAACCAAATTCTTATTTACATTGGAATGCACGATTATCTGAAAAATTAGGGGATAAATATTCCTATTGGAATCTTGGTATCGGCTATGCCAGGGTGAACGATGCAGCCACCGACAGCGCATGGTTTTTTAAAGCAAAGCAATGCGATGTTGCCTTTGTATGTATGGGAGTAAATGACATTTTGCAAGGACATACCGCAGAACAAGTACAAAAAGATTTAACCTATGTGGTAGAAACTCTAAAACAATTAGGGAAAACTGTTGTTTTGCAAACCTTACCACCTTTTGATTATCAAGGAATTGCCCGTGAACGATGGCTGGTAATCAATGATTTTATCAGAACCAACCTTAAGGATACGGTAGACCTTTTGTTTGATGTGGTTCCTTTGCTTGGAAAATCGGGTGAACCGTGGACATGTATTTATGAAGGGCATCCCAATGAGGAAGGTTGCAGAATCTGGGCAGAAGAATTGTATAAAGCAATCAAAGAAAAAAACATATTATAAGATTGGATGATTTTTAAATGATAACACTCCCGAAAGAGGTTATAATTTTATTGGAAGAACTGAACAAAGCAGGACATTCTGCCTATGTGGTGGGCGGTTGTGTTCGAGATAGCCTTTTGGGACTGACTCCGGGAGATTGGGATATATGCACCTCAGCACTTCCGGATGAAATGAAGGATTGTTTTTCGAGGTATCACATCATAGAAACAGGATTGCAACACGGTACATTAACGATTCGTATCAATCATCAATCTTATGAAATCACCACGTTCCGGACGGATGGAGATTATCAGGATTGTCGCCACCCGAAGCAGGTAACTTTTGTATCCAATATTAAAGAAGATCTTGCCAGACGTGATTTTACCATTAACGCAATGGCATACCACCCTGAAGAAGGATTGATTGATTTTTACGATGGTCAGAAAGATTTACAAGACAACCTGTTACGATGCGTGGGAGATGGAAAACTTCGTTTTTCCGAAGATGCACTTCGAATTATGCGAGGGCTTCGGTTTGCGGCAACTTATGGTTTTTCCATCGAAAATAAAACTTCGGATGCAATCATTTTGAAAAAACATCTTCTAACACAAATCGCTGTTGAACGAATTTCAGTAGAACTAAAAAAACTGCTGATGGGGGACTATGTGGAATCAGTTTTGATGAAGTATTGTGATGTTTTTGCAGTATTGATTCCCGAATTGGCTCCTATGTTTCACTTTGAGCAGAAAAACCCACATCACCTATATGATGTGTGGACACATACCGTAAAAAGTGTTTGTTCATCCGCAAAAAATATTTGGGTTCGACTTGCGGTGTTATTTCACGATATTGGTAAGCCGAGCACTTTTTCTCTGGATGAAAATGGAGTTGGTCATTTTTATTCTCACTCCAAAGCGAGTGCAGAACTTACCGAAATAATTTTAAAGCGAATGAAATTCGATGGTGTTACTGTGAATTGTGTGACTGAGCTGGTAAAGTATCACGATGCGCAGATAGATGCGAATGAAAAATCAGTCAAAAGATGGCTTAATAAAATCGGAACAGAGCGTTTTGAACAGTTGCTGTTGGTGAAGGATGCCGATGCATCTTCTACCGTTTATGCAACTGAGAAACGTTCGAAACTCTCTGAGATCCGAGCTACATATACCAAGGTGATACAAGACAATGCGTGTTTTTCTTTAAAAGACTTGGCGATTACGGGGAATGATTTGATTTCCTGCGGTATCTCTCCGGGAAAACAGATTGGGATTCTCCTAAATAAACTGTTATATTCAGTTATAGATGGTGAAATTTCAAACCAAAAGGACGAATTGCTGTTCTATGCAAAAAATGAATATAAAAAAATAACAGAAATTTAGGTTTTTATCTTGCAAAAAAGCCAAATATATTGTATAATACACCATAAATGGTGGGAGGGATATCCATGGAACGAAAAGATAAACAAAATTATTATCTTGATATTGCAGAAGCCGTTGTTACAAGAGGCACTTGTTTGCGTCGTAATTTTGGAGCAATTATTGTAAAAAATGATGAAATCATTTCAACAGGATATACAGGTGCTCCCAGGGGACGAAAAAACTGTGCAGACTTAGGCAGTTGTGTACGTGAAAATCTGAATGTTCCCAGAGGGCAACGCTATGAGCTTTGTCGTTCGGTTCACGCAGAGGCCAACTGTATTATCAGTGCCAAACGTTCTGATATGATAGGGGCTACTCTTTATTTAGTGGGCAAAGAAATGTCTGATGGTAGCTATGTGCAAAATGCCAATCCTTGCGCAATGTGCAAACGCTTGATTATCAATGCTGGTATCGAGTGGGTTATTGTAAGAAATACAAAAGATGATTTTACTACTGTTCACGTTAGAGACTGGATTTATAATGACGATACATTGGGCAGTGGTTCTTACTAAAAAACAAACAGTGTAAACTGTTTATTTATAAAATTATTTAATTGGAAGGAAATTTGACAGAATGAGCAAATTATCAGTTGATTTTTCAAAAACAAAAGGCTTTGTGGACGCCACAGAATTTGATAAAATTTCTTATCAGGCAAAAGCCGCAATAGATTTACTTCATGATAAAAACGGTCCCGGAAATGATTTTCTCGGATGGATGGATTTACCGAAAACTTATGATAAAGAAGAATTCGCACGTATTAAAGCTGCAGCAAAAAAAATCAAAGAACAGTCTGATGCTTTAATCACCATCGGTATCGGTGGTTCTTATTTGGGTGCAAGAGCTGCGATTGAATTTTTAAATGGTCCGTTATATAATGTAAAAACCAAAGAATTCCCGCAGATTTTCTTTGCAGGAAACACTATCAGTTCTGAATACCACAGTGATTTACTGACTTTGATGGAAGAGAAAGATTTTTCTATCAATGTTATTTCCAAATCCGGTACAACAACTGAACCTGCATTGGCATTCCGTCTGTTTAAAGATTTAATGGAAAAGAAATACGGCAAAGAAGGTGCAAAAGAACGTATTTTTGTAACTACCGATGCCAATAAAGGAACCTTGCTCAATTTAGCAAGAGAAGAAGGATATGAAACATTTGTAGTTCCTGATATCGTTGGCGGAAGATTTTCTGTATTAACAGCAGTGGGCTTGCTTCCGATTGCTTGCGCAGGAGCTGACATCGATGCTTTAATGCAGGGTGCATTTGATGCAATGAACGACTATCAGAGCACTAACATTGACGAAAATGATTGTTTAAAATATGCAGTTGCGCGTAATTTGTTATACCGTAAAGGCAAAACCGTTGAAACCTTAGTTTCCTATGAGCCTGCTTTGGTAATGTTCTCTGAATGGTATAAACAGTTATTTGGAGAAAGCGAAGGAAAAGAGCAGAAGGGTATTTTACCTACAGCTATGAATTTTTCTACTGACCTGCATTCATTGGGACAGTATGTACAAGAAGGCTTAAGAAATATGTTTGAAACAGTCATTACTGTTGACAATCCTACAATCGATATTACAATTTCTGAAGATCCTGCGAATGTGGACGGTTTAAATTTCCTGGCAGGTAAAACTGTTGATTTTGTAAATAAAAAAGCATTCTTGGGTACCTTGATGGCTCATTATGATGGTGGTGTTCCCAACATTGTAATTTCTATGGACAAAAAAGATGAATACAATTTGGGTTATTTGTTCTATTTCTTCGAAAAAGCTTGTGCAATTTCCGGCTATATGCTTGGTGTAAATCCTTTTGATCAGCCTGGTGTAGAAGTGTACAAAAAGAATATGTTTGCACTTTTAGGAAAAGATGGTTATCAGGATATGAAGGCAGAGTTGGAAGCAAGAATTAATTCTCTGTAAAATTACAAAATAATTACAAAAAAATTACCAAAAATATTGCGAAAAATACTTGCATTTTTATAAGAAATGTGCTATACTTAGAACAAGAAAAATAATCATAAATTGTTTTTCGGATTCAGATATTGCCTTTTTTATAAAATCAATGCAATATCCGGCATAAATAACTAAGAAAGGGTTTTTAAGGGGAACCTTAAAACGATGAGGATTTTCATTATGATTAAAGTGTTGATTGGACCGAAAGGAACCGGCAAATCCAAAACCTTAATTTCTTGGGTAGCTGAAGCGGTTGGCAGCGAAAACGGTAACGTGGTTTGTATCGTAAAAGATGATCGCTATAACTTGAGCATTTCCCGTGATGCAAGATTAATCAATGTATCTGATTTTGAAATTAATGGGGCAGGGGAATTATACGGCTTCTTGTGTGGTTTAATTTCTATGAACTTTGATGTAACTCATATATTTATTGATAGCTTAACCACTATTATGAAATCTTCTGTAAGTGATGCTGATTCTGTTATTCCGTACTTAGAAAAACTTTCTGAGCAGTTCAACATTAAATTCACAGTGATGATTAGTGCTGAAGAAGCGGACGCTCCTGAATTAGTTAAAAAATATATTGTGAAATAAAACCTCTTTCTTTCATATGAAAAGGCTTACTATGATGTCGTAGTAAGCCTTTTTTATATTCCAAATATTAAAATCATTTTTTTAGGCGGATATTATTTTAAAAATCGTTCTAAAATTTGTTATTTTTTTAACTAAGATATTGCATTTGTTGACAATTTATGATAAAATAATTTATTATGTGCATTTTTATTAAACATAAATAAAAAAGAAGGGCTATCTGTTTGCCTAAACAGATAGATGAGGTGATTGCAATGGGATATACACTTGCAGAAAAAATATTAAAAGAACACTTGGTTGAAGGCGAATTGAAACGGGGCAGCTCCATTGCAATCCGTATTGACCAGACTTTAACTCAGGATGCAACAGGCACCATGGCTTACTTGGAGTTTGAAGCAATGGGCGTTAAACGGGTAAAAACCGAAAAATCTGTTGCTTACATTGATCATAACACCTTACAATCTGGATTTGAAAATGCTGACGACCATCGTTTTATTGGCAGCATTTGTAAGAAACATGGGGTTTATTTTTCTCGTCCCGGTAACGGAATTTGTCATCAGGTTCATCTGGAACGTTTTGGTATCCCCGGTAAAACCTTAATTGGTTCCGATTCTCACACTCCTACAGGAGGTGGTATCGGTATGATTGCAATCGGAGCAGGTGGTATGGATGTTGCTGTTGCTATGGGCGGTGGCGCATATCATATTGTTTGTCCGGAAATTGTGAAAGTAGAATTGACCGGAAAATTAAGTCCCTGGGTAAGTGCGAAAGATGTTATTTTGGAAGTATTACGAATCTTGTCCGTAAAAGGTGGGGTTGGTAAAATTATTGAATATGCGGGAGAAGGTGTTAAAACTTTATCCGTTCCCGAACGTGCAACCATTACCAATATGGGTGCAGAATTAGGTGCAACCACCTCCATCTTCCCGTCAGATGAAATTACTCGTACATTTTTAAAAGCACAAAAGAGAGAAGAAGATTATACTCCTTTAGAAGCAGATGCTGATGCAGTATATGATAAGGTTATTTCTATTAACCTGTCTGAATTAAAGCCTTTGGCTGCTTGTCCACATTCTCCCGATAACATCAAATCGGTTGAAGAAATCGGTAATATGAAGATTGATCAGGTTTGTATCGGTTCTTGCACCAACTCTTCTTTGTTGGATATGATGAAGGTTGCTCATATTTTAAAAGGAAAAACCGTTCATCCTGATGTTTCCTTATCCATTGCTCCCGGTTCCAAACAGGTTTTAAATATGTTAGCTGAAAACGGAGCATTGTCTGTTTTGATTGATGCAGGTGCAAGGATCTTAGAAAGTGCTTGCGGTCCTTGCATTGGTATGGGACAGTCTCCCAATTCAAAAGGGATTTCTTTAAGAACCTTTAACCGTAATTTTGAAGGAAGATCCGGTACCAAAGATGGTCAAATTTATCTGGTTTCTCCTGAAATGGCTGCTATTTCTGCAATCAACGGTTATCTCACCGATCCCAGAGAAATAGGGGATATGCCCGATTTCAAATTACCTGAAGTATTCACTATTAACGATAATATGATTGTTCCTCCTGTTGCGGAGGAAGATATGGATTCTGTTGAAGTGTTGAGAGGTCCTAACATCAAACCGTTCCCCACATCTGAGCCTTTGGATGACAGCATTCATGCAGGAGTTAGCTTGAAAGTTGGCGACAATATTACAACTGACCATATTATGCCTGCAGGCGCAAAAATTCTGCCCTTGCGTTCCAACATTCCTGCAATTTCCAAATTCTGTTTTGCAGTATGTGACGAAGGATTCCATGACAGAGCACTGGAAATGAAAAAATCCATTATCATCGGCGGAGCAAACTATGGTCAGGGCTCCTCACGTGAACATGCTGCATTAGCTCCTTTATATTTGGGTGTTAAAGCAGTAATCACAAAATCATTTGCCAGAATTCATAAGGCAAACTTAATCAATGCAGGTATCGTTCCTTTAACATTCCAAAACGAAGCAGATTATGATGCAATTGAATTAGGCGATGAATTAGAACTGAATCATATTAAATCTGCAATTTCCGATAATACTGCTATTGTATTGGTTAATAAAACAAAAAATAAAGAAATTCCGCTTGTTCAGGAATTTTCTGATAGAGACCGTGAAATGTTGATCGACGGTGGACTGTTGAACTTTACTAAAAATCGTGCATAAAAGGAGAAAATAACAATGGATAAAATTCAGATTGCAAAAGAAAAATTTGAAAAAATATTGGAAAAACAGTTAAAAAGAGTTGAAATGATTAACTCTAACAAAGAATTTAAAAATTTTAAAGCTTTAGACACCATCACCATCGGTGTTTGTGGTGGAGATGGTATCGGTCCCAGAATTACCGGAGAAGGTCAGAAAATTCTGGAATTCTTATTAAAAGATGAAGTAGCAAAAGGAAAAGTTGTATTTAAAATCATTGACGGTTTAACGATTGAACGTCGTGCAGAATTAAATAAAGCTATTCCCGATGACACTTTAGCAGAATTGAAATCTTGTGACGTAATTTTGAAAGGGCCTACCACTACACCCAGAAAAGGTGATCCGTGGCCAAATGTTGAAAGTGCAAACGTTGCAATGAGAAAAGAATTAGATTTATTTGCGAATGTGCGTCCTGTAAAAGTTCCCGAAGAGGGAATTGACTGGGCATTCTTCCGTGAAAATACCGAAGGTTCCTACGCTTTGGGATCTGAAGGTTTTGAAGTGGATGATGATTTGGCGATTGACTTCTGTGTTACCACCACCGAAGGGACCGAACGTATTGCAAGAGCAGCATTTGAATATGCAAAAGCAAACGGTAAAAACAGAGTTTCTATCGTAACAAAAGCAAATGTTGTGAAAACTACTGACGGTAAATTTTTAAAACTTTGTAACGAAGTTGCCAAAGATTACCCCGGAATTGAAGTGGATGACTGGTACATTGATATTATGACAGCAAAACTGATTGATAAAAAAAGAAGAACTCATTTTCAGGTTCTGATTTTACCCAATCTGTATGGTGATATTTTAACGGATGAAGCAGCTGAGTTCCAAGGTGGTGTTGGTACCGCAGGTTCTGCGAACTTAGGAAAACAGTATGCAATGTTTGAAGCAATTCACGGTTCTGCTCCCAGAATGGTGCAGGAAGGTAGAGACATCTATGCCGATCCCTGTTCTATTTTCCGTGCTTGTGTTATGTTGTTATCCCACATTGGTTACACGGAAGCTGCAAATAAATTGGAAAAAGCTTTAGATATTTGTATGTATACCGAGAAAAAAGTTGTTATCACCGGCAGAGCTGACGGTGCAACCAGTGCAGAATTTTCTCAGTATGTAATGGATACTGTTGCATCAATGTAATCTTCTTAAATTTTAAGATAACAAAGAAAGTAGATTATAAAATATGGAACAAAGAAAAAAGGTTTCTGAAGCTGTTATCAAGCGACTTCCCAGGTATTACCGCCATTTATCACAGTTGTTGGAAGGGAATATTGACCGTATTTCCTCCAACGAATTGGCTCAAAGAATGAATATTACTGCATCACAAGTCCGCCAGGATCTTAATAATTTTGGCGGATTTGGGCAGCAGGGATATGGTTACAATGTAAAAATTCTGCAAGCTGAAATCGGTAATATTTTGGGCTTAGGGCAAGAACTGTCTTGTGTATTGATTGGCGCAGGTAATTTAGGGCACGCAGTTGCAAATTATACCAACTTTGAACGTCGGGGATTTAAAATCAAAGGAATATTTGATAATAATCCGGATGTTATCGGTACTGAAATTAATAAAATGGTTGTGCAGTCTGTTGATAATTTGATTGATTTTATCAAAGAAAATAAAATTCAGATTGCAATGTTAACATTACCTGCTACTTCTGTTAAAGAATTGATTGATAATATTGTGGAAGCGGGAATCAAAGGTATCTGGAATTTCTCTTATCTGGATATGGAAGTTCCAAACCATGTGGCACTTGTGAATGTGCATTTGTCTGACAGCTTGATGACACTTGCATATAAGATCAATGAAATTGAAAATTTGAAAATTGTAAAGCAAGATTCTCAATAGAAAGCATTATTGGAGAAATAGTATGAATTTGGTTGAAATTTTTTCACAATCAAAAGCAGTTTTGGAATATCAAACTGTTCTTGGTAAAGGTGAAATTTTGGATTTTACTGTATATGAAGCTCAAAAGAAAATAGAGGTTACAGTATTATTTTCTGAAATTCTTTCTAAAAATTTAATATTTACCATTGCGAAAAGTATTCGGGAAACCTATCAATTATCTGCAATTAAATTGTACACCAGATATCCCGAGACTTTATTTTCAGAAGCCTATTTTAGCGAAATTCTTACCTATATTTCGCTAAAAATGCCCGGTGTAAAACAATTTTTAGAAAATTCTACTGCAACATATCAGAATCAAATTCTTACCATTCAACTTGCAGGAGCCGGTGCTGAGCTGCTATCACATAACGGAGCCGGTGAAGAAATTAAAAAGCTGGTCGAAGAAGAATTTTCGTTAGAGATTGACGTAATTTTTAAAGATGGGTATACCACTGAAGTTACTGCTGATAACTATTTGGAAAAACGAGCAGAATATATTCGTGAAGCAGTTGCTTCTGAGATGGAAGAAACGTTAAAAGATCTTTCCGAAAAGAAGAAAAGTCCTGTTGTTATGGGAAAAGAAATCAAAGGAGAACCTATTGCGATTTCCTTGTTAAATGCAGAGAGTGGACGAGTTGTCATCTTGGGAACTGTATTCTTTTTGGAAGAACGTGAAACCAGAAACGGATTTATGGCACTCAATATGGATGTAACTGATGGCACATCCTCTATTACTGTGAAAAAACTGTTTACAAAAGAAGAGTACACAGCATTTTCTTCCAAAGTCAAAGTTGGTTCTTGCGTTAAAATCCGTGGCGAGACGATGTATGACAAATATTTAAGAGATTATGTCATCAATCCGTATGATATTTCGCTGGATGAAAAAGTTACTCGTCAGGATAACTGTGAAGAGAAGCGAATTGAGCTTCATTTGCACACCAAAATGTCTGCAGTTGATGGGGTTTCCGATGTTCAGAAACTAATTGATGCAGCTGCAAACTGGGGACATAAAGCCATAGCGATTACGGACCACGGTGTTTTGCAGGCATATCCGGAAGCTTACTTACATGTAAAAAAGAAAAAGCTTGACATCAAGCTTTTATTTGGCGTGGAATGTTATTTGTTGGATGATTTGGCGGAAATCTATCACGGCGATGAAGAAGTTATGTTGGATACAGAATTTGTTGTGTTTGACTTAGAGACCACAGGTCTTTCTCCAAAAACAGAGAGAATTACTGAAATTGGTGCTGTAAAAATCAAAGATGGCAAAGTTGTCGATCGATTCTCTGAATTTGTAAATCCCGGTAAACCTCTGACACCTGAAATCTCAAATTTAACCGGGATTACGGACTCTATGCTTAGTGATAAACCGGATGAAACGGTTGTGGTTCCAAGATTTATGGAATTTGTCGGGGATGCAGTTTTAGTTGCCCACAATGCTTCTTTTGATATGAGCTTTTTGGATGCTTCTTGTGAGCGTTTGGGTATTTTAAAAGACAGAAATTATCTGGATACCTTAGATTTGGCCAGAAGAATTTTCCCTGACCTTAAGAATCACAAATTAGATACGTTGGCAAAAGAAACCCATGTGGTATTGGAAGGGCATCACAGAGCAGTAAACGATGCAGAAGCATTGTATGGTATTTTTCTGGTTCTATTGGAAAAAGTTGCGGAACAAGGAATTTCAAAACTGTTTGAAATGAATACTAAACTTTCAAAAAACACCGATACTCTACGTCCATACCATGGAATTATTTTAGTAAAAAATAAAGAAGGTTTACTGAATTTATACAAATTAGTGACCAATTCCAATTTACTGCACTTTAAAAAACGTCCTCGAATGTTAAAAAGTGAACTTCAGCAAATGCACAACGGTTTAATATATGGAAGTGCTTGTGAAGCAGGGGAGCTTTTTAACGCAATCAAATCAGGTGCAAAACAAAGTGCAATCGAAAAAATTGCATCTTTTTATGATTTTTTAGAAGTGCAACCGTTGGGAAATAACGAATTTATGGTTGACAGCGGACAATGCAGTGAAGCGGATTTAATTCGATTCAACAAAGAAATTATAGAGCTTGGTAAAAAACTCAATAAACCCGTTGTTGCAACGGGAGACGTACATTTTTTAAATCCTGAGGACAGTGCGTATCGTAAAATTTTAATGTACGGTCATGGTTTTAAAGATGCGGATAAACAAGCTCCTTTATATCTTAGAACCACCGAAGAAATGCTGGAGGAATTCTGGTATCTGGATGAAGAAACAAAAAAAGAAATTGTTATCACCAATCCCAACTTGATTTGTGATATGTGTGACGATGAAATCGTTCCGATTCCAAAAGAAAAACATCCGCCTGTCATTCCCGGTGCTGAAGATGAATTAAGAGATATGACTTATCAACGTGCCAAAGAAATTTACGGAGAAGATATTCCCGATTTGGTAAAAGAACGTATGGATAAGGAACTGAATTCCATCATTACAAACGGCTTCTCGGTAATGTACATTATTGCGCAGAAGCTGGTAAAAAAATCTTTACAGGATGGATATTTGGTAGGTTCCCGAGGTTCTGTTGGTTCTTCTTTTGTTGCATTTTTATCAGGAATTACCGAAGTAAATGCGCTTTGCGCACATTATATTTGTGAAAATCCTGATTGTAAATATTCCGAGTTTTTCACCAACGGTGAATACAATTCCGGATACGATATGCCGGAAAAGATTTGTCCAAACTGCGGAAGAAAATTAAAGCAGGACGGACACGATATCCCATTTGAAACTTTCTTAGGATTCAATGGTGATAAAGAACCTGATATTGACTTAAACTTTTCGGGTGACTATCAGCCCATCATTCACAAATATTGTGAAGAGATTTTCGGAGAAGGTCACGTTTTCCGTGCAGGAACCATTTCTACCATTGCTGAAAAGAATGCTATGGGCTATGTTAGAAAATATGTGGAGGAAAATAATCTTCAGGTTCACTCAGCTGAAATGAGACGTCTTGCAATGGGCTGTGAAGGCGTGAAAAAAACTACCGGACAGCATCCCGGTGGTGTTATGATTGTACCAAAAGAAAATGAAGTATTTGAATTTTGTCCCATTGCACATCCTGCTGACGATAGCGAAAGTGATATCGTTACCACTCATTTTGCATACACATATTTGCACGATTGTTTGTTAAAACTTGACTTACTTGGTCACGACGATCCTACGATGATTCGTATGCTTAAGGATTTAACCGGTCTTGACCCTCAAACAATTCCGTTAGAAGATAAAGATACAATGTCGTTATTTACAGGTACCGGAGCGCTAGGAGTAACCCCTGAAGATATCAATTCTCCGGTTGGTACGTTTGGTGTGCCGGAATTCGGTACAAAATTCGTTCGTCAGATGCTTGTGGATACCAAACCGACAACATTCTCTGAATTGGTACGTATTTCAGGACTTTCTCACGGAACGGATGTATGGCTCAATAATGCGCAGGACTTAATTAACTCGGGAACAACAACCTTAAAAGAAGCCATTTGTACTCGTGACGACATTATGACCTATCTGATTTATAAAAATTTACCTCCCAAAACAGCCTTTACCATTATGGAAAGCGTGCGTAAAGGGAAGGGACTCAATGACGAATGGGAAGCTATTATGCGTGAACACGATGTTCCGGAATGGTATATTGACAGCTGTAAGAAAATCAAATATATGTTCCCGAAAGCTCACGCAGTTGCCTATGTAACAATGGCTTTTAGAATTGCATATTATAAAGTGCATCATCCTTTGGCATATTACGCTACTTATTTTAGTGTTCGTGCTGACGATTTTGATGCTGATATTATGGTGGGCGACAAAGTTATCCCAAAAATTAAAGAATATGAAGCCATTGGTTCTGATGCCAATGCGAAAGAGAAAAACATTCTTACCATTTTGGAAATGTGTAATGAAATGCAAAAACGAGGTTTTTCCTTCTTGCCTGTTGATTTATATAAATCTGATGCAACCAAATTTATGATTGAAGATAACGCACTCAGAATGCCTTTTACTGCAATGAAAGGACTTGGAGCGACAGCAGCAGAAACCATTGTTGCTGCAAGAGAAGAAGAACCGTTTTTCTCAAAAGATGATTTATTAACCAGAACCAAAATTTCCAAAACTATTTTAGAACAGATGGATCAAATGGGATGTACAGCAGGTCTCCCTGATTCCTCTCAGGTTGGAATTTTTGATTTGTTTTAAGATTGTTCTAAAGTGAGGAAAAATATGCTAAACAATGCAGTTGTGTTGTCACATTTTTATTTAAAACAATTTGTAAAAGACGGTTCTTTTGCCGTAGATGCCACCTGCGGAAATGGCGGCGATACCATCTTTTTGGCAGAATTGGTAGGAGCTTGTGGAAAAGTATTTGGCTTTGATATTCAAAAAGAAGCTATCGAAAATACAAAACAGCGGTTAAAAAATGCAAATTTAGAAGACAGGGTGCAATTAATTTTAGATGGACACCAAACTATGGGTGATTATCTGAAAGAAGAAATGGCAGATGCTTTTGTATTTAATTTAGGATATCTTCCCAAAGGCGATCACTCCCTGCATACAAAATCAGACACCACAATTTTAGCCATTGAAACTGCATTAGAACATCTCAAAAAAGAGGGGATTATTGCCATTAGTATTTACCATGGCGGTGACAGCGGCTACGAGGAAAGAGATCGTGTTCTTTCTTATTTGGAATCGCTGGATAAGCATCATTATAATGTGATAATTCATACCTATTCCAATAAACCAAATGACCCACCGATTTTGGCAATTATTTGTCATAATCGTTAAACAGATAAAGAAGGGCAGGGGAGATTACCTAATGATTATTGATAGCCATAGCCACTATGATGACGAACGTTTTGATAGTGATCGTGAAGAATTGTTAGTCAATTTAAAAAATAACAATGTAGAAAAAATTATCAATGTTGGTTATGATTTGCAATCCAGTAAAAATGCAGTGAAACTTGCAAATACCTATGATTTTTGTTATGCTGCGGTTGGATTCCATCCCAGTGACGCAGATAAATGTAATGAAGATGCACTTCGCGAGTTGACCCTGTTGACCAAAGATCCAAAAGTAGTTTGTTGGGGTGAAATCGGTTTGGATTACCATTATGATAATGTAAACAAAGATTTACAGAAAACAGTTTTTGAAAAACAAATGGAAATTGCCAAAAATCTAAAGTTACCGGTTTCAATTCATACCAGAGATGCTATGGCAGATACCATAGAAATTGTAAAAAAAATCCAAACTCCTGGCGTGTTTCATTGTTATTCCGGTAGTTTGGAAATTGCCAAAGAATTGGTAAAAATTGGATATTATATTTCGTTTTCCGGAACAGTAACTTATAAAAACGCAAAAAATGTAAAAGAAGTTGCAACATGGATTCCGGCTGACCGATATTTAATTGAAACAGATTGTCCGTATTTATCACCGGAGCCTGTACGCGGAACCCGTAACGATTCATCCAATTTGAATTATACTGCACAACACATTGCAGAACTTCGGAATATTCCGGTGGAACAAGTTATCAGAGAAACCAATGAAAATACTAAGAGACTATTTGGCATCATATAAAAATATTCTATCGGATTCTGACGCATAATTTTAATCATGTTCTTAATAAATTATTGGCTGATTTTAAGTTAACGTGGTAATTTTTAATAACCAAATATTAAAAAACAGAAATTAAAACTTACAGGATATATTAAATAATAAAATTGCTTATCAGTAAATAAGTTTTTTTAAAAATAGAAATTTATTAACAAAATCAACTGTGAAGCAAATATCAACCATTATTTAAGACTTATACTATTTCCTTTATCATCACTACCCTATTTTCAACAAAATTTTTATTTTGTTGAGTAAAATATCTTTTTTATTTCATAAAGGTTTCTACCAATATTTCAATTACCCTATTACAAACAACGTATTTTCCATAAAAAAACTACTCGGATTTTTAAAAAATTAATCCGAGTAGTTTTTTTCTATTAATTATCGCCGTCTACGTCAATAATCAAAATTAATTTAGTTTCACCATCGTAATTATAAACATAGATAAAGTCGTCGTTATCTAATAATTGATATGAATTTGCATAGTCTCCGGTGTTGTAATCGGATTCTGCTGCAAAAATGGAGGTAATTTCAAACTTCCCTGTTTTTGCATTATATAAATATGCCACAGAACTGGAATCTACATAGAAATCATTAATTCTATCTTCATCAGTGTAACAACTGTAATTTCTTCCCCATCCTTCAAAGGTATCCCAATAATCATATGCATCCAGTAAACGCAGATAATTTCCTTGGATTCTGAATGCTTTTCCGGCTGCTCCAAATCCTTTTAATTCTACATCATTGCCAATAGATATGTCGCCATTAAGAGAAAGATGGACTGCATTGCCTAAAACAGTATCACTTTCGTCGTCTGCTGCACCCCTGCCAATGATTTGATTATATGAGTTAGCCGCCACAACATATTCATTATAACCGATTCTATCTGCCAATACATATGATTTTACGATTTCCCCATCGGTATTTGTAGCAAATAGTGCAATGTCACCAGTCGATAATCCGTAAGTAGCCTCATCAGCATCAGCTGCAACAATCATTTCTACATCTTCGCCATTGAGGTACCCATAAAATTTAGTTCTACGTTCCCCGTTTACATTCACTATTGACATATTTGTAATAAGAAACGGATAGGAGTTATAATCAACCTGATATGATACTTCATATAAAACTAAAACCTTTGCTTCTTTTTGGTAATTTGCAATTACTTCAAATTCATACTCAAAATCTTCATGCAGAATATCAGAATTTGTTAACATTACGCTGTCTGCATCAATATCAAATGCAGGAACATCGGTTGCAAAAATAATAGTATCTTCCGTGATATAATAAGAGCCTAATTTTTGAGAAACGGCGTTATAATCGGCAATGCTGCTATCAATTCTATCCGTTTCCTCTAATACATAAGAATTCGTATACTTGATTTCGTACTCACTATTTAATGTGTATGCGATGATATCGCCAACGGAATATTCATAGAACTCGGCATCGCTAACATAAGTGCCATTCACTTTTTCAGCTAAATTATATACAACGACTTCCCCATCCTGATTTAAAATCTGTAACTGATAAGTTACACCAAAGTTTTCTGCTCTGTTTGTTGCAAGAATAACTCCATATTGAACAGGATATATTTCCTCCGGAACTTCCGGTTTTTCAGGAAGATTTCCTACTTCATATAAAATAACAACTTTTGCTTCTTCATTTTCATCACTAATGACAGAATACTCATACGAAACATCTTCTTGTAAAATTTCAGAAGTTGTTACCATAACATTGTCTTTATTGATATAATTTTTAACTTCACTAGTTGCAAAAATGATGGTATCTTCCGAAATATGGTAAGAATCTAATTTTTGAGAATCCACATCATAATCAGCAATATTGCTATCAATTCTATCCGTTTCCTCTAATACATAAGAATTCGTATACTTAATTTCATCCTCACTATTTAATGTATATGCGATAATATCTCCAACGGAATAGTCATACAATTCGGCATCGCTAACATAAGTGTCATTCACTTTTTCAGCTAAATTATATACCACAACTTCTCCATCTTGGTTTAAAATCTGCAACTGATAAGTTACACCAAAGTTTTCCACTCTGTTTGTTGCAAGAATGATACCGTATTGAACAGGAGATACTTCATCCGGAACTTCCGGTTCTTCAGGAAGATTTCCCACTTCATATAAAATAATAATTTTTACTTCTTTGTTTTCATCAGATATCAGTGAATAGTGATAGTTGATGTCTTCTTCAAAGATATCGGCAGAACAAAGTATAACATTGCCTTTTTCAACATAATCTTTAGCATCACTGGTTGCAAAAATTATTGTAGCTTCCGTGATAAAATTAGAACCTAATTTTCCTGAAGTTGCTCTATAGTCAGCGTAATCATCAACAATGATTCTATCAGTAACATCCAATACATTATTAGCGTTATTGGAAGAAATATCTGTAGCCACGATTTGACCTTTGCTATTTAACTCGTAAGCAATAATATCGCCAACGGGATAATTGAAGGAATAGTAATCAACAAATTGACCATTCACTTTTTCAGCTAAATCATAAACAACAACTGCTCCATCTTGATTTAAAATCTGTAACTGATAGGTTACACCAAAGTTTTCTGCTCTGTTTGTTGCAAGAATGATACCTAAATTCTGAGGAGCTTTTACAACGGTATAATCAATAATTTTGTTGCGATATACTTTAGCAACAACCGAATCACCAACAGGCATACTTTCGTTATCAAGACGCATATATGTAGTATCATTGATCACACATTTGTTTAAATTATACCCACCAACTTTTGAAGTGTCGGTGCGTACTTCAGAAACAACACCTTCTATCGTTTCATTTGAAACGATAATGTCATAAAATGTATATCCATAATCATCAGTTATCTTAACAGCGATAACATCTCCCGGTTGAATATCTGACAACTCCATAGTATTGCCCTGCATATCTTTGATAGACCAACTTACATATTCGTTCTCAGGATCTAAGGTTAAAGAGGCATTTCTATAGGTTGGTTCAACATTCGTTTCTGTATCTCTGTATATTTTATTGGCACGGGTATTTACACTACCTACCACAAATACACATTCATTTTCAACAAATACAGTATCATACATTCCGTTGTAATCGGTATCAACGAATCGATATGCAATGTCACCTAAATTTCCACCGGGTACAACTATATCATTGTAGTTTTCCCATACTAAATTATAATATACTCTTAAGTCATAATCAAGTTTCAGCTTGCTTGTTTTGGTAGCATCATTGGAGTTATAGTACTCCGCATAACCGCCGTTATTTGTGCTGACTAATAATTCCGGATCAATTACAACTTCAATATTTTTGCCTTTTGTAGGAGTGACTGATATAATTTCCAAATCCATTTCATCAGATATATCTACCACAAAATCGCAACATAAACCTAAGTACGGTTTTAAGTCCTGATTGTATTTAAAATTCCATATACCGCCAAAGTCGAAGTCATATTCCCGATATCCCATAGCAAGTGCTGCATCTGATAATTTAACGGAGTAGATATTTTCAACCGTAACATAAAGCTCTTCATCAGACAAGGGAACTGCAGAAATTTTTCCTTTGAATGTTACGGTGGGAATTTCTTTTCCGATATCATTTTTGGAAATGACTAATTCATTTGCCAAATAAGGAACCGGGCAATTAGGGCGTAGACTGGTTAAGGATTCCAACATAATCACTTTGATTTTATAAATATCAGCAGTCAGATTCTTGGTGGAAATGTAACGCTTAATCGTGGTTCTGCTGGAGGTTGCAAACGGTCTTTCCAGTTCCACTTCCGAATAAAAAATATCCAGAAGCTTTCCGCTTTCGTAATCGTAAACGGGAATGTAGCAATTTGAGAAGAAATATTCATTGGAGCCATAGTTACCGGTAAAGGTAATGGAGACTTCTATCAGGTCTTCTCCCATAAATATAACATCGTCTAAAAAATATCCCACTGTTTCGTAGGGATATTCTGTGTCAGTCACAAAATCATTGACTGACAAGGCTTGTGTGGTTGATTCCGGCAATAATTCTTTTTGTACAATTTCCGTTGATTGGGCAAAAGCAGAAATCTGAATCGCCAAAAGAAGCGCCAGAATACAAAAGAAAAGTTTTTTCATAGTGTTTTGGTCCTTTCTTTGTTATATAAATTTATTTTTTACAATTAATAAATTAGAAAAAATTCTACTTTTCTTTACAGACATCTTATTCTGTTATGAACCTTTACATCAGTATATCTTAATTTTTTTCTTTTTGCAAGTGTTTTTTATTTTTTGTAAGGAATTATTCGGTCGTTCCCTGCCCCGTATGCATAGGAATATATGATTTCATCGGTCAAATCGATCATATAGAAGGTAATTGAGGTATCTTTCTGGGTATCCGCAACTTTTTTGATTAGAGTAGCAACATAATCACCGTTCTCAGGATAAGCTGTTGCTTTTGCTCCGTAAAATGCGGTATTCGGTGTAGCAACTCTTGTAATATCGGTGGTGAATCGCTGTCCTTCCATATCGGTATATGCCAACGTTCCGTAGCAATCATTATGCAAATGTCCGTGAATATTCCCAATGATTTTCGCCTGATTTTTTCCGGCGTAATCATAAGTTAATATTGTTTTTGGGATAGTATCATTATGTATTGCTTTCCATAATGAATTCACATAAATCGAATAAGAGCTACCACCTTGGTATGCATTCAAGATACCGATCACATCTTTTGTTACATCATAGTCTGTCCATTGATTACTTTTATAGTAAAAATCAAGTGGAAAGTGCGATAAAATGAGAATTTTCCACTCGGATACATTTTCTTTTTCTGATAAATCAAGAGAATTCATCAGAAAGTCTCTTTGTTCGTATGATAGACCATAACTTCCACTTCCGTTTAAATAATCACATGTGTTTAACGAAATGACACGAACCTTTTTATCATAAAAATCGGTATAACCATAAGAACGTTTTTGATTGAGTCCAATTTTTTCAAAATTGTTAAATCGCCCGATAGCATCCCATTGTCGGTTGTGATCAACAGTTTGATCGTGGTTGCCGATTAGAAGGATTCTGTTATAATCATTCGCAACGAATCGAAATGCATCTGCGGTATAAAAGCTTGCTGTGTATGAATTGTAGGTATCAATATTATTTTCCCAAGTAGTGTCCCCTAAATGAACAATAAAATCGCTTCCAATTTCCATTCCCACGTTACTAAGCGCAAACAACCCGTGATGAAAACTTTCTTTTAACATTTTTTCTTCCTGGATTCCAATGCCGATATGACTGTCTGTCATAACTCCAAATGTGAGAAAATCGTGATCTTTTTTTTCTTCAAACAACTGATTGATATTTTCTATCACTCGTTGGCTTTCTTCATAATAGTAATCAGGAACATTTGCAAATTCTAAGTATTCATTTGAGAAACCATCTGCTATTAAAATTGGTTTTAATTCGTTATTTTTATCAAATAATAACAGCTTTATTTTATATAAATTGGCGTTGGTATCCACAGTATCTACAAAAAGATTGAAGCGAGCGTTGGAAGAACGTTGAAAGGGTTTTTCTAAAAAAACATTTTCGTATTCCAACTTTAATAATTTGTTGGTACCAAGTTCATAAATCGCTTTATAAGCATCCAAATCATACGATGCCTCAGAACCTTTTTTTCCAAGAAAAGTCAGGTTGAATTTTATTAAATTTTCTTGCGGTTTTTCCGTATAGTCAATTCGATAAGTAATGGCATCTGTTTTATCTTGTGCTAAAGCAACCAATTCTGTCAAAAATAAAAAGCCGAATACCAAAATTAAAATAAAACAAAGTTGTTTTTTTATCATATAGGTAAAAAATCCTTTCCCGTAATTACTCCTTTTTTCCGAGCTTTGTTTTATTTCCTTTTTCATCCATAATATAAGTTTGATCCAACGTTTGTTTCAAATTTCCACGGAATGCCGCAATATATTCATCACGGAGTTTTTTTTGTTCCAACTTTTCTTCCTCCGTTAATCCTACTTCACGGGATTTTTTTGCAAGTTCATTGATTCTTTGAATGTTCATTTGTTAGTTATTCTCCTTTCCAATATAAGTAAAACGCTTCACTTCCCTGCCCTCATGGATAACTGTTTCATTCCACATTGATAAGGGGCGAACCCATATGCCGAACTCGCCGTAAAGCGCACGGTAAACTACCATTTCTTCCAATGTCTCACTGTGCTTTGCAATATACAGGGCTTCGTACTCATTCCCTTTAAAGTGTCTGTATTTTCCAAGTTCCATACATTTTTTCTCCTATAAAACATCTCTAAAAGTTACTACTTATATAATTTTTATAATTATATAACATCTGTGCAAACTCTGCTCTTGTGATTGCTCTGTCAGAATTTGTAAAATTGATATTGTGATATAAAGCAGATTCATCAATAGGATAATTTTTAGTTTTTAGTATATTTTGAATCGCTTCATAAGTTTCAGCTATGGTAATGTTTTCATTGGGTCTAAATTGATTGTCGGTCAATGTAAATACATTTTCATTCACACAAATGCCAACATAACAACTTTCCCAACTGTCTTTTTCGATATCCCCACAGCTAAATTCATAAAAGTTGCCCCAGTAGCCTAATAATCGGCACATAAAGACTGCAGATTGCGAACGCATCACCAAATGCTCCGGATAAAAACGCCCATCTTCATACCCTACCATAATTCCGGAAAGACTCGCATCATAAATCGCAGCATTATACAAAGATTCCGGATTCACATCGTAATATTCTTGTTCGTATATATCGTCTTTCTGATTTACTTTTTTTGAGATAGATTGGGCTAAAGGTTTTAAATTGTTATCTGTAACAAAAAATCGAATCTCATCAGCTTTGTAAAACTCTTTGGGATATGTGAAACGATACTTTTCACCATCGGTATATATCATGATATGGCGTATGCTGATGGTGTTAATATCAATGAGTTTACCATCCTTGTAAAAAGCACAGGAAAGCATAATGTTGGTGACTAAATCATCACTTAAGTTTCTTAGGGCTACAGAATAGTTATCCCATTTGACAGACACGCTCATATCCAACGGAAGGCTCGGTAAAAACGGGAGATATTTTAAGTTAATATCAGAATAGTTACATATGTTTTCCAAATAATGAGGCTTATTGGAATAAGAACTTACACCATCACTGATATAATTACAATATACTCCGGGACGATAACAAACAGCTAACGTATATTCAGGGATTGCACTCGGCACTTTTATACTAAATTTGAAATTATCCCCTATCGTCTGATATAAATATAGCTTTTCTTTTTTGTTTGTTACACCAAAAACTTCCACTTTATAGCCACTGTTGATATCCGTAGGGATTACCTGACCGGAAATTTCATAGCACTGCATCAAAGGTACAGTGATACTTTTATGATATTTAGCACTGACGAAACCTGCATTTTCTTTTTGAAACCGCAAAGCATCCAGGCGATAATATCCGTAATTAAAAATTCTTTCATCACCAGAAATATCGACAAAAGCTATGATATCATAAAAATCAGGGTCAATATTTAAGGTAACACTTCCAAAGTAGTCCCCTTTTTTGATAATCGGTTCTTCACTTTGATACACAGAACACCGATTAAGCAATATCGTTGCGTAAATGTCGTTTTCTGCTACTAATCCGCCGGGCAGGTCGAATCCGATTTTAAATGGAATCTTCTCCAAAGGAGTGGTTAACACATCAAGATGGGAGAGTTTCTCGATAAAAAATAATTCATTGATTGTTTGGTAATTACCTTCAAATTCAAACATAATGTTATGGTAATTACCAGGACAATCCGTTTCAATGAAATAATTTGTTTTATTTTCGCCTTCCAAAATTGTTACGCTTTGATAGGAAGAATGTCCGATCAGTTCATCTTCTACTTCTAATACTAAAATGTCAACTTTGATTCCGTTTTCAGGCGCTGTTTCACCATCTGGAAGCGCAATTTCACCATATATTACGTGATGGTTTTCATCAGTAATCCATAGAGCAATGGAATCGTCAGTTACATGATATTGATAGGAAATGGCAATCGAAATTGCTTTTAGCGAGATATAGTAGTTTGAATTTTCTACAATTACAGATTCAAAATCACCAATCTCGGTTTCGACACTGTCATTCCAAATGGTATCGGAAGTTCTTGATTTTTTGGAATCCATAACATTTCTAAAATCATACTGATTGTTGGTTTTGGATTCACCTGCAATGATTTCAAGACTGTTTTCCTTCCCGAAAGAATCGACGGAAGATATATAAATTTGATATCCGTTGTTAAATTCGTTCAAATTATATTTGAGATTGATTTTTGAAAGATCATCAACTGATATAAAATAATCATCGTTTTTATAAAGCAAAGATTTTGAAAGTTGAACTTTTTCGTTTCTGTTATATAGCTGCATTTCATCACTTGCATGAGCTATGGCTGTAAAACCACAAAAGAGAAAACAAGACACAAGTAATATTAGAAATATCTTTAAATTTTTCATCAGTGCAATCTCCTTTTTTATTTACATATCTTCCGCAAATTTCAAACCGATTTTCGCACGTATTAAATCCATTTGTTTTAAAATTGCAATGCTTTCAGATACTGACATCACTTCGCTTTGTATCGTTCCTTCTCTGATACAATTACAAGCTTCGATGATTTGTTCTTCAAATCCATTTCCAAGATATGGTTTTTCAATCATTTTTTCTTGATTGTTCATGGATACAATCAACTGATTGGCACCATAAAATTGAGGAACTATGATAAATCCTTTTGTACCGTAAATGTATGCAGTTTCAGGTTTTGCAACGTTGATTGCAGAGGAAACCGATGCAATGGCACTGTTATCATATTTTATTAAAATTTCGGTATGAAGGTCAACACCATAGTCAATTTCTGCCAAAGCATCAATCTTGACAGGCTCGTTTCCTAAAATCATCGAAGCAAAATGAAGTCCGTAAACACCTACGTCCATAAGTCCGCCGCCTGCAAGTTCGTTTGCATAAATTCGGTAAATCTCGTGTGGTTTGGTATAATAACAAAAATCTGCTTTTACTGCTTTGATATCACCAATATAACCACTTTTTGCAATGTGGACAGCTTCTTTTACAGCAGGCAAAAATCGTGTCCACATTGCTTCCATTAAAAATACATTATTTTTTACCGAACAACTTTGCAAATCAATGGCTTCTTTTGCATTGACACAGAATGGTTTTTCACATAAAACGTGCTTGTTTGCGTTCATAAAAAGTTCGGCACACGGTTTATGAAGTGGATGAACTGTGGCAATATATACTGCATCAATCACATCGGAATTTGCCAATTCTTCGTAACTTGAAAATGCATATTGAATTTTATGTTTTGTTGCAAATTCTTTGCATTTTTGTGGAGATTTTGATGCAACTGCCGTAAGTTCTGCAGCGTCAACATTTCCAATGGCAGTGGCAAAACGATTGGCGATATTTCCTGCACCAACAATTCCCCATCTGATATTTTGTTTTATCATATCTTAAACTTTCCTTTTTATTAAGAAATGATTTTTCCGGGATTTAATATATTTTTTTCGTCAAATACTTGTTTGATTCCTCGCATTAATGCAATGGGAGTTTCTCCATATAATTCTTTTAAGTAGCTTTTTTTGGCATAACCGATTCCGTGTTCACCGGAAACCAAACCACCAAGTTCTTTGGCTTTCTCATACATACGGTCAAAGCATTTTTGTAAAGTTTCTTCCCAATCATTTTGGTTGAGAGAATCCCGACAAATATAAATATGAAGATTTCCGTCGCCCGCATGTCCGAAGCTTGGAATACGAACATTCATTTCTTTGCTCAAAAGATGTGTGAATTTAATAAATTCATCAATTTGATTTACAGGAACAACCACATCACATTCATCCATTTCAGAGGTTGATGCTTTGATAGCTTCCAGGAAAGCTCCTCTTGCAGACCACACAGATTTTTTTCGTTCTTCGGTATCTACAATATAGGCATCAATAGCACCGATGGATAGGCAAAGTTCTGCAACAATTTTCATATCTTCTTCTACCTGAGATTTGGTATTTCCGTCAAATGTCAAAAGAATGTAGGCATCGCTTTTTGTATCAGGAAATTTCTTTCCTAAATAACTTTCTGAAAAAAGAATGGTGTCTCTTGACATATATTCTACGGCTGTGGGAATCACTTTGGAGCGCATAATCTGCGGCACAGCCTCAATGGCACTCTTCATATCCGGAAACGGAACCAAAAGGCTGACAGAAACCTTAGGAAGCGGAACCAGTTTTAAAATTGCTTCTGTAATAATACAAAGAGTTCCTTCGGAACCAATAACCAAATCTTTTAAGCTATAGCCGGAACTGTTTTTTGCAACTTTACCGCCTAAGGTAAGAATTTCACCGTTTGGCATAACTACAGTCAGAGCTCTTACATAGTCTCTTGTAACACCGTATTTAACAGCTCTCATACCACCTGCATTGGTAGAAATATTTCCTCCAATGGTTGCTGATTTTTCACCCGGATCCGGCGGATACAGAAAATCGTTTTCTTCGGCAAAAGCTGCAAGCTCCATCAGAAGAACACCGGGCTGAACCGTAACGGTCAGATTGTCTTTATCAAGTTCTAAAATTTTATTCATAGCTGTGGTTTCAATCAGAATACCACCTTCTACTGCAACAGCAGAACCAACCAGACCGGTACCGCTGCCTCGTACTGTTACAGGAATCACCTTTTCCCACGCCAGTTTCATAATTTTAGATATTTCTTCGGTGGAATGAACACGAACCAAAACATCCGGCATTTTTTCGATACCACCCAATTCATCGTGTGCATAGTCGGCACTGATTGCATCACCGTATAATACGTGTTCCGCACCAACGATTTCGCACAGAATTTTAATATCATCCTGAGGAATTTTGTTATACATTTTCACGTGCCTCCTTAATTTTTTCAATCAAACCGGGGAGAATTTCGTTGACGTCACCTACAATAGCATAGTGTGCAACATCAAAAATAGGTGCCGATTTATCCGTATTGATTGCTACAATACATTCTGAGGATTTCATCCCTGCTGCAAATTGTACCGCACCTGAAATTCCAAGACAAAGAATAAATTTTGCATTTACGGTTCTTCCCGAAAGTCCGATTTGGTGCTTGGCATCAAACAGATTACCTTCTACTAAAGGTCTTGTGCACGCAACTACACCTCCCAATAAGTCTGCTAATTCCTGTGCTTGTTTCATACCGGTTTCGTTTGCAGCACCTCGGCCGACAGCGATGATTACTTCGGCTTCAGAAATATCGACATCTTTTGGCTTTGTTTCTGTTGCTAACACGGTAATATCCGAAATCAGTTTTTCATTTTCGATTTCCATTGCGATAATTTCACCGGATAAAGTCTCGGACGGTTTCGGTTCCTGAAATACTTTATAACGAGCGGTACAAAATTGAGGGCGTGTATCAGGAGATATAATTTGTGCCATAATATTTCCGCCGAATGCAGGTCTGATTTGTACCAAATCTGTATTTTCTTTCATCTTAAGAACTGTACAATCTGCAGTTAATCCTGCTCTGCATCTTGCGGCAACACGTGGAGCCAGTTGTCTTCCCAAATTTGTTGCGCCAACTAAAATGGAGGATGGCTTTATTTTTTCGATAAAATCGCAAAATGCTGCAGTGTAAGGTTCGATTCGATAGTCTTTAAAAGCCTCGTTATCATAAACAAAAACTTTATCTACACCATAGTGAAGAAGTTTTTTTATTTCATCCCCCAGATTATTTCCGATTACAAGAGCGTAAACCGGATGAGAAGTTACTTGAGCTAATTCTTTTGCTTTTCCTAATAATTCGTAGGTTACTCTATGTATTTTATTTGCAGAATGGTCCACATACACACAAATCCCATTCCATAAGGATTTGTCAACTGTTTCTGTTTTCTCTTCTTCAAACTGAATGATTCCGTCGCTTTTTTTCACGCAAAGCTTACACATTTTACAAGCAGAAGAAATATCTAATTTTTCGCCATCATAAGAAATTGCACCAAAGGGACAAATTTCAATGAGCTTGTCCGCAACTTCTTTGGTAATGTTATTTTGATTGATTACAAGTTTACCCATCGTGTTCCCCTCCTATATCATTTTACGTGCACAAATCAGTGAAAACAATGCATCGGTCTGCTCTGTCGGAGTGCCCGAAAAACTTCGTTTTTCAGTGTTTTTCTCAGGAGGGAAAATTCGTTCAACCTGAGTTGCAGAACCGTTTAATCCATAATGATTGGGGTCTTGATCCTGGAAATTGGAAAAAGTAATCATTTTGACCATATCATCAGTCACGCTTTGTTTTCTTTTATAAGATGGAAGTCTGGGTGTATTAATGTCACCATCAACGGAAATCAAACAAGGCATTTTAACAGATAAGGTAACATTTTTCTCATCAAGTGACGCAGTTAAAATTACTTGTCCATCTTCGATTTTATGAATAGAAAGCACATTAGAAACATTGGGAATACCTAAAAATTCTGCAACCTCTGCACCAACTTGCGCAGTGTCACCATCTGTTGTTTGTTTACCACAGAAAATAATATCATAATCGCCCAGTTGTTTGATGCCTTGTGAAATGGTGTAAGCGGTCGCAAGTACGTCTGCACCGGCAAATTTACGGTCAGTTAATACTGCTCCGCCGTCAGCTCCCATACAGATTGCTTCTTCAATCACACTTTTTGCCTGAGGGGGTCCCATGGTAATGGCATCTACCTTTCCGCCGTAGGTCTGAACCAAAGAAAGAGCAGATTCAATGGCATATAAATCGTAGGGATTCATTTTACTTTCGATACCATCACGTTTTAATACGCCGGTAACCGGATCGACTTCCACATTGGTGGAACCGGGAACTTGTTTTACACAAACTAAAATGTTCATAGACTTCTCCTTACTATTTTATTTTTTAATATAAACTATAAAGGGTATAAATCATAGCGAAAGGTGTATACTAAAAAAGAAAAAGGAATTTTTAATATGGAAAAAAAGAGGAAAAAATCAATATCCTTTGACTTTAGTTTAATGGATGCTTCCACATCCACTGAATGTACGGGACTCACTCCCCGTCCTCCTGTTAATGATAACGAAGAAGAATCTTATCAGGAAGTATTTAAATTTGGACCTCCAAAATTAAATAAAGATATAAAATAAAAATCCGAAAGGTGCTGTAACTATAGTTTTACAGCACCTTTTTTCATTTTTTAAAATCCTTAGTAAATCTTAGAACCGTCTTTGATTGTTTCAAACGGTTTCAATAATTGCAGAATATCTCCATCTTCAGCACAAAGAATCATACCTTCAGACAGAATTCCTTTTAATTTTACAGGTTTTAAGTTATATACCATTACAACCTGTTTGCCAATTAAATCTTCAGGTTTGTAATGTTTTTTAATGCCGGAAACCACAGTTTTCACCTGCGAACCAACTTTCAATTTAAATAAAAGAAGTTTATCTGATTTTTTTACTTCTTCGCATTCCAAAACAGTTGCGATTCTTAAATCCACTTTCTGAAAATCGTCAAATTCAATTTCAGGTGACATAGGAATGGTATCATCCGGAATGTTTGCAGCAATTTCTTCTTCGATTTCTTTTAATTTCTTTTCTTCATCGATTCTCATAAAAATAGGTGTAGGGTTTTCCAAAGTAATATCAGAAACAGTTTTACCGAAATCTACCGATTCGTCGGTACAAGCAATCTGACGCTGAATTTCTTTTGCAGTGTCAGGTAAAAACGGAGTTAAAATGACAGCAATGATGCGAATGCTTTCCAATAAATTATACAGTACGGTTTTTAAACGTTCTTTTCCTGCATCATCTTTTGCCAATACCCAAGGTGTTGTTTCGTCGATGTATTTATTACATCTGCGAATCAATTCAAAAACTGCATCCAATGCATCTGCAGTTTTATATTCATCCATTTTTTTACGGTAGGAAACGATAGTAGCTTCAATACAAGATTTTAAATCTTTATCCAAATCAGTTTCTTCGCCGGGGGTAGGAATCGAACCAAAATATTTATTCACCATAGCAATGCTTCGATTTACAAGATTGCCTAAAGTATTTGCTAAATCCGCATTGAATTTTGCAATAATATTTTCATAAGTAATGGTACCATCATTTCCGTAAGGCATTTCAGACAGCAGATAATATCTCATTCCGTCTACACCGAAATGACGAACCAAGTCATCTGCATACATAACATTACCTTTGGATTTGGACATTTTATCATTGCCGGATAAAAGCCATGGATGTCCGAAAATCTGTTTAGGCAAGGGCTGTCCTAAAGCCATCAGCATAATGGGCCAATAGATGGTGTGGAATCTTAAAATATCTTTTCCGATAACATGCACATCGCAAGGCCAGTATTTCTGATACAAAGTATCATCTTCCTGGTCATATCCCAAAGCTGTGATATAGTTGGTTAATGCGTCAATCCAAACATAGATTACATGGTTGGGATCAAATTCAACAGGAATCCCCCATTTGAAAGAAGTTCTAGATACACATAAATCTTGCAATCCGGGTTTTAAGAAGTTATTTACCATTTCTTTTTTGCGGGATTCAGGCTGAATAAAATCCGGGTGAGTTTCAATGTATTCCATCAGTCTGTCTTGATATTTGGACATTTTAAAGAAATACGCCTCTTCTTTAGTGGGTTTTACTTCTCTGCCACAGTCGGGACATTTACCATCTACCAGCTGACTTTCAGTAAAGAATGATTCGCAAGGTACGCAGTATAACCCTTCGTATTCACCTTTATAGATATCCCCCTGATCATACAACTGCTTAAAGATTTTTTGTACGGTTTTTTCGTGAAAATCATCGGTGGTACGGATAAATTTATCATAACTTGCATTCATCAAGTTCCAGATATCTTTAATTTCGCCTGCAACATTATCTACATATTCTTTTGGGGTGATTCCGGCATCCTTTGCACAATCTTCAATCTTTTGACCGTGTTCGTCAGTTCCTGTTAAAAAGAATACATCATATCCCATCTGACGTTTATAACGTGCAATGGCATCAGTTAAAACGATTTCATAGGTATTACCGATATGAGGTTTTCTGGAAGTGTATGCGATAGCGGTTGTTACATAAAATTTTTCTTTGTTCTGATTCATTTTTCTTTTCTCCTATTTTTATTGGGATATCTTTTCACCGTTAATGAACACAGCCTTAACTTTTGCCATCAGTTCTAACGGGAATTCGTCAAAAATTACAATGTCGGCATCTTTGCCTGCCTTTAAGGAACCAATCCTATCTTGAAGCCCCAAAGCTTTTGCCGGATTTATGGTAATTGCCCTTAATGCCTCTGTTTCATTCATCCCCTGTTTTACTGCAAGTGCTGCACATAAAGGCAAATAGTTAATTGGAATGACCGGGTGATCTGTAATTACAGAAACCGGTGTTCCCTGCTCGGATAGAATTCGATAAGTATCAAATGTCATATTCTTAAGTTCAGGCTTGGAACGGTCGGATAAAGTGGGACCAATCTGACAAGATATGTTTTTTAATTTTTCTTTGATAAGATGTCCTTCTGTTGCGTGTTCAATGGTCATATTTAAACCAAATTCATTAGCAATACGCAGTGCAGTTGCAATATCATCTGCCCGGTGTGCGTGGGCTTTGACGGGCAACTTACCGGATAATACCGGAAGCAGACTTTCAAGTTTTGCATCATAATCCGGCTTATCATAATCGTCAGGATTCTCTGTTGCAAGTTTTATATTTTCTGCATATTCCTGAGCTTTTTTTAACGTTTCACGAATAAGCGCTGCAGTTGCCATGCGGGTAATTGGTTGTTGATTTTTTCCGTGATATACTGTTTTGGGATTTTCCCCAAAGGAAAATTTCATTGCTACAGGAGCTTTTATTATCATATCGTCAATCACAACACCGTGTGTTTTTATGGCACAGAATTGTCCACTGATGGGATTTGCACTGCCCGGCCCACTGGCGACAGTGGTAACACCTGCCAGTTTTGCCTCGGTGAAATATCGGTCACGAGGATTGATTGCATCAATGGCTCTCATATGTGGAGTAATGGGATCAGACTCTTCATTTCCGTCGTCCCCTTCAAATCCCATAGAATCTTCAAACATCCCTAAATGGGTATGGGCATCGATAAAACCGGGAAACACATAAGAACCGCAGGCATCGTATACTTCTTCCTCTTTTGGCTGATATTCTGCCATTGTTCCGATTTCTTCTATTATCTGACGGAATCGAATGAATCCGCTCTCAATCGGATCGCTTGATTCCATTGTATAAATTTTTGCATTGATAATAATCATAGATTCGCCTTTCTTCGGATAGCAGAAATCACTTCTGCACCGTCACTGCAAGCGGTGACAATCTGACGAAGTTCTTTTCGTCTTACATCACCGATGGCATAAACGTTATCCAAATTTGTCATAAGATTTTTATCCGTAATGATTTCATTTGCATCGCTTTTTAAAATGCCTTCCGGTATAAATGAAATGTTTGGTTGGTACCCGATTGCAACAAATAAACCATCAGTGGGAAGTGAAAGAACATCATTTGTTTTTGTGTTTTGTATTACAATTTCGCAGAGGGCATCTTCACCAACTAATTTATTTGGAACATATTCAGTATACAAGTGAATTTTTTCATTTGTTTTGACTTTTTCTACTGTCGTGCTATCCCCACGAAATTCATTTCGCCTGTGTACCAGATTAACCCGTTCACAGAAATTGGCAAGATAAAGAGCATCATCAAGTGCTGTATTACCTCCACCGATAACGGTTGTGGTTTTCCCACGATAAAAAGCACCGTCGCAAGTAGCGCAGTATGAGACTCCCCTACCGGTGAAACGTTCCTCGTTGGTAAAGCCTAATTTTTTTGGAGTCGCCCCGGTAGCGATAACAACGTTGGAAGCCTCAAAATCTTCTTTTGATGAACGAATTTTTTTTACATTATCAACAAGATCCAAAGAGATAACCTCAACTGTTTTATAGGTAATATCAGTTAATTGTTTCTTCATATTCATTGCAAGTTCCGCACCGGAAATTCCAACAAAACCGGGATAGTTTTCAACAAAATTAGATGAGACCATTTGCCCGCCGGGAAATGCTTTTTCTAAAAGAAGCACTTTCATTCCTGCACGCATTCCATATAATGCAGCTGTCATCCCTGCAGGCCCTGCACCGATAATAGCAATATCGTAAATCATTCTATCACTCTGCCTTTTTAATTCATCAATGTATACTCGTTATGGAGTAATTTAAAGTTTTCAATCTCGCCGGATATAAAAATCTTGCGATCTTTCGTAACAAAAATCACAGTTTCGTTTTTTGTTGGAATATGAGTCAATCCTTTTGCAAAGTTGATTGTTGCTAAAATATCAGCTTCCATTGCGGAATCGCAAATTACAGAAACGCTGATGAAATCACTGTCAAAAGGATATCCTGTTTTCGGATTTAAAATATGATGATAAAATTCACCGTCAACACTAAAATTTCTTTCGTAGGAGCCTGAAGTTGCAACAGCCATTCCCTCCGGTAATGTAAAAGAACATAAAACCCCATCTCCAAAAGGAACTTTGATGCCAACGACACTGTCTTTTCCTACGGTTTTCACTGTGCCACCCATATCAATCAACGCCCGGCTTCCTGCTAACATATCGGCAACTTCATCACACACATACCCTTTTACCACAGCCCCAAGTTCAATTTCTGCATCATTTTCTAAATAGATTAATTCGTCCTCTAATATGATGTTTTGCGGGGAAACAGATTGCAATGCAAAGGTAATATCAGAATCATCCGGTAAACTTGGATAATCTGTTTTAAAATCCCAAAGCTTACTAACCGGTCGAATTGAAATATCAAAATAATCGTCACAGAATGGCAAAGATTTTGCAATAACGGAATATAATTCGGTTGCATCTGAATCGTCGGAAGAAACAATAAGCTTTTTTTGTTGATTCAATCTGGAAAGAATGGAATCGTTACGGTAAGCATTAAAAACACCATCAATGTGATTTAAATACTTCCGGATTTGGTCTTGCTTGTCAACAGAAAGTGTATCCGCTTTTACAAGGTAAGATGAATCCATCGAAAAACCCGATAACTCCATTGGGGCTTTGGAACACCCTGTAACGGTAAACAACAATATCAGCAAAAAAATTATCCGCTTCATTCTGCCGTCTCCGTAAGCGTGCTTTCAGGAATATTTTTTACATCAGACTCGGTAGAAGAAGCTGGTGATTCGCTTGCTGAATCCTCTTGTGTATCTTTGGATACATCCGTTGTAGTTTCTTCCGAAGAAGTGTCAGAATCTTCGGAAGCAATGGTTTCCTGAGGAGTTTCTTCCACATCAGACGATTCCATGGAAATTTCCTCAACCTCTGAAACGGGTGAAGGAGTCGCTGTAGGTACTGCTGTTGAGGTGGGAGCTTCTGTAGATTTTACTGCAGGAGCTGCGGTTGGTTTTGGAGTTGCTTTCGAAGCCGAGGTTGTTTTTTTAGAAGAAGTATCCGAAGAAGTTACAGTGCTTGTAAAAGAAGATTCAGAAGTCTTAGCATCACCAACTTTAAGTTTTAATTCTTCAATTTCAGAATTTTTTCTTGCAAGTTCTGTTTTTAAATTTTGCACTTCTTCTTTTAGCTCCTTCAGGCTATCCCCGGCAAAAGTCAACTGATTTGCCTTTACCAAAATAAACGCAGTTGTAGAAAAAGATGCCAGAAACAGCGTAACCAACACCAATATGAAAATTAAAATTTTCCTGTTTTTTTTGACACTTTTATTTTGAGAATAAGAATTATTTTCATCTAAATGCATATGACTCTCTCCTGCTAATTTTATCAATATAATATTGGGTAATATAAAGCCAATGATACGTTTTTATATTATAACACAGAATAACAAAAAAATCAATTCTTTTTCCTTTGTTTTTGTGTTTTTTTTATGAATTTTGAAGTGTTGTTCTTGACAAAAAGCAGGATATTTGTTATAATGATTTAGCACTCAATCAAAACGAGTGCTAACAATGCGAATAATTTTAAAAAATAATGAGGGATTACAATGTCAAAAAAACAATTTAAAGCAGAATCCAAACGTTTATTGGATTTGATGATTCATTCCATTTACACCAACAAGGAAATCTTTTTACGAGAGTTAATTTCCAACGCAAGTGACGCAATAGATAAAATTTATTACAAAACTTTGTGTGATGAATCTCTCACCTTTGAAAAAGAGAATTATTTTATCAGAATTAGTGCAAATAAAGAAGGAAGAACCCTGCAGATTACCGATACCGGTATCGGTATGACAAAAGAGGAATTGGAAAATAATTTAGGTACCATTGCAAAGTCCGGTTCACTCGCATTTAAAACCGAAAACGAAGCTATTGACGGCGTAGACATTATCGGTCAATTCGGGGTTGGTTTTTATTCTGCATTTATGGTTGCAGACCGTGTGGTAGTCAAAACAAAAGCATTCGGCAGTGATGAAGCATACCTTTGGGAATCAACCGGTGCAGACGGATATACCGTTGATTCTTGTGACAAAGTGGATTACGGCACAGAAATTACGTTATATATCAAGGAAAATTCAGATGATTATAACTACGATGAATTTTTAGATGCATACAGTTTAGCACATCTGGTAAAAAAATATTCTGATTTCATCAAATATCCCATAAAAATGATGATGAAAAAAAGTAAATTAAAAGATGGAAGCGAATCAGAATATGAAGATATTTTAGAAGATGAAATATTAAACAGTATGGTTCCCATCTGGAGAAAAAACAAAAACGAGCTGAAACCAGATGACTACGAAAATTTCTATTTAGAGAAACATTATGGATTTGAGAAACCTCTGAAATATATTCATGCAACTGTTGACGGCGTAGCAAGTTACAACACCATTTTATACATTCCTAAACACGCAGCATATGACTTTTACTCCAAAGAATTTGAAAAAGGCTTGGAGCTTTACTCCAACGGCGTTTTGATTATGAACAAATGTGCTGACTTATTACCCGACTATTTCAGCTTTGTCCAAGGGTTGGTTGACTCTCCCGACTTATCATTAAATATTTCCAGAGAGATGTTACAGCAAGATCGTCAGCTTCAGTTTATTGCCAAAAAAATTCGTGATAAAATCAAATCTGAATTATTAAATCTCTTAAAAAACGACAGAGAAACCTATATTGAATTTTTCAATCAATTCGGTAAAACCTTAAAATATGGAATTTATAGTGACTACGGTGCACATAAAGACATTTTAAAGGATTTGGTAATGTTCTATTCCTCCAAAGAAGAAAAACTCATCACCTTAGAAGAATATGTTTCAAAAATGGCTGACGACCAAAAATATATCTATTATGTGTGTGGTGAGAGCATCGACAGGGTATCCAAACTTCCGCAAACGGAACTGGTTGCAGAGAGAGGCTATGAAATTCTGTATTGTACAGACGAGGTTGACGAATTCGCCCTGCAGGTTCTTATGAATTATCAGGATAAAGAATTCAGATCTGTGTCTTCCGGGGATTTAGGACTGGATGAACAGCAAATCTCTGAAAATGACGAAGAAAATGAGAAACATCAGAAACTGTTTGGTAAAATGCAGGAATTGCTTGGAAACAATATCAAAGAAGTGAAAGCATCCAAACGTCTGAAATCGCATCCCGTTTGTTTATCATCCGATGGCGGTCTTTCCATTGAAATGGAAAAAATTCTTCGTCAGATGCCAAACGGAGAAGGCATGAAAGCAAATAAGATTTTAGAAATCAATGTTAAGCATGAGATTTTTGAGGCTTTAAACAATGCATTCTGTCAAGATGAAGAAAAATTCAAATCCTATACTCACCTTTTATATCAGCAAGCATTATTGATTGAAGGATTACCCATTGAAGATCCGGTTGCCTTTACCAATGAAATTTGTAAATTGATGAAATAGAAAAAATATGCACTCCACTTAGTTGGAGTGCATATTTTTATAAAAAAAAGCAACAATAATAAAAGGTGATAAACAATGCAATATTTAAAAAAATATGCTATCATTACAATGGGGTCCCTACTATTCGCCTTATCTATCAATCTATTCACATTACCTTCAAAGATTGTTTCCGGCGGAATTAGCGGAATTGCTACAATTATGTTTCATATATCAGGAATTTCAACCGGAATTACGGTGGGAATTTTAAATATTATCATTCTTTTTTTTGCTTTAAAATCACTTGGAAAAACCTTTGTATTGGATTCTTTGGCAGCCATTATTATCATCCCTCTGTTTTTAAAATTAACCGAAAATTTGCCTCCGATTACGAATAATATCTTATTAGCTTCGGTCTTTGGAGGCGCATTGTTAGGTGTGGGAATCGGTCTTGCATTTTCCCAAGGCGGAACAACGGGCGGAACCGATATTGTTTCCAGAATTTCGCAAAAAAGATACCCTCATCTTTCCATTGGGATTTTAATGACGTGCACAGATTTAACTGTTATTTTCGCATCAATGATTGCTTTTGGTAATATTGATCTGGCACTGTACGGAATACTTTCTTTAATCGTGTCCACAGCGGTAATTGATACAATGTTAAAACAACTGAACAGTGCAAAACTTGTGTTGGTAATCACCGACTCGGGCAAAGAAATCAGAGATGGTATTTTATCTGAAATAAATCGTGGAGTTACCACAGTTGAGGCTACCGGCGGGTTTTCCGAAAATCCAAAAAAGCTTCTTCTTTGTGTCAGTAAATCTCAACAAACGGAAAAACTGAAAAATATCATCAGAAATATTGATCCAAAAGCTTTTGTAATTGTAAATGAATCAAAAGAAATTTTGGGTAATGGCTTTCAATATTATCGTTAAAATGCAGGATTAGAAACGTGAGTTTCGTATAGGTCGATTAAATCATTCCAAAAATCTTTATCGATATTTCCGTGTTCTTCTTTACCTAAAATTTTCTGAACAGATTGAACGGATTGGACTGATTTTCCATCATGAATCCCTGTGATTTCCAAATCTGATATACTCACAAGTTCCTGAGATAAATTTTTTAAAAGAGCTTGAATCACTGTAAGTTCCCTTCTTTCCTCTCCCGGGAAAATTACTGCGAAATCATCCGGTAATATGCGAATACATCGAGGTGGTTGTCGTTGTTCTGAAAGCCGAACATACTCTTTCAGTAATGTATCCCAAGTCAATTTATCTGTCACACCGGTCACGGGTAAATTGCTGAATTGCTGAAACCAACGAACCGATGCTTCTGTTTCTGTTCCGTAGATACCATCCGGTATTACGTTCGGCATTTCTTCGTATACACTCCCCACCTCTCTGAGCATTGTTTGTACACTGCGAATCGGTTGCCCTAAAAACGGAGAAAAATCGTTTACAGACGTTTGCATAAGCTACTCCTTTCTATGTGGGGTCTTTGTCGTTTAATTTCAGTTGTTTACCCGGATATTGTGTAGGGCGAGAAGTAACGGCAGAGATTTCTGTACGGTAAGTATTGGCAATTAAATTCCAGGTTTTCATATCAACCCGACCGGTGGTCGGAAGATCAAACAACCGTTGAAATGAAATGACTGCTTGACGGGTTTGAGGTCCAAAACTACCCGTGGGATTCACCGAATTTATTTCAGGATAAGAAAGTGAAATCACATTCAGATATTGTTGTAAATTAAGAACTGCATCTCCGGTAGATCCAAATTCTAAAACTGTTCCTCCATAAGGCGCAGTTTTAACCCCAAATATTTCTTCATCTAAAAAAACAGTATCAACTGTGCCTTTAAAAACATCGTAAATTTTATCCCAAGTTTTAGCTCCCACAATTCCATCTGTTAATAATCCATATTGTTTTTGAAAAGCAATCACCGCATTTTTTGTTTCCGGTCCAAACACACCATCAATTTCAACGAATGACAGATTCGAATCAAAACTTGCCAAAACAGATAAAAAATATTGAAGGATTGTCACTTTTTCTCCAACATCACCTTCTGATATCGCATCAGGGTATTGGAGATTTAAGCCAAATAAGCGTTGTCCTTCGGAATCCAATTCGTTTAGCCGCAAAATTCCCGTATATAAATAAATTAACTGATACCAAGTGGATTTTCCCACGATGCCATCCGGCGTTAAGTTGAATATTTGTTGAAACGTCCGAACAGCTTCCTCCGTATTGTCTCCAAATACTCCGTCCACAGGATTGACTTTTGGAATTAGCGGATAATTTTGAGAAATCAAATTCAATTCTCTTTGTATTACTTTAACATAGGCGCCAACATCCCCCTTTCTTATCGGAACTCCCGGGTAGGATTCCTGAAACTCACGAACAAGGGCATCGTTTACCAACTCAATATTATATCCATAGTAGTTATAAAGGATATCCAAGGTAGAATATCCCTGCTGAGCCAGGTTTTCACTCCCCCATTGAGATAATCCTTCGCAGGTTACAGTTGTACCATTGCAGTATTTTGCAGCCAATGGTTCCAAAACACCTTTTTCCCGGATATAATCATTAAAAATTCCGTTCACAATTCGATCAATATTGTCAAAAATATTTCTTCCTTGTATAAATTTCTGATCAATGGCTGTGGAGTTGGTAATATCAAAATTATACCCTCTGCTGCGATAAAATTCAGTATATACCCGATTAAGCGCAAAAGAAATCTGAGCATAAATATTAGCTCTGATAGCAGATTCATCCCAGGTGGGATATACTTCTGACGATGCAACGTTTTTTATATATTCGGGGAACGTAACCGTAACATTTTCAGCATTGGAATCCGGTGGTCCCAAATGAACTGTAATATACTGCGGAACATAAGGTACAATCGTAATCGGCATAATAAAATCTCCTTTCCTATAACGGTTGTGGCGTAATGGGATAGGTTGCTGTCCGTTCATCGGAACCAGCATACTCCGCAAGAGGAATCAAATCAACATTCTGGATTGATTTTCTGCCGGAGAACACCTGAACGTCCTCAATTAAAATACTTTGATACATCGGATGAACAATCTGAACATCCAAGGTAGCAAACGGAATGTCTGCCACATTACCACCGTCCTGAGGATTCAACGATAATTCCACATCAGGAGTTTCAAGTTCAAATGGTTCTGAAAGTCCCTCTGCATTGGAAGTTCGGAATCCTAACAATTCCTTGGTTTTTGGTTTAAAAATTGAGATTTTGGCATTCTTGACAGGAATCGCCATTCTCGCAGTGGTAACAAATACCACCAAGCTACCCTTTTCATCCATACTCCTCATCCTTTCTATGGAAGCTCAATTTTTTTCATAAAATTTTCTGTGGTTATCCCGGACGGACGATTAAATCGTCCCAAGCAATATAATGACGATGGGTCTTTTGAAATACGACTTACGGTCTCATAACAGGACAGAGAAGCTAAAAAGCCGCATTGTTCAATGATATCTTGTGATTCTAAACAAATGTAACCAAAGGGATAGGTAAATGTTTTAGGTGCGGGGATGCTTGAATTATTCTGCAAATTTTGTTGAAGTTTTTTCAAATCATCCGTCAAGAGTTTTTGATATTCGTATTTTTGTTCGCCTTTTTTGATAGCACAACCGTTTCTGCTGTTGCAATCGTGCATTTCATAAGTATGGTTAGCAATTTCAATTCTTCCTGATTGTTGCAATTGAGAAATATCATCCCAGGTTAAATAGGAATAGTTTGGATTGTGACTGTCTTTTTGTGAAAAAGATTCGGTGAAGCTTCCAACAACAGAAATTACGGCTTTCATATCATACTTTTCCAGAAGTGGCAAAACGTACAAAAGATTATTATAATGTCCGTCATCAAAGGTAAGCACAATCGGTTTTTCGGGTAAAGGAGTTCCTTTATAAACATAAGAAATCAAATCAGAAACAAAGACAGTTCTATATCCGTTGTTTTTCAAATAAACAAGGTCATTTTCAAGTATTTTAGGTGATATCACATACTTCCCTGCTCTCTGTAAATCTTTTAAAACACTATGATACATCAAAATCGGAACCGGAATTGTTGATAATTCTTCTTTCACATTAGGATTTGCATAAACGCAAACTCCAACAAAAAACAGAAGTATTGCAAGTGACAAAATGATTAAGCGTTTTCCGGTGGTAATACAAAAAAACAACGAATCACATCCCTTCAGATGTATTCTATGCTTTTTGTAACAGCAAAAATAACAGAAACAAAAAAATATCTGTGAAAATTTTCACAGATATTTTTTTACGGAAACTTATAATCTCCACGAGATAAATCCGGAGTTAAACCAATCGCTTCTACTTGTTTTATTAATTTATAAAAACTTTCCGCGGTTTCTTCGCCTCTTGTAATCTTATTCTGATACAATGTATAGTTTTTACGATATTCTATCGGAGTTAAATTCGGCATCAAAACATTGGCACCTGAGAGTAATGCCTGTGTTCTGCCGTTTCCGGGAAGTGACGACAGTGCGGTAGTTGAAGGGATTAACGCATTTGGAAGCAACAGCCTCGTGATAGCAATCATCAAAATAGTTTTTGTTACCGAACCATCAGGAAAATCAAAAAACATCGTATTTTCGTGATGGATAAAAGGTCCAATCCCCACCATCTGAGGAGCTAACTCTTTTAAAAATAATAAATCATTTACTAAATTTTCATTCGACTGATACGGAGAACCCACCATAAATCCTGCGCCTGTTTGAAAGCCGATTTTTTTAAGATTCCAAAGGCAAGAGATACGATTATTAAGTGATAAAGCAGACGGATGCAACTTACGGTAATGTTCTTCGGTGGCTGTTTCGTGCCGAAGCAAATAACGATCAACTCCCGCAGTTTTCAAACGAAGATAGCTATTATACGAACGTTCTCCAACAGATAGCGTAACCGCTTTTTCGGGGTATTTCTGTTTAATTTTAGTTACAATTTCCACAAGTATATCATCTGTGTAAAACGAGTCTTCTCCACCTTGCAACACATAAGTCTGTATCCCTAAATCATCTCCGATACGACATACATCTAAAATATCTTCTATAGTCATCCGATAGCGTGTTACCTTACGGTTAGAACAACGAATTCCGCAATAATAGCAATCGTTTTTACAATAATTGGTAAACTCTATCAAACCGCGAAAAAATACAGAGTCGCCGTAAACTTGCTGTTTCTTTTCATTTGCTTTTTTACATAAATATGAAAAATCATCGTCATCAGAAATTTCAATCAAAGTAAGTAACTCATCTTTTGAAAGAATTTCCTCTGTATAGAGTTTATCAATTAGCTGCTTATTCATCACAAAAACACCTCGCTGCAACGTTCCAAAATCCCACTCAAATATGCCAAAAGGACACCGTAATTGGTAATTGGAAGATTTGCATTGCTGCATTTTTCCAAACGGGAGAGCATCGTTTTTTTTGTAATCATGCAACCCCCACAATGAATTGCCAAACGATAGCCGGACAAGTCATCGGGAAAATCGTATCCGACGTAATAATCAAATTCCAAAGAAACTCCCGTTTTTTTCTGCAGAAGTTCCGGAATTTTCACTCGACCGATATCTTCGTGGGTATGATTGTGAGTACAGGCTTCCAATATCAAAATTTTATCTCCGTCTTTTAAATCGGGAATCACATCACAAGAAGAAAGCATCGTTCTAAGTTTTCCTTTCTGATGTGCAAGAAGCATCGAAAAAGAAGTTAAGGGAATTTCGTTTGGAACAATTTCCGAAACTGATTGAAAAATCTGAGAATCCGTTACTACTAAGTCTACTTTTGGAATTTCACGAAGCGTTTTAGCAAGTGTTTCTTCTTTGGTAACACTGCATACAGCACCCAAATCCAAACAATTCCGTAAAAATGTGACCTGAGGTAGAATCAATCGTCCTTTCGGAGCTGCAGAATCAATGGGCACTACCATTATGATATGCTCACCGGAAGATACCAAGCCTTTCAGTTGGTTTTCCTCTTCGTTTTCCGATTTCATGAGTTCTGATGCTAAAAATTCTTTGAGGTTAATGATAGAATTATTGTCATTACAATTTACAAATTTTGCAGTTGGATATTTTGTTTTCAATGTTGACAATTCTTCCTCAGCCAGCAAATCAGATTTGGTAAAAACAAGTACATACGGCGTATTTTTGAAAATTTTTATTTGTTCTTCTATTTGCTTGTCGGACGAGTTTATATAATCTACAGCATAAATAATATAGTCGCATCTGTCAAGGATTTGCATTGTTTTTCGGATTCGTTTTTCTGAAAGAAGTGAAATATCTCCAAAACCTGCAGTATCGATTAAAGCAATCGGTCCAAAAGGAATCAATTCCATTCCTTTTATAATCGGGTCTGTTGTTGTGCCTTCCTGCTCTGAAACAATGGCAAGTTCCTGACCAATCAGCCGATTAAACAATATAGATTTTCCTGCATTTGTGTTACCGAATATCCCAATATGTTTCCGATCTGCCAATGCTGTTTTTGTTTTTTCCATCTGTAAGCACCTCTTTGTTACAGGAATAAATCACGCTCACCCTGTTCTAATTTTTGTAAATTTTCTATTACCAAAGCTCTGACTTTATCATTTTCGATATTGGGAATATGTTTTTTTATCACTTCATCAGCAAGTAAACAAAAAGACTCATCGCCATAATCTAATGCATATTCTTTCAGTGTCATTAAACCATTTGGCAAACATACATTTTTGATGTTTCCGGTTTTGGCAAGTTCCATAAAACGGTCCCCTGTTCGTCCTTTTCTGTAACATGCGGTACAAAAACTCGGAACCATACCTTCTTCCATAATCCAACGAATAATATCTTGTGCACTTCTGTCGTCTGAGGTAACAAACTGAGAGCCTTTACTGTGATTGCCTTTGCTGTAACCACCTACATCAACAGAAGAACCGCCACTCATCTGAGATACACCCAAACGAATCAGTTCTTTTCGCATTTTGGAATTTTCGCGAGTAGAAATGATAATTCCTGTAAATGGTACTGCCAAACGAATGATAGAAACAATGCGCAGGAAAGTTTCATCATCAATCGGATGAAACTCAGATAAATCATTCCCCTCGGCAGGACACATTCTGGGAACAGAAATGGTATGGAATCCAACACCAAATTTTTCTTCCAAATGCTGATTATGAAGCATCAGTCCCAAAATTTCATACCGCCAGTCATTAGATAATCCAAACAAAACTCCGCCACCTACGTCGTCAATTCCTGCCTCCATTGCACGGTCAAATGCCGTCAAATGATATTCGTAATTTTTCTTAGGACCTGCAATATGTACTTTTTCGTAAGTTTCTTTATGATAAGTTTCCTGAAACAATATATAAGTACCAATACCTACTTCTTTTAACTTTTTATAATTTTCAACAGTAGTGGAAGCAATATTCACATTCACACGACGGATTTCACCACGTTCAGTTTTCATATCGTAAATGGTTTTCATACAGTCCAGTATATAATCAATGCTACAGTTCACCGGATCCTCCCCTGCTTCCAATGCAAGGCGTTTATGTCCCATTTCTTCTAAGATTTTAACTTCTGCACGAATTTCTTCCATACTGAGGCGAGTTCTTTTGAATTGATTTTTGCAATTAAATCCGCAATAGCTACAATGATTTACACAGTAGTCACTGACATATAAAGGAGCAAACATCACAATTCTGTCACCATAAATATGTTGTTTTATTTTATCAGCAATTTGGAAAATACGTTCCTGATGTTCTTTTTTATCGCTTCCAAGAAGCATTGCCACTTCTAAGGGCGTAAGTCCCTCAAAAGATTCTGCTTTATCTAAAATTTTGTTAATTGTTTCATCACTTGCAGTTTTTGCTTGTTGCAACAATGTTAGTACATATTGATGATCAATAAAATTACCATATTCTTTCATACGTTTCCTCCGAATACAAAAAAGCATCTGTTCCGAAATGGACAGATGCTTTTTACCGTTTTGCATACACTTCCAAATCAGAATTATCTTTGTGATCTTCTTTGTCAGTTGATTGGAATTGGGTAAGATAAAAGGACTTTCGTGCTGATATCAAACGGTTATCTTATTTATTTTATTTCACTAATTTTTTGATTTTTGCTATGATGTTTTCTGCATTCAAACCGTACTCTTTCTGTAAGTCAGGACGATTTCCGGACTGTCCGAAACGGTCTTCTACAGCAACTCTGTCGCTGATTTTCCCACCAAATTCTGCCACCACTTCAGCAACAGCAGAGTACAGTCCGCCAAACACATTGTGATCTTCTGCAGTCATAATATGTTTTGAGGTTTCTAATGCAAGTTTTACAGCTTCTTTGTCAATGGGTTTAATTGTGTGCATATTAATCACGCCGACAGAAATCCCTTCTTTTGCCAATTCATCCGCAGCAACCATTGCTTCATAAACCATATCTCCCATAGCAATAACAGTTACATCAGTTCCTTGTTTTAACACATTCGCTTTGCCAAAGGTAAAAGAATAATCTTCATTTGTATTAAACACCGGCACATCATATCTTCCAAATCTTAAATACACAGGACCGGGTTCATTAATTGCAGCCTCTACGGCATATTTGGCTTCGATCGCATCTGAAGCAACAATCACTTTCATATTGGGAATACTGCGCATCAAAGAAACATCTTCGATTGCCTGATGCGAACCACCGTCTTCCCCGATTAAAATACCACCGTGAGTCCCAACAACTTTAACATCTAAATTATTATAGCAAATTGCATTTCTTACCTGTTCAAATGCTCTGCCTGCAGCAAACATTGCAAAGGTGCTGGCAAATACGGTTGCACCGCAAGATGCCAGACCGGCTGCGGTACCCATCATATCACCTTCTGCAATCCCCATATCAAAGAAACGTTCAGGATATTTTTTTGAAAAATCAATCGTTTTGGTAGCTTCTGCCAAATCAGCATCCAATACATAGTAATTATATTTTTCAGCAAGTTCAACCAGAGCTTTTCCGTATCCTGCTCTTGTGGACAATTTTTCCATTATAAGCTACCTCCCGTTAATTCCATAATTGCCTGTTCCGCCTGTTCGCGATTCGGAGCAGTTCCGTGCCATTTCGCGAGGTTTTCCATAAAGGAAACGCCTTTACCTTTTACGGTTTTAGCAATAATCGCTGTAGGTTTACCTTTTACGGTTTTAGCTTCTGCTAACGCATTTTCGATTTCTTCAAAATTATGACCGTCGATATTAATAACGTGAAAACCAAAAGCTTTGAATTTTTCATCGATGGGATACGGAGACATTACATTTCCGATTTCGCCGTCGATTTGTAAATTGTTATTGTCAACAATCGCAACCAGATTATCCAGTTTATAATGAGCTGCAGACATTGCTGCTTCCCAAATCTGGCCTTCCTGGATTTCGCCATCGCCAATCACAGTATAAACTCGATAGGATTTATTATTTGACTTTGCATACAAAGCCATTCCGTTTGCAATGGATAATCCCTGTCCCAGAGAACCGGAAGACATATCAACACCCGGAATTTTTTTCATATCGGGATGTCCCTGCAAAATGTTACCAAGCTTTCTCAAATTGACAATTTCCTCCTGCGGGAAAAAGCCTTTTTCTGCTAATGTTGCGTATAACGCCGGCGCAGTGTGTCCTTTCGAAAGCACAAAACGATCTCTGTCTTCCATTTTGGGATTTTCGGGATTTACATTCATTTCTTCAAAATATAAAACCGTCATAATATCCGCAATGGATAAGGAACCTCCCGGATGACCGGATGCCGCGTGGTAAGTTCCACGAATGATGTTTGCGCGGATATTTGCCGCATACTGTTTCAACTGTTCTTTTTCTAACATTTGAGCAAACCGTACCTTTCTTTTTGTGTAATATAGCGATAATATAAATAACCTAAAAAAATTATTGGTTAAGTAAAACTGTTCTGGTTGCACCATCCCACGATACATTTAAATCAAACTTTTCTGCTAAAAATCGTATGGGAACCATAGTGCGTCCTTCAATAATCATAGGAGCGACGTCAATCGTTTCACTCACATCATTTATCATTACATGGGGATAATCAATTCCCATCAAAATCGAAATGCCGTCTTTTGAAACCAAAACTTCGCGCCTGTCTCCGTACCATTCAACTGTTGCACCAAGATTTTCTGTAATAATACGTACAGGTACTAAAGTTCTTGAGTCGATAATCACGGGTGGAACATCGGAATTCAGTTTTTCACCATTTAAATACAAGTTAATTGCGTGAACAATCTCCACTTGGCATTTTTTTTCAATTATTCCATCAACAACAATCGTTAACTCATGCATTCCTTCTGACTCATTGGAAAAATCAAGAGTGGCTAAATAATGAGGAGCCGATAATCCGGTAATGTAATATCCGTCCATATACACGTCAACCTGAGGTGTTGTGTTTTTATACACATGAGGATACACCCCAAACACAAAAGAATCATCAGTTACCTTAACATAGTCATCAATTTTTCGGTAAGTAACTTGAGAAGATTCATCAGAACCATGAATAAAATACGGGTGCGAAATTTCCATCAGATATTCATTTGCCAACACACTGTTATCGGATAAGGCATAGTCATTCACTTCGCCATACATTGTTTTATCAAAATACATAATGGCTTTGATTTGCGGGTAAACTTTCGGCAAGTATTCATACATTTGATGCAAATGATCAATCGCCCACTCTGTTTCGTCTTTATGTAAAGAGTTAATATAGTGCGCTACACCGGATTCGGAAAGCATAATGGGCTTTCTGTCACCATAAGCTAAAACAATCTCTTCTAAAGCCAATACAGCGTCAGCGCTATCGCCGGCAAAGAAAACATTATCATTGAAGCTTTCTTCAGGAGTCCAGTCATTTCGTCCAAGGAAATAACGGGCAAAATAAGAAGAAACACCAACCCAGTCAACATACTCGTCCCCCGGATAGAAATCGTGCATATTCACGTTCCAGGTAGATGCCTGATTCACGCTCCAAACAACTGCTGCATTAGGAAGTTCACGATGAATCTTATCAGATACAAAACGAAAACTTTCAATAAATTCCTGCGGTTGACAAGGAATTGTCCAAATGTTCATTTCAGCTGCAAAACGGATAAACACCGGAACATCCGGGTACTGTTTAAACTGACTGATTAAAGTGTTTAAGTAATCACCGGTTGATGGAATACGTAGAATATCGTTTCCTTCGTTCTTTAAATTCAAAGCAAACACTACACGGATATTTTTTTGTTGTGCTTGTTTCATAATGAAATGGAACCAGTCAAAATTGGTGCTTCCATATTCGTGATACAACAATATTGCCGATTCGTCGTCCAACACGTTACGAATACCACCATCGGACGCTGCACCAAAGAGTACTCCCATGCGAGGTTCGTTGATAGCGTTATAGAACAGTTGTTCTTGTGCTACCTGTTCGTAAATTTCCAACCGAGGACGATAATGCAGAACTTTAGCTTTTGCAATTTTTACTGCATCATCCCAATTAAGTGCCTGCGCATAATATACATATCTTTCAAAAAAAGTGGCCGCCATCGGATAGTTCTCTAATTTTTCATATGCCTTGGCAACCATTTCGGTACGAGAACCAAGAATCTGAAGCACAGTCTGATTTTCAGGTTCATTTTGCATCAGATTAATTTCTTGACCTGCATACTCTATGACATCATAATAATTGTTACTGTTGACAGCCTCCTGATACTGTTTATCCATTGCCCAAAAAGCATGTGGGATTTCATAAGCAAATACCGGCAATGAACCACAAAGAAATATAAAAATAAAGAAAAATACAAGGAATTTTTTCATCAAACACAAACCTTTCATTCTAAACATATAGATATATTATACCAATATTGTTACAAAAAGTCAACAAATTTATCGCAACATGTGTAATAAATATTTAATATATTAAAAGTATCAAAAAAGTTGCAAATCATAAACAACTATTGTATAATAAGATGAAATAACATAAAAATAAGTCGGAGGGACTCAACAATGGTTTCTTTTTCTGTTACACTAAACCAAATTATTAACGAATGTAACTTAGAAATTGTATACGCTGATAAAGATTTAGACAAAGTATTGATTACCACCACCGATGTCAGTCGACCGGGACTTCAGTTTGTTGACTTTTTTGATTATTTTGATCATAACAGAATTCAAATTTTCGGAAAAGTTGAACTCACATTTTTAGAGCAAAAAACTTCAGAACAACGACTACATTGTATTCGTGAGTTATGCAGTCGTGAAATTCCTGCTATTATCATTTCAAGAGATCAGGATGCTTTTCCTGAACTGATATCTGCTGCAAAAGAATTTCATATTCCTGTGTTACGAACCAAACAGACAACCTCCAAATTCATGGCAAGACTGATTGCTTTTCTGAATCTGGAATTGGCAGAACGAGTTACTCTGCACGGTGTCTTATGCGAAGTATACGGAGAAGGTGTTCTGATTATGGGTGAAAGTGGCGTAGGTAAAAGCGAAACAGCCATAGAGCTCGTAAAAAGAGGACATCGTCTGGTTGCAGATGATGCTGTAGAAGTAAAAAAAGTTTCTGATAAATCATTGGTAGGAACTGCCCCGGAAAACATCCGTCACTACATAGAAATCCGCGGTATCGGTATTATCGATGTAAGACGAATTTTTGGTATGGGTGCTATTAAAGAAACTGAAAAAATAGACCTCATTATCAAGCTGGAAGCCTGGGATCCTAAAAAACAGTACGACAGACTGGGGCTTGTAACAGAATATTCTGAACTTTTAGGAAACGACATCCCTACGTTAAATATTCCTGTCAAACCGGGCCGAAACCTTGCGGTGGTTGTTGAGGTTGCTGCGATGAACAATCGTCAGAAAAAGCTTGGATATAATGCGGCAGAAGAACTTAACAAACGATTAATGGAACAAATGTCAAAAGATTTACAAATTTAATGATATAATATTCTATACTACAGAAAGGAAAACAGGTAAATCTTGCCTGTAACTTAAAACAATGACAACAGCAAATATGATTACTATTGCCAGAATCCTTCTGGTTCCCGTTTATGTATACTTTGCGCTGGCATTTCCCGGAATGAACCGTGAGCTGATTGCTGCACTGATTTTTTTACTGATTTCCGTAACCGATTTTTTAGATGGCTATATTGCCAGAAAATATAATCAAATTACCGATTTTGGTAAATTTTTAGACCCTTTGGCTGATAAAATCCTTGTAATTTCCGCATTCATCATTTTTGTAGCTCAGGGAAAATTAAGTCCTGTTATCACCATTGTTGTAATCACCCGTGAATTTCTTGTAACCTCGATCCGATTGGTTGCTGCAGGAAAAGGTACTGTAATTGCAGCTTCCATGAGCGGAAAATTAAAAACTGTTTCGCAAATCGCTGCTGTTATCACAATCTTATTGGAAGACTATCTTTGTCAGATATTCTGTCTGCCGTACGGACAAATTTTCAGCTGGATTATGTTAATATTCACGGTATACTCCGGATTAGAATATATGATTTTAAACCGTAAATTGATTTCCTTTCAATAAGGGAGGAACTGTAAGTGAAAACCGTCGGAATCATTTCGGAATTTAATCCTTTTCACAACGGGCATAAATATTTAATTGATACCGTAAAAAAAGAACTCCGGGCGGAATGTGTTGTGGCTGTGATGAGCGGCAACTATACGCAACGGGGAGAAATTGCTATTTTTGATATGTATCAAAGAGCTGAAATTGCTTGCAACAACGGTGTTGATGTTGTTTTTGAGCTTCCGCCCCAATTTGTTTTAAATTCCGCTCAATATTATGCGCTCTACGGTGTATCGTTGTTTCATAATCTGGGTGGGATTGATTACCTTTGTTTTGGCTCGGAATGCGGAGATATTTCTGCATTGCAATCTGTAATTCCTCAAAACATTACTTCTGCCAAAGAACAAATGAAAAGCGGCATCACATATGCAAAAGCCATTTCGGATTCAGACATTTTGAGAAAACCCAATAACATTTTAGGGGTAGAATATTTAAGAGCCCTCTCCAATCTTGGCTCAACCATTCAGCCTTACACCGTAAAACGAAAATCAGTAGAACACGATTCCGACGTAACTTCCGGCAAATTCGCGAGTGCATCTTACTTGCGTAAATTACTAAAAAACGGCAATGATGTTTCTGAGTATGTACCCGCAATTCCGGATAGTGTTCCGGTTAACGAAGAAGTTTTAATCAATTTTTTCCGATATCGGTTGCTGACTGCTACCGAAGAAGATGTATCCAAAATCAACAATATGTCAGAAGGTCTGGAAAACCGGCTGATAAAACATCGGGATAAAACATCAGTTGAAGAAATGGTAAATTCCATCAAATGTAAGCGATATCCTGAAACCAGAATTCGCAGAGCTTTGTATTCGGTTTTGTTGAACCTGCATCAGTCAGATGAACTCCCCTGCTACACCAGAGTTCTTGCACTGACAAAAACAGGACAGCAATATATAAAAAGTATAAAAGACTCTGCTTCGGTAACGATATACAGCAGGATATCAAAAAAAGAGATTTTCCAAAATCCTCAGTTAAAAAAAGAATTATATTGCAATGAAATATATTCTTTGGCACAAGAACTGTCAAACTATGGAGGCGACTATGGAAATTATGAACATCAGAAAAATGACCGAAGAAAATGAAAAACGGATACTGAGTCCTTTTGCGTGCTTAAGTATGGATTCACGAGGACGGTTTGAACCAATGGAAGATGACAAACTGAGAACCTGTTTTCAAAGAGACCGTGACCGTATTATTCACAGCAAAGAATTTCGCCGTCTGAAGCATAAAACCCAAGTGTTTTCGAGTTTTGAGTATAACGACCATATCAGAACCCGTCTTACCCATACACTGGAAGTGAGCCAAGTTGCGAGAACAATCGCAAAAGCCTTGCGATTGAATGAAGACTTAACCGAAGCAATTGCATTGGGACACGATATCGGACACTGTGCATTTTCTCATGCAGGTGAAAATGTGTTGAATGAAATCTTTAACGGTTTTTCTCATAACAAACACAGTGCACATTTGGCAAAAAAAATGAATCTATCACAAGAAGTAGTTGACGGTATCTTAAAACACAGCAACATAGAAACCGGTGAAGAATCCTACACATTAGAAGGCAGAATTGTAAAATATGCTGACAAATTTGCTTATTTGAATTCAGATTTAGATGATGGAATTCGTTTGGGTTTAATTTCTGAAAAAGATATTCCCGCCGATGTTCGAAAAGTTTTAGGCAACACTTCCAATGACAGATTAGATACTATGATTCGTGATATGATTGTCACCAGTCAAGGAAAAAATGAAATTAAGATGTCGGAAGAAATTGATGCTCATTTTAAAAAATTGCGTAACTTTATGTTTGAACGCTTGTATTTCAATGAAAAAGTTACAAAAAAAGATGAAACGGTAAAAAAATTTTTTTATCACATATACGAAGCACAAAAAGAAGAGAAAAAGTCAGACGAAGAAATTTTAGAGTTTATGGCAGGCATGACCGACTCTTACGCAATCAAATACTTTCTGAATTCATATAACATTAACGTACAATTTTTAGAGGTGTTATAACAAATAAGAGTATTTTTTGCATAAAAAAAAACAAAAAATTTCTCAAAAAATGTAAAAAAAGTGTTGATTTTTTTGAAAAGAATGTATATAATAGTAAAGTGGCGTTTTTTGATGCCTACATCTAAAATTAGACATCATAGATAACATAATCCCATAAGAGAGGAAGATAAAAATGGCAAAAGAAATAAAAACAATCGGAGTATTAACCAGCGGCGGCGATGCTCCCGGCATGAACGCAGCGTTAAGAGCCGTTGTCAGAACAGGATTACATTACGGTAAAAAAGTAATCGGAATTTACAATGGATATAAAGGTTTGTTGGAAAACGATATGAAAGAACTTACATATCGTGATGTTTCCGGCATCATCAATCGTGGTGGTACTGTATTAAAAACCGCTCGTTGTAAAGAATTTTTAACCCCCGGCGGTGTACAGAAAGCAGCTGAAAATGCACGTGCAGCAGGTATTGATGCATTGGTAGTTTTAGGTGGTGACGGAAGTTTCCGTGGTGCATTGGATTTATCTCAGCACGGTTTCCCCGTTGTTGGTATCCCCTGCACTATCGATAATGATATTGGTTGTTCTGATTACACCATCGGATTTGACACAGCATTAAACACCGCATGTGATGCAATTGACAAAATCAGAGAAACCTGTTCTTCTCACGATCGTTGCAGTGTTGTTGAAGTAATGGGCAGAAATGCAGGTTACCTGGCAATCAACGTTGCCGTTGCAACCGGTGCTGAAGTTTGCTTGTTACCTGAAAAGAAATTCGATTTAAATGATATTGTTGATAAAATCAAAGAAACTACCGAAAAAGGCAAACAACATTTTATCGTTGTTGTAGCCGAAGGCGTTGGTGGAATTGAATTTATCGCAAAAAATGTTGAAAAACAGACCGGCGTTGAAACCCGTCCTTCCAACTTAGGCTACATCCAAAGAGGTGGTTCTCCTTCTGTAAAAGACAGAGTCATTGCTTCCAAAATGGGTCTGAAGGCAGTTTCTTTATTACTGGAAGGAATTTCCAATCGTGTTGTAGTATACAAAGACACTAACATTGTTGATTTGGATATCGTAGAAGCACTGTCTATGAAGAAAGAATTTGATAACGAATTGGTTGATTTAGCAGAAGTTCTTACATACTAATCAGATTAGGTGAATGATATGATTCGCTTTATACCGAATATTTTAACAATTATACGACTTTTGATGGCGTTTGTCTTTATTCCTGTTTTTTTTCACGAACAACATCACAGCTCATGGCATAGCTCATCATTGGCGATTTATACGCTTGCATCCCTCACGGATATTGTTGATGGATACATTGCCAGAAGATATTCTGCAGGTTCCAATATTGGTAAATTTTTAGATCCGTTGGCAGATAAACTTCTTCAATTTATAGTTTCGGTATGTATTACCTTTGTAGAACCGATGTTCGCTATCATTCCCATATTTTTGTTTATCAAAGAGATTTTAATGCTGATCGGTGCAATACTCCTATATAAGAAAAAAATTGTACTGGGCTCAAATCTTTTTGGAAAATTGGCTTCCTTTGTTTATTTTTTACTGTTTTTCACGATGATTGGCTTTCGTCCGTTTATTCCGGTTCCCGCCAAAATATGCTTTATTGTTGCGTTTTTAGCGGTATCACTTCTGGCGTTTGTCAATTATATAAAAACTTATATCAAGATAAAGAAACAACCTGTGTTATCATAGTAAAAAAACGCTTGCAAATTTTGCAAGCGTTTTTTTCATCTATTAAGAATCTATTTCAATTAACGGATATCAAAGGAATAAGTAGTGACTGAATAAAAGCGTTCCCCTGCTTTTAACATACAAGACGGGAAGTTTGGCTGATTGGGAGTATCCGGTGAATACTGAGTTTCCAGACATAACCCGGTTCTATTAAGGATAGGTTGACCATCCTTGCCGGTAAACGTTCCATCTAAAAAGTTTCCGATATAAAATTGTACAGCAGGCAGGTCGGTTGATACCTTCATCACAATTCCGCTTTTTTCATCGTAAACTTCACAAGCGTTTTCTTTATATTCGTTGGGTTCCCCTAAAATAAAATTATGGTCGTATCCATTACCGTTTTTCAAATCAGCATCGTCGCAAGCCAGATCCTGACCAACCATTTTTGGTGTTCTGAAATCAAACGGTGTTCCTGCAACAGAACGAATCTCACCGGTAGGAATCAAATCAGCATCAGTAGGTGTATAATAATCTGCTGCAATTCTTACAAGATGATCTGTGATGGGACCTCCCTGATAACCGGACAAATTAAAATAAGAATGATTGGTAGGATTAAAATAAGTGTCTTTATCACTAACAGCTTCATATTCAATTTTCAGTTCATTTTCATCTGTTAAGGTATAGGTTACTTTAACAGAAACGGTACCGGGATAATTTTCGGTTCCATCTTCATCCAAAAGAGAAATGGTAATACTGTTATCGGTTACGGCATCAATGTTCCAAAATCTTCTGGAATAGCCGATATCTCCTCCGTGAAGATGATGGATGTCGTTATTATTCAGTGCAAGTTGATAATCAACTCCATTTACTGTGATTTTTCCTTTTGCAATACGGTTACCATATCTGCCGATCAAACCGCCGTGATATGCTCCGTCATTAAAATATGTTTCAGATTCATTATGACCAATAATCACATCTAAAAACTTGCCATTCTTATCAGGAACTGATAAAGAACGCAGAATTCCTCCGAAGTTCAAAATTTCTGCAGTACAACCATTTTTATTGGTTAATGTAGTTACAAGAACATCTTTTCCTTGAAATGTGTCGAATTTCTTTTGATTCATTTTCTCTTACTCTCCTTTTATAATGTTTCGTTCTCCAATTTATTTTGCGATTCATTTTCTAATTTTTGTGCCGGAATCAGCATATGCTTTTCAATCGTCGGATAGACGGAAAATACCACCAAAAATCCGCAAAAAGCGTACAAAATTACAATATTTAATATAAAACCGATGACCAAATACCGATACGCAAAATAGGAAACCAGACCGACAATAAAAATAATCAATAAGTTAAGCGGTAATTTTGCCAATGCAAATATAAAGGAATTTTTCATCAGTTGCGAAAATTTCAAGCGAAACATTACCATAATTGAATATGCATAGTAATTGATAAAAACAAGAATCAAATTCACCATAAAAAGTGGCAATCGCATCACACTTAAAGTGGTTTTCGAATTTCCGACCATAGCCGTATCTCCATGCATTAAGGTGATGGAGAAGGACAATAAAAAGAAGCCTGTAATCAATGAACAAAGTGTGCTTTGCTTAAAGTTTTTCTTAAATTGTTCAAAAAATTCCGAAAACTGAAACACAGGAGTTTCTGTAGCGAAGGATTTCAGAATATATGTCATTCCCGCAGTTGCCGGCCCGATTAAGAACGAAAATATAATAAAAACCAGCGATAACATATACAAAAAGCTTCCCAGAAATTCTACGGATAAATTCCTAATAAAGCTATCATTAAACACCAAAAGTCCAACAACAACCCAAATCGGTAATGTCATAACGACATAAAGCAGATTCATCTGAATCATTTTCCAAAATTTCCGTCCGAAAATCTGGAAAAAATATAACGGTCGGATGGGACGCATAGTTTCTTTATAAACGCCCTTTCCTTCTTTTAGTTGTGCACGAAATAATCCCATAGTCTACCTCTTTCTTAATTTTACTGATAAAATAATCTTATTCGCCGAATATCGTATCATAATTCACATATTGGAATTCAACTAAAAAGCCATCTTCCAACATCACTTGATAAGCACCGGTTTGTGCTACTTCACCATTCACAAATAAAATCCATCCATCTGTTTTTGTTGATGCAATTCCGCCAAAATTATCAAACAAATTGCTTTCTAATGTATACGGAATTTTCTGCTTTTGACAAGCCTCAATCAAAACATCCTCTGCATTGTTTTTGGAAGTCGTTACCATTTCAGACAAAACAGTAGTATCCTCTGTATAAATCTTGACTTCTCCTTGAATGGTTTTGCCTTGTTCCCCAACAGAACAAGCTGATAACATCAGAAAAAGTAATGACAGTATGACTGTAAATGTTTTTTTCATATTGTTTTCTCCTTTTCTACCGAATTTGCCAACATAGTATAAATTTGGGGGAAATGTTTTTTGATATTAATCGGCTTAAAATTCGAACTTCCAACAAAAACATGGGTTGTACCGGCTGTATGTATCAAAACATTATCTTTCAAAATCCGATATGAAAACTCTACCCGATATTCCGTTATGTTTTTTATCAGAGCTTCCACAGTGATGATGTCCTCATACCGTGCAGGTGCTTTATATTTCGAATGTATTTCATAGATAGGAATCATAAGCCCTGCCTCCTCCATTTTGGAATACGGCATCCCCAGAGCTTTGCAATATTCTGTTCTGGCAACCTCGTACCATACAGGATAAACCGAATGATGAACAATCCCCATCTGATCAGTTTCTTGATATCGAACAGTAATTTCGGTTTTGGATATCACAGAAATCACCTCACAAACGCAAATTAATCTCCTGCATTATAACATTTTTTTATGATTTTGTCTACCTTTCTTGCAAATTTTTAGAAAAATAATTTTTTTAAAATTTTTTTATAAAAAAGCTTGATTTTTTTCACATATAATGTTATAATATAGGCACAGTAGTAATATGGCTATTAAAAGAGTGGGTTTCCCACTCTTTTGTTTTTAACATCACAATCCGAAAGGAGTAAATTATGGCAAAAAATATTTTAAGCGCCGTAACAGAACTTGCTCATAAGATTTCTGAAGAAAATGGTTGTTTCCTCTATGATATTGAGTATCAAAAAGAAGGAAAAAATCAGGTATTGCGCATCTATGTTGACAAAGATGGCGGTATCAATATTGACGAATGTGAAACAATTTCCAGAAGCATATCAGAAGCGTTGGATCAGGAAAATCTGATTCAGACTGCATACCAACTCGAAGTTTCCTCTCCGGGAGCTGAAAGAAAACTGACCAAAGAGTGGCATTTCGAAAAAGTATTGGGTAAAAAAATTGAAGTTTCCTTGTACGCACCCATTGACGGAACTAAAAATTTTATCGGTACATTGGAAAAATATGAAAATAACATCATTTATTTATCCTGCAATGAAACATTGTTAGAATTCACAAAGGATAAAGTTGCATCTTCAAAGCTGTTTTTTGACATTACTGAAGCTTTGAAAGCTAAATAATCGTTTATTAAAATTATATCTTATACATTGGAGGTACAAAAGAAAACTATGAACAAAGAATTTTTATTGGCACTGGATCTTTTGGAAAAAGAAAAAGGTATCGAAAAAGAAATCTTAATCGATGCAATGGAAAATGCACTGGTTACCGCTTACAAAAAAGACTATAACCCCATTGCAGAAGTTATTGCAACCGTTTCTCGCGAAACCGGTGATGCTGCTGTGTTTTTAAGAAAAACTGTAGTAGAAGAAGTTACCAATCCTGAATTGGAAATTGATTTTAAAGCAGCAAAGAAAATTTCAAAAGCTGTTTCCGTTGGTGACACCGTAAATGTTAATGTTACCCCAAAAACTTTCGGAAGAATTGCAGCCCAGAATGCAAAAGGTATTGTAGTTCAGAAAATCAGAGAAGTTGAACGCGGAATGATGGTTTCTGAATTTACCGAAAAAACAGGAAGTTTAGTAACCGGTACTGTGGAAAGAATCGAAAAAGGAAATGTTATGGTTTCCATCGGCAGAACCGAAGCTGTTTTAGCGCCTCAGGAACAAATTCCCGGCGAAACCTACAAACACGGCGACAAAATCAAAATTTATGTTGTTCAGGTGAAAATCGTAGGAAAAGCTCCTCAGATTGTAATTTCCCGTTCACATCCGATGTTGGTAAAATGTTTATTTGAACAGGAAGTTTCCGAAATTGCTACCGGAGTTGTTCAAATTAAATCCATTGCAAGAGAAGCAGGCGCAAGAACTAAAATAGCAGTTTACTCTACCGATGAAAACGTTGACTGTATCGGTTCTTGTATCGGTCCGAAAGGAATGCGTGTAGAAAACATTTTAGCAGAATTAAAAGGTGAAAAAATCGACATTGTAAAATACAGTGAAAATCCGGAAGAATTTGTTAAAGAAGCACTCTCCCCTGCTGAAATTATCAGCTGTACCGTAAATCCTGATGAAAGAATTTGCAATGTTATTGTAGATAAAGATCAGCTTTCCTTGGCAATCGGTAAAGAAGGTCAGAACGCAAGACTGGCAGCAAAACTGACCGGATATAAAGTGGATATCAAAGCTGTTTAAGAGGACAAAACAATGAAATATATTCCCACAAGAAAGTGTGTTGCCTGTCAGAAAATTCGCCCGAAAAACGAATTGTTGCGAATGGCAAAATTTCAGGATGATACCTACCAACTGGATCATAAACAGCGTTTGGATGGTCGAGGTGCATATGTTTGCAATGACAAATGTTGTATCGAACAGGTAATGAAAAAAAATGCTTTTCACCGTTCCTATAAAACAAAAGTAACGGAACAGTGTTATGAAGAGCTTAAAAAATTTCAAGAGGAATCCTTTCATGCAAAATAAAATTTTAAGCTTACTCGGACTGGCAAGACGTGCCGGATCGCTTACTTACGGACAGACAGCCGTGTTGGATGAAATAAAAAAATCCCGTTCCAAACTCATTATATTTTCTTCTGATTTCAACGAAAAAACAAAGCAGAAAATTCGAGAAAACTGCAAAAACGTTAAAGTAATAACTATCCCTTGTACCATGGAAGAAATAGCATTTGCAATCGGAACAAAACCAACCGGTGTGTTATCTGTTAATCATGAAAATTTTAAAAAAGGAATATTAGAGGTGAGTTCATTTGAAGAAAAAGAAAATATCTGAATTAGCAAAAGAATTCAATTTACAAAACAAACAAATAATGGAGATCATAAAGAACTTAGGGATTGAAGGTAAAAGCAGCGCCAGCAGCTCTTTAGATGAAAAAGAACTGGACCTGGTACTGGATGCAGTAATTTTCTCCAATCAGGTTGAAGATTTTTCTATGTATGCCGTTGAGAAAAAAGCAGAAGCTAAACCTAAGAAAGATGAAAAATCTATCGAAGAAGAACAGAAAAACGAACAAGAAATCATCGAAGTGATTGAAAAACCCATCGAAAAGAAAGTTCGTCATATTGATACCCGTCAGAATACCATTGATGAATCCCGTCTGGATGACACCAAAATCGAAGAAATGATGCAGGGTACCGACATTTATGCTACCGAAAGCACTTCCAAACAGAAAATCAAAAAAGGTGGCAAAAACCAGCGTTTTGAACGTTCCAATAATAAGTTCAACAAAAACAACCAAGAAAAGAAACAGCCGGTTGTAATCAAACCCGAAATTCTGAAAGTAAAAATTCCGGATGAAATTTCTGTCGGTGAATTGGCAGAACGTTTAAAGAAAACCGGTACCGAAGTTATCAAAAAACTGATGGGCTTTGGTGTAATGGCATCTTTATCCCAGATTATCGATTATGATACTGCCTATTTAATTGCAGAAGAATTTGGTGCTCAGGTCGAAAAAATTGTTACCGTTACTTTAGAAGAAGAATTATTCCACGAAGAAGCTGATCGTCCCGAAGATTTAAAACAAAGACCTCCTGTTGTTGTTGTTATGGGTCACGTTGACCACGGTAAAACTTCTCTGTTGGACACCATCCGTAATACTGATATTACTTCCACAGAAGCAGGCGGTATCACCCAGCACATCGGTGCATACAAAGTTAAAATCGGTGATAACGATTTAACATTCCTTGACACTCCCGGTCACGAAGCGTTTACTGCAATGCGTGCCAGAGGTGCAAAAGCAACTGATATTGCAATTTTAGTTGTTGCTGCCGACGATGGTATTATGCCGCAAACCGTAGAAGCAATCAACCACGCAAAAGCAGCTGATGTTTCTATTGTTGTTGCAATTAACAAAATGGATAAAGAAACTGCAAATCCCGATAAAATCCGTCAGGAATTAACTGAATACGGTTTGGTTCCCGAAGAATGGGGCGGTGACACTATTTGTGTTCCGGTTTCCGCAAAAACCAGAATGAACATTGATAAGCTTTTGGAAACCGTTCTTTTAATCGCTGAATTAAAAGAATTAAAAGCAAATCCCGACAAAGCAGCAAGTGGTATTGTTATTGAAGCAAAACTGGATAAAAGCAGAGGTCCCGTTGCAACCATTCTGGTACAAAACGGTACACTCCATGCAGGTGATATTGTTGTTGCAGGTACCAGTGTTGGTAAAGTAAGAGCAATGAATGACTACCAAGGTAAAGCAATCCGTGTGGCAGGACCTTCTGTTCCGGTAGAAATCCTCGGTTTGAACGAAGCACCCACTGCAGGGGATGTATTTAAAGTTGTAAACGATGAGAAAAAAGCAAAACAACTGGTAGAAGAAAGAAAATTCAATGAAAAAGAAGCAATTTTCAACTCGAGAAAAACCATCACTTTAGACAATTTATTCTCTCAGATTGCAGAAGGCGAAATCAAAGACCTGAATCTGATCGTAAAAGCAGATGTACAGGGTTCTGTAGAAGCTGTTACCGCTTCTTTGGAAAAACTGTCTAACGATGAAGTTCGTGTTAAAGTAATCCACGGCGGTGTTGGTACCGTTACCGAGTCGGACATTATGTTGGCATCTGCATCTAACGCTTTAATCATCGGCTTCAATGTTCGTCCCGATAATAAAACTATGGAATCTGCAAAAAATAATGATGTTGATATTCGTTTGTACCGAGTTATTTATCAGGCAATCGAAGAAGTGGAAGCTGCAATGAAGGGTATGCTTGCTCCCAAATTCAGAGAAAATATTTTGGGGCATGCTGAAATCCGTAACACCTTTAAAGTAAGTGGTGTTGGCACCATTGCAGGTTGTTATGTACAAGACGGTAAAATTGTCAGAAACTCTGAAGTTCGAATTGTTCGTGACGGCGTAGTAATCTACGAAGGTGCATTGAACTCTTTAAAACGTTTCAAAGACGATGCCAAAGAAGTTGCCAGCGGTTATGAGTGTGGTATGGGCTTTGACCGATACAACGACTTGAAAGAAGGCGACATCATCGAATGTTTCGTGATGGAAGAAATTAAACAATAAGTTCGGAGGTATATGATGGCAGGTCACAGAGAACAACGTGTGAACGAAGAAGTAAAACGTGAACTGACTGCTGTTTTGCGTCAGTTAAAAGACCCCAGAATCAGTGGGATGGTCAGCGTTTTGAAAACCAATGTTACCAAAGACTTAAAATTCTGTAAAGTGTATATCAGCGTTTTTGGAGATGAGTCTGCAAAAAAAGATGTATTAAAAGGATTAAACAGTGCAAAAGGCTTTATCAGAAAAGAAATTGCATCTGCCCTTTCACTTCGGGTAACACCGGAATTTATCTTTGAAATCGACAACTCCTTAGAAGAAGGTAACAGAATTTTAAAAATGATGGAAAGCTTAGAATATCATGAAGAATAATATCGCTTTATTAAAAGATGCAATTCTAACGAGTGACCGTATTTTAATTTTAACCCATAGTTCCCCTGATGGTGATGCTTTGGGTTCGGTTGCAGCATTAAAACAAATCATTGGAAAATTAGGCAAAGAGGCAGACTGCTTGTTAGAGGAGCTCTGCCCTGCCCGTTTTCCCCATTTACAAAAATATTTTTCAGTCAAAGAAGCTACGGATGAACAGTATGACCTGGTGATTTTAGCTGATTGTGCCGACAAAAAAAGAACCGGTGTTAGGTATCTTCCACCAAAAAATCTTTGTTTTTTTGATCATCACATTTCCAACCCTAAAGAAGGACAAATCAATGTTGTAAATCCGGATGCGGCAGCAACCTGTGAAATGGTGTATGACTTGCTGGAAGAATGGAATATCCCCTGCGATTGCGAAATTGCAGCAGCAATTTATACGGGAATTTTAACTGATACCGGTGGTTTCTTATTCCAGAACACTACAAAAAAAACGCACGAAATTGTCGCTGATTTGCTAAATTATTCTTTTGACAGAAACAGCATTGTACGAATTAGCTTCCAGGAAAAATCTTTAACATACAGCAAGCTTTATGCTCACTTGTTTGAAACGTTATCCCACAGCAAGGAATATTCCGCCGTCATCGGTTTTATTGATTATACAACTTATACAACCCTCGGTGCTACAACAGATGACACAGACGGGTTATCAGCAGCACTCCGAAATATTTCAGAAGTGGAATGTGCAGTTTTATTGACGGAACGTGAAAAAGGATTTATCAAAGGAAGCGTTCGCTCCAACGACCGATATAACGCTAATGAACTGGCAAATCTGTTTGGTGGTGGCGGACATATGAGAGCAGCAGGGTTCAAAACAACACTCTCTTATCAAGAAATTAAGGACAAAATTTATGAATGGTTATCTACTCGTCAATAAGCCAAAAGGTCCAACATCTCACGATGTGATATACCGGGTAAGACGCATTGCAAAAACAAAAAAAGTGGGTCACACCGGAACCCTGGATCCTATGGCAACCGGTTTAATGGTTGTTTGTATCGGTGATGCAACCAAAGCCGCAGATTACATCACAAACGGAAACAAAGCCTATCTTGCTACGATGAAATTAGGCTTTGTTTCTGATACATTGGATAACACAGGGGAAATTACCCCCCTACCCAAAAAAGAAATATCAGAAGATAAAATCCGAGAAGTCTTTTCTTCTTTTATCGGACAATACGCACAAACTCCTCCGATGTATTCCGCAAAAAAAATTGATGGAAAAAAACTTTATGAATTGGCTCGTAAAGGGGAAACCATTGAAAGAAAATCGGTTATGGTTTCTATTTTACAGTTAGAAATCAATTCCATTATGGATGGTACCATTACTTTTTATGTTGAATGTTCCAAAGGAACCTATATTCGTTCCTTAATTGATGATATTGGAAAAAAATTAAATTATGGTGCCATTATGACAGAATTGCAACGGGTTCAATCCGGGCAGTTTTCAACGGATTCCAATCGTTGTTACACTTTAGAGGAACTGGAAAATATGGATTCCATCAAGCCTCTGTTACACCCTATTGATACGGCTTTTGTAGACTATCCCAAGCTAACGGTATCTCCACATTTGGAGAAGTTGATTAAAAACGGAATTCGTGTTGATCTGAAGCGATTGGGGTTAGCTGATGAAACCGAAGAAGGCAAACGGTTTCGTGTTTACAATCAAGACGATCATTTTTTTGCAGTAATGGAAATTTTCGAGCAAAAATTTTTAAAGCTTAAAACAACATTTTTTCACAACGGAGATACAAGCGAATGAAACAAATAAAGGTTTCCCAACAAAAAACAGTTGTAACTATCGGAAACTTTGACGGATTACACACCGGCCATTTACAACTCATAAAAAGAACAAAAGAAATTGCAAAAGTAAACGGGTACAAAAGTTTGATTTGTAATTTCAGCTGTAATACCAAAGGTGCATCAGCTATTTCTTCAAAAGCTCAACTAAAAACATCACTAAAAAAATTAGAAGTTGACTTTTTGACCACACTTGACTTTACTGATGCAGTCAAAAACTTAAGTTGCAACGAATTTGTTTATGAGTACTTACACAAAAATTTTCAAGCCAGAGTTGTTGTGATTGGTGAAAATTTTCGTTTTGGAAAAGAGCAGTCCGGTAATTGTGAAACCTTAGAAATGTTAGGAAAAGAATTTGGCTTTTCAGTCGTAGTTGTAAAAACTGTTTATGTAGGGAATCTTCCCATTTCTTCAAGCAGAATCCGTCAATGGTTACAAGATGGGAAAATTGAACTTGCAAATAAGTATTTGTTTGAACCATTTTCTGTGATTGGCACGGTGCAAAAAGGATACTCCGCCGGAACCAGTTTACTTTCATATCCCACCGCAAACATCAAAGTACCAAAAAACATCCCCCCACTCCCCTTTGGCGTATATCAAACAACAACTGTGGTTGAAAACGAGCAATATAACAGTATCACCAACATTGGATATGCTCCCACCTTACGAAAAAAATCTCCCGTCATTGAAACTCATATCTTGCAATATTCGGGTGATCTCTACCAAAAAAGAATAAAAATTATATTTCACAAATACATTAGAAAAGAACGAAAATTTTCAAGCATTGAAGCCTTGAAACAACAAATCTCAATCGACCTTTCAAAATGCACTTTTGAAACTGTTGAATAAAAAAGGATGAACAAAATGAAATTCGTTTTCAAAAAACAAAATAATATTGAATATTACACTGTCCCCGAACTATACGAGGCAGGTTTTTATAACATTTTCACCACAAAACGTCACGGACACAGTTTCGATACAAAAGAGTTGAATTTCGGAACAAATTGTGGCGATAGCGAAAACTCTATTTTAGAAAACTATAAAGATGTTTTAAAGCTTATGGATTCTACTCCGGATATGGCAGTAAAATCCAGACAAACTCATAGCGACATTACTTTAACCGTTGACGAAACTTATGGCGGCGAAGGAATTTTAAAAGAACAACGATACGAAGAAGCTGATGGTCTGATTACAAAAAATAAAGATCTTGCAGTTTTAATTTTCTTTGCAGATTGTGTCCCTGTTTTAATCGCAGACCCCAAGAAAAGAATCTCAGCAGCCATTCATTCCGGATGGAAAGGAACTCAAAAAAACATTGTTGGAAAAGCTGTGAAACAGTTGATTGATGACCATCAATGTGATCCCAAAGATTTGCTTTGTGCCGTTGGTCCTTCCATCGGCGTGTGCCATTTTGAGGTCAGTGAAGATTTATTTGTGGATATGACCAATCGCTATGGCAATGAAATCGGAATCATCAAAAACGAAAAATACTATCTGGATTTAAAAAAAGCTGTGACTATTCAACTGATGTGTCAAGGTGTGTCAGAACAAAACATTGCTGTTTCCGACCTGTGTACAGTTTGTGAGGAAGATTTGTATTCTTTCCGTCGCGAAGGCGAAGCAGCCGGTCGAATGGCGGCTTTTATTAAACAAAGATTTTAAAAGAAAACAGAAAGTTGAGTTAGAAAATTGAGAAGTCACATCATAAAGAACTGTATCTGCTTTTTTCTTCTCTTATCAATTTTATGCGGATGTCAAAATCAAAACGATACTCCAAACAATGAACCGTTATCCGTGACGGATGCGAATGTGAATACATCTAAAATTACCATTGGTGCATATGGAACAGAAGAACAAAATCCTCTGATGATTCGCACCAATTATAACGAACAGATGAATCTATTGATTTATGACAGTTTATATACCATAACACCAAAATTTGAGGCAGAAGAAAATTTAGCTGCAGGTTACGAAATTAAAAATGAAGGATATTCCGTTCTCCTGTTCATAAAACCCAATGTTGTGTTTCACGACGGTTCCAATCTGAGTGCTCACGATGTGAAAGCAACCATTTCGTTTCTGATGGAAAATCCGGGATACTACAGTCACAATATTCGGAACATTCAGGCTGTATCTGTCATTGACGATTACACTTTGCAACTTGATTTAGCATATCTTACCCCAAATTTAAAACTCCAGCTTACCTTCCCGATTCTTTGCAAAAAACAGTTACTCAGTCAACCGAATTTTGAATTTAACGGAACCGGTCCCTATAAAGTTGCGTCACAAACAAAAGGGAAACAAATTATTTTAGAAAAAAACAAAAATTATCATCAGAAATTTTCAACCGATATCAAAACTGTTGAAGTTTCTTTAATTCCTGACCGTGAAACTGCACGTTCACTGGCAAGCAGTGGAATGCTTGATATCTTTTATTCTGCGTTCTACGATGAAGGGTTGAAATCAGTTACAAAATATGAATCATTTAAATTTGATTATATCACTGATGAATATACCTTTATTTCGCTGAATTACAATTCTCCTCACATTCAGGAAAAAAAATTCCGCAAAGCTTTATACAAAGCAATCGGCAGAGATAAAATCAAAGACGACATTTTTATGACCCATGCACAAAGCACCTATCTGCCACTCCCACCCGGAAGTTGGGCATATAATGAATCCAAAGATAACATACAAAACATCGAAGAAGCAAAACGCTTACTCAGCGAATTGGGCTATTCCGATGTCGATAATAACAACATCATTGAAATATACGAAAATGATGAAAAAAAAGAATTGGTGTTTGACCTGTTAACCATTGATGATCTCACCAAAAGAGCCATCTCGGAACAGTTGGTTTCCGATTTTAAAGAAATCGGAATCAGTTTACGGGTGCACTATGTAACCAAAGAAGAATTTCCGGCAGTTTATGCAGAACAAATCCACAATTTCTATCTTATTACTACCAATATCGGATATGATTTGGATCCCACCAATTTCTTTAGTGGAACCTTTGCGGCACCTGTAGAAAATCAATATGAAAACTATCTGAAAAAATTTGGAACCGCTGATAAACTGGAATTAAAACAACCGGAATATATGCGTTTATGCGATGAGTTTTATGAAACTATCCCGCATATTCCATTGGTGTTTTTGCAAAACACTATGTTTACCAGTCAGAAAGTCAGTGATATTTCAGAGGTATCTCCCTCACATTTATACAGCAATATCATTCAAAAGTAACCGGAGGAGGAATTTCTTATGGAAAATGTATTAATTTTATTTGGCGGTGAATCCCCTGAACATGACGTCTCTAATATTTCTGCCGCTAATATTTTAAATGAAATTGATTCTTCTCGCTATCAGATCACTAAAGTCGGAATCACAAAAGACGGAAAATGGTACCTCATTTCCGATGATTGTACAAATGAAGATATCAAAAGCGGAAACTGGATTTCCAAAATTGAAGCAACTGCTGTTATTTCACCCTCAAAAGAACAACGTGGATTGTTAGTATTGAAAAATGATTCTATCACAACAATTCCCATTGATGTATGCTTCCCTGTCTTACACGGTAGTAACGGAGAAGACGGAATGATTCAGGCACTTTTACAGCTTGCCGGAATCAAACGGGTAGGTGCAAACTGTCTTTCCTCTGCGATGGCGATGGATAAAGCAGTCTCCAAAACTATATTTGAAAAAGCCGGGATACCGGTTGTACCTGCAATCTATCTTAACAAAAATGATGATTGGGATAAGATAAAAAATGAAATGTCATTACCCTTATTTGTAAAACCTGCAAATGCAGGTTCTTCGGTTGGTTGTTCTAAAGTATTTAAGGAAGAAGAGTTAAAAGAAGCTTTGGAAAACGCTTTTCGTATTGATAGCAAAGTTCTGGTGGAACAATACATAGATTGTCGTGAAATCGAGTGTGCTGTTTTGGGAAATGAAACTGTTTTTGTTTCTGCTCCCGGTGAAATTTCAACCGAAAGTGAATTTTATGATTTTGACAGCAAATATATCAATACCCAATGTAATCATTTGGAAATTCCTGCTAATTTACCTGAAAGCACCAAAGAAATCATCAAAGATTATGCTAAAAAAGCGTTTTTAGCGTTAGGATTGAGTGGGTTCTCACGTGTCGACTTTTTCATTGATAAAAATACAGGTGCGATTTATCTGAATGAAATTAACACCATTCCTGGATTTACTGCACAAAGTATGTATCCCTTACTGATGAAAAACGAGGGCATCTCTTACAGAGATTTGCTGGATAAATTGATTGAATTAGCTCAATAAAAAGGAAGTGATTTCAATGCATTCTTTCGACCCCAGACCCATTGGTGTATTTGATTCCGGACTGGGTGGTTTGACCGCTGTAAAAGAATTGGTAAATATTCTGCCTAATGAAACCATCGTTTATTTTGGGGACACCGGCAGAGTTCCATACGGAACCCGTTCCAACGATACCATCATCAAATATGTCCGTCAGGATATTCGTTTTTTAGCAACTCATAATGTAAAAGCAATTATTGCTGCCTGCGGAACTGCAAGTTCGGTTGCACTTCCACATTTAAACAACGAATTTGACATTCCCTTAATCGGAGTGTTGGAGCCGGTTTGTCTTGCTGCAACAAAATCATCCAAGAATCAAAAAATCGGTGTATTGGGAACTCCGGGCACCATCCAGAGTGGTGCTTATAAAAAAGGGATTACCAATATTAACCCGAATTTTACTGTGTTTGAAAAAGCTTGTCCGATGTTTGTTCCCCTAGTGGAAAACGGATACTTGGAAAGCGAAGCAACCTATATTATCGCCAGAGAATATCTTGCCCCTTTAATGGAAGAAAATGTTGATACCATTATTTTAGGTTGCACCCACTATCCCCTTTTAACCAAAGTGATTACCGATATTGTGGGAAGCGATGTTGCAATTATCAACGCAGGATACGAGACTGCTCAATATGCAAAAAAAATGTTAGCTGAAAACGGATTGCTTTCTAACACTGACGTTACGGGAACCTGCAGATATTTTGTAAGTGATGACGTGGAAAAATTTTCGTATCTTGGTGGAATGTTTTTAGAAAAACAAATTCCATCCGGAGTAACTAAAATCGATATTGAAACTTTTTAAGTTTTTTAATCTTTTTTTAACAGTTAAACACAGTTTTTCAAAAAGGAGGTTTTAGGATGAAAAAACCTATCAAAAAAAGTATGCTTTTAACCTTTAAAAGCAATATGAAAAATTTAGAAGAAGAGAAAGATCAGATTGAATTTATTACCAATGCAGAATTGGTAAAACAAAATGATAAATACTATGTTACTTTTTGTGATACTGAAATGCCGGGCAATGATACACCTTCAAAAACCACTTTAAAAATCGAAAATGATAAAGTGACTTTATTGCGATACGGAAGCAGTAACACACAATTTATTTTTGAACAAGGCAAAAAACACACCGGACAATATGAAACTCCCTACGGAGCATTTTCAGTTGGTGTTTTCGCTGATAATTTGTCAGTAGATATTACCGAAAATGGTGGAAGTTTAGATGTTTCCTATGGGATATATTTAAACGATTTAATCTCACAATATAACGAACTTTCCATCCACTTAAAGGAACACAAATAAACAGAAAGGATAAAAAAACAATGAGAAATTTTTTAAAAGAAATGAAAGAAACCATCAACAACATGGTGTTTTGTGCTTATAAAGAAGCATTTATGAACGGAGATCTCCCCAAACTTGGTGAATACATATCCGATATTGAAATTCCGAAAGATCGCAATCACGGTGATTTTTCTGTTAATTTTGCAATGAGAAACGCAAAAGCTCTGCAAAATAATCCCAGAAAAATTGCTGAAATTATTATCAGCCATTTGGATATCGAGGAAACCGATATTGAAAAATGTGAAGTTGCAGGTCCCGGATTCATCAATTTTTATTTAAAAGAAAAATTCTATGCAAACAGTGCAAAAACTGCATTGGAACTTGGCGATGACTTCGGGAAAACCAATGTAGGAAACGGTAAAAAAGCAAATGTGGAATACATTTCCGCAAATCCCACCGGTCCGATGCACGTTGGGAATGCAAGAGGCGGTGCAATCGGCGATTGTATGGCAAATATTCTTTCCTGGGCAAATTATGATGTAACCAAAGAATTCTATGTTAACGATGCCGGCAACCAAATTGAAAAATTCGGTATTTCTTTGGAAGCAAGATTTATTCAGCTTGTGAAAGGTGAAGATGCCATCGAATTCCCGGAAGATGCATATCACGGAGAAGATATCATTGACTCCATGAAAGCTTTTATTGAAGCATATGGCTCTGATGACTATATTGATATGGATTCTACTGAACGCAAAAAGAAATTCGTTGCTTTTGCTTTGGAAAGAAACTTAAATGCATTGGTTACAGATACAGGAAAATACGGAATTAACTACGATGTATGGTTTAGAGAAAGCAAACTTCATCAGGAAAATAAAGTATTTGAAGTAATTGCAAAATTAAAAGAAAAAGGTCTTGCATATGATCAGGATAATGCAACCTGGTTTGCATCCACCAAATTCGGTTCCGAAAAAGATGACGTTTTAATTCGTACCAACGGAATTCCCACTTATTTCGCTGCTGATATTGCATATCACGCCGATAAATTTGAACGCGGAAACGAATTGCTCATCAATGTATGGGGTGCGGACCATCACGGTCATATCGAACGTTTAAAAGGTGCACTTTCTGCATTGGGGTATGATGGAGACAAGCTTCACATTATTTTAATGCAGTTGGTTCGTTTGATCAAAGATAATGAACCCTACAGAGTTTCCAAACGAAGTGGGAAAGCAATTTCATTAAACGATTTGATTGATGAAATTGGAAAAGATGCCGCAAGATTCTTCTTCAATCTGCGTCAGCCTTCCAGCCACTTTGATTTTGATTTGGACTTAGCTGTATCTCAGAGCAATGAAAACCCTGTGTTCTACTGTCAGTATGCACACGCCCGAATTTCCAGTATTTTAAGAGTATTAAAAGAAGAAAATATTTCATACAACAATCAGGGAGACTTTACTTTATTAAAAGAAAAAGAAGAAAAAATACTGATGGAAAAACTGATTCAGTTACCCGAAGAAATCGAAGCAGCAGTTGTAAGCTACGACCCCTCAAAAATCACAAAATTTGTATTGGATGTATCTGCCGATTTTCACTCTTTCTACAATGCTTGCCGTGTTAAAATTGATGATGAAGCTCTCATGCAGGCAAGAATCGGTTTGGTAATGCTTACTAAAAATGTAATTAAAAATACATTGACAATTTTAGGAGTTGAAGCTCCTGACTCCATGTAACAGAAAGGAGTTTTCTAAATGAAAAAAAGGCTGACAGCCCTTCTTCTCGCATTATGCATTGTATTGGCACTTCCCTTTTCTGCTCATGCAATCAGCATGAACAATAAAAAAGAATTACTGCGCTATATCTATTTTAGTGCAGTAACCAATGCAAAAGCAGATGTTGATACCGTAGATTTATTCTTAGATACGCTAATGAAGCTGATCGGAGAATCAGACGAAGAATATGAGAAAGCACTAAAATATTTCACACAGTCTATTGATGAATACGGGGACTATATTTCCCCCGAAGAATCAGTGGAAGTGGAAGCCGATTTGATGGGGACTTCCGGCGGTATCGGTTCAACCGTAGAAATGCGAAATGACAAAATTTATGTAGTGAATATTCTGCCCGGATCTCCATCTGAAAAAATGGGCGTTCAAGTCGGACATGCCATCGTAAAAGTTGACGGAATATCGTTAGAAGGAATGTCCTTAAATGAAGCTTTAACCTATATTCGTGGGGAAATCGGAACGGAAGTTGTTATTACGTTTGAAGACGTTGCAGGCAATCTCTATGATATGATTCTCGTTAGAGATTTGATTGAAATTGCTTCTCTCTCTTATTCCACTTTTACCAATTATCCCAACATCGGCTACATTGAAATCACCAATTTTTCTACCACCACAGGTGACGAACTGAGAACTGCAATTACAGAGTTGAAAAGTAAGAATGTAGATAAACTGATTTTGGATTTAAGATACAATGGTGGTGGTGTATTGTCAGGTGCCATTGACGTTGCCGGTGTATTTTTGGAAGAAGGAAAAGAAATTGTTACCGTTGAACCCAAAGATGAAGAATTAAAGGAAACTTATTATGCATCCGGACAACTTTTTGACGGAGAAATGATTATTTTAGTTAACGAATATACTGCCAGTGCTTCCGAAGTGGTGACCGGTGCGTTAAAGGATCACGGAAGAGCTTACGTTTTCGGTGAGATTACTTATGGAAAAGGGACTGTACAAAACCTCTTTCCCCTTCCCTTCTTTGGTGGATATTTTAAATATACCATTGCGGAATATCTAACTCCCAACAAAACATCAATCAACTATATTGGCATCAAGCCGGATTTAACAGTGTTTAATAAAAGCTATCATCTCACAGAGGAAGAAATCCCCCGGTTTACATTTGCAAGAGTGATGCGTGTGGGTGATACCGGTGAAGATGTTAAAAACATAAAAACAGCATTAAAAACACTAAACTACCAGTTGAATGATACGGATATCTTTGATACAGATACTTTTAACGCGGTGAAATCATTCCAGAAAAAAACAAATTTATACCCCTATGGTGTCTGTGATTACACAACCCAGCAAGGAATCAAAAATGCATTATTAGAAACCCTGTTTTTTGAAGATACACAGCTTAATACCGCATTGGAAGAATTAACACAATAATAGAATGGCTATAGCAAATAAATTTTGCTATAGCCATTTCTTATTTTTATAAATTATAATATTTTTCAAATTCTGCAGGATGCGGAATTTTTGATAGTTCACTCACCTCTGCACGTTTGGATTTAATAAAGTTACAAATGAGTTCTTCCGGGAATACATTGCCTGCAGTCAGATAGTCGTGGTCTTTTTCCAACGCATCCAATGCTTCCTCCAAAGAAGTGGGCAAATGTTTTAATTTTGCTTTTTCTTCTTCGGGTAAGTGGAATAAATTCATATCATAGGGTCCCCAACCATTTTCATGAGGGTCGATTTTGTTTTTAATGCCGTCAATGCCTGCCATCAAAATTGCGGCATAACAGAAATAGGGATTGCAGGTTGCATCAGGATTCCGAAGCTCAAATCGACGAAGTTTGGGTTCCTTTGCATAAGCAGGAATTCTGATAACTGCACTACGGTTGGAAGTTGCATAGCCTACAGTAACCGGTGCTTCAAAGCCGGGAACCAGACGTTTGAAGGAGTTGGTGCTGGGATTGGTGATGGCACACAAAGATGCTATGTGTTTTAACAAACCACCCATAAAATAATGAGCTTCTTTGCTTAAATGAGAGTAACCGTTATCGTCGGAGAATACAGGCTCTCCGTCTTTTAACAGCAGCATATGAACATGCATACCATTCCCTGCTTCTCCCATAATGGGCTTCGGCATAAAGGTAGCTGACATTCCGTATTTTCTTGCTGTATTATGGATGATGTACTTAATCATCATAGTTGCATCTGCCATTTCTGACATTTTACCAAGTTCCGGTTCAATTTCAAACTGTCCACCGGCACCTACCTCAGGATGATGATAATTTAAACGAATCCCTGCATCTTCCATCAGCATACACATTTCACTTCTTGCTTCGTAAGAAGTATCAAAAGGTTTGGCAATGTGATAATTCTTTTGCTTTGCAACCACATTTCCAAGTCCTTCCTGATAACTATTCCAATGTGCCTGAGAAGCATCCACAGAAAAACCAACTGAATTAGGCGAAACTTCCCAACCTACCTGATCAAACAAATAAAACTCAAATTCAGGAAGAATTAACATCGTATCTGCAATGTCACTGTCTTTCAAATATTGCTCTGCAGCAAGTACAATATTTCTGGGATATTGTTGTAAGGGACGATTTTTTGGACTATCAATAATCATTGCGTTTCCTGTCATAGATAATGTAGGAATCTCACAAAACGGGTCAATCATTGCAGTATCAGGATCAGGAATAAAAACCATATCGCTTTTTTCTACCACAGCATATCCATAGTTGGATGCGTCAAATCCAATACCGTTTTGTAATGTTTTTTCAGAAAAATTCCTTGCGGGGATAGTCACGTGACGAAACTGCCCGTTGATGTCAACCATTTTAAAGTCCACCATTTTAATGTCATTTTCCTGAATCATTTTCACAATGTCTGCAACTGTTTTTTTCATTGAAACTTCCTCCTTGGTTAAAAATATTTTATTTAGTTTATTATCATTCTAAAATAATATAAAGCTACAACAAACGGAGCAAACAAATCAAAACTTGTTATGCTCCGTTTATATCAAATTCCTATAAAATTATAGCCAAACCACAAACACAAGATACATCAAAGGTAAAGTAATCATAGACAATGTGCTGGAAACCATAACCATAGACGCACCTGTTTTCGGGTCTCCTCCAAAGGCGGTAGGAAATACAATGGTGTTTAATCCGATGGGAGTTGCGAAAGTAAATAACGCCAAAGTCATAATTTCTTTGGGTGTTCCCAAAAGGGTTAATACCAACATAATTAATGCAGGCAACAAAATCAATCTGAAGAAAGATAATACATATATTTTTGCATTGGCAAACACCTGTTTAATGTCATAACCTGCAATAATGACCCCTGCCAAAATCATAGCAAGAGGACCATACACATCCCCTGCACTTTTTAAAGCATTGGACACAAAAGAAGGAATATATTTGGACAATCCGGTTAATCCAAGGAAAATCCCAACAAATAACGCAATAATCTGAGGTTTTGTGAGCGCTTTTTTCAAGTTTGTAAAGAACGAATCGTTCTGGTCTTTTGGAACCAAAACATACATTCCCCACACCAGACACACCATTTCAATCAAAGAAGTAAACAAAGTGTGTTTATACAGCATTGTTTCGCCAAATACAGACTTAATCAAAAACATGCCCATAAACCCGTAATTACCAAAAGTCAAAGCATATTTATAGATATTACGAGAATATTCTTTCTTAGTATCTCCTTTTGACTTCGGAACAAAAAGACGAGAAAGCGGATATGAAAGCAATAACGCACATACAGCAATCCCCAACCCATATAATAAAAGCACATAATCATTTTTAAATGCTTCAATTGTACATTGAGAGGATTGCACATATAATAACAAACCGGGACCGAAAACAAAAGTTTCCAATTTTGCAATTACTTTATCAGCATTCTCTGCAAGGTCGGTTTTCTTACGAAGAACATAGCCCACTAAAATCAAAGTGAACATTGTTAACATTTGTTTGAGTGTTAAACCAAAGACGTCCATTTTTTTCTCCTTAGAATCTATATTTTGCTAAACATTATACCATAAAAAACACAATTTGACAATAGGTAACAAAAAAAGTTTCCTGATTTTTTTGATTTTTTCATAATTTCATAAAAACTATTGACTAATGTTTTAAAATAGTGTAAAATATAACAGCTATGAATGAGCGCCTGTAGCTCAGTTGGATAGAGTATCAGACTCCGACTCTGAAGGTCGTGCGTTCGAATCGCATCAGGCGTACCATAACAAAGAAAAAGCTACACCCTAACCGTGTAGCTTTTTCTATCCTAAAAAGAGGAATGATAATGGAAATTATTGCAAAAATCGAAACCAAATATACCGAAAAATTTGGAATTCCCCGTCAAAGTGGATTGGTGGAAAACGAAGGTCGGATTGTTTTTGAAAAAAAATATCGGGTTCCGGAAGCATTTCGAGGACTGGAAGACTTTTCTCACATCTGGATTCTGTGGCAGTTTTCAGAAGCCAAGCAAGATAACTGGTCACCTACCGTACGCCCTCCGCTGTTAGGTGGAAACAAACGAATCGGAGTCTTTGCAACACGTTCCCCCTATCGCCCTAACTCTATCGGACTATCCTGTGTGAAGTTGGAGAGAATTGAATTTACAAAATCAGATGGACCTGTTTTATATGTTTGCGGAGCCGATTTATTAAACGGTACGCCTATTTATGATATCAAACCCTATCTTCCCTATGCAGACAGTTTTCCCGATGCTATAGGCGGATTTACTGAACATTTGGCAGAACGTAAACTTGAAGTAAGAATCCAATCAGAAGAATTTAATAATTTGCCCGAAAGTTTGCAACAAGAAATTGTTTCCGTGTTATCTCACGATCCAAGACCCTCTTATCAGGATGATGACAAAGTTTATGGTATTAAATATAGTCAATATGAAATTAAATTTCAAGTAAAAGAGCAAATACTAACTGTGATTTCAATCGAATCCCAATTATAAAAAATAACTCTTGGTTACAAACCAAGAGTTATTTTTTTAGGAATTAATAGTCAAAACCGTATTTTTTAGCAATTTCACGAATGCTTACTTCTTTGCCCTGAATACCGGCTTCTTTCTGCGCTTCCATCAAAAGTGTGGAAATGATTGCAGATTCCGGTTTGTTTTCAGGTTCAACTTCACCGCGAGTTGCACGAATGAAGTGATCCAGCTGTGCACGATATACATCTTCAAAAACACGAGTTCCGTCGATAATTTCAGTTTTGCCGTCGATGGTTCCAAAGATAATTTCTGCAGTATCAAAGTTTCCTTTTACATAACCTTTGTCCCCAACGATTTCAATCGCATGTACCTGAGGATGCTGAATGTAGTCAAAATGACAGTTAGCAGCCATACTTCCATCTTCCCAACGATACAGAGTATCAATGGAATTTTGGGGAGATGACAGTGCCATATCACCAAGCTTTGCAGCATTGGTATATGCATAATCCGGAACAGAACCGGTGAAATAATGCAATAAATCACTATCGTGAATACAATCCATTGCCAATGAATAAGGAGTATGCTCCTGATGTTTGGTTACAGAACATAATAAAATGTTATGAGAAGAAAATCTGTTGGTAAAATGAACAATGTTACCAAGTTTTCCTTCATCAACCAATGCTTTCATTTTACGGATGAAGGGGTCGAAACGGAACATAAAGCCAACAGAAAATACTTTATCGCTTTCTTTTGCACGATTCAGCATTTTCACACAGTCTTCCATGGTGTCGCTCATGGGTTTTTCGCAGAATACATGTAAACCTGCATCCAAAGCTTCAATCGCCATTTTAGAATGCATCTGATGCGGAGTTGCAATTAAAGCAGCATCCGGTTTTTCAGCTGCGATTGCATCCTGCATAGAAGCATACAGATTTAAGTCCGGATAATTTTCTGTCATAAAATCTTTACTTGCCGGGCTGGGGTCAACCACGCTCAACAAAACATCATCTCTTTCAGCCAGCAGTCTTAAATGACGTCTGCCGATACTACCAATACCTACAACACAAATTTTTGTTTGATTCATTTTCTTATCTCCTTGTTGTCTTGTTCTCTTCTTACCAGTTGGTTAAACCACCGTCAACCACAATGTTGGTTCCGGTCATATAGGAAGATGCATCTGAACATAACAGAACGATACCTCCCTGTAATTCTTCTGGTTTACCGGTACGTTTCAACATAGCTTTTGCACTTAATCTTCCAATAAAGTCCATATCAGTTTTGGGTCCGATATTGGGGAATGCACCGGGAGTTAAGCTGTTTACTCGGATATTATGACGTGCTAAAGCAGATGCACAATATCTGGTATACTGCAGAATGCCGGCTTTACCGGTGCTGTATGCAGGATGATTCCAGTCGATATTGTCACCATAAATATCAAAGTCAGGAGCAACAATACCATACATAGAACCGATGTTTACGATGTTACCGCCGCCGTTTGCTTTAAAGTGCGGAATAATTTCTCTGGTGCAACGGAATACAGAGTGTAAAATACCGTCAATCATACCTTCCCAAATAGGATCGGGAGTGGAATCCAGACGATATTCAATTTTACCGTCAATGGGTTTCGGCGGATAAACTGCACAGTTAACCAAAACATCAATTCTTTTTAATAAAGAAATTGCTTCTGCAAACGATTTTTTGATTGCTTCGGGATCACTTAAATCATAAGAAGAGAAAATCAGTTTCCCGTTTTGTTTATAAACATCAAAAGATTCGTCGTAACGGTCTGTTCTTGCAGGAACAAAAACGGTTGCGCCGTGATCCAGTAATGCTTTTACCATTGCGCTACCTAAAAATCCGGTACCGCCGGTAAAAATCACATTTTTGTTTTCCATTGAAAAAAGATTGCTTGCCATAGTGTACGTCTCACCTTTCATTTTAAAATTGATATTAAAATTATTGTATCATAATTTATTATAATTAACAAGTGTATAAACAGGAAGTATTTAATAAAAAAATGTCCTATTTATGTTTTGGGTAATCACCAAAGAAATTTTTATATGCAGTTTTAAACGATGCTACGGAAGTATATCCGACAGATTCGGCAATTTCTTCTAATGTAGTGTTTCCGCTCATTAACATCGCCTGCGCCATATTCATTCGTGAGTTTAGAAGTATTGTGGAAAAAGTGCTGTTATACGTTTCTTTTAAGATTCTGGTTAACTGTCGTTCACAAACACCAATTTTTGCAGCAAGTTGTTGTTTACTGCAATCAGCTGTTCGCGCCTGAACATTGAAAAACTCTTCCAAAAGCGCAATTCGTTCGTCATCTAATGTTTGAACAGATACACCAACAGCATCGCCTTCCGAATAAAACAGCTGAGCCAACTTAACAAAAAACAATCGCAACTCTGCTTTTATCTGTTCATCCATCCCAAATCCCTTGTGAGTCAACGCATCTAAAACAGATTCAATTCTTGAAATTCCATCAAATGTATCTTTAACTTCAATTTCACGGTTCACTTTTGAAATAATCTGACAAATATCTTTTGTTTCATCTTTCGTAAAACTGAACAAAAACGAGCAAATCCGACCACTGACTTTCGTTTTAGAGACATGTTCCGTCAAAGGTGGAGTGATGATAAAATACACTTCTCCATCTCGTCTGGTGCAAACAATCTCATAACATGGATGTGTATGCTTTCTTGGGGGACGATGGCTCCCTTGAAAGAAGTGACTTGTCAGATATACTTCTATCCCGGGTAGGAAAATACATATAGGTCTTCGATAGAAAATTTCCATATCATCAAACACTCCTTTTTTAATTTTTTATTTGAAATAATTGATAATACCCAAAACAAAAATTATAAAAATAATTGTGGGTAACACATAGGTCATATATCCTTTCATCCAATTAGGAAGTTTTAAACCTTTTCCGGTATTTGCTTCTTGGGTCAATTTATCCCAGCCAAATCCCTTCCGGTTAACTGCAAAGATAATATAAACCAGAGAACCTACCGGCAAGATTATGTTAGAAACCAAGAAATCTTCCAAATCCATCAAATTGGAATTTTGTCCAAAAGGATGAATAAAACTTAAAAGATTAAATCCTAAAATACAAGGCATTACCAGAACAAACATTAAAATTCCGTTCACAAGACAAGCTTTTTTACGACTCATGTTTGTTAAATCCAAAGTACAGGAAATAATGTTTTCAAACACTGCAAACACGGTGGAAAGTGCAGCAAAGCTCATAAAGATAAAGAAGAAGCTTCCCCAAATTCTTCCTCCTGCCATATGATTGAAAATATTAGGTAACGTCACAAAAATGAGCGGAGGTCCACTTTCTACATTCACGTTGTACGCAAAACATGCAGGAAAGATAATCAGCCCCGACGCAATGGCAACAAAAGTATCAAGTAATGAAATGGTTAATGATTCTCCCATCAAGGATCGGTCTTTTCCGATATAGCTTCCAAAAATCGCCATAGAACCCATACCGATACTTAAAGTGAAAAACGCCTGATTCATTGCCGCAACAATAACATTGATAAGACCGTGTTCTTGAATTTTCGATGCATCAGGTAACAGATAAAAGGCCAAACCTTCTTGTCCGCCGGCTAAAAAGATGCTGTTAATCGCTAATACAATCATAATACCAAGAAGTGCAAGCATCATCCATTTTGTTACTTTTTCCAAACCATTCTGAACACCGATGGAACAAACAAAAAATCCGATTATAATGACGATACCGGTGTATATAATCAAAGAAACAGGATCTGCGCAAACCTGGTTAAAAACGCCTCCGATTGCAGCTGCATCCATTCCCGAAAAAGCACCTTTTGCCGTCAGTACAAAATATTGCAACATCCAGCCGGCAACCACAGTATAAAACATCATCAACAGGTAATTCCCTGCCATTGCAACATACCCGTGCCAATGCCATTTTTGCCCAGGTTGTTCTAAAGCGTCATATAATTTTACAGGACTTCTCCCTGCTGCACGCCCCAATGAAAACTCAACGGTCAATGCAGGAACACCCATTAGTAATAAAAAAACAAGATAAATTAAAACAAATAATCCGCCACCATACTGTCCGGCAATATACGGGAATTTCCATACATTCCCAATTCCGATAGCACAACCTGCACTAATTAAAATAAATCCAAGTCGACTACCTAATTTTTCTCTCTGCATAAAATGTTCTCCTTCTTATGTTTGAAATAAAGTCTTACCATCAATTAACGGTTGTGTTAACTTCTTTCTTGCGATAGCGTATCAATCCGATAATTGCAGAAATAATAGAGATTGTTTCAAAAACGATTCCACCATAAGAATGTTCGATAATATCGTAAATCAAAACCAATGTACAAGTTATCAACACACTTTTTCTAACATTCTGAACATTCTTAAAGGATAAACACACCGTATTAATAACCAAACCGGAAATAATTAAAACAGATTGTATTCCGTTGGCTGAATAAATCCCCAACACAAGCATAATACAAGCAAACAAAATGGGAAACAATCTCGGTTTATAAAAACTTTTATCTTTGTGAAAATAAACAATATTACGAACAACGCCCACACCGTTTAACACAGCTGCCGGAATTGCTCCCAATAAATAATAGTGTACGGAAAACACTGCACAAATCATCAACTGCACCAACAGTAGTTGTTTATCGTTTTTTACCTGATAAGCAATAAAGCCTAAGATAACTGCAACAACTCCAAGCGCTTGTCCTATCATTAATGAAATATCCATTCAAAACCTCTTTCCCAGGTTATATCTTCCAACCCAAAACTAAATTATAATTTTTTCAATTGTTTGGCTTTCAAATTTTAAATCCCCGTCAACATAAACTTTAAAACCTGCACCTTTTTGGTATCTGTCACCGGTTTTATCCCATAAAATCGTCAAATATTTGCCATGATATAAAATTCCGTCAGCACAAAAATAGTCCAGATCAGTTTCCAAAAACAGAGGATTAATTTCAATTTTCTCATCATCTCTGGCTCTGACTCCTGCCAGACCATTTAACACCAAATCGCAATAAGTGGAATGATTGTAATGAGCACCTCTGGTTCTTTGCATTTCATCCCAACCTAATTCTCTGATATTTTTACGAGTCAACCACTCCCCGGTAAAAGGATCCAGATTTTCATCTACATAGGGAACCTTCTCCCCTGCCTCATTAATGTCGTACTGAGAATTTGCATATAGATGTAATAAATTAAAATAATCTGTTTTAGCTAAAACATCCTGGTTATAATTATTTAAGAAGTTTCCAAGAGCGGTCAAAGTCTGAGCTGTTGCAAAGGGCCAAGAAGGTCCATTCCATAAGCAAACATGAGGAAACGCTCTCATAAAATCCCGATAGTTCTGTTCTACAGTCGTTGGACCATAGGGTGCATAGAAATAATTTTTATCATTTAAAAATTTCCAAGCATCGTTTTTATCTTCGTCCGGCATATTAAAATACCAGGGAAGATATCCAATCAGTTCACGAATATCACAAAGCCAATATCCGTTTTTTCTATTTTTATAAAAAGATGCCTCATGATCCCAAAGCAACCAATCCATCTTTTGTTTTTGCTCTTTTGCTTCGGTTTCAAAATATTCTTTTTCTTCGGTTTTACCAAGTCTGTCCGCAATTTTAGATAAAGCGACCGCATCCCCATAGTGATATGAGTTAACGGAAGGACGACAACCATTGCCGCTTGCGGAATATTCCATACCATCAAAATCGTCAACCTGATACAAAAGATTTGCACTCTCAGAAAAACTAAGTCTTTTTTTCCAGTTTTCGTAGTTTTCTTTCAAGGCTTCATAAAGAGATTCCACAAGAGAAAAATCACCTGTTACACTGCACATTCCATAAATTGCATCCGAAAACCAGGTGCTGTACTGCATCGGACTCGCTTCAGATTTGAACCAAAAACGTGCATAGTCATTCATATGCGTCTGATTATGCAACCATCTGCCTTCATACAGATGATGTCCCGCTCCGCAAACAATAGTCCCATAAATACCGCCCCAACAAACCTCCGGTGTAAACTCAGTAACAACATACCCAAGCGGTGTTTGCTTGATATGACTACAAAAGCTGTGCCAACGATAATAGTAAACCTCTTCGATTGCTTTATCTGAACTGTCAATCAGAGGAATCCCTACACAAAATGGAGAAATTCCGCTGATTTCGGACGAATATCTTTCTTTTATATCATTTTCGTTTAAAATTGTATATTTGTAATTTTCCATGGTTGTCTGCTCCAATCATTCAGATTAGTAACGATAATAATCAAAAGATTTTCCAATAATCTTCTTAGCATATTATAACACAGAAACATTCCATTTGTCAAATAAAAAAACTTTACCAAAGCAGACTTTGGTAAAGTTTTTTCTCAAATCATATAAACGAATCTTAATTTTATGGTGCAACAAAATCTTATGATTCATACGAAGGAATCATTGAAAAAATCACATCAAGGAAATTGGTTACATAAGCTACCACTGAACGAACTGTCACCTCAAGAAAATGAATAGGATTACTCTTTTCCGGGGTGCTTTTTGCCTGACCGATTAAAGCATCAATATACGGAGTATCAGGATTTGCCTGTTTCACGTTTTCAAAACATTCTAATGCCGATGATCCATAGCCATCTTGCAACAACTGCAGACCTGTTAAAAAGTTTTTAGAAACGGCATCCTGTCCAACAGAAAACTCATCCGATAAAAATCTTACATACTCAGCAGGAACCATATTCGCAAACCGCATATCGCCGGAAGAAGCGTATGTATTCAGCCCTTCTACTCTCAAGCAATCATCAACTGACGGTCCCCCACTACTACCGCTTGATATGTTTGTGTCAATACCGATGGCTTGATACTGGGAGTCTTTGATGGGGGTCAATCTGGAAATTGCACCACTTGAAGTACTCAAAGACAAATTAGCTTCATCACTTCCGGTTGCTTTGAACACTTCATTTGCCACTCCGGGAAATCCCGCAGAAACAATTTTACTATTGAGAGCCGGATAAGTGTCATCCAATGCCAATGCAACAAGATTGTTTGCTTCAATTTTCAGAATGGCGGTGTCCTGAGTCAGTCGATCGTCCCCAATCTGAGTACCTTCAGCGACAACGGATGCAACATAATGATTTGCTTCATCTTCAGAAGTGTCCCCTGCACAAGTTGGGAAATACACCTCTACCATCGCACTTTCACTGATAACATTCATATCCTTCATAGAAGCTAATGCGATAATCTCAAGCAATTCATCCAAACGTGCTTCATCCAACTGCATTGAATAGTTTTTAAGAGAAGCAACAATACTTAAAAGATCTTCATAAACGCCTGTTAACAAAGCAGACATATATACTTCGTTTTTTTCTTCTTCAGTCAGAGAAATCACATGAGAATTGGTTGCAAGATATCCATCTTCACTGATGACAACACCACTACCTGTATACGTCGGTGCAATCTCCACTTCTTTTTGTCTGCTGAGAACCAAGAAATCAGCAATATTTTCTTCCACCATTGAGATTGCATATTCTAATATTTCGTCGGTGGTATAATGATTTTTGTATTCATCCAACACATAAAGGAACCAGGTGGTAACTAAACTTTCATCCAGCGTAACCGGAGAATATCGAACCTTAGCATTATAAGTCATTCTGATTTGTGCCACCGTAGATTTTAACGCATGACCAATCATCTCATCGTTATAATGAAAGCCGTCATCGTAACCATATTTTTGATACAACTCCACATTGGTGCAACCGGTCATCATTGTCAAAAGAATCATAAGTGAGCAGATGATTGCTGTTATCTTAACAAATCGTTTCTTCATTTTCTCCTCTCCCTACAATTTCAAGTCAATGTAATTCGTAAAAATCTTGCATAAAACTAGATATTACCTTATACATTATTGTAACACATATGGCAACATTTGTCAAATAAAAAAGACTTCATTAAAACTCATTTTAATGAAGTCTTTCAGATATTAGAATAAAATAATGATAAACTGAGAAACCAATACAACAGCAATCAATGCAATGGGATAGGTTGCTGCATATGCTGCTGCAACATCTTCAGTACCTGCAGTACCGATTAAGGTACCCAGTGCCGGGGTAGAAGTCATACCGCCGGTGATTGCACCTAAATTGTTTAACAGGCTCAATTTCAGCACATATTTTGCAAAAAGATATCCGATAATTAACGGAACTAAGGTCATAATGATACCATATACAAAGTACATTGCATCAAAATATGCAACGAAGTCAGCACCACCAGGAACGCCGGCACCTACTAAGAACAGAACCAGACCTAATTCACGGAACAGTTTTAAGGTATGCTGATCGGGCATCATATTTAATTTACCAATTCTGCCGAAGTGTCCGAATACTAAGGATGCCAGTAAGCAACCGCCGGTAGTAGTCAAAGAGAAACAAGTTCCGGACAGCCCAGCGGAAGACATAGGAATTTTGATTCTACCTAAGAATACACCAATCACTGCTGCCAGTGCAAATGCTGCAAAACCGTGACCATCTAAGCTTAATAATTTTCCGGTGAATACTTTTTTCTTACCTAAATCATCATCGCCCTGCACTAATTTTGCACGTTCTTCGTCCATATTAGCTTTAACCATTTTGGGAATCAGCTGAACGAACAGTACAACACCGATTACGCCGAAGATGTATGCAATCCCGTGACCAACGGAAACTAAGCTGGTCAGTTCAGGAGCAACGGTTGCTTTTGCTGCAGAGAATGCAGGAGTTGAGGTTAAAGAACCGGACAACAGACCAACAATCATTGCAACGAAACCATCTAAAGAATCAATGGTTGCACCAAATCCGATTGCTTTCCCCATAAAAATACATCCAACAGCGGAAAGTCCACCGGCTAAAATAATGATAAAACCAAGTAACACATAAGATTTAAAGTTTTTCTTCATATTGCCGAAGAATTTGGGACCTGCGATGAAACCAACTGAGGTAACAAACAGAATCAAACCTAAACTTTCAACAATTTCCAATGATTTTTCTCCAAAATCAACGCCGTTAAACACTAACTGATGTTCCAATGAGGGATAAAAGAATGCACCGAATAACAATGCAATAACGAAAACGCCTGCATCCCCTAAGCAAACGCCTTTGATGGTGATTCTGCCCAATGCGTAACCAACAAATAAGATCGCAAAGATACAGAACATTAAGTAGGTGATACCGGTAACAGGAATCACACCGCCGAATAAACTCATATTTTTCTTCCTTTCCGATTGATTCCCCGAAGCTTCTTTCATAGAATCTCCGGGGAATTTCATATTCATTATTAAATTTTATCTTTCGTGACGAGCATACTGAGGCAGTAACATGGGAGATACGCTGTCAGTAGCAAGACCTGCTGCTTCCAATTCTTTTGCGTAAGCTTGAACATGGTCTAAATTCATAGCACCCAGTTCAACGTCTTTTGCTTTTCTTGCTGCAGCTTTACCAGCATTTCTACCGAATACGATAATATCCAGTAAAGAGTTACCCATCAGACGGTTTCTGCCGTGGATACCACCAACAGCTTCCCCTGCTACCAACAGGTTGGGGATGGCTTTGGTATAGCCTTCGCCGCCGATTTCCAGACCGCCGTTCTGGTAGTGGAGAGTGGGATATACCAAGATGGGTTCTTTTCTCATATCAATGCCGTAGTTTAAGTACATTCTGAGCATTGCGGGAATTCTTTTTTCGATGGTGCCTTCGCCACCTAAAATTTCAATCATAGGAGTATCCAGCCATACACCGGAACCTAAGGGAGTATCTACCCCTTTGCCATTTGCACATTCACGGATAATTGCGGATGCAGAAACGTCACGGGTTTCTAAGGGATGAGCGTAAGCTTCCCCGTCTTTGTTAACCAGCATTGCACCCAGGGAACGAACTTTTTCAGTTACCAATGCACCGAAAATCTGAGAGGGATATGCAACACCGGTAGGATGATACTGAATGGTATCCTGATACAGAAGCGGAGCACCTGCACGATAGCCTAAAATCAGACCGTCTGCGGTTGCACCATAGTGGTTAGAGGTGGGGAAATTCTGGTAGTGAAGTCTTCCTGCACCACCGGTTGCAATAACAACAGTTTTTGCTTTTGCAACTGCGAAATCACCGGTTTCCATATTCAGAAGAACTGCACCTGCAACCTGACCTTTGTCATCTTTAATCAGTTCTACTGCGGAAGTAAATTCCACAACAGGAATCTGACGATTGATAACTTCATCACGCAGAGTTCTCATAATTTCTGCACCGGAGTAGTCTTTACAAGCATGCATTCTCTTACGGGAGGTACCGCCACCGTGGGTAGTAACCATTCTGCCGTCTGCATCTTTATCAAACATAACGCCTAAATCATTTAACCAACGGATTGCATCAGGAGCTTCCATAACCAGACGTTTTAACAGTTCGGGACGAGCTGCAAAGTGCCCGCCGCCAAATGCATCCAGGTAATGCTGAACGGGAGAGTCATTTTCTTTGTCTGCTGCCTGAATACCGCCTTCTGCCATCATAGTGTTAGCATCACCGATACGCAGTTTTGTAACGATCATAACGTTAGCGCCTGCTTCATGAGCTTCGATTGCTGCAGAAGAACCTGCACCACCGCCACCGATAACCAAAACGTCAACATCATAATCTACTTTGGATAAATCAATGTTTTCGTTTAACAAACGGCTGTTGGAGTGAATTAAATCAGTCAGTTCCAGAGGAGCTTTTTCACCTTTGTTGGGACCAATTTTGATTTCAGCAAAACCTTCCTTACGGTAGTCGGGATGATACTGTTCAAGGAGAGCCTGTTTTTCTTCCGCAGTCATTCTTCTGGGTTCGGTTTTCATACGTTCCGCTCTGGTAGCTTCTACTTTTTTAATAGATTCACGCATAGATTCTGTAAACATAATTTCTCTCCTCCTTACTTCTCAATTTCTCTGGTGTTATAGAGTTCTTTCATCTCGGTGATGGGTTTTTGCATAATCTGTTCGATTAACTCATCGTATTCACCTTTATTGATTTCAGCAACACGGCTTTTCAGATGCTCGGTTTCAGGAGCAATGTATTTACCGGTTAAACGACGAGCCAATACACCAACCAACGGATGAGAAATGCCTGCAGGACATCTGGTGGAACAGCATCCGCAACCTACACAGTCAAAGGATAATTCAGCACATTTTTCAAATTCGCCTCTCTGTGCATGAGCGATGTACTGCATAACATCTAAGTCCTGAGTACAAGCTTTGGTACAAGCATTACAACCGATACAGCTGTAAATTTCAGGATATAATTCCATCATTACCTGCTGATTGGGTTTGATTTCATTGATATCATAAATTCTTTTATCAGTGGGAAAGAACGGGATGCTTGCAACATACATTCCTTCCTGCACCTGAGTCTGACAAGCCAGACAGGTTTTTAATTCATTCTGTCCTTTGATACGGTAAATGGTAGCACAAGCACCACAAAAACCGTGACGGCAGCCGCAACCTCTTTTTAAGGTGTAGCCTGCATATTCCATTGCAGTCATAATAGTTAAATCTGCAGGAACCTGATAGCGTTTGCCAAAGAAAAATACATTTACTTTATTTTCCATAATTTAAACATTCCTTTCTGCATTAGTACTCAGCGGGTAATTCGTCGATTTCATCGCAACGGAACACGGGACCGTCTTTACATACGTATTTGGAACCGATATTGCAACGTCCACATTTACCAACACCACATTTCATACGAAGTTCCAAAGTGGTGTACACCTGTTCTTTGGAAAAGCCCATTTCGATTAATGCTGCCAAAACGAATTTGATCATAATCGGTGGTCCGCATACCAATGCAGTTTTGTTGTTTTCAAAACCGAGTTCTTTCAAATAAGAAGGAACAAATCCAACATGACCGTCCCAACCGTCCTGTTCACGGTCGATGGTCAGATGTACGTTAATGCCCTCTTCTTTTGCCCAAACTTCCTGAATTTCTTTTAAGTATACCAAGTCATCCATACTTCTGGAACCGTATAAAATATCAACGGTACCATAGTTTGCTCTGTTATCAATTACATAGTTGATAACAGAACGCAGAGGTGCCAAACCAATACCACCTGCAATAAAGAGCAGGTTTTTACCTTTTAATTCGTCGGTTTCTACGGGGAAATTGTTACCATAGGGACCTCTTACGGTCAGTTCTTCACCTACTTCCATAGTATGAAGATAATCGGTTAACACACCACATCTTTTAATACTGAATTCCTGATATTCTTTATTGGTGGGAGAAGAAGTGATAGAGAACATTGCTTCCCCAACACCGGGAACGGAAACCATTGCACACTGACCGGGCAGATGTTCAAACAGTTTACCGCCTTCCGGAGCGTTCACACGGAAAGTTTTAACATCGGGAGTCTGCTGGGTAATGTGAGTAATAATGCCGATTTTCGGAACTAAAGTATCTTCGGTGTAATGTTCGTGACAGTTACAATCGCACATTATTTGTCTCCTCCTTCCTTAGCAAATGCTTTGATTACTTTTACAATATTTAATGAGGACGGACATTTGTCAACACATCTGCCGCAACCTACACAAGAGTACATTCCATTGTTATTTGCAGGGAAATATACTAATTTATGCATAAATCTCTGACGGAAACGCTGCATCTGGCTGTTACGGTTGTTACCGTGTGCCATCATGGTAAAGTCAGAGTACATGCAGGAATCCCAACAACGATATCTCTGAACGCCGTTTCCGGTGTTATAGTCTTTGATATCGTAACACTGACAAGTGGGGCAAACAAAAGTACAAGTTCCGCAAGCCAGACAAGGTTTGTATAATTCTTCCCAAATGGGAGATTCAAATTTTTCGGTTAATACATCACCATTCCAGCCATCCAAAGAAATGTTCATATAAGGAAGTTTTTCTACGATAGCTTTGGTGGTTTCCTGCTGCGCTTTTACAGTGGAATCGTCGGTATCTTCCAGTAATTCTTTTACAGCTTCGGTGAAAACGTTACCTTTATCGGTTAAAGGATTCCAATACAGATAATCCCCTACCAACCAAGTTGCGACATCTGCTTTCGGGTCGGTACAGTCAATACCGAATGCTTTACAGAAGCAGCTTTCTTCCGGCTCGTTACAAGCTAATGCAACTAAAATACCATGGTCACGACGTGCTTTATAGAAAGTATCAACAGGTTCGGATAAAAATACTTTATCCAAAACCTCAATCCCTTTCACATCACAGCCTTTGATTCCAAACACAACAAATTCCTGACTCTGCAGTTCTTCGGGGGTAATAGCCCATTTTTTATCTTCTTTATTACAGGTATATAAGGTTTCACTCTGGGGGAAGAATGCATCTTTGGCAGATTTAACGGTTTTTAAGGTTTCCAAAGCTACATCACAGCCGTCAGTATATACAGCATAGTTTACCTGATCAGCTGCACGAACGGGAAGATATAATTCTCTTTGTTCTTTGATTTTCCGGAATAATGCCGGTAAGTTATTTTTAGCAATTTTTAACATACTACATTATCCCCTTTCGTTAGGCTCTCTGTCGGTAAACTCGAAATGAGTTAAGGGAGCTTCTGCATTGATATCTTCTCCGGCAACATAATCACCGTAAAACTCGTTGATATCTTTGATGAATTTTCTATTAAATAAATGAAGCGGGATGCCCTGGGGACAAACTCTGCTACATTCACCACAGTCAGTACATCTGCCTGCTACGTGGAACGCACGGATAATATGGAACATATTTTCCTGGAAATCATCCACATTTGCTTTTTGTGCAGTATCAAATTTGGTGCTGTCGAACACACATTTTCTGCAGCTGCAAGCAGGACAAACATTTCTGCAGGCATTACAACGGATACATTTGGATAATTCCTTACGGAAGAATGCAAATTTTTCTTCAGAAGACATTTTTTCAATTTCTTCTACACCTGCAAAACGGTCTACAGTTGCAGTATCACGGGATTCTAACATCTGTTCGTCAAAAATCACGTGTTCTTTTCCTTTACAAGAGTGGCAACGAGATAACATTACATCATCGTAAGAAACAGTTTTGTCACCATAAACAGTGGAGATTGCCAAAGTATCGCAAGCATCAGTCATTTCGATGCCTTTGATGGTTTCAATCCCTTTAATACCCTGTTTTTTGATTGCTTCAATATCTAATTTCCCTTTACAGCCAACACCGATGATATATGCTTTATCACGGTCCACACGATGTTCTTTTAACAGCTGATTAAAGCTATAGGAATCACAGGGTTTTAAAAATACTAAAGTTTTGCCTTCCTTTTTGGAAGCTTCAATCATATATTTGCTTAAGTTTGCACCGCAGAATCCGTTATAAACGAAATCGGATAACGCATCTTCATTTTCAAAAAATGCCGGTTCAGGATTATATGCTAAATCCCCGATTTTCCATCCCAACACACGGGCAACGGTGCCGTCTTTTAACAGCTCTTTTGCACGGGTTACTAATTCTTGCATCGTAAATCCCCCAATCTAACGTTTTTGCCTAAAGAACGAATGGTTTCCACAAATTCGTTCATGGTCTGAGAGAATTTCACGCCTTCTGCCGCAGATACCCATTCTACACGGGTTCTTCCTTTTTCAATGCCGAGATATTCCAGCATAGAGAAAAGCAGAGTCATACGACGACGTGCATAATAGTTACCGGTAGAATAATGACAGTCTCCGGGGTGACATCCACAAAGGATAACACCATCTGCACCTTTTTCAAATGCTCTTAAAATGAACATAGGATTCACACGACAAGAGCAAGGCACTTTAATAATTTTTACGTCTGCGGGATAGGAAAGACGGCTGCTGCCTGCTAAATCCGCACCTGCATAACTACACCAGTTACAACAAAATGCAACAATTTTCGGTCTGAATTCGTTTTCGTTTAACGGCATATCGCATCCACCTCCGCAATAATTTGTCTGTTAGAGAAGCCCTGCAGGTCCATAGCACCGGAAGGACAGGTAACGGTACAAGCACCACATCCCTGACACAGTGCGCTGTTAACCTGAGCCAGTCTTCTCACTTCACGGATACCGTGATCGTTTACTTCTTTATCTTCATAGGTAATTGCTCCGTAGGGACAAACATTTGCACACTGAGAGCAACCGTTACAAAGCAGTTCATCGGGTTTTGCAGTACAGGGGTTGGTAGTCAGTTTATCTTTTGCCAACAAGCCAATCGCTTTTACTGCTGCTGCACCTGCCTGAGCTACCGTTTCGGGAATATCTTTGGGACCCTGACATATGCCGGACAGGAATACACCCGCTGTGGGAGATTCCACAGGACGCAGCTTGGGATGTGCTTCGGTTAAGAAGTTATTGGTATCAATACTTGCAGTCAACATAGTTGCAATTTTACGAACACCTGCTTCCGGTTCGATTGCAGTTGCCAATACAACCATATCTGCTTCTTTTAAGATCTGTTTGTTATCTAATAAGTCAGAACCCTGAACCAACAATTTACCGTTGGGCAGCGGAGCAACTTTACCAACCTGACCTTTTACATAATTTACGCCATATTCTTCCACGGCACGTCTGTAGAATTCATCAAAGTTCTTACCGGGAGTACGAACGTCGATATAGAACACGGTTACGTTTACATCCGGATATTTATCACGAATCAGCATCGCGTGTTTTGCAGTATACATACAACAGATTTTAGAACAGTAGCTTTTACCTCTGTTATCAGAGCAACGGCTACCAACACACTGGATGAATACCATTTCTTTCGGAGCTTTTCCATCAGATAAACGTTCCAAATGACCTTTGGTAGGACCAGCAGCGTTCATAATACGTTCTAACTCTAAAGAAGTAATAACGTCTTTGCTCTGGTTATATGCATATTCATCGTAGTTATCTAATTTAATGGTATCAAAACCGGTAGCAACTACGATTGCACCGTATTTTTCGGTTATAATTTCATCCTGCTGGTTGTAATCAATCGCACCTGCCTGACAAACTTTTTCACAAACACCGCATTTACCGGTTTTAAACTTGGTACAAGCTTCACGGTCAATTACAGGTACATTGGGAATTGCCTGTGCAAACGGAGTGTAAATAGCACTTCTGGTATTTAATCCTCTGTTAAATTCGTTTAAGGATTTTTTAGAAGGACATTTTTCCTGACAAACGCCACAACCGGTACATTTATCACTGTTAACACTTCTTGCTTTTTTACGGATATCTACGGTAAAGTCACCAACGAAACCGGTAACTTTGTCTACTTCGGAATAAGTATAGATATTAATTTTTTCATGTGCAGCTGCTTCTACCATTTTGGGAGTTAAGATACAAGCAGAACAGTCCAATGTGGGGAATGTTTTGTCAAGCTGAGACATTCTTCCACCAATGGAAGGAGTTTTTTCTACGATATCTACTTCATATCCTGCATCTGCAATATCAATTGCAGTTTGGATTCCTGCGATACCGCCGCCGATTACCAACGCACGTTTGGTAACACGGCTTTCCCCTGCCTGTAAGGGAGTGTTTAAGTTAACTTTTGCTACAGCAGCTCTTGCTAAAATAACTGCTTTCTCAGTAGCTTCTTCCATATCCTTATGAATCCAGGAGCAATGCTCACGAATGTTGGCGATTTCCACCATATAAGGATTGAGTCCTGCACGTTCAGCAGCTTTTCTGAAGGTTGCTTCGTGCATACGGGGAGAACAAGAACAAACAACAACACCGGTCAGGTTCTTTTCTTTTACCGCTTCCAAAATTTTCATCTGCCCTGCTTCAGAACACATGTAAGGATAATCCTCAGCGTGAACAACGCCGGGTTCATTTTTAATAATTTCAACAACTTTTTCTACATTTACCGTTGCGGCGATATTGGAACCGCAATGACAAACAAAAACACCGATTCTTTGCATTCTACTCACCTACCTTTTATATCTTCTGAAGGCACTTACCAGCAACTGCTGAGGAAGTTCTTCGTCTAATAACGCGGGAATTTCGTCGGCAGATAAATAATCTCCGCCACGTTCACGAACAACCAACTGACGTGCTGCGTCAATTAATTTTCCGGGTTTAACATCTCTGGGGCAACGTTCCACACAAGCAAAGCAGGATAAACATTTCCATAAGGATTTGGATTCCGCCAAAGCTTCGATTTCACCACTCTGCACATAGGATACAAACTGATGGGGTTTGATGTCCATTTCATTGTATGACGGACAGGTTGCAGAGCATTTGCCGCATTTCATACATTTGTAAGGATTTACACCGCTGATTTCTTTGATTTTTTCAGCACGATTGTTATGACTCACTACTCGCTCGCCTCCTCTTTAATTCCCAGAGCTTCTGCTAACAGCTCGGTGAAATAGTAAACAGGTAACTCTGTCTGGGAAGATTTATTTAAGTTATACATACAAAGCGGACAAGCGGTAATGAGACAATCTGCCATAAAACCTTTTGCGCTTTCTTTAATAGTATCGCACATATTTTTTGCCATTTCTTTTTCTTTTAAAGAAATGTATCCGCCGCAACATTCGTTACGGTAGGGATAAATAACAGGCTCAGCGCCAAGTGCACGAATAAAGTCTTCCATAATTTTCGGATTTTCGGGATTATCAAATGCCATAACGCTTCCGGGACGGAGCAACAAACATCCATAATATGCACCGATTTTTCTACCGGTTAAAGGATTGGTTACTTTTTCTTTCAAAGCATCAAATCCGATTTTATCACGAAGAACTTCCAGATAATGAAGCACAGTTGTTTCACCAGCGTATGGTTCATCGAGCTTCATATAATTGTTGGCACGGTTTCTGATGTCATCCACATTTGCCATATCGTCATTCACGCGTTTTAACACATGATGACAAGCGGAACAAACGGTTACCAGATCCTGCCCTTTTTCTTTTGCATCATTTAATGCACGAACAGAGGACAATTTGGTTGCGATTTCATCATTGCCTAACGGATAAACACCGCCGCAACATTGCCAATCTTCAATTTCTTCCAGAGTGAAGCCAAGAGCTTCGGCACACTTTCTGGCATAATCGTCCAGAGTTTTTGCCTTGTTTTTTAAGGTACATCCGGGATAGTAACTATACTTCATACTACAAGATTCCTTTCCTAACGATTGATGGGTAACAGATACTATATCTTATGCTTTTTTCATGCTTTGCTTGTTAAAAAAATAACAATAACTGCCATATACAGCCATAATAGCATAATACAGTATCCATTTTATCACATCTTATTGCAATAGACAAGCTTTTTTTTCAATTTTTTCAAATTTTTTTTATTTTTTTATATTCTGCACAATTTTTTTACAAGATTCAACAACTTTAGCAACAACATCAATAAGAAACAAACTCAGCAAAATACACCCCTCAAATTATGAAGGGTGTATTCCGTAATCTTTTAAATTTTTAAAACTCCAAAAGCTTCTAACAATGAAGAAAGCAAAATTAATAAAATGAAAATAGGCGCAATGTATTTAATCATCACAACAAAGATTTTCTTGGATTTGAATTTTGCTGAGCTTTCCACTTCGTCAATGACAGCTTGGGGTTTGATGATATAACCAATGAAGATACAGGTTAAAAGTGCAACAATAGGCATTAACACGCTGTTACTGATAAAATCAAAGAAATCAAGGAAAGACATTCCGATGATTTTCACACTATCCCATACTCCATATCCCAACGCAGAAGGAATACCTAAGACAATGGAAATAAGTAAAACAATTAAGCAAGAAATTGTTCTGTTCAACTTAAATTTATCCCCAACAATAGATACCACAGTTTCCATCAGCGAAATAGATGAAGTCAGAGCTGCAAACAACACCAAAATAAAGAACGAAGAACCTATCATAGTTCCTGCCGGCATGGCTTCAAATACCTTCGGCAAAGTTACAAACATCAAACTGGGACCTTTTCCCAATGCTTCGGGAGTACCACCGGAAAATACAAACACTGCGGGAATAATCATTAATCCTGCAAAGAAAGCAATACCGGTGTCAAAGAGTTCGATCTGTTTTACAGAGGATTCCAGATTTACTTCTTTTTTCATATAGGAACCATAGGTAATCATAATTCCCATTGCCAATGACATTGAATAGAACAACTGCCCCATTGCTGCTAAAACAGTAGTAATGGAAAACTTAGAGAAATCGGGCTTAACATAATAGATTAAACCATCGATTGCACCGGGCATAAACAAAGCGTAAATCGCAATAAAAACTGAAAGAACAACCAAAACAGGCATCATAATTTTGCTGACTTTTTCGATACCCTTTTCAACGCCTAACAACACAACAACAGCTGTAACAAATAAAAACAAGGAAAACCACAAAATAGGACTGAAAGTCTGTGATATGAACGTTCCGAAATATGCATCGGTTGCCGCCTCAGCAGCACCACCGGACAAAAATGCATATAAATATTTACTTACCCAACCGCCAATTACACAATAATACGGAAGAATAATCATTGGGACAACAGACGCCAGATAACCAATGAAACTATACTTTTTGTTTAAAGAACGAAAAGCTCCGATTGCGCTGAGACCTGTTTTTCTTCCCAAAGAAATCTCTGCTGTCATCAGGGTAAACCCAAAAGTTACCGCCAAAATAATGTATACTAATAAAAATATGCCACCACCATATTTAGCGGCAAGATACGGAAATCTCCAGATATTGCCAAGTCCAACTGCAGAGCCCGCAGCCGCAAGCACAAATCCGATTTTCCCGGTAAAACTGCTTCTTGTATTATTCTCCATATCGTATCCTCCACTGAAACAATATACATTTCAGAATATTATACACTATTCGACGCTTTTTGTCAAGATTTTGTTTTTTTAACATAGCACAATTAAATGAAATTCTCATATATTAAAATCGGGAGGTGAATATTATGTTAAACTGTAACTGTAAATGGACCTGTGTTGGTCTCGCGATTATTGCCAGTGTCATCATCGGAATTGTGACTGCTATGCTTCGCATTACCGCAGTCATCACGGTAACCCCTGCATTTTTATGGGTTTTATTCGGAATTGCAGTAGTTTACCTCGCTGTTATTTTATTATCAGCAACTTTGCTTCATGATCCCGGACGAAGAGATTGTATTTGTTTCAATCTCCCCACCGTTCTAACCGGAATTTTAGGAACGGTTTTAACCTCAGTGATTCTTTTGGCAATCACTTTTGCGGCAACCAGCGTCATTGGTGCAATCATTACAGGCGCATTACTGTTCTTCTTTTCTTTAATTATTACCGCAACGACCTGTCTGGTAAAATGCATTGCCGGCTGTCAAAACGACTGATATCACTAAAAAAATAGAAGCATTCATTTGAATGCTTCTATTTTTTAAAAAACAATGCTTTTACATCTTTGTTATTTATTCACAACAATGCTTTTTGTTTTAAAACCATAGTACGAAACACTACCGTCAGTTGTGAACAGTATTTTCACAGTATTGCCGGGGATATTAAGGGTAACTCCTGCAAGCTGCGCACCGGAATATACCCCTATCAATGTATCGGTTGCATCATAAACGATAATTTTATCATATCCGAATTCCGTATATGTATCCTCTGTAAATGTGACGTCTATACTTACGCAGTCGCCATCATATGTGTATAAATAGGTTTCAGATGAAGAATCATTATACGGATGTGCCGATTCCAAAATCTCAGTTATAAAATCTACTTCTGTTACATTGCTTTCAAATGATACTGCGATGGGCTTTATTGTTCCTAATCCATTCCAGAACATCACCTTCACATTGTAATCCAAATAATTTTCGTCAGCTTCAAGTCTAACTGTTTTTTGAAAATCATTCAAGCTAACCGGCTCATTGGTAAAACTTACAAGTTTTCCGTCAGTGTTGCAAACTGCAACTATAAGCACACCTTCTTCAAATATATATTCAAAATTCACCTGAGTTGTCAGCACCTTACTGTCATACCAGGGAACATATTGACCTGGGGACATTCTATAATTATACACCCCCTGTACCGCTTATTGTCAGTGTACCGACATCATCCAAATTTCAGAAAACATTTCCCCCGCAGGTTCCGCTTGTTTGTGCCGATGCACTTATCGGCGAAATCAGCATGACAGTCATTAGCATCAACGCCGCGATTGTTAAACTAAAGATTCTTTTTGCCATTTTTTCAGTTCCTCCTCTATGATGTTAAGCTTCTATAAAGGAACAGAACAGCAGTTTGCTGTTCTGTTGCTGTTATGCAATCTTTTTGCATAAAGTATGAAAGTGAATTGGATTAACTTACTATGTACGAAGTCCAATTCACTGAGAATGCCGTACATTTCTATTTTACCATATGTAGACAAATAGTTCAATAGTTTTCAAAGAAAAATGAAGAAAATATCTTATCGTGCTTTTATAAGTGATTAAATACTCGATCAAAATACGATCTTTGATGCTGTTACTTTCCGCACGCTTTTAGTATAGTTTTATATAACTGAAGTTCATAATCATAATCCCATTGATTTTCTTTTTCTCCTCGAACCATTGCACCAAAGTTTCTCATCATAACATCATAACGTTTAAAGCTTGGACTTTGCTCTTTGGTAGATGCAATATGCCAATTTTCACTGTCATATACAGATTTCGATGTAATATTATCTTCCGAATCATTATTCCATTCCAAAGGTTTTAATTCAACTGTTTTCTTTGTGCCCGAAACAACCACTTGCCTTCTTTCAAAACCGCCCACTTCCACAGCCGAAGTTTTAGCAAACGATATCCCGTTTTTATATTCAAACACAGCCATTCCGAAATCTTTTGCAGTGACACCATCAATACCCGAACACTTATTTAACGGAATGATTTTTTCAGGTTGCCCCTGAATGGAAAGTATCAAATCCACTAAATGACATCCTAAGAAAAACATCATTCCACCCGGAAAATTACCCAACCAATCACGCACATTTTTAGGGTGAACACAGTTCATTTGTGCCTCAACACTGATAATATCACCCAACTCACCATTTTTTATCTGTTTTTTCAGCTCAATAATACACGGATTGAAGCGATACATATACCCTATCTGAAAAACTGTTTGATTTCGTTTTACAATCTCAATCAGCTCTTCAAAATCAGAAAGTTCGGTACCTCCCGGTTTTTCCATATGGATATGTTTGTTATGTTCGACTGCCATTTTTGCATATTTCGTAAGATATACTTCTTCCGTTTCAATCGCTACTGCCTCAATTTCCGGATTGTTTAAGATTTCTTCTACAGTAAGCTCCGGGTATCCTTTGAATATCTCCAACCGTTCCGGAAACTTTTCTTTTTCATTTTCAGGCATCGCATATCCACAAATTTCAAACATATCACTTAGTTTGGTTAAAGTTTTAAAAATCTCGCTTCCATGACTATTTTTACTTGTCCCTATCTGTGCTATTTTAATTTTTTTCATATTGTTAACCATTCCTTTCACAAAATCACCAAACAGTATAAAATCATTAGGCATTGCTGTAGATTACTACATAAACCAATACATGTTAGATTATATCTCGCTATGTCATTTTATTAAAGTGCCCGGATTCTCTTTTTTGTTTTATATTCTCATTTTCAGAAGAAAACGCCTGGCAAATCTGGTAAAGATGTTACATATAAACTTCTTTGATTCTTTCACAAAATATTCGAAGAACAGAAGAAAAACAAAAAGCAAGTCATTCTAAAAATGACTTGCTTAATGGTGGCGGAGAAGTAAAGACTTTACTTAATACTCCGTTTTTTAATCACTCAAACCCTTGTAAAATGCACGATTTAGTTTGATTGTAATTTCCTTCGTAACGTAAGAATTTATTTATATTCAGCTTATTTTCAATATTTCCTATGTGTTTATTATATCATAATGTGGAAGCAAAATCAATTGTTTTGATGAAATTCATTAAGGGTAATTTGGATTAGGTTTGAAAGTAATCTTAGTTGTTGATTAAAACGGTCACAAACGCACTTAAAACGACCTGTATCGCATTTTATTTCAATCAAGGTTAATTTGCCTTCCGAAGATTAACAGTGGTCGAAAAAAGCATTTTTTCTCAAATACAGAACTCTATTATTTATATTGTGTATCGTGAGTAAATGCGATAAAAAAATAGCTGACAAATGCTAAAATATGCGGTATAATAACATCGTCAATTGAACTGACTCGTTTGTCTTTAGTGGTGTTTGCATTAGAATCATCCTTTCTGTTGTAATGACAAGATGACTATAAGGGGGGCTACTTCTTTGACAAGATTGCCCGCTTATGGCAAAACAGCGACTTTGACGTAGAAATCAAAGTCGCTGTTTTCAAATTTTGAATATAAATGATTCCAAAACTATTCAATAACAGGTTTTATTAAAACTTTTTCGGTTGCTGTTGTTAATGGTTTAAGTGAATTTAAGTTACTCCACAAAAATGCTTTTAATGTGCAGAATTCTTCGCCTACATACTGAATATTTATATCATTCACTGTAGCAACTATCATATAACTGTTCATATCTACCAGAACAGGGCGAATGCTATCCAATTTACCAGTCTCGTCATACACTGCTAACAAACAGGTTGCAGAATCACCCGGTGTTCTGGCAACAATCGTTACACAAACATCATCTCCGCCATAGTTATTTGTTTCGTGATAGAATGCATCTTCTTTTAATTCGATGGTTTCATCTAATAAAACAATATAGTTTTCCGCTACTTCTATATGAATATATGTATCCATCAGCTGAGTTGTTCCGTTCCAATTGGTACCAGCAAAACATATCATCTTAAATTCAGGAGATGTTCCGTATGCAATCTCAGAGCCTGCAATCAGCGGTTCATCACCAAGAAACACCAGATTTTTCAGATTTTCGCACTCATAAAAAGCACAATTCAAAACTTTTGCTACGGTTTTTGGAAGAACTACAGTATTCAAATTTTCGCAATAAGCAAATGCATATTTTTCAATATTGGTGACTCCCTCTTGCATATGGATATACTTAATTGCACTATTATAGAATGCATATTCCGGGATCTTTGTAATACAATCCGGAAGTATGACAGATTCTACTTGTGTACCGCTGAAATTAAAGTAAGAGAGGAAACTAAATCCGCTCAAATCCAATTCTCCGCATACCGGTTTGTCCGATAAATCAACTCTGCTGATGCGGTATTCATCGTCAACCTTTCTCCAGATGATACCGTCCCAGGTTCCAGGCCAATCCCAGTCCCAACCTAAAACTTCTGCATTTGCACCGGTACATAAGAACGCAATCAGTTCGTTAACCTCATCCTGATTAAACATTTCCGTACCATCTGTGATGTTCTGTGTTGCATAGGTTGCAATTCCGGTGCTTAAACCGGCCTGATTCAACGAAGATTCAACATCCGCAACCTCCAGGAAGTTCTCATCACAATTCAGATCACTTAAAGAAGAACAATCTGCGATTTCCAAGGATGTTATTCCGGAATTATAACAGTTCACACTGCTAAGATTCACACAACCTGATAAATTAAGGGTTGACAAAGAACTGTTCTCGCAGGATACACTTTCAACATATTCTGCCTCAGGTAAGTTGAAATCACCTTCCAGATCCAGATTGTCGAAATTGATATTGGTAACATGATATTCATCCCCGATAATTTTCCACTCAACGCCCTCCCAGCTGTATGGATCGTCCAAATCCCAACCCAGCTTTTCAAGATTCAAAGATGTGTTGGCAAATGCACTTAAGCTGGAAAGTTCTGCAGCATTGAAATCGTATCCTTCGTTGTATTTTTGTGTTCCCAACACAGCAGAACCGCCGTTCAGATTGATAGCATTCATCTGGTTCATCAAATCTGCATTTTGGGATTCCACAATTCTGTTTTCGCTACATAAGAATGTGTTCAGATTTGTGTTTGTTGAAATATCAATAGAATACAGTTCATTATTTCCGCATCTTACAGTTTGCAATGTTGTTGCACCGCTCATGTCCAAATCATTAATTTGATTTCCATAGCAATTCAGCTCGGAAAGCTGCGCCATATCAGATACATCCAGCGATGAAATATTGTTGAATGCACAATTTAATGTTTGCAGATTATTGCATTCCTCAACATACAAGGAACCGATACTATTTGCGATACAGCTTAATGTAACCAGTTCGGTGCACTCAGAAACAACCAGCATAGAAATTGCATTTCCATCTAAATTCAGATTCTGCAATTTGGGGAAATTGTTTGCATTAAACCATCCGCCTAAGTTCAAATAACTTAAGTCAATATCCACCACATTACCATCCGTGTTCCACTTAATTCCTACCCATGTGGAGGAATCCTCAATGTCCCAACCGACAGTTTCCAGCATCAATTCATTATCTCTCTGTTGGAAGAAGGAATTCAATGCATCGAATTCCTCTTCGTTCAATTCCACAATACCATTGCCGTATAAGGGTTCAGAGAATAAATGTGCTTTCGATGTACTCGGAATTTTTTTGGTTGACATAGCGGCATGATAAGTAATCATTGAATGGCAATCACCAAACGCAGCCAACTTCCCAACTGTTCCATTGACACCAAAGAAGCAGGTAAGTCTATTGAACGGACAAACGTGAAGCAAATGGCTGAGCATATTAGTAATACCACCGGATTTACTCGCTGCAAGTGCCAACCCCTCAGAAAAATAGTGAAACGCTTCTTCTGCACAATATGAATATTTATTTGGATCATGATGATAATATTCATCCAAAGTTCCCCAGGTACCTACAACATAGTCTCTTATATCTGTTGGAGTTCCCGCATTCCAATTATAATCAGGATCGCCGTATTCTAACGCCATCATATCTGCAAATACGCCATTGGTTCTAAGCAATTCTGCAGAATTGAATGTATAGATTCTGCCATGTTTCTTAAATCCCCAATTCGTAGAAAATGGCATATATGTTACAAAGTCTAATTCGTTGCACACATTAATTATATTTTTTAAGCCGGTATCGGGTGACTGTGTTGTATTAGGAGTTGCAAACAAATATGCATATACTTTGTCATACTTTGAATTGTTTGTAATACTTTCGGCCAACAGATTGCCGGCTGCAGCACCACGGCTGTGACCGGTGATAACAACCAGAGGATTTTTGATTTTATTTTCATCAAGATAATCTTCTAACTGTTCTTCAGCATCAACCGCTGCTTTATAAAATGAATAGTGCTCATCAAAGCATGCACTGTTGTCTCCTGATACCATCATATTTCCTTGCCATGCTTCTTTGGTATTGGATCCTTGAATAATAACAAACACCAGATCTTTAGGAACTACTGAATTATTATACCTAACCTTTTTGGATGCAATAACCAGCGGAGATGTATCCTTACTGGGAGCATAATAATTGTTTGAAATTTTGTAATCAAACTGGCGTTCCTTTAACAAGTCACCCAACGCCAAAGTAATTCCTCTTGCCGATTCCACACTTCCCCGTTTGGTTATAATCACTTTCTGGTCAGTTCCTAATTTATAACCATTCTGTTGGTAGGCTAATGCAGAATATTCCGCACACTCCAATGCTAAATCCACATTATATTTCTGATTATCATAGTCCCAAGGGACTAAATCAGCCACCTCTGAAACATTGACCTGAAACACTAAATTTACAACTGTTCCCTCTCGGGATTCAACCTTACAAACAGCTTCTGCTTTACCGGAATGTTTAGCGGTTATTTTTCCTGTAGATTCATTTATGGTTGCTATGTTTGGATCAGATATTCTCCAAGATGTAGAAACCACTGCATTTGAGGGCTCGCAAATTACCTTGGGTGTATATGTTTCATTGATTGAATAAAATGTATAACCGGACATATTCAGCACTGCTCTTTTTAAAGTAACATTTTTTACATTATAAACCCAATATCCATCACTGGTTTTATACCAAATGTTATGTGCTGAATTTTCAGCTTTTGCAACAACAGGGATAACATCGCCCTTAGTATAAGACTTCTTAGGTTTCCCCTGTTTATAAGGAATGTCCAATGCATTTACATTGTCATTCGCAATAAAGGTCTCATTTACAGCAATCTCTCTTAATTCCCAGGCTTTACCGCAGTTCACGCATTTGCCAACACTCCAGTTGGCGTGAGTACAGGGTTTAGGTGGCAACGGGGAATAATAACCCGTATTGGTTGAGCCACCGGTATTTCCGCTATTTGTGGAACCACTTCCGGTAGAACCACTTCCGGTAGAACCACTGCCGGAGGAACCACTATTCCCGGTATTGCTATTATTGGTTACATTATTTGATATGGTATCATTTCTTTCACCGGTCAACTCTTCCACATTTTCGGAATAGATATACCCCTCTTTAAGTTTGTACCAGATATGATTTTTACTGTTTTTCACGGCACCAAATGTAGTAACAGGCGTTCCTTTACTTAACCGGTCCAGTTCAGTGCCACCTAAATAGGGATATTGGCGCACAGCGGATGTGGAAGTCTTCACCCGGAATTCGCGGCGGATATCATCCTCGCTTATTATCGGTTCGTAATAATCACATCCAAGCGACTGACAAACGCTATTCTTCATATCATGCTTATGCTTTGTAACATTTCCGTTCCAAAGCCAAAACACATTATTTACCCCATTGTTTGTAAGCTCCGGAGAAATTATGATTTTGTGCCAATTGGTCCAAGTAATTAATGTTGTCTTATTTTTCTTTGTTTCTGTAACTTTAAAAACTGTACCTTTTTTTGAAACCTTAGAAACTATATCATTGTCTTCTCCAATCCCATATCTTAATGGAACACTATCTTTTGATGTTTCGTAATAAGTAACACTTGCAGCGGACGCAGTTATGCTGAAAGTCGGAACTGTTGAAGACAGTATCGAAATCAGCATCAGGATTGCCAGTATTCTTTTCATTTGTCTTATCTCCTATTCAACTTCTTCCTCTTTGGAAACAGCCAGAGGTTCCAATTCCGAGAGTTTGTTCCAAACAAATAATTTCACGGTAAATTTCTTGTCGGTCAATCCGGAAATATAAATATTTTTGAATATAACTTCATTATCGCCAGCCAACAATGTTTTATCCGAAGGCAGCACCTTCACCAACGTTCCGTGAGAATCAAAAACGGACATCACAACAGATGCATTTTCGATTGTCTTGGAGGTTTTATTGGTGATATTTGCCTCAACGCTTCCAAAAATATTGGTATCATATACTCCTAAATTGTTATCAATGATTTCGATATTACAATCAAAACCGTCGTCCACAAAAAGTGTATAGGTATCGCTGACACGTCTGTCTGCTGAATATGCAGTTACTGTAACATTACCACCACTTTTTGCCGTCAACAATCCGTATTCATTCACAGATGCCACACTCGGATTATCAACTTCCCAGATAATGGTTTTATCTCCTGCATTTTCAGGATAAACGCTGTAATCAAGAAGCAGTTTGTTTCCGGCTACCACCTGAGGTTCGGTATTATTTATTGTGACGTTATCCACACTAACCGGTACAGTAACGGAAATTGTACACTGTGCAGAAGTTTTTCCGTCTGTTGTGCATACAGTTACAACCGCCTGACCAATACCCAACCCGGTCACAAGACCTCTGGAGGATACCGACAGAACCTGATTGTTGCTGCTGGTCCATATCAGCTCTGCAGTACTATCCACAGGTTGTAAACTTGCTTTTAACTGATAGGTATTTCCCAAAGCAATTTTGGTGCCGGAAGTATCCAAATGAATGGAAGAAGCTGCTGAGGTTGACTGATTCAATCCATCGCCTGAGTTACCAATAGAAAGGAAACTTGCTTTTTTCAACGAACTTTCCAAAGAAGCATAGGTTGCAAATGCCCAACAACTTCCGATTTCGCCCTGGTTTTTGACAGAAGTCATGCATTCTTCTTCTCTCAAATCATATCTGGACGGAAGTTCTGCACCTTCAGCATAATTATGATTGGTATTCAAATCAGGAATAAACGGTGGTGGAATAGAGCCCAGCGTATATTCTGAATCCGTTGCAAAAAGCTCTACCGAATCTTGGGATTTTATGTAATCCACAAACGCTTCGTTCAGGTCATAGCCTGCCTCCAGCATTTCGTCAATAGAATAAACTTTGTCGCTTTCATATTCTCTACCGATGTTATCAATTCCTTGCAAGAATACCGAAGTATCATCAGTTTCGGTAAATGCCTTAATACAAAGATTTGTATTCTTCTTGTGTTCGGTCATATCCATCCATGTTTTTTTGTCCATACCAATGTAGGACTCGTCTTTATTGGCTCTCGCATTAGAAGCATGACCTTCTAAAGGAAACTCCATAAACAACATCACATTTCCTGTGTTCGCAGTTGTTTTTACCACAACAGCAAATCTTGTACCCTTCGCCAGCTCAATGGGATTATCCAGATTCACAGTGAGATATCCTGCATATTCAGAAACACCTGTTTTCAACACCGGACCAAGATTCTCAAGAGATTTTTGATTCTGGTAATTTGTCACAACATAGACTTCGTATGCCATACCGGGCGCATAGTTATAGAAGGAAACCGCCTTCAATAACTCTTTTTCCTGCAAAGCACTTCCTGCCTCAGGAAATACATTGGCAGCATATAATTCTTTTTCTCCGAATTCATTGGTTGCCAGGGTTGGACCTAAGTAATCGTACTGATAAATTTTATTATAGTTATCCGCACTTTCGGCATGATAGAACACGGCATTGTAATCATCGTTTTCCGGACGTCCGGTTTTCGGATCCACAACATATTTTCCAAGGTATTTATCGTAGTACGAAATATAAAAATATCCATCTTCCCCGGAATTGGTTCCCCAACTGTTTTTACAGATGAAAGCACCATCTCCGGGAGGAGTTGTCTCAAAGTTAGCTCTGGAATAATTATCATCCCAACCAATAATGGCAATCGCATGTCCATATCTTGCTGCAGGCGCATTCTGCGGATAATAATAGCTGGACTCATCTTCGTTAAAATAAGATTTCTCAAGGGTAACATCATCTTGTTCAAGTTTGAATGAGGAATAAACTGCACCATATTTCATTATAGCGTTCTTGATTTCATCATTATCAAGATCGTGGCTTCTGTATGGGAGATACAGAATATTCTGAACATGGTAATCAGCGGAAAGATTTCCATGATACTTGATATCATCCACCTTACCGGTATACGGATACGGGTCGTTTTCTTCTGAAACAACACCATCCCAACGCGCAAGATATGCTGATGCCATCAGGGCATTACCGCCTTTGTTGGGGTGATAGTTAAATCCGTATTCATCAAGATAGCTGGAATTGGTAATCATATGATGTTCGGAAAAATCGAATTCGCCTTTTAATTCCAAGCTGACAACATCCACATTACAGTATGCAACCAATCTGTTGGAAACTGTAGTTGCTTTCACTCGGGTATTTCCTAAACCGACTGCCGTTACAACACCGTTTTCATCCACGGTTACAACATCGGGGTCCTCACTGCTCCAATATACCTCCCTGTTCTGGGCAGTTGCAGGTAACACAGTTGCAAGCAAGGTCTTTTTCTTACCTAAGTTCATTTTTACATAGGCAGGCTCAATTTCAACGGATGTAGGTTTGATAATTCCCCGGGCATCGGTTTCGAATATTTCTATAGCTGACCAGGGAGACCAGTTGATTTCATTCTTCACACGCACCTGATACCAATACTCTGTGTTCGGAGTTAATCCGGTGATGACCGTAGAAAGTCCCTCTGATTCCACAGTGTATTTCATTTTGCTGTTATTTTTTTCAAAATATTTGAACTCTGTCATTTGAAGCGTGCCGCCGTTTAATTCAGCAGATGCCGACAATTGTGCAGAGGTTTCGGTAATATTTTTAGCTTCCGTCATAAAAACAGAGGGCACATCTTGTGCTTTTGATACTTCGTAATAATAAGTCGTAAGCACACTGTTTAACATCCCTTTTTTTACAGCAAATGCATAAACGATAGTATCTTCGGTAATTTCAAATTCACCTGTATATACATCAGATTCTGTGGGAATGTTTTCATCGGTAGTATACCAGATTTCGGCTCCCTCAGTATCACAGTATAAGGATATTTTGGTGCCGGGCATCACTGTTCCGGAAGGAGTATTCGCATACGGATTTGTTACCTTTTGCAGTTCAACACAAAACTCTGTTACGGCACTGTTGTCCCATCCGTCTTCCACAACAAAAGCTTTAATAGTCATACTCTTTTTAGCAGTAATAGGCCCTTTATACAAGTTTTTATCATTGATTGTGGGCTCAGCTCCGTTTGTGGTATAATAAATAGTTCCTTTCGGCGCAACAAGAGAAACCGACACGCCGCCAACAATATCGGTTTTTTCAAAGGTTACACTTTCCAGAATTCCCCAGGACATAATCTCATAGGAAAAATTATTGGCTTGGGCATATTGATGTGCTACCGTATTCAGATAACATTTGATCGTCACATCGCTGTCATAAGAAAAGATACCTGTGCCAATGGTAGTAACGCTATCAGGAATTGTGATGGTGTCCAATGCTGCACAACGCAGAAAAGCGCCACGCTGGATTTCCGTTACACTTTCGGGAATCACCACAGAAGAAATGGCAGCACAATCCACAAAAGCATATTCTTTAATCGTTTTCACAGTGTCGGCAATCACAACTGTATTTAATTTTGTGTTCCCGTTAAATGTGTAGGGTTCGATTGTGGTTACTCCGGACGGAATGGTAATGCTTTGTAATTTGGAGCAGCCTGAAAATGCGTATGTTCCAATTGTTTTTACCGCCGCAGGTAAATTGATTGTAGTCATCGCAGAACATCCGGAGAATGCATATTCGCCAATTGATGTTACTGTTTCAGGTAATACCGGTGCGGATAATGCTACACAGTAATTAAAGGTGTATTTTTCTATAGAAGTTACGCCGGAGGGAATATTCACTTTTTCCAGTTTGGTACAACCGGAAAAAGCATATTCTCCAATGTCTTTTACACTGTTGGGCAGTGTTACATTTGTCACTTTATTGCATCCCGAAAAAGCATAATTTCCTATGGAAGTTATACCTTCTGCAATACTGATTGTATTAATGTGATCTAAATAAGCGATCCAAGGCGCCGGATTGGAGCCGGAATAATCATTCATTGCACCGCTTCCGGATATTGTTAACGAATTATTTTCCGGTGAAAATGTCCAGGTGGCGTTTGTTCCGCAGGAACCGGTTGGGTATCCCCAAACAGCATAAAGAGTCTGATTCCCGTTAGCAGAATAACTTCTGCCTGCTTGATATTGTGCGGATGTTGCCGTACTGCTTGTTGCCCACCCCTTAAATTGCCATAAATTCCTAACAGGTTTAGTGCTACTTAATGTAAGAATATTACCATGTAATTTTGTTTGAGAAGACGGTGCGCCTGAACCACCATTGGCATTATATGAAATATTATATTGACGTTTAATGTACAAAGACATATTCCCATTATACGAACTGTTGTACCATCTTGCAGCCAAATAATATTTGGTTCCTGCATATAATGTTCGTTCAATCAGAAAATTTGTACCATCTCCAGAATCATCGTCTTTGTTTAATTCTGAACAATCAGCTGAATATATATATCCATAGGTATCGGTTGAACTAGAGGAATAGAAAACATATGTTGCTGTGGTTGTTGGTGTAAATTCAATAAATCTTTTTTGTGAAGGTGGAACCCAAGTATAAAAATAATTATCTGTTTGGCTGTAAGCTTTCTGAGGAGATGCATAAACCGGACATAACGAACGACCATTCGTTTCAGTTGCTAAATCTACCGTATCTCCAACCTCGTATGTTACGATACGATTCCGAGAATCATCATATGTGGTAGCCCAACCTATAAAAGTACAAACATGCTTCCCTCTAACATCGGGATAATCTGCCGTAGTCAAAGTGTAATACCGACTTGAAAGTACTCGTGAGTTAGTCGACATACCCGTGTCTATACACTCCATCGGCTGATGAGTGCAGTTCATTGCCAATATATAACTTTGGGCACTAACCGGAACCGTCAAAAATAGCGTAGAAAAAATCAAGATAATTGCCATAATTTTCTTAAACATAATTTTTACTCCTTATCTCTCTTTATGGTAAGCGGTGTTAAATTATTAAAATTGCTCCACAAAAAGTGCGATATTTTATTACTGTTATTGTTTGTTTTTACTATTATTTCTTTATCGGGAAGTAGTGTTATCTGCGTTTCACTGCAACCGATAAATTTTCTTTTGCTATACTCCGAAAAGATGCTTGATGCTTTCAGGATGCTTTCTGTATTATTCTTAATCAATACATATGCATCTCCATCACGAACATTTATTGGAGACACATAGTATTCCACATTCTGCATTAACCTGTTTATCAATGCGTCTTCATTGACTAATCCGTAACCAAATTTCACATCATAGCCTTCTTCGCCTAAATCTTCGGCAGTTTCAATCAGTAATTTCCTAAATTCTTCGCTTGTCAAATTCTCATTCATCGCCAGTGTAACTGCTGCCATTCCTGAAACCATTGGTGTCGCCTGAGAGGTTCCCTGCAATACTTGATAGCTTCCGTCTTTGTAAGTACTTTTCACTTTTTCGCCGGAGGCGGTTACTAATACTGATTTGTTGTACTGAGCAAATGATGATTTGTTTTTATCAATTCCCACTGAACTTACTCCAATTACATTTTCGTATGCTGCCGGGTAGTACATTGTAGTTGAACCATAGTTGCCGACGGCGGCAACCAAAATTACACCCCTACTGTCAGCATAATCAATTGCTTCTCTTAAGAAAGGGTCATCATTTTTTAGTCCCCAGCTCATATTGATTATTTTACAGTCATATACATCAACCGCATCATAGATTGCATCTAAAATATCTTCAACATATGTACTGTGTGTTGGGTCAAAGCATTTTAGCGGAACGATTTTAGCCTTAGGCGCAACACCCACAATGCCAATATCATTCATTTCTGCTGCTATAATTCCGCTCACATGCGTGCCATGCCCATTGTTGTCGGTAACATCAGTTGTACCGTTTAAATAATTTTTACCCTCAAGTAAGTTGTTTTTTAAGTCTTCATGTTCAAAGCATCCTGAATCAATGACGGCAACCTTTATATCGTTACCATAAGTTTCAAGTTTCCAACCAGCGTCTGCATTAATCAGTTGCAGTTGCCACTGCTCTGAATACAATTTATCTTCCGGCAAAGAAAAGGGAGATATCGTTTCTTCACCCTCAATCAGGGTAACCATGCTGTTTTGTGAGATATATTCAATATAATCTTCAATTGGCTTTAAATCTTCAAGATTATCCACTGAATAAATACCTCTGTCAGCATTTACTTCTTTCAAATTATATTCATAAATATTGGGATGAAATCCTTCCTGAAACTTGATAAGATATCCGCCGCTATCTGCGTGTACTCTAAACATGGGACATAACATTATTATCATACAAATGAGAATAAATTTTGTCTTGTTTTTCATAATTTTACCTGCTTTATTTTTATTTCATTTAATCACATAATTTTCGTTATGCAGTGTAATAGGCATAACAAAGCTAATTACACACTATAAATTATACTACTAAATGTTGGAAAAGTCAATGATTTACAAGTATTTATCATTTTTCGGACACTTGAATCAAAATAGGTAAACCAAATTAGACCAATGTACCAACGAATGTTACATTGGTCATGTTCTGTTGTTAAATTTACAGTTAAAACTCAATTTTATATGTATGTCATTATCAAAATTTACCACATAATTAAAATTATGTGGTAAATACTTTCTAACACAACAATAACCCTAATTTTTGAATTTGCCTTCTGTGAACCTCTCCGCTTTCCATAGTGTAGATTCTGGTAGTATTTACATTTGAATGACCCAAGATGTCGGCAAGTCTTACCACATCCTTTTGAAGTGAATAATATGTTTCGCAAAAAGATGTCTGAGATTATGCGAAAATACTTTATCTTTTGATACTCCAGCGGATTCACAAAGTTTTTTCATATCAGACCATATATTTGACCTTTCAAGCGGTCTTCCGTTTTTACTTACAAATACGGAGCCGCTTTTTATATTGTTTTCTTTTATATATCCCGTAAGCATTTTGCAAAGATGTTTGGGCAGAATAACAATTCTCATTTTTCCTTTGCAATTTATGTTTGCTTGTCCACATCTCACAGCATCCGTTGTAATGAATTTGAGTTCTGACACTCTAATGCCACAGGAACAGATAGTCTGCGTCAAATAATAAAGCATTCAAAGAACAGAAGAAAAACAAAAAGCAAGTCATTTAAAAAATGACTTGCTTAATGGTGGCGGAGAAGGAGGGATTTGAACCCTCGCGACGGTTACCCGCCCTACGCCCTTAGCAGGGGCGCCTCTTCGGCCAACTTGAGTACTTCTCCAAACCGAATTTGTATTCATATTTATCTTTTAGGGAAGGCAGGTCTCGCAATCTCGAAGCCTGCCTTTCCTTTGGCGGAGAGACAGAGATTCGAACTCTGGGCTCTTTCGAGTCACTAGTTTTCAAGACTAGCTCCTTAAACCACTCGGACATCTCTCCTCAATGAGAACAGAAAATATTATAGCAGAAAAAAATATATTTGTCAATAGTTTTTCGAGTATTTTCCAAGATTATTTTTTATAATGCTTTATTTTGGCATTACTACAACATTTCAGCGCTACAGCAATGCCAAATTGCATACAAAAATTACAGAACTTTATTTAAAAAGTCAATGGTTCTCGGATTCTTGGGATTGTTAAAAATTTCTTCCGGTGTTCCCTCTTCCACAATCACACCGCCATCCATAAACAGAACTCTGTCAGCTACTTCACGGGCAAATCCCATTTCGTGTGTAACAACAACCATAGTCATGCCGTCTTTTGCCAACTGTTTCATAACAGCTAAAACTTCACCAACCATTTCCGGGTCCAACGCACTGGTGGGCTCGTCAAACAACATAATGTCAGGGTTCATCGCCAACGCTCTTGCGATTGCCACACGTTGTTTTTGTCCACCGGAAAGCTGAGAAGGATAGCTATCTGCTTTATCAGCCAAACCAACAGTTTCCAATAATTTCATTGCAGTTGCCATTGCTTCTTGTTTGGTTGCTTTCTTCAAATCGACAGGTGCCAACATCAGATTTTTCAGCACATTCATATTAGCAAACAGATTGAAATGCTGAAATACCATCCCGATATTTTCACGAATTTTGTTAAGATTCAGTTTTTTATCATTCATTCGAAAACCGTCAACAATAATATCGCCGGCTGTGATATCTTCCAGTCGATTCATACAACGCAAGAAAGTGGATTTGCCGGAACCGGAAGGTCCGATCACACACACCACTTCCCCTTCTAAAATATCAGTGGAGATCCCTTTCAGCACCTGCAGGTGCCCAAAATTTTTCACTAAATTTTCAACGTGAATTTTCACATTTTTACTTTTTACGGTCACGTTTCAGGCTCCTCTCTAATGCATTTGCTACTTGCTGAAGTGCTAAAATAACAACCAGATACATCACGGCAACAATCGCCCAGGTTTCAAAAGATTTAAAAGTAATCGCAATAACATTCTGAGCTTTATTAACCAATTCCGGAAAACCGATTACAGATAAAATAGATGTATCTTTTAATGTAATGATAAACTGATTCACAATGCTGGGAATCATATTTTTAATTGCCTGTGGCAATACTACACGGAACATAGAACGCCAATAGGAAAGACCTAAACTTCTTGCTGCTTCCATCTGACCGGGATCAATGGACTGGATGCCTGCACGAATAATTTCGGACATATAGGCTCCACAGTTCAAAGCCAAACAAATGGTTCCTGCCTGCAAGGAAGTCAGCACAAAACGTGCACCGAAAATAGTTCTTGCACCATAGGGAATTCCATAGAACACAAAGAAAGCCAAAACAATCATTGGTACACCACGAATGAGGTTAACATAAATAACCGAAATTGCTCTGGACAGTTTGTTATCTACCACACTGGATAAGCCAAAGATAACACCCAATATACAACCGAAAAGCAGACCCCACAAAGCCAACAGCAATGTTTGTCCCATCGCCGCACTCAACAGAGAGCCGTATGTAGTGATAATTTGCATCATGGGCGCGAACCCCTCCTACTAAAAACTACTCATAGAAAAGGGCATCGGACAATGCCAATGCCCTTTTTCCATTGTCATGCTAAAAATTAGCCAAGATATTTTGCGATAATTTCGTCGTATTTACCGTTTTCTTTAATGTTTTTCAGACCTGCGTTGAATTTGTCAACCAGTTCCTGTTTGCTGGTATCAAAAATTGCAAAACCGTACTGTGCAGGATCGTTTTCGGTACCTTCAACAAATTTCATTTCCAACTCGCCGATTTTGATGTTGTATTTTAAAATCGGGGTATCGTCTAAACAAGCGTCAACCTGACCACCGGTAACTGCCTGATACATATCGGGAGAGGTTGCAAAGGTTACAACTTCAAAACCGTACTGTTCTTTGATGCTTTCTGCATACTGATTGCTCATAGTACCGTTTTTAACTGCAACTTTTTTACCTGCCATATCAGCGAAACCGTTGATATCAGAATCTTTTGCAACAGCCATACCCTGGGTTGCATCGTAGTAACCTTCAGAGAATGTCCAGCCGTTTGCTTTTCTTTCTTCGGTGATAGATGCACCTGCAATCATACCGTCTGCCTGACCAGCCTGACAAGCTGCGATTGCTGCATCCCAACCAATGTACTGCAGATCATAGGTGAATCCCTGATCTTCAGCGATTGCTGCTAAAATATCCATATCGATACCAACGATGTTACCATCAGCATCCTGGAATTCAAAGGGGCTGAACCCTTTATCGGTTGCAATTACATAATCGGGAGCTTTGTTTTCTGCAACTTCGCCACCGGTACAAGCAACCAAGCCAAACATCATAACCATTGCCATTACAAGTGCTAAAACTTTTTTCATTTTATGTATACCTCCATAAAAAAATATTACCTATATTTTATCCTATAATAAGTGAATTGTCAATAGTTTCAAAAAAAATATTGTAAATTTTGCAATTTTATTTACAAAATCTTGCAAATTTCAATTTGATTGCGTTTTATATTTCCCGGCATTTCAACTCTCTGTTTTCACCTTTTGAAGCTGGACTCCGCAAACACCAATCACGATTAAAAGCATTGCAACCAAAGCTTTTTTTGAAAATGGTTCATGCAAAAATAATACACCGGAAATCACAGAAACAACTGTTGTAAAATTCGAAAAAACAGTTGTTTTGGAAACCGGTAAATAAGAATTTGCATAATTCATCAGAAAAAATGCCAAAACAGAAGAAATTGCACCAAGATAAAGCACACTCCATAAAAACTCAGTGTGTGTAAACAGAACCAACAAAGCCAGCGGATGTTTGAAGTTTTCTGCCAAAGCCAAGCTCACAAAGACTAAAAATCCAATCAGCATCATTACATAAGTTCTCTCTACTGCAGAAAATTCAGCAGAAAGTTTACGACTGATAATATTATACAAAACCGATGCTATCACCGCACCTGCCAAAAACAAAATCCCAAGTGGCGTTACCGTACCGTCACTTGTTCCCAAAAACGCCATCAAAGAAACACCAAAAACTGAAAGTGCAGTAAAAAAATATTGCAAAATTGTCGGAACTTCTTTTAGTAAAAAAATACCGCCAATCATCGAAACCACAGGTATCATTGCAATCATAACAGACGAAAATGAACTGGTTGTCATGCGAATTCCATAGGTTTCAAACAAGAAATACAAAATTGGTTGAAAACAAGCCATCCCAATCAATTTCCAAATTTGTTTGGTCAAACGAATTTTTGTTTTTGTAACCAAAAGGAACAAACTCATCACCAAAACCGCAACCAGATACCGGTCAGCCAACACCGCAAACACAGAAGCATATCCCAATGCAATTTTAGTAAATAAAAAGCTAAATCCAAAAATTACCTGTGCAACAAACGCAGCAAACGTTGCTCGAAGATTTTTACTGTTTGTCACCATAAACGGGGTCTCCTTCCGCAACAGAATCTCTCCCCTGCTTCGCCAACGCCAATGCAACAAAAATACCAATCAGAGGGAATATTGTGGAAACAACCATTCCCACTCGCATTCCTAACTGTTCGGGAGTATACGCCAAGGTTGATGCGAGAGAGATTACTGTAGGGTTCGCTATAGCATTATCTGTAACAAGTCCCACCAGTTGCGGCACAACAGATGCTCCCATATCTCCACCCGCCGCCATTACAGCATAAATAAAAACTCCGCTATGCGGAAACTTGTCCGACGCAACCACTAAAGTGCCGGGCCATAGCATTGATGTGCAAAAGCCGGTGAATGCGCATCCTAACAACCCAAGATAAGGCTGTCCGGAAAAACAGGCAACAAGATAGCATATGGTGGCTCCAGCAAATCCGGCAACCAGGGTACGAAACAGATTTTTGCCAAATTTTGCATAAAGAGTTCGTCCAATCCCAAGCATAAATCCAAATAAAGCAACACCAAACACATCGCCAATCATTTTTGGGACACTAAGAGACTGTTCCGCATACCCCGAAACCCATTGAGACATATTACATTCAGATGCACCGCCCAAAAAAATCGCAAGTACACACAACCAAAGAGTTTTGTTCCGAAACAGTTTCAAAACACCGGATACCCGCTCGGGCGTTTTCATTTCCGGTATTGGTATCCCTTGAAACAACAAAGCGGAAGTTAACGGAAGCAGCGAAGACAACAAAATCAAATATTGCCAGTTTTCTCCACCAAAAGCCAACAAAAACAACGTTCCCAGCACAACAACCGGAACCAGACTCCAGGCATAAACCGAATGAAGCTTACTCATTTCCCGATCAGGGTCATCCGATGGAATCGCCGCTATGACCGGACTGATTAACACCTCACACAAACCAGAGGCTGCAGAAAAAATGATGGTTCCGAGAACAAACCCAAAATATGGATAGTTTGGAAAAACATAGTGCCATCCGGCATAAACAATCAGACCCAAAACTGTTAAAACAGGTGTAAATTTAACCGTTTTTTCAATATTGAATTTATGTGAAAAGAAGGAAAAAACCAAATCTACAATTAACTGGGTGGTGTAATTAATAAAAATTAAAAGACCCAGCAACGTAAAAGACAATCCATAGAGTGAACGGAACGTTAAAAACAAAATCGGCGGCAGATTACAAACCACAGCCATAGAAGCACTGGTCGTGTAGCATGCCCAGGTTAATCTCTTATAATGATTCTTCATAAGTATAATCCTCAACGTATTCTAAAATTTGGTGTATCGACGAGTCAAAGTTCTTGCCATACGATAAACGGGTCCTTCCAGTTCTTTGGCAACCGTATTCAAATGTTTCCGAATAGGAAGGCCCTGAGGACAATGCTGTTCGCATTTACCACAACGGATGCATGCAGAAGCAGCCGTAGAATTTTCACGCAGAGCGGTACACATAAAATAATCCTTCAATCCGTGAAACTTCCCTTCGGTATAACGTCTGTTATACGCAGCAAAAGCTCCCGGAATATCAACATTTTTCGGACAAGGAACACAATAACCGCATCCGGTACAACCAATTTTCATATTACGATTGATTGCTTGTACCACACGTGAAAGCATCTCCTCATCTTCCCGGGTAAAATTCCCCACTTTGGTATCTGATGCAGTTTGGATGTTTTCCATAACCATATCAATAGAATTCATTCCGGACAGCACCAGAGTCACCTCCGGCTGATTCCATAACCAACGCAATGCCCACTGCGCCGGAGTATATTGTTTTTTATAATCAGAAAATATCTGTTTTGCTTCTTTGGGTAAGCGATTTGCCAGTCTTCCTCCTCGAAGCGGTTCCATAATCATAACGGGCAAACGTTTTTGATTTGCATAAGAAAGTCCACGTCTGCCTGCTTGTGAATGTTCATCCAGATAATTGTACTGAATCATACAAAAATCCCAATCATTGGCATCCACAAGTTTACAAAACATATCCGAATTTCCATGATACGAAAAACCAAGTTGACGGATTTGCCCTGTTTCTTTTTTGTGGGCAAACCAATCCAAAAACCCAAGAGAACACATCCGTTCCCATGCCTTGATATCAGATAACATGTGTAACAAATAATAATCGATATAATCGGTTCGCAGCCGACTCAGTTCTTCCTGAAAAATCCGCTCAAAATCAGCTTCTGTTTTCACAAGATAGTGCGGAAGCTTAGTTGCAATATATACATGCTCACGAATCTGATTTTTTTCTAATACTTCACCGAGCAGAGCTTCACTTCCCGGATAAATATAAGCGCTGTCAAAATAATTGACACCGTTTTGGTATGCTGTCAGGATTTCCGATTCCGCTTTGGGAAAATCCAATTTTCCCATTTTTGTGGTAAAACGCATGCAGCCGAATCCAAGTGCAGACAAATTATTGTTATATCGATCTTTTCTGTAATTCATAGCAACTCTTCCGTTCTATTCTTTTGCGTAGTTCACTAATTCTGTAATTGCATTTTTATCGGTAAAATCGCCATCACAATCACAAAGCTCAATTAAAAGTCGTTCCATTTCAGTGGGATTTTCTTTGTCCGACATAATTTTCTTTAAAGTTTTCAACGCAGTACGATGCACCAACGAAAGTTCGGAAAGCACCATTTTACCCATAAAATTATAAATCTTAAAACGGGATTCAGAACCACCTTTAAAGTTTTTTTCAATGACGAGTTTATCATAATAATCTCGACAATCAAGCGGTGTGATTCCTGTTGTATACACAATCAGTTTTTTTCCTCCCAAACGATCCAGGTGTTTCGTTAACAAACTGACACCTGCAATCACTTCAGCATATAAACCGCCACCATATATAATAGTATTATAAGAAAGCAAATCGTCAATCTTTACTTTTTTAGCATCGAAAATATCACATTCAAGTGATTCTGCAATCCACTGAGCATACGCTTTTGTGGATCCGTATTTTGAACGATAAACAACTACTGTACTCAATTTGCAACACTTCCTTTATAATTACTCTGAGCTTCCATTTTCCTAATCAATTCTTCAAAATATTCATATGACACAGCTGAACCGTGTTTTTGTGCCATTTCAGAGGTATACTTAGAGAACGGAACGATCCGGATATTGGAAAATCCCGCTTCATACTGTGTGATAACAGGCTCGAATTTCACATTTTCGATCCATTTTTCATCACCTTTTACCACCATATCAAATAAGATAGTTCCTCCGATTAAATTCACAGGATTCTTTTGTGCGGAAATGTAATTCCCTAAGGAATAAACCACCAAAGTATCTCCCACAAATTCCACCGGTTGAATGGTGTGTGGATGAGTTCCTACAATGACATCGCAACCGGCATCGGCTAATAATTTCGCATGTTGTTTTTGAACGTCATTCGGAACAGACTGATTTTCCTCTCCCCAATGCACCAAGCATATAACAAAATCCGCCATATCCTTTGCTCGCTGAATATCCGAAACCATACGTTCCTCATTTGCCAACGGGACATAATAGTCACTGTTTTCACTCAAAGAAAGTCCGTTTGTATGATAAGTATAGTTGACAAATGCGATTTTAATGTCATTTTTTTCATAAATTTTAACAGTATCTTCATCTTTTTTGTGAATGCCAACCATAAAAGCATTCTGTTCACGATAAAAGTTATAAGTGTTGGCAATTCCTGCTTCTCCCTTATCAAACACGTGGTTATTTGCATGAGAAAACACATCAAAACCCAACTGAATCATATCCAACCCAACCTGTTCGGGAGAATTGAAAAGCGGATATGAGGAAACACCCAGTTGTGTTCCACCTAATGGAGTTTCCTGATTCAAATAAGCAATATCCGCAGACTGAATATCTTCTGCCACAAGCTGATACATCGGCAGAAAATCATAGGCATCACCGGGTGCATTATCATCCGCCTGCCAATAAACACAATTATGGATCAAATTATCTCCTGCTCCATAAAAAGAAACTCTTTTTTCGGCTATAACATCATTTGGTATTTCTAAAACTGTTTCTTTTACTTGCTCACCACAAGCAGACAAAAGAATTGCCATCAAAAATAAGGCAACAATTCCAAAACGTATTCTCATATGAAAACCTCATTCCCTTCGGATAACTTCTGACTATCTCTCACAAAAAATAAAGTTTTCCAGTTCCTTTGCATTACCGTCGAAACAATATCCCAAAATTCCAAGTTTTTTTGCACTATCAATATTTTCTTGGTAATCATCAACAAATAAGCACTCTTCTGCCTGCAAGGAAAATTCGTTTAAAACATACTGAAATATTTCGCAATCCGGCTTCGCCATTCCTACCAGAGCAGAAAACACCAACCCATCAAAACCTTCCAGCACAGACGAAATCCAAGGAACCAACTTGCAACGTTCTGCAAAGGTTTTCGTAGCATTGGAAAGCAAGTACAGATGATATCCTTTTTCTTTCAATTTTCGAACCAAACGTAGCATACCATGCACAGGAGTAGCTGTATTTGTCCAGTTATCATACACACTACAAGCGTCAATATGAAGTTCTTCGGGCAATTTAGAACAAATTTTTGCAAACATTGCTTCATCTGTTAAGATGCCTCGATTCAAACCATCCCAATCGTAAGTGTCAAATACCACATCACGAATCAGTTGTCTGTTCGCTTCATCTTCTATGTAGGTGGAAACAGTGCGGTCTGCCATTGTCCACCCTAATACATTCCCAAAATCAAAAATAATGTTTTTAATCATACAACCTCCCCTGTTACTGCTCAATATAATCTCTTAATTTCGAAACATCGCCGTCAAAATGATATCCGTTAATTCCGGCAGTTTTTGCTCCATCTAAATTTTTATGGATATCATCAATAAACAAACATTCTTCTGCTTTCAAATCAAATGTTTCCAAAACATACTCAAAAATTTCACGATCAGGCTTTGCCATCTTAATGGTTCCGGATAGCACCAAACCATCAAACTGTTCAAACAAAGTACGAATCCAGGGAACTTTATGATAACTTTCAGCAAATCCAACGCTGATATTGGAAAGCAGATATAATTTATATCCTTTTTGCTTCAATTCGCGAATCAAACGAGACATTCCGGGAACCGGTGTCATAGTATTAATCCAGTTTTCATACACAATGCAAGCATCCTGATGGAGTTCTTCCGGTAAACGACTGCAAATTCCTGCAATTACTTCTTCATCGGTGATATCACCACGATCCAAACGATCCCAGTATAATCGGTCAAACACTACATCACGAATCATATTTTTTTCGTTAACATCCTCTACATAAGCACCTGTCAGACAATCGGCATAACATTGCCCCAGAACGTTGCCAAAATCAAAAATCAAATTTTTTATCATATTATTTATTCCTCCATCGCAATTTAAAATCGTTCAGTATTAAAACTCCAAATGTAATCATTCCCAAAGCCAGCAAAATTTTAGAATATGAAATTCCGCTTGACTCAGTCAGCAACCACTCAGACAATACAACACCGAAAACGGGTATCATAAAACTGAAAACCGCCACTTTGGAAATAGGGTTATATGTGAGCAATACTCCCCAAAGAGAATATGCAACTGCTGACAAAAAGGAAAGATATATCAACACACTCCACGATTGCCCGGTAGTAACCGAAACAGTGCCACCAAACAGCAATCCAAGTAACATCATCACAATACCGCCAAACATAAACTGATAGCCGCTAATCACCACAGAATCTTCGCTGGAAGAATACCGTTTCATCAAAGAAGAAGAAACCCCATAGCAAACAGTTGCCAAAAATACAAATCCTTCTCCAAAAAAATTAAATTCTGAATCCAGACCGTTCCAATTGATGAACACGATTCCAAAAAATCCAATCAAACAAGCCAAAATTTTCCGTACGCTCAATCGTTCATACCGAAACACCAAGCTGCCGATTAGAATTGCCGAAAATGTACCGGAGCCGCTGATAACAGTTCCTTTCACGCCGGTGGTATGTACCAAACCAATATAGAAAAATACATATTGCAAAATCGTTTGAAATAAGGAAACCCATGCTATTTTTCCATAATTTTCCCGTCTGGGGAACAATAGTTTTTTTCGTATGAAACTATAAACTGCAACAACCAAAAATCCCGCTAAAAAAAATCGGATTCCTGCAAACAGAATGGTTGAAGCTGCACCGGTATCTGAAAGCATTAAAGTATATCCAATTTTAATAAAAGGCGTTGCACTCCCCCAAAGGGCACAGCAAAAGATTGCAACCAACGTTACAAAAAAGCTGTTGGTTAATAAGTTGGTTGTTTTCATATTTTGTCTCCAAAAAGTTTTGAATTCCCTTGTTTTTATTAATTTTTCAAACAAATCAAAATCATAAACTTACAAAATTACCACGATATTATAACACATAAAATAAAAAATGACAATAGTTGTTACGCAAATATTGTCATTTTTTTCTTTTTTTTCGTATTATTTTAAATTATTGGCTGTTTTTTAGATACTCCAAATATTGAGAACGAGAAAATACCGGCACAAAATTTTTCATAATTTTCTTGGCTTGTTCGGCATCATTTTTCAGTAAATCCACGCAGTTTGCAGAAAGAATTTTTGCAGCTCCGACATAACTTACATCGGGATTGGATACAAGAAACTCCTTACTGTGAATAACACCGCTAAAACCACCGATACAAGGTTGAATAGTGGGTAAAACTGAGCTGATATCTCCAATATCGGAAGAACCGACCGATTCTGCATTGGTGACCAGACAATTTTCTCCTAAAACTTCTTTGGCATTTTCTTCAGAAATAAGATTTAATTCCAAGCTTTCTTTCAAAGGCAAAAATCCAAGTAAATCCTCAACTGAAACTGTTGTTCCAATCATTTGAGAAGCTCCGTTAACCGCACGGTTAACAGCATCATTTCCTTTTTGAATAGCATCAAACGTTGCACCTCTGACATAAGTTTCAATGCAAACCTCATCGGGCACAGAATTCACCACATCCCCACCTTTGGTAATGATGGGATGAATCCGAATCCTGTCTTCCTCTAAAAAGGTATCTCGATTGGAATGAACTCCCAAAATAGCCAACGCCGCTGCATTGAGGGCATTCACACCTTCATAGGGTCTGCTTCCGTGGGCAGCTTTTCCGTGAAAAGTGATGGACTTTGCCATAAACCCCAAGTTATAAACTCTGGAATAAAACGTGGAAGCAGGAGCTTCGGTTTGAGCGTGAATCATCATGACAATATCTACATCGTCGAAAGCCCCCTCATAAAACAACTGTTGTTTGCCACCAAAGAACTGAATTTTCCCCTCCGATTTCAGTTTCATTCTGGAAGATAAGTCGATGTATTCTTCAGACGGAACAGCAAAAAATGTAATTTTTCCGCCAAGTTCTTCCATAACGCCGCTGTTTTTGATACCGATTGCTGCACCAAGCATTGCGGCAATCTGTGCGTGATGTCCGCAAGCGTGTGCAACTCCCGACGCAGTTGCATAGGGATGCCCGTTACAAACAAGTGCATCCATCTCTCCTATGATACAAATATTGGGGCCTTCTTTTGTGCCGGATACAGTAGCTTTCACTCCCGTCATTGCATAGGGATATCCATATGTAATCTCCAAATCATCGAAGGTTTGACGGACCAACCGAGAGGTTTTCTCTTCAAAATATCCAAGCTCCGGTTGTTTCAATACAGACTCCCCAATGGAAATAATCTGTTCCCGATAATCATCAATCGTATTCCAAAGCTTTTTCTTTAATTCACAACTCATACTACTTTCTCCAATCGCATGATAGTTTCATATCGTTTTCAATAAAATTAAAAAAATTAAAACATTCCGGTAGATAAATAACGAGTTCCTGTATCAGGAAGCAACACAACGATATGTTTACCTTCATTTTCCTCTCTTAAAGCTACACGAATGGCAACATCCAAAGCAGCTCCGCTTGAAATTCCGGCTAAAATTCCTTCATTTTTTGCGAGCATACTTCCCATCTGATAAGCATCTTCGTCAGAAACAGTCAACACTTCATCAATCACATCAAGGCAAAGAATTTCCGGTTGAAATCCAGCCCCAATTCCCTGAATTTTATGACTGCCGCCAATCCCTTCAGAAAGAAACGGAGAGGATTTTGGTTCTACTGCAACAATCTTTGTATCAGAATTTTTCTCTTTCAGATATTTTCCTACACCGCTAATGGTTCCGCCTGTCCCCACACCGGCAACAAAAATATCCACCTTCCCATCAGTATCACGATAAATTTCGGGACCGGTAGTTTCATAATGTGCTTTCAAATTGGACGGATTGGCAAACTGATCAGGCAAGAAACTATTTGGAATTTCATTCGCAAGCTCCTTTGCTTTTTGAATGGAACCGTTCATACCAAGTGTCCCTTCCGTCAAAACCAGTTCCGCACCGTATGCTTTCATCAACAGTTTGCGTTCTTCTGACATTGTTTCCGGCATCACGATAATGACACGATAACCTTTCAAAACGCCAATCATGGCAAGTCCGATGCCGGTGTTACCGCTTGTAGGTTCAATAATTACCGACCCCGGCCGCAGCTTTCCTGCTGTTTCGGCATCTTCAATCATTTGCTTTGCCACGCGGTCTTTGGCTGAACCTGCGGGCTCAAAAGATTCCAGTTTCGCAAACAATTTTGCTTTCAACCGGAATTTTTCTTCTATTTTTGTCAAGTTAATCAAGGGAGTATTCCCGATAACATCCTCAATTGATGTATAGATTCGGCTCATAATATTTCTCCTTTATTTTCCGGATTCCACAGGCTGTTTCCAACAAAAGAAAAAGCCAAGTGCTGAGAGAACTGCAGAACAAAAAATGCCAAGTGTCAACACCAAAAATCCATAACCGTTATAAACAGACTGTATACGGTAGTAATATGCTTCTTCCAACGTTTTTCCGCCAACGGACTGAATCTCTGCAATTTCAGCTCCACCATAGAAAATTGAAATTGCACCAACCAAAGACAACACAAACACAAAAGCCGCTATTCCAAACAAAATAACACCAAGAATCTTTTCTTTCGGAACATAGGGTCTCATCTCTATTCTTACCTTGGGTTCAGTCTTTTTCGCCAAAATTTCAGCAATATTTTCGTTTATAATAACCGATTCAGGTAACTCGATTTTCTGAGGCTTCAGTTCTTCTTCGATATGAAACACAAAACCACAATTTTCACATTGTTTTGCGTCACTTTGGTTTTCACAACCGCATTTGGGACAATACATATTATTTCCTCCTCATAAGGATTCTATCCATATTGATATCATAAATATGATTATATCAAATGAATTTACAAAATGCAATACCAAAAAAACGAAATTCTAAGTAAAAAAGGAAAAATCCCATAAAATATCAAAAAAAGAATTGACAAAATCTGCGTTTTAGTGATACAATTATTTCGGTATGGGATATATGTCCGAAATGACTTTTTGTGCAATCTAAAGTGCGACTCTGTTAACAGTCGGTCATCTTCGTCCCATAACAAAAACTATCAAACCAAACAGGAAGGTGTATTTAAATGTTAACAGATATTGAAATTGCTCAGAAAGCCACACTGAAACCCATCACCGAAATCGCAAAACAATTAAACATTTCGGAAGATGACTTAGAATGTTACGGAAAATATAAAGCTAAAATTTCATTTGACTATATTGAAAAATTAAAAACGAAACAAGACGGCAAACTGATTTTAGTAACCGCAATCAACCCCACCCCTGCCGGAGAAGGAAAAACCACAACAACGGTTGGTATTGGTCAGGCTTTCCAGCAAATGGGAAAAAATGCGATTATTGCCATTCGCGAACCATCTTTAGGTCCTGTATTCGGTATTAAAGGCGGTGCTGCAGGAGGCGGTTATGCTCAGGTTGTTCCTATGGAAGACATCAACCTTCATTTTACCGGAGATTTCCATGCAATCGGTGCAGCGAACAACCTGCTCTGTGCTGCAGTGGACAATCATTTGCATCAGGGAAACGCTTTGGGGATTCATCCAAAGAAAATCCTCATCAAACGTGTGGTAGATATGAATGACCGTGCCCTTCGTAATACAGTAATCGGATTAGGCAGTGAAGTAGACGGTGTTCCCAGAGAAGACGGATTTTCTATTACAGTTGCCAGTGAAATTATGGCGATTTTCTGTCTGGCTGAGAATTTATCAGATTTAAAAAATAAACTTTCTGAAATTGTAATTGGGTACAACTATCAAAATAAACCCGTAAAAGTAAAAGATTTAAAAGTTGAAGGTGCTATGACAGCACTGTTAAAAGATGCCATCAAGCCCAACCTGGTACAAACTTTGGAAAACTCCCCATGTTTAATTCACGGTGGTCCCTTTGCCAATATTGCACATGGTTGCAACAGCGTAATCGCAACAAAACTGGCGTTAAAAATGGCTGATTACACTATCACCGAAGCAGGATTTGGTGCTGATTTAGGTGCGGAAAAGTTCTTGAATATTAAATGCAGAAGTGCTGATTTAAAACCGGATTGTGTCGTGATTGTTGCCACCGTAAGAGCTTTAAAATATAACGGTGGGGTTAAAAAAGAAGATTTAAAAGAAGAAAACGTGACTGCTTTGGAAAAAGGAATTGTAAATCTGGAACGTCACATTTCCAACATGAAAAAATTCGGTCTGAAAACGATTGTTGCTATCAATTCTTTCGATACCGATACCGATAATGAATTTGCAATAATTGAAAAATGTTGCGACAAATACGATACTAAATGTGTCAGAAGTGAAGTTTTTGTAAAAGGTGGCGAAGGCGGTATTGAGCTTGCGAAAGCCATTATGGAAACTTGCGAAGGAAAATCTGATTTTCATCCTATTTATGATTTGGACATGTCTTTGGAAGATAAGATTTCAACCATTGCTAAAGAAATCTATGGTGCAAAAGATATCATCATCACCAAACAGGCTGAAAAAGCCATCACACTTTTAAAAGAAAACGGATATGGCAACTTGCCCGTTTGTATTGCAAAAAATCAGTATTCGTTCTCGGACGACCCCACTCAACTGGGAGCTCCTTCTGATTTTAATTTAACCATTTCTGAAGTTCGTCTTGCTGCAGGTGCAGGTTTCATCGTTGTATTGACCGGAAAAATTATGACCATGCCCGGTCTTCCCAAAGCCCCTGCCTACGAAAAAATTGACGTAGATGAAAATGGTAATATCACAGGTTTATTTTGATATACTAACTATAATTCGACAAGGAGGTGCCAAATCCAGTGAATTTTATTTCTAAATCCTACGAAGAAACAACTCATTTTGCAGAAGAATTTGCAAAAAAACTTCAAGGAAACGAAGTAATTCTGTTAGAGGGTGATTTGGGTGCCGGAAAAACTTGTTTTGTAAACGGTCTGTTATCCGGGTTAGGCTTTACCGCCGGTGGATGCAGTCCCACATTTACATTGGTGAATGAATACCCAACAACTCCTCCCATCAATCACTTTGATTTATATCGCATTAGCTCAGAGGACGAGCTTTATGAAATGGGATTTACCGAATATCTGGAATCCGGTAGAGTGAACATCATTGAATGGCCACAGATTGCCTACTCCATTTTAGAAGCATATCCTGTAACACGCATACAAATTCAGCATACCGAAACAGAAAACGAGAGGATTATTACCATTGAAAATCTATAACCTTCTGGCTGCAGATTCCTCTGCAAAAACCGCAACTGTTGCTTTATTCGAGAATGGAACTCTAATTGCGGAATATACTCAAAATATTGGATTGACTCATTCTGAAGGATTTTTGCCTTTGTTAGAAACCATGTTAAAAATGGCAAACAAAGACATCTCCCAAATAGACTATTATGCCGTAACCAACGGTCCCGGTTCTTTTACCGGTCTTCGCATTGGGGTTGCAACCATAAAAGGTCTGGCTCACGCTCATAATAAACCATTGGCAGAAATTTCTACTTTGGATGCACTGGCAGAAAACGTCCCCAACTTTTCAGGATATGTTTGTCCGATGTTAGATGCCAGACGCCAGGAAGTGTATACGGCAGTCTATCACAATGGTGAAAAAATTATGGAGGACACTCCCCTTTCTTTAAATGAATTGTTTGAATTTTTAAAATCCAAACGGGGAAAAGTGATGTTTTTAGGTGATGGAGCCGTAAACTATCGGGATATTATCCAAAAGGCTTTACCTAAGAAAGCGGTATTTGCCCCCAATCATCTAATCTTACAAAAAGCATCCTCGGTAGGCATTGCCGCTATGAAACAAATTGATACGGGAAACACTGTTCCCTATTGCGATGTTTCTATTCGCTATTTAAAAGCCTCTCAACCGGAACAACAGTTATTCAATAAATTAAAACAACAATAAGAATCAAAACACCTTTGTTTTATTTTCAAAACAGAGGTGTTTTTTATTGAAAAACCAGACCTTATTTCTCCTAAAAATTCAAAAAAATAATTTTTTTAGAAAAATTTGAAAAAAATGCTTGACATTTTGCTTGTCCTTTGCTATAATATCATCCGTTGACGATAAACGTCAATTCCACATATGGCGGTATAGCTCAGTTGGCTAGAGCATGCGGTTCATACCCGCAGTGTCGATGGTTCAAGTCCGTCTACCGCTACCATATGGGAGCATAGCTCAGCTGGGAGAGCATCTGCCTTACAAGCAGAGGGTCATAGGTTCGAGCCCTATTGTTCCCACCAGAAAAAAGCATCAACATTTGTTGATGCTTTTTTCAATACTACACATATTATAACAAATGATGCCACCATCATCTGACATCCTATCAACCGTCACATCTGTGACGGTTTTTTTATGCAATATGCCACATTAGGAAATTCAGGCATTACTGCATGTCCTTTTTCAAAGAAAAAAAGTGAAAAAAGCATATTTTAAGTAAAAAATAAAGCATTTTTTCAGACAAAACGACTTTACAAGCATAAAACTATATGTTATAATTATAATGAATTTTTATCCGTTTTTCAATACTTTTTTGCATACTAAACGGATACCTTATCAAACGAATTAAAATTATTATTCAAATAAAAAAAGGAGAAAACACTATGACAAAAAAACTTCTGAGTCTTAGTATGGCAATTTTACTGATGTTAAGTTGTCTGCTGAGTTCACCGACAACTGCAACAAATGTTGCAATCGCTGCAAGTGCTGTAAACTATCAGAGCGCCCCTTATGCAGGTGTGTATGCGGTAACAGCAAATAAAGCAACTACCATCACCACCGAAATCGGTTCTGTTACTGAATTAGCAGCCGGCGAAACCGGTTATATGTACCTGGTAAGAGGTGCAAATAATGTAGACATCACTAACGGTGCTACTTTAACCATCACCACTTTGGATGATAATGGTATGGATTATCTGAATCAGGTAAACATTCCCACTCACCCCGTAATATACGACCAGGAAAACCTTGTGCAGAACGGTATCAACAAAACCGTAGCTCCCGGTGGATCCTACACCTTTACCTATACCCCCTCTGCAGGAAAAAACGGTATCGTGTATGCGTACATCTATTTTCCCGACCAGGTAGAAAATAACTGGGAAGTAACCACCGACACCGGTTTTAAAACTATCGTTTACAAACCCGCAGGCTATGCAAGCACCTTAGCATGGCAAGACGGAGCAAAAAGCAAAGTTTCTCTGTTATACATTAGAGGTGGTAAACAAGAAATCACCATTACCAACGCTGGTAAAAACACCGGTGTCATCGGCAACATCAGCATTCACAGCTGTGGTGAATACAGCGCTAATGTTACCGTAAATGAGCTGGAAGTAATCCCCGCTTCTGAGTTAGCACCTGAACCGACTCCGACTCCTGCTCCTACTCCGACCCCCACCCCGAAACCGACAGCGGAACCAACTCCCGAACCGACTCCTGAAGATTCTATTGCAGGTCAGGTAGTAGATTACAAAAAAGCTCCTTATGCAGGTGTGTATGAAGTAGTTTCAAACGTTGATACTACCTTATCTACCGAAATCGGCGCAGTTACCAATTTAAAAGCAGGCGTAACCGGTTACACCTACTTAATCTCCGGTTCCAACAGTATCACCGCTACCAATGGTGCTACCTTAACCATCACTGCTTTGGATAACAACGGTTTAGATTACTTTAACCAGGTAACCATCGCAAACGAACCTGTGATTACCGGACAGGAAGACACAGTCTTGGCTAATTTAAATAAAATGTTGGCTCCCGGTGAAACCTATACCTTCACCCATGTTCCCTCCAAAGAAATGAACGGTTTGGTATATCCCTACATTCTGTTCACCGAAGGAACTGCTGCAACTCTGTATGCCGATACCGGTTTCAAAACCGATCTCGGCGGTTTTGAAGGAAAAACCGGTACCACTTGGGCATGGCAGGATGCAGACTGGAACAACCTCTCTGTATTATATATAAAAAAAGGTACCAATACCTTCACAATTAAAAACACCGGTAATTCCAATTTAGTGATTAAAAACCTTAACCTGCATAGCGTAGGCGAACTCTCGGGCGGCAGATGGGATAATCAGCTGAATGTGGCTTACTTAACCCCCATTCTCACTACCGAAGACAATCCCCTTCCCGAACCGGGAATCGTTCGTGTAGATCCCCAGACTTTACCCGGCGCAACCAAATTGCAGGCAGAATCTGTTGGTACCGGCACCGCTGACGGCAACAGAACTGTTGTTTCTTTGGCAAGTGGCAAAAATCTGACTTTCAATTTCAATGCTACCGAAGAAACTACCATGGACTTATATATGAGCGGTGCAGCTTGGAAAGATGTTTCCTTCGATGTTTATGTAGACAGCAAATTAGTTTCCTATGAAACGATGCATTTTAACACTCCTTGGAACACCACTCCCGAGTACAAACTGGAAAATGTGTTCTCCTTCCCCGTTTCCAAAGGCAATCACTCCATTATGCTGTATTTCTATACCAACAGCTTTAATTTGGATTATATTTCCTTATTACCCCATTATTCCGATATGATGATGCTCTTTAATGGCATCCCGAATACAACAACCGCAAACGAAGTATTTGATTTGTTTAAAAATCACGGTTTAATTTTCGATATCGACATTGTCAAGGAAACCAAGAAATTGGTAGCTCCCGAAACTGCTTTCTGGAGCATGGTTGGAAAAAAATACGAAACCTTTGAAGCACTGATTGCTGCTTACGAAGCAGTTGTAGCAAGTGAATCAAAAACTCCCACCGTTTCAATTTCCGGCTCTACTGCAACCATTTTAGGTACCAATTTACCTGCTGATGCAACCGTAGTCGTTGGTGTGTATAACGGTAACAAGTTAATTAACGTTGACACTGCAACAAAGAACGGAACAAACTATACTGCAGATGTTAGCGGATACACTTCCGGCAAAACCGTAAAAGTTATAGTAATGAATAACCTGGATGAATTAAATCCCGGAACTACTGACGGTGTTTATGCACATTACTATGTTTCCACTTCCGGTAAATCCACCAATGCAGGTACCACTCCGGACAAACCGTTAAACACTGTTGCAGCTGCATTAACCAAAGTAAAAGCGATTAACTCTAAAATGACCGGCGATATTATCATTCACGTAGCACCCGGTGTATACAAAAGTTCTGTTTCTGTCAACATCGACCAGACTATGGGCGGCAAAAACGGATATAAAGTAATCATTCGTGCAGAAGATATGGACAATATGCCTGTATTCTCCGGCGGTGAAGACTTAACCGGTAAATGGTCTCAGGTTTCCGGTCAGAATTACTGGGTAGCAACCACTTCTACCCGTGATACCAGAGCACTGTATATCAATGGATATCAGGCAACTATGGCAAACAGCGATGCTTACTATAAAGGTTCCTCATACATCACTCCTGAAACTCCCTTAAACGATGCACATCAGGAAGATGGTATCAAATTCAAATTATCCACCGGCTTCCCCAAAGGCTTAGAAGGAATCAGCAATATGGCACTGGTTACCAACAGCTGTTGGGCAGCTCAGCGTCTCCCCATTGAAAAAATCACTTACGATTCCACCTACGCATATGTTTACATCAAGCAGCCTCGTTTCCATATCTTATTGGACACCGTAACCGAAACCATCTGTCCCAGCTTAGACAGAAACTTCTATGTGGAAAATGCAATGCCTCTGTTGGATCAGCCCGGTGAATTCTATTTTGATAAATCCGCAAGAAAAATGTACTACTATCCCTATTCCAACGAGAATATGAAAACTGCGGAAACCTACTGTGCAGTTACCGACGGATTACTGAATATCAAAGGTCTCAATGACACCAACAAAGTAACTAACATTACTTTTGAAGGTATCTCCTTCCGTTACGGTGCACACGACCAGGTAACCGTAGACGGTGCCGTATTCAACCAGACTGACAACCAGTGGTTAGGCGGCGAAACCTGGTACGGAAGCTACCTGTTCCCCGGTCAGATTACCTTAGATTATACCGATGGTATCACCTTTGACAACTGTGAATTTACAAACTTAGGTTCCAACGCGGTAAACATTGAAGGTTCTTCTGAAAATATCAAAGTAATTAATTCCTATTTCCACGATATTTCCGGTACCGGTGTAGTTGTTGGTAGCTGCTTGGATAACAACGATGCAGCAGGTTCTTCCGACCGTGTACACAATGTAGAAGTTGGCAACAACATTTTCCGTCGTTGTGCTCAGGAATTCTTAGGTTGTACTGCAATTTCTCTGTACTATGCAGGTAATGTAAACATTCACCACAATGATATCAAAGATATGCCCTATTCCGGTATTGTTGCAGGTTGGGGCTGGGGTGCAGCAAATCCCGCCGATGTTAAAAATAACATCATCGCCTACAACCGTATCGAAAACACCTGTAAAGTTTTAGACGACGGCGCTCAGATTTACACAGTTGGTCGTATGGATAACCTGCAGATTAACGATAACTATTTCATCGATCCGGGTACCTACCGTCGTGCAGGTCTGTACTTTGACGCAGTAACCACCAATACTTATGCTGCTGACAACGTATTCTACAAAGCGAACAACAGCGGTGACTACTGGTTATTTGCAAGAAAGAGTGTTAATATCGATGACTGTTACTTCGGTTATAACCATTCTGACGGTAAAAAGCCCTCCTTCCCCTATCCCTGGGATACCAACGGTGTAATGATGGAAAGCAATAAAACAGGTGTATCCAGCTGGAGCCAGGAAGCGAAGAGAATCATTGACGAATCAGGTCTGGAAGATAAAGCAAGATTAAATAAAATCGACACTTATCCTTCCTGGAGAAAACTGCGTATGGATGATTCTGTTATCATTATCTAATTGATATAATCTAATACAAAAAAGAAAGATACTGCTTCGGCGGTATCTTTCTTTATGAATTTTTTCAATATTTTTCATATTTTTTATGAAAAAACTCTTTACAAATGATAATCTATATGTTATAATAGCAGAGCTGTTAACTGAGTTTTCGGGAGAACGCCAATAAAACTTTGGCATATCTTCAGCCCATTGCTCGGGAACAAGTAAATAAAAAAATGCCGAAACAGGCAAAGAAAAGGAGATTTCACCATGTTAAAAGACGTGAAACAGAATTTAATCGCAACTTACAAAAACCACGAAACCGACACCGGTTCTCCGGAAGTTCAGATTGCTCTTCTGACTGAAAGAATCAATCACTTAAACGAACACTTAAAATTAAACCACAAAGACCATCATTCCAGACGTGGTCTTCTGAAAATGGTTGGTAAAAGAAAAGGTTTATTATCTTACCTGATGAAAAAAGACATCAACCGTTACAGAGCAATCATCGAAAAATTAGGTTTAAGAAAGTAATTTTCTCGGTAATGTTCAACTTGCCGGAATTACTTTTAAAGTCATTCTAAAAAACAAACGGCAGGCTGATAATTTCAATCGGCTTGCCGTTTTTTCATTCTCAAATAATTAAAAATTATATACAAAAATAAAAGAAAGGGACAAGCTAAGGTTATAGCAATTGAAAAGGTTTTTTTAGTATCCAACTCGGTAAGAAATCTGATTCTCAAATTTTTCCTCGTTCCAAAAGTAGAAAAGGAAATCCGTATCATCCCGAGGATTAAAAAAATCTTTTCAAGTGCTAAAGCCATAACGACTCCCTTTTAAAAGAAAGAAAAGGAGATTAAAAAAATGTTCAGAACTTTTGAAACTACTTTCGCCGGCAGACCTTTAGTTGTTGAAACCGGTAAAATGGCGCAGTTAGCAAACGGCTCTTGTCTGGTTCGTTGGGGCGAAACCGTTGTTATGGTTAACATTACCGCATCCAAACAGCCCAGAGAAGGCATCGACTTCTTCCCTCTGTCTGTTGACTATGAAGAAAAACTGTATTCCGTTGGTAAAATCCCCGGCGGCTTCTTAAAAAGAGAAGGTAAACCCACTGAAAAAGCTATCTTAGCTTCCCGTGCGATTGACAGACCCATTCGTCCCTTATTCCCCAAAGATTTAAGAAACGACGTTGTGGTTGTTGCAACTGTATTATCTGTAGAACAGGACAACCAGCCTGAAATCGCAGCATTCTTAGGTACTGCAATTTCTCTGGCAATTTCCGACATTCCCTTCAATGGTCCCATCGCTTCCGTTGGCGTTGGTTTGGTTGACGGTGAACTGATTGTTTGCCCGAACTCCGAACAGAGAGCTGCTTCCGATTTAGACTTAACCGTTGCAGGTTCCTTAGAAAAAATCGTTATGATTGAAGCAGGTGCAAACCAGGTGGATGAAAAAACCATGCTGGATGCAATCAAATTAGGTCACGTTGAAATCAAAAGAATGTGCGAATTCATTAACGAAATCGCAAAAGAAATCGGCAAAGAAAAATTCGGTTATCAGTCTTTTGAATTAGATAAAGATATTTATGAAACTGTTAGAGCATACGCAGAAGACAAAATCAAAGAAGCTATCATCTCTGACCAGAAAGAAGTAAGAGAAGGTGGCGTTGATGCAGTATGTAAAGAAGTTACCGAACACTTCCAGGATGAAATTGATCCCGCAGTTTTAGGCGAATGTTTATACAAACTGCAGAAAATGATCGTTCGTGGCTGGTTAGTGGAAGGCAAACGTGTTGACGGAAGAAAAATGGACGAAATCCGTCCCTTATCCGCAGAAGTTGGTCTGCTCCCCAGAGTTCACGGTTCCGGTTTATTCACCAGAGGTCAAACTCAGGTTATGACCATCGCAACCTTAGGTGCTGTAAACGAAGCTCAGTTCTTAGACGGTATTGACGAAGAAGACACCAAACGTTATATGCATCAGTACAACTTCCCCTCCTACTCTGTTGGTGATGCTCGTCCCTCCAGAGGTCCCGGACGTCGTGAAATCGGTCACGGTGCTTTGGCCGAAAGAGCATTGGCTCCCGTAATTCCTTCTGTGGAAGAATTCCCCTACTCTTTCCGTTTGGTATCCGAAGTATTAAGCTCTAACGGTTCCACCTCTCAGGGTAGTATCTGTGGTTCTACTTTGGCTCTGATGGATGCAGGTGTTCCCATTAAAGCTCCTGTTGCAGGTATCTCCACCGGTTTGGTAACCTTCGAAGGCGGACATAAAGTATTCTTAGATATTCAGGGTATCGAAGACTTCTTCGGCGACATGGACTTTAAAGTTGGCGGTACTCACAAAGGTATCACCGCAATTCAGGTTGATATCAAAGTGGACGGCTTAACCTATGACATTATCGAAGAAGCATTCGAAATGACCAGAAAAGCAAGACTCCACATTTTAGATAACGTTATGTTAAAAGCAATTCCTACTCCCAGAGAAGAAGTTGCAAAATATGCTCCCAAAATGTTCTCCACCAAAGTTCCCGTGGATAAAATCCGTGAAGTTATTGGTGCCGGCGGTAAAGTTATCCAGAAAATTGTTGCTGATACCGGAGCAAAAATTGATATCGAAGATGACGGTTCTGTATTCATCTGCGCAGTTGATGCAGATGCAGCGAAAAAAGCATTATCTATCGTGGAAGGCATTGTAGCAGAACCCGAAGTTGGTGCAGTATATCAGGGTACCGTAACCAAATTGATGGCATTCGGTGCATTTGTTGAATATCTGCCCGGTAAAGAAGGTCTGGTTCACATTTCTCAGCTGGATATCAAGAGAGTTGAAAAAGTGGAAGATATTGTTTCCGAAGGCGATGAAATTATGGTTAAAATCATCGAAATCGACAAACAGGGTCGTGTAAACCTCTCCAGAAAAGAAGCTCTTTTAGGCTAATTTTAAAAAGCGTAAAATGGCTGTGTTCAAAAGAACACAGCCATTTTTTAGTCTATTGTATTTGAAAAATCTATAATCAGTTTTTTATTCTCAAGAAAAATGCGTTTCTTACTTTTGGGAGCATCGGAAAGCTTATCTGCAGGCAAAATATTATTTTGTCGCCACACAGAAAGAATCAAACCAACACATAACGCATTCACAAAATGAACACTTCCACCGTAGGAAATAAAAGGTAGTGTAACTGCCATAATAGGAAAACATCCTAAATTCATTAAAATATTGCAAATGAACTGTATTCCCAAAAACAGACAACATCCCAAGGATAAATTCCTTCCAAAGGAGTGTTTCACCTTGTTGGTGATGGTAAATATCCGAATAAGAAACAGCATCACAATGAAAATGACCGCAAGCCCTGCCAGACGTCCGTAATTACCAATGATGTTCAACAAGGCAAAGTCGCTGGTTAAGTCCGGCATAACCCACGAAATATCTCCTTCCGGGATGGGACTTAGCTTTCCAATCCAGCTGGAAGCCATTAAAATTTTATGAGAAATCATATACATCCAACCGGAGTTCAGCGGGTCAGAGGCACCGTGATTCCAAAACATCAGAATACGTTCCAGACGATACGGATAAAACATCACAAAACCGATTGCAGCTGTCAGGCATAGAAAACCGCCCAAAAGAGTTATTAAAAGGAATTGCCCTTTTCCGTTGGCAGAAAAATGATTCTGATAAACCCGACACAGCAATAACACTCCACCTGCAATAACCAAAAACAAGGCATATGCTGCAGCCGGAAGTATCATAAAAGAAGCAACTGCCATAAATGCAAGTCCCATCCATTTTAGAATACCCATCCAGCCCTGGTTGCGAAATCTCTCTAAAAAAACACTTAGTGAAATCAGATAAAAAAGCGATACCACAGCCGGAATATTAACCGTCATAAAACCAAAAGACAAATACCGCTTTGCTCCTGCCGCATAAAATCCAAAGTGATAGCAAAGAAACACCAACGTTATTCCAATTCCGTAAATAAAGCCTGCGTGTTTTTTCAAATAGGTATAATCAAAAAAATAAGCACCAATCAGCAAAGCTGCTCCGACACCCATATAGTTAAGATAAGACTCCATAGACCCTAAATAACGCCCCGGTGCCTGAGGTATCAGCATCATCAGCACGCCAACAACGGAAAATGCAACCGTCAGAAGTAAAACGCTCCACCCCATCTGCGGCTTATGCTGTCGGTTCAGCTGTTGGCCGATGTCCGAAGCGTCGCCCATCGCCATCACCGCACGTTCAACAGCTTGGGACGCCTCCAGTCCCTGCGATTGAAATTCTTGGGTTAAATCCTCAATATGGGTCTGTAATTCCTCACGAATCCGGGAATGTACTTTCTTACAACGAACCGAAGTCAACACCTCTGCAATATATTCCTCAATACGATTATTCATAGCAAACACCTCCTACAATGGTGTTTACCGCCTTGGAAAACAAGGACCACTCCTTTTTCTTATGATTTAAAAGCTCTTCTCCAAATTTTGTAATATGATAGTATTTCCGTCTTTTTCCGTTATCAGCATCCTTCCAGTAGGATTCAATAGCTCCCTCGTTTTCCAGATTATGAAGCAAGGGGTATAATGTCCCCTCCTTCATTTCAAATACACAATCTGTTTCCTCTTTTAAGGTTTGCGTTATCTGATAACCATACATATCCGCAGTTGCCAACAAGGATAACACCAGAATAGAAGTGCTACCTTTCATTAACTCTTTGTTGATTGCCATAATTTCACTCCTTATATCATAATTCTACATACATCGGTTATCTGTGTATATAGAATTATAGCATATCAACTTGGGTTTGTCAAGCAAATAATTTTAAAAATAAAAAAAGAGATGCACTATAACAGCACATCTTAAAAACGCTCAACTATGATTTAATTGGAATAGCGTACACCATATGTTTCATATTCTTCTCTGCTGCACTCTCTGTAAACGCCGTCAATTTCGGCATAAAACTTACAGTCGGGTGCTTCTTCTTCATACCAGAACAAGGCTCCTGTTGTGGGAATCCGGTCTGCCGGTTTCTCTTTTGGAATACCCACAAGCACCACCATAAAAACGAACGTGATAAGAAACGATTTATATATTTTACGGTTCATAGGTTCCTCCGATAAAGAATTTCATTTGATAAAGGAGCAGAGCAAGTGCCCAATAAACATACAATCTCCCGAAACGTGATGCTACTGATGTATAAAACCAAAGATGTCTGTGACTGTGATGTCCCCTGAGCTTACGTCCAAAGCGAGCTTGCTATTCTCCTTAATATAATCCTACCATATTCTTCCATTCTTGTCAAGAAAAAATCAAAAAACCTGTTCCCTACCACGTTAGGAAACAGGTTTTTTCATTAAAGCAGATGTAATTTTGTTAGAATTTTTTCAATGGTTTCCCCTTTTGGAAGCAACAGGATGTCATCTCGTTCTAACCCCTTTACAACAAACAAACTAAGGAAATAGAACAAACCTCCGGATACAATAGAAACAGCCACACCAATCAGCACACTGGAAACATAGTCGGAAACAACCTGATAACACAAGATTGCTCCTGCCGCTGTGGCTAACGCTGAAATCACAGGTTTCACCACAAAACTCATCATTTCAAATTTCATACCGGTGATTCGTTTTAAATCATAGATGTTCAATGACATTACCGTAAAATAGCAAAGTAATGTTCCAATCGGAGCACCGTTAATGTTCCACTCAGGTCTGGAAACCAAAAGCAAATTGACAACAATTTTCACAATACCGCCAATCAGCATATTTTTTACAGGTAACCAAACGTGTCCCCAGGCTTGTAAAATCGCATTACATACCTGCACCATCGTTACAAATACAACGGCAATCCCCATAATATTTAATAAAAAGGAATAGTTCCCATCGTGATACAACAACTGTAAAATTGGTTTTGCCAAGGCTGAAATTCCTGCCGCACAAGGAACTGCAAATAAAATGGTAATACGAAGCGCTGATTTTGCATTTCGAATGGCAGTATTATGATTCTTAAGTGCGAGAGCCGCTGCAATGGTAGGAACGATAGAAATTGCAATCGCCGCAATAATGGTAGGCGGAAGATTAAACAGCGCAATCGCACGGTTAAGATATCCATACATCGAAAGTCGCTCAGACTCAATATATCCTAATCCTTCCAACTGATTCATAACCATCGCTGTATCAATGACAGAAGTCAAAGTGAAGACCGACACCCCAATGGTTACAGGTATTGCAATTTTAATAAGCTGCACCAAAATTGCACGACTTCCCGGTAAATGTTTTTCCAGATTTCCTTTCGGGAATTTACGAATTGCGATTGAATTATAACCAAATAAGTATAAGAAACTCAGAATTGTACCGATTGTAACACCGGTAATCGCACCGGCAGAAGCAACATGCACTTGTCCATAAAACTGCATTGCAAAATATGCCAGACTTAATCCTAACAATAATTTAGAAGCAGCTTCAATTACCTCAGAAATTGCAGTAGGCAACATATTTTGCTGCCCCTGATAAAATCCGCGATAACTACTGGACAACGAAACAAACAATAAGCTTGGCGCCATACACCGCATTGTAAGATATGCACTCGGGGCGCTGATCATTCCGGAAAACTGATGCGCAAGGAAAAACATCAATCCTGCAGCGACCAAACCTACGCACAATAACAATCCTTGCGAAATTTTAAATATTTTTCTTGCCTCATCGTAATTCCCTTTTGCACGGGATTCTGCAACCATTTTAGAAATTGCAACCGGAAGCCCAGCAGTAGACACCACAAACAACCAGTTGTATATAGTATAGGAAGAATTATAAATCCCCATCCCCTCTGTTTTTAAAATAAAGGTATCTAACGGGATTTTATAAAGCGCTCCAATCACTTTCACCAATATATGAGAAACTGCAATAATAAACGCACCAATAACAAAATTTTTATTCTTTTCGGTCAAACCGATTTCACCCTTTCTGTTTTTTGGGATATTATTTTTCAAATGATATGATATTTATTATACAATATTATATTGACATCGGTCAAGTTAAAATGCAATTTTTTATGAAAAATCTTTCCTTGGAACCTTTTTTTACATCATACAGTCCAACATAATGTCACTTCAGGAAAATAATTAAAAACTATAAATTTTTTTAAAGTTTTTCTATAAAATTTCAAAAAAAGTATTGACAAATGAAAAAACATATGTTATCTTATTAATAATAATTCCTAATAAAAAAATTGAGGTGATGAATATGTCAAACACTCCGCGAAGGATGACAAAACAAAAAGCGGCAATTTTAGACTATTTAAAACATTCCACTCATCACCCAGGTGCAGAAGAAATTTATCAGGATTTAAGAAAAGAACAACCGGATTTAAGCCGAAGCACCGTATACCGAAATTTGTCGCAACTTTCAGAGGATCGATTAATCGAAAAAATGGGATTGCAAATGGAATGTGACCACTACGATGGTAACCGTTCCCCGCACAATCATTTCATCTGTAAGGTTTGCGGAAAAATCCACGATTGCGGTAAAGAAGACATTTCGCTGGATGAAGTGGAAAAACTCGGCACCATCGAAACATTCACCGTTTATTTTTACGGTATCTGTCACGAGTGCCAAAAGAAATAATCATTCCCTTTTAAAATTAAAAAAATGTAACAAAGCAAAAAAACAGTGCAATCGCACGAAAACAATATCATTTATGTTATCTGAAAAATCAAAAAATGCCTAACGGCATATAGGAGGAAAAAATTATGAAAAAATTTGTATGTTCTGTTTGTGGTTATGTTCATGAAGGCGAAGCGGCTCCCGCTAACTGCCCTGTTTGTAAAGTTCCGGCTGAAAAATTCAATATCATGGAAGCAGATGCTCCGTTAGCAGCTGAACACGAATACGGCGTATATGGAAAAACCGTAAAAAACAATCCTGACATTTCCGAAGAAGACAAAAAATATATCTTTGAACAGTTAATGGCAAACTTCACCGGCGAATGTGCTGAAGTTGGTATGTATCTGTGTATGGCAAGAATCGCACATCGTGAAGGTTATCCTGAAGTTGGTCTGTACTGGGAAAAAGCAGCTTTTGAAGAAGCGGAACACGCTGCAAAATTCGCTGAACTCTTAGGTGAAGACTTAGAACCCAATATGAAAGCTACCACCAAAGACAACTTAAAATGGAGAGTTGACTGCGAATACGGCGCAACCAAAGGTAAATTCGACCTTGCCGCTTGTGCGAAAAAGAATGGTCTGGATGCAATCCATGATACTGTTCACGAAATGGCAAGAGACGAAGCTCGTCATGGCAAAGGCTTAGAAGGTCTGTTAAAAAGATATTTTTAATCAAAACTAACAATCCAACGGGGATTGGGTAACACCTAATCCCCTCCCCAATACATAGAAAGAGGTGTTTCCAATGACTGAAAATTATACCATTTGTAACTGCAAACAAGTAACTTATTTTGACATTATGGATGCTTTAGAAAAAAACAACAAATTCAATGACGTTCTGGAAGCTTTTGAAGGCGTACAGAAAATCACCCACTGCTCAACCGGTTGCGGCGGTTGTTATCAGAAAGTATTGGACGCAATCTCTCAGATTATGACCCCGTAATTATTATGATTCCCCTTAATTGAAAAAGAGGCAGAGAAATCTGCCTCTTTTTCAATTATAATTGTTATATGAATCTTATTATCCAAGGTACTTAGCTATAATTTCATCATATCTGCCGTTTTCTTTGATATTTTTCAGACCTGCGTTAAATTTGTCAACCAGTTCCTGTTTGCTGGTATCAAAAATTGCAAAACCATACTGTGCAGGATCGTTTTCGGTACCTTCAACAAATTTCATTTCTAATTCACCGATTTTGATGTTGTATTTTAAAATTGGAGTATCGTCTAAACAAGCGTCAACCTGCCCGAGAATAACTGCCTGATACATATCAAAAGATAAGTCAAAATCAATCACTTCAAAGCCATACAAATCTTTAATACTTTCTGCATACTGCTTGCTCATAGTACCATTTTTTACTGCAACTTTTTTACCTATAACATCAGCAAATCCAGCGATATTGGAATCTTTTGCAACTGCCATACCCTGGGTTGCATCATAGTAACATTCGGAAAAAATCCATCCGTTTTCTTGTCTTGCTTCGGTGATAGATGCACCTGCAATCATACCGTCAGCCTGACCAGCCTGACAAGCTGCGATTGCCGCATCCCAACCAATGTACTGCAGATCATAGGTGAATCCCTGATCTTCAGCGATTGCTGCTAAAATATCCATGTCGATACCAACGATGTTACCATCGGCATCCTGGAATTCAAAGGGCCTGAAGCCTTTATCGGTCGCAATTACATAATTATTAGTTGCTTCGATAAATACAGTCTTATTATTCCCATCCCATTCAACATTCAAATTAAATGCTTCAGAAATCGCTCTGACAGGCACAAGTGTTCTACCACCAACTAAACAAGCTGGACTATCAAGAACAACACCTTTACCATTTACATACATTAATGAGTGATTTATAGTTAGAATAATTGTTGTATTATCTTTTGTAGATGTTACTGTTTGAGTAGCACCGTCCCACTCAACCGTTGCATCAAGCGCTTCAAATATTGCTCTTAACGGAACCATCGTCCTGTCATTGATAATTTGAGGTTGTACATCAAATTTAATCAATTCTCCATCCAAACGCACTTTGATAGTATCGTTTGCCAAAGTAGGTATTGCAAAAGAAACCGCTATTAACATTACTAAAATAAAACACAATATTTTTCTCATATAATTCTCCTTTTTCAAATACAAATGATAGTGATTTTAGAATTTTAAATATCTACCAATTTCTTCGGTTGCCATTGTACCTGCAATACTCATATCAACCACACTGCTGAAACTTGTATCAGATGCATATTGGATGCCATATCAATCCGAATCTGTTTTTTCAGTTACCACCACTTACATTTAGCTTATGTTCTCATAGACAAATTGAATTCACAGGCGATTGCTCGTCTACTGATTTATTTGACTTTATAGGTATAAGTGTTTCGATCAATGGTAAAAGTGATGTCAACAGAGTTGTTGCTAGTTTTCACTTCCTCGGGTACTTCAAAAAGATAATGAACATATTCTGTGTCAAGTGGAGCAATACTCGTAATATTAGAATACGTAAAATCGGAACGACTATCTTTTTCAATCATAGAAAAACCTTGATATTCATATTTATCCGCATACTTTAAATTGGCGGAGATTACATCATCCGCTCCGACATTCTTACCACCTGTATTTTTATATGCAAAACAAATATCCACAAAAACCTTTCCGTCATCTGCTTCATAGTGAGAATACCAATTATCAGGTTGAGGTGGAACAACATCATTTGTAATATCAGAATAGTCAATAAAAAATTCAGCATTTTTTGTAACAACAACTTCTTTTAATACAACATCTCCCGAGGTTTTTCCAGGTTGTTTGTTTGAGTTATCAATTGTTGATCCATTTCCCTCTCGAACAATAATTTTGTACTTATCCACCCCTATATTCATTTTCAATATAAGTTCATTTTCTGACTTTTCCACTTCTTCGGGCACTTCAAAAAGGTAATGAATGTATTCAGTACTAAGAGGAGCAATGCTCGTAATATTAGAATATGTAAAATCGGAACGGCTATCTTTTTCAATCATCGAAAAACCTGCATATTCATATTGGTCACTGTAAATCAACTCGCATGACATTATGTCATCCGCTCCTATGTTTTTTGAATTAGTGTTTTTATATGCAACACACAAATCCACAAAAACTTTTCCATCATCTGCCTCATAGTGGGAATACCAACTATCAGCTTGAGGTGGGACAACATCATTTGTAATATCAACATAGTCAACGTAAAACTCACATTCATCTGTAGTTACTTTTTCTCCAATTTTTAAAATAGGAGTATTATCAATAATAGTAGTGGTATCATTGTTATTCATTGCATTAGTATTGTTTGTGTCATTATTCAAATCTATTGTTAGATTGCACGCTACAAACGATGAACACATCACAACAAGCAAAATCAATACAATAATCTTTTTCATAGTAATGCCCCCTCTTTTAGTTTCTCGAATATTTTAGTATCCTAATTTTTACTATATAAGTTAGACACATCATTTAAGAAAAACTCAAAATGATGTGTCCAACACTAAAACATATTTAAAACTGCTATAAATTGCCGTAGATTGTGCTTTTAAAAAAACGAGCTATATATGCTATATGCGAAGTTTTTTTAAAAAGTGCAAGATGCGGTGATTTTAGCGGGTTTTCTTATTTGCTTGCTTCTTCGATTGCTACTGCAACAGCAACAGACATACCAACCATGGGGTTGTTACCTGCGCCGATTAAGCCCATCATTTCAACGTGAGCCGGAACAGAGGAAGAACCTGCGAACTGAGCGTCGGAGTGAAAACCTTGATTTCATCAAGGTTTTCGGGGGATTTCCTTGTTTCAAAATGCTATGTTAGACACATCATAAATGTGTATCTACGCACACATTATAGCACTTTCTTTTCCTTTTGTCAAACCCCATTTTGAATCAAATTTGATAGAACTTTTATTCAACTTTTTAATAAGAAATTAACATCTTTTTAACGTCTTATTTTTAACTTTAATACATCTCTCTTACCTTATCAAGGTAAGAGGCAAATTCTTCTCTTACTTCTGGCGGTGAAACAATCTGAACTCTTTTGCCAAAGCCCAACAACCAACCAAAAAATTGGTCGCTCACTTCCACTTTTGCCGTAGCGGTGAAATGACGTTCATCCACTTTGGTATAAATAACATCTTGTTTGCCGAAACGGTCAATAGCGGTATCCAACAGAGGATTGATAAAACGTAGGGTGATACGTTTTTCTTCACCGCTATGCATAGAAAAGATCTTTTTGGTGTAGGATTTCAAATCAATTTTCTGAAATTCTTGTTCCCCTGCCCTTTCTTCTCCGGTTCTCTCAACTGATTTCATCCGGTCAACTCGATAATGAATGAATTTCTGTTTCTTATCATCAAAAGCAAGTAAATAGTAATTGCCGTCGTTGATTAAAAGCGCATAAGGGCTGACTACATAGGATTCGCCATGTCGGCGTTCCACTTGCTTTTTCGTGTCGCTGATTGAATGATACAGATATTTGAAACTGATTTTTTCGGGGATGTGTTTTTCACCGTCTATTTCTTTGCTCATGGCTTCGTTGATGGTGGCAACGTTCAGTAAAATTTCACTATTATTTGCTCTTACTCTATCTACCAGAAGAACATCGTGTTTGATTGTATCTGCCTGCTTATCGTTCACAAACTCACACAAAATATCCACTAAAAACTCTGTTTGTGATTTACTAAGAAACTTAGCGGCATAAACGCACTCTGCCAACAGACGAACATCATTGATATCGTAATTTCGGGGACGTGCATAAAACCCTTTTTTAGATTTATTGTAAAGAATCAACTTTTCATCATCATAGTCATCTTCTTCAAGAATTTCTTCCGCTTTCGCTATGTCACACCTCTGCTCTAACATAATAATCGCTTTGTTGATTTCCTCAATATCTCGATAAATGGAACGCCGTTCGGCATATATTCCGTAATCTGCTGACAAAACTGCCACCAGTTTATCTGCTGTCATTGGATTATTTTCATCGGTATGTTTAAACAGGTGTTTCATCACAAGATATGGTTTCATCTTCTGGTGATTCTGCTTGCCATGATGCTTATTCGGATTTTTCTTTGCCATAATATCACCCCTAAAAGACATTATATCACACAATCAATCAAATTTCTACCAATAAACCGTAATTTTACAATAATATTTCAAATTTCCAAAATAATTTGAAACTATTGCAGGATTTCAAAAACCATGCTATAATAAAATTAGTTTTTTATATCATTTTCAAAAAACGGAGGCTAAGAAAATGTCTGATATCAAAAAAGAGCAAGAAAGAGCGGACTTACATCGTGCCATCTGGGCAATCGCTGATGATTTGCGCGGTGCTGTTGATGGTTGGGATTTTAAGAGTTATGTTCTGGGAGCTATGTTCTATCGGTACATTTCCGAAAACTTTACTGCCTACATCAATGCAGGTGAGATCGAAGCTGGTAACAATTCCTTTGATTATGCCAAAATGGCAGATAGCGAAGCAAAAGAAGCAAGAGCCGGTTTGATTCAGGAAAAGGGATTTTTTATTCTTCCCAGCGAACTGTTTTGCAACGTTCAAGCCAATGCCGCTATGGATGAAAACTTAAATGAAACCTTAGAACGAGTTTTCAATCATATTGAAGATAGTGCAAAAGGCAGCGAAGCAGAAGTTGATTTTGCCGGTCTGTTCGATGATTTCGATGTAAATAGCAATAAGCTGGGTAGCACAGTTGCCAAAAGAAATGAAAGACTTGCTAAAATTCTTAGCGGCGTTGCTAATATGAAACTCGCATACAAAGATAATGCCATTGATGCCTTTGGTGATGCTTACGAATATCTTATGACAATGTATGCCTCCAATGCAGGAAAATCCGGTGGCGAATTTTTCACTCCCTCTGATGTGTCGGAACTACTCACCAGACTTGGAACAGTTGGAAAAACTGAAGTGAATAAAGTTTACGACCCTGCTTGCGGCTCCGGCTCTTTACTTCTGAAGGCTCAAAGCGTTTTGGGAAAAGATGCTGTCCGTCAAGGCTATTTCGGACAGGAAATCAATATCACTACCTACAACCTTTGCAGAATCAACATGTTCTTGCACGATGTCAGCTTTGATAAGTTTGATATTGCCTGTGAAGATACCTTACTTAATCCGGCGCATTGGGATGATGAACCCTTTGAACTGATCGTCTCAAATCCCCCTTACTCTATCAAGTGGGTGGGTGATGACGATGCAACGCTTATCAATGACCCTCGTTTTGCCCCTGCCGGCGTTCTTGCTCCAAAAAGCAAAGCAGACCTTGCCTTTATTATGCACAGCCTTTCCTGGCTTGCTCCGAATGGTACCGCTGCTATCGTTTGTTTCCCGGGTATTATGTATCGTGGCGGTGCAGAACAAAAAATCAGAAAATATCTGATTGATAATAACTTTGTTGATTGTGTGATTCAACTGCCCAGCAACCTGTTTTTTGGTACTTCTATTGCTACCTGTATTATGGTGTTAAAAAAAGGAAAATCAGATAATAACACTCTGTTTATTGATGCAACGAAAGAATGTATCAAAGTGACAAATAATAACAAATTGACCCCCGAGAATCTTGATAACATTGTGAATGAATACGCAAGCCGTGAAGATAAGGAATATTTTGCCCGTCTGGTATCTTACGATGAAATCAAGGAGAATGGATATAATCTGTCTGTCAGCACCTATGTCGAACAGGAGGACACAAGAGAAGTTATTGATATAAAAGAACTGAATCGTGAAATAAGTGGGATTGTTGCTCGTGAGCAGGTACTTCGTGATGAGATTGAAAAAATCATTGCAGAGATAGGAGAATAATCATGAGCAGACTTGAAGAACTTATTGAAAAGCTTTGCCCTGATGGGGTTGAGTATAAATATTTAATTGATGTTGCAACAATTTTATATGGGTTCCCTTGCGATGCAAGTCAATTCAATGAAACTAACGGAATGCCTTTGATTAGGATTCGAGACGTCCTTAATGGAAATACATCTACATATACTACCGAAATTATACCTAATGAATATATCATTAAAGCAGGAGACTTACTTGTAGGTATGGATGGTAATTTTCACGTTGGAAACTGGAAATCAGCTGATGGTGTTTTATGTCAGCGAGTGTGTAAGATTTCATCAAACGATGAAAACACGCAAGTTTTAAATGGCTTTTTGAGTCATTTGATGGGACCTATTATGAAAAGCATAGAGGATAGCAAACAAAGCGGAACTGTTAAACATCTTCTAGCAAAAGATATAAACTCAATAAAAATCCCTGTACCGCCACTTGAGGTACAGAGTGAAATTGTCAGAATACTTGACAATTTCACGGAGCTTACAGCGGAGTTAACAGACAAACTCACAGCGGAGCTTACAGCGAGAAAAAAACAGTATGCGCATTATCGTGATTCTGTGCTGACCTTTGACGATGATGTTCCGATGGTGAAACTTGCTGATATAGCAACCGATATTTATCGTGGTGCAGGTATCAAAAGAGATGAAATTACGACCGATGGGATCCCTTGTGTGCGTTATGGTGAGATTTACACTTCCTATGATATAAGTTTTACAGAATGTATCTCCCACACAAGCGAAGACGTTGTTGCATCACCAAAGTATTTTGAACATGGTGATATTATCTTTACTATTACAGGCGAAAGCGTTGAAGAAATCGCAAAGTCCATTGCCTACCTCGGATATGACAAATGTATGGCAGGTGGCGATACTGTTGTTATGAAACATAAACAGGAACCTCGTTATATCTCCTACGCCCTTTCGACTACCGCGGCACAGGCACAGAAAAGTAAGGGCAAGGTAAAGAGCAAGGTTGTTCATTCGAGCGTACCTGCTCTAAAGGATATTGAGATTCCTTTGCCAGATATGGAAACCCAGAAACGAATTGCTGACCAGTTAGATAACTTCCATAAACTCTGTAATGACATTTCCGCAGGTCTGCCCGCAGAAATCGAAGCCAGACAAAAGCAGTATGAGTATTACAGAGATAAACTACTAAACTTTAAGGAGATGAGCGTATGAGCCAATATAACATAATAGTTTCGACAGCCGAAGCTACTGTTGTATCTGAATATGAGCCGCAGCAAACACGCTCTGATGCCTACCAAAGCGAAGCAGCACTCGAGGCAGCTTTTATCAAGCAGCTTACGGAGCAAGGTTATACTTATTTACAGATACACAATTCCGATGAACTCGTAAAAAATCTTCGTGAACAACTTGAAAAACTTAATGATTACCAGTTCTCCGACGATGAATGGAACCGCTTTTTCAGCCAGAATCTTGCCAACAGCAATGACGGTATCGTAGAAAAGACCAGACTTATCCAAGAGGATAATGTTCAGGTATTGAAGCGTGATGATGGCTCAAGTAAAAACATCACTCTGATTGACAAGAAAAACATTCATAATAATTCGCTACAAGTTATCAATCAATATGTAGAAAATAGCGGAAACTATGATAACAGATATGACGTTACCATTCTGGTAAATGGATTTCCTTTGGTGCATATTGAATTGAAACGCCGTGGTGTTGCTCTAAAAGAAGCGTTCAATCAGATAGAGAGATATCAAAGAGACAGTTTCTGGGCAGCAAGCGGTTTGTATGAGTATGTGCAGTTATTTGTTATTTCCAATGGAACTCGCACCAAGTATTACTCTAACACCACCCGTATTAGTGCCATCAAGGAACGTGATGGCAAAAAGAAAGTTCAGAAAACAAGCAGTAGCTTTGAATTCACATCCTTTTGGGCTGATGCTAATAACAAAGTGATTGCTGACCTCGTGGATTTCACCAGAACTTTCTTTCAGAAGCACACACTTCTGAATGTTATTACCAAGTATTGCGTTCTGACAAGTGAAAATCTGCTTCTGGTTATGAGACCCTATCAGATTGTGGCTACTGAACGCATCTTAAATCGCATTGAAATTTCCACCAACTATAAAAAGATGGGAAAAACAGATGCAGGTGGTTATATCTGGCACACTACCGGAAGCGGAAAAACCCTGACTTCCTTTAAAACTGCACAACTCGCATCAAAGCTTCCATACATTGATAAAGTTCTGTTCGTTGTTGATAGAAAAGACCTTGACTACCAGACAATGAAAGAATATGACCGTTTTGAAAAAGGAGCTGCCAACGGAAACAAAAACACTAAAATTCTTCAAAGACAGCTCGAGGATAAAGATGCAAAAGGCAATCCTCACGAATACAAAATTATAGTTACCACTATCCAGAAACTTGATAATTTTGTCACCAAAAATCAAAAGCATCCTATTTTGGACAAACATCTTGTTCTTATCTTTGATGAATGCCACCGCAGCCAGTTCGGAGATATGCACCAGAAGATAGTTAAATACTTTAAAAACTATCATATTTTTGGATTCACAGGAACGCCGATTTTTGCAAAAAATGCTAAATCCGGCGGCAATCCTAACCTACGCACTACCGAACAAGCTTTCGGTGATAAACTGCATACCTATACCATCGTAGATGCTATCAACGACGGCAATGTTCTTCCATTCAGAATTGACTACATCAATACTGTTAAGAAGAAAGAAGGCGGAAAGGACAAGCAAGTTGAAGCGATCAATATAGATTCTGCTTTGCTTGCTCCTGAACGTATTTCTGAAATTGTTACCTATATTCTTGACCATTTCGACCATAAAACAAAGAGAAATTCAGGGTTCTATACCTTTAGTAAGCTGACGAATATTTCCGATGTTGCCAAAAATCAAAATACAAAAGAGGAAAAGCTCAAAGTCAAACTGAATGGCTTCAACTCTATCTTTGCAGTTTCCTCTATTGATGCCGCTAAACTATACTATATGGAGTTCAAGCGACAAATGGCAGAACATCCTGAAAAAGCTTTGAAAATCGCTACTATTTACAGCTACGGTCAAAACGAAGATGATCCAGATGGTTTCATTGACGATGAGGAAAGCGATAACACCGACGGTTTGGACTTAACTTCCAGAGAGTTCCTTGAAACCGCTATCAAAGACTATAACGAAATGTTCCACACAGCTTATGACACGTCAAGTGATAAGTTCCCGAATTACTACAAAGACTTGTCGCTCAGAATGAAAAACCGTGAAATTGATTTGCTGATTGTTGTTAACATGTTCTTAACAGGCTTTGATGCTACTACCCTTAACACACTCTGGGTAGATAAGAACCTGAAGCAACACGGACTGATTCAAGCATTTTCCAGAACAAACCGTATATTGAACTCTGTTAAAACCTTTGGTAATATTATTTGTTTCAGAAACTTGCAACAAGAAACAGATGATGCCATTGCTCTGTTTGGAGATAAAAATGCTTCCGGTATCGTTTTAATGAAAACATACAACGATTATTACTATGGCTATACCGATGACAGCGGAAAACGCCAAAAAGGTTATGAAGAACGCATAGCGGAACTTATCCAGAAATATCCTTTAGGCGTTGATATTCTGGGCGAAAGCGCAAAAAAAGATTTCATCGTATCTTTTGGTAATATTTTAAGGCTTCGCAATATTTTGTCCACTTTTGATGAGTTTGCAGGAAATGAAATATTATCTCCCATTGATATGCAGGACTACACGGGAATTTACAACGATTTGTATCTCGAATTCAAGCCAAAAGTACAGGCAGAAGATATTGACCAAGATATTGTCTTTGAAATGGAATTGGTAAAACAAATTGAAGTAAATATTGACTATATCTTAATGCTTGTTGCCAAATATCACAAATCCAACTGCAAGGATAAAGAAGTTCTGATTGCCATTGATAGAGCAATTAAATCAAGCATTGAACTACGTTCTAAAAAAGAGCTAATCGAAGGATTTATTGCTACCATCAATACCCAAACCGATGTTACCAAAGATTGGCAGAAGTTCGTAATAGAACAAAAGGAAAACGACCTTTCTTCTCTGATTGCTGATGAAAAACTCAAAGATGAACAAACCAGAAGATATATGGAAAATGCTTTCCGTGATGGTTCCATCAAAATTACAGGAACAGACATTGACGACCTGATGCCGCCAATGTCAAGATTCGGCGGTGGAAACAGAGCAGAAAAGAAACAAGGAATTATATCCAAATTCTTATCTTTCTTTGAAAAATACTTCGGTATTGTGTAATCCAAAATCAAAAAGGCAGACTATTCATAACAAAATAGTCTGCCCTTTTCTATTTTTCCAAAAGAGAAATGTATTTATAAGCAGTTGTGCGGCTGATATCGCACACTCTGGAAAGTTCTGAAATATTCAGATTGCCGTTTTTCCACGACGGATAGTGTCGCAAAAAGGATGCCGGAATATCTTCCTTGGTTAATTGCGGTCGCCCGATACGTGCGCCCTTTGCTCTAGCGTTTTCCATACCGGAACGAACCCTTGCACGAATCATGGCAAGTTCAAGTTGGCTGAATACTCCCGCCATTTGCAGAAATGCTTCACTCATGGGATCACATTTACCATAGCGGCAATCAAGAGTGATGCTGCCGATAATGATTAGGCGTAGATGCTTTTCACGTATGATATCAATGATTTCACAAAGCTGCTGTGTGCTTCTGGCAAGTCTGGGAACCTCTAATGTAATGATGGTGTCCCCTTCTCTGGCTTCCAGAAGCATGGCTTGCTGTTGGTCTTTTATTTTGCTGTCGCCGAGTTCGTACTCAAAGAATATTTTTTCTGCACCTGCGGCTTTTAATTCTCTGACCTGCCAGTTGATATCCTGCTTTGTTTCGTTGGTGCTACATCTGGCGTATCCGTAATTCATAGCGGTTCCTTTCCCCCACTCCGCAAGGTTTCCCCTGCGGAGTGGATTTTGTTTTTAGCAAGAGATGGTGAAACGTTTGCTTGCACTCTGTTTGGTGAATGCTTTGTAAAGGTCTCCATACATCTTTTTGAAATTGGTGGTATCGAAACGGTTGCTTAATACGGAAGTCCAACGGATGATGTAAGAACCGGCAATCAGTTCTTCGGTTTCTCTTTCCAGCATTTCTTCTTTGATGCTGTCACGGATTGCTTCGGCTTCTGCCTTTGCCTGCTCCATCATTTCTTCCCATTCGTTAAGTGCCTCAATTTTTTTAATCAGTTCTGCTTTGCTCATTTTCGTTTTCTCCTTTTGGTTTTTATTTATTCTTTGGGGTGTTCCCCTTAACTACATTTATATTATACTACGAAATTCGTAATTTGTCAATACTTTTTTCGTAATTCTTTACGTTTTTTTGAATTTTTTTCCGATTTATGTATTGATTTATTACGAAAATCGTGTTATAATACCAAATGAAAGGATGTGTTCTTATGATTAAATTCAAAGTGAAAGTTATGCTCGCCTTACGTGAGATGACGCAGAAAGAACTTGCGGAACGAACCGGCATCAGACCACCAACCGTTTCAGCAATCTGCACCGGTGCAGTAAAACATCTTCCAATAGACGCACTCAATGCAATCTGTAATGTGTTAGATTGCCAACCTGCGGATATAATGGAATACATTCCAGACGAAATTTAGGGGTGTCCAATTAAACAGTTCTTTTCCCGAACGGTTTTTCCGGCTCTCATAATGCCAAAAGTCATCCGAAAAATGCCCTGATTTTGTTCAGGTAATTCGCCCTACCCTTTTGTGGACATAGCGGGGGTGTATTACGTGAAAAATATTTTTAAAATCGTGATTGCGGTTTTAGGGTGGCTCGCGTCATTTTGGAATGGGATTTTCATTCCAGAAGACGGGTTTTATGTTCGTGTTCGGAATATATGTATTTTTAATCCTACGACTTTGACGGCAATAAACGAAAAAAACGGCAAGCAGTTCATAAGAACTACCTGCCGTTTTTATTTGAAATCTTTTAGAAGTTCGTCAAGCGCCATATCAAGTGCCGTTTTCAGACTTTTCTCGACAATACTTAATAATTCCTGCTCTATAATAGATTTCTTCTTTTTCTTTTTTTCTTTCTGATTCTGATGTTTCATTTTACTTTAATCTCACTTTTGATATGAATATTGCTTTCAGACTCTTCTTCCTGCGATTCCTTCAACCGTTTTAACATTGTGTTATGGTGTGCTACCCAGATTTCTTCCGGTGTATAACCATCCAGATACATGGTGGGATAATACTCCGGCAATTCTTTTTGAGGATAAATTACCATCTTCTTATTCTCCTTTCTTTTTTTCTTTTGGAAAGAGGAAATTGCGGAACGCAATTACCTCGCTAGACGTGTGTGCTTGCACACACGTCGTATAATTTTGGTTCTTTTGTTAGCAAAAGAACATACTATACCCAATTCTTCTATTATATATGAAAATAAGGGGTAATTGATTTTCAAACTTTGTCCAAAATTTTTTCAACCTCACACACTTAAGAGGCGATGGGAAAATCTTCGATTTCAGGATAGCGGTTCAAGAACCATTTTTTGATGGTGGGATAACGCAATCCCTGCTTATGGCATCTGGAAATCGTGCGAAGTTCATTAAACTCTGTGAGTGTGAGAACCAACCCTTCGTCTTTTTCATGACTTAAAATATAGTTCTCCATATACTCATAAGTCAACCCTTTATAAGTTTCTTTTGCCGGATTATTCTTGATCGTGCGAACAACTACCGCATAGTCAGGATAATCTCCTCTGACCTGCTGTAAATGAGTGTATTCTTCACTTCTGGTATTTTCCGCAAGTTTTGCGAAAGTTCTATCCATCACAATTTTTTTATCTGCGTAATTAACTTTTAAAAAATTTTTCATTTTCTTTAACTCCTTTCTTCATTTTATGCGCTTAATGCTTCTTTTAATTTCTCGGTATATTCTTTGAATACAGGATACTTTTTAAGGAACCATGCCTTAATTTCACCATAGGACGCTGTTGCGGCAAAATCTAATTCTGCGCCGTTTTCATCAAGTCCACGCAGAGTATTGAAAGTTGTCATGATAGTTTTTTCTTCATCATCGTGTTTTTCGATGTAGGCTTCCATATACTTGAGCGTTAAACCTTTGAATTGACCATTCTTCTTTCCTGCACTCTTGGTAATAACCTTGAATCCGGGAAAATCGTTTCTCGCGGTTTTGAGTTCCTGATACTCACGGGTTCCGAACATGCTTGCCTCTCTGGCAAAGCTCTTGGTGATTTCGATGATTCTTGTTTTTTCGTTGATTTTGATGTTCATAATTGTAACATCCTTTCTTAAATAATTTTATTTTAATATTTTTTTGTAATGTTGGTGGGCTTTCGTTTTTTGTTTTCCTTGCCCTTTCTGTAATTTAATTATAGCATCTTTTATAATAAGATGTGTCGTTATAATGGCATTTTTCAAACTTTTTTAAAAATTTTTTCATGTTTTCATAGCGGCTTTCGGCAATTACTTCACCATAATCTCCAAAAAGATGTTAAATACTTGTTTTATCAAGATTATTTAGTTGTATTCAACTGGAATCAAAGATGATAAAAAGATGTAAAAAAGGAGAATAGAAGTTGATTCCATTCTCCTTTTTTATCGTTTTACAATTTGATACTTTGTCTTGTTATGAACTTATCAAGTAGATTCAGTTCATTCACTTCTCTTGCAACATCGCTGACCAATAGATTGATATAGTTCTGTGTAATTTGCAAGCTGGAATGACCCAACAGTTGCGAAAGCGTAACCACATTTCCGCCGTTTAAAATCCATTGTTTGGCAAACGTGTGTCTATAACGGTGAATTCCGGTTGTTTTAACGCCTCTCCTTTTATTATACACATACAGCATGTGATAACAAGTGCTTCTTATTAATTGATTTCCAAATACATTACAAAACAAATAATCTTCTACCGTATGATATTGTCTATGTTTCAAAAACTCATTCAATATATTTGACATTGTGCGATTGATCGGCACAATTAGCGGCTTTCTATTCTTCGTTGTATTGATATATACAATACCATTATCAAAATCTATGTCCTTCACTTGGATGTGCATCAAACTTCTTTGACGCACTCCGGTGGAAAAAAGGAAGTTGGTCATTACCCAACATTGATATTCTGTAAAGGAACATTTTTTCATATTTGGCTTTTGCAATAAAATCTTTAATTCATCATCAGAATAAGTTTCCACGTTAGTTTTATCCACTTTGATAGCCCTCATTTTATAGTATTTAAGATACCCCTCATTCATCAGAAAGTGTAATGTAGTAATTAAGTCTCTCAAATAAGCATTGATACTAACATCATTATGGAGAGTTTTTCTTAAATAAATAACATAATCCTTATAACTTTGTTCCGTCATTTCTGTGATAGGCATAGCGGGATCAAAATACTTATAAAACTGTTTGTAACTTTGTTTGTAGTGCCGGATAGTTCCCTCGCGTAAATTACGTTGACGGCAATCATCCAGATACATATTACATCCCTCTTGGAATGTGATGGTTTCAGACTTCGAAAGTTTCAATTTTTTCATAGTTTTCCTTCCCTTTTCGGTATAAAAAAAGTTAGACACATCATCAGGAAATCCTGAAAATGATGTGTCTAACATTAAAAATTCAGTTGAAACTTAAGATAAGTCCGAAAACTCTCTTATTTGCTAGCTTCTTCGATTGCTACTGCAACTGCAACAGACATACCAACCATGGGGTTGTTACCTGCGCCGATCAAGCCCATCATTTCAACGTGAGCCGGAACGGAGGAAGAACCTGCAAACTGAGCATCAGAGTGCATTCTTCCCATGGTGTCGGTTAAGCCGTAAGAAGCGGGACCTGCAGCCATATTATCGGGATGCAGAGTTCTTCCGGTACCGCCGCCGGATGCAACGGAGAAGTATTTTTTACCCTGCTGGATACATTCTTTTTTGTAGGTACCTGCAACAGGATGCTGGAATCTGGTGGGGTTGGTGGAGTTACCGGTGATGGAAACGCCAACGTTTTCTTTGTGCATGATTGCAACGCCTTCACGAACGTCGTCACAGCCATAACATTTAACTTTTGCTCTTTCGCCGGTAGAGTATGCTTTTTCAGAAACTACTTTCAGTTCACCGGTGTAGTAATCGAACTGAGTTCTTACATAGGTGAAACCATTGATTCTGGAGATGATTTCAGCAGCATCTTTACCCAGACCGTTTAAGATAACTTTTAAGGGTTCTTTTCTAACTTTGTTTGCAGATTTTGCGATACCGATTGCACCTTCAGCAGCAGCGAAAGATTCGTGACCTGCTAAGAATGCGAAACATTTGGTATCTTCTCTTAACAGCATAGCTGCTAAGTTACCGTGACCGATACCAACTTTTCTGTCATCTGCAACAGAACCGGGAATACAGAATGCCTGTAAGCCTTCACCAATTACTTCAGCAGCATCAGCAGCATTGGTAACACCACGTTTGATTGCTAAAGCGGCACCTAAGATGTATGCCCAGCAAGCGTTTTCAAAACAGATGGGCTGGATGCCTTTTACGATGTTATATACATCGATTCCTTTATCTTCACAGATTTTTCTTGCTTCTTCGATGGAAGCGATTCCGTTTTCTTCCAGACATTTGGTAATGCCGGCGATTCTTCTTTCGTAACCTTCAAATAATGGCATAATCGTTTCCCTCCTTATTCTTTTCTCGGATCTACATAGGAAGCTGCATCATCAAATCTTCCGTAGGTACCGGTTGCTTTTTTCATTGCTTCTTCAGGACTGGTGCCTGCTTTGATCATATCCATCATTCTGCCGAAGCTGATGAATTCGTAACCGATGATGTGTTTTTCATCATCCAAAGCAATTTTGGTAACATAACCTTCTGCCATTTCCAGATATCTAGGACCTTTTGCAGAAGAAGAATACATGGTACCAACCTGGCTTCTCAAGCCTTTACCTAAGTCTTCTAAACCAGCACCGATGGGTAAACCGCCTTCGGAGAATGCAGTCTGAGTTCTTCCGTAGATGATCTGCAGGAACAGTTCTCTCATAGCAGTGTTGATAGCATCACATACTAAGTCAGTATTTACTGCTTCCAGTAAGGTTTTACCGGTTAAGATTTCTGCTGCCATTGCTGCAGAGTGAGTCATACCGCTACAACCGATGGTTTCTACCAGCGCTTCTTCGATAATACCGTCTTTCACGTTTAAGGTTAATTTACATGCACCCTGCTGAGGAGCACACCAGCCAATACCGTGAGTTAAGCCGGAAATGTCTTTTACTTCTTTTGCCTGAACCCATTTTCCTTCTTCCGGAATCGGTGCCGGACCGTGGTTGGGGCCTTTGGCTACACAAGTCATTTGTTCAACTTCATGTGTAAACTTGCTCATTAGTTTAAACCTCCATAAATGTATGTTAAAATAGTTTTTTACCAAATTATATTATACATAATTTCCTACAGTTTGTCTACTGTTTTTGCAATTTTTTTCAAAGAATTTTAAAATTTTATGATTTTTCACAGATTTAAAATCCTTTTGGCTCGATTTTTATGTAATTTGTATTTTTTTTAATGGACTTTCATATAATACACTATACTACAAATAATATTTGGAGGAATCGTAATGATTATACTGAAAGTTTCAAAAAATTCTAATCCGGGCTCTGTTGCCGGTGCTCTTTCCGGCATTATGAGAGAACGAGGAACTGCCGAATTGCAAGCAATCGGTGCGGCGGCAGTCAATCAGGCAGTAAAGGCAGTAGCAATCGCCAGAGGATTCTTGGCCCCAAGTGGGTTTGATATTGTTTGTACGCCTGCCTTCTCTGAAATTGAAGTGGCAGGCGAAGAACGGACAGCAATCAAGTTTTTAATCAGCGATAAAAATAGTTAACCGTTTTGCACCATGAAAGGAGTCATCTATGAAAAATAAAAAATATTACCCATTCTTTAAGGCGAGATGGCTCCTTTTTCTGTTTTTGTTGCAATTATCAGGATGTCAGACGAAAGAAACGACACCGCCTCCCTCTCCTTCCCCGACAATTACACCGACAGCCACGCCGGAAGCACCTCTCCCTCCAAGACAAACAACAGTACCGGAGAATTCTCCGAAACAAAAAACAGTGAGCCAAGCCTCTACCAAAATTTATGATAATATTCCCGAAAGAAATGTAAATTTAAAACTTGCCATCAATGCAATCAATCAGACTGTTTTGCAACCGGGAGACGAATTTTCTTTTAATCAAATTGTGGGTGATCGAACTTTGGAAAAAGGATACCGGGAAGCAATGGGCTTTGATGAAAACGGAGAAAAAGAACCTACGGTTGGCGGCGGAATTTGCCAAATTGCGACCACTCTCTATATGGCAGCAATCAATGGAGATTTTGAAATTACAGAACGACATTCACATTCTCATAAAGTACCGTATGCCGATTCCGATCACGATGCAACGGTATCCTATGGAGGCTATGATTTTCGCTTTAAAAACAATCGGGACAAGCCTGTTATGATATACGTTTCTACCGACGAAACATCTGTGGTTGCAGAACTTGTGCTTCAAGATTAAAAGAAAATCCCGTAATGACAAACATTACGGGATTTTTTTGACAAGAGTATCTTATCTTGCGTCTTTAATGATATACAGATTGTATAGAGTATTGGCAGTACTGTTGAATACTTTTACAAATACAGTGTCGTGCAGTTTGGTAGCATTTGAAGCATTATTTTCAATGGTCTGTAAGCTTTCTAAATAGATACGAATTTCTTCCTTACCTTTAATCTGCAGCAGTCTGTCTGCTTCAGATTCGTTTGCATCATATACATAGATGTTAACTAAAGAATTGATATCGTAGTCATAGAAATTATCGCTGTTATCCAGATCAGCTTCCAAAGCTGCAATCGCTTCGGTATCACCTGCTAAAATAGGTAATTCTGTTTCAGCATCTTTTGCAACTCGCAAGCTACGTTCGCTGCCATCTTCACTATTGAAAAGATAAGCAAACGGTGTGCCCATATAGTATGCATATACGCTGGTTACAGTCGGTCCTACCATATTGCTGGTATTGTTCTGAATACCGAAGAAACGATAATCTGCATTGTAACCATCGGTTGCAGCCTGTGCATTATCAGTTCCTTCCATATAGCCGGTGGTAGGATAAGTACCATTTGCGATTTCATTAGCACGAGCTAAGATATACACATTTCTCATGGTTTCAATGTCGATACCATCAGTACCGGGAATGTTGTAATAAGTAAACACATCACCTTTTTTCAGATTCAGCTCATTTACAACATTCTGTGTGATAACAAGTTCCTGAACAGCAGAAGCGCTACCGCTCTTAGAAGTGCTGTTGAAGGAATATGCTTTTACAGTAACAACGTTTACATCATCTTTGATAACTACGGAACCAACAGAATCCACGATATAGGTGGGAGAATCTTTGGTTAAACCTTCAAAGGGACGAATGATAACATACTGTAAATTATAGTTGGTACCGCTTTTTTTATTGTTTAACTGATATACTTTACCGGTGTAAACAGTTTTATCAGTCATAGTAGTAGTTTTGGGAACTACGGTTTCGGTATCATAGATAGAACCAATTAAGATGACTTTGGTAGAAGTAGAGTTGTAAGTAATTTTTTTGCCATCTGCAAAGGTAATGCTGCTGGAAGATTTCATAATATTATCTACTTCATCAGCAGTAGATTTATCTGCAACATAGGTATAATCTTCAGTACCTTCTACGATAACTTCCAAAGTGTCAATCTGACCGTTTTTCAAGGTGTATTTAAATAAAGAATCGGTAATCAGGTTACCTTCGCTGTCTTTTAATGCAGCAACACGATCATCGTTAGCTTCTTCGTTACGGAAACGTAAGGTTTCTACTTTGTTGGTATCTACATTGTACATTTCAACCTGGGTAATTTTGTCAAATCCGGTACCACCTTTGGTTGCAGAAACCGGAATACCAATACTGATTGCAGCTTCTTTAATATTAGATACATAACCGATTTCGCCGAAGGGATCCAGGTGGAATTTCGCGTTTACTTCAGGCTGGATTACAGAAGTCAGTTCGTATCTTGCTAATTCTCTCGCACCCAGTAGTGCATTGTTGGAAGACCCAACTTTAATGAAAGGACGGCTGGTTACATCGTCGGTGGTGTATTCATTGATAACACCGGTTACAGAATTAGCTGCAACTAAAACTTCATAGTATGCGTTGGAGGGATCCTGATTGTTAAACGCTACAGCGATAATATTTCCTTTGGAAATTCCGCTGTAAGAAGAAAGGTTGGATGCGTTAGCAACTGCAGCGCCTTTATTGAAATCAAAGTTACCTTTTTTTATAACGGTTTCGTTAATATAGGTATCTTTATAAGGAACTGCGATATCGATATTGCTCTGAGAAACACCATCAACTACCGCACCTTTAACTTTGATGATTTCATTTTTGGTATCTGTGCTTTCTACTACATAGGTTTTGTAGGATTTTACCTTTAACAAAGCCTGGTTACCGCTGATGTAGAGAGAAATTACACCATTTGCATATTCGTGATTATCCACATTGAATAAATCCGCATTAATTGCAGCAATACCATTGCTATGCAGTCTTTCATTGTAAATTACGATCGGAGTAGAATAGTTAAGAGTGTTTCTTTTTTCGGTTTCTCTGTTGGTATAGTAGTTGATACCGGATTCGTCGATAGAAACAACATCGGTTAATTTGATGTTTTCGTATACTTTAACACCGGAACTGCGGGTAATGTTGGTTAAAACAATTTCATCGGGATTTTCCGGATCTGCTTTGTAGGTAATATCTACCTGCTGACCGATATAGTCGAATGCAGAAGTGCCGGGAACAGTCAGTCTAACATAAGTACCATCAGTCAATTTCACGAACATTGCATCATCTTTCACAGTTGCAATTTCGGGAACTCCGGGTTCTAAATTCACCTTAGGAGTACGAACAACAGTAGCATTTTTCTTAGTAATAGTTTTTAAGAACTGCTGGCTTACGGTATTGTTACCGTCATCTCCTTTTACGTAGGAAGTGGTACCATCAGCATTGATCTGAGGAACCAGCATGTCTACTTCCAAAGAGTTGTACAGCAGCTGTGCAATAACACCTCTGGAAGCAGGTGCATTATGAGTAGCAGATGCATTTTTTAAGATGTTTAATTTACCTGCCTGGGTAATATATCCACCCGGATATCCGCCCATTTGTTCAGCAACTGCACCATAATTCAAGGCACAAACAATCATTTTAACAGCCTGTTCATAGGTAACGCTTGCTTCGGGAGCAAAGGTACCGTCACCGATACCGTTAATGATACCTCTGTTTTTTGCAGCAACGATATTGGGAGCAGCCCAGTAGTCCACTTCAACATCGGTAAAAGGTTTTTGAGCTACAGCTACGCTTCCCAGATTAAACATTCTGGAAATCAAAGCTGCCATTTGCGCTCTGGTTACAGATTCGTCCGGTTTGAATGTTCCATCCGGAAAACCATTGATAATGTCCATATCGGACAAAAGATTAATGGCTGTATATCTGTCATGACTTTCTGTTACGTCTGAGAACGTTGCTGCGGAAACTACTAACGAAGACACCAACAGCATACAACACATTAAAAGTGCAAGTACTTTCGTTTTCATCGAAAATCCTCCTTGTTTTTTATTTTGGTAATTTTTCTTTGAATATTACCAAGATATATAATATTTTTTTAACAAATTAAGATGTTTGGTATCGTAAATCTTTACCTTTAAAAACAAAAATTTCATAATTTCCCAAAATCCGTGAAACAAACCGCGGAGAATATTTTTGATTCAGCTCGTCTAAATTCATGTTGGTGGAAATCACGGTTCGTTTTCCGGAAATCATCCGACGTTCCAATAAATCAAACAGTTGTGACTGGGGATATCCGAAAGCGTATTCGGTTCCCAGATCGTCTAAAATCAATAAATCAGATTCATAAATCAGATTTACATATTCCCGACTTTCTGCATCATCACGACGGAATTTTGCGTCATCCAATATATTGGAAATACCGGTAGCACTCAGATAAAACACAAAAAAGCCTTGATCTAAATATTCTTTTGCAATACAGGATGAAAGAAACGTTTTCCCTGTTCCGGTTGGTCCGGTAAAGAGCAAATTGTTCTTTATTCCCGATTCTTGATTGCAAAACTGCTTTGCTTTTTGGAGAATCCATTCCATATTTTTTTTCTCAGAATGAATGTCTGTCAAAAAGCTATCAAAGTTTTCGGTTTTAATTTTTTCTGCCAGATTGGAACACGCATACGCTTCTTTTACAATCAGCTTCCGGTAACACTCACACAAATCGGAACCTACAAAGCCTTCGTCCCTACAAAGAGGACAATCGTAATAATCTTCCAAATAATTAGCAGGATATCCGTACTCTTGCAAAAGCTTTTCTCTTTCTTCCATCAGCTTTTTCAGTTCTGCTTTTATGGTTGCGACGCCCTCCGCCGATAAAAACATTTGTTTCATCAAAAAAGCAATTTTTTTGCTGATTTCAGAAAGATGCGGAATTTGTATGTAAACTTTTTCTCGTTTTTCACGGGAAATCTGTTTATTCTCATTCTGTCTTTTGTTCAGTTGTTCTGCGGCTTTTTTCAGCACGATGGCCGGATATTTCATCCTCTATTCCTCCAACTGCTTTTTAATCAGTGCATCGGTGATTTGTTTGAAATCAGGAGTTTCCTGATGAAAGTTATTCAACGGTCCTGATTTTACAGACGATATTTTGGGAGATTTGTTCCCATTTTCGTTCATAATAATTTTATCCATATATGGAAAAGAAATTTTCCCGATTGCCATAACTGTTTTTTCATAAGCAAAACGAATTTCTTCTTCCGTTTTATGGTTTTCTTCCCATTTTTTTAGGTATTCTTTTTCTTTCTCTACAAATTCGCGACCGGTAATTTTTAAAATTTTAGAAACCTTTTTCATATATTTCCCGGTTTCCTCCATCCTGGTAAAATGCTGTTCCAAAGCTTCGGATGTGTTTAAGCCATCACGATAATTCTCGGTAACAACTTTGTAGATATATTTCATATTTTTTTTGCGGATTTTCTGGCAATGTGCCATCGTAATCAAAAACAGTTCCAAAGGAATTTCTTTAATTCTCACAATGTCATAGAGCATCATAACATCATCTTGTGTTAAAAGCTCATGATAAAGAGATTCCACAATTTGGATTGTTCCTTTAAAATCTGCATCCTTCTGAATGACAGAAAAAATGTCAGAAAATTGCACAGCTTCATATGGCTTTTTTTTATGTTCCGGATTCTTAGGTGCATCAAATACCAATTCTTCGGGATTTTCAAACTCTACCGAGCCATCCTCCAAAATGGTAAGTAATCCTTCCTGCGCCCAATAATTCCAGGCATTTTGCACATCTGCCTGCAAAACACCCAACGCAGTTGCAATTTCCGCATTTGTCATAGAACGATTTTGCAGACACAGCTTTAAACCATATAAATATATTTTAAAATAATCTCCATTCACGTTTGGCAAATAGTTATCCAAAAACGAAATCGGCAGTTTCAAAAGACTTTTTTTTCTGCCTTTAGAAAGTTTCAGTGCCATGATGTATTCATTCCTTTGTCATCTTATAAGATGCAACAAAGAAACTCTGTGTTACATCTCTTTTCGTTCCTTTAAGGCCATCAATAATGTGGCTTCATCGGCATATTCGATATCACTTCCCATCGGAAGTCCCTGTGCAATTCGAGAAACTTTAACCCCTAACGGTTTTAACAGCTTCGCCAGGTACATAGAGGTTGCCTCACCTTCAATGGTGGGACTTAAAGTTAAAACAATTTCCTCAATTTCCCCTTCCGAAACACGGGCTAAGAGTTCTTTGATTCTAAGGTCGTCCGGTGAAATCCCATCCATAGGAGAAATGACACCATGCAAAACATGATACACACCGTCATACTCATTGGTGCGTTCCATTGCGATTACCTCTTTGGGACTTTTTACAACCATCACGGTATGATGGTCCCGTTTTGAATTTTTGCAGATGGGACAAATGTCACTTGCCGAAATATTTTGACAAATACTGCAATAGTGAATTGCCGCTTTGGCCTCCAAAAGTGCCCGACTGAAATCTTCGGCATATTCCTGCGGCTGAGTGAGAATATAGTAAGCCAGTCTTTGAGCAGTCTTTTTTCCGATGCCCGGTAATTTATTAAATTGTTCGGTCAAGACGGTTAAAGGCTCAAAAAACTCTGCCATAACAAATCCTCTTATCTTTTATTTTCTATCGAATAGCAATTAGAATAAGCCACCGAAATTGCCAATGTTTCCGGTCAGATTACCTAAAGTACTTTCTTTTTGTTTATCTTTTTCTTCTACTGCCTGATTCACTGCTGCGATTACTAAATCCGCAACCATTTCTGCATCATCCAATACAGACTCATCAATCACAAGATTCAACAGTTTACCGGTACCGTCAATGGTAACATCAACTGCTCCGCCACCGGAAGTTGCCTGATACGTTTTCTTCGCCAAATCTTCCTGAGCGATTGTCAGAGTTTCCTGCATTTTCTGTGCCTGTTTCATTAAGCTTGCCATGTTGGGAGCCATACCGCCGCCCATATTAAATTTTCCTTTTGCCATTTTAAATCTTTCCTTTCCAATCATTCATTCTACTTAAAAGTAATTTTTCCTTGATAACCATTCAAGCGGTTCATCAATCCACGAAACACATCGTCACTTTGAGAATTTTCTTCTTTCATGCGAAGGCGCAATCGATAGGATTTCCCAAGTAATTCCTCCATTGCTCCGGCAATCACCAAATCATATTGATTCATTCGGGCAATATTTAAAAATGCTTCGCTTTCCAAAAATACATCCACTGTGGAATCTTCTTCCAAAATGGTTGATTTTTCCATTATTCTGCGGAATCCAAAATCGGCTTTCTTGGCTGCCAATTCCAAAATGGAACTCCACGCCGAGGCAATGCCTCCATCGGATAAACTTACTGACGGAACCACTACTGTTTCCTCTGCAAGTTCTTCTTTCGGTTTTTCTTCCAAAACAGGTGAAACCTGCTCTAACGTTTGCAATTCCTCTACAGGATAATCCGGTATAAATTCAACAACCTCTTCCGGTATTGGTTCCTCGGGAAGTTGGATTTCGTCGAGAGGCTCTTCCTTCGCAACAAACTCCTGCTTCGGGATAACCGGTTCGTTCACAGGTGAAGTGGTTTTCCTCACAGTATCTTCTGATACTCTCACACCTGTTTGCTCCAACCGACGCAATTTTATTTCCAACTCTTCTATGCGTTCAATCAGACTGTTCGCATCCGTCAGTTCCGGACGTTTCACCATTGCGGTAATAGCAACCTCAACACACAGTCTTGGATTTTGTAAATACTTCTGAGATGAGGAAGCCTCAGACAAGATGTCCAGATAACGAAGCAAACGCTCGGAAGACAGTTCTTTTGCTTGTTGGGAATATACCCGACAAGCATCTTTGGTTGTCATAAGAATTTCGGATGCCAAAACTTCAGACTCCAATGTTTTAGCCACAAGAACGCTGCGAAAATGCTCCAGCAAATCCTCAAGCAATCGTTCCATATCACGACCGTTTTCATAAGCTTCTTTCACTTTAGAAAATGAAGAACGCAAATCTCCGGCGATAATATCACGACTAAACTCATAAATGAAGTTTGGATCTGAAACTCCTGTAATTCTGGCAATATCCGAAAGTTCAATTTTTGCAATACCTGCCGACAAGCACTGGTCTAAAATAGAAAGTGCATCACGCATAGAGCCATCGGCAATCCGTGCTAAAAGCCCAAGAGCTTCATCGGAAATCGTATATCCGTCACAAGCGGTAATCTGCCGAATCCGTTTTTCCGTATCATATGGAGTAATTCGTTTAAAGTCAAAGCGCTGACAACGGGACAGAATCGTTGCAGGGAATTTGTGCGGCTCTGTAGTTGCAAAAATAAAAATAACGTGTGCCGGCGGCTCTTCCAAGGTTTTTAACAGCGCATTAAAGGCCTGATTGGTCAGCATATGCGCTTCATCAATGATGTAAACCTTATAAGTTAAATCTGCCGGAGTGTATACCACTTCATCGCGAATAATTCGCACATCGTCCACACGGTTATTGGATGCGGCATCGATTTCTATAATATCAACAGCACTTGCATTCAGTGCCGTTTGGCAGGCATGACATTCATTGCAGGGATTCCCGTTAACCGGATGCAAACAATTCACAGCACGAGACAAAATTTTTGCTGTAGAAGTCTTACCTGTTCCTCGAGATCCCGAAAATAAATAAGCATGAGAAAGCTTTCTGTTTTCCACCTGATTTTTCAGTGTATCGGTAATATGACTCTGCCCTAAAACATCTTCAAACACATTGGGACGCCATTTCCGATAAAGTGCCTGATACATAAAGCCTCCTCCTTTCATCAATCTCTTAAAACGGAATATTCAGAATGAAAAAATCCGATACCTTTATGACTTGTATTTACGCACCACACAAATTTCTTATTGCTTATCGCTGCTCCGTTTCCGTCCTGACGAGGTTCACAAAAGAAAAATCGTAGGCTAAACACAAGTCATAAAAATACCGGATTACCGTACTTGAGTTTTTACACAATTAGGGCAAGAAAATCACTTTTCTCCCAAAAGTGCTTTGCCATTATATCACGAATGATCCGGATTGTCAAGGTATATCTGTTTGAATTTTTTACAAATTCAATTCTTTTTCTAAAATAGCAGCTGCGACGTATACCAATTCTGCACAAGGACGCTTTTTATAGTATGCAGCAGTCCGTTCCGACGGAATGTGAGAAAGCCGACCGGATTCCTCTCCTAACAGCTCACGACAAATAATTGAGCCATTTTCTACGCGAAACTTTTCCGCCAATTCTTGAATCAGTCGGTAATGCTCAGCCTTTTCTTCTTTTGCTTTCGGGTCAGAGTATCCCTTCATGCATCCGACTACGATGCACAGTCCGCTGAAAGCTCCGCAAACTTCACGCATTCTTCCGAAGCCGCCACCAAAGGAAGATGCTAATTTCATCGCTGTGTCAAAATCAATCTCCATTACATCCAAAAAAGCACCAACAACCGCCTGGGTGCAATTATATCCTTCTAAAAACAACTGTTTTGCACGTTCTGCTCTTTTTGACATTGCAAAGACACTCCTTTTCCGACAATTATTATATCACAGCCCAAGAAAGGATGCAAGAAAATACGGATAACATTTTACTTAAAATAAAATTGCAAATTAGTTACATTATTGTTCTGTATAACGCTCCCGCAGATAATATTTCATACTCTCTACCAAACGATTGCTGGGAGAAAACAGAATCTGTTTTTTTAACTGATTGCTGTCTACCACAACAACATACGCATTTTCCCGATCTCCATCGGAAAAATCCAATTTTTTCTGAATACCGGCATCATTTTGTAATCTGTGAAGCAACACCTTTGCCGGTCCCATCACAACGACCTGTCGGGGTTTCACTGTAATCATGCGGCGACGACTTTGTCTGCCGTATATCACATCAATATCCAACTCACCATCTGTGAAGATATATTCATATTCACGAGTAAGTCTTCTCCACAAAAGAAACGCTCCGTATATCACACCGGCCGCCAACAACATTCCAAAGGTTCCACCCAGTATAAAAACAACCGGACATAATATCACACAGCCTAAGACTAACAATGTTTTAAAAAACACTGTTAATCCGTCTAATTTTCTTGTATGCATTTCATCAAAATATCTTTGTTCCAAATTAAATCCCTCTTTTTCAAACTTTTTCGATTATATTGTATCACACTTTTTACGCAATGTAAAGAAAAACCGAAGAAATTTCATAAAAAAATCAAAAACCGTCATATTTTATCAGAAATTGCAACCGTTTTTTTATTTATTATATACAAAAAAAGTTTTTTTAACGCTACCCTATTGATTTTCTAAGTGATTTGTTGTATAATGATTCCAAATAAACGAATGATTTAAAAAAGGAGAATTACTTATGAAAACTTTTAACATTCAGCTTACTTCGATTAACGATGTAAAAATCTTTGTAAACACTGTAAACAAATACAGCTTTGATATCGACCTGACTTCCGGAAGATATGTTGTGGATGCAAAATCCATTATGGGAATTTTCAGCTTAGATTTAGCGAAACCCATTAAAATTGAAATCTTTGACGATAATTGCGACAATTTGGTAAAAGAACTGGAACCCTTTATGGTATAAACCACATAGAAAACCGCAATAACATTTTTTGTTATTACGGTTTTTTCTATTTCAGCTCCCTTGTTATCCCCCGTTCTCTAACATTTTCGTGAAAGATTGCAAAAAAACTTGCAATCCTTTGTGAAATATGTTAAAATGGATAGGAAAGGTGTGATGGAATGAAGAAATTATTACTGATCGCATTCATATTCTTGCTGACGTTTTCGCTCGGTGGCTGTCAGAATCCGACGGCTCCGACAACGACATTGCAAACACCACAACCCCAGAAGCAACTCACTCCTTGGGATGAAATCGTAAAAAACAACGAAATCAAAATTGGCGTTCCATCATTGGAAGATTCAATGGACAATCGTTTGATTGATGCATTTGCAAAAGAAACAAACTTAACTGTTTCTAAAGTGGTGCTCCCCTGGGATGATTCTTTGGAATCTGCCGTAACAGACGGAATGGTGGATATGCTTTGGGGACAAATTCCAGCAACTTCAAAATCCAGCACAATGTTTCGATTATCCAATCCATATTTTCACAGCACAATGCTGTATCTGTCTCGTACAAAAGATTTAACTGTAGAACAAGATACAACTGTTGGAGTGCTGAAAAATTCTGCCGGGCAGTTTATGGCAGAAAACTATTTCACTTCAACTAAAGTATACAACACGAAAAATGAGTTGTTCAACGCATTATCCATGCGACGGGTTGCTTGTATTCTGTATGATAAGGCACTGTTTGAAAATATGAAAAAAGATAACCTCCATATTGTAAAGGAAGTTCCTTATGATTTGGTGGTAGCGTTCCAACAAAATAACATTTCGGTGGCAAATGAAGTAGAAAAATTAATTGCCAAAATCAAGGCTGATGGTACCGCATCTGATATTTGTCTGCAATGGTACCTAAATGATTACATTCAAAAGTAAATTTTATGAAGGAGTTAACAATATGAAACAAGTATTCAATGATTGTCAAGCAAAAATGAAAAAATCCGTAGATTCTATGCTGAATGAATTTGGTCAGTTAAAAGCAGGTCGTGCAAATCCTGCAATTCTGGACAAAATCACCGTAGAATACTATGGTTCCCCCACTCCCATCCCGCAGATTGGTTCTGTTTCCGTTCCCGAAGCAAGAACTTTGGTTATTCAACCTTGGGATACCACCATTCTGGGAGAAATTGAAAAAGCAATTTTAAAAGCAGACATCGGCATCAATCCCACCAACGACGGTAAAGTAATCCGTTTAAACTTCCCTGCACTTACCGAAGAAAGAAGAAGAGATCTTGTAAAAGATATCCACAAAATTTCCGAAAATGCAAAAGTAGCAGTAAGAAACATTCGCCGTGATGCTATCGACAAATACAAAGATATGAAGAAAAAATCTGAAATCACCGAAGATGATTTAAAAACTTGTGAAAAAGATGTTCAGGATTTAACTGATAAATTCACCAAAGAAATTGATACTCACACCCAGGCAAAAGAAAAAGAAATCATGACCGTATAATTAAAAATACGATACAAAAAAAGGGGTAACTGCAACCTGCGGTTACCCTCTCTCTTTGCAACAAACAAAAACGAAAAAATGGAGGAAATTATGTTAGACAAAAAGAACTTACGCGGTGATATTATCGGCGGTATTACCGTTGCGATTGTAGCACTTCCCCTGGCGATTGCTTTTGGTATGCAATCTATGCCGGGAGATCCCAATGCCGCAATGGCCGGTCTTTACGGTGCCATTTTCTGCGGATTATTTGCCACCTTATTTGGTGCAACCAAAGGGTTAATCAACGGTCCTACCGCTGCAATGATCGTGGTATTGGCATCCACCTACAAAGAAGCCGGCTACAACGGTTTCATTATGGCAATGCTGATAGCCGGTGTATTGCAAATTCTATTAGGCTTATTAAAACTCGGAAAATATGTGCAGTATATTCCAAAATCCGTAGTTGTGGGGTTCACCAACGGGATTGCAGTATCCATCTTCATCGGACAATTTACCGATTTTTCTACAGCTCCTGCATTAGCACTGATCGTTATTGCTGTCATGTTTATTCCGATTATTGCAAAATGGATTTCTCATTTCAAAAAAGATAATCAAACGGTTAACGGTATCAAAAAATTCTTCCAAATTGTGCCTGCTTCCTTAATTGGTTTGATTTTAGCGGTAACAGCAGCAATTTTATGGATTCCCGGTGCAGAAGTAATTACTGACCGAGCAACCATTACTGCAGGCTTTCCAAAATTCGTGTTACCGGTTTTCACCGGTTTGAACTGGGGCCCCATCATCTCCGGTGCAATCTCCCTGTTCTTATTGGCAAGTATTGAATCCTTGTTAAGTGCAGTAGTAGTTGACGAAATGTTACAGCAGAAAAGCAATCCCAATCACGAATTGGTTGGTCAGGGTATCGGTAATATCATTGCTCCCTTATTTGGTGGTTTAATTGGTACCGGCGCTATCGTGCGAAGCGCAGTCAACGTAAACAATGGTGGAAAAACCAAATTATCCGGTATCATTCATGCATTGATTATTTTGTTGGTTGTGGTTTGTTTTTCCGGAATTACCGCATACATTCCTATGGCAGCATTGGCAGGTATTTTAATGGTGACCGCCTTCAATATGATGGAATTTGAAAGTTTTGCCGAAATTGGAAAAGTTCCCTACTCGGAATCCTTGATTATGATTGTAACCATGATTGTAACCGTAGTGGAAGATTTAATCGTCGGAGTTGCCTGCGGTATTGCTTTAACTCTGATTATCAAAGGAATTCAAAAACTGACTAAAAAAGCAAAAAACAGCGCAAAATAATACATACATAAACTACAAAATCCCGTTACTCAATTTTTATGAGTAGCGGGATTTTTATCATTCTTTGTTATATACCAAATATCCAAAGTCTTATCACAGCAACAGACTCTCTTAAATAATTATGTACTAAATTATACCAGGCAGTTTTTCCGTGCAAATACGTTGCAGTTTCAAAACCTGCTTTTTTAGCATTTTGATGAGAACGGTATATATGAAAATCATTGGTTACAAAAGCAATCTGATAGGTTTCACCCAACATCTCCTCCAGAATTTCTTTGGAATAACAAAAATTTTCATATGTACTGGTTGCATGTTCTTCTTTTAAAATTACATTTGAAACACCATGATTTAAAAGATACTGTTCCATGGCATAGGCTTCACTCACAGATTCCTGAGGTCCTCTGCCACCAGTGACCACAATCAACGCATCCGGATTTTGCTTAGTATATTCTATCGCCTGATCCAGTCGATATTGAAGTGGCAAGCTCACCTTTTCTCCGTGAACAGCTGCACCCAGCACCACCAGTGCATCCTCTTGATAATCTACCGTATCATAATTTCCGTAGATACCTAAAAACAAAGAAATGCCTACAATAACTGCAATTCCTGCTAAAAATGATCGGTGTATCCATTTCCGGTAGAAAACAAATTTTTCAGAAGATGACCTTTTCAGACCTATTCCCCATCCTAAAAAGTAACATCCAATCAAGAAAGAACCAATCAAACCAAAATTCAGATTGGATACCAATAGCATAACCATAAAATTACAGATTAAAATAGCACCGATACTGATATAAATAATCGGAATCATACCACTTCACCTCGCTAAAATCAACCATTCTCTTTTAGTTGTTTTATCATCCGTATCAGCGGAGCCGAATCAGAACAAAATTCATGGATACCATCAAACTCAACCAAACTAAGCCAATCATCTCCTACAGAAGAACACAAGTTTTTCAGACGTTCAAACTCTGTAATACCGGAGGAGAAATCAAACAGATCATCCCGCTTTCCAAGTTCCACACAAAATTTTCTCGGATAAATCAGGCAAGCAATTTCGGCATCATCAAGCAGTTTTGCAGATTGAAACCAAGTCCAGTCAGAATAAGGATATTTTTCTCTTTGATTGAAAAATGCACAAGAAACAGCAGACTGAATTCGTTTATCCAATGCAGTGGTATACAAGGTGTAGAAGCCACCATAAGACAACCCTGCCATCCCAAAATTCGTCACATAGTCCGCTTGTTCAAAATAATCCATAATTTTCATAAATCCGTGAATTTCCACTGCAGTAATCGAACTTCCTACCCGTTTTAAACAAGCGTCCACAGCCTTACGGTCATACTCCACTCCGTAGGTGTTATCCCACAACAAAAGCTGGGGTGCAAATACGTGAGCCCCTTGACCGATCAGCGTTTGAATTACATCATAATAATATTCGGAAGAACCATATATTCCTGCCACAAACTCAGGAGTTCCTGCACCGCCGTGCTGAAAAATAACCAACGGATTTTTATCACCATCTACTTTGAAAAAAAGACCGGTTAACATAACGCCCTTTAAAATTTCAAACTGCATACGATAAATACAGTATCCATCTTCCCGGGATAATTTTTCCATTGTAGGTGAAGATAGGTTTTCAGATTCATATCCAACCAACGGCCACCCCAACATCTTTTTAAAGTCTTGTCGGTATTTGTCAGGATTTGTAAAAATATCTTTTATGTACTCTTGCCTTTTCGATTCACATTCTCTCTCACGAACTTTTATCAGAGACTCCAACCCGGTCACATACTGTTTTTTATAGCATTTGGAAAATTCTTTTTCTTCCTGATATTTCATATCATTTTCCCTCTCTGTTATTCATAAAAAGACATATCATCTATGGTGCTGTGGAAGGGACGATTTTTGTGAGCCCACGACTTAGGTGCAACATCGGTATCAATAAAATACAACGACTTACCAACGACCTGTACTCCATGCAATACACATTTTGCCGCAATCATACTCTCTTTACTTGGCGTTACGTTAATTTTATCAGTATGCGCCGGGGGAAATTGTGTCCCGTATTTGGTATCAAAAATAACCTCTTTGACGGTATTGGGAAACTGTGATGATTTCACACGATTCATCACGACGCCTGCCACCCCAAGTTTCACCTCAAACGGTTCATATCCACTTTCAATTTGTGTAATCTTTCCCAGATACAAAATATCATCATAAGAATATGTGTAATCCTTGGATGCTTCTGCAAGTGTTACTCCCGGAGCAGTAATTTTTACCGTCAAATATAAATCATCCCAGGAAACTTGGTATCCTAAAGTCTCAGAAACCGCTCTCACAGGGATAAAGGTTAAATCACGATAGAGAATGGAAGGATGATTGGTTTCTTTCCCGTCAATCACACATTTATCCTTGTCAGGATAAAAGGTAAAAGAATGTCCGTCTTTTGACATAATTGCCGCACGAGAGGGACCGTCCCAACGTATGGTTCCACCAATGGCATCCGAAAACGCCCGCAAAGGAATATAAGTCGTGCTGTTTACTAAAATCGGCTTTTCCACACATTTAATAAAACCACCATTGACAGTAATATCCACGGGAATGTTATAGCCACCGTAAGTATCCACTGCAAATGCTGTACTTGATAACAATAATAAAAAAACAAAAATTAAAGATAGAATTTTTTTCATACTTTTCCTCCTTTTTTACCAAATTACACCCATCTGATTAGAATGTTTGTAAATAAATTCATAGTTTCCTCCGCCGATTGTATGATTACGTTATTAAATTATTCTATACCATCATCAAATTTCCCGATTCTTGACAAACAATATGCCATATGATATACTTTAGAGAAAATAAGAAAAAGCCTTTGATTCGATGAAAGGAACTGGTATGAACTCTCATAATAGGTTATTAAAAACAACATATTCTGCCATTTTTCTGGCTCTCGCATATGTAATGCCGTTTTTAACAGGGCAGATTCCTGAAATCGGCTCTATGCTCTGCCCCCTACATATTCCGATTCTTCTTTGCGGTTTTATCTGCGGATGGCCCTGGGGACTTATGGTTGGTTTGATTGCCCCGTTATTTCGTTCACTTATGCTTGGAATGCCACCTTTTTTTCCAACCGCCGTTTGTATGGCATTTGAACTTGCTACCTACGGTGCGGTTGCAGGGATCATGCATCAAATCCTGCCTTCCAAAAAATCTTGTATCTACGCTTCCCTGCTCGTTGCTATGATTTCAGGCAGACTCATTTGGGGCATTGCCATGTTTGTTTGTCTTGGGCTAACAGGTTCCTCTTTTACAATCGCAACCTTTCTTGCCGGCGCTTTCACCAACGCACTCCCCGGAATTATCATACAAATTGCGTTAATTCCCATTATTGTGATGTTGCTTGACAAGAAACACCTGTAAATGTATCAAAGTAGATTGGAGATTATTATGAAACAAAAAGAGCTCACTCGCAACCTACTGCTAACACATTACGAAAAATATCCAAAACTTCAGCTGCAAGATATTTTTAAATATCTTCATCAAAGCTGTTTTGGATGTGAGCATATGGTTTCTTCCTTAGAAAACGCCATTGATTATATCAACCAGGAAGCAAAAACGATGCAAACATTTGATCAAACGCTGATGGAACCGCTCGACGGTGCCTACAGTCGTGTTCATCTCGGTTATCTAAAACACAGTCTTAGTGCAACCACTCTTGGAAAACTCTTTTACGAGTCTGCAAAATCCGAACATAAAACCCAAATAAATCCGGATGAAAAACTACAAATTGTAAAAGAACTTATCCAAGAAAACAAGCTTCCCTTTTTGGTTTCAGAATTCGAAAAATCTGCTCAGGAATGGAAAGAAAACGGATATCCCGCCTTACATCATTCCGAAATTTTTAAAGAATACTATCATCCGTCATATCGTGTGATTGCAAACCAATATATTCCCTTTCTGCCATTTTTCGCTATCTTAGATTCTCTTCCAAAAGACAAAAAAACGATTATTGCGATTGAAGGTGGCAGTGCAAGCGGAAAAACCACATTGGGAGGAATTTTAAAAACTCTTTACGACTGTACCATATTTCATACCGATGACTTCTTTTTACGTCCCGAACAACGAACACCACAGCGGTATGCGCAAATTGGCGGAAATATTGACCGTGAACGTTTTTTGGAAAGCGTGTTACTACCACTAAAAAATAATGAGTCAATCCAATACCAAAGATTCAATTGTTCTAATATGGAACTTTCCCCACCAAAACTCATTCTACCAAAAAATCTTGTCATTGTTGAAGGAGCCTACTCCATGCATCCGGAATTTGAAAATTTCTATGACTTCTCTGTATTTTTAGATATTGATTCCAATCTGCAAAAAAAGCGAATTTTAAAACGAAATTCCCCGGAATTTGCAACACAGTTTTTTGAAAAATGGATTCCGATGGAGGAAACTTATTTTTCAAAAACCGACATAAAAAATCGTTGCAATCTTATCCTTCCCATTACAGAATAACTTCTTTTAAGCACACTTCGGTGTGCTTATTTTTTTAAATATATAAGCAAATTGCCGCTATTCTTTTTGCAGATTCTTTGAGTGACGAAATTCCGGAACATTCGTCTTTTGAATGAATCTTTGTAAACTCAACGCCAATGGAATCCAATGTAGGAATCCCATACTGCGTGGTATACGCCGCATCTGAACCGCTTGGTGTCAGACGAGGTGAAAGTTTTGGTAAATTGGTTAACTCAAAAATCTCATTTACTTTTTCCAGCAAGTTAAGGTTTCTATCAACCAGCTCCATCGCATCTCTGAGGCTTTCTAAAACAAGTTCGCAAGTTGTTCCTTCCACCCAGGAATGGTCCGCAACCCTTTGAGCAATCTTTTTCACTTCTAACAATTCATCATTATTTGCAAATCTAAAATCTACCATAACGACACATTTTGCCGGAACCGTATTGATTGCTGTTCCACCTGAAACGATACCGCAATTTGCGGTAATTCCGTTTTTATCCTTATATTTTTCCAATTCAAGAACTTTATATGCCGCCTCGGTGACTGCACTTACACCATCAAAGCAACTTGCAGCATGTGCAGCTTTTCCTGTAATATGAAAAACATATTTTGCAATTCCCTTTCTTTGCACCACAGTTGTACCGGTAATAGACGGCTCGCAATTCAAAAACGCAATCGCATCTTTGGCACATTCGCACATAAACTGAACGGTAGTTTTATCACTGCCCACACTGCTCGTTTCTTCATCGGACTGCAATATCAACTTGATGGGACGGGTGCGATATCCCGCTTCGTAAAGAACAGCCATCGCAAAAAAAGCTGCTATGATTCCGCCCTTGCAATCAGCAACTCCGGGACCATAAATCTTTTCTTCATCAATTTTCACACAAGGATATCCGAACAGTCCCACAGGATGAACTGTGTCAAGATGTCCCGAAAGGCACACAGGAGCTTCTTTTGCGTCAGGATTCATGGTAATACAGATACAGTCACCGGAAACTTTTTGTTCTTGTCTTTCTATGCTCCAACCGTATGCCTTCGCTTTTTCTACGATATAATTACCGGCAGCATCCACCCCTTGTTTATCATCTGTAGGGCTTTCGATTTCGCAAAATTCTTTCCAATAACCGATATACTGTTCTTCCATTTCATCAATTTTCTTACACAAAAGATTATAATCTATCATCCGTTTGCTTCTCCTTTTTCTCCATCATATGCAGAAAAATCGTTACCCTTTGATATGTAAAGTTTCTCCTGCTTTTATACAGTACGCCTCGCCGTTAACATCAACCCAAACATCAATACTTGAGGGGTTGTGTACCATCTTTTTATCGTAGCTTTTCTGTAATCTTTCATAAGCCTTAACATAGTCATAAACTTCAATGTTGGTAGCATACCAGATATGGTCGTGACCGCCGGCATATGCGGCAAATTTTTCAATAACATCCCAATTATCGTCATTGTCAAATTCGTAACTGTGTCCCCACAAATAAAACATTTCAGCATTGTGATGCTTGTTCGTGGTTTCAACAAATTTTGTGATCAATTCTTCCAGTCTTGCATCTTTATGATGACAAGTAGGATGAAGCGTCAACCAGTTTTCCGGAAAGTTAAACTTATAGGTAGATTTCACTGTTCTTGCATATGCAATCTGACATTTGTCAAGAATATCCACAACGGTGTCATTATAGGTTCCAAAAGGATATGCCATACCTCTGGCGATAACACCGTAATTTGTTTCGATTGATTTTCTGTCTTCGGTGATTTCATAGATAATTTCGGTAGTGTCCAATCTCTCTAAAAAAGGATGTGTCAATGAATGAACAGCAACCTCCTGCCCGGAATTCTGATACAACTCTTGTGCTTCAGATAATTTCATTCTACCGTAAAATTTTTCACGAACCGTATCTTCAGGTACATACAAACCTGAATTAATATTAAAGGTTCCTTTTAAACCGTATTTGTTCATAATTTCAATTAATCTGATATCCTGAACAACCCCATCGTCATAACTTAAAGTTAAAACTTTTGTTTTTCCATCTTTTAATCTCATTTTCATTGTTTCTTCCTCTTTTCTACAATTTGATTCTTGTTTTTCACAAAATTACCGCTCGTATCAAAAGCGATGTTTCCTATTATACGGGCGATTCGTGAATCGCCCCTGCAATTTCTATTCATTTTTTCAATAACTGTGGGAATATTGAATTTTTTTATTTGGTAGCACAAACTTTTTCAAATGGACACAAGTTAAAAGTTATTCCTTATTATGAAACATAAATGTTGCAACAGGAACTATAATGGCAATTACTAACCAAGCACTAAAATTCCTAAACTTCTCCCTCTTAAATATACGAACCATTCATTTGTCATAATATTTATATCCACAAAAAGGACATTTTGGATAATCGCAATCGTGCTTCTTTCCACACTGTGGACATTGAGTTTGTGCTATATCATTCTCTTGATATTCAGTATGATAAAATTCTATTTTTCCACATTTAGCACATGAATATATATCAACTTCCATTGCTCCTGCAATTAAATTGGATAAATCTCCTAAAAACCATCCAGTTTCTCCTAACTGAATTTTCTTTGTGCCACTGTACTTCATTTCATTATTGCATCTTAAACATTCCAATTTTTTCATAATGCAACTCCTTTTTTAGAATCATTCGACAAAGCTCATGTCAATTAGTTGATATGCAAACTGTAGTTACTCGATATGTCATAAATCTCGCTATTTATGGGAAACATATATACCGTTTCCAATCTATATAGCATAATATCTTTCCATACTTTTTAGCTAAATTTTGAGCTAAGGCTCAAAGCTAAATTATTCCGCTTTGCTCCATAGCTAAATAACTCCTTCGGAGTAGCTAAATTAAATTCGCCTGTTAGCTGACCATAGGTCAATTTAGCTACGAAGTAATTTAGCGTGCGTTTGCACATTTAGCTTGCGATAGCGAATTTAGCTGAATAGATTTAACTTTGTTAAATCTATTCTATCACATATTGCTATAATTTTCAAGAAAAAAAGACATTTTTCATCCAAAAGGATTTGACAAGTTTTTTAATTGGTGATATACTAAAAACAGACAAAATTTTTTTAATCTGAAAGGACGATTTCAATGAGCGAAAATTGTACTCACGATTGCAGCAGTTGTCAGGAAAACTGTGCATCCCGTGATCCGAAAAGTTTTTTAGAAAAACCACACACACTTTCCAACATTAAGAAAGTCATCGGTGTTGTCAGCGGAAAAGGTGGCGTTGGAAAATCTTTAGTTACCTCTTTAATGGCAATCACATCTCGCAAATGCGGTTATGAAACTGCAGTTTTAGATGCAGATATTACCGGGCCATCCATCCCCAAAGTGTTTGGACTGACCGAACAAGCTCACGGTGATGAAGTGGGAATGTATCCGGTTATGACCAAAACCGGCATCAAAACCATTTCCATCAATTCCCTGCTTCCCGATGCAACCGAGCCGGTTGTATGGCGTGGTCCTGTGATTGGCGGTGCGGTGAAACAATTCTGGACTGATGTGGTATGGAAAGATGTAGACTTTATGTTTATTGATATGCCTCCCGGAACCGGCGATGTGGCTTTGACTGTATTTCAGTCTATCCCTGTGGACGGCATTATTATTGTGACCACTCCTCAGGACTTGGTTTCCATGATTGTAACCAAAGCAGTAAAAATGGCACAGTTGATGAATATTCCCATTATTGGTCTGGTGGAAAATTACAGTTATCTGGAATGTCCTGATTGCGGCAAAAAGATTTCGGTATTTGGCGAAAGTCACATTGATGACATCGCAGAAACTTTTGGGATTCCCGTACTGGAAAAATTGCCCATCGACCCCAAAGTTGCATCCCTTTGTGATGCAGGTAATCTGGAAGATGCTGATTTGGATTTCTTCCACAATATGAAGCCTCTTTTAGATGCTATGGCAAAACAATAAATAACAAAAACACACAAAAAGACGGTAAAATTCTCTTGTAATTTTACCGTCTTTTTCATACATAAAATTCAAATGAATGTTTTAATTACTTATTTTTCTGTTCTTCCTGAAGCTTTGCAAACTGTTCTTTCGCTTCTTCATTGGCTTCCGAAACAGAATATTTTCCGCAATTGGGGCACAAAATGGTGTCCGCACGGCGTTCAAAGATAAATTGGCATTGAGAGCATTGGTAAATCATCGGCATCTCCTTTTTGGTTTCACGTATAAAGCATTTTGAACAGTAAATATTATATCACACTTCTCTTGAATTTGCAAGATTTTTTTCTTAATTTTACAGATTTTTCAAAAATGATTTACTTCACCACTTCCACAAAGTCTTGTTCCATCCAGAAACAAGCTTCTTCGGTGATGATTTCTCCGATGGTTACAATGGGAACACAAGGCGGAAACCGAGTGATATTTTCTTTGGAAACTCGTCCGATTGCCTGATGTTTTGGAACAACTTCACCTTCTGCAAAATACGCTTCTCTGGGAGATAACGCTTGTTGCAAATGAAGAATGGGGATTTTATTTTTCTCCTTTGGCTCATTTTTTTGATCTTTTTGAATAGAAAGATTCAAGAACGCTTTTTGTAGCCGTTTTATTTCTTCTATGGTATTACAAGGTGAAAACATCAAAAGCAGATTATTGGCAAACACGCCTTCCACATAAATTGCTTCTTTTTGTTCCAACTCTGTTTGAATTTTTGTTGCAGATAAATTGGATTCATCACAGTTGATAAGCAATTTATATGGGTCATCAATTTCCAATACCAGAAGTGGGGTTTTTTGAATCAACCAATCTTTAAATTCCTTAATTTTATAAAGAATCTCATCATTTTCGTACAAGGTTTTTCCATAAATCCCCGCATAATCCAAAGAGGACAAAATCGGATAGGACGGACTGGTGGTTGTCACCATATTGATAGCGTTTTTTATCTTCTCTTTGGAAATTTTTTTGGTGTTCAGAGCTAAAATTGCCCCCTGATTTAACGTCGGCATCGTTTTATGAAAACTTAAAACTGTTACATCCGAACTTTTATTTCCGAGTTTTTTTAGTAAATCGCAAAAATAAAAATGAGCACCGTGGGATTCATCTTGCACCAATACGGCATCCCCCACCACTTCCCGGATTTTTGTCATATCCGACACTTGACCGTAGTAAGTGGGTGAAGTAACAACCACTGTTTTTTCACCATCATAAGAAATATCTTCTGCCGAAATGGGGTAAGGAATTCCGTAATCGATATTCATTTTGGAATAAACAAATCGCGGAATCGCTCCGGTTAAAATCAAGGCATTTAATACCGAAACATGACAATTCCGGTCCACCAAAACCTGCTCATTTTCTTTGGTTGTGGCAAGAATACTTGCTAACATACCACTGGATGCTCCGTTGGTTAAAAAGAAAGCGGCCTGTTTGTCCAACCGTTTTGCCATTTCTTCTTCCGATGCTTTGATAATTCCTGTGGGACAACGCAAATTATCGGTACCGGATAACTCAGTAACGTCGATAATGGGAACGGGGATATTTCCTTTATGTCCCGGCATATGAAAAGATGTTTCGGAGAAATGCTTTAAATATTCGTAGATTGCCATAGAAATATTTCCTTTTTAATCTGCCATCCGACGTTCGGTATCCCGATAGCTGATGGCTTCTGCCAGATGATGGAGTTCGATGTTTTCTGATTCCTCCAAATCAGCAATGGTACGGGCAACTTTGATGATTTTATCATAGCCTCTGGCAGTTAAGCCAAGGGCTTGAAATGCTTGTTTTAAAAGTGCCTCTGCCTGCTCGGAAAGCACGCAATATTTTTTTACCAGAGGTGCTGTCAATTCAGCATTGGTTAAAATTCCTTCCTCTGCATAACGTTTTTTCTGAATTTCACGGGCACGAATCACTCGTTTTCTGATTTCAACACTGGATTCTGCGGACTCTTGGGAAGAAATTTCGTCATAGTTTACTGCCGGAACTTCAATCTGAATATCAATTCGATCCATCAAAGGTCCGGAAATTTTCTTCTGATAACGTTGAATCTGATCGATGGTACAGCTACATTCTTTCACCGTAGAACCGTGATACCCGCAAGGGCACGGATTTTTCGCAGCAATAATCATAAAATTACAGGGATATTCTGCCGAACGGCTGACACGGGTCACATTAATTCTTTTATCTTCCAATGGCTGTCTTAAAACCTCCAGAGCTTCCCGTTTAAACTCCGGCAATTCATCCAAAAACAAAACACCGTTATGAGCTAATGAGATTTCACCCGGCATAGCTTTACTACCGCCGCCAATAATACTTACTGTGGATGCTGTATGATGCAGTACCCGAAACGGACGTTTTACAAGCATGGGATTTTCTTTTGAGACCAAACCGCAAACCGAATAAATTTTGGTAACCTCCATGGATTCTTCATAGGTTAACGGTGGTAAAATTCCAGGAACACGCTTAGAAAGCATTGTTTTTCCGGAACCCGGTGTACCGCTCATTAAAATACTGTGTCCGCCGCTGCAAGCAACTTCCAACGCACGTTTGGCATTTTCCTGCCCTTTTACGTCAGCAAAATCCAATGCGGTATCCACAACCGAAAAGTCCAGCTCTTCATCCGCTTCATAAGGAGAAATAACAACCTGTCCTGTCAGAAAATCAATAATCTGACGAAGGCTTTCCGCAGGATATACCAAAATTCCGGGAACCAACGCTGCTTCTTTTGCATTTTCTTTGGGAACGATAATCTTTTTAAATCCTTGTTTTTTTGCGTGATCTGCCATAGGCAACACACCGCTGACTCCACGGATTTCGCCCGATAAGGACAATTCCCCAAGCATCACATACTCGTCCAAACCGCCAAGCTCAACCGAAGCGCCAAGCAACGCCACTGCCATCGGTAAATCGTAGTGAGTTCCCTCTTTTCGTACCGATGCCGGTGCCAGATTGATTGTGATTTTTTTGGCAGGAAACAAAAAGCCGGAATTTTTGATACCGCTTCTTACCCTTTCTTTGGACTCTTTAATGGCAGTATCTGCCAACCCTACCACATCATATTGAGGCAAAGCTTTTGTGATGTCTGCTTCAATATCCACAAGATAGGCATCAATTCCATTTAAACCACAGGTATAACAAGTAACCATATTTTCAAATCCTTCATTTTTACTTTTGTTTTAACTGTTCTACTTGATTGGCATCAGGTTCTACAATAATTGTTTCAAAATTATCATATATCACCATACCGGGTTTGGCACCCGATGGTTTTTTCACATATTTTACTTTAGTGTAATCCACTGCCGCTTTCGTGTCTTTTGCACTTTTGGAATACTGTGCTGCAATCAGTGCCGCTTCATACAGGGTTTGATCGGACACCGGTGCCCCCTGACATCGTATTACGGTATGCGAACCGGGAATATTGCGAATGTGAAGCCAAATGTCTGACTTAGAGGCAATCTTTAAGGTTAACTCTTCATTCTGACGATTATTTTTACCGCATAAAATCAACGTTCCGTCAGAAGCAACAAACTGCATTGGTCCCGAAACCCGACTTTCCTTTTTCTTCTTTTTGGGCGTTTTGTCGGAAGCATAACCACCGTCGGTTAACTCCTCTTTGATTTCGGAAATGTTTTTTTCGTCTTCACTGAGTTCCAATGCATCTTTCACACTTAACAGATATTTGATTTCCTCCTGAATTTCCACCAGCATTTCACGAGAAATTTTTTCCATATTTTTTTCTTTGTTATATTTCTCAAAATACTTTTTAGCGTTTCTTGCAGGAGAAATGGTTTCATCCAGCGGAATGGTTAAAGGAGCGTTTTCTTCATAATAATTGGGAAGAGTAACTTCCTTTTGGTTTTGATTTAACTGATATAAATTTGCAGTCAGAATTTCCGCATAAATCCGATAGCGGTCTTTTTTCTCTGCTTTTTTTAAGTTTTTTTCATGAATATCAATTTTTTTATACAAACGGGTTAGGTTTTTATCAATGATTTGACCAACCTGATCCCGTTTTTCTTCCAGTTTTCGTTTGGTTTCTTTAGAACGGTAGAAATAATCTACACATTCATTCACACTTTGAAATGTTTCTTTCTGATAAAAGTCAGCATATTGCTGTAAGTCCCAGATATAAAGGTCTTTCGGTTCTTTGGTTTCCGGTTTCAAAAGCAAAGTGGGGTCATATTCTTTTTGTTCTGCTTTTCTGAGAAATTCCGCCAGAACTTCTGCCGCCAATTCCTCGTTAGAACCGCTACGATGTTCCACTTCCCTTGCTAAAATGGGAGACATACCCAAAAAAGCATTCATCAGTTTTTCAGATACCAAAACTCCGGCACTCTCTTTCAAACAGCTCGCTATATCTTCAGCAGACAATTCCACAGGATTCGTCTTTTCCTGCACAGGAGGAAGTTCATAAAACATTCCGGGAAGCACCTGTCGTTTTTCGGAAAGAGTAAAATCAATGTGTCGGATAGAATCAATAATACGATTGTTATCGTCGGTTAAAATAATGTTGGAATGTTTCCCCATCGGTTCCACAATCAACATCTTTTTTGTTACTTCAAAAAGTTCATTGGTGCTTTCAGCAATGATTTTTACAATTCTTTCGTTACTAACTGCTTCTACACCCAGAATTTTGCCGCCGGATAAGTGTTTTCTCATCAACATACAAAACACAGGTGGTGTATCGGGATTTTCAAAGGTCTGATTGGTAAGGCAAACACGCCCTTTGGAAGCATCGCAAGACAAAAGCAAGCGATAATTCTCTCCCAAAGAACGAACTGTCAAAAGAACTTGTGAGCGTGACATCTGATAAACTTTATCAATACGACCGCCTCTGAGCTTTTCGTCAAGCTCATAAGCGAGTGCCGCTAAGGTATTGGCGTCTAATGCCATAGTATGTTCTCCTTAAATAATTTCGGGACGGGCAAATGCCGCCATTAAGGTCTTTTTCCCAACGCTGTCAAATTGAATTTCCAATTTGATATCATTGCCCAAAGGTTGTACTAAAAGAACAGTTCCATCTCCGAATTTTTTATGACGGACACGACATCCTTCCCGATAATCGGGTAAAGAACCGGATGATTTTGGTGGTTCGGCTTTTGGTGCGGATGGTGTCAGATGAATTGCATTGGTATTGTATGAATCACCGCGATATCCCCCAACTGAACTTCGCGACAAGGAACTGCTATAGCCGTAAGACTCCCCGAATCCGCCAACAGATGCTTGCTTTTTCTTGGGCATTTCCAAAGTTTCTGCCGGAATTTCTTTTAAAAACTGAGACGGAAGGCTATGCATATAAGAACCAAAGAGCATTCTCTCTTGTGTGTAAGAAAGATACAGTTTTTCTTTTGCACGGGTAATTCCAACATAACAAAGACGACGTTCTTCTTCCAAACCACCAACCTCGGTTTTGGACTGCATGGACGGGAAAATTCCCTCCTCAAATCCAACCAAAAATACAACGGGAAATTCCAACCCTTTAGAGCTATGCAATGTCATCAAAGTCACTGCATCTTCATCGGCATCATAGTTATCAATATCAGACAGCAGAGATACATTTTCCAAGAAGGAAGATAAATCCTGGTTTGCTTCATCTTCTTTAATCATGGAAAGAAGTTCTTTCATATTCTGAATTCTTGCATTGGATTCTTCGGTGTCTTCTTTTTGCAAGGCTTCCATATATCCGGAACCGTACAACACAGATGTAACTAAGGCTTCGGTACTTTCGGTATTCTCCCGAAAATCTGCAATCATTTTTGCAAAATTCATAAGTTTTAACTTCGGATGCGAAAGTTCCTGGTAGTCTCCTGCATTTTCACAAACCGAAAGCATAGAAACGCCGTTTGCAGTTGCCAATGCCTGCACTTTATCTACCGAAGTTTTACCGATACCACGAGCAGGCTCGTTAATAATTCTCATCAATGCGGCATCATCATTTTCGTTTAATACCAATCTGAGATATGCCACAATATCCTTGATTTCTTTACGGTCAAAGAAACGAGTCCCCCCCACTATTCTGTGAGGAATTGCAGACTGCAAAAAGGTTTGTTCAAAAGTACGGGACAAAGAATTCATACGATATAACACCGCAATGTCACGATAGTGATAGCCATCCCGCAACAAAGAATCAATCAGCATCCCTACCCTATCCGCTTCCTGATAATTATTATCGGGATTTAACACGGTAATTTTGGAGCCGCCTTCTTTTTGAGTCCAAAGTTTTTTTGCTTTTCTTTGACGGTTATTTGCAATTACACCATTTGCCGCATCCAGAATATTTTTGGTGCTGCGATAATTTTCTTCCAATTTAATAATTTTGGTATTGGAAAATTGCTGTTCAAAATTTAAAATGTTGGTAATATCAGCACCACGGAACTTATAAATTGACTGGTCATCATCCCCAACAACACAAAGATTCTTGGATTTTTTTGCAAGATAAGATGCCAGTAAATACTGAATTTTATTGGTATCCTGATATTCGTCAATCATAATGTGCGTAAAACGCTCCTGATACTCCGCCAAAACACCGGGAAACTGTTCAAATAATTTCACCGTATCAAATAAAATATCATCAAAATCCAACGCATTGTATTTTTGCAGTTTTTCCATATATAAGGCATAAACCTTACCGATTAAACCTGCCTTATAATCAGCACCTGCCTGACGCAGAAATTCTGTTGCATCTATCGCATCATTCTTTGCCTTGGAAATCACGCTGTAGCAAAGTTTATGATTTAAAACATCTTCTGAAATATTTAATTCTTTGATACATTCTTTGATGCAATTCTTGGCATCATTGGCATCAAAAATGGTGAAGTAACGGTTTAATCCGCCACCCAGTAACGTAATATGTTCTCTTAAAATCCGTACACAAGCAGAGTGAAAGGTCAACGCCCAGATTCCCGTTGCACATTCCCCCAATTTTTTCTCTAATCGTTCTTTCAGCTCATTTGCCGCTTTATTGGTAAAAGTAATTGCCAAAATATTTTTGGGAGAAATCGGACGATAAGAAAATAATCCTGATTCTTCCGGAGTCAACAATGCAGCAGATTTACGCTCTAAACGAGCCAAATCTTCTTCATCTAAAAATGCCGGACATTCTAATTCATTATAATAAGAATCACCATATTTAATCAAATAATGGATACGTGAAATTAAGGTAGTGGTTTTTCCGCTACCGGCACCCGCCAAAATCAAAACAGGACCTGTTGCAGTAAAACACGCCTCTTTTTGCATGGGATTCAAATGAGAAAATTCTTCTTCTAAAATTCGTTTTTTAAGTTGATTCCATCTGTTTTTCATCTAAAAGTCTCACATTCCTTTTGAGTATTTGGATTCCTTTATAGCTAAAGGCAAAATCATGATATTTTTTTTGAAATTCTTCTTCATCAATTGCAAGAATTTCTTCTTTTGATAAATTTAAAACCGGCTTTTTGAATTTTTCAATCAATGTTACAGTTGCCTTTTTGTTTACAGGACAGGCAAGTTGGCAAATGTCACATCCCCAGAGTATCTTTGACTTCCGGAATAATGCAACTTCATCATCAGCCAGCTCTTTTTTCTGACTAAGATAAGACAAACATCGTTCTTTTTGAAAGCCTTCTGTTAACGCTTTTGTAGTACACGCCCTTTGGCAGGCACCGCAATCAGTACATAACAAAACGGGCGAATGTTTTTTCTCGGGAAGTTCTTCTTTTAACAGCACTTCTCCAATAAATACAAAAGAGCCGTATTCTTTAGTTAAAAGTAAGTTATGTTTCCCGATTTGCCCCAATCCCAATTCCTCGGCCAGTTGTTTTTCACGAAAAGGAGAAATATCGGAAAAGCTCCGATACTCTACTCCAAGCGGTGCAAAAATTTTATCAAATTCTTCTTTCACTACCGTATGGTAATCATAAATAGAACAATAGCGGGAAAAGAGTTCCGGACTCTCGGTATAATAATAAGGAAATACCGCGACAACTAACGTGCGGTATCCCTGTTTTCGATATTTTTCATTGGGATTTGACATCACTCCGTATGAGAGATACGGAGGAAAACGTTCTTCAATCTGTTTGGCAAGTGTCAGATTCATTTTCATACTTTTCCTGATATTTTTTTTCGATATATGTCTTAAACAGTAAATACAAGACTGCAGTCAAAGGAACTCCGACAATCATCCCAACAAATCCAAGTAATTTGCTTCCTGCCAAAATTCCAACCAACACCCAAATCGGAGAAAGTCCGGTGGTGTCCCCCAAAATTTTCGGTCCTAAGATATTGCCGTCAAACTGCTGTAGTACCAACACGAAGATGAGGAACCAAATCAAGCGTTCCGGTGCCACAATCAAAATCAGAAGTGCCGAAGGAATGGCTCCGATAAAAGGTCCGAAAAACGGAATCACATTGGTAATGCCGATAATCACACTGATTAACAGTGCATAAGGACGATAAATCATCAGCATAAACGGGAAAGAAATCACACCGATAATTGCTGAATCAATAATTTTACCTAAAATAAAACGGGAAAATGTTTTATCCGCCATTTTTGTAATATCAAAAACTTTATTGGCAGTTGTTTTCTTACAAAGTGCATATACCGTAGTCTTAATATTTCGGAAAAATTTTTCTTTACCGTACAAAAAGTAAATGGATACAATCAACCCAACAATAGTGTTGGTAAATCCGGTAGTCACAAGTGCCGGAATATTCACTAACCACCCAAAGCAAGCATTTAACAATGCAGTGGCATATTCTGTCATCGTATCATAAGGCAACAACTGATCCAGCCAGCTGGCATCTATATGATAAGTTTCAACCCATTTGGATATGTTGAGTGAAAACATCTGAATATATAACGGGATATTCTTAAACAGAGTTTCCACACTGGTTTTCACCTGTGGAATTAACAAAACAGTCAGACAAGTTAAAACGCCAAGTGTCAGTACGTAGGTAATCAAAATTGAAATCACACGTCTGAGGTTTTGATATTGAAGCGTTTTTTTTTCAGACTTCACCCAACCAAAAACTTTAGTTTCCATAAGCTTCATTAACGGATTAAGCAAATACGCAATGACAAATCCAATCAGAAACGGAGTGAATATCGAAATCAAAAAACGAAAAGCGCCCTGAAAGCTTTCAAACTTCAAAAATAAAAAATAAGAAGCTACTCCAACGAATGCTACCAGAGAATATAAAAATATTTGATTTTTATTGTCTTTAAAAAACTTCTTCATAACTTTTTCCTTCTGTGAAAGGACAGGCATAAGCGTTTTTGGACACCTATGCCTGCACTGTTACAATATAATAAACAAATTACCGTTCTTAACGTACAGCAACTGCGTTGATTTTTGCATCATCCTGAGTAATTTCCATAGTTGCTTTCAGTTCTTCAAGCACCTTATCTTCTTCTGCAATCATATAAAAGTTCTGTGCTTTACCGATATTAGCGGTGAAATCAGCTTCCATATCCAAGGGGATACGTTTGATAATATGATAACCGTAAGAAGATTCAATGATATCAGAAATTCCGTTTTCTTCCAAAGCTGCGGTTCCTTCATAAAACTCAGTTACCATTTCGCCGTCTGAAAATACATAACCATCGGGAGCACTGTCCTTACCGGGATCTTCGGAATGTTCCATCATGAGTGCCTGGAAATCAGCTCCACCTTTTGCCTGTTTTAACAATGCTTCAATTTCAGCTTTTTTTGCATCAAGTTGTTCCTGAGGTAATTTCTGACCGGTGGTCTGATCGATTGTCATTACTAAGATGTGCTGTGCTTTATAGAAGTTTTTAGCAAACACTTCTTTTAAAACATCATCGGAAGGATTGAAACGTTCGGATACAGCCAATACTCTTTCACCATACTTGCTATAGAGCATCTGTTTTCTATAAACAGCTTTCAAGGTTTCTTTGCTTACGCCGTAGGTATCCATTGTCTGCTGAAGTGCTTCCGCATTGTCAGTGAATTCTTTGTTGATTTCATCTGCAGAAATACTCAGATCATTGTCCTTTGCTGTCTGTGCCATAACGCTGACATCAATCAGCAACTCCATTGCTTTTTCACGAATATAGCTTTCTGCATCCTTACCGTCTTTGTCAGTATTCCAGAATTCTTCCACATCGTCACCCTGAAGCTGACCAACGGATTGCATTTTGATAACTTCTATTGTATATTTGAGTTCCCCTACCGTGATAACTTCATCTCCAACTTTAGCAACCACCTGACTATCATCCGATGTGCCGCCGCAACCATTCATAACGCCTACACAAAGCACGAGCATCATGAAAAGAGCAACAAGTTTTTTCATTGTTTTCATATTAATTACCTCGTTTCTTTCTATTATTTTCTTCATTATACAACAGGTGAAATCGGAAAGTCAATTCTTTTTCACGTTGTAACAAAGATTTAATATTTTACAGCTATCCTTTTCAACATATTTTTACAATATTGAGAATAGATTGTAATTAAAAGTAATTAAAAAATTTCTAACCGGAAAGGAGGCGCAACTGCATTTTTTGCAGTTGCATCACAGCTTGAAATATCCAAAAGTTTCACAAAGCATACTGGTTATCTCCTTAAAATCGCTGATAGGACGCTTCGCCGCAGGAATCTGCGTATTGGCAGTCATCATCGCATTATTCGGAAAAATTATCCCTTTAGCACAAAATACTGTGGCGTTTAAAAATGACTGGGGATTGAGTTACCAGCAAAACGGAACTCCTCCCATCGGAAACCGAAGTCAAGCCGAACTATCACAATACGATGCTTACTATTTGGGCTCTCAGGATGAAAAAGTAATGTATCTGACCTTTGATGCAGGCTACGAAGCAGGTTACACACAGCAGATTTTAGACACGCTCAAAAAACATCAGGTATCTGCCGCCTTCTTTTTGGTTGGAAATTATCTGGATAAAGCACCGGATTTAGTCAAACAAATGGTTGCAGACGGTCATCTGGTCGCCAATCACACCAATCATCATCCCGATATGTCAAAAATTTCCGACGAAGAAAGTTTCAAAAAAGAAATCTCTGATTTAGAAGCCAAATATCAACAAGTCACCGGACAACAAATGAAAAAATTCTATCGCCCGCCCCAAGGAAAATTCAGTGAACAAAACTTAACTCATGCAAAAAATTTAGGATATAAAACCATATTCTGGAGCCTTGCCTATGTGGACTGGTATCAGGATAAGCAACCAACCCGTGAGCAAGCGTTGGAAAAACTGATTCCCCGTAGCCATAACGGTGCAATAATTTTACTTCATTCCACCTCCAAAACCAATGCGGAAGTATTGGATGAACTGCTTACCAAATGGAAAGAAATGGGATATCGGTTCGGCACTTTGGAAGAATTATGTAAATAGTTTTTTCATCAAAAATCGGCAGTTTGAATGAAACTGCCGATTTTTGATTATTTCAGATTATTAAGATTATTATTTTAACGCTTAAAACAAAGGAACTTCCACCGGATTCATCAAAGGACTCATATTGATAAAATCTTCATATAACATTACTTTGATGTTATCATATGTCACGCCGCCCACTCCAAAATAATAACGGGTTTCGGAAGTGACTGTCGCACCATCAATGTGAACCAACTTAGTTCCGTTATAGCAAGCAACCACAAGCTGACTGCCTATGGGTGCATTGTAAATGCTTACCATCAGTTCGTCATCATAAATCCTTGCACCGGCTTCTATCGGAGACCATACCGCATGTAAAACGATACTACCTTCGGTCAGATTAATGGTATCTCCGGGCTGATATTGTGCAATGGAAGCAATTTTATCCACAGACCAACCTTTAAAGATATAACCAAAACGAGTAGGAACTGTGTCAGAAATCACCACTTCCCCATTTTCATTGACCGTTTCAGGTGCATTTTCACCACCATTGGCATCATAAGTTAAACGTGTCACAAAATGAATGGTTGCACTTAAAAGTGCTTCGTTTCCATCGCCGATGTAGATTGCGTTCCATTCTTCTTCGGTGCCACCAAAATATACATCAGTCAACGCATCGCAACCATAAAAAGCACCGTCACTGATAAGTGTCGTACCGGGAGTCAGAGAAATACTCTTTAAGTTGTCGCAATCCATAAATGTGTTTACACCGATAACTTCCAACTGTTCCGGAAAATCCAGATGCACCAAGCTGTCACAATCCTGGAAAGAACAGTTCGCCAGAATGGTCAGGTTTTCACTCCAATTAATTTCCTGCAATCCGGTACAAAGAGCAAAGGCTCCGTTATACAAAGCAACCAGTCCATCCGGAAGTGTTAATTTTTGAATTGATGGGCAACCAACAAAAGCACCAACTCCGATTTCAGTCACAGAATCAGGCAGAGAAATTGTTTTTAAACTGTCACACCCTTCAAATGCATAACTCTGAATTTTGGTAACCCCTTCCGGAATATACAAAGTTTCTAAACTGTCACAATTCATAAATGTGTAAGAATCAATTTCAGTAATACCTTCCGGAATACTAACAGATTTCAAAGCAGAACAACCGGAAAAAGCCGCATATCCAATGGACGTCACAGTTTCCGGAATCACAATTTTTTCCAAACTGCTGCAATTTACAAAAGCATAATCATCAATCAATGTAACAGAGTCAGGAAACACAATTTCCTTTAAATTGCTGCAATTATAGAACATCGCCTTATGAATTGAATCTAAAGCACTTTTTATGGTAACACTTTCCAGATTGTGGCAACCTTCAAATAAACCACCGGCACTTGTATCAATTTCGTATAAACCTCTGCCCAAAGTAACCTTTCGTAAACCGACACAACCTTCCAATGCATATGCCCCAATTCTGCGTACGTTATCCGGAATAATTAACTCCTGCAAATTCCTACAATCATAGAAGGTATAATCTCTAATCTGGTATACGGTTTCCGGAATGTAAATTTCAGTCAAACTACTACATCCCCAGAAACACAATCCTCCAATATAATTCAACGTATCCGGAATATTGATGGTTTTTAAGTTATGGCAGTTGTAAAACACCTGCGCACCGATAGATTCCACGGTCTCCGGCAATACAACTTCTTCCAACGCAAAGTAGCCTCCAAAGGCATTGTATCCGATTTCGTAAATTCCATCTTCAATCACTACTTTTTTGATATAAGAACGATATTTATCATAAGGTGCATTAATTCGATAACCATTATAATCATTAGATTCATTGATACTTCCCAAACTTCCGCCTCCGCGAATGGTTAATAATCCATCGGCATCCACTTGCCAAACAATCTCACAATAACCATCATTATAATAACCATCTGCACAAGTTGTATCAATCCCTACCTGCTTAGGTAATACGGAAAAGTTCTCCACATAAGTATCATAAAACTTCTGTTTGGCAGTACCGGAAATTGTCAGCGAATAGTTTTTCGCAATGGTAGATTCCAAAACCAATGCGCCAAAATCAGCACCCGATACCGGAGAGTCATAGGTCAGAGTGATCGAAGCAGTTTTCCCTTTTACACTAAGACGCTCTTTCACAGGTTTGCCTTCGATGTGATTTCCATCTTCATCATAGTATCCGTTATACCAATACAGATATCCATATTCATCATAAGAATAGCCGGTATTGGTATAAGCCATTTCCGTAAATACAGAAGGATTATCTGCAGTAATGGTAAAGGTTACTTCAGAAACCTGACTGCGTGCTTCTTCTAAGATAAGCGGGATTATGATGGCCTGACCGCCGGAAATAACAGGGATGTCATTATACCAATCTGCACAAGCAAGTTCTGCATCTCCGCTTCCCAGATAACTGTTTAACAACGAAAGAATTCGTTCTGCTACCTCTGCAACTGAAGTGCAAAATCCTTCATTCGCCACAATCATAGCATAGTCATCCGCAATCTCATGTTTCTCATCCATAGAAAGAGCCATCATTTTTGCAACCACTTCTTCTTCAAACAACAAGGAAAGCACTTCCGGTTTTGAGAAGAAATTGCTGTAAACATAAGAACCGCGCGTAGCTTGATTCAGCTGTTCCAACAAAAGCATTTTGTTGTAGAAAGGAGCAACCTCGGAAACTGCAGAAAAATCTTTTCCCGCAAAATGTACTAAGAATAAATCATCATCTGTCAAAGACTCACAATCTTCTGTAAAGGTGAAAATTCCCAAAATATCTCCGTATGCTTCGAAAATTGCATCTACAGCATCAGGAGTGGTAGCATCGTTGAACAAACCAAGAATTCTCAGTTCTTCTGCTTTGGAAACATAAGTTAACGATACAGATTCGGTTGTTCCGTATTCAGTAACAACAGTATAGGGATACACGCCTGATTCACTTTCTGCAATGATAAAATCTGCTGTAAATTCACCGTTATCACCGGAAATACCGGTTGCAACTTCATCGCCTTCCGAATTGATAACTGCTACGGTTCTACCTTTAATACCATAATCGGTAGAACCTTTTACGATACCTTTGATGGTAGCATCTTCACGACAAGAATCAACATCGGTAATTTCAACATCGTCTACACCCTCATCAGAAGAATCATCGCCGGTCGTGAAGTTGTAGGTTCTGTCAGCTAAAGGTGCTTCGTCATTGATCCCCTGTAAACCGGTTACTTCCAAAGTATATTCGGTTTCGTATGCTAAAGTTTCCAGGAAAGAAATGATGACGTTTGCACCGGCAACGTCAACAGCAACAGGAACTTCCACACCGTCTGCAATTAAGGTAGCAGTTGCCCCATCTACCATAATGTCGTTGAAGGTAATGATTAAATTATCAGTACCTCTTGCTACAATGTCACCATCAGAAAAGCTTTCGTTTTCCACATCAGTTCCATATGGTCCCACATATTCAAGCTTCGCCCAAGCTAAACTATAACCAGAGAAATTGTCTAAAGTCATGGTATAACTATCTGCGGTTAATGCAAACACACCTAAGTCGGTATAAGCATAATCATAGTTATTCACGGTTGCAGTTTTTATATCGCCGCCAAAATCAACAGACACGTCATGTTCCCAAGATGTCATCCCCATAACAGACACTTTATATTTACCATCCAAAGGAATGTCCATATGGAAAGTAGCAGTGTTAACTTCTGCCTGGTTGTAACCATCGGTATATGCTACGGTGTAGTCAGCGATTTCATTTGCAGATTGCACGGGAGCTAACCAGTTTATCAGGGTAGCATCTGCTTCTTCATCCAAAGTCAGAGTTAAACTTCTGAAGTTGATGTAAGAACCACCTTTGTTATCTACATAAATGTGGTTCAAACCTTCTTCCAGATACACATAACCTAAGTCGGTAATATCTTTATATCCATACTGGTTACCGGTTTTGGCAAGTTCTTTTTCAATGATGGACTTTTCGGTACGAATGTAAACATAAGTACCATTCGCAGCACCAACAGCAGCGTTCATATCCACAGAATAATAACCTGCAGTGGAAACTTCCGCTTCAAATCTTACCCATTCTTTTGCAAGAATGTTCAAGCCGGCATTGGTTGTAGCAGACCACACTTCTAAGGGAGCGTAAGCTTTGTTTTTGTTAACAGAACTATCCAGACCTGAGTTTGCATTTGCGTTTCCGGCACTGGTTTCATAGTATATCTCACCTTGTCTTTGCTGTAAGCTGCCATAGCTTAGCAAGTCCGTATAGGACACAGTGATGGATGCTGCTGCCATAGCAGGAATCATAAAATTCACTGCCATAACAACCATTGTCAGTGCTAAAGCAAGCACTCGTTTCAAATTACGGTTCATAAGCAATCCTCCTTAATTTGTTTGCGTGTAATTTGATGTATGAAAATATTCTTTTCGTTTAACCAATCCGTTTATCTTTACTTCTTCCACAGCAAGCATCAATCCTGCTTAGGATAAAGGAACTTCCACCGGATTCATCAAAGGACTCATATTGATAAAATCTTCATATAACATTACTTTGATGTTATCATATGTCACGCCGCCCACTCCAAAATAATAACGGGTTTCGGAAGTAATGGATGCACCATCAATGTGAACCAACTTAGTTCCGTTATAGCAAGCAACCACAAGTCGGCTACCCACGGGAACATTATAGACACTTAACACCAGTTCGTCACCGTAAATTCTGGTATCAATTTCCATCGGATACCATACGGCATACAAGGTGAGAGTATTTCCGTCAAAATCAACGGTATCTCCCGGCTGATATTTTGTCCCGGAACCATTTTTATTGACTGACCAACCTTGGAAGCTATACCCAAACCGAGTGGGAATTTGCTCAGAAATTACCACTTCATCCACTATAACGGAAAACTCGGGTGCGTTGACTCCACCATTCGCATCATAAATAACAATTCTCACACAGTGAAGTTTTGCGTTTTTCAAACAATCGTTTGACGCACCAATGGAAATTTGATTCCACTGCGCTTCGGTACCACTATAGTACACATCAGTTAAAGCAGTACACTCAGAAAAGGCAGCAATATCTATCTTGGTCACACCATCCGCTATGGTAACACTTTTTACGCCTCGGCAACCAAAAAATGCATATCTGCCTACCGTTGTAAGTGTATTCGGAAACACAATTTCTTTCAAGCTTTTACAGTTATAAAAGGCAGAGTTCCCAACCGTAGTTACGCAATTTCCGAGAACTTCACCCGTTAATTTTTCACATTCATAAAAGGCAACCGCTCCTATGGTTGTGACGCTGTCAGGTATCGTAATGCTCACTAAATTTTTGCAGTAAGCAAATGCATATTCCCCGACGGCTGTTACACCATCTTCAAAGATTACTTCTTCCACAAGGAGTCTATCGTTATACCAGGGCACCTCGGAAGCATCGTCATAATCATACATTTTCCCTGTACCGGTGATTGTTAAAACGCCGTTTTCTTCTAACAACCAGGTCAGATTATCGCCACAGGTACCCGATGAAATTTTTTTGACTTCTTTCACTAAGGTGACAGGAATTGCTCCCGTACTCGTAGAATAATACCACTTGACACCGTAGTAATAGGTGGTTCCTGCCGTCATCTCATAAGCAATCTTGAAATTATTACCATTACCACCGTCATCGTTAGAAGCCAGTTGGTTTTTCTGTGCATCATACAAATATCCACAGCTATCTCCGCTTGATAAGGTGGATTCAAACACATAAACGCCCGTTGTTTTGGGAGTAAATTCAAAATAGAAAATTTCTCCTCCGCTTGTAATATTTGCGGTGGCTGTCGTTTGGGGTGCCTGATAATTTAATACCGTAACCGACGATTTCCATACTGCATATAAAGTGATATTTTCAGTTACTGTCAAACTATCTCCCGGTTGATATTGGGGTTTGGTTGCATTAGAAGAAGTTGTCCAACCTAAAAACTCACACTTATCTTTTGTTGGTTTTTTGTCACTCAAAACAACTGTTGTGCCATCGTCAGCCGTTTGCGAAGCAGGTGCATTGCTACCACCGTTGGCATCGTAAGAGATGGTATACATTATCGTTTCCGCATAATGAACAGTTGCATTTTTCAACCTGTCATTGTAATTACCAATGGAAATTTGATTCCATTGTGCTTCTGTTCCGTTATAGTACACATCTGTTAAACTTTCGCAATAACGAAATGCAAAATCCCCTATGGTTGTTACACTATCCGGTATCTCGATACTCGTTAAACTTGTGCAATACAAAAATGCACAATCACCTATGGTGGTTACACTATTTCCTATTGTAACGTTTGTTAAACTTGTGCACTCATAAAATGCACCATACCCGATACTTGTCACACTATCCGGTATCTCGATACTCGTTAAACTTGTGCAAGTATAAAATGCATAACTCCCTATGCTTTTTACACTATTTCCCATTGTAACACTTATTAAACTTTCGCACCAAGAAAATGCATATTCACCGATGGTTGTGACATTATCCGATATCTTGATACTCGTTAAACTTGTGCAAGAATCAAATGCACCATACCCGATACCTGTCACACTATCCGGTATCTCAATACTCGTTAAACTTGTGCAATTATAAAATGCAGAATCACCTATGGTTGTTACACTATTGCCTATTGCAACGCTTGTTAAACTGTCGCAAAAACAAAATGCAGTATTACCTATCGTTGTTACACCATTCGGTATCTCGATACTCGTTAAACTTCCGCAAGCATAAAATGCATATTCACCTATGGTTGTGACCGGATAACCGTCTAAAGTAGCCGGGATTGTGTAGCTACCGGACACATTAGTATTGCAATCTACAATGACTGCTTCTCCGTTTTTTATCTCATATGTCAAATATGGTGTCAACGGATTTGGAGTTGGCGTAGGAGTTGGTGTAGGAGTAGCAGTGGGTTTCGGCGTAGGTGTAGGTGTTGCGGTAGGAGTAGGTGTCGGTTCCGGAATTTCCGGTTCAGAAGAAGCCGGTTCAATCTTTACCCAAGCCAAACTATAATCATCAAAGCCATCTATCGTAAGAGTATGTTGTCCTTTTGTCAATGCAAACTCTCCGATGGCAGCATAACCGTATGCTTCATTATCAACGGTGGCAGTCTGTGCATCGCCTCCAAAATCAGCAGTCACCGTATTGGAAGCTCCTGCTTTCCCAAGCACAGATATGCTATATTGTCCATCCAACATAATTTCTACAGGGAAAGTAACTTCGCCGTAAATTTCTGCCTGATTGTAACCATCGGTATACTCTATGGTGTAGTCAGCGATTTCGTTTGCAGATTCGACAGGAGCTAACCATTTTACCATAGTTGCATCAGCAGAAGCATCCAAAGTCAGAGTTAAACTTCTGAAGTTGATATAGGAACCACCTTTGTTATCCACATAAATGTAGTTGGTGCCTTCTTCCAGGTACACATAACCTAAATCAGTGATGTTGGTATACGCATACGGGGTACCGGTTTTGACAAGATTTTTTTCAATGATACTGTTTTCGGTACGGATAATGAAATCAGCACCGACAGCAGCACCGCAGGCGTAAGTCACGTCAACAGAATAATAACCTGCAACGGGAGCTTCCGCTTCAAATCTTACCCATTCTTTTGCAACAATGTTCAAGCCGGCATTGTTTGTAGCAGACCACACTTCTAAGGGAGCGTAAGCTCTGTTTTTGTTAGAAGAACTATCCAGACCTGAGTTTGCATTTGCGTTTCCGGCACTGGTTTCATAGTATAGCTCACCTTGTCTTTGCAGCAAACTACCATAGTTTAACAAGTCCGTATAGGACACAGTGATGGATGCTGCTGCCATAGCCGGAATTACAAAATTCACAGTCAGAACAGTCAGCGTAAGTATGAACGATAGCAATCGTTTGAAAGTACGGTTCACAAATCATCATCCCTTCTTGAATCACCAATAGTTTTTTAAAATAATCAGAATAATTGAAATAATTGAAAAAATTAAAATAATCCGCTTTTCTTTACTTCTTCCACGGTGAGCATCAATCCTGCTTTGCCGTAGCCGTAGGACAAGGAACCTTGCATAAATGCGGTATAGGGAGGTTTAATGGGAGCATCGGCGGAAAGCTCGATGGAAGCTCCCTGCACAAAGGCACCTGCCGCCATAATGACCTGATCCTGATATCCGGGCATATCCCAGGGTTCGGGAGATACAAAAGAATCTACGGGAGCACCCTTCTGGATTCCCTTACAGAAGGAAATCACTCCTTCGGGTTTTAAGAAATCAATCGCCTGAATAATGCAGTTTCTTGCTTCTTCCGGCTCGGGTGTCACTTTATATCCCAAATCTTTAAAAATCTGAGCACAAAGTGCGGCTGTTTTTAATGCCTGGCATACCACAAAAGGAGCAAAATAAAGTCCCTGAATCATAGAGCGTGTTAAGCCAAGGGAAGCACCCACTTCCTTTCCCAGTCCGGGAGAAGTCAGACGCATTGCACACAGCTCAATATATTTTTGTTTTCCTGCAATATATCCGCCGGTTAAAGCAAGTCCGCCACCGGGATTTTTGATAAGAGAACCGCAAACCAAATCAGCACCGTATTTGGTGGGTTCCGAAGTATTCACAAATTCTCCGTAGCAGTTGTCCACAATTACGATGATGTTTTCATTAATCCCCTTCACCACTTTGATGATTTCACCAATTTCTTCGGAGGATAAGGAAACACGACTTTCATAGCCTTTGGACCGCTGAATCAGTACCGCTTTGGTAGTGGCAGGTACTCCGTTTTTGATTGCTTCTAAATCAGGTGCTCCGTCTTTTAAGGGAATTTCTCCGTAAGATACACCAAATTCTTTTAGGGAACCGGAATTTTCGCCACGAATCCCGATGACTTCCTCCAAGGTGTCATAAGGTCGTCCCGTTACGGAAATTAAAGTATCTCCCGGACGAAGCACACCGAAAAATGCAGTGGTCAGAGCGTGAGTACCTGAAATAATGGTATGACGCACCAAAGCATCCTCACACTCAAAAATTTCGGCATACAGACGGTCTAAGGTGTCTCTGCCGTGATCATCATAGCCGTAACCGGTAGAAAAATTAAAATGAGTATCTGAAATTCTGCACTCCGAAAACGCACGAAGCACTCTTGCCTGATTGTACTGAGAAATTTCTTCTAAGTGTGCAAACACCGAAGTCAGTTTTTTCTCACTTTCTTCCACCAAATTAACGGTATCTTGGGAAACTCCTAAAATTTTTGAAAAATCCATACTGTTCATCAGAATTTATATCCTTCTTCCTATGTAAATTGTTGCACTTTTTAAAAATTATACGGAATTATTATACAACTCTCAATGATAAATGTCAACGAAAAGAACAAAAAAGTTAGATTTATCCTCTGTATTTTGACGGAATATGAGAAAATGTTAAAAATTCCTAATTTTTTCAAAAAAGGCTTGAATTTTTGAAAATATGTGATATAATATTAAAATGTTATAATTGTCAAAAGCAAATTTGGAGGAAAGAAAACAATGAGTATCAAAATCAAAGATTTAGGCAAAAATCAGGTTGAATTTTCCATTAAAGTAAGTGCAGAAAAATTCAACGAAGGCATCGAAAAAGCGTACAGAAAAAATGTGAAGAGTATTGCTCTTCCCGGTTTCCGTAAAGGAAAAGCTCCCAAGAGTATGATTGAAAAAATGTACGGAGAAGGCGTTTTCTTTGACGATGCTGTAAACTCCATTCTTCCCGAATTATATGAAGAAGCAATCAAAGAAGCAACTTTAGATGTTGTTTCTCAGCCGGAAGTAGATATCCCCGAAATTTCCAAAGCAGACGGTTTCACCGCTGTATTTAAAGTATTTGTAAGACCCGTAGTAACCGTTGAAAATTACAAAGGTATCACTGCGAAAAAAGTTGTCTATACTGTAAAAGACGAAGCTGTTGATGCTGAAATCGACAGAATCAGAGAAAGAAATTCCAGAATCGTTCCCGTTGAAGACAGAGCGATTGAAAACGGCGACATCGCTAATATCGACTTTGAAGGCTTTGTAGATGGTGTTGCATTTGCAGGCGGTAAAGGTGATGCATTCGATTTAACCATCGGAAGCGGTCAGTTCATCCCCGGTTTTGAAGAACAGTTAATCGGTAAAGGTACCGGTGATGATGTTTTAGTGAAAGTAACCTTCCCCGAAGAATATCATGCAGAAGAATTAAAAGGCAAAGATGCAGAATTTAAAGTAAAAATCAACAAAGTTACCACCAAAGAATTGCCTGAAGCAGATGACGAACTGGCAAAAGATGTTTCTGAATTTGATACTTTAGCTGAATTCAAAGCTGATATCAAAGCAAAAATGGAAAAACAGATGTCTGAACGTGCTGATGTACAGTTTGAAAACGAAGTGGTAGATCAGATTGCAAACGGTGTTGAAATTGACATTCCTCAGTCTATGATTGATGAAAGAGTAAACATGTTGGCAAGAGATTTTGAAAATGGCTTAATGCAACAGGGCATCAACCGTGAAATGTATTTAAAATATACCGGTATGGATGAACAGGCATACTTAGGTCAGTTCAAACAGAATGCTGAAATTCAGGTAAAATCTATGTTAGTTCTGGAAGCTATTGCTCGTCAGGAAAAAATCGAAGCAACCGATGCTGACTTAGATGCTGAAAAAGATAAATTAAGCGCTCATTACGGAATTGACAAAGAAAAAATCTCCAACTTCTTACCGGATGAAGACCTGAAAAAAGATATCATTATCAGAAAAGCAGTTGATTTTGTAAAAGATAACGCTGTTTGCCAGGAAATTTCCGAAGAAGAAGCGAAAGCTGAAATGGAAGCAAAAGCAGAAGAAAAACCCGCTAAAAAAACTGCTGCGAAAAAAACTACTAAAAAAGCAGATGACGATAAAGAAGCAGCTCCCAAAAAGACTGCTGCAAAAAAAACTACTAAAAAAGCAGACACCGACGAAGCTGAAGCTCCGAAAAAAACCACCAGAAAGAAAAAAACCGAGGATGCTCAGTAAGTAACCGAAAGGATTTGACCAAACATGAGTTTAGTTCCCTACGTTGTTGAACAAACCAGTCGTGGCGAAAGAACCTATGATATTTTTTCCCGACTGTTAAAAGACAGAATCATTTTTTTGGCAGATGAAGTAAACGATGCTACTGCAAGTTTAGTTGTGGCACAGTTGCTGTTTTTAGAAGCAGAAGATCCGGACAAGGATATTCAACTCTACATTAACAGCCCCGGCGGTTCTATTACTGCAGGGATGGCAATTTATGATACCATGCAATATGTAAAACCTGACGTTTCTACTATTTGTATCGGTATGGCCGCTTCTATGGGTGCATTCCTTTTAAGTGCAGGTGCTCCCGGAAAAAGATTGGCTCTGCCTAATTCCGAAATTATGATTCATCAGCCTTTAGGCGGAATGCAAGGTCAAGCAACCGATATTAAGATTCACGCAGACCGGATTTTAAAAATGCGTGACCATTTGAATCAGATTTTAAGTGAACGTACCGGTCAACCGCTGGAAGTGATTCAAAGAGATACCGAACGTGATAACTTTATGTCAGCTGCCGAAGCGAAAGCCTATGGTTTGATTGACAAAGTCATCGAAAAAAGATAACAAGAAAATGGCGTGACGGTTTCGTTGCGCCATTCTTATTCAGTGAATATACCCCATAAAAAAAGAACGGGAAGGCAGTGATATTATGGCAAACAGAAGAGATAACGATCAGCAGTTTTGTTACTTCTGCGGCAAATCCACAGGTGAAGTGGATCAGATTGTAACCGGAGGTGCTGCAAATATCTGCGACGAATGTATTATCAGCTGTTATGAGTTGATTACCGGAACAAGCCACCAACATTCCAAAACAAAATCTTCCGCAGAAACTGAAGATTTTGTAATGTTAAAACCAAAAGAAATCAAAGAAAAACTGGACGAGTATGTTATCGGTCAGGAGAAAGCAAAAATTGCCCTTTCGGTTGCTGTATACAATCATTATAAACGAGTGAATAAACCGCAAACCAATGATGATGATACCGAACTGAAAAAAAGCAACGTTCTTCTCTTGGGTCCCACAGGATCCGGAAAAACGTTGTTGGCACAAACATTGGCAAAAATTTTAAATGTTCCGTTTGCGATCACCGATGCTACCACTCTGACCGAAGCAGGCTATGTCGGTGAAGACGTAGAAAACATTTTACTCCGCTTGATTCAGGCTGCAGATTTTGATATTAAAAAAGCGCAAAAAGGAATCATCTATATTGATGAAATTGATAAAATCGCAAGAAAATCTGAAAACCCGTCCATCACCCGTGACGTAAGTGGTGAAGGTGTACAGCAAGCACTCTTAAAAATCATTGAAGGCACAGTTGCAAATGTTCCTCCACAGGGTGGCAGAAAACATCCCCATCAGGAATTTTTATCCATTGATACTTCCAACATCCTCTTTATCTGCGGCGGTGCATTTGACGGTGTTGAAAAAATTATTGAACAACGCAGCAAAGAAACCACACTCGGTTTCACCGCTCAAATTCAATCAAAAAAAGAAACATCAAAATCCAAGTTGTTGGCGGATATCACTCCTCAAGACTTGTTAAAATACGGACTGATTCCTGAATTTGCAGGCAGACTCCCTGTGATTGTTGCTTTGGAAGAATTATCCAAAGATGCCCTGCTCCGTGTTCTGTTGGAACCCAAGAATTCAGTTATCAAACAGTATCAGAAGCTGATGCAATATGATGGCGTAGATTTGGAATTTGAACCCGAGGCGCTGGATAAAATCGTTGAAAAAGCATTGGAAAGAAATACTGGTGCGCGTGGTCTTCGTTCCATTGTTGAAGGCGCTCTGATGGAAATTATGTATGAAACTCCCTCCGATGAATCCATCCAAAAAGTTATCATCACAAAAGATTGTATTGAAGGCTCTACTCCCCCAAAAGTAGTAAAAAGTGCATAACGGAAAAGAAGGTATCCGACGATACCTTCTTTTTTTAGTCAATTTCGCTGAAAAAACGTTGACATCGCAAAAAAACTATGCTATAATAACGTAAGTTATGCGCCTGTGGCGGAATTGGCAGACGCGCTGGATTTAGGTTCCAGTGGGAGACCGTGGGGGTTCAAGTCCCTTCAGGCGCACCAAAAAAGAAGATGTTCTATTCGGAACATCTTCTTTTTTGCTTTTATATCATAACATATTTATCTGGAGCCGCCGCCATGACCGCCGCCGGAGAATCCGCCTCCGCCACCCATGGAAGCACGACCGCCCATACCGCCGGTTCTTCGTGCCTGCAATGCTTTTTGTGCCGAATGATGCATACTGTGATAATAGCTATGTGCAACGATTACGTTACGATTATAGTATTCCAGTTCGGGAATTTTTTCGGGATACACAGTTTTCAGTTGTTTTAACACCTTATCCGCGATACCAAACAAGGTAGCGTAGACCAGATATTCTTTCCAGATAACTGTTTCAGTTACACTTCGTTCTGCAATCAAGGTGAAGTCTTCCAAATATTTTTTCAATCCCATCACCTGAGAAAGTTCCTCTTTACCATGATCACTTAAATCCTTGATGCAGTTCCCTGCCCCTTGCAAAAATCCGCCGTCAGCGGTAAACTTTTGCTCTCCACCAATCGCTACATTTTCAACAACAGCGTTGATTTGTTCAGGATGTTTGTAGGCATACTGTTCCAGTTCTTTTTCCTGCAAAATCCCATCATCACCTGCGGAAAGTTTTAAAAGGTGATATAAGCTGATTTCAGGCACTGTAGAAGGTTCTTTTACGAGCTTTAAATTTACGCTTTCTTTCACCTTGCCAAAGATGCCGACATTTTCCTCCAACTGAGGTTCAATGGACCCTTGATTTATCATAGATAAAATTAAAGCTCCGATAATTAAGCTTTTATCTTCTGCCACATCAAAATTCTGTGCAAGATAGTGGGATATTTCCATTTCCCCGCTGTTAGGAACTTCTCTGAAATAGTCAGCAGCCTGATAAAATTTCCGAAGGGCATTCTTACGCTTAATGTAAAACACCAAGCATAAAATCAAAACAACAAAAATAACAATTCCTACAATAGCCCCAATCACTTTTTCAAACAAGCTTTCCTGTTCGCCATAATCGCTACCGTCAAAGGCTTTCTGCATTACTGTTTCAAATGATTCATTCAGAGTTGTTTTCGGAAAAATGATACCTTGATCCAATCGAAGCATTACAATCATTGAATCGTCATTTTCCAATGCTGAAGTGGTATACGCATTGATATTACCTTCCAAAAACTCAACATATCCCTCATAACCAAACGCCCAGATACCGGCATTATTTTCATCCAACTTGGTACCGTTTTGCATCACAATGCTGATATGAGCATCGGTTGGAAATGTTGACATATCAGGATTTATGAACATAAAATTCGTTCCATCAAAGTCGGTATAGCTTTTGATAAAATCTGAAACGACATATTCAATGGCATATCGGTTTTCACCATACTCTGAAATCCCGAAGCACAGCTCTACCCCGTCATTTGTCTTGACAATCCCACATTTTCTCGCTTTTTTGGAAAATCCCCAATCAATATCCCAGGATTCTACGAAAGTATAGGCGCCATTTACATCCGATACTGCAAAATCAGAAAGCGAAATGTCTTCGGTATTAATCGAAATGTAGTTCTCAGTTCCGTCTGTAAATACACCTTGCCAGGTTTGAACAATATAAGCACTTCCGTCATCTCTTACAGTCACTTCAATATCAATTTCGGATACATTATTTCCTGCTAAAGCAGGTACAGAAACCACCAAAAACACCAAAAATATCGAAAACAGAAGTTTTTGAATCTTGCTCATTCGCCTACCTCATTTCATACTCGGCATGTCTGATTTTTTCTCATCGCTTTGTAAATACTCACGGCTTTCAATGCGAAGCAAACATGCCGCAATGGATGTGGGAAACATCCGAATGGTACGATTTAATTTCGTCACGCTGTCATTATATACCAGACGTGATTTTCTCACCATTTCTTCATATTGATTTACGCTGTCCATTGTTTTAATATAGTTTTCGTTTGCTTTCAGCTCAGGGTAACTTTCGGCAACTGCCATAATTTTTCCCATAGCCTCTACCAGCATATTTTCCTGTGCATTCACATCTTTTGCAGAACTTCCTGCATGAATTGATGTACGCATTTTGATGGTATCGGAAATGGTTTTATATTCGTGTTCCGCATATCCTTTCGTTAAATCCAACAACGCGGTTAACGCATCCCAACGGGAAGAAAGCTGAACACCAATCTGACTCATGGCATTATTGATATTCTCATCCATTACCACAAGTTTTCTTTGTTCCGAAATAAACCAAATCACCAAAATTGCCACAATGATTGCTACGATTATGATTGTCATAATACATACACTTCCTTTATTATAATTTTTCCGGGACACAAGAAAATGGTGCCCTCTTTTCAATAAATGCCGCAAGGAAATTATCCGAAATGTTAACTTATTATAACATAATCTGTCACAAAAATCAATCATATTTCCAAAAATCCAAAAAGTTCGCATAGACAATTTCGATATTTTTATCATTTCTTTTTATAATTTCTATTGATAATCAATCAAAAGTATGCTATAATACTGTCGAAAATTGTTGATTTACTAATTGGAGGTTATATGAATCTGTCAAAACGAAACACTGCCCTGGATATCGTAAGAATTGTAGCAATGTTTTCGGTGGTAGCAATCCATTTTCCGTTACATACCGGTTACTATAACGAAGTGATGTTGGGGATGTCAATGTTGCTGTTTACCGTATTAAGAACAGCATTTTCCTATTGCGTTCCCCTATTCATTATGCTGAGCGGATATCTGCTGAATAAAAAAACATTATCAAAACAATATTATTCCGGCATTACAAAAACATTGGGAATTTATGTTCTTGCCTCAGTTTTTTGTATGATATTTAAAAGATTTTTCTTTGGAGATTCTTTAAGCTTCCAAGGTATTCTCTTTAGTATTCTGGATTTCTCGGGAGCAAATTACGCTTGGTATATCGAAATGTACATCGGATTGTTTTTATTGATTCCATTTCTTAATCTGATGTATCACGGTTTAGACGGCAAACGACAAAAAATAGTTCTCATTGTAACACTGATTTGTTTATCAAATCTTCCAACTGTACTGAATATCTTTAATTTTACCGAACCCGGATGGTTTAAAGCTCCCACTTCTTCCAGACGTTATCAGCCATTGGTAATGGATTGGTGGGTTAATATTTACCCCATTACTTACTATATGTTGGGAGCATATCTGAAAGAATATCCTATCAAACTGAAAAAACGTTATTCTTTTGTTTTACTGGCAATTACGGCTTTATGTTTTGGTATTTTTAATTACTACCGTGACTGCGGAAGTTATTTTTCCTGGGGATCTTACACAGACTGGTATGGAATGCAGGCATTGATTCTTGCTGTTTTAATGTTTTTGTTTTTGTCAAAAATTGACACTTCCAAATTCCCTGTAACATTAAAAAAAGTGCTTGCCCATATTTCAGATTTATGTCTAGGTGGATATTTAATCTCTTATATCGCAGACAATGTGATTTATGCCTACCTCCGACCGTTAGTTCCGGCAATGAATCAAAGAGTGTTGCTTTATATCCCTACGGTTCTTCTGATAGGAACAATCTCACTTTTACTTTCGCAGATTTTAAACTGGATTTATAAGGGCTTTGAAATGACCATTAAAAAAATCTTCTCCCTAAAACAAACTAAAAAAACACAAGAAATTATGTAAAAAAACAGGAAATCTCTACTGAGATTTCCTGTTTTATATTGTTATTCATTCTCCAATTCTTCCAATAACTTTTCTAATGCCCGCTTTTCAATACGTGACACATAAGATCGGGAGATTCCATACTTTTTTGCAACCTCACGTTGCGGTATCGCATGACCATCGGATAACCCGTAACGAAGAACAATAATCTCCTTCTCTCTGTCAGTTAGTACCTTTCGGATAGCTTGATACAGTTTTTGCTGATGAATCCCCTTGATTGCTTCCAAAAAAACGGATTCTTCATCATTTGCCAAAACATCAATCAAGGATATTTCGTTTCCTTCCGAATCTTTTCCGATCGGTTCCTCCAACGAAACTTCATTGACCAACTTTTTTTCAGCACGAATGACCATCAGAATTTCATTTTCAATACACCTTACCGCATAGGTCGCCAAGCGAATGTTTTTATCAGGATTAAAAGAATTGACCGCTTTAATCAACCCAATGGTACCAATAGAAATTAAATCATCTGTTTCCTGCTTTTCTTTGGTGTACTTTTTGGCGACATAAGCCACCAATCTGAGATTTGATTCAATCAACCGGTCTCTGGCCGAGTCATCCCCTTCCCGGAATTTTTGCCACAACGCATCCTCCTCTGCTTTCGACAAAGCCTTGGGAAAACTTCCGACATTACCGAAATAGCCCAGAAAGAAGACAACACTCCGAAGCGCTTCAAACACTAAATGCCACATACGAAAAATCCTTTTTGATTTCATACTATGACACGGTTACAAAATTCTTGCCAGTCCCTTAAAAAGAGTTTTTGATAAAAAGTTATAACACAACTTCCACAAAATCGCAAATATTCATGGTGCCGGCAGTCACGTCACAATCCACTGCATACACCTTAACTCCTGCTTCTTTTGCTTGTATCAGAACATCGGCAAATTCAGGGTGAGTAATTCGATTAGGAGTAAAATATTCAACTCCCCTCATCTGTATCACAAAGAATACATAAGCACCGTATCCCTCACGAACGCAATCACAGAGTTCCATAAGATGCTTTATCCCACGTTCTGTGGGAGCATCAGGAAACAAAACCACACCATCTTGTTCTAGCGTCACACCTTTTATTTCCACAAAATGTATTTTCCCATCAGCAGTTTCTATATAAAAATCAAATCTTGAATTTTTATATTTTTTCTCCGGAATTATTTTGACATTTCCCCCAAAAAAACGTGGTGCCCATTCCAAAAAAGCACGATTAGGCGCCTGAGAATCCATATTGATCAGGCGTTCTCCTTTTTGTACCGCAATTAAATCATATTTGGTTTTTCGGTCGGGATTGTCTGATTCCTCCAAGTAAACAGTAACTCCCGGAATGAGTAACTCCTTACATCTGCCTGTATTTTTCACATGACAAACTTCTTCTTTTCCATCAATTTCCACATAGGCAATAAAACGATTCGGACGGGAGCAAAACTTTCCTTCTATGATGTTTTGATATTGCATAAACCCTCCTTATTCTGCAAGGGTGAAGCTTTGTACGATGCTTGCCAACTCTTTTTGTAAATCTTCACTTGCGTTTTTCGGATATTCTCGGGAAACGATATATACTGTTTCGCCTGAAATATGAATATTAAACCATAATGTATCTCCGTCAAGCTCTTGACCGCAAAGAGATAGTCCCAATAAGTCCTCGAAGATATATTCGTCATAGTCTTTTAGGAATTTAGTTCTTGCGGATATTTCATCAGAGTTTTTATAGGTTGTTACTTTGATTTCAATATCATCTTTTTTCGTATATTCCCATTTTTCTTCCAAAGCACCGTCATCATAGTCTTTTTCATAACGATAGTTTTTAGTGGGAACTGTAAGAGTATACCCCTCACCTTGATGCGTTTCATCTGCACCACCGATTACTGTATAGACTTTATCATTCTTTGCTTCGGGCAAATAGAAGTCCTTTTGATTGTCGCCACATCCGCTTATGCTAAATAAAACGATAAGAGATAAAATCATGAACGAAATTTCTTTCATTTGTTTTTCTCCTTAACAATTTTTTGATGAAATACCAAAGCCAATACTAAACAAATAGCAATACTAATATAGTATGGAATGGCAAGATAAAATGCGGTATTCGCCGGAGCGCTAAAACCTTTATGTTCAATTCCGCAAAGCATACCTGCATAATTGAAAGCAACTACAATACAAGTCCAATGAGACAGTATCAATGCAAGTGTAATAAAAATATTTCTCAACATCTTAAATTTCTTCATTTGTCATTCCTCCTTTGAATAGCGTTTGATATCATTTGTTGTATCAACGGTTCCACGCCCTGTTCCAATATAATATCCCTCCTGAATTGCCGAAAATGACGCTACCAAGCATACTGCTACGGAGCTGTATTTTAATTCAACAAAATGTAGTGTCAAAGGTAAAAGAAACAAGAATACTCCCGTAGTCTTATTTATCATTGTATGTAAGAATATTAATTTTTTTTTGCGAATAAATCCCCATGTAACAATGCAGATTTTAATGGTTGCAATTACAGCAATCCATATCCATAACCAGCTCGGGATATGAATGAGCGGTATAAATTTAATGAAAGATACAACAACAAATATGAAGTCAGCAACAGAATCAAATCGAGCCCCAAATTCGCTGATACTATTTGTCTTTCGTGCAGCAGTTCCATCTATCATATCACTAAATCCGCAAAAAAGATATAAGATATAAAATGGGACTGAAAACGTAGAAAAAAGCAACATCAAGATACTACATACAATGCGGCAACTTGTGATAGTATTTGCAATGTGTTTCTTCATACCATCCGTTCCTTTCCGGAGTCAAATCAATCTTTTTTATTACCATCTATTATACCGATAACGGATTTTAATTCTTCACCACATTTAGGGCAATGTTGGGGAACTGCACCACGAACATTCATAAGCGAATACCCACAGTAAGGGCATACATAGAATATAAACGCTTGTATTGCCGAAACAGCAAATACAATAATTCCGGCTGTCATACAACTGACCGTTACGGTCTCATTTTCAAAACCAATGCCGAGAGCCATTATAAGAATCCCAACGGCAAAGCCTATCCACATTAAAGTTCTGCTTTTTCTGAAATTCATTGTATCAGCTCCTTTCGTTGTTGCACTTCATTTGATTTCTTTTTTTCTTGATGAAGTAACCAACAAGTGCACCTATTCCCCCGCCGACAATGGCTCCGAGCAGAACACCATAAACAATATATCTTGCATAAGGAGATTCAAGCGGCGGAAGCTTTTCTGTTTTATCGGTCATAAACTGTTGTAGTTTTCCTAAATCAGCAGAACTGATTTTGTACTTTGGTTGTCCAACAAAACTTTGTGCCGGATGACTCTCAGTAACTTTTCCATCGTTTGAGATAGATACTGCTTTACCAATTTTATCTGTTTCAACAACTATCCCAAAGTCAAGTCCGGGATTATGATGCTCTGTTGGTTTAATTTCCGTACAAACTATATCTTCTGCAATCTTGAAAAACTTTTTTCTTTCAACTTGAGTAACCTTCGTGTCAATGCCATCAGGATAATAAAATGCAACATCACTTTCACTATCGTCATATCCGCCAAGCAATTCAGATAGAGTTATTGTTTCTCCGTTTTCTACAACAAGTTCATTGTTGAGTCTATCAATTCTATCATGTTCAGCAGCCAAATATCTTCCTTCATTCAGATACTTTTCAAAGCGTTTCCACATATCGCCCTCAACATTTTTCAGCTTCAAGGTAGATGTGTCATAGCTCGTTACTTCAAATATATCTGTCGGGTTGTTTTCATCAAAGTATGTAAAGAGATATACATTGCCTTCCTTAACCTTAAAATCGCCTACGGTATTAGGATTGTAGTATGTCAGTTTAACTCCGGTTTTTACATCGCCTTTAATTACTTTAACAGGCGATAACTCGATATCAGGATTTTCTTTATTCGGATGATAGTATACAACTTCTGCAAAAAATATCTGTGCAAAATCTGCCCCCAACAAATCTTCCGGAATACTACCTGCAAGGGCGGTTATTGACATTGATAGCATACTTGTGATAATTCCAATCAAACATATGATTTTCTTCATATCAATACGCCTCCTTATTCAATGGTAAAATACACCTCATAGGTTTCTTCATCATAATCTCCGGGTGCTCTGAAATCCATAAATTCTTTCTTCAGACGATAAAATCCGGGCTTTAGTTTTCCATAGGTATTCCGCCAATCTATTTTTCTCTCAGTGATATCATTCATTGTAAGACGATAACCAATCAACACCCAATTCAGCGGTTCGCCCGTTATGGTTTCTACCGGTTGCCATTCATCCTCCACCGTGGTTTCAAGAATATAGTCCGCTCCATACTCAAGACTGCCGGTAGGATTACCGCCGAATTGCTCAATTTTTAATGTCAAGCCTTTTGGTGTTACATCCTCCGCATACAAAGTAATGCCCCATTTGTCTGAACGTATGCTATTATGAAGAATTTTGCCCTTATATTCTCCCGGAGTTGCCTGTGAGCTTAACAATGGTTCATACACATCATGAAAAGTTACATTTGCATAATCACTTAAAACAATGATTTCGCTGTCAACTGCTGCATTATTCAGATGTCCTTTTATGTAATAACAGTATTTCAGTCCATCAAGCGTGTGGTCATATAAATCATATTTTTTAAAGATTACCCATTTACCGTCAACATTGACATCTTTCGTAATATCGGTTGCGTTCTGATAGCCGTCAATGTTAAAATTTGCTCCCCCTGATTTCAGCGGTATTTCGTTTTCTTTCACTGTCTGCTTCAAACTGCCGTCCAATGTACCGCATCGTGGTGTATTGTCACTCACAAGTCCTGAATCATAATATAACTCGCCATCAACATTGATGATTCGAATCAGTTTCTTTTCCAGCTGTTCTCCAAACTGACCTTTCACCACACCTCGTTCTCCAATATCAACCGTTTCCTTATCAGGATTTAATTGAAGTTTTTCTTGGGATGCCTTTGTGTTGTTAAACACTTCCCATCCGAGAATTTTAATAATAGCACCTTCAATATATGGCTTTGTAATATCAGGATTGATTTGATGAACGTCTTTTACGGTATAAAGAATGGCTTTGTATTCAACCGAGCCTCCATCTTTTAATCGGAACGGAATCGGAACCAATAAAATTGCTGTAATCAAAATTATAATAATTTTCCATACTTTTTTCATAGCAAGAATCACCCCTTATCGCTTTGGTATATTAGACAAGAATATGATGGAAAAAGTTTCCTTTTTTCTTTAACTTTTCTTTTTTTATTATAACATACAAGCTTTTTATTTGTCAAATGTAGTGATGAAAAAAGCCATGGCAAGTTATTGTAGGGTTCGGCGATTTTCGACGAACCGATTTTCGTTTTTACGGAACATCCTAAAGGCTGTTCCCTACCATTCCACCTCATCCGAGTTACTAAGCACCCCACCTTCCCCTCAAGGGGAAGGCTTTGAATAATCTGCTTCAAAAATGTCATTTATAAGTGTCGGAAAATTGCAGAAGATTTTCCGACCGCAATTTTTTTGTTGAGCCCCCCTACAAAGCATAGTTTTTTAGGAAAATTAATAGGCAAATATATATAAGTGTTGGTTTTTCCTTCTTCATGGATATCCACCAGAAGGAACTTGCCACAACAGGGCACATTGCTGAAAATTGCCAAAATTGTTGACTTTAGAGTGATTTTTTGCTATAATTTAGGTGGAAAATAGGAAATGGGGGGTATTATGAAAAAATATCTAATTCCATTATTGGTGGTTATAGGTATAGTAATATGTGTTTTTTCTATCTTGAAAATATCAACAAAACCAGACACAACCATAATTACCACTTTATCTATACAAGATATAACAGAAAAAAGTCATACTGATAATTATTATTTAACAATTCTGCTTGATGATTTTGTTGTGCAAGAATATGGTTTATCATACAATAGTTTAACATTCAAGACAACAGAGAGCATTTACAACAAAGTTAAAGTAAATACTGGTTTTGTTGGGGTATCCTTAAAAATTGTAATTCCAACCAATCAAGAAAAAAGGGATTTAGGTATGATTTTAAAAGAAAATCTAACTGATTGGTGCGAAATTGTTGGGATAACAACAAAGGACAATGTTATTATTAATTAATAAAGTATGTGTTTAGTTAGTCGGGCAAGGTCACAAACTTGCCCGATTTTATTATATAGACAATCAATTTCTGTGCGAAATCTCAACAAAAAAATTATTCCACAGAAAATCAAGTTATAGGTTTCAAAAGAAAAACTTGACATTTGTAACAATCGGTGATATAATGTGATAAATATTGTATGAAAAGTATAAAAACCGTTGAGACAGAAAAAAGGCAGGTCAAGGTTTCTTCGAGCGAGTGGTTGGCGGTGTGAGTTCCACAGAAAACTTCTGCGTAATATGGACTGTTGAGGGCAGTGTCAAATGCACTGACGTTTTGACCGACGTTATAGGTCGGGGGTATGATGGTACTCCAAAAAGCGCACGGGTTTCCCGTGAACACAAGGTGGCACCGCGGATAATTGTTTATTCGTCCTTGATAGATTTTTTAATGTTCTGTCGGGGGCTTTTTTATTTCCCTGACCACTTTGGTAATTGAAGGAGGATTTCCCAATGCAATTAAACAACGTAAATTTTGATACCTATTTTAAAAATTATCCCGATAAAGACGGCTATTTCGGTAAATACGGCGGTGTCTATATCGAAGACAAATTAAAAGATGCAATGGCAGAAATTACCGAAGCATATTTTTCCATTTGCCAGTCCCGTAAATTTATTGCGGAATTAAGAAGAATCCGTAAAGAATTTCAGGGACGTCCTACTCCGGTGTCTCATCTGGAACGTCTGTCCGATGCACTGGGCGGAAAAGTGCAGTTGTATGCAAAACGTGAAGACTTAAATCATTCCGGTGCACACAAACTCAATCACTGTATGGGCGAAGGTCTTTTGGCAAAATATATGGGAAAAAAGAAAATCATTGCTGAAACCGGTGCAGGTCAACACGGGGTTGCTTTGGCGACTGCGGCTGCATATTTCGGTTTGGAATGTGATATCTATATGGGTGCAGTTGATATTAAAAAACAAGCTCCCAACGTAGCAAGAATGAAAATTTTAGGTGCTAACGTGGTGGAAGTTACTCACGGATTGCAAACCTTAAAAGAAGCGGTAGACGCTGCATTCGATGCATACAGTAAAGAATATAAAGATTCCATTTACTGTATCGGTTCTGTGCTTGGTCCCCACCCCTTCCCGATGATGGTAAGAGATTTTCAGAGCATTGTCGGAATTGAAGCAAGAGAACAATTTTTAGAAATGACCGGTCATTTGCCCAATGCGATTGTTGCTTGTGTGGGCGGCGGTTCCAATGCAGCAGGTATGTTCTCCGGTTTCTTAAATGATCCGGTTGATATTTATGGAGTTGAACCTTTAGGAAAAGGTCCCAAATTAGGTGACCACGCCGCAAGTTTAAAATACGGAACCGAAGGTATTATGCACGGTTTTAACAGCATTATGTTAAAAGACGAAAACGGCGAACCTGCTCCCGTATATTCTGTTGCAAGTGGATTAGACTACCCCTCCTCCGGTCCGGAACACGCATTCTGGCAGGAAATCGGCAGAGTGAAATACGATGTCATTGATGATGAAGATTCTGTTGATGCATTCTTTAAACTCTCAAGAATGGAAGGTATCATCCCTGCAATCGAAAGCTCTCACGCTGTTGCCTACGCTATGAAACTGGCAAAAACTATGGACCACGGCTCCATCCTCATCAACCTCTCCGGCAGAGGCGATAAGGATATGGACTTTGTAATTGAAAAATACGGCATCAGATAAGTTTAATAAAACAAAAAAACCGCTGAATTCAGCGGTTTTTTGTTTTACAGTATTTGATCGAATTATTCCTGAGGTTCTTCAGTTGCTTCAGCAGTTTCAGTAACAACTTCTTCAGTTACTTCTTCTAAAGCTTCTTCTGATGCATCTTCTGAAGCTTCCTCTGCTTCTTCTACTTCTTCGCAAACGGTAAGTTCATATTTTTTACCGGGGATAGCCAACAGCAATACGCCTAAAATGAGCAGGATCAATGCTGCTAACCATAAGTACATAGAGGGATAGAAGAAACCATCTCTGTAATAATCATATACGGTTCTGGGAGATCCGTCTTCCTGCCAATAAGAGAACTTAACGGGATTAATACTACAGAACATTTCAAAAGTCTGAGTTTCCTGACCTTCAGCAGTCATTTCAACACAGAGTTTCTGATTTTTAACAGCATAGCGGAACTCATTGGTGATTTTGCTCTGTTCTTCCGGATATCCTACTTCTTCATAGTTTACTAAAGTATCTTCCCAAACAGCTTCACCGGACAAAGTGTATTCCATAGCGGATTCAACCTTCAAGACAACATCGTTGCCTGCCGGCATTTCCTGATACAAGCTCCAATTTCCGATAATCAGAACAGGTTTCAAGAAAGAAACCACCAAAACTGCTACCATTAATACCAATGCAATGATTCCAACAGTAACACGGGCTTTGCCACGTTTTCCGCGAACTACGGTAGAAACGGGAGCACCAAGTTCCTGCACATCAATAACAGCTTCTTCGGTTGCTTCAACCACTTCGTTTACTTCTTCGGTCTGTTCTGCAATAACTTCTTCGTTACAGCAAGAACAAACAGTTTCGTTTTCGGGAATTTCTTTCCCACATTTTTCACAAATCATGATAATAATCCTCCTTTTTAAACAGTATATCACGCAAAATCAAGATTGTCAATAAAATTACTGTTTAAATTACATAAAATAAAATAGAAAAGAAAAAGCAAATACTTCCTGCCAATACAAACAGGTGCCAAATTGAGTGCATATATTTGATTTTCCATAAGTAAAAAATGATTCCTAAGATATATACCCCACCGGCAATGCTCATCCAAACAACGCCACCGATAGACAAAAGTTGAATCAAAGTAGGCAAACGAAATAAAATGGCAAGTCCCATCACCACATAAAAAACAAGGCTGACGGTTTTCACCTTTTCCAAAGCAATGGCATTAAACACAATCCCCAAAATGGCACAGCTCCAGATTGCAATTAAAATTCCTAAACCTCCTCTGCCCCATAATGTGCATAAACAATAGGGAGTGTAAGTTCCTGCAATCAGAAGAAAAATAGAACAATGGTCAAAAATGCGAAACACTTTCTTTGCTGTTTGATTGGTTAATGCATGATATAAAGTACTCATTGTGTATAACACAATCATCGTACCACCATAAATCGAGCTGCCAATAACTCCCATCGTGTTGCCTTTCAGTGCTGAAAACACAATCAGAAGAACGGTTGCCGCAATGGATAACAAAGCACCGACACAATGAGAAACACCGCTAAAAATTTCTTCCCCCAAACTGTATTTTTTGAGTTTAACAGACATAATTTATCTCCTTTACGGTAATGTAAAAAGTATCCAATCAACAATTTAATCTTTTTTCAGTCTGCTTTCAAATTTAGGGATTAAATCTGCCACAGAGTATTCCAAAACAACAGAGTCAGTGAATGCATCCAGTACCAGACCTTCTACGTCTTTATGTTTCTTGGCAGCATCTAAACATTGCAAAACAGAAAGTCTCATCATGGTAATTTTTTCTCTGTTTTCTTTTGGTATCTGTTCCAAATTAGAAAAAATCGGGAAAAAGAGCTTTTCACCGTTTCGAATCATAACCGGCTTACAACGCATCGAATCGCTCAGTTTAACAGCTTCTCCCTCTTTCCGATTCTTTAACTTTTCTGCATCGGTTTTGCTTACCATCATTCTAACCGGAACAACCACTATGGAATCTCTCAAACAATTTAACAAAGGACATAACGTTTCTTTGCATCGATTCTTTAAAAATTCATTTTTTAAATGTAACAGAAGCTTTCCTGATTTTAAAGCTTCCGGATTGATTGTTTTATCCATCAATAAAACCTCCTAAAAATTAGATAAATTCCCCATCGGAATCAAACGATTATTCATTATAGCATATTCTATCTCAAATTTCAACTTTTTTGTTTAATTTTCCAACGAAGATTCAAACTATTCCTTTCAAACAACCACATCCCCCTCTTTTGGATGTGTCCATATATTCAAAATCATGAAGTTTTTTGACACTTCTATATTGTGTCCTATCCGCATTTACAACGAAAAAAGCACCGACAAATGATGTGATCCCAAAAAGTTAGACTTTTTGGGATCACATCATTTCTATCAAAATAGTCTGTCTTTTTTGGCACTAACGGTCAATTTTAATACGAGTCTTAAAGGGGGTTCATTTTTTAAAAGATATTTTCATTGTGAAATTATCTTTTCGGTTATATTTGAAAATCATTTTGCGCAACGATATTGTGTGGTTATTTATCTTTTGAGAAATTTGTTTAAAAATTCAATTTTTAGTTTTGTGAGACAGTTCAATAATCTCAACAACCATGATAAATACCATTCTTAATCCATCTATACTATCCTTTAATACAAAATAAGAATCATCTATATCAAGCTTTTCCAATAATTCGTTTTTGAGAAAATAATCAAGAAAAATTTCGGTGTCTGATTCGGAACAATTTAAAATTCTTTGAATATTTTTGCGTTTGATAGTTTTGTACTGTTTGAGTTCTTCGCCTAATTCCTTGTAAATATCTAAAATATTAGGATACTTGTCCAATATAGGTTGAAATTCTTCTTGTTGTTTGGTTTCGTGCAATATCATTTCTGTAGCAAAATCGAAAATTTCTTTGAGCATTTCTATGTCATAAGATTTTTTCACAGGCTCAGCAAAGAAAGTGTTGATGTCGCAATTCAAACATTCTGCAAGTTTTGGCAAATAATCAATCGACGGAAGTGCATCTCCATTTTCCCATTTAGAAACTGATTGAGGCGTGATTTTTGGGTAATCTGCAATTTATTTTTGGGATAATCCACATGCTAATCGTCGATTTTTAAAGTTAGTATGAAACATAAGGTTTCACCTCCGTTGGATTTATGCCTTTATTTTAACAAGAAAAAACACATCAGTCAATAACCGGATGTGTGAGTTGGAATACAACCTCTGGTTGTATATGGTATGATTCGTCAAGTATATAGGAAGATTATATGCTTTTAAGTGAAATATCAACTTCTTTGATGTGAAATAATTTACTTCGTAAATTGTGAAATAGAAAGCTGTTGCTTTCTGTGAAATGAAATAAATCCACACGCCGCAAGGCGTATTTCACTTTGCGGAGCAATATTGCACGCCCGTAGGGCATTTCACAAATCCTGAAAGGATTTTTTTCGTTGAAAAAAGCACCAATCTTGTATCAAGATTGGTGCTTTTTTCTGGCGGAGAGAGAGGGATTCGAACCCTCGGTTGGGGTTAACCAACACACACTTTCCAGGCGTGCGCCTTAGACCAGCTCAGCCATCTCTCCATAAACATATGAACTTGTATTTCAAATACCTCAAATATATTAACAGAAAACAAATCAAATGTCAAGCTTTTTTTGAAATTTTTTCAAAAAATTTTTTTGATTTTTTTAAAAAAATCATCACAAGTTTTAAAGAAATCTTTCATTTGTTATTGAAAAGTTCACAAACTTATGGTAGAATTCTTATATTATAGTAAAAAATAGTAGAAAATCGGGGTATGCTATGTTTGGATATGTAAATGCACATAAAGATTTACTTCGTGTGTGTGACTACAATGTATTTCGCGGGTATTATTGCGGTCTATGCAAAATGCTCGGTAAAGAATTTCATCAACTGGTACGATTCGGACTAAGCTATGATATGACATTTCTTGCCATTGTGATTTCTTCTTTAAATCAAGACCCCATCACTTTAAAAAAAGAAGTCTGCTTTGCACATCCGCTCAAACGGAGAGGTGTCATCCGAGAAGATGCAGGTATCCGATACAGTGCGGATATGTCGGTACTACTCACCTATTATAAATTAAAAGACGACTGGGACGATGAAAAATCTATCAAAAGCTTTGCTCGGCTATTTTACTATTTCCCAATGAAAAAGGTAGCAAAAAAATATCCCCGTCAACTAAATTCCATCAAAGAAAATCTCAAACTGCTTCACAAGTTGGAAAAAGAAATTTCCAAAAGCATTGATCAGGTATCTGACTGTTTCGGTAAAATTACCGAAGCTATTTTCGATCCCGACGGAACCAACCGTCCTCTTTCTCTGTTGGGATATCATATCGGTCGTTTGATTTATTTAACCGATGCAGTTTCAGATATTGAAAAAGATCGAAAAAAGAAAAACTATAATCCATTTTTAGCAGTATGGGAAAACAAAAATCCGCCGGAAGGCTGGAAAGAGGAAATAAAAAGTTCTCTGCTTTTTACTTTGAGCGAAATTGCCGCTTCCTACGAATTGTTAACCATCTATAAAAATAAAGAACTGTTGGATAACATTATTTATCTTGGACTTCGAAAAAACTTAGAATTATTTTAATTTTTTTCAATTATTTTAATTACTTTTACTATTCTTAATTACTTAGAATTTTTTCAATGTGCAATAAAGGAGAATTGTTATGGATCCGTATAAAGTATTGGGTGTCAACCCTTCCGATAGTGACGAAACCATTAAAAAAGCTTATCGGGAACTTGTAAAAAAATATCATCCTGATCGTTATCAGGATAACCCCTTAGAAGATTTGGCAAAAGAAAAACTGCAAGCAATCAACGAAGCGTATGATCGCATCACAAAAGAACGTGCAAACCGCACTTCTTCCGGGAACTCCGGCAGTTACTCCTCGGGATATTCCAATAGTGGAAGCCGTTTTTCCAATGTGAGAAGTCTGATTCATCAAAGACGATTTGCCGAAGCGGAAGCACAACTGAATCAATCCAACGACGGTTCGGCAGAATGGCACTTTTTAATGGGGGTCATTTATATGAATAAAGGATGGCATTTTGAAGGCATCAAACATCTGCAGACCGCAGTCAATATGGACCCTTCCAATATGGAATATCGTACCATGTTAAACAGCGTAGCAAACCGTCAGCAAACTTATCAGCAAACCGGCAATACGTATGGTTATGGCGGTGGAATGAACACTTGTGATTGTTGCAGTAACCTATTGTGTGCCGATTGCTTATGTGAAATGTTGGGCGGAGACTTAATTTCTTGTTGTTAGGATGATGTTTATGACCAAAAAACTGACCTTTTGTGCAATGCTCTCCGCATTGGGAGCACTTTCTCTATTAATCACCAATATTTTGCCAACTGTAACCGTATGTTTCTTTTTGTTTTCTACATTTTTCACTTATGTTGCCACAAAGGAATGTGGCATTCGATACGGAATCGCCACTTGTGCGGTTATCACTCTTTTGGGATTTGTATTGGTACTCAACAAAGTTGATATGGCAGCCTACGCAATTATCGTTACGCATTACCCTATCGTGAAGGATATTGTGGACCACAAAGTATTTTCCAAAACGATTCGGTGGATTCTTAAGATTCTGTGGGTCAGCTTACTTTCTGTTGTGGCATATTTTATTATCGTACAATTTTCTCCTTTTGAAGATGCACTTTGGCTGTTATACGTCCTGTTGTTGGCAATATTTGTCATGTACGATATCGTATTGGATAAATGTATTATGTTTTATGCAATCAAACTGCGTAAATTCAAATTTTAACCGAAAGGAATTCCCGGTATGAAAATCGGTATTGTGTTAGAAGGCGGCGGTATGCGAGGAATCTATACCGTTGGCGTGTTGGACTGTCTGATGGAAGAAAACTTTCGGGCAGATTACGTCATCGGCGTATCGGCAGGTGCGTGTAACGGCGCATCCTATGTTTCTCGTCAAAAAGGCAGAGCGTTTCGCACCAACACGGAATATATTTGCGATTCCCGTTACTTAAGTATCGGGAATTTTATCAAAACCAAATCTCTTTTTGGGATGGATTTTCTTTTTGATGAAATTCCAAACCGTTTAATCCCTATGGACTATACCACGTTTTACAACGACCCCTGTGAATTTGTGATCGGTGTGACAGATGTGGTAACAGGCAGTCCGAAATATTTCAATAAGGACAGTTTGGATTCCAAAAATATGATACTGCGTGCCTCCTCATCTATTCCTGTATTTGCTCCTATTGTAGAATTTAAAGGTGGCAAATATTTAGATGGCGGAACTACCGATTCCATCCCCGTAAAACAAGCGTTACTGGACGGTTGCGATAAAGTTATTGTAGTTTTAACAAGAGAACGAGGCTACCAAAAGCAACCCGAAAAGTTCAAAAGAATCTACCGAAAAATTTATAAGAATTATCCCAAAATGGTGGAAGCTCTTGACAATCGACACATTCAATATAACGAAACGCTGTCTTTTCTGTCCCGTCTGGAAAAGGACGGAAAAGCCTTTGTTATTGCACCCGAAGCACCTCTTAGTATCAGTCGGTTTGAAAAAAATCCCGAACGGTTAAAAGCCGTATGGGAACAAGGATTCAACCAAACCAAACAACAAATCGAAGCCATACGGCAGTTCGCCAACAGCAAGCAATCGGAGGCAACACTATGAATCAGTTTTCCCGCACAGAGCTTCTTCTCGGAAAAGAAGGAGTCCAAAAATTACAAAACGCACACGTTTGCATATTCGGCTTAGGCGGTGTGGGTTCTTACACCGTGGAAGCCTTGTGTCGTAGCGGCGTCGGCACCTTTACTTTGGTGGATAACGATACCGTTTCTCTCACCAATTTAAACCGTCAGTTGATTGCCACGCAAGACACCGTGGGACAATATAAAACCGAAGTGGCAAAACAACGGATTTTATCCATTAACCCCAATGCCACCATACATCTGAAACCCGAATTTTATCTTCCTGAAACCCCGTTTGACTTTTCGGGAATTGATTATATTGTTGATGCCATCGACACGGTGACAGCCAAGCTTCACTTGATTGAAACGGCACATAAATTAAATATCCCTATCATTTCCTCTATGGGTACGGGCAACAAATTAGACCCCACCAAACTGGAAGTGACAGACATTCAAAAAACTTCTGTTTGCCCTTTGGCAAGAGTGATGCGACAAGAACTTCGGAAACGGAAAATTGACCATTTAAAAGTGGTCTATTCCAAAGAAGAACCTTTGGCACCCCAATATACTGACACCGACGAAGAAAAAGGTATCACAGGTCGCAAAGCACCCGGAAGTGTGGCTTTTGTACCCTCTGTGGCAGGTCTGATTATCGCAGGCGAAGTGATAAAAGATATTGTGAGACCCAATTAATAAACAGTATACTTCTGCCTTCTGTGCAAAACCTGAATCCTTTTTGAAACACACAACTGTGATATGATATTCGATACAAAAAACCACCTCCAAAGAATGCTTGGAGGTGGTTTTCCCATATCAAAAAGAATGGTTTTTTATAAAGTTAATTTTAAAAATAAGAGGATTTATCTTACGATTACGATTTCCTGAACCTGATCTTTATATTCACGGATGAATACCAGACGGGGGCTTTTTGCATCGTATTTCTGAATGTCACCGGCATCGGCAAGCTGTACCTTATTGGAGGATTTGGTGGTATCTACAGAAATTACTTTTACTCCTTCTAAGGAGAAGTTTTCCACAGCACCGCCGTTGACAGTCACGTTGATGGAGGACGCAAACTTACGGTCTACTTTACCGTAGATTAAGCGCATATCTCCGTCGGTTCTGCTAAATTCGGTGCCTTTATCATCCACTTCAAACAATACGCTGATTCTGTCAATGACACCCTGAGAGTTGGTTCTGAACTGAATGATGTCCCCTGCTTTTAAGGCTTTGCCTGCTGCGTTTACTAAAATTCCTTTTTCACTGGTTTCTAAGGCTATCATCTGTCCGTTGTGTGCTGCATATAATTTTTCAACAATGTCACCTTTTTCGTTTCTGGACTGAGAAATTTTATTTACAACTGCGATAGGACTTTCGGAGTTTGTAAGACCGGTGGAATTTTTCACAATAACAATTTTTGCAGATAAATCTTCTCTTACATCGTAAATTTCTACATCGTATAAGCCTTCATCTTCAAACATGGTTTTGTCTTTGATAGCATATTCATCTTCGCCGGTAGCGGTTGAAGGAATGTCAAATACAATGGTGTTTGCATTGATAACATAGGAACCTAATTTTGAAGAGGTTTTCTTATAAAGAGTTTCTGCTCCCTTGTGGTTTAACACAAATTTATCTTTATTGATGTTAACGCCGTTTCCGGAGATGTCTTCTGCTGTGTTGATTTTGGTGATTTGCCCTTCGGAATTGGTTTCATAAGTGATTAGCTGCTTGGTTACTTTTCCATTGGATTTCAGTTTTTCCAGTACGGTTTTTGCAGCTTCTTTGGAGCCGCCATTATAGGAAATTTTATCTTTTGAGGACAAGATTTTGGTTTCCCCGTTCATTAAGAACAATTTTAAGTCAATATGATCATTCATACCATCCGCTTCTGCCGCATCAATCAAATATGCGTATTTATCGGATAAGGTAGAATTGGTATTCACTGCGGCAATCTCACCTCGGATATCCAGATAGAAAGTGCCTTCGTCATCTAATTTTACAGTTTCCGCATAGTTGTCGGCAATCTGATAGAAGTTGCCATCAATTTTATACTTATCGTCTTCGATTTCGGTAACAGTACCGCTCAAAGAATCCGTGATAACGGTTGCTTTTAATACCTCCCCGTCTTCACTTTCCAAATAGGAAATAACCATCCATTCTTCCAGTTTTTCAAAATCAAATTCATTGCCGTTTTTATCGGTTAAGCTGAAAGAAATCTGGGTATCTTCAGGGTCAAACTGTAAGGACGGATTGCCGTATTTATCAGTTACGGTATAGGAAAGACTACTGATGGAGTCTACCACAAGGTTTTTGTATTCATTCACAAATACAACATCATACTGATCATCGGAATTATGATCCAACAACATCACATTTCCCGATAATGTGCCATATTCTTTGACTTTTGCTTCGCTGTAGGGAATGGCTACCCCGTTATAAATCATTTTTGCAGAGGCTGCAATTTTGGCATATTTGGTGGTTTTGTCGTGTTCTTTATCGGTCCAGTAGTTGATACGGTCGGCATCTACGGTTTCAATGTTGTCGCCGTCAATTTCCAAGGTTTTGTTTTTGCCGTTTTCGGGTCTTACCAAAATCACTACCTGATCCCCATTCTCCTGAGTTTTCAGATAATAGGTCACACGATATCCCAGATACTGCTGAGCAGAGCTATCTTCGGTTTGATATACCACATTGTCAATTTCAATCTGATTCTTTTTCAAATTGCTAGAACCGGTTAATTTAGTAAAATGGTTTCCGGTAATCTGTCCCTGAAATTTTTCGGTATCTAAATTTTCTTTCAGGATGGTTTTGTCGGTAATTTCAAAATTGGAATTGGAACCAAATCCGGTCTGTTCCATCATACCAATGGTTAATGCGTTGTATGCCAGAATAGCTGCAACGCCTCGTTTTGCCACTTCAGTTCCGCTGCCTGCAGCATTTTTGGTAAAACCATACTGATTGGCTACCTGAAGATATCCCTTGGGATATCCGCCTTTTGCCTCTGCAGCCAATTCATACCCTAACATACGAACTAAAATGGTGACAGCTTCCTGATAAGAAATTCTGTCCTCCGGACGGAAAGTTCCCTCGATATCCCCTTGAATAATCCCCTGAGCAGCAGCTACATTGATATAACCGTTTGCCCAGTAGTCTTTGGGAACGTCGTGGAATTTTGTTTCATCCTTTGATGCTTGGGCTGAATCAGCCAAGCCTAAAGCATGAATGGCAATTTTTGCAAATTCTGCTCGTTTGATTCCGTCATCGGGACGAAAATTTCCATCTCCATCTCCAACCATAATGCCGAGCGCTCCAAGCACAGCTCCCGCTTCTTCATATTTGGTACCCACCAAATCGTCGGAAACAGAGTATGCAAAGCTTCCCAGAGACATTCCCAGCACCATGACAATCCCAAGACAGAATGCTATGGTTTTTTTGAACCATTTCGAATGTTTTGTCATACGTTTTTCTCCTCCGTTTTTTTTATTTTATAAAAAAATGCTTACATACTAAGTCATAGGACAAATGAGTCCTGCAATCTTAATATGTAAGCCGGGGAGGAGCCTCTGCCAAATTACAGAGAACATATGTGAAACATCTTGATTTTAAGGTGAATTTTAAAGGTTTCATCCTTATCGCAATCTCATCTTAGCATAGAAAAAACAAAAAATCAATGCAAAAAAATTTCCAATTTTAAATTCTATACTGAAACAATTTACCAAATGAAATTTTTTGTTTTCTCCCTTAAAAAAAATGACGAAAACAATCGTAAAAATGTTCCTTCTGTGAATCTTTCTGAAAAAAGAGTTTTATTTTGAAAAAACACGTGGAAATTTCTAAAAAATACCGCTTGACTTCTTGACTATTTCCTATTTATATGGTATGATAAATTTGTTATAGAATCGGTGAATCTATTTATTCTGAGGGAATCTTATGAAACAACTTATTCGTTTTTTCCACTTAAAAAAGGGCGATTTTATCATTTTTGTGTGTATCTTTGCCATTATTTTGGTTTCTACCCTATCGTTTTATGGGAAATCCACAGAAGCAAAGGTGTTAAAAATCTATCGTAATTCTACCGAATATGCAACCTATTCCCTCTCATATGACTACGAAAAAAACATTAACATTCCTGTCAGCGATGAATATAACGCCGGTTACAATCACATTCGCATTAAAGATGGAGTTGTCTCTATGGTCGAAAGCACCTGCCCGAATCAGGATTGTATGAAGATGGCTCCCATTTCCAGAGGTGGAGACGTTTTGATTTGTCTGCCTCATCAACTGGTAATACGATTGGAAGGAGGCGACGAACTTGATGCGCTCTCCTATTAAAGAAGTTTCAGACAAAGTTTCTTTTCGTGCCATTGCACTCACGATTATCATCGTGTTATCCTGGTTGGAAGCATCCGTACCGTTAGGTGTACCCGGTGTAAAGTTCGGTTTCTCCAATCTGGTGATTTTAGTTTGTCTTAGTGTGTATGGCTTTCGGGAAGCCTTGGTGATGGCAATTTTAAAGATTATGATGTCGCTTGTGTTGTTCAACGGATTTTCGTCCTTTGGATATACTGCCGCAGGAACCCTTTCTTCCTGCCTTAGTATGGCTGTTGCCGTTCGCTATTACCGCAAAGAGATTCTCTCTATGGTTGGCGTCAGCGTGATTGGTGGATTTTTCCATATTACTGCTCAATATATAGTTGCAGCTTATACGCTGTATACCACATCTGTTTTCGGAATGTATGGGATTGCTGCTTTACTTACCTTTCTTACTTCCACCATTCTCGGTTGGATTGCAGAAAAAATCACAAAGCAACTCAACAATTCTTTTTACGATTACTAAAAAAACGAACAAATCGAAAGGAACCTTATTATGGTAAAAGGAACCAAAAAATTTTCTGTATTGGCCGTGTTCATTATCCTTGTTGTAGGTGTGGTATTCGGTGGTATCATCACATTTTTAACCCGTGATATTTCAGCTCTCAACTGGCTGAACATCGGATACGAATTCGGCTTAAAATCTCCTTTGGTGTTGGATTTATCTATCCTGAAACTCACCTTCGGACTCACCCTTAATATGAATGTAGCAGCAATTTTAGGAATTTTTCTTTCTGCGCTGTTTTATCGTTTTGTATTTTAATTTACCGATTATAAAGAAATTTTTTCAGATTGGAGAACTGTAGTTATGTCTATGTTTGCAAGAGATATCGGAATCGACCTTGGAACGGCGAATACCTTAATTTATGTCAAAGGAAGAGGTATTGTTTTAAGAGAGCCTTCCGTAGTTGCTATTAACCGTTACACCAAAGAAGTGCTTGCAGTAGGAAACGAAGCAAAAGAAATGGTAGGAAGAACTCCTGACAGTATCATTGCGGTACGTCCGCTCAGCGAAGGTGTTATTTCTGACTTTGCTATGACTTATAAAATGATTAAATTCTTCTTAAAGAAGGTCCTAAAGGGCGGTATTTTTGCAAAACCCCGTGTGGTAGCCTGTGTTCCTGCCGGAGTTACCGAAGTGGAAAAACGTGCTGTTGAAGATGCTGTCATTCAGTCGGGTGCAAAAGAAGTATATATCGTGGAAGAATCCATGGCATCTGCAGTTGGTGCCGGTCTGCCCATCATTGACCCGTTCGGAAATATGGTATTGGATATTGGCGGTGGTACCAGTGAAGTTGCCGTAATTTCTTTGGGTGCCATTGTTACTGCAAAAACTGTCAGAGTAGCCGGTGACGCTTTTGATGAAGCGATTGCTACCTACATTAAAAAACATCACAATCTCCATATTGGTGACAGAACTGCAGAAGCGGTAAAAATCCGTATCGGTTCCGTGTATGAATATGCCGGACTGGAAGAAACTATGGATGTAAGAGGCCGCGATTTAATCTCCGGTCTTCCCCGCAATATTGAAATTACTGCTTTGGAAGTAAGAGACGCTCTGCAAGAGCCCATCCGCACCATCATTGATGCTGTAAAAGAAACTTTGGAAACCACCCCTCCCGAGTTGGCTGCAGACATCGTGGAAAAAGGAATCACCTTAACCGGTGGTGGTGCTCTCTTAAAAGGATTAGATACGTTATTAACTACCGAAACCATGCTTCCCGTCAAAGCGGCAGAAAACGCTTTGGATTGTGTTGTTTTGGGTGCCGGTTTGTTATTGGAAGAAATTGACGTATTAAAAATGCTGAACAATGACAGACGTCAAATGAAACATTATCGCAGATAATTCCCTTTCTTTGGGACAAACTATAAAAAGGAGGAAAACAGTTTGAGAAGAACCAGCCAAAAAAAGCCCCTTGTGCTTCTCTTGGTTTTTGTGATTGTGATTGCAACGTTATTGGTTGTTTCAGCAAAAAACAGAAACAATGTGTCTTGGCTCGATAATGTGATTCATTTCACTGTAAAGCCGGTCGCTACATTTTTCTCGAATATCAATACCTCCGTTGACGGATTTTTTGAATATTTCCAAAATAAAAAAGACTTAGTGCAAGAGGTTAGCGAACTGACCTATAAAAACAATTTATTAGAACAAAAGAACGCTTCTCTATCCTCTTTGGAAACAGAAAACGAACGCTTGCGTCAGTTGTTGGAACTTCGGGAAAAATATCCACAGTTTCAAACCACAGCCGCATCTGTCATTGCCAAAGACGGTGGAAACTACAGTCGATTTATCACCATTGATAAAGGTGAAGAATCCGGCATCCAAATCAATCAGCCGGTGCTTTCGCAAAACGGATTGGTAGGTTTGATTTTTGAAACCGGTCACGGTTGGGCAAAAATTCAAACCATTATTGACCCCTCCACCTCAGTTGGCTGCAGAATCACCCGTACCGGTGATATCTCTGTTACTGAAGGCGACAATGCACTCATCAATGACGGAATGCTTAAGATGTTGTATATTTCCAAGCAATTCACCATTTTAGAAGGAGATATTGTGGAAACTTCCGGTCTTGGCGAAATCTATCCTTCGGGAATCCCTATCGGTAAAATCAAAGAAATCAAAGTCTCTGACCAATCCAACTCGCAATATGCAACCATTGTCCCCACTGTAGACTTTTCCAATCTGCAAGAGGTTTTGGTCATTACCGAGAAATAAAACAAGTTTAATATCAAACAAGAAAGGAACCGTTTTTGTGGAACAGGCAAACTGGGTAAAAACTCTCAAACAGTATCTGTTGGTGGCATTCATTTTTCTTTTGCAATTTATTTTTGCTGACAAATGCCGCTTGTTTGGAGTTGCTCCCAATTTTGCATTTGCCTTTGTTCTGACGGTTTCTTTTTTACGGGAACAAAAATATTCTTTCATTAGTGCGCTGTCTTTGGGAATATTTTTAGATGCTGTATCCGGTCGCTTATTTGGTCCTTATACCCTCTTGTTTATGACTGTGGCTTTTTGTATCCGTGAATTCTATCACAGTGCATTTTCCGAAAATTTTGTGATTGAAGCATGTTACGGACTGATTACTTGTTTTCTTTCCTCCGTTTGTTTCGCCTTTTTCATTTCCTTGTTCCGGGGCGAATTTTTCACCTTAATTTCCCAAACCGCATGGATTGAATTTATCTATAATTTTGTAGTATTTCTTGTGATGCTTTTCATTCAGAAAAAATTCAAGAAAAAACGCAGGAGCGTGTTCCACCTATGAAAAAAGATTTATTTCCTCGTTTGACTGTTTTAATCATCCTGATTGTCGTGTTTCTTCTTTCGGTGGTATTCCGTCTGTTTTCTCTGCAGATTGTGCAAGGAGAAAGCTATGCAGAAGCCTCTATGAAGCGTCTGGTGAAAACCATTCCGCTTAAAGCACAACGTGGCGATATTTTAGATCGATACGGAAGGCTGATTGTTTCCAGTCAACTGACCTACAATTTAGAAATTTCGCAATATAAAAAAGATAAAAAATGGGTAAATGATACGGTATACAACTTAATCTTACTGATGGAAAAAGAAAATCAGGAATATATGGAAAACCTACCCATTTCCGCCTCTCCCTATTCCTATACCCTTTCTGAGGAAGAAGTCAAAAAATATTTAAAAAAAATGGATCTTCCGGAAAATTTGTCTGCCGAAGATTGTGTAAAAAAACTCACGGAACGTTATGATATATCTGACCAGATTCCCAAAGATTATCACAGAAAAGTCATTGCAGTCCGCGCAGAAATGGAATTGCGTGAATTCTCACAAAACAATTCCTTTGTGTTTGCAGAAAATGTCAATATCAATGTGGTAACCATCATCAAAGAAAATGATTATGCCTATCCGGGTGTCAACATTATGACATCTTACGAACGGTTATACCCTGAAAAAATCAGCCCTCACGTTTTGGGACGTGTCGGCTTGATTTACAAAGAAGAATATGACAAACTCAAAGATTTAGGATATGGATTTACCGATATCATCGGAAAAGAAGGCATCGAAAAAGTTTTTGATTTGGAATTAAAAGGAAAAGACGGCGTTTTAAAAGTAGAACAAAATGAACTTGGAAAAATCACCGGAACCGAAGTGTTAAAGAATGCTGTTCCCGGAAGTGACGTCATCCTCACTTTGGATCTGGATTTACAAAAACGAGCTGAACAGGCTTTGGAAAATGTCATTTTGGAACTTCGTCAGACCATCTCCGATGTAGGTGGCGGTGCAATTACTGTTGTAGACATTCACACCGGTGAAATTCTGGCAATCGCATCTTATCCCGATTACGATATCGAAACCTTCCAAAAAGATTACAACGAAAATTATAATAATCCGTTAAAACCTTTTTGGAACCGTGCGATTTCCGGCACCTATGCTCCCGGTTCCACATTTAAAATTCTGACCTCGTTAGCTGTATTGGAGGAAGGAATTGCCACGCCGGATGAGTTGATCTATGACCATGGAAAATACACCTTCTGGAAAGACTATCAACCCACTTGCCATGTATATCCCGGAAACCACGGTTATGTAAACGTAGCCGACGCTCTCAAAGTGTCTTGCAACTACTATTTTTACGAAACAGGCCGTCTGCTCGGCATTGATAAATTAAATGAATATGCTAAAAAAGTCGGCCTTGGAGAATATACCGGAATCGAAATCCCCGGAGAAGAAAAAGGTATTGTCGCAGGTCCTGCCTATCGTGAAAAAATCGGCAGTGTGTGGTATCCCGGTGACACTCTGCAGGCATCAATCGGACAGTCGGATAATTTATTCACTCCCCTTCAGTTGTCCAACTATGTTGCCACAGTAGTAAACGGCGGAACTCGATATGAAGCACATCTGCTGTATAAAATCAAAGACTATGCTACCGGTAATGTGAAAGAAGTGCAACCCAAAGCTTTGGAAACCATTTCGATTCAACCGGAAAATTATAAAGCTATTATGGAAGGTATGCGTTCGGTTACCGAAGACGGTACCGCAAGCAATGTTTTCCAGAATTTCCCCATTAAAGTAGGAGGAAAAACAGGAACAGCCGAAGTTCCCGGAACCAACAATGGTCTGTTTGTTGCTTTTGCCCCCTATGATAACCCTAAAATAGCCATCTCTGTTGTGGTAGAACACGGTGCACACGGGAATTCCATTGCACCTGCTGCAAGAGATGTCATTGAAGAATACTTTAAAAATGAAGAATTGGAACTTCCTGCAGATTATGAAAAATTCCAAATGAAATAGTCTGCTGACTGAAATTGAGGAAACAAAATGGAACGACTGGATAAAATTTTGGCAAATGCTATGGTTGGCTCCCGAAAAGAAGTAGTAAAACTGATTCGTTCAGGTGTTGTCTCTGTGGATGGAACAACCGTAACAGATCCCGCCTTCAAAGTAGATCCCGATCACGCAACCATTCAAACAAACGGTGTTTCGATATGCTATCGGGAGCATTATCATTTGATGATGAATAAACCCCAGGGGTATATTTGTGCCACCGAAGATTTTAAAGAAAAAACCGTTCTGGATTTACTGTCTGACGACGAAGTTCCCAAAAACAAAATCTTCCCCGCCGGTCGCTTGGATAAAGACACCGAAGGTTTTGTGTTTTTAACAACGGACGGAAAACTTGCCCATCGGGTAACGGGTCCAAAAAATCATGTCAATAAAAAATATCTGGTACAAGTTGATAAACCCATAAAATCGGAATGGATTGCAGATTTTAAAGCAGGCATTGTAATTGACGATGGCTATCAATGCAAACCCGGCTTTTTAGAAATCATATCCGAATTTCAATGTCATCTAACAATTTTCGAAGGAAAATTTCATCAGGTAAAACGAATGTTTGAAGCATTGGGAACCACCGTAACCTACTTAAAACGAGTACAAATCGGAAGCCTTCTATTGGATGATTCCTTAGAATTGGGCGAATATAAAGAATTAAGCCAATCAGAATTATTACTGCTGGAACAAGTTCCGGAAATATACAAGGAGAACCTATGAGAACCGACGATTTTAACTATGTACTTCCTGAAGAAATGATAGCACAAACCCCTTTAAAAGACCGCACCTCATCAAAAATGATGGTGCTTGATAAAAACACAGGTGACATTGTCCACAGTCGTTTTTTTCATTTAATTGAATACTTGCAAAAAGGCGATGTATTGGTATTTAATAACACTCGTGTACTTCCTGCACGTTTGTATGGCGTAAAAGAAGGCGGAACTGCTCATATTGAAGTACTTCTATTAAAACGCAGAAACTTAGATGAATGGGAAGTTTTGATGAAGCCTGCCAAACGCATCAAATTAAACGGAAAAATCATTTTCGGAAACGGAGAATTGGTTGCTGAAGTGATTGAAGAATTAGAAGATGGCGGACGAATGATCAAATTTTCTTACGAAGGGGTTTTTGAAACTATTTTAGAAAAACTGGGCAATATGCCCCTCCCTCCCTACATCAAGGAAAAACTGGAAGACAAAAATCGCTACCAAACCGTATATGCAAAATTTGACGGCTCCGCAGCAGCACCGACAGCAGGGTTGCATTTTACCGAAGAATATATCAAACGCTTGGAAGAAAAAGGGGTTATCACCTGCTATGTAACTCTCCATGTTGGACTCGGTACCTTCCGTCCTGTCAGCGTGGATGATGTGAACAATCATAAAATGCACAAAGAGTGGTATCAGGTTCCCAAAGAAACTGCTGACATCTTAAACCTTGCAAAAAAAGAAGGCAGACGGATTATTTCAGTTGGCACCACAAGCCTTCGGACTCTGGAAGCAATGGCACAGGATCACGGCGGCATTGTCCCCTGCTCCGGCGAAACCGAAATTTTCATTTATCCCGGCTATGAATTCAAAGTCATCGACGGACTTTTAACCAACTTCCATTTGCCAAAATCCACTCTGCTGATGCTGGTTTCCGCTTTATCAGACCGCGAAAAGATTTTAAATGCTTATGAAAAAGCAAAAGAAAACGGATATCGTTTCTTTTCCTTTGGCGACTGTATGTTATTGCTGTAAATCTTATAAAAAACATCAAAAAAGCTTCTGCAATGTTAAACTGCAGAAGCTTTTTTTAGGCTATTAAATTAAGAAACTCAATTTCATCAGGAAGATGTAAAACATCGGTACATACCGCAATCTGATGGTTTTCATAAATTGTCTGAAAAAATGCTATATTTTCAGGATAGAAATTTGTTTTCATCAACCCTTTGATTCCCTCGCCCGTATATTTTACATAGCTCTCCTTTTTTGTCCAAATCTCAAAAAAGGCAGTTTTTCCTTCTTTCATCACATGGGCTTGTTCCGCATCGGAAAAATATTTTTCCATCGTTTTCGGTCGTATTTTTGTTATTTTTTCAATATCTGCACCAACAGGAACATCTGCGACTGCCAACAGCAGATACTCACCGCTGTGAGACAGATTAAAATGATAAGGACAATCTTTGATATAAGGTTTTCTTTCACGGTTAATTTGAATCTCCGTGATTCCAAATAAATCAGAAAACACTTTTTTTAATGCATAGTCTCCTGCGATTCTTTCAATCTCACGCTTGGTAAGTTCGGGATATGTTTCAGCAAAAGTAACCAACGGTAACAAAAAGACTTTGGTCTTCATTTAACCGTTTACAGCGGCTACAAACTTTTTCATACCGCTGTTCCCTGCTTCGGTATTTTTAAATACGCCACAGTTTTCCAAAATCTTCGAAAAGATTTGTCCAACTTCTTCCTTTTTAGAATCGGTTAATTCACCAAGCTCGGTTTTCAGTCTTGCAGGTAACACCGCTAACCCCATTGCTTCGATTAAACCGATATTTTCTTTTTTGATGTGATGATATTCGCTGTGGGGATGGAAGATACCTAAGGGATGTTCGTCCGTGGTACGGTTGTTTCTTAAGATTAAATCCAATTCAAAATGTCCGTCACGGAAACGAGCAATAGGAGTGATGGTGTTATGCGGTGCATCAGTATGTGCTAAAATCTCACAGGACTCGTCTGAATACCCACGCCATACCGTCAAAATCTTATCACCCAAATCACAAAGCTCTTCAATGGAATCTCCAATCAAACGAATGGTGGACAGTGCCCAATCAACAACGTAAGCTTTCACATTGGAATAACCATCAAATGTTACATCAAAGCGACTGCCGCATTTTGCCATAGGAAATTCATAATTCCCACCCTGAAAATGGTCGTGAGTTAAGATAGAACCGCCAACAATCGGTAAATCAGCATTGGATCCCACAAAATAATGCGGGAATTTTTCTACAAAATGAAGCAATTTGGAAAACGTTGCACGATTGATTTTCATAGGTGTATGTGCACAGTTAAGCAAAATACAATGTTCATTGTAATACACATACGGCGAATACTGAAGTGCCCATTGTTCGCCACACAAATCCACAGGAATAATTCTGTGATTTGCTCTGGGGGGATGGTTCTGATGTCCGCGAAAACCAACGTTTTCGGGGCATAATAAACACTTGGGATATCCTGTCTGTTTCACCGTTTTTGCCGCTGCAATTTCTTTTGGGTCTTTTTCCGGTTTGGATAAATTGATGGTAATATCCAAATCACCGTAAACGGTATTTGTTTTCCATTTTAAATCACGTTTTACACGCTCAGTCATAATGTAGTTGGAATTTTTGGATAACGCATAAAATAAATCGGTGGCATCTTCCGGATTCTTATCATATGCGGACCAGAAATCACGAGAGAGATTACCGGGAGTCGGAGTAAAATAATCCATAATTTCTGCAGACAAAATGTCACGGAACGTAACCGTGTTCTGCTCAAGCTCCCCATTTTCATAAGCTACATCACAAAGTCCGTTCAAAACCGCTTCAATGTTGCCTTCGGGTGTATACTCTACACGTTCAAATGAAGCAGCACCTACTAAATTCAAAATACGATTTGCAACATAACATTCGTCCATTGCTGTAATCATTTTGTTGGCAATTCCGTAATCTAACAATTCAGATAAATACTTGTTTATCATAATACTTGAATTCCTCCGTGATTTCTAATGAAGAGGATATGACATTTTCCTTCTCCAAACACACTTTCAATAGCAGACTTAAACTCATCCACCATTTCTACAGGCACAAAATTCTGGGTGGTACCACCAAAGCCGCCACCATGCACACGATAAGCACCTTTTCCTTCCAACATACTCTGCGCAATATAAATTGCCAGAGAAAGTCCCTGTTCTTTGGGATTGACAGTAGCATACACATTTTGTAAAAATCTAAAAGAAGAATTACCGGAAGCAATAATATTCTTTTTAAAGGTTTCAAAATCGCCATTGTTTAAAGCTTCTACTTCTGCTTCCACACGTTTGTTATCATCCAGATAATGCAAGGAACGAAGCACAGCACGGTCACCGAATTGCTCTCTTAATGCAGTGATTTCAGAAAGAATTTCTTCTTTGGTTACTTCTCTTAATACCGCTTTTCCAAAATAGCCTGCAACTGCTTTCATTTCGCCGGGAATACTTGCATATTCATTGGTTAAATCGGCATGATTTCCACCGGTATCCACAATACACAGTGCATATCCGCTTTTTGAGAAATCAAAATTAACTTTTTCGATCACAGGTTGTTCTTTTTCTTTAAAGTCAATGGTAATAATGCCACCAACAGAGGATGCCATCTGGTCCATCAAACCGCAGGGTTTTTTGAAATATTCATTTTCCGCATACTGTGCCATTTTAGCAATTTCCACCGCTGAAACAGAACCTTCGTTATAAAGACCGTTCAAGATAGTTCCAATCAGAACTTCAAATGCAGCTGAAGATGACAAACCGGAACCTTTCAAAACACTCGAAGTGGTATAAGAATCAAAACCACCGATTTTGTATCCCAACTGATTAAAACGAGCTGCCATACCTCGAATCAAAGCAACTGATTTTTCTGCTTCATCATCGTGAATCTGTAAATCTTCAACCAAAATCTCATCTGCCGGATATCCTTCGGATTTCACACGAATCCGACCATCCTCATTTTTTGCGGTAACTGAAATTACATCCAAATTTACACTACCTGCCAACACTTTACCCAAGTTGTGGTCAGTGTGATTTCCGCCAATTTCAGTTCTGCCGGGTGCAGAAAAAATCACAATGTTATCACGGTCTCCATAGATCTCGCAAAAACTTTCAACCGCTTTTATGTATCGTTGTTTTTGCATTGCAACGTTATCTTTCCCATAAAGTTCCGCTAAACGTTCATCAGCCAGATGAATGGTCTGAATTAATTGTTCTTTGTTTGCCATAGTAGTCCTCCTGCGACTTCTCGTTTTTTCTATTTATCATATAAATTCAAATTATTTTACAATCTTTTCTTACGGGTTACATTTTCCGCAAGGTTCATACATTTTTGCACACGCTTCTTCAAATGATATTGCAATCTTGGATTTTGAGAGTGAACTGCAAGTTCCTCTGTGAAACTTGGTTCCGGTTTTGGTAATATACACCGTTTCACCATTCTGTTGAATACTGGTCTGTTGTGTTTTTTCCGGTTCCGATGTAGGTTCATCGACAGACACAATCTCAGGTGTAGGCTGTGGTTCTGCAGTGGCTTGTACAGGAACTTCTGTCGGTTTGGTTTCAACCGGCAATGCGGCACTTTCTTTCACCGAAGACTCAACCACCGCTTCTTTCTTTGACGAAACAATATCGGCTACCACCACTTCAGCTTCCATATCGGGATCAGCCACAAGTGCCGGCTCTATGTTCAAAATCGGAGACTCCGTCGGAATCACCTCAGGATAAATCAAATCCTCTTTTTTGACAGTTTCAATCCAGGCAACATCTCTGTTCGCCGCACGACTTTGCACCAGAGGATACAGAAGACTGTATATATTCGCACCCAAGCTGATTGCCAAAGAAAAACTAAGAATCAGTATACAATGTTTCGATTGTTTCGGACTCATACGATAATTCCCTCTATCATAAACATAATAACATCTATATTATACTGTGAATTTTCTCAGATGTCAATGTATGAATCGGAATAATTTATAAAATTTTATAAAAATTTGTAAAATTTAAAAAATAAATATTGACAAATACAAAAAAATCGTGTATAATAGCCAAGTATTCAATATTTAGGGGTATAGTTCAGCTGGTAGAGCGACAGTCTCCAAAACTGTGTCCCTATGTTGCAAATACTGCATAATAAAAACTTAATATGGCGCTCTTTAGGGGTATGATGTAATGGTAACATGCCGGTCTCCAAAACCGTTCTTGAGGGTTCGAGTCCTTCTACCCCTGCCAATATATTTGGCTCAAACAGTGGGTTTGAGCCATTTTTTATTGCCAATTTTTAAGAGCGGCAATCTTCACTTTTTTGAGCAGCAATTTTGATTTTATATAATTTTTGAGTATATTTCTGTTGACTGCGCATGGTCTTGTGAGTCAAATATTTATGCCCGAAATGAGCATCAATTTTGCATACGGTCGCATCCGTTTCTAACAATTCCGTCTGCTACATCATCATTTTAGCATCACAACACTAATTAATATATGTATCTGTGTCATCATACAGTTGTGTTTTGTAATTTTTCAATTATTTGAAGGTTTATAGGGTTTACTTCTCCTATGAATTTTTTCATTACTTTATCAAAGGAAATTAGATATGATGTTCTATCTTTTAGTATGCAAGCATCTGAACTAGGTTCTATTACATCCATACAGCCCACGCAAAACATATCAAATATATCATTTTTTTGTAATTTTTGTTCTCTATTATACCATGCTGTAAACATTACATCCTGTAAATACTTTATTTGGGAATTTGTATATTTCCCTTTTCTGTACATCTCAGCTATTTTAGATTTCGCAGTAATTAAAAATCCTTCATCTGCAGAAAATGCATTATTTATATATTTCATTGTTGTATCTTTTCCATCAAGACCAGAGTTTATGGAGGTTTGATAAATGTTTTTTATATGTTCAACTATATCTATATTTTGGTCTTCACACACACGACAACCTTCAATAATAATATCACTTATTAAACAGGCCTCATTTAATTCTTTAATATAACAATTTTTAATAACTTTTTTCTCATCATTTTGTTCATATCCTGTTTTTAATTCATCAACAAATTTTTGCTTTATATTTTCATCAAACCCCTTGCGTCCAATATATGACATAATTGACCGTTTTTGTGTTTTAGATAAATTCGGTATAGATTCTATCTTGTAATGAGCATATAGATCTCTGGTAATCTCATAAAATGTAAATACAAATTTAGCTTCAATAGCTATTTTTTTACTCATCATGTTATTTGCATAATTAGACAAGCTTACATCATCCATTATGCTAACACATGTCAACTCGTCAAGAGAAACACAATAATCAGGAATATTATTATATAGACGAAATTTATTTTTTGTAATAAACGTTATAATTTCCTTAAGTAGTTGCGAATTATTCCTAAAATGCGTTACTATTTCAATAAAAACAGATGTCGGTAAGCTCTTATTAGTAATTTTGTTTAAGTAATCTTTTAATACATTCTCATCAACAGGAGAAGAAGTCATGCCAAGTTTGCTTCGACCAAAATATGAATAAAATGCATTTGCATCTAAAAAGTACATTATCCCAACTCCTTTTTGTACATGTTATAAAAATTATATCATTAAATTATGTGTTTAACAATCCCTTAAGCCTTTTTCTTTGTTTACTGTATATCAAAATTTGATACACCCCGAGTTTCAATTCTCAGGGTGTATTTTGTTTTGGATTCTGTTATATCTCGAATCCGTCCGTGATTCCGGTCAGCCTTGAGGTGTCCTTCTTTACATAGTACCTTTCGGTTATCTCTGTAGTTGTGTGTCCAAGGATATCGGCTACCGCTTTGATATTCAGTGTTTTTATGCTTCCGTCAGCACACTTTGTTCCGTTGATTAACTTAGTGGCGAAGGTGTGTCTGAATGCATGGAGTCCTTTTGTTTCTATTCCTGCAGCATCTTCTATTCTATATAGTCGTTTTCGTAGGTTAGTTGGGTTTGCGTAGTCACCGTTGGCATCGCACACCAGCGGAGTGTCTTCTCCGAAGTAGTACTCTTTTCGCAGGTCGAGTATCATTTCTATTGCTGTGCCGTTTAGCGGTACGACTCGTTTGCTTGTGGTAGTTTTGGTTTTACCTACTTTTTTAACTTTACCGCCTATGAGCTTTGTTCCATCTCTTTGGTCGACTAATTTTACCGCTTGTCTTATTGTCATTGTCTTGTTCTCAAGGTCTATGTCGCTGTTTAGCACTCCCAGAAGTTCGCCTGTTCTCAGTCCTGTGTTGAGCATCAGAATGAATGCTCCTGCTTGTTGATATACTCTTTTGCCTGTGGAGTATGTTCGGAAGGCTTCAGTTTTGAATTTATCAAGCGCCTCATCTGTGAAGACTTCGATGGTTTCACATTCTGGCAGGTCTTCCTTTCCTTGCGCTGATAGGAAATTTGCCTTTTTCATCATCTCCACATTGTCCATTGGATTCTTGTGTATCCGTTCTTCTACATATAGGTTTCTGTAGTATTCGTTTAGGAGTACATATGCTTTCTTTACCAGTGAGTATGACCTTCCGAGGTACATCCAGTGATTGAGCATTGCCTTGACATCGGCAGGAGTTATATCTCCGACTACCTTATCGCCGAGCAGTGGGTAGATTTGGCATCTTGCCGTTCCTTCGAGTCTATCGTAGCTCGTTTGCTCGACTGATGGGAATTTTACTATTTCCAGCCAATTCTGTAGGCTATCTTTTAGTAGTTTCTTGCTTTCGTCTGTATCCTCGATAGCTTTTTCAAATTCTGCTATGTAAGCGGTTATCTTTTTGTTGGCTTCCTGCTTGGTAGTGCCTGAGAAGCATTTTCTTTTTCGTTCTCCTTGCTCATCCATGTACCATATAACTCCACTCCAGCGACCGTCTGTTCTTTTATGTACATTTCCGTTTGTAAGTAGTTTTCTCTGCATTATCTCACTTCCTTTATTTTGTATTACCTTTTTGGCAACACAAACAATACCGTAAAGGTCGGCACAAGTCAAGGGTTTTTGCGAATAAAAAGCATCAATTTTTCAAAAGAAAAATAATAGTAATTTTATTGACATATTACCGTGTTTAGTGTATAATTCCATTAAAGTTAATCATTGAATTCAAGGGAGGTTACGCATACATTTTATGCGTAATCTCAATTCGTTTATATAGGGGTTTATTCCATTGTGCCGACCATTTTATTTATGTCGCCATCTGAGTCTACGATGATGGTTTGGGTTTTGCTTGGAGTCACATAGCCGAAGCCTTCGATGTAGGCTTTATTTTTTTCCTCTATGATTTCGTTCCTTTTTACGCTTTCCTCATCGGTGAGGTAGCAGATGTCCTTTGCCATAATTTCATCATTTGGATTTATGGGTTCTTCCGGATTCTTTTCCCATTTTGCATAGAGAACATCGGGTTTTGTGAATTTAAATGTTGTCACCTGATTCTGCTTTGTTCTCGGATCGGTGAACCATCCTTTGAATGTATATCCGTATTTTGTTGGGACATAACTTTCGAGCCTGATGCTATCGCCATATCTTTTTGTTATTGGCCTGATAAAACTACCGCCGTCCGATGCGAATTGCAAGGTTACATTTCCTATAAATTCAATTTCGCTATCGAATATGAGTTGATTTCGCCTCATCTGCCAAGGTGCCGCCGATGCTGTTTGTGTCAGCAGTATGGTTACTGCCATTGCCGTACACAATACTTTTTTCTTCATAAAATTCTTCCTCTCTGATTTTATATTACCTTTCGGCAACACTAACATACCACAGAAGATGGCATAAGTCTACGAAGTTTTTTCAAAGTCCTTTTCTTTGATTAATGTGTATCATAATTTAATATGCTAAAATACTAAAAGAGGTTATTTGATCATAACCCCTTTCAGCATATACTTATACAACTTAATGACTCAATTTATATTTTTCTCCATACAATTTGAATTTTTCATCAAACATCGGATTGTTATCGATTAAGCTCTGTTTGTATTCGTGAGCGTTCATATTATGGTGAGTTGCATCAATTAAACAAGTTGCAATATGTTAATTGTATGTTAACAAATAAAAATCCCTGAAACGAGATGTTTCAAGGATTTTTGTGAGTTTTTATTGAGCAAAAGTAATTGTTACGCTTGTTCCTTTTCCCTCTGTGCTTTCAAGAGAAACTTCAGCATCGTGGTAAGTTGCTCCGTGTTTTACGATTGCTAGGCCAAGACCTGTTCCGCCGACAAGCTTTGAATGGCTTTTATCCACTCTGTAAAAGCGTTCAAAAACTCTGCTTTGCTCAAGGGCAGGAATACCAATACCCGTATCCTTTACTGTAATACTTGTCTTGTTATTTGCCTGATTGATAATAACATCAACAGTTCCATTATCTTTGTTATACTTGATAGCATTATCACAAAGGTTATATATCATTTCATCAAGGATTTTTCTTACGCCATAAACCTTTGCAGTATCACCAATCATACTAAAACTGATATTTCTTTTCTCAGCAATAGGTGTAAGCATTTTAATAATGTCTTTTGAAAGCTCGAAAATATCAACACTCTCTTTTTCGAAAGGAACTGCACCTTCGTCAAGCTCGGATATCTTCATAATATCCGATACCAAAGTTATAAGTCTTTGAGCTTCATCGTAAATAGATGTTGAAAAATCTATTACTGTTTCATCCGGTGTACCACCCGATTTCAACATTTCAGCAAATCCTGAAATAGATGTAAGCGGAGTCTTTAATTCATGAGAAACATTAGATGTAAATTCCTGACGAAGTTGCTCACGCTTTACACTTTCGGTAACATCAATAATTACCATTACTGCACCGATTATTTTATCACCATCAAATACAGGAGTTGCAATCAGATTATATGTGTTTTCATCGTGGGTAATATCATTTTCCGCTCGTTCTCCCGAAAGAGCTGCTTCAATGGTGTTTCTAAAGCCACGACTTCTGTTGATTGATAGAACACTTTTATTATCTGCATCGTCAACATCAAGTAATGTTTTAGCCGCTTGATTGTAAGAAAGTATGTTAAAGTCCTTGTCAATAATCAAAAGACCTTCGCTCATATTTTCAGTTATGAGCTTAAATTCTTCCTGCTTTTGCTTTGCTTCTTTTATCTGATTTGAGATAGTCTTTTTCTGTGCAGATATTTTCTTAAGAAGAGGTGTTAATTCTTCGTAAGTTTCGTTTGCTGCAGGATTATCAAGATCAAGCTCGTTAATAGGCTTAATAATAGCCTTTGATAATCTGTATGACAAGAAAATTGAGATAATAAGCGCAAGTACAATGATTATAATCAGAGGTTGCAAAAGACCTAAAAGGATTATGACAACAGAATTCTGCGTAGTTGATACACGAAGAATAGTTCCGTCATCAAGTTTTTCTGCATAATATAAGGTTTTCTGCATTAAGGTATTTGAATATCTTGAACTTGTTCCTTTGCCATTCTTTATAGCATCTTCAATTTCTTTTCTGTCTGAATGATTTTCAAGCTCTTCGACACTTGCAGAAGTATCTGCCAAAACTGTACCGTCACTTGATACCAAAGTTATTCTTTTACCTTTTTCATTAAAATTGTCTATGAAATCTGTACCTTCATTCTTTACCGCATAGGATATGTATCCCGCTTCACTTTCAAGTTCTGTAAACATCTGTGCTTCAAAATAACTGAAAAGCACACCGAAAGTTAAACAAAAGCTCATAAGCAAAATAAGCATTGAGGTAAAAAAAATTGAACGAAATATCTTATTAACCATTCTCATTACCTCCGAGCTTGTAACCTATATTTTTTACAGTATGAATAAGCTCTCCTGCGGTTTCAAGCTTCATACGGAGTTTTCTTATATGCACATCAAGAGTTCTTGACTCATCATAAAATTCTCCCCATACACGGGTAAGTAATGTATCTCTTGAAACTACATTCCCCTCAGCTTCCAAAAGAACCATTAAAAGAGAGTATTCTTTAAAAGAAAGGTTAATTTCTTTTCCTGCAACTTCAATGATGTGCTTTTCGGGATTTACATACAAATCTCCGATTTTATATTCTTTTGCCTTGTTGGTCTTTTCATATCTTCTTAAAACCGCACGAACACGGCTTGTAAGCTCCGTCATACCAAAAGGCTTTGCAATATAATCATCCGCACCCATATCAAGTCCCGTAACCTTGTCAAATTCACTACCTTTGGCAGTAATCATAATCACGGGTATATTTTTATAGTTATTGTCAGATTGTAATTTATCAAGTATTGAAAGTCCATCTTCTTCCGGAAGCATTATATCAAGTAAAATAAGCTGTGGCTTTTCGTTTTTTAATTCTTGCCAAAATTCACTTGGCAAACTGCAACCCTTAATTGCATATCCCTCTTTTTCAAGAGCATAGCACACAAGCTTACGGATGTTAGCATCATCTTCTACGAAATAAATCATCTTTTTCACCTCCAAAATATGATTCATATATATATTTTATCATAAAATGTGTCAAAATTCAATCAAATACCCA
>JAZUBQ010000006.1:0-1684 GCA_045638525.1 Clostridia bacterium
GGCACCTCGGCGAGTTTTGTGTAAATAGAATTTTCTTTCAGACATAGTACGAATATTTAATGGTGGTTTTCTGCCCGAAAACGGGCTGATACATTTGCCTGTAATTATGCCTCGTCCGGAAACTCGGAAGGTATGTGCAGATTTTTCTGCGAATGCCTTCCCGGGTTTTCGGACATACTATTTTCAGGGCAAATTTATACCGTCCTGTCTTCAAACATGACTTTGAGATAGTTTAAAACAACATCCCAATTTCGACATCTTTGTGTCCAGCGTTTTACGATATTTTTCGACGCAAGATACAACATTTTGCGTAACGATTCATCATTCGTAAAGCTCGGCTTATTCTTTGTTATTTGTCGGAATTGCCGATTCAATCCTTCGATGATGTTCGTTGTATATATTATCTTTCGAATCTCTGCAGGATATGCAAAAAATGTAGATAATATATCCCAATTATCTTCCCATGTTTTTACACAGGACGGATATGATTTGCTCCATTTTTCTTTGAAGCGGATAAGGTTGTTGAGTGCCTCATCTTCTGTGACGGCAGTGTATACCAGTTTCAGGTCTGCCATAAGTGCTTTAATATCTTTATAACTTACAAAGCGTGTGCTATACCGTATCTGATGAATAATACACCTTTGCATTCCTGCTTTTGGATATACTGTCTCAATCGCTTCACGGAAGCCTGCGAGTCCATCTACACAAAACAGATAAACATCCTTCACCCCACGGCTTTTAAGCTCTGTTAACACATTAAACCAGAATTTGCTGCTTTCGTGTTCGCCAATCCAGATACCGAGAATATCCTTGCCGCCTTCCATATTAATGCCAAGAACAACATAGGCAGCTTTGGTAATATATCGATGATCTTCTTTTACCTTGTAATGGATTGCATCCATAAACACAAAGGGATAAACCTCTTCCAACGGTCTATTTTGCCAGTCGCTAACTTCCGGCATGATTTTTTCACTGATTTTAGATACCAATTCAGGTGATATTTCAACATCATAAAGATTCTTGATTTGTTCAGCAATATCTCGTTGACTCATTCCGCAGGCATACAGAGACAAGATTTTTTCCTCCATGCCGTCAGCATTACGATTATATTTGCCGATAATCTTAGGTTCATACTCTCCGTTTCTGTCTCGTGGAACTTTAACTTCGATTTCCCCGAGCTGTGTTTTAACCGTCTTTTTAGAGTAGCCGTTACGGTAGTTTTTCGACAAATTATTGTTTTCAGAATCCGACATTCTTTCACTTTTTTCGTAGCCTAATTCGACATCCAGTTCGCTTTCCATAACCTGCTGAATCGCATCACGGAACAATTCTTTCATTGCCTGCATAATTTGGGTTGTGCTGGTGAAATTCTGACTGTCTACATACTGTTTCATTAATTCCTTTGGTGTTAATTCCATAAAAAAATCATCCTTTCAAGTTTTTTTGGTTTATATATCCAATACTTGCCTGAAAGGATGCTTTTTATTCACTTTTACACAAAATTTTCGGCGGTCTCAAGTATTATGCTGTACACTTAAAATAAAGGACGTTCATGTTATATGATAAATAACATAAATACAGCACAAAGCAAAACGATTTTCACGCAAAAAGGAGACGACAATTTGTTATGAAATCGTCGTTTCCTTTTTTTGGTGCCGGTGGTCGGGGTCGAACCGACACGGTA
>JAZUBQ010000007.1:0-6971 GCA_045638525.1 Clostridia bacterium
AAACATCGGAAACAGAAATAATGTTTTTGAAAACCGAAAGGCAGAAAGTTTCTATATGCCGATCGACCAGAATTTGACGATTACAGCCATTGATAATATCAAAATTGCAGTTTGTGCAACTCCTTTGAATGAAAAGACAGAGCCTCAGGTGCTTCGTGAAGATCACGTTGTTTTAAAACTTTTGGGGGAACAGCCGTATCAGAGAGAAACCAGTTTTTTAATTGACGGAAATACAAATGCCAAAGTACTTACTATCGGTGAAGCATATTGCACAGAAGGTAACTGGGCAGGATTCCCTCCTCATAAGCACGATGTTAATAATATGCCGGCAGAGTGTATTGCAGAGGAAATTTATTATTTTCTCTTTGATCCCAAGCAGGGATTTGCGGTACAGTGCCTTTACACTGCAGACGGAACAATTGATGAGGCATATCGCGTGAAAAATGATGAACTGGTTGAATTCCCTTACGGATACCATACAACAGTTTCAACCCCCGGATATCAGACATACTTCCTTTGGCTTATGGCAGGGGATTATCAGGGCTTTAACAGAAGCAGTGACCCTGAACACGCTTGGATTGAAAACAGATGAGGAACACCAATGGCTACACAATTAATATTAAAAAATGAAAAAATTACAGCAATCTTTTCAACCAAAGGAGCTGAATTACTCAGCCTGAAAAAAGAGGGAAAAGAGAAAATCTGGATTGGAGACCCCGATGTATGGGGCGCTCATGCACCACTTTTGTTTCCTATTTGCGGTGGTTTAAAAGAGGATAAGTATATTTATGATAATCAGGAATATACTTTGCTAAAGCACGGATACATCCGCCATCTCGAATTTGAATTGGAGAGTCAAAGTGAAACTCAATTAGTGTTTTTGCATTGTTCCGACGATGAAACGCTAAAACAGTTTCCGTTTCATTATGAACTTCGGGTGATTTACACATTGGAAGATTCTGCATTGAAGATAGATTACAATGTTAAAAATCTTGACGAAAAATGTATGTATTATTCGATTGGAGGACACGAAGGATATTATTGTCCGGAGGGAATCGAAGAGTATAGCGTCATTTTTGAGCAACCGGAAATGCTTGACAGCAGTATTTTAAATGGTAATTTATTGGAATATCAAACGATAAACGTTGGGGTGAATACTTGTGAGTTGCCTTTAAAATATGAATACTTTGCAGTGGATGCTTTGGTATTTTTGAATCTGAAATCAAAAAAGCTTTCTCTGCTCAATCGAAAAAGTGAAGAGAAAATCGAATTAGAATTTGAAGGGCATGATTACTTTTTACTTTGGACAAAGCCGGGAGCAAACTATATTTGTCTTGAGCCCTGGTGCGGATGTCCGGACTTTGTTGATTCTGATTATGATTTTGTAAACAAACGAGGTGTTTTAAACCTTGGTGCAAACGAGGAACAAACAAAGACACACAGAATTATTCTATAAAATTGCACAAGGGTGAAAAACATTCACCCTTTGTTGCTATCTAGAAAATATGGAGAGATTACGATATGATTACTAAATTACAGAACTTAAATCCCGAATTGAAAATTTACAGCATCCACGATGATGCATTTAAAAAATACGGACAAGTTATAGACATGGATACTGCTGAAATTGTGTCCGCTTGTGAAAAACTGGAATCTCCCGCAGAAGGAAGCAGATATGTTGCATCCGTAAAAGAATTGGAAACACTTAACTGTTCTGAAAAACTGATGGATATTCTTTTTGGTGGCTGCGAAGCACAAATTGGTATTTGTAATGGTTTTAATACCGATATGAATGCGTTGGAATATCATAAAAGTTCTGAAATCAATATTGCGGTTACCCCGTTGGTATTGCTGTTAGGCTTGGAATATGATATGGATGGTATGGAATATGATTCCGGCAAAGTAGAAGCGTTTTATTTGGAGAAAGGGGATGCTGTGGAAGTGTATGCCACTTCTTTGCATTACTGTCCTTGTCAGGTAGCAGATACCGGTTTTTCCAGCGTGGTTGTGTTGCCGAAAAATACCAATACTCCTTTGGAAAAAGAAATGGATGATCGTTTGATTTTTGCAAAAAATAAATGGATTATCTGTCATGACAAAAATGAACGTTTAATTGAAAAAGGTGTTTATCCCGGCATCCACGGTGAAAATTATAAAGTAAAATATTAAATGGGTGAAAAATATGAAATATTTATTAGGAATTGATTTTGGTGGGGGTGCCTCCAAAGCGACACTTCTTCGAGAAGATGGCGAAATTATAGCCACCAATACCACAGAATATGCAACCTATTATCCGAAAGTTGGCTATGCAGAGCAGAATCCGGACGATTGGTTTTTTGCAACTGTAGAAAACATTCAGGGCGTTCTTTTAAAAAGTAAAATTTCAGCATCTGAAATCTGTGCGGTATCTTTGGATGCAGCTACTCATACGGCTGTTATTATGGACGAGGATTTTAAAGTGATTCGTCCTGCCATTTATTGGACAGATACCCGAAGCAAACAAGAAGTTATATATTTACGGGAAAACTTTTCTGAAACAATTGACCGTCAGGTGTTACATAAAGCAGACACCATTTGGACCTTGCCCGAACTTTTGTGGATTAAAAACAATGAACCTGAAAATTGGGCAAAAGTGAGGAAAATCCTCTTTGCCAAAGACTATGTGCGCCATCAGCTGACGGGGGATTATGTGACCGACTACATCGAAGCCGAAGGCAGTATGATGTTTGATATCAATACCATGCAGTGGAGCAAAGAACTTTGCGATGTTTTGGATATTGATACCGCTATGATGCCAACCATCGTGAAACCCACCGATATTGTAGGAACCATTACCAAAGAAGCGGCAGAAAAAACCGGCTTATGGGAGGGTACTCCTGTATTATGCGGTACTACTGATACAGTAATGGAAGTGTTTGCATCCGGCGCGGTACAGGAAGGTCAGATGACTTTAAAACTGGCAACTGCAGGTAGAATTTGTGTGGTAACGGACAAACCTTATCCCGATGTGAATTTGATTAACTATTCTCATGTGATTGACGGAATGTTTTATCCGGGTACAGCCACCAAATCTTGTGCGGCATCTTACCGATGGTTCAGAGATACCTTCCATGGAGATTATGCGGAACTTGACAAATTGGCAGAGCAGGTTGCAATCGGTGCAGACGGATTGGTGTTCCATCCGTACTTAAACGGGGAACTGACTCCCTATGCCAATCCCAATCTGTGTGCAGATTTTGTGGGGGTTCGAGCATTCCATACCAAAGCACATTTTACCAGAGCCGTATTAGAAGGCGTGGTGATGAGCATGCTGGATTGCAAAATTGCTCTGGAAAACTTAAACATTCCACATCAGAACAGTGCCGCTATTATTGGTGGTGGCGGAAAAAGTCCCCTGTGGAGACAGATGGTTTCCGATGCACTTGGGTTGGAATTAGTAGAAATGAAATATGCAGATTCTTCTTTTGGCAGTGCAATGCTTGCAGGAATTGCGGCAGGGATTTTTGAAAGTCCCGAAAAAGCCATTGAAATTTGTAATGAAGTGGTATCAAAAACCGTTCCGAACCCGGAAAACACTCAAAAATATCTGAAAGTATTCAAAAAATATAAAGCAGTGCAAAAAGCATTGGAACCTATTTATAACGGTGATTTTTAATGAAAATATTAGTTTGTGTGAAAGTAGTCAAAGGGGAATTAAATCCCTTTGACGAATCTGCGTTGGAATGTGCATTGCAGTTATCCGGCGACGTTACGGTGGTGTCAATGGGGCCAAAATCTTGTGAGCAAGTGTTAAAACCATTGACAAGACTGGGGGCAAATGTTATACTGATCAGTGACCCCGGCTATGCAGGGTCCGATACCCTTGCAACTTCATATATTTTATTCACCGCAATCGAACAAATGGAATATGATTTGATCCTTTGCGGCAGACAAAGCATTGACGGCGACACGGCACAGGTAGGACCTATGCTATCGCAGATGCTTGGTTGTTCGCTTATTACCAATGCATTGGAAGTAACAACAGACGGCGAAACGGTATACACCAAAACCCGATTGGGTGACGAATCTCAAAGATTACCTGCATTGGTAACAGTAGAGAGAGGTTATGTGTTACGTTTTCCCAGTATTTTTTCCAAGCTCGGTGAAGTAACGATACTGGATAACCAAACGTTACAATGCGACGAGAAAAAATGTGGCTTGGCAGGCTCGCCGACTAAGGTGCTTCAAACCTTTGAAAATGAGCGTGGCAGAAGACACTGCAAGTTCATCACCATGAACGAGTTGGAGCCACTTGTGAAAGGGTTATTAGCACAAGAATCTGTAGAGATTATAGGCAACACTTCCAAAGAAAAATTCAAAAAAATTTGGGCAATCGGGGAAGAAGTGGTTGAAAAAGCTGAAGAAATTGCTGAAGAAGTGGTTTTGATTGAAAAAACATCTCCCGAAAATATTGCAAAAAAAGCATCGGTAGAACAACCGGATGTCATCTTGTGGAACGCCGATTTATGGGGCAGAAAAAATGCTCCCATTGTTGCGGCAATGCTTAAAACAGGACTTTGTGCCGATTGCACGATGATAGAAGCCGAAGGGGAAACTCTACTGATGTACCGACCGGCACAAGGCGGTAACATCACGGCAAAAATCAAGTGTGTTACCAAACCGCAGATGGCAACAGTCCGAACCAAAACGCAAAGTTCTGATATTATTGTATCAGGAGGGAAAGGCGTTGCAGATAAGTTGGACAAACTGGAAGCACTTGCTAACCGTTTTGGTGCAGAAACAGGAGCATCCCGTGGACTTGTGGATCTAAACGGTGCATCTTATGAGAAACAAATTGGCTTAACGGGAAAAACGGTAAGTCCCAAAATTTATATTGCGGTAGGAATTTCCGGTGCAATCCATCACACTTGTGCCATAGAAGGAAGCCAGACCGTAATCGCAATCAATCCCGACAAAGACGCCAGAATCTTTGAATATGCAGATTATGGCATTGTGGAGGAATTGTAACTATACGAAAAACGGAGGAATGAAAATGACAAGATATGAATTCGCAAAAGAAATCTATGCAAAATTAGGCGTAGATACCGATTTAGCAATCAATAAATTAAAAGAAATTCCCGTGGCACTTCATTGTTGGCAGGGGGATGACGTAAACGGTTTTGATTCCGAAGGTCCCTTAACCGGCGGCATCCAGACCACCGGAAACTATCCCGGAAGAGCCAGAACTCCCGAAGAGTTGATGGCAGATATGGACAAGGTAATGTCTTTATGCCCCGGGAAGAAAAAATTAAATGTGCACGCTTGTTATGCCATTTTTGAAAAGGGCGAATTTGCAGACAGAGACAAATTAGAACCCAAGCATTTTGCTAAATGGGTGGAGTTTGCTAAAGCAAGAAATATGGGGATTGATTTTAACCCCACTTTCTTCTCTCATCCTAAAGTAAAAGACGGCTTGACTCTGTCCAGCCCTGATGAAGCAACCAGAAAATTCTGGATTGACCACGGGAAAGCTTGTGTGCGTATTTCTCAGTATTTCGCAGAAGAAACCGGCGTTCCTTGTGTGATGAACATCTGGACTGGTGACGGTTTTAAAGATATTCCCGCAGACAGAATGGGTCCCAGAATCCGATACAAAGAATCCATTGATGCTATTTTATCCGAACCCTTTGATAAAAACCTGGTGAAACCTTGTGTGGAATCCAAAGTATTTGGGATCGGGGTAGAAGCATATACCGTTGGTAGTGCAGAATTCTCTTTGACCTATGCGGCAAGCAGAGAAGGTTGTTTGCCTTTGATGGATAACGGACATTATCATCCCACCGAAGTGGTATCTGATAAAATTCCTGCCTTAGTGGCATTCTTCCCTGAAATTGCATTACATATCACCAGACCCATCCGTTGGGACAGTGACCATGTGGTGTTATTTGATGACGAAACCAGAGAAATGGCAAAAGAAATTGTAAGATGCAACGGTTTAGACCGAGTGTATATGGCACTGGACTATTTTGATGCATCCATCAACCGTGTATCTGCCTGGACTTTAGGGTTCAGAAACTGGCAGAAAGCTCTTTTGAATGCGCTGTGTACTCCTAATGAACTGCTTACAAAATTGCAGAATGAAAATCAGTTAACCGAACTTCAGGTAATGCAGGACGAATTAAAAACCATGCCGTTTGGCGATATCTGGGAAGAATATTGCCGTCAGAGTGGTGTAAAAGCAGACAGAGAATGGTTTGATGAAATCAAAAAATACGAAGCAGAAGTATTAAGTAAACGGTAGGGAAAACAGGAGAAGAATTATGATTAAAAGAATTGGTATCTTAACAGGCGGCGGCGATTGCCCCGGTTTAAACCCCGTAATCCGTGCAGTTGTAAAAACTGCGATTGAAAAATATGGTATGACCGTAGTTGGCTTTAAAAACGGCTACAAAGGGTTATACAACAATGAAACCGTAGAACTAACTTTAGAAAACACATCCGGTATCTTACATAGAGGCGGAACTATTTTGTATAGCTCCAACAAAGACAATTTGTTCGATTACTTAGTACCTGATGAAAACGGCAATATGGTAAAGAAAAATGTTTCCCACGTTGGCGTGGAAAACATCAAAAAGAACAACATTGATGCGATGATTATCATCGGTGGCGACGGTACTTTAACCAGCGGTCGCGACTTTGCAAGATTAGGTGTACCGGTAATCGGTGTACCCAAAACCATTGATAACGACTTATCTTCCACCGACACTACTTTCGGTTTTGACACCGCAGTAGGAGTTGCGGCAGAAGCGATTGACAGAATCCATACCACCGCAGAATCTCATCACAGAATTATCACTGTGGAAATTATGGGAAGATACGCAGGTTTCTTAGGATTATCCTCCGGTATCGCAGGTGGTGCGGATGTTATCTTAATTCCTGAAATTCCTTTTGATATTAACAAAGTAGCAGAACACATCAAAAAAAGAATTGCA
>JAZUBQ010000008.1:0-122295 GCA_045638525.1 Clostridia bacterium
ACGTAGACTATGTGTTTGATAGGTCGGAGGTGTAAGTGCAGTAATGTATTGAGCTAACCGATACTAATAGTTCGAGGACTTGACCAGAGCATAGAAGATATGCAAGACAAGTGATACAAGGAAACAAAGTTACAGAATTTAGATCATAAGCAGTGAGTAGTATTATTCGGTTTTGAAGGTACAAGCACAAAGAAGTGCGAAGCACCTTTAACCATACCGGTGACCAGCGGAGAGGCCCCACCCGTTCCCATCCCGAACACGGGAGTTAAGCTCTCATGCATCGAAAATACTTGGCGGGGGACTGCCCGGGAAGATAGATAGTTGCCGGTTTTATGCCTTAATAGCTCAGTCGGTAGAGCATGCGGCTGTTAACCGCAGGGTCGTTGGTTCGAGTCCATCTTAAGGCGCCATCCCGATACGGGAAACTGTATCGGGAACATATCTGGCCCGTTGGTCAAGCGGTTAAGACACCGCCCTTTCACGGCGGTAACGAGAGTTCGATTCTCTCACGGGTCACCAGAAAAAAAGCATCGACAGTTTTGTCGGTGCTTTTTTCAATGAAATAAATCCTGCGGATTTGTGAAATACCCTTCGGGCGTGAAATATTGTTCCGCAATGTGAAATACGCCTGCGGCGTGTGATGAAAGGATTTATTTTATTTCACAGGAAGCGTCAGCTTTCTATTTCACAATTTACTCGGTAAATTATTTCATATTACGCTTTGCGTAATATTTCACTAAAACCGTATTTCTCCCGGATTTTTAGAGGGAAATAGGGTACAGTGAATAAGGAATTAGCTTCGCGTTGCTTTTTTGCAAAGCTTTTTGGTTACATTATAAACTAAGCATTCGTAGTTAATGAACAGGTCCGTTAAAAATGGACAATAGACAAAAAGCACCCCCCTATGGTAGAATAAAAGAAACTACTATAGGGGGAATTTTTGTACTGTTTGCACAAACTGGTGCAGTTCATTCATTAATGCGGATGCTTTTTTTAAAAATAAAAAATGGTATTAAGAAAGGTAGAAAATTATTATGAGAATTATTACAGACAGTTTGATAAAGAACTTTGAAACTCACTTAGTAGAAGAAGAGAAAAGTAAAAATACCACTCAAAAATATATTCGTGATGTCACATTCTTTATGAATTGGCTTCATGGAAGAGAAGTAACTAAGTTAATTGCTTTGGAATACAAAAAGGAACTCTTAGAAACATATGCTCCTGCCAGTGTAAATTCCATAATTGCTTCCCTGAATAGTTTTCTTGCATTTATGGAGTGGCATGAGATTAAAATCAAAGCTTTGAAGATTCAAAAGCAGGTATTCATTGATAATAAAAAAGAATTAACGAAAGAAGAATATCGAAAATTACTGGAGGTAGCTAATAAAAAAAATAAGATACGTTTGTATCTTTTGATGAAAACAGTTTGTATGACGGGAATTCGGGTATCAGAACTGCAGTATATTACAACTGATGCATTGTTGCAACGTAAAGCAATAGTAAAATGTAAAAATAAAATAAGAGTTATCATCATCCCTGACATGCTGGCGAAAATATTACTGGAATATACTGAGAAGCGAACATATCAGTCTGAGTTTGTTTTTGCTACGAAAAGTGGAAAGTCGTTGGACAGAAGTAATATATGGGTTGATATGAAAAAGCTGTGTGAGGAAGCAGGTGTCGAGCCGGATAAAGTATTTCCGCATAATTTAAGGCATTTATTTGCAAGAATATATTATAGCGTGGAAAAAGATATTGTAAGATTAGCGGATATATTAGGACACACCAATGTTAATACAACAAGAATTTACACGATTGAAAGTGGCGAAATCCATCGTATGCAAATGCAAACGGTTGCTGATTTGTTATACTAAAAGAGATACAACATAATTCAGATTATGTTGTATCTCTTTTTTTTATATATTGAAAAATTTTCTATTATTATATCATAAATAATTTTTTGAGTCAATAGGTTAAATCAAAAGTCAAAATACTGTGATTGTAGAGTTATGAACAAAAGAGTTTTTAATCTTTATTTTGTGAAATTGCGGAGTTTTTTTATGCTTTTAATTCATTTTCTGACATTTTTCACAACATAATCTGAATTATGTTGTGAAAAGGTGGGACACGTAATGAGATTTAAGAAGATTGCATCATTCTTTTTTGTTTATGCTTTTTTGTTATGTACCTGTTTATCTGCTTGTGCCCAAGTGGATACAACAACACCGATTAGCAACAATATTAATGCTCATATTGATATTGTGTTGCAAATTAATAATTCGGATATGATGGTCAATGAACAAAAATCAGAAATTGACCCCGGCAGAGGTACAGCTCCGATTATTCAGGCCGGGCGAACACTGGTTCCGATACGAGCGATTATTGAAGCCTTTGGAGGGGCAGTGGAGTGGGACAGTTCCACAAAGAGTGTAACACTAACTTATTCTCAAGACAGTATAAAGTTAAATATTGATTCTAATATTGCCTATATCAACGGAGTGGAAAAGAATTTGGATGTTGCACCGCAGATTATCAACGGGCGGACAATGATTCCTATTCGATTTGTTGCAGAAGGGTTTGAATTTGATGTTTTTTGGGCGCAGGAAGATTCTTGTATCACGATTAGTAATTATCGTTCCGCCAGTGATATTACAATTCCGGCACTTTGGAAACGCAGTGTTCCCACAGCTTCCCCAACAAGTACACATAGCAGCACATTAAAAGTTCACTTTATTGATGTTGGACAGGGCGATTCTATTTTTATCGAATTACCAAATCAGCAAACGATGTTGATTGATGCCGGACCGAAAAAAGGTATCGTTAACCGATATATCAGTAATCTTGGATATACAAATTTGAACTATGTTGTTGCGACCCATCCGGATGCTGATCATATCAGCGGTATGCCGGAAATTCTGCATACTTTTTCTGTAGACAAGTTTTATATGCCGGAAAAGGAACACACAACTCAGATTTTTGAAACTATGTTGGATGCTATCGCCGCCAATGGATGTGATGCCATATATGCACAAGCTGGGAATTTCATCGTTCGTTCCAATGATTTGAGTATTCAATTTGTATCTCCTAAAAAAAATTATGCAGATAATAACAATGCTTCGGCTGTTGTCAGATTGATTTATGGAAAAAATTCGTTTTTATTTATGGGAGATGCAGAAACTTCAGCCGAACAGGATATTATAAATTCCGGATATGACATTTCGGCAGAAGTATTAAAGGTTGGGCATCATGGCAGCAATTCTTCCACCTCAGATGCATTTTTGCAACGGGTGAAAGCAAAATATGCAGTTATTTCTGTTGGAAAAGGAAATCAATATGGACATCCCACCCGGAAGATTTTAACAGCATTAAATAACAATCAAATTCAAATATATCGGACAGATGAAGTGGGTACAATTGTTTTCACTTGTGACGGTAACTCTTATTCGATTGATAAGAACCATTCTGTAATTCAACCGAATGCTCCTCCGGTAGTTCAGGAAGTATCATCAGAAACAAGCAATAAAGTCGAGATTCAAACGCAGACTGTTGTAGGAAATAATGCTGTGGTGTATCGAACAAAAACCGGAAGTAAATATCATAATAGTGGTTGTTCTTATTTAAAAAGTAAAATTGAAACCACTGTTTCAGAAGCAAAATCAATGGGATTAACACCTTGTTCAAGGTGCAATCCGCCCCAATAGAGGAGAGAAACATGAAATATATTGTGGATAGATTTGAAAATGATTATGCAATCATAGAACTGGAAAGCGGAGATTTAATCGATATTCCAAAAAAGTGTTTACCGGATGGTACCGTTGCCGGAGCTGTTATTGAAGTGAAAATATTACAGGAGAAAACAACAGAGCGAAGTACCATTATAAAAGAAAAAATGACCAATCTTTTTCGTAAAGACTAAAAAATTTTCAGCAGTGTTTTTATAAAAATGTGGATTGAAATATTAAAAGGAGTTTATTACATATGAAGAAACGAGTGTTTGCATTTATTACAGCGTGTTTTGTACTTTTTGCTATGTCATTATCTGTGATAGCACATAGTGGAAGAACCGATTCCAGTGGCGGACATAAGGATAATAAGAATAAAAGTGGTTTGGGACCGTATCATTACCATTGTGGCGGGTATCCGGCACATTTGCATTCGGGTGGCGTGTGTCCATACAAAGGCGGTTCTTCATCAAGTAGCTCTTCATCCAAAAGCAGCACTTCAAGTAGTTCTTCGTCATCCAAAAGCACTTCAACCGGAAGTTCTGCTTCGTCGTCTAAAACTTCTTCTTACGTTGCACCTCAGAAAGTATATGCCACTGACATAACAGCTATCAATGTTCCCAGTCAGATAGATATTGGAAGTAGCGCTGATTTGAGTGCGTCTGTATATCCGAAAAATGCTGAAGATAGCACCATCTCCTGGGAAAGTTCTGACAAAGACATCATTACGGTAACATCTTCCGGAAAATTAACTGCCGTTGGTGTGGGAACTGCAGTGGTTACAGCCAAAACTTCCAGAGGAACTTCAAAAAAATTCACCATTACCGTGAATGAAATTATGGCTCAGAGTATCGCATTTTCGGTAAGTAGTACGGATATTTTATTAGGTTCAACAACGAATCTGAAATATCAGTTTACACCTGAGAATACAACCGATCAAACGGTAGCGTTTAGTTCTTCGGATGAATCTGTTATCAGTGTTTCCGATCGAGGAGTCATCAAGGCGTTGGAACTTGGTTCGGCTACAATCACCGTCAAACATAAAGAGTTATCCGATTCGGTTACTTTGACCGTTCAACCGATAGAAGCTACAGAAATTACCTTGGTATATCCGAATGATGTTGAAACAAATGAAAAAGATATTCCCAAATTAGAGGTAAAGGATACCTTACAATTATCTGCTCAGATAATGCCGGAAAATACTACATTTAAAGATATTGTTTGGAGTGTGTCCGATCATGATATTGCAAGTATTGATGAAAAAGGAGTATTGACTGCTCTAAAAAGCGGTACAGTTGTTGTAACGGCAACTACGGTAAACGGGTTAGAGGATACACAAGAAATTGAGCTGTATTCTGATTTTAGTGGAATCGTGGCTTGTGTTGCAGGTTTACTTTTACTTGCTGTTGCAGGAGCTGTGGTTGGTATCATCATAAATAACAAGAAAGAGACTGTTGAATAAATTATGAAATTTGGTTTAAGAACACCATCACTAAAAAAATCTTTTCGTGCCAGAACAACCGGTCGGGCAAAAAGAGCTGTTAAAAAAGCTCTGATTCCGGGATATGGCAAAAAGGGGATGGGATGGGTAAAGAATCCTAAAAAAGCTCTTTATAATAAGGTTTATCATAAAACAAGCTTCAGCATTTGGGATTTGTTTAAATAAGTTGTTGTTTTCTATAAAAAATGCACCGATATAAAGTATATCGGTGCGTTTTTTATCTGTCTTTACAATTCCACCAACAAATCCCGTAGCATCTGATAAATCAATTCATGTCCCTCATCGTTGGGATGTAAGCCGTCTGGGATATATTTTTTTAGATGTTCCTCCAACTCGGGGTTAATCGGACAAAGGTTATACAAATCCAACACGGGGAGTTTATAATATTCTGCTACTTCTGCCAAAATATCACGGTAGGTTTTTAAATCGCCTACGGTGCGGATATTTAGGTCGTTATAATAGCGTTTTTCGTTTAAGCGGTGGAGGGGAGTTAACAGCACCATGGTGGCATTTGGATATTTCTTTTGTAAGGATATAAACAAATTGTGTGTTGCACCGTAGAAAGTGTCGACGGTACGGTCACTCATTGAGCCAAGAGCTGCATCGCCGTGACCAAAGTCGTTGGTGCCGCCAAATACGACTACCACATCGGCGGTTTCTTCCATTTTGGGCAGACGGGTCACAAAATAGTTGTCGTCCACATAAGGGTAGATACGAAGGGACACCTGACGGGCGATTCTGGTACCGCTGATGCCGTAGCCGTAAACCTCACAGCCGTCATTTTCAAACCGTTTCCAATACAGCTTGTCGGGAGTTGACACGCCAACACCCTCGGTGATGCTGTCCCCCAAAAAGAGAATTTTCTTGTTTTTTAGTTCCATAATGCTGTCTCCCTTACCATGTTGGTATATTTTTACGGTTATTATAAAATAACCGTAAGAGAATGTCAAGGGGAAATCTGAAAAAGTGGAGGGCGAATATTTGCTGGAATTACCGAAATCTATTGCAATTTGAAATAGGGTATGCTATACTGACAAAAATGGAATGTTTTTCCCTTTTTTGGGAATGAAGATAAGGAGTAAATAGTATGTGTAGAATTCCTGCGAATCGTGTCAGTTTTACATTTACCGCAGAAAATCCCACCGGCGCCCGGAACGGCGGAACCCGTGGAAAAGACTGTGAAAAATTAAATCCCCGTTTTATGTTGGAACCGGGGGAAACTATGGCAATCTTGGATACAGATGGCCCCGGTATGATTAACCATATCTGGATTGGTGGGTTGCTCGGTCACGAATCCATTATCCGTATGTATTGGGACAATGCAGAATATCCCTCTGTGGAAGCACCTGCTTCTGCCTTTTTTGGTTATCCTTATGATGATTCCTATGTGAGAGTGGATCGTGACCATAAAATTATCACCTTGAATTCGTCTAAAGTGATGTTGGCACCCACTCGTGGTTACAACTGTTATTGGGAAATGCCTTTCAGAAAACATTGCAAAATCACCATCGAAAACCGTGGTACCAGCCCTATCAGCTTGTTCTATGAAGTGGCTGGTTACTATGGTGAAATTCCCGAAGATGCCGGCTATTTTCACGCAGTATACCGTCAGGAACATCCGGTGCAAAAAGGAAGAGCATACGAAGTTCTGGGCAATGTGGAAGGAAAAGGCTTTTTTGCAGGAATGTTCTTTGCCGTTGGCGTCAACGGTATGAGCTGGTGCTGGTGCGAAGGGGAACCGAAAATGTATATCGACGGGGAAACCTATCCTTCCATTAATTATACCGGCACCGAGGACTATTTCTGCGGTTCCTATGCATTCGGGAACGACACCATTCCCGAATGGTATCAGACCTATAGCGGACTGTATGCAGGGTTATATGCAATTTTAGGGGATACTCGTGAAAAATACAATGTGCAACAGAGATTCCTTCTGTATCGTTGGCACGACAAGGACCCCGTATATTTTGATAAATCGTTCCGTATGACCATTGATGACGGGGTTTATGCACCGCCCATTCACTCGCCCCGATATGACGATTTTACCTCGGTTGCATTCTATTACCTCACTGAGCCCAAGGCGTTGCCTTATGAGCTGCCTTGTCATTTTGACTTGCGTATGAGATAAGAAGGAACTACTATGAATAAGATGCAAACTATTGCTGTCGGAATTGATGTCGGAACCACGACTGTGAGTGGGATTGTATTGGATTCGCAGCGAAAAAAAGTACTGCAGATTTATAATGTGGCAAATGATTCTAAAATTCCTTCTGATGTTTTGGGCGAATCTATCCAATCGCCGAATCGGATTTTAGAAATTGTTTGGAAATTTTTGAATGATATTTTAGAAAAATATCCGGTTACCTCCATCGGTGTGACAGGACAAATGCACGGGATTTTGTTGATTTCTCCAGAAGCAGAGGCGTTGTCTCCCTTATACACCTGGCAGGATATGCAGGCAAGCCTGGGAGAGGATTCCACTTGTGATAAAATTACACAATCTACGGGATATCGTGTTCCGGCAGGCTATGGCTTGGCTACGTTATATCATCTGATTTTAAACAATAAAGTGCCAAAAAAACCGTATTTTGTGGGAACCATCATGGATTATATCACGATGAAGCTGACGGGGATTCAGCGTCCCGTGATGCACATTACCAATGCGGCATCCTGGGGATTTTTTGATCCTTGTTGCAATAACTTTGATACAGAATCGCTTGAGAAGCTTGGAATTTGTGAAGAAATTTTACCCAGTGTAACTGCAGATAAAACTGTTGTGGGAGAATTTCAAAAAATTCCGGTAGCCGTTGCTATCGGGGATAATCAGGCGGCATTTATGGGGAGTGCCAGCGATGCAAAACAATCTGTTCTGGTGAATATCGGAACGGGAAGTCAGGTTTCGTTGCTATCGAAGGAATCTCCCCTGGAAGAAACATTGCTGATTGAGGCTCGTCCTTTTGACGGAGAACAGTTTTTGTATAGCGGTTCTTGTCTTTGCGGAGGACGGTCCTATGCGTTGCTGGAAAAATTTTTCCGTCAATTTGCAGTGAAATGCGGTCTGGAAGATAAATCGTATTACGATGTGCTGAATTCTCTGGCAGAAGATGGAATCAAAAATAAAAAGGTTGCAGAAATTTTCGCCACCTTTGCCGGCACTCGTGAGAATCCCAACTTGCGTGGGAAAATTACGAACATCGGAGAAGATAATTTTACGCCCGAAGCCTTTTCGGCAGGGATGCTGTACGGCATGGCAAATGAGTTGTTTTCTTTGTATCAGAAAATGCCAAACAAACAGGTAACCAAACTGATTGCATCCGGTAACGGTGTCCGAAAAAATCCTGTGTTAAGACAAGTGTTAGAAGATGTTTTCGAGATGAAACTTGTCATTCCCGAACATACCGAAGAAGCTGCATTCGGTGCGGCTATGTTCGGCTATGAAGCAAAATAAATCGATAAAAAGCTGTAATGTATCGACAACTGTGGTAATTACAGCTTTTTTAATTGACAAGTTGTTTTTGATATGGTATGATGAGGAAGAAAAGGAATTGCAGTTATTATGATTGAATCAAAGGAGAGAATCTATGATGATTCGATTATTTTTTCAGGCAGTCGTTAAATTTTTATTGGGATTTATTTTAGTTGGAACCCTCATCTTTTTGCCTGCCGGCAGAATCTTTGCCAATGGAATTCTTCTTTTAGTGATTTTGTTTGTGCCTATGTTTTTTGCAGGGATTTTGATGCTTGTAAAAAGTCCGTCTCTTTTAAGAAAACGGCTGAATCTGAAAGAAAAACAGCCTGAGCAGAAGGTGGTTGTTGCGGTTTCGGGACTGATGTTTTTTGTGGGATTTCTTTTGTCCGGGTTTACGGTTCGTTTTGGTTGGTATCTGTTGCCAAAATGGGTTTCGGTTGTGGCTTCGGTTATATTTCTGATAGGATACTCTCTATATGCTTTGGTGTTGCGAGAGAATCAGTATGTAAGCCGTACCGTTGAGATTCAAAAAAATCAGCAGGTAGTTACCACGGGGTTATACGGGGTTGTACGTCATCCGATGTATGCTGCTACGGTGTTGATGTTTTTGGCAATGCCTTTGATTTTGGGTTCTGTAGTTTCATTTTTTGTGTTTTTTGGGTACCCGTTTCTCATTGCAAAACGCATCGAAAATGAAGAAAAACTCTTGATAGCGGAACTTCCGGGATATGATATCTATCGGGAAACCGTGAAATATCGGCTGATTCCGTTTCTTTGGTAAAAAAATTAACAAAAGGAGTAGGATGCTATGAAAAAAGCGTTGATTTTGATAGGAATTTCACTGTTTTTATTTTTAGTTTGTCCTTGGCTTACGGTGCTTTTTGCAGGGATGAACGGAATGGCAATTTGTTTGATTTTGTTTTTTGTCGTAAATCCCTTATTCTTTATTATTGAGGGGATTCTTTGCGGATTTAAACTGAACCGGGAATGGTGGCTTCCTGTGGTATCGGCGGTTGTCTATCTGTTGTCCACCTGGTTATTATTCGAGATGTTGGAAATGGCTTTCATTATTTATGCAGGTCTTTATTTAGCGGTTGGCGCAGTTGCAATGTTTGGTACACATTTTGGCAAAAATATTTCCAACCCACGGGAATTATTGTAGGGAACTTTTTATCTTCTCTGGTGTCGAATGAGAAAAGAAATTCAGTGTAGGTTGCATATTCTAAAATCAAGTAGGAGAATTTAAATGAAAAAATTATTGTTGTTATTGTTGGCACTGATACTTTGCTTAACAGCTTGTCAATCAAAGGAAGAAACTTTGGATGAAACAGCGGAAGAACCCCAACTTACGCAGGAAGAAATCGTTAATTATATGTCGTTAACTTATGTAAATGGTGCATCCACCGAGTCAAATTATCCTGTGGAATCTCAGATTGTTTTGCCTGAGAGAACCTTTTTGTTTGAAGATGTGGTTTCCAATCCGGCAGAACATTTGGTTTATGCATATTTTTATGCGGCAGGCACCGGTGATTACGAATATCTGGTGAATCACACAGTAGGCTCCAATTTCAAACGGGCATTGCAGACTTATGTGGATTATGATGCAAACGGCTTGTTTTATGAAAAAGTAATCCTTCATGATATGGAAATTGTTCCCATTGAAGATTTTTTTGGTTTTCATTACGCATTTTGTGAAGATGTGGCAACTTTAGCAGGTTCTTACGGTCTTTCGGAGTATACTGTGGTAAAAGCCAATGCAAGTTTTTGGTATAATGAGGCATATCGTTTGATGGATTCTGCGTTGACAGAAGATCAGGTTGTTCGCTACTTTTTGGTAGGTCGTACGGACGGCGATTATTTCCTTGTGGAGCTGTATGGAGAGGATTATGTAAAATAGAGAAATAACCAAAAAAAGGGGGATTGGCATGAAACGAAACTTACGGATATTTGTGCTCTGCTTTTTGGCTTTTGTTTTAGGAAGCCATATGGTTGAGGCATCTTACAGCACCTGGGCAGAGGATGTTTTGCTTCAGGCGAAAAATAGTGGCGTGTTAATGGGAAGCGGTTTTGTGGATTACAGAGAAACCATGCCCAGAGGAGAACTTGCTTCTGTTTTGGTTCGTGCCTATGAAAATATCACCGGAACCAAAATTTCAAAAGGAAAACCTTCTTATTTTTCCGATGCTTCCTATGAGGCAGATTTTTTGTTTGAGTTGGGTGTTATGAATGGTGTGGGTGATGGAAAATTTTCTCCCGATACCCCTGTTACCAGAGAGCAAATTGCTAAAATTATTATACTGATGCAATCGGTTTATGAAAAAACAGAAATTTCTTTACCGGATTTCTATGACACAACGCAGTTAACCGATTTTGCAACCATTTCCGATTGGGCAAAGCCGTATGTGGCAAAAGCTTATAATGACGGTGTGATAACCGGTTATGAAGACGGAAGCTTCCGTCCCCGGAAAACCGTTTCCCGGGAAGAAGCTATCACGCTTTTGGTGCGTTCTTTACCACTTGATGCAGCAGGTGCTTTTTCGGAGCTTAACAGCGAACTTTTCTGGAATCTGGAGCGAAATCTCCAAACAGGAGAGTTGACTGTCAGCTGGAGTCGTTTGGCACCGGGAACCGAATATGTTCTGAGTGTTACCGAACAGCGAAATTCCCGTTATGAGGGCGATATCCCGCCTAACGGCCCCAATGTGTATCACTATGTGGATCAGTATGATCATAAATTGTATTTGTATCCCAATCGTACCTACCAATTTTCCTTATCTGCTAACGGAAAAACTCTGGAAAAAAGTGTCTATATCCCGAAAATACACACTGAAGTAATGGATGAAATTACAGCCGGTTTACCGCAAACCAAAGAGGAAGCAGATGCTATGCAAACTACCGTTACGGTTCCTGTCTGGAAAATGAAAGCTGACGGCAGTAAGTATGAATCTTCTGTGCAGTTGACGGTTCATTCACAAATTGCCGACAAGGTAGAACTGGTATTTTTGGAAATCTTTCACGGAGAAGAAAAATTTCCTGTGAAAGATGCTGGTGCTTATTCTTGGCGTGGCGGACGCAGTGAACATAACAGCGGTACTGCCATTGATTTGAACTACAATGAAAACTATTGTGTCTATAAAGACGGCACCGTTATCGGTGAATGTTGGAAACCTTATGAAAATCCATATTCCGTAACCCCCTATGGTGACGTGGTCAATGCGTTTGAAAAATATGGATTTACCTGGGGTGGTGATGCTTGGTCTAACCCCAAAGACTATATGCATTTTTCTTATCTTGGAACCTAAAAAGGAGCGTTTTATGAAGCGAAAAACAGCAGTTTTGCTTTTGATTTTTTTCGTGTTTTCTGCGGTGGTTGTCGGGGTTGCCTATTGGCAATGGAACAACATCACCGCCATTCGGTATGCAATCACCTATACACCCGAAAAACGACAGGAAATTCAAAAGAAAACCGAGCAGGTTATGGAGCAAATTGCAAAGCAGTATCCCGCTGTTGATTTTTCCAAGTTGCCCGATGAAGGTGTGACGATGCTGATACAAGGAGAATTGGCGGAGGAGGTAGCAGTAGCAGTTCTTACCGGGCAGATTCCCTGGGAGGAAGCCAAACTGCAACCTATGGAATTGCCTGAAACCATCCAGCCGATTGAAAAGGTGACAGCAACTGAGGTTACAGAGCAGACTCAGGAGTTTTCCGATTCCGTTTCCGGGGTAGACTCGATTCTTGCTCGTATTTATGTGCTTCGTTCCGGCTACACCGGAAAAATTGAGGGACTGGTAAATCAGGCACTTTCCGATTATCGGTCAAAAAAAGGAACCAAACGGGAGTTGATGGCACAATATCTCAAACGAGGAAACGCCTTAGAAGGCGAGTGTGACAGACAGATGGAAGCGTTGCTTACGGAACTGTCTGCTGAATTGAATCGAACCGGAGGGGATATCACATTGGTTGGTCAGATTCGTTCTGTTTATCAGCAAGAAAAAAGTATAAAAAAAGCAGAACTGATTGGAAGATATCAAAAATAATTCATAAAAAAGAGAAAGTTTTGAAAAATGAAAAAGCTTTCTCTTTTTTTATGGTGAAAAATGTTAAAAAAAGAAAAAAATTCGTGGAAAATCTCATAGAAAATCCCCAAAAACTATTGCTATTTCAAAGTTGGTGTGTTATAATATTGTAGTTAAATTATATCTTTTTTTGGTTTTAAAACCTGTTGGAGGTGTGTTTCCATGGGGGAAAGAATTTTTTTATCCTCACCGCATATGTGCGGAAAAGAAATGGAATATGTGAACGAAGCATTTGAAACCAACTGGATTGCTCCTTTGGGGAAAAATGTGACTGAATTTGAAAATGAGATGTGCAAAAAAACAGGTGCCAATCAAGCCATTGCCATGTCGGCCGGTACGGCAGCATTACATATGGCGCTTCGCTATCTGGGTGTTGGCAGAGGGGATGTGGTGTTTTGTACCTCAATGACCTTTGCAGCCAGTTGTAATCCCATTGTTTATGAAGGCGGTACTCCCGTGTTTATCGACAGTGAACCCGACAGTTGGAATATGTCGCCGGTTGCGTTGGAAAAAGCTTTCCGGAAATATCCCAATCCCAAAGCCATTGTGGTTGTGAATTTATACGGTCAGTCTGCCGATTATGACCAAATTTTAAAAATTGCCAACGAACATAATGTTCCCGTTGTGGAAGATGCGGCAGAGAGCCTGGGTGCCACCTACAAAGGGAAAATGACCGGTACCATTGGTGATTTTGGGGTATTGTCGTTTAACGGTAATAAAATTATCACCACTTCGGGTGGTGGAATGCTTCTTTGTAAAACCAAAGAAGAAAAAGAAAAAATTGTAAAATGGATTACCCAGTCTCGTGACCCGGCTCGTCATTATCAGCATACAGAGCTTGGCTTTAATTACAGAATGTCCAACATTTGTGCCGGAATCGGCCGTGGTCAGTTGACTGCTTTGGACGAGCGTGTGGCAAAGAAAACCGAGATTTTTCATACTTATCAAGAAGCGTTTTCAGCATTACCGGTGGATATGATGCCTGTGTGTGACTATGGGGTTCCCAATTTCTGGCTTTCTTGTATGACTGTTCGGGGAATGGATCCCGTGAAGCTGATGGAAGCACTGGAAGCAGAAAACATTGAGTCTCGTCCCATTTGGAAACCCATGCATCTGCAACCCTTCTATCAGGATTGTGACTATTTTATGCACGATGGTGATGTTTCCAAAGAAATTTTTGAAACGGGAATCTGTTTGCCTTCCGATACCAAAATGACCGAAGAAGAGCAGAATCGCGTTATCCAGATTATCAAAGCTCAATTCTAAAAGGAGTAAAAAAATGTATCGTAAATTCGGAAAACGATTTTTGGATATCATTTGTTCTTTGTTGGCACTTGTGGTGTTTTGCTGGTTATACCTCATTGTTGCGTTACTGGTGGCAATCTTTTTGGGAAGACCGGTGTTCTTTACACAAGAGCGTCCCGGCAAAGATGAAAAAATATTTAAACTCTATAAATTCCGCACCATGACCGACAAACGGGACGAAAATGGAAATCTGCTTCCCGATGAGGTGCGTTTGACCAAATTCGGAAAGTTTCTTCGTGCCACCAGTTTGGATGAGCTTCCCGAAGCCATCAATATTTTAAAAGGGGATATGTCTATCATCGGTCCAAGACCGCTTTTGGTGCAGTATCTGCCGTTATACAACGAAGAACAAAAGCATCGTCACGATGTTCGCCCCGGTCTTTCGGGTTTGGCGCAGGTGAACGGCAGAAACGCCATCACTTGGGAAGAAAAGTTTCAACTGGATGTGGAATATGTCAGAAACATCACCTTTTTTGGAGATGTGAAAATCATTTTTCTGACTGTATGGAAAGCCTTTGCAAAGCAGGAAGGCATCAATCAGGACGGGGCTGCTACGATGGAGCCTTTTAAAGGAAGTAAACAAGATGCATAAAGATGTGATAATCATAGGCGCCGGCGGACACGCCAAGGTGATTGCCGACATTGTGAGAAAATCAGGAGATAACTTGATTGGATTTTTAGATGACACCAAAGAAGTCGGAAGCGAATTTTTTGATGCCTTTGTTTTAGGAAAAACCGATGCGTATTCTGAGTTTTCGGAGAAAGAATTTATCATTGCCATCGGAAATAATTCCATTCGGGAACAAATTGCCAACAAAATGCAAGATGCCACCTTTTATACTGCCATTCATCCCACTGCGGTGATTGCGGAAGGGGTGACAATCGGAACAGGCAGTTGCGTGATGGCAAATGCGGTCTTAAATGCAGATGCCAAAGTTGGAAAACATTGCATTATTAACACAGCTTCGGTGGTGGAGCATGATAATACGCTTTCTGATTATGTGCATATTTCTCCCGTAGCGGCTTTGGCAGGTACGGTGAGTGTGGGGGAAAGAACCCACGTTGGTGTTGGTGCCAAAGTGAAGAATAATACGGAAATTTGTGCTGATGTTATTGTTGGTGCAGGTGCCGTAGTTGTGAAAAATATTACCCGGGCAGGAACCTACATCGGTGTTCCTGCAAGAAAGGTGAACTAATCCATGAAAAAAGTATTGATTCTTGCCAATCTGGATATGGGGCTTTATAATTTTCGTAAAGAACTGTTGGAACGGCTGATTTCTGACGGTTATGAAGTGCATATTTCTTTGCCGATGGGACCCAGAGTGAAAGATATGGAGCAAATGGGTTGTCACTATATTGAAACCCCTGTAGACCGACGGGGAATGAATCCCATAGCGGATTTGAAATTGTTTTTCGAATATGAAAAAATACTCAAACAAGTAAAACCTGACGTGGTGTTAACCTACACCATCAAGCCAAATATTTATGGCGGACTTGCCTGCCGCATGGCAAAGGTTCCCTTCCTTTCTAACATTACGGGATTGGGTTCAGCCGTACATAACGGTGGCATCGTGGCAAAACTTTTGATGATGTTATACCGTATGTCGGCAAAATATGCAAGCTGTCTGTTCTTTCAGAACAGTCAGAATCTGGAATTTTTTAAAGAGCAAAAAGCGATTGCCAACAATCATGTTCTCCTCCCTGGTTCCGGCGTGAATATTTTTGATTATACCTATCAGGACTATCCGTCGGAAAATGAACCCATTTCGTTCTTGTTTATCGGCAGACTGATGCGGGATAAAGGAGTGGGAGAACTGGTGCAGGCAGCCAGAAATATCCGAAAAGATTATCCCGAAATCACCTTTGATTTGGTTGGTTTTTGTGAAGAAGAATATAAGCAAATCTTTGAGGAGTTAAATGAAGGTAATGTAGTAAACCCGTTGGGACAGCAACAAAATGTGAAAGAATTTATCAAAAATCATTCTGCGACTGTGCTTCCTTCTTATCACGAAGGAACCGCAAATGTGCTTTTGGAAAGTGCTGCTTCGGGGCGTCCCTGCATTGCAAGTAAAATCCCGGGATGTATGGAATTGATTGATGACGGCAGCACGGGTTATGTGTTTGAAGCAAAGAGCGTTTCCGCATTGGAAGAAGCATTTCGCAAATTTATCAGTCTGTCTTATGAAGAACGACGTGAGATGGGCGTTTTAGGACGGTTAAAAATGGAGCGGGAGTATGACCGCAAAATTATTATAGATCACTACTTACGAGAAATCGGGAAGGTGGAATAACAATGAATTTATATGAAAAAATTGTCAATCGTCAGGAAAAAATTTCTCTGATTGGTTTAGGTTATGTGGGAATGCCTATTGCAGTTGCTTTTGCAAACAAAGTGGATGTCATCGGTTTTGACTTAAACAAAGCAAAAATTGAACTGTATCAGCAGGGGATTGACCCCACAAAAGAAGTTGGGAATGAAGCAATTCAAAATACAACGGTGGAATTTACTGCTGACCCCAAAAAGCTGCAGGAAGCAAAATTTCACATTGTGGCAGTACCCACTCCCGTAAATTCGGATCATACACCTGATTTGACACCTGTGGAAGGTGCCAGCAGAATCTTGGGGCAGAATCTGACCAAAGGTTCTGTTGTGGTGTTTGAAAGCACCGTATATCCGGGTGTTACCGAAGAAGTTTGTGTGCCGATTTTGGAAAAAGAAAGCGGATTGAAATGCGGTGTTGATTTTAAAATCGGATATTCTCCCGAGAGAATCAATCCCGGTGATAAAGTTCACAGATTGGAAACTATTGTGAAGATTGTTTCCGGTATGGATGAAGAAACTTTGGATACCGTTGCCAAAGTGTATGAACTGGTGGTAGAAGCAGGTGTTCATCGTGCCGAAAGCATTAAAGTTGCCGAAGCAGCAAAGGTAATTGAAAACTCTCAGCGTGATATTAACATCGCATTTATGAATGAATTATCCATCATTTTTAACAAAATGGGTATTGATACCAAAGCAGTTTTGGAAGCTGCAGGAACCAAATGGAATTTCTTGAAATTCTTCCCCGGTCTGGTTGGCGGTCATTGTATCGGTGTGGACCCTTATTATCTCACCTATAAGGCTGAACAACTGGGCTATCACAGTAAGATTATTTTGTCCGGCCGTACCATCAATGATGACATGGGCAAATACGTGGCGGAAAATATCATCAAAAACTTAATTCGTGCCGATGTTTCCATCAAACACGCAAAAGTGGCGTTGTTTGGATTCACTTTTAAAGAAAATTGCCCGGATACCCGTAACACCCGTGTGATTGATATTATGAACGAATTGAAAGAATATGACGTGGTGCCTATGGTGTATGACCCGGTGGCAGACAAAGCGGAAGCTTTGCACGAATACGGCATTTCTTTCTGTGAGCTGTCTGACATTCGTGATGTGGACTGCGTGATTATTGCAGTAGGCCACGAAGAATTTATGAAAATGAATTTGTCAGATTTTGATCAATTCTTTAAAGATGTTCCCAACAATCAAAAAGTGTTGGTGGATATCAAGGGTGTATTAGACAGAAAAGAAGCAGAAGGTTTAGATTATAACTATTGGAGATTATAAAATTATGGGTTACAAGGATTTGAAATTTTCCGAAAATTCTCGGTTTTTGGTAACAGGTGGAGCAGGCTTTATCGGCTCTAACATTTGTGAAGCAATTCTTAATATGGGCTTTTTTGTTCGTTGTCTGGACGATTTTTCTACCGGAAAACGGGAAAATATTGCGCCATTTCTCCAAAACCCAAATTTTGAATTATTAGAAGGGGATATCCGGGATTTGGACACTTGTATGAAGGCCTGCGATGGAATTGATTATGTCTCTCATCAGGCAGCTTGGGGAAGTGTTCCCAGAAGCATTGAAATGCCGCTCTTGTATGAAGAAATCAACATTCGCGGTACTTTAAATATGCTGGAAGCGGCACGGCAGAAGGGCGTGAAAAAGTTTGTATATGCGTCCAGTTCCTCGGTTTACGGAGATGAGCCCAATCTTCCCAAAACCGAAGAACGGGTGGGCAAAGTGCTGTCTCCTTATGCTTTAACTAAGAAAACCAATGAGGAATATGCCCGTCTTTATACCAGATTGTATGGACTGGAAACGGTTGGATTCCGTTATTTTAACGTATTTGGTCGCCGTCAGGATCCACACGGATACTATGCGGCAGTGATTCCGAAATTTGTGAAAGCGCTGTTAAATGATGAAGCGCCCACCATCAACGGTGACGGAAAACAGTCCCGTGACTTTACCTATATTGAAAACGTAATTGAAGCAAATTTAAAAGGTATGCTCTCCGGTTCAGATGCCGCAGGAGAAGCCTTTAATGTAGCATACGGCGGTCAGGAATATCTGATTGATTTATATTATAAACTTTGTGAATTGTTAGGGAAAAATATCGAACCCAATTTTGGTCCCGACCGTGCCGGCGATATCAAACATTCCAATGCAGATATCTCTAAAGCAAGAAAACTGTTGGGCTATGCACCTGATTATGATTTCAGCCAGGGCATTGCGTTGGCTGTGGATTGGTATCGCGAAAATCTATAATAAACTTTAAAATGAGGACTACATGACTGCATATGTTTTTATGATTGTCTTCTGGTTGGCGGGATACTATTTTATGGTCTATCGCCCCGGGAGTAAGCCTTCTTGTGAAGATAGGATGGAAAAGAAAAAGAGACAATATCTTATCTTTTCCGGCGTAGTGCTGTTTTTAGTGATGGGACTTCGTCATAAATATGTTGGTATTGACACCACCCGATATCTGGACCGATATCGTAGCAGTGCGAAGTTGGATTGGAGTAGTTTTTCGGTAACAAGCGGCTGGATTCGCGATGAAATGGGATTCACTTTGGTTGGGAAACTGCTGAGTGTGTTAGGCGTCGGGAATCAGACGTATCTGTTGTTGTATGCACTGTTTATTTCGGTTTGTATCACCCATTTGATTTCCAAATGGTGCAAAAATTTCTTTTGGGGATTTTATTTCCATACAACCATCGGACTGTTTACCATGTCAATGTCGGGGATGCGGCAATCCATCGCCTGTTGTATCTGTTGGTTGGCAACGGACTATATTTTAAAGAAAAAGCCTATACGGTTTGCTCTTTTGGTGCTTTTGGCATCCACCTTTCATCAGTCTGCGATTTTCTTTCTGGCATTTTATTTTTTCGGATATTTTAAAATCCGCAAAGGCGGCGGATGGCTTCTTTGGTTTGTTTGTTTGAGTGTTCTCTTTTTACGACCGCTGCTGGTCCAGCTTCTTTCCAATTGGATGCCGGAAAAATATGCAATTTACGGGATGATTAGTGACAAATATCCCATCAATCCCATTTTGGTTGGGGTTGCGTTGTTAATTCCGATGTTTTGTTTGTTCTTCTGGGATCGGCGAAAAGTTCTCACATCGGCGGAAGAAGCAAGATATTCGCTTTGCTTTTTTGGTTCTTTTTTATATGCGGTGATTTTGATTATGTCGCTTTCGTCCAATATGATCGGACGAATGAGCCAGTATTTTTATTTGTTTAATGTAGTGCTTTTGTGTAATGTCATTGCAGACATCAAAGATTATAAAACCCGATATCTTATATTTTTATTTGCACTTTTGTTGCCGGGATATATGTTTTTTAAATCCCAAAGTCTGGGGATTGCTCCCTATTATTTCTTTTGGCAGACATACGGAACATAACAGAAGCAGTCTGATGACAATCGATTTTATAAAGAGGTTAGCGTATGACACCTTATGTATTTATGATTTTAGTATGGTTGATAGCATTTTACTATCTGCTGTATCAGGACAATAAAATATCGGAAGAAGGCTTGGAAAAGAGACGTAAATTTTTTATTTGGATTTCAGGCTTTACTTTGTTTGTGATTATGGGCTTTCGTCATCAACTGGTTGGGATTGATACCCCTCGTTATTTGAGCCGATACCATGCGTCTGCTTTCTACGATTGGGAGTATTTCACACAATGGGATATCTGGCTGGAAAAAGAGCTTGGCTTTACGCTGATTGGGAAGCTTTTGTATACTCTTCATGTGCCTGATGAAATTTACTTAATGCTATATGGCTTGTTTGTTGCCGTTTGTATGTCACGACTGATTTATAGATGGTGCAAAAATCCATTCTGGGGTTTTTATCTGCACACAACCATCGGACTCTTTACCATGTCTATGTCCGGAATTCGTCAGTCCATTGCCTGCTGTATATGTTGGTTGGGGATTGACTATATTTTAGAGAAAAAACCGATGAAGTTCTTCTTGATGGTATTGTTGGCTTCTACTTTTCATCAGTCTGCAATTTTCTTTGTGGTATTTTATTTTGCAAGATATATTAAAATTAAAAAGCTAAGCGGATGGATTATTTCAGGCTTTTCGGTTGCCTGCATTGTGTTAAGGCCGGTTTTGATTCCACTTTTGTCTTATGTTATGCCTACCAAATACGAAGTATACGGCTTGGTAAGTGATAAGCATCAGGTAAATCCACTGTTGGTAGCGGTTGCACTTTTAATTCCGATGTTTTGTCTGTTCTTCTGGGAACGCAGAAAAATCAAGGATGAAGCTCACGAGAAGTTTCTTTCTCTTTGTTTTACCGGCTCATTTTTTTATGGTATCATTCAGGTATTATCGATGTCTTCCAATATGATTGGGCGTATGAATCAGTATTTTTACATTTTCAATGTAGTGCTTTTAGGAAATATTATCACAGAAATCGAAGACAGAAATACTCGTTATGTGGCATCGGCATTTGCGCTTCTGTTGCCAGGTTATATGTTTTTTAAGTCCCAGAGTCTCGGGATTTCGCCATATTATTTCTTTTGGCAAATCTATGGTTCGTAAAGGTTGGAAGTTGGCATGAATATTCTATGGATTTTAAATTCTCCCATTGGTAGTATTTCCGAAGCATTGCAGTTAAGCCGTGCTCAAAGCGGTACCTGGATTGATGGTGCGATGGAATCATTGTTGGAAGCAGATGGTGATGTGAAGCTCACCATTCTTACCACCACAAAAATCAAGGAAACCCGCCGTAAAACAGAAGGTAGGGTGGAGTATGTTTGCCTGAACTTGGGCAGATGCTCCCGTGGAAAAAGCACCTCGAAGGAAAAACTTGACGTTTGGGTTTCGGAAATAAAAAAAATCAATCCCGATTTGATTCACATATGGGGAACCGAATATTCCATCGGTTACGATTTGGCAAAAGAAATCAAAAATATTCCCATTGTGTATCGAATTCAGGGGGCTATCAATTCCATCAGTAAATATCCGAACGGACATTTGTCTGTTCGCAAAATGAAACAGGAACTTTCTTTTTTTGATGGTTTAAAAGCCAATAAATATGACAAAGATTCTCGTTTTATGGAAAAACAGGCGGAACTGGAGCTTCGTATGATTGAAAAATCTGCCGCCATTTTTTCGGATAATGAATGGGCACTGATGCAATATCAGATGAAAATGCCAAAGCTTCCCGTTTATTTTGATAAATTACCTATCAGAAGCGTATTTTTTGAAAAAAGCTGGAGCCTGCAAGATGCCAAGCCACACAGTTTATTCTGTCTGGCGGGGCGTACGGCGTATAAGGGACTTCATCAGGCGATTGAGGCAGTCAATCTGTTAAAAGAAGAATATCCCGATATTTTATTGCAGATTCCCGGAAGCATTGCTTCCCGAAATCCAAGATGGTTGTTTGAACCAACGTATATTACGTATTTGAAAAAACTGATTCAAAAATACGGCTTAGAGAACAATGTGAAATTTTTGGGAGCCTTGTCTTCCGAACAAATGGCAGAGTATATGACAAAAAGTCACGTATTTATTATGCCTTCGGTCATTGAAAACGAATCGGCAACCTTACGAGAGGCGATGACCTTGGGAATGCCTGTAGTATCTGCTTTTGCAGGGGATATTTATGAAACCATAGTCCATAAACAAAACGGACTGTTGTATCGCTATGAGGAATATGAACTCTTAGCGTATCATATCAAAACATTGTTTTTGGATTCGGATTTTGCCGTATCACTGGGGCAAAATGCTTCCAGATTTATCAGACAGGAATATGAAAATCAGAATTACGGCAAAACCCTTGTGGGGATTTATCATAAGGTTTTAGAATCATAATTTTGACAGAGAAGGGAGGAATAGCGTTTGAAACTTACATTTTACAGTAATGTAATGAGTCATCATCAGAAACCATTTTGCGAAGAAATGTATCAAAAACTGGGGGATTCCTTTCGGTTTGTAGTTATGAAAGACATTAAAGAGGAGCGGAAAAAACTAGGCTATTCCACCTATGAGGGGGAAAACATTCCCTATCTTATCAACGTAAGTTGCAGCAAAGAAAACTACGAATTGGCAAAACAGCTTGCCATTGACAGCGATGTGGTTATTTTTGGGTCGGGGCATCCCGAATTGCTTCGGGAAAGAATTTCTCAAAACAAACTGACATTTTTATATACCGAACGTTTATTTAAGCGGGGCAGATTGTCTTTACTTCGCCCGGATATTAAAAAAAATCTGCAGATTCGTTATCAGGTACCGGCTAAGAACTCCAATTTTTATATGTTGTCTGCCAGTTCATTTACGCCATATGATTTAAGTTTGTTGCATTGCTTTGAAAAAAAATGCTATCGTTGGGGATATTTCCCTGCATTTTTGAGCTATCCCAAAGGGGAATTATCTGCCAGAAAGAAACACGAGATTCCGCAGATTCTGTGGGTAGGGCGTATGATTGATTGGAAACGTACCATTGATGCGATCAAAGTAGCAAAAAAGCTTCATGACAATGGTTATCAATTTCAATTTCAAGTGATTGGAACCGGTGTTCTGGAAGAAAAACTAAAAGCATATGTGAAAAAAAACAAGTTGGAAAACTGTATTACGTTTTTGGGTTCTATGCCTCCCGAAAAGGTGAGAGACCATATGGAAAAAGCAAACATTTTCCTCTTTACTTCCACGAAGCGTGAAGGGTGGGGAGCTGTTTTGAATGAAGCAATGAACAGCGGCTGTGTTTGTGTGACAAACAGTGTTATCGGAGCCGCGCCCTATCTGATAAAAGATGGGGAAAACGGTTTGTTATATCGGAATGTTTTCGATTTTTATCAAAAAGTCAAACTACTTTTGGACCATCCTGAACGTTGGGAGACGATGAGTCAAAAGGCATATCAAAGTATGGAGAGAGAATGGAATGTATCTTGTGCGGCAGAACGGTTTTTACTGTCTGCCAATGCACTGCTTTCGGGAGAAACAATCCCCGAATATCAAAACGGTCCCATGAGCTTGGCGCCGGTCATCAAAAATAATTGGTACAAAGGATGAGTGTTATGCAAACCTATAAAATCGGTGAATATGATATCAAAGAAGTTCAGGCGGTTATGCTGTAGGATTGTTTATAGAATTCACACAAGTGGAAAACAGAGGGGATAGTATGTATCAGAATTTAGAAGAACTTCAAAAGGAGCAAAAAAATATTCTGGATGCAATTGTGGATATTTGTGACCGGAATCATTTAAGGTATTTCCTGGTAGCCGGAACCTTGCTGGGTGCTGTTCGTCATCGGGATATTATTCCTTGGGATGATGATGTTGATATTGGTATGCCCAGAAGTGATTATAATAAATTTTTGAAAATCGCAGGGGATTTGCTGCCTAAGCATTTGTTTGTGCAAACTTATGAAACCGATCCCGAATATATGCAGAATTTTGCCAAGGTGCGAAACAGCGAAACCACTCATGTGGAACATCCTGTGAAGCATCTTAAGATGAATCATGGTGTTTATGTGGATATTTTTCCTTATGACGGAGTTCCAAAAGGGTTAAAAATGCAGTATCTTCACAATAAAAGAATTGTGTTTCAATGTATTTTAATCCGTTATTTTTGGGATACTCCCTATGTGGAGAAAAGTGGTCTCAGGAAGCTTGTGAAGGGCGTTTTATCTATGTTCACGAACAAGCAGAAATTACAGAGAAAGCTAGATAAAATTTTATCCAAATATGATTATGATAAGTCCGAAACGGTTGGAAGCTTATTATCCGGTTATAAAATGAAAACTTATGTTCCGAGGGAAGTGTATGAGGAGGTTATGCCGCTTCCGTTTGGCGAGAAATCCTACCGTTGCCCGAAAAATTATGAGGCTGTTTTGATAAAAATTTATCGTGATTATATGCAGCTGCCTCCCGTGGAAAAAAGAGGTGTCCGTCACAATATCGAAATTTCTGACCTGACAAGAAGTTATCGGGAGTATCTGCAACAATAAAGGTGGTGTGGAGATGTTAAAACAACTGCAAAGCAAGTGGAGAGGGGTGGCTGTGCGGCTTGCAGACAGCAAGCGAAGCCTCACTTTATTTGGTAAGAACTACGGGGTGACGCTGCCTTTTGTTAAAACAAAAATTGTGAATCCCCCTGCTGTTATCGGAATTTACCCCGAGGGAGGAGAATCTCAGCTTATCTGGATTGATTTGGACAAACATTCCCACATTTTATCTGCCTATTATAACGAGAACAGCAGATTGCTGCCTTTTATCAAAAAAATAGGGAATGCTGTGCCCGTGTTTTACACCAAGCATTATCCCACCGCTGTGGAGCTTTTGTTTCGCTTAAAAACAGAGCAGATAACGGATTGCTTTATTGCGTCTGACGATTTGGAGATTATCACTGCCTGCTATCAGGAATATTCTCAGGTGGGAAGAGTCTGGTGCGTGCCGGAGAATACAGAACCGGATGCCGTTGTGAAAACTGCTCATTCTTATCAGGTGAATTTGGTTTGCACCCGGGAGGAATGGTGTAGTGAGCAGGTATTTTATCTGAAGCAACGCTTGATTTCGGTTTGGCAATTTGCCAAAGAGAACAGTGCTGTTCTACTTCATCATCTGTTCATCAGCGGGTGTCGCGGTATTGTTACCGGGCAGCCGAAGCTGTTGGCAGAATTATTGGGCAGGTACAAGGAACTCCCTGCGGTGATTGCACCTCCTGTTATCATCGGGCATCGAGGGATTTCCTCCAACCAAAAATATATGGAAAACACATTGAGCACTGCGATAGAAAGCGTGAAGCTGGGTGCTAACGTGATTGATATTGATACCCGCCTGACCAAAGACGGCAGACTGATTGCTTTTCACGGTTGGACGATTGACAGAATTCTAGAGGGAACCGGAGAGGTTCGTTCCTACACCTTGCAAGAGCTTCAGCAGATGAAATTCCGATATGGATTAAATCCGGAAGAAAAGGTGCTTCCATTGGAAGAATTTTTTAAGAGGATGCTGGAAGAATTCTCCGGAAAGAAGCTGATGTTCACCTGCGAAATCGGTGGGGATATTGTGGAATCAGTAGAAAAATTAAAGGAAATTCTGGATGCTTATCCCGTGATGCAGGACAAGCTGATGATTAAATGCAAAAACGGAAGATTCGGGTATGCAGAACTAAAAAAACAGCTTCCTTATCTTCCTGTCAGAAACTACATAAACGATGTGATTGCACCGGAAAATGCAAAAAAAGAAACCCTGCTTTCGTTAAATACTGCCTTGCATCAGAGAAATATTCCCTGGTGCGCAAAATACAGAAAATTTCATAGCGGCCTTTTAAAGCAGCTTCAGCTTCGTGGACACATTATTATTAAGTTGATGCAAAACACCGCAGAAAAAGTGAAGAATGATTTGTTTTCAGGAATCGAACTTTTGGTCACAGATGTGAATCTTGCCAAGGAGTTTGCCTATAGCCTGAAAGCGGAAAGAGAAATTCATCTGAGGCTTGGAGAGTGCATCACTCCTTCCGCTGTGCTGGAAGGTTGTGCAATTTCTCAGGAAACCGTGGCGGATGAAATCGGAATTTTGGAAAACGAAGCAGTGATTTCGGTATCCAAAGGTCAGGTTCGTGCAATAAAAAAAGGCGTTTGCCATATATATTTGAAAAAGAAAGCCGTTTATCAGGGAGTGACATATGAGGTGCTCTCCGACGCGGTGAAAATGATTGTAGAATAAGGTGAAAAAGATGGAAAAAAAGTATAAAATCGGTTATACCACGGGGGTGTTTGACCTGTTCCATATCGGTCACTTAAACATCCTGAAAAAATCCAAGGAGCTGTGTGATTATCTGATTGTTGGGGTATCCACAGACGAATTGGTGCAGGAATATAAGAAGAAAACACCTATGATTCCGTTTTCGGAGCGTGTGGCGATTGTGGAAGCTATCAAATATGTGGACAAGGTGGTTCCTCAGACCTCCATGGATAAATTCAAGGCTTGGGAAGAACTGAAATTTGATGTGATGTTTCACGGAAACGACTGGAAAAATTCCAGTTTGTATAATGAAATGGAAGAAAAATTCCGCAATGTTGGAGTAGCTATTGAGTATTTTGAATATACCAAAAACACATCTTCCACAAAGTTGCAAACTGCAATTGCAAAATTGAATGAGCAATAATTGAGTCTCTTTGTTTCAAAAATGAGTCTGGAGGTGCTCCTTTGAGCAAATCTTTAGAGGCACACAGTGCCAAACAAATTAAATTAGGTGCTCTGATTTCTTATCTCACCTTAGCCTTTGATATGGTTGCAGGGTTGGTGTATACTCCCTGGATGATTGCTAAAATCGGAGATGCTAACTACGGCTTATACACGCTTTCTGTTACCTTAATCGGTATGTTTATGCTGGATTTTGGAATGAGTGCAGCGGTATCCCGTTTTACGTCCAATTATCGTGCAAAAGGTGACCAGGAGAGTATCAATAATTTTTTAGGTTTAATCTATAAAATTTATATTTTGATTTCTGCCGTCATTTCTGTGATGCTGATTGTCATATACTTTAATATTGGGCAGATTTATGTAAAGTTGACACCAACGGAATTGGATTCCTTACGGATTGTGTTTATGATTTCCGGTTTATCCACTGTGCTTTGCTTCCCTTTCATCACGTTGAATGGGATTTTGGTAGCACACGAGAAATTTGTGTACCTTCGTTTTGCAGATTTGCTTAACAAGGTGGCTTCGGTATTTTTCATTGTGGTTGCGCTGTGGTGCGGAATGGGACTGTTTTCTCTGGTAGCAGTGCACGCTGTGATGAATCTTCTGACTGTAGGAATCAAGCTGCTGGTTGTCAGAAAAAAAACCAGGGTAAAGGTGAATTTTCGGTATTATAGCGGAGCTATGCTCAAGGAAATTACCGGCTTTTCCGTTTGGACTACTGTGAAAAGCATCGCTCAGCGATTTATTTTCACCATAATGCCAACTGTTTTAGGGATCGTGAGTGGCTCTGCAAGTATTGCCATGTTTTCTCTGGCAAGCACTCTTGAGGGCTATGTTTATAAGTTTTCCGAAGCGATTAATGGGATGTTTATGCCAAAAATTTCCCGTGCGACCGTGGAAAAAAGTAGCGGAGAAGCAGTTCTTCCTCTGATGATTAAGGTGGGCAGAATTGTGTTGACGGTGATTGGTATTATCACGGTTGGCTTCATCACATTGGGGCAACGCTTTATCGGATTATGGCTTGGAGAGGAATATTCCTCTGTGTACTATTGCACAGTGCTTTTGATACTTCCGGGTATTTTTTATGTGCCTCAGCAAATTGCCAACACTGCGATTGTGGTGCTAAACAAAGTAAAAAGTCAGGGAATTGTGTTTGTAATTGCAGCTGTTATCAACATTATACTTTCCTTTTTATTGGGGCGCTTCTGGGGAGAAATCGGATGCGCGGTTTCCATTTGTGCGGTGTATCTGATTCGCACAGTGCTGATGAATACTGTGTTTTTGAAGCAACTTAATATCAATGTGTTCAAATTCTTTAAGGATTGCCATTTAAAAATGGCACCCGGATTACTGTTGACATTAGTACTTGGTTTTTTGATTTCCAGGTTTGTGGTGGTTGCATCAGGTTGGCTCACCTTCTTTATTCAGGTGGCTTTGCTTGCCTCATTCTATGTACTGATTATGTGGCTGATCGGGTGGAATCAGTATGAAAAAAATCTGTTTGTATCCATGCTTTGTTCAGTTGCAAAAATCAAAAAGAAACAAAGGAACTAAGCTTCTTTGACGGTAAATAGGTAGTCTATATCAGAAAATAGGGGGATTATTATGAGTGAATATAAAATTGGGGAATATGATATCACGGAAATTCAAGCTGTTATGTTGGAAATTTTATCTGAAATTGATAGGATTTGTGTTAAGCATAATATCAAATACATACTCGACGGGGGAACTATGATAGGTGCAGTTCGTCACAATGGCTTTATCCCCTGGGATGATGATTTGGATATTGCTATGCTCCGTGATGATTATGAAAAATTGATGGAAGTGTGCAAGACAGAGCTGTCTGACAAATTCATTTGGCATTCTGCAGAACTGGAAATCAAACATCCCTTGAATTTTACCAAACTACGGAAAAAAGGGACTGTGTACAAGGAACGGCGCTTTGCCAGTTTAGATGTGGAACAAGGGATCTTCATTGATATATTCCCCATTGATAACGTTGACCGAAAGAAAATGAAATTCCAATTATCTCTTCTGTCGTTCATTCATATTGTGAAATTCACGAAAATGAAATTGTATAAAAAGAAAAAACGCATCTTTTTATTCCCCTTTTGTTTGATTCCCAAGAAGACTCTGGATCGTTGGGCAAAAGCTCTTATGACGATGGGAAATAAAAAGCATAGTTCTGAGGTTTATAAATTTTGCCATCCTGGAAAAATGAAGCCTGTTTATCCTCGCTCTCTGTATGAAGATGTGATTCGACATCCGTTTTGCGGAAAGGAATTTTATATTCCGAGGGATTATGATTTATTCTTAAGGGAGCGTTATGGCGATTATATGCAATTGCCGCCTGAAGAGAAGAGAATAATGGCTCATGGCGTAGTAGAATGTAAACTGTAGAAGGGAGCGAATAGAATGTCGGAAAAAAAAGTTGTGGGGTATACGACCGGTGTTTTTGATTTATTCCATATTGGACATTTAAATATTTTGAAGGCAGCGAAACAACACTGTGATTACTTAATTGTAGGTGTGAGTACAGATGAATTAGTTCAAAAATATAAAAATAAAACTCCGGTTATTCCCTATCAGGAACGCAGAGCGATTGTAGAAGCTATCAAGTACGTGGATTTGGTGGTTCCGCAAATCAATCGTGATAAAATGCAGGCTTGGGAAGAGTATAGATTTGACAGAATGTTTGTTGGCGATGATTGGAAAACAGATGCAATGTTTCAGCAGTTGGAAAAGGATTTTCGTGAAGTAGGGGTGGAAATTTGTTACTTTCCTTATACCAAAGGGGTATCTTCTACCATATTAACAGAGGTTTTAAATAAGATACGAAATCAGTAGGTTTTAGAAATATGGAAATTGGAGCTTGCAATGTTAGAGAAGGCATATTATGACACAATTGAATTATATGCTTCGGGAATGAAAGGGACTCTCCCCGCAGGAGACCGTGTTTATTCGAAAGAAGAAGTGCAAAGCATTGAAAAAACCGCACGGATGCAAGGCGTTTGGACGGTTTTGTTTGCGGTGCTGAAAAAACTGCATGAAGCAGGCAGATTAGCACCCGATATTACCGAGCTTCCCAAGTGGCAGATGGAAATCAACCTGAAAGTGATGGAATATACCCTCCGTCAAGAAGCGATGTACCGCTTTGTGGCGGAAGAACTCAGTTTTTCCAACCCCATTACCTTAAAAGGAGATATTATTTCTGATTTATATGCAAATCCCGAGCTTCGAATGTCGGGGGATACCGACCTTTTGATTGACCCCAAGGACGAGGGTGCTGTTTTGGCGGCTTTTCGAAAAGTTGGTGGGGATTATATGCCCCGCGGAGAAAACAACAACCAGGCAGTTTGTGTACATCCCAAGGCAGGTAAATTTGAAATCCATATTGCATTGGACACCAAAGAAGTGACTGAAGTCTGGTATGATAATTTGGATTTTGGTGCTGAAGAAAAGCGGCAAGTACACTTAAAAAACGGGCATACCGTAACAACGCTTGGGATTACCGACGGAGCCATCAATATGGTGCTTCACTTTATGAAGCATTTGATTTCCGGGATTTCGCATTTGAAAATGCTGGGCGATTCGTTGTTATATCTATCCCATTATTGGAATGAAATTGACCACAAGCGGGTAGATTCTGTGATGGAACAGTTGGGATACAGCAAAATGTATCGTACCTTAAAACAACTGGGAAATCAATATTTTGGTTTTTCCAATCTGACAGAGGATGTTAGTTTAGCACAAGAGGCGAAAAATATTTTGCTGGATATGAACTATTGTGCCGAAAATGAATTTGTGGAGGAAAAATTGACGGCATACGGAGTTTATTCCAAAGCCAGATATGAAAGTTACCATAAGAAAAATTATGCAGTTTATAAAAAAGAACTGTCCCGTCGGGAACGTATGGAACGACTGTTCCCGAAAAAGACAGCTCTGTATGGAGATTATCCGATTCTTATGAAGCAAGGTTGGCTTTTACCGTTGATCTGGGGCGTGCGTGTGTGCCGGAAAGTTTTTGGCAAACAAGTGGTTGTTCCTACTGATAATAATCCAAGATTAGCACTGCTTAAGGAGTTGGATTTGCTATGACAAAGCGAATCGTGTTGATGGTTTTAATTGCTTTGAATCTGGGAACGATTTTCTTTTTTTCACAGCAGACAGGAGAAAAATCCGGAGCATTAAGTGACGGACTTTCCCGTCAAATTGAAGTACGCGTTCCTAATTATGAAGCTAAAAATCAGGGTGAAAAATATATGCTGCACGTTGTTTGGCGTAAGCAGATTCGGCGTTTGGCACATGTTGCGTTGTTTTTGTCTTTGGGCATTTTGGTTTCGTTGCTTTTGTGGGATTACCCGTTTTCGTGGATTCGTCTTTTGGGAACGACAATTTTTGGAGTGTTGTGTAGCTTTTCTGATGAAATTCATCAGTTGTTTGTTCCCGGAAGAACCTTTCAATGGGGGGATATTCAAAACGACCTTGAAGGGTATTTCTTGGGGATGATTATTGGTAGCTTAATTGTTTTTTTCCTCTATCTGTGGAAAAACAAGAGAGTGAGAAAATTGAGATAAAAAAAGGCTGTAGCAAAATCAAAAATATTTTGCTACAGCCTTTTTTGTTATTGATAGGTAGTCTGTAAAACGGTTCCGGTAAAGTAATGGGCTAAAATTTGTTCGCAGGTATATCCTGCTTCCGCCATGCCTTTGGCACCGTATTGGCTCATTCCGACACCGTGACCGTAGCCGGTTCCCCGGAACAGATATTCGGTGGCATTTCCGGATTGTGCGGTGATTGTACCGGTGGAGGTCAGAATGGAATCGCTGACCTGCCGTTGTTCGATTCCCTTAGAGGTCAACACGGAAACGGTTTGAGATAAAGCTCCTGTTTTGGATATAGTAAACAGATTGCTTTTTAAGTTGAAAAGACTTCTGGGTTTTTCTAATTTTGCGTGGTAGTTTCCTGCAGTCCCCACGATTTTTAAATCAATAATTCGTCCGGAGGGAGAGGTTTCCACAACTTCTAAATCAACAATTTCACCAATGTTTACGCCAATTCCCGAAAGCTTTGCTTTGATCTCTTCGGGAGTGTAGGGCACTGTCCATTCTTTGGAGCTGTCATAAGGATCTGCTACGCCTACCAGATAAGGCAAGTCACCGCCCCATACATACTTGGAACTTTCGGTGTGTCCGCCGGAGGAGGAGTAAAAATAGGTAGTGGCAAGTTTGCCGTTATAAGTAAGAAATAATCCGGCGGTTTCTTCTACCGCAAGATTGGTGGCTTCGTGTTCTCCTTTGACTCCTGCATAAACCTGAGATTGGATGGTGTCATCCAGATCAAATCCGTATTTTTTGAATCTGTTTTTGTTGGTCATTGCATAGTTTCTGGCGCACACTGCCTGTGCTTTCAAAGCTTCTGCAGGCCAGGAAGCAGGCATTTCAGAGGCAACAACACCTTTTAAATAGTCTTCTAAATTCACATGGTTGATAACAGTCAATCCGTTGTCGGTATACAGGAATCTGGCTGACCCCCGGTATTCACTTCCACCGATAAAAAGAGTGGTTCCGTCTGCCGGAGAAAATTCCATAGGAACATCGCTTTTCGGATGGGAATACACGGCAATTTGATTCACCGGGTCCGTAACATCAATGCTTCCGGTCGGGTTATGCGATACATCCAGTTTGGTTTCGGCAAGAATGGCGATGAATTGGTCTCCCATTCGCAAATGAAATCCGCTGTTGGATTGCAACGTGATTTTTGTTACGGTATTAGAGCCGTATTTTAAGCCGATATCAATGGTTTGCGCAGAGGCAAAAATAGTTTGGAATAATAGAAAACAAACCAAAAATAAGGCTGTTTTTTGTAATTTGTTCATAGGTATCACCTGTCAAATTTCATTTTGTTTTTCTCATCATATCACACTTTTTTTATTTTTTCAAGAGGGTTTGTGCGGATTTGAAAGAAAGGTGAAAAATAAGGACGTTTTTTGGCGTGAAACGACGAAAATTTCCACCAAAGTTCAGTCAGAAAACCAACGTAATTTTTGTTTCTGTAAAAAAACGTCAAAATTCTGACAGAATCCCGAAATATAGTTGACAAATTGTTGATTTCGTACTATAATTAATATAATATGGAGGGGTAGATGTTGTCTTGTTTTTGCGACATGAAAATCCCCGTAAAATTGGACTTGTAAATGATATTATTTGGATAGAAACGAAAGGATGGTGTCCGATGTTTGGATTTGGACAGGATGTGGGCGTTGACTTAGGAACAGCAACGGTTCTGATTTACGTGAAAGGAAAAGGAATTGTGTTAAAAGAGCCTTCTGTGGCAGCGGTAGACAAGCTGACAGGAAAGCTGTTTGCTGTTGGATATGAAGCCCAGAGAATGATTGGAAAAACGCCCGGCAATATTGTGGCGGTTCGTCCTCTTCGTGATGGTGTGATTTCCGATTATGATGTTACTGAAAAAATGCTCAAGCACTTTCTCTCGAAGGTGAATATTTCCAGAATTTTCAAACCCAACATTATGATTTGTGTTCCTTCCGGTGTTACCGACGTGGAAGAACGTGCAGTAAAAGATGCTGCCATTCAGGCAGGTGCAAAAAAATCCTTCATCATTGAAGAACCCATCGCTGCAGCCATCGGCACCGGCATTGATATTTCCCAGCCTACCGGTACGATGATTGTAGACATCGGTGGAGGCACTACTGATATCGCTGTGATTTCATTGGGTGGTGTGGTTGTGTCCACTTCCATCAAGGTGGCAGGTGACAAGTTTGACGATGCCATTATCAAATACATTCGCAAAGAACACAATGTGTTAATCGGCGAACGAACTGCAGAGCAGATAAAATATAACGTGGGCTGTGCATATCTGCCCGAGGAAGAACTGGTGACTGAAGTCAAAGGCCGAAACCTTCTGACAGGTCTTCCCAAAATTTTCAATGTAACTTCCACCGAAATCTATTCCGCATTGATTGATACTGCCAAACAGATTGTGGAAGCGGTGCATCAGACTTTGGAAAAAACACCTCCCGAATTGGTAGGGGATATCGCATCCGGCGGCATCATTATGACCGGTGGCGGTTCGCTGTTGGGCGGTTTTGACAAACTGATTACCGAACATACCGGTATCAAAGCTACGGTTGCCGACGATCCCACCACTTGTGTGGCTTTGGGAACCGGTAAAGCATTGGAACAGATGCATCTTCTGTCTGACGATTCCAATTCGGTTGCAGGCAGAAAATATTATGATTTATAAGGATTGTTATGGCTTATATAGAAGATAAATTTGAAGTTGCCGTTATCGGTGCAGGTCATGCCGGCTGTGAAGCGGCATTTGCCTCGGCAAGACTGGGGCATAAAACAGTTTTATTTTCCATCAATCTGGATGCAGTTGCCAATATGCCTTGTAATCCCAGCATCGGTGGAACCGGGAAAGGACACCTGGTTCGCGAAATTGATGCTTTGGGGGGTGAAATGGGTAAATTGGCGGATGATACCTTCCTGCAGTCCCGGGTTTTGAATCGGGGCAAGGGACCGGCGGTATATTCTCTCAGAGTGCAGGAAGACCGTCGTGCATATCAGGAAGAAATGAAAAAACGGATTGAAAATCAGGAAAATCTGTTTTTAAAGCAGGCAGAAATCGTAAAAATTGATATTGAAGACCAAAAGGTCAAAGGTGTTGTGGATGCGTTGGGGAACTACTATAAGGTGGATGCCGCAGTCATTGCAACCGGCACTTACCTTCGTGGGAAAATCATCGTGGGAACTTATTTTGAACCCGGTGGTCCCGACGGAATGTTTGCTGCAAACAAGTTGACCGAAAGCCTTTTGGAAAATGATATCCGTCTGATGCGGTTTAAAACGGGAACACCTGCCCGTGTGCATCGGGACAGCATTGATTTTTCCAAAATGGAAGTGCAGTACGGAGATGAGGAAATCACCCCGTTTTCCTTCACTACCAAACGGGAACTTACCAATCAGGTGGAATGTTATTTAACCTATTCCACCGAAAAAACCAAACAGATTGTGTTGGATAATATTCATCTTTCTCCCTTATACAGCGGAATGATTGAGGGAATCGGTCCCAGATATTGTCCTTCGTTTGAAGATAAAATTATGCGTTTCCCCGATAAGGAACGGCATCAGCTGTTCATTGAACCAATGGGATTAAACACCAAGGAAATGTATGTGCAGGGGATGTCATCTTCACTTCCTTATGAAGTGCAGGTGCAGATGTATCGTTCGGTTATCGGTTTGGAAAATGCAGAACTGATGAGACCGGCCTATGCCATTGAGTATGACTGCGTGGATCCCACAGAACTGACATTGGGACTTGCGTTTAAGAAAATCAAAGGGTTATATGGTGCAGGGCAGTTTAACGGAACCTCAGGCTATGAAGAAGCGGCGGCGCAAGGGTTAATTGCCGGCATCAATGCTGCAAGATATATTGACGGAAAAGAGGAATTCCACTTAACCCGTGATAATTCCTATATCGGTGTTTTAATTGATGATATTGTCACCAAAGGCACCAATGAACCCTATCGAATGATGACCTCTCGCAGTGAATACCGTCTTTTGTTACGTCAGGATAATGCCGACCAGCGTCTCACACCCATAGGTTATGAGCTTGGGTTGATTTCAGAGGAACGCTATCAGGACTTCTTGGCAAAACAAAAATGGGTGGAAGAAGAAATCAAGTATCTGGAATCTGTGATTGTTCCTCCTACCGAGCATGTGGTTGCTACCTTGGAAAAATATGAAAGCACTCCCACAAAAACGGGAATCCGCTTGACTGATTTGTTAAGACGACCGGAAATTACCTATCAAATGCTTCAGGAAATTTCTGATAAGGTGCACACACTTCCTCGGGATATTGAAGAAGAAGTGACGATCACCATCAAATATTCCGGTTACATCAAACGTCAGATGTCTCAGGTGAATCAGTTCAAAAAATTAGAACAGAAAAAACTTCCCCAAGACATTGATTATGATGATATTTACGGGCTTCGGATTGAAGCCAGACAAAAACTTGCAAAATTCCGTCCCGAATCCATCGGACAAGCGTCTCGTATTTCGGGCGTGTCTCCTGCGGATATCTCAGTGCTTCTGATTTATCTTGACAGCAGACGAAACACGGATTGATAAATCCGCTTAAAAATAAAGCTTCAGAAAGGAGAAGCATTATGGCAGAACAGTTGATTCTGATTGTGGATGACGAAAAACCAATTGTAGACATTTTAAAATTTAACTTGCAAAAAGAGGGGTTTGAAACCATTGAAGCATATGATGGTCAAACCGGCTTGAATCTGGCGCTTGAGAAAAATCCTGACCTTATTTTACTGGATGTTATGCTTCCGGAAATGGACGGCTTTACCGTATGCAGGGAAGTGCGCCAGAAATCACAGGTTCCCATTATCCTTTTGACTGCTCGTGAGGAAGAGGTGGATAAGGTGCTGGGGTTGGAGCTGGGTGCTGATGACTATATCACCAAGCCCTACAGTGTGAGAGAACTTCTGGCTCGCATCAAAGCAAATCTCCGTCGTACCAAAAAAGTACAAAGTACACCTGTTCCTGAACATGCCGGTATGATTACCTATGGTCGTTTGAACATTGATACCGAGCGTTTTGAAGTTACCAAAGACGGCAAACCTGTGGAAATTACGGTTCGTGAATTTGAACTGTTGAAATTTTTGGCTTCACAGCCGGATAAAATCTTTTCCCGTGAAAAACTTCTGGAAAAGGTTTGGAAATATGAATATTACGGCGATTTAAGAACCGTTGATGTTACGGTCCGCAGACTGCGTGAAAAACTGGAAGACAATCCCGGTGAACCGGATTTTGTGGTAACCAAACGCGGAATCGGATATTACTTCAATAAAAACTGCAAATAGCAGACCAAATCAGTTGAGGGAATTATGTTAAAAAGCATTCAGTCAAAATTGGTACTCTTATTTATCCTTGTTATATTGTCGGTTATGCTGACGGTGGGAACCTTTATCATCACCAATGTAACACGGTTTTATTATTCTGATTTTATGTCTCAGATTGAGACGGCTGTTTTCACCAAAGAGTTCATTCCTCAACTGCAGGAAGCGGCAGAAGAACAAAACGGAGCAGAAAAGCTTTCGGAGCTTTTAGAAGCGGCATCCGGTCGAATTGGTGTGGATTCTTACCGAAACTACGCAATTTTAAACGGTCAGGACGGAACGCTTTTGGCAGCTTCCGATGAACTGCTTGGCAGCGTGGAAATTACAGAAAATATTTTGGCGGCACTTTCCGGAAAAATAGGTAACAACACCTATTCGGATGGCACCTATATGGAGTATGCTTACCCCATTTTGGGTGAAAACGGCCCAACCTTCATTATCTATATTTTTGAAACCAAAGAGGAACTGAACAACTTTTCCAAAAGTATGTTTTCCATTATTCTGCAAGGACTTCTGGCGGCACTGCTCATATCGGTGATTTTGGGATATTTGCTGTCCAAAACCATCACCACCCCAATTAAGAATCTGACCACCCGTGCCGAAAAGATGACCCAAGGGAAGTTTGAACTTGGGGAACCTTCCATTTCAAAGGATGAAATCGGGGTGCTGACCAATACCTTTAGAACCATGGGTCAAAGGCTTCAGGAAACCGTTCAGGAGGTTGCGGCTCAGAATACCAAACTGGAAAAAATCATGGAATATTCCACGGATGGCATTGTGGCGTTTGATACCAACGGGGATCTGCTGCTGATTAACCCTTCGGCAAAAAGATATTTGTCAGTTGGCGAAGAACCCATTCATTTTGACATATTTTTTTCTGAAATTTTTTCCGATATTTCGCTGGGGGATTTTCTGTATCTGAATCAAGATAAACAAATTATCAAAGAAACCGACTATAATGATTATTATTTGCGTTTTTACTTCGGAAGTTTTAAATATTCCGATGATAAAATCGGTGGTGTCATTGTCGATGTTCAGAATGTGACCGAATCCAGAAAGTTGGAACTTTCCCGTCGTGAATTTGTTGCCAATGTATCCCACGAACTTCGCACTCCGTTAACCACCGTTAAGGCATATATTGAAACTTTGGAAAGCGGAATGGTGGATGGGGAAACCCAAGGAAAATTTTTAGATACCATTCACAGGGAAACCGACCGTATGACCCGTTTGGTGTCAGACCTTTTGACCCTCTCACGTTTGGATAACGGAGTTTCTTTGAATCTGACCCGAATGAGAGTGGAAGCCATTTTAAAAGATGTTTCGGAAAAAATGCAATTTGAAGCTAAGAAAAAACATCAGATTTTAAGCTATACCATGATTAACGAAATTCCTGCCATTGCATTGGATTATGACAGAATGCAGCAGGTGATTATCAACATTGTATCAAATGCAATAAAATATACCCCAAACTACGGGGCAATCAAAATTTATTCCAGCTATGTGTCCGGTAATGCTATCATCAGAATTGCCGACAATGGAATGGGCATTCCGGAAAAGGATGTCAAACGAATTTTTGAACGGTTTTATCGTGTGGATAAAGCACGTTCCCGTGAGCAGGGCGGAACGGGGCTCGGACTTGCCATCGCCAAAGAAATTGTGAATGCTCACGCAGGGGAAATCACACTTCGTTCCCAAGTGAATGAAGGCACAGAAATTGTGATTACCCTTCCGGTGGAAAAAAGCTTTCTCTCCCGTGAGGAACAAACACCTTCCACCTTATAAGACAGAAAAAAGCGAGGATAGAGTATGGATGAAATTATCAGAGCCATTACGGCAGACGGCTATGTGAAAGCCTATGTGATTAACTCCACAGAAGTGGTGAGAGAAGCTCAGGGACTTCACGGAACCGGTAAAGTTGCTTCTGCGGCATTGGGCAGAACCTTAACAGCCGCATTGATACTTGCCAATGATATGAAAAATGAAACGGATCGTGTATCGGTGCAGTTTCGAAGCGAAGGTCCTATTGGCAATGTAGTTGCCGAAGCCAACGGGCAAAATCAGGTAAAAGGCTTTGTGACAAATCCCGATGTGGTGATGCCGTTAAGAGAAGACGGTAAGCTGGATGTTGGCGGTGCATTAGGACATAAAGGAAGCTTGACCATTGTGCGTGACATCGGACTGAAAGAGCCCTATGTTGGCACAGTTGAACTGATTTCCGGCGAAATTGCGGAAGACATTTCCTACTACTATATGCAATCAGAACAGATTCCCACCGTGTTGGGACTTGGAGTGTTGGTGGCACAGAATTTTGCCATTTTATCCGCAGGCGGTTTTATGATTCAGCTTCTGCCGGGTGCTCCCGATGACATTATTGACCGGGTAGAAGCGAATGTAAAGGCGATGCCGGCATCTATTTCTTCCTTAATTGCCGACGGGAAAAATGCAACCGAAATTTTATCCATGTTGCTTAGCGGTTTTGATTATCAGATTCTTTCTAAAAAAGAACCGTCTTATCGTTGTGACTGCAGTCGGTATCGTGTGGAAACCGCACTCATCAGCTTAGGTCGAAAAGAAATTGAATCTATGATTGAAGAAGACCAAACTACCGAAATTTCTTGCCATTATTGCAACAAAAAATATCATTTTTCCAAAGAAGATTTACAGATGTTGCTTCGTTTGGCAACCCGATAAGGAGGAAGAAAAATGCAATTTTTAAAACCGACTCTTCCCATTTTAATGCTTTTGGTGTCCAATGTGTTTATGACCTTTGCCTGGTACGGACATTTGAAGTTTAAAAGCACCGCGCTTTGGGTTGTGATTTTATCCAGTTGGGCGATTGCGCTGTTTGAATATATTTTCCAGGTACCGGCAAACCGTATGGGTTCCCAGTATTTCACCACAGCACAGCTGAAAATCATTCAGGAGGTTATCACCCTGACGGTATTCTCCGTATTTTCGGTGTTGTATTTGAAAGAAAAATTCACTTGGAATTATGTTTACGCATTTTTATGTATCTTAGGCGCTGTATTCTTTATTTTTAAAAAGTAAAGGACAATGCAGTATCAATTATAAAGGAGAAAAAAATTATGAGAAAGTTGTTTACGTCTGAATCGGTAACAGAGGGGCATCCCGATAAAATCTGTGACCAGATTTCCGATGCGATTTTAGATGAAATGTTAAAACAAGACCCCATGTCCAGAGTGGCTTGTGAAACCACTTGTACCACCGGTATGGTGTCTGTTATGGGCGAAATCACCACTTCCGGCTATGTGGATATTCCCAAAATTGCCAGAGAAGTTGTGCTGGATATCGGCTATGACCGTGCAAAATATGGGTTTGACGGTACCACTTGTGCTGTCATTACTTCCATTGATGAACAGTCTCCCGACATTGCCCAGGGTGTAGACGTGTCTGAAGATGACAAATCCACCGGTGCAGGAGACCAGGGGATGATGTTTGGTTACGCTTGTGACGAAACCCCGGAACTGATGCCCTTACCCATTTCTTTGGCGCATAAGCTGGCAAAACAGTTAACTGCTGTGAGAAAAGACGGTACCTTATCTTATCTTCGTCCCGACGGAAAAACACAGGTAACCGTAGAATATGAAAATGACGTTCCCAAACGTATTGATACCATTGTTATTTCCACTCAGCATGCACCGGAAGTGGAACTTGCAACCATCCGTGAAGATATGAAAAATCACGTAATTACTCCCATCATTGACGCTGCTATGATGGATGAAAACACAAAAATTTATGTAAATCCCACCGGTCGTTTTGTTGTGGGCGGACCTCAGGGAGACTCCGGTTTAACCGGTAGAAAAATTATCGTAGACACCTATGGCGGCTATGCTCGTCACGGTGGCGGTGCATTCTCCGGAAAAGACCCCACAAAAGTGGACAGAAGTGCGGCATATGCATCCCGTTGGGTAGCCAAAAACATTGTAGCGGCAGGTCTTGCAAAACGTTGCGAAATTCAGCTTGCTTATGCCATTGGTGTGGCAAAACCCGTATCCGTTATGGTGGACACCTTTGGAACCGGAATTGTTGCCGATGATGTAATTTCCAATATCGTGACAGAAGTGTTTGACCTTCGTCCTGCAGCTATTATTTCTGCATTGGATTTAAGAAAACCCATCTACAGAAATCTTGCAGCATATGGACATATGGGCAGAGAAGATCTGGGCGTATTATGGGAAACAACCAATAAAGTCGATGACATTAAACAAGCTTTGGCAAACAAATAACAAAAAGACAGCCATGGGAGAGAATCAATCTCGCATGGCTGTTATCGAATAGGTAACAGTATGATTGTAAACTTAGTAAACGTATCAAAATTCTTCGGGGCAGAAGAAATCCTCAGTGATATATGTTTGAAAATTGAAGACAGTGACCGCATTGGTTTAATCGGAGCCAACGGTGCAGGGAAAACCACGTTGTTAAATCTTATGAGTGGGGAAGAAGAAGCTACAGAAGGCGAAATCATTTTCTCCAAAAAAAATGTGGGATATCTGCATCAAAATGCAGGCCTTAGCGGTGAAAATTCCATTTTGGAAGAAATGAGAAGCGTATTTTCGGATGTTCTTTTGATGGGAAAAAAACTGGAAGATTTATATGAAAAAATTTCCAATCAAGAGGGCGATTTAGAAGAAAACAATCGGGAATATGCCCGTTTGCAAACCATTTTTGAGCAAAAAGAGGGCTATCATATCGATGTGAAAATCAACACCGTTTTAAACGGAATGGGCTTTTTGGGGAGAGATTTATCCACTCCCATTGACCGTTTGTCAGGCGGTGAGAAAACCCGTCTTGCCCTTGCAAAACTGCTGTTATCTGAACCTGATCTTCTGATTTTGGACGAGCCTACCAACCATCTGGATTTTAAAACCCTGGAATGGTTGGAGGAATATTTAACCGCATATAAAGGCGCCATTGTTTTGGTATCCCATGACCGTTACTTTTTGGATCGTTGTGTTACCGATATTTGCGAAATTTATAAAGGAAAATTGACACGTTATCGCGGAAATTATTCCAAATTTGTTACGTTAAAGGCACAACAGCTGGAGTTTTTACAAAAAGAATATGACAAACAGCAGGTAGAAATTGCTTCCTTAAAGGATTATGTGGCACGAAACCAGGTAAGAGCATCTACTGCCAAAAGTGCCAAAAGTCGTCAGCATATTTTGGATACGATGGAGCTTATGGAAAAACCTTCGGATTATTTAAAATCCATTCATCTGAATTTTTCTTTTACCACGGAACCGGTAAAGGATGTTTTAAAAGTAGAACATTTGGAGCTTCGGGTGAAAGATAAGATGCTGAATCCTGATGTGAACCTTCACGTCAGAAAAAATGACAAGATTGCCATTGTGGGGGCAAACGGTGTTGGGAAAACCAGTCTTTTAAAAGCCGTTTTAGGAAAATTTCCCTACCAAAAAGGAGCAATCAGTTGGGGTGGCGGTGTCAAAAAATCTTATTTTGAGCAGGAGACTACCGACCTTCATCCCGAAAAAACAGCCCTGCAGGAACTTTGGGACCGATTCCCTTCGGTTTATGAGCAGGAATTAAGAAGAATTTTGGGAAGTTTGTTGCTTTCCGGTGAAGATGTGTATAAAAAGGTTGGCGTTTTGTCCGGTGGAGAAAAAGCCAAAGTAAAATTCGCCATTATGATGATGGAAAAGGGGAATGTCCTCATCTTGGACGAACCCACCAACCATCTGGATTTATCCTCCAAAGAAGTGTTGGATAAGGCACTGGCTGAATTTGAAGGCACCGTGATTATGGTGTCTCACGACCGTTATCTGTTAAATAAAGTTCCCACAAAGATTGTGGAAATGAAACCGGGGGAAATGGTCATATACGACGGAAACTATGACTATTATTTAGAAAAACATAAAGAAACAGTTGCAACACCTGTGGAAAAAAACACCGAAAAAGCCAATGAATTTTACCGTTCCAAAAAAGATCGTGCGTTGGAAACCAAACGTAAAAATGAACTTAGAAAAACTGAAGTCTCCATCGAACAGACGGAAGAAGAAATTGCAACTTTGCAGGAGGAAATGGCGAAACCGGAAGTGGCATCGGATTTTTCAAAATTGCAAGAAACCTGCGACCGATTGGAAGAATTGGAGCAGGAGTTAACCAAGTTGTATGAAACCTGGGAGGAACTGCAACAAAATGACTGATTTTCTTACAAAATTATTTGTAAAAGAACATACCAATCTGACTGATCCCGCTGTTCGTGGACGTTATGCAAAAATGACCGGTGCCGTTGGAATTGTTTGCAATATTTTTCTCTGTGTGGCAAAAATCCTTTCGGGTCTCTTATTTCAGAGCATTGCGTTGGTGGCAGACGGAGTCAATAATCTTTCGGATATGGGGAACTCCATCATCACGTTGGTTGGCTTTCGTCTGGCGGCAAAACCTGCGGATAAAGACCATCCCTTTGGTCACGCAAGATATGAATATATCACAGGACTTCTGGTGTCTTTTTTGATTATGATGCTGGGGTTATCTCTTTTGAAAACTGCGATTGAAGATATTTTTTCACCAAAAGCCGTGGTGTTTCATCAGGCGGCAATCTGGGTAATGGGAATTTCTGTTGGGTTAAAACTTTGGTTGTACCGATTTTATCGCAAAATTGGGAAAAAGCTGGATTCGGTTGCAATTTTTGCAACTGCACAGGATAGCTTGAACGATGCCTTTTCCACCGGCGGTATTTTAATTTCTTTTCTATTGGGAAAATATTTTCAGCTTCCCTTAGACGGATATGTGGGAGCGGTGGTGTCACTTTTGGTGTTATACAGCGGATGGGGACTGATTCATCAGACCCTGGATCCTCTGCTTGGAAAACCGCCGGAAAAAGAACTTGTAAAACGTATTGAAACCGAAATTTTAGAATATCACGACAGCATCATCGGAATTCACGATCTGGTGGTACATGAATATGGCGTCGGGCAGAAATTTGCCACCGTTCACGTGGAATTCCCGGCATCGCAAAGTATTACTGTCAGTCACGATATTGTGGATCATATTGAGATGTATTTTCAGGAAAAAATGGGGATTCATATGGTAATTCATATGGATCCGGTAGAAACCGACAACCCACGGGTAATGCTGTTAAGACAGAAGATTTCCCAAATTGTGGGAGAAATTTCCCACGAACTTTCCATTCACGATTTTCGTGTGGTGTTTTTAGAAAGTCACAACAACTTGCTGTTTGATGTGGTGAAACCTTTTGAATTTCCCTATTCCAAGAAAGAAATCACCGATATGATTCAACAAAAGGCAGGGAAACAAAACCGTTGTATCATTCAGTTTGACCAACCTTATTAGAACAATGAGCAAAAAAGGAGAAACAAACTTATGCCCTTTGAAAAAATTTTGCAGGATGATTTTATTTTGCGACTGATTATCCTGTATGTTGCCCGAGAGTATGGGACATCACTGACCAATCCGGAACTGACAAAGTTTATTATGGACGGTCAGGAGGTCGATTATTTTAATTTGCAGTATAACATTTATGAACTGGTGAAAATGGAGCAGCTTCGCGTGTTTATGGACAGCGGAAAGCACTATTATGAACTCACCGAAGAAGGCAAAGAAACCGCAGGTTTCTTTTTGTCCAAAATCCCGATGCTCATCCGGAAAAAACTGGATGCGGCAATTTTGGAAAAGAAAAAAAGCGAAGAACCAAAAACCGCAGTCATTGCGGACTTTATGCCGGAAGGCGGCGAGTTTTTGGCAGGAATTAAAGTGTTGGAAAACAATCAGGAACAGTTTTCTTTGAATGTGTTGGTGCCGACCCGTGAACATGCCGTTCGTGTGTGCCGGTATTTTCAGGAACATATCGAAGAAATTTACAAACAAACAAACGAAGAAATTATGAAATTGTTTAGTGAACCGAAGGAATAGAGTATGAATCAGTTTTTACCCATTACAATGGAAGAAGTAAAGGAACGATATGGTGGCGAAGTGGATTTCGTCCTGGTAACAGGGGATGCTTATGTGGATCATCCTTCCTTTGGTACTGCTATTATTTCCCGTGTGTTGGAAGATGCAGGGTATCGGGTGGCAATTTTGGCACAGCCTGACTATAAAACAAAAGATGATTTTATGCGGTTTGGAAAGCCGAAGCTTGGCTTTCTGGTAAACAGCGGAAACTTAGATTCTATGGTGAATCACTATACCGTGAACAAAAAATTGCGAAGTAGCGATGCCTTTTCTCCCGGTGGAAAAATGGGGAAACGCCCTGACCGTGCGGTGATTGTGTATACCAACCGTATTCGTGAAGCTTACGGACAAATTCCCGTGGTGATTGGCGGATTGGAAGCGTCACTCAGACGTTTGGCTCACTACGATTACTGGAGCGACAAAGTGCGTCGTAGTATTTTGGTGGATGCTAAGGCAGATTTTTTGATTTTCGGGATGGGAGAAATCACCATACGTAAGGTAGCCGACTGTTTGAGAGACGGAAAACGGGAAGATATCAAAAAACTTCCCGGCATCGTTTACCAGACAAAAACCATTGATGATATAAAAGATGCTTTGATATTGCCCACTTTTGAACAAGTTCGTGAGGATAAAAAGCAGTACGCTAAATTTACAAAAGAAAGTTTCGGAGAACAGAACCCCTATATCGGAAAAACGCTGATTCAGCATCATATTGACCGTTATGTGGTGCAAAATCCGCCCTGTAAACCCTTGTCGGCAGAGGAATTAGACCAAGTGTATGCACTTCCCTTTATGAGAACTTATCACCCTGTATATGAAAAAGAGGGTGGTGTGCCTGCCATCAGCGAGGTAAAGTTCTCTATCATTTCCCAACGTGGCTGTTTTGGTGGTTGTAACTTTTGTTCTTTGGCTTTTCACCAAGGCAGAATTGTTACGGCAAGAAGTCATAAATCCATCATTGCAGAAGCAAAAAAGATTATTGCCGAACCTGATTTTAAAGGATATATTCACGATGTTGGCGGACCAACTGCAAACTTTCGATTTCCCGCCTGTGAGAATCAGCTGAAGGTAGGAGCCTGCAAGCAAAAGCAATGTTTGTTTCCTACACCCTGTAAAAACTTAAAGGCAGACCATCGGGATTATCTGGAACTTTTAAGAACTCTCAGAAGTTTGCCCAAAGTGAAAAAAGTGTTTGTTCGTTCCGGCATCCGATTTGACTATCTGATGGCTGATAAAAATGATACCTTTTTCAAAGAACTGGTAGAACATCATGTGTCGGGGCAGTTAAAAGTAGCTCCCGAACATTCTTCCAACGGAGTTTTGCGCTATATGGGTAAACCCAATATCGAAGTTTTTGAAGGCTTTATGAAAAAGTTCTATCAGCTCACAAAAAAAGTTGGGAAAGAGCAATATCTGGTGCCTTATCTGATGTCTTCGCATCCGGGAAGTCGGGTTCAGGATGCAGTCGAATTGGCTCTCTTTTTAAAGAAACATAAAATGGTGCCCGAGCAGGTGCAGGATTTTTATCCCACGCCGGGAACCTTATCCACAGCCATGTATTACACCGAGCTTGACCCCAGAACGGGAAAAAGTGTATATGTGGCAAAATCCTATCAGGAAAAAACCATGCAACGTGCCATGCTTCAAACCTATAAGCCGGAAAATCGTGACATTGTGAAAAAGGCATTGAAAGAAGCAGGGATGGAGCATTTGACAGCACAATTATTACCATTTCATAAACATGCTAAGAAGGAGAATAAAAACAATGATTTTAGACGGAAAACTGGTAGCACAACGCATCAAGGACGAAATGGCACAAAAGGTGACAGAGTTAAAAACAAAGGGAATCAGCGTGGGTCTAACCGTAATCATCGTGGGCGATGATCCGGCATCCCGTGTGTATGTAAATTCCAAAAAGAAAGCCTGTGAAGCATTGGGCATTACCTCTCAGGAATTTGCACTTCCCGGGGATACCACCGAAGAAGAATTACTCAAACTGGTTCAAAAATTAAATCAGGATGATTCCGTAAACGGCATTTTGGTACAGTTGCCCTTACCCAAACACATCAATGAAGAAACCATTATCAATGCCATCGACCCAAAAAAAGATGTGGATGCATTCCATCCGCAAAATGTGGGTAAAATTATGATTGGTAACTATGACTTTCTGCCTTGTACTCCTGCCGGAGTTATGGAACTCATCAAAGAAAGCGGTATTGATGTAACAGGGAAAGAATGTGTGGTTTTGGGAAGAAGTAATATTGTGGGGAAACCGCAAGCAATGTTACTCCTTCATCAGAACGGTACCGTTACCGTTTGTCATTCCCGCACACAAAATTTAAAAGAAGTTACCAAACGTGCTGATATTTTGGTTGCAGCCATCGGAAAACCCAATTTTGTGACTGCAGATATGGTAAAAGAAGGCGCAGTAGTTATTGATGTTGGTATCAATCGTATGCCCGACAAAACCCTGTGCGGTGACGTGGATTTTGAAGCAGTTTCCAAAGTGGCATCTGCCATCACTCCCGTACCCGGTGGTGTTGGTCCTATGACCATTGCAATGCTGATGAAAAACACCGTAACTGCGGCAATTTGCCAAAACGGTTTAAAGGACTAAGAAAAAGAGATTAAAAAATGAGAATTGATAAATATTTAAAAGTATCCCGAATTATTAAACGACGCACCGTTGCTCAGGAAGCCTGCGAAGGCGGAAAAGTTACCATCAACGGTAAAGTGGCAAAACCATCCTCCGAGGTCAAAGTGGGAGACATTCTTGCTTTACAGTTTGGTGCAAAAACCGTCACCGTAGAGGTGCTGGAGGTCAAAGAAGTCGTAAAAAAAGACGATGCCCAGTTGATGTATCGTCAGATTGAAGGATAAATTTTATAAAATAAAAAGAACAGATTTTCACTTCAAATGAAAGTGGTTAAAATCTGTTCTTTTTTGTTGTTACGGTGTTAATATGGGTGAATTCAAACAATATTGCTTTCCGTGAAGAATATCGTATATGAGCATATCATAAGCTTGACGCAGGGAATCATCCGCAGGATCAAAGTTTGCGATTTTTTCCAGATTTTCATTATACAGAGCAGTTTTTGCTACTGCAGGATATTTGCTGCTGAATTCATTGAGAACGCTGAAATACCAGGGAGCTTCGTTTCCACTTGCCATAAACAGCTTTAATCCCAAAGTGTTTCCGCTGACAATGGATGGTAATTCCAACTCCGGAATATCGTAATTGGTCCAAACAATATAGGGAGTTTCATACAGTTGCGGATGGTTGGCTGAAATAAACATTTCTGCCTGCGGTACATATTCTAAATTCATATAGGTGCTGCCATTGGTTCCAAGCAGTGGCAGATGGTCACCATACATCACCAAAATAACCGGCTCATCCACATTTTTAAAATATTCTACTAAAGTCATATAGGCCTTGTCGGCATTGTAGACCCCCTGAGAATATCTTTTTAAATCCATATAATCTTCTTCCGAGAGGGCAGGTGCATCCATTTCAAAACGAAAGGAATCATAACGTTCTGTCATATAAGCACCGTGATTTTCCATCGTTACCACAAACTCAAAGATTTTATCGCCGGTTTTGTTTTCAAACTCGTGGATGATTTGTTCTGCACACGAACTATCATCTACATACAAGCCGGAAATCTCGGCGGATTCAAATTCTGTATAATCCTTAAAGGTGTCAAATCCAAGCAGAGGATACGCGGTATAACGGTTATAAAAATTCTTTTTGTACGGATGCAAAGCAACGGTCTGATATCCTGCATTTTTGTACGCAGAAACAATAGACGGTGTTTCATCTGTAATATATTGTGTGTACGGATAGGCAGAAGATGGCAGGAAATAGGTGGAGATTCCTGTGATTACCTCGAATTCCGGCATACAGGTTCCACCGGCGAAAACGGGGGAGATAAAGGTTCCTCTTGTCACGTTTTTATCCAAAGAGTTGATTCCCGAAAGCAAATCTTCACTATAGGTCACACCGCTCATCTGAGAAGGATCCCACCAGGCTTCGTTTTGAATCACGATGACATTCGCCTGAGGATTCTCTGTCGGAGTTTGAGTCAGCTGATATTTAGACTGCAATGCGTTGACTGCCAGTTCGCTGTAATTTTCGGTTTCTTTCACAATCAGATCGCCGATTCTTGGGAAGAAAGTCAGAACCATCCCATTGGCATTGTAGTCTGCAGTCGGATTGAATGCTGAAATCTGCACGCCGATTTTGGGGAGGACGCGATAGCGGAACTGAGGACTGATGCAGATGGCAAAAGCGAGAACACAAAATGCACCGATGGAAATCCAACTCAGAAGGATTCGTTTGAAAAGACTTGGATTTTTGGGACATGCGCGACAAATTTTAAAGTGCAGTACCAACGAAACAATGTTAACAATCAATGCAACGGGAGCTGTCCAGAAGAAGGGGATACTGGCAAAAGAAGCGATATCTTTTACGTTTTTCAGCAGTAACAAATCAGATGGAAGCAAGGGGTTTCCGTTGATTCTGCCCAAAGTTTCACTTGCAAAGCCAAGCGTAAACATTAAGCAGGTGTTTAACAGATTCGAAGTGAATGAGCTTTGGGTCAGGGTGTAAAAAACACCTTGCCAGGACAGAAGAAACACATAGCTTAAAAGAAACTTCATCGGATAATCCCGAATTGTTCTTAAAACCGTGGTAGCAGATCCCGGGAAGAACGCATGCATAAATTCCAAAGAGCAAAGCAAGATAAGGGGTGCCAGAAAAAAATAAACAACCCGTAAGGCGTTTTTGTTTTTGATATTGATGTTACGCAGTATTTTCGTAATCGTCACCTCATTTTTTAAAAAAATTTTAGAATAGTGTCATTATAACACTTTTTTTGTAATAATGCAAGAGTAAAATGTTTTCTTTTTGTGATTTATGATAGAAATAAAGTGAAATTTTTATAAAAATGTTTTCTTTTTTTATTTACATAGCAAAAAGTTTGTGCTATACTGACTATAGTATGAATTTATGACAACAAAGGAGATTGGTTATGGAAAAATTAAAAGTAATTTTAATCGGTGCCGGCGATCGTGGCAGAATTTATGTCAGCAGAATGCCGCAGGATAAATTTCAGGTAGTTGGCGTTGCTGATCCGGTTCCCGGATTAAGACAGTTTATCAAAGAAACCTATGGATTAACGGATGAGCAGTGTTTTGAATCCTATGAAGATATTTTAGCAGTTCCCAAATTTGCAGATATCGCAATCATTGCAACCATGGACCAGCTTCATTACGCTCCTTGTATGAAGGCGATTGAACTGGGATATGATATTTTGTTGGAAAAACCTGTTTCCGCAGACTATCAGGAATGTGTGGATATGGCAAATGCGGCAAAAGAAAAAGGAACCAAAGTTCTGGTTTGTCACGTTTTGCGTTATGCCCCCTTCTTTATGAAAATAAAAGAAATGATTAACGAAGGAAAAATCGGTCAGGTTGTTTCTGTGCATCACACCGAATGTGTTGGTCATGTGCATCAGAGTCATAGCTTTGTCAGAGGTAATTGGGGCAACTCCGAAAGAAGTTCCTGCATGATTTTGCAGAAATGCTGTCACGATATGGACATCATCCAGTGGTTGGTAGGATCTCCCTGTAAAAACGTACATTCCTTTGGTTCGTTAGGATATTTCACCAAAGAAAATGCACCGGAAGGTTCTCCTGAACGTTGTGATAAAACCTGTCCTGTATATGATACCTGTTACTACAATGCAGTAAAACTGTACTTGGAAGATGAAAAGAACACATGGTTCCGTAATGCTGCTACCAAGATTGAAACTCCCACCAATGAACAAGTGGCAGAAGCGTTAAAAACCACTCAGTACGGCAAATGTGTGTATAAATGTGATAACGATGTTGTGGACCGTCAGGTTGTAAACTTGGAATTTGAAAACGGTGCGGTTGCATCCTTTAATATGGCTGCTTTCAATGAAGGCGGACGTTACATCCGTGTTATGGGTACCGATGGGGAATTAAGCGGTTCCATCGGTGATATGCAACTGGAATTCTTCGATTTCAGAACCCGTCAGAAAACCCAGATTGATTTGGTAAATGCTACCGCTTCCAACTCCATCGTTGGTGGACACGGTGGCGGTGACCAGGGACTGGTGAACTCTTTATACGATTACATCACCGGTGGTTGCGACGAAAAAGAACTGAGTGCTATTGCAATTTCTGTTGAAAACCACTTGATTTCCTTTGCAGCTGAAAAATCCAGACTGGAAAATAAAATCATCAGCTTAAAAGAGTTTAAAAAAGAATTAGGCTTAAAAGAATAAGAAATAAAAATACAGCATCCGTTTGGATGCTGTATTTTTATGTGAAAAACAATAATTTTTTTAGAACAAACCGGGAACCGAAATATTGCAATAGCGAAGAACGCCATCCTCGATTTCAATCACACCATAGGAGGGGGCGCCGGTTCTTGGTTTGGAGATACTGCCCGGATTTGCCAGGATTTTGTTATCAAATTTTTCTTCAAAAGCAAGATGGGTGTGTCCATAAAGAATCAGGTCTGCTTCTTCTGCTGAAGGTACTGATTTGAGTGGTTCGGGGTCTAACTCTCGCAAATAGTAGTGACCGTGAGTGATGAAAATTTTCTTTTCATCTATGGTAAGCATTTTTTCGTTGGGATAAAGACCCGTGTGGTCATTGTTTCCTTGAACTCCGTAAATGGGAATATCGAAAAAAGTGTCTTCTAATTCTGTAATATCCCGATTCAAATCTCCCAGATGGATGATTCCGTCAAGCGTCGGGAAATTTTTTATGATTTTCATCATCTGACTGGTTTGTCCGTGACTGTCGGAGAATACTAAAATTCGTGTCATAGAGAATTCCTTTCTTTTGTTATACAGTTTGGTAAAAACCGTGGTATGTTTTGCCGCTTACCACTTCTAAAGACAAGTCTGTAAGCAATTTGCGAAGGGTGTTCAGGGCCGGTGCTTCTGTTTCAAAATGACCGGCAGTTACCATGCAAAGATTCAAACTTTCTGCCAGTTGATATTCGTGGTACTTTGCTTCTCCGGTCAGATATACGTCACAGTCCGCCATTTCTGCCACCATACTACCACCACTTCCTCCAACAACAGCAACCGAGCGAATCAAACGATCTAAGTCGCCATTATAATTCACTTGAGAAATGGCAAGACCATCTTTCACACGGGCGATAAACTCCCTAAGAGTGATGGGTTCCTGATAAAAACCTTTGCGATAGATACACGGCTCGTCCGTCTGATAATCTGAAAGTTCCAGAAGTTCACAAAGACAGTCATTGACACCGTGGTGACAACTGTCAAAATTGGTGTGCATGGAATACACTGCAATTTTATGCTCCAACAGTGTACCGATTTGTTTGCATTTTGGGTCTTCCAGATTGATGGATTTTAAGCCATTCATCAAAAAAGGGTGATGACTGACAATCAAATCACATCCGTTTTTGACAGCAAAATCAATCACAGAATCGGTGACATCCAACGCAACATAGCATTTTTGAATGTCCCACAGTGGGTGCCCCAACATCAGCCCCACATTATCCCAACTTTCGGCAAACTGAGGGGGAAAAGCGGTTTCCAGTTTTTGTATAATATCTTTTAATAGCATTATTTCACGCACCCTTTTTTATGGAATTTGTGCTTTTATTATATACGCTCCAAAGGGTTTTGTCAATTCTTTGGTTATAAAAAAAGGTATCTGCAAAGTATTGGCAATAAGAATGCTTTTAACGTAACTGCCAAAAGCACCATAAGACTTCCTAACATAAAAGCGGAAATCAAAAGCAAAAGCTCGGTTTTTACGCTTTGTTTTGGTGAAAGACGGTGGGTGATTGCACAGAGTAAAAAACGATTGGTGTAATAGCAACGACAGCTTACCACCAAAAGAGCGGGGAGCAGACAAACAATTTGGATTAGCAGAAATAATCCACCTAAAAAGAAACCTTTCAGACCAAAAGCTTTGATTAAAAACGTGAGAAAAAAACCAAAGGAAAAACCGCTTTTAAATACGAAAAAAATCATAACAGGAAGGCCTGCCAGCCAGAGAGAGGACAAAAAAATGAAAAGATAAGGCGTGATTTCTTCCGAAAACAGAAGTCGGATGTCCGGGGTGGACTGCTTGGAAGATTCGATAAATCGGTTCGCTAAATTAAGGGCTTCCGAAAAGGCATCCTGTTCGGCAAGATTGGCATAAAAGCCACCGATAAAAAATCCCAGAATAAACAGAGCTAAAATGATCAGATAACAGATTTTTTGATTTGTCAGATGATTTCTTAATTTGCCTGATTGAAACAATGTTTTTTCCTCCTGTTGCAGGGATGATACTTTACTATATGAAATCAACCGCCAAAAAAGAAGAAATGAATGAAAATAATAAAAAAGAATTGACAAAACAGAAATTTTTTGGTAAAATGAATTCAGTAAAATAAAATGGGTAAGAATCGTTTGATTTTGACCGATTCATCACAGAAAAGAGGTATATACTATGAGCAAAAAGAAAAAAGTTACAGTCATTGGTACCGGTTTTGTAGGTGCTTCCATTGCATACACCATCGCAGCAAGAAATTTAGCACATGAAATGGTGTTAATCGACGTAAATGCAGATAAAGCATATGGTGAAGCGTTGGATATTTCTCACGCTTGTCCCGTATTTGGTTCTATGAAAATCACCTCCGGTGATTACTCTAACATCAAAGACAGCGATGTTATCATCATCACCGCCGGTGTAAACAGAAAACCCGGCGAAACCAGAATGGACCTGGCAAGCAAAAACGTTTCTATTATGAAAAGCATCGTAGGTGATGTTATGAAACATTACAACGGCGGTATTTTCGTAATCGTATCTAACCCCGTTGACGTGTTAACCACTCTGGTTCAGAAATGGACCGGTCTGCCCGCAGGTAAAGTTATCGGTTCCGGTACTTACCTGGATACCATCCGTCTGCAGCAGAAACTGTATGACTTGTTCGATATGAACGTTAAAAACATTCACGCTATGATGATTGGTGAACACGGCGAAACTCAGTTCCCCTACTGGAGCCATGCAACCATCGCAGGTGAATCTATCTTAAACTTAAACACCATTCACGGTCATCCTTTAACTGAAGAAGAAAAAGCTCAGATTAAAGAAGAAGTGAAATTAGGCGGTGCAGCAATTATCAAAAACAAAGGTGCTACCTATTTTGGTGTTGCAAGTGCTGTAAGTGATATTACCGATGCTATCTTAAACGGTAAAGACAGAGTTCTGCCCGTAAGCATCAACAAAGAAGAAATCTACGGTTTCACCAACGTTGCAGTTAGTATGCCCAGAATCGTAAGCAGCGAAGGCGTAGAAATGGATATCCCCGTAGTTCTCTCCGCTGACGAAGAAGAACTGATGAAGAAATCCGTGGAAAATGTATATAACATTACCAAAGAATTCTTAGACTAAGGTTCGATAAAATTGTTTCAAATGGATGAATCTCACCGCTCGCCGTACACTCGGTACGGCTTCGGGCACTGTCAAGGCGTTGCCTTGATTCGATTTCTCCATTTCAAATCAATTTTCTCATCGCCTTACATTTTTAAAGTAAAAAAGCTGAATCAATTTTGATTCAGCTTTTTTGTATCTACTACTATTTATTTTTTTGATTCTTTTTTTGAAATCTCACCATAGAACACACAACCAAAAGGATTCCCAAAGTAAACAATGAAGCGCCATTTGCAGTGTTCAGTTGGTTGGCAAATGCGCCGATTAAGATACCGCCAATGGCAAGGCAGAGCATCGAAATTGCTTTTTTCATACAAGACTCCTTTCTCGATTAGTTATTTCTATCCAAAAAAGATTTGATTTTTTCAAAGCTTTCCTGACTCAAATCGTGTTCGATTTTACAACTGTCTTCGTATGCGGTTTCTTCTGAAACGCCAAGGTATATCAAAGCTTTGGCAATCACCTGATGCCGTTCATACATATTATCGGCAATATTGGTGCCGCTTTCTGTTAAATTGATGTTGCCGGCTTCATCCACCGTGATGTAGCCTTCTTCTCTAAGATGTTTCATGGCAACCGATACACTGGGCTTTGAAACCTCCAGTTGATGTGCAATATCAATGCTGCGGACATATCCCAATTTGTGTTTTAGCATCAAAATGGTTTCCAGATAGTTTTCAGCAGATTCTTTAATTTTCATAAAAATCTCCTTTCGGGACAGATTTTAGAAGATGACCTGCACCAAAATCATATAGAGCAGGGTTCCACCACCTACGCTGATGAGAATATTTCGTTTCCAAAGGTGAACGGCGGTGATGGATAACAGCGCAATGGCTTCCGGCAGTCCGTATGAGGGACTGAGAAGGGAAACGTCTTTTAAGCAGTACACCAGAAGCATCCCGATGGTGGCATAGGGGAGAACCTTGCCCAGATAGAGGATGAAGTTTGGTGTTTTTTTATGTGGAGGGAATATCAGGAAGGGTAACGCTCTGGTTAAAAAGGTAGCAACTGCCGACACTAAAATGATGAGCAGTGCCTGATGAATTGGAAGTGTCATTAAAATTTCGCCTCCAATCTTCTTTTTAAAATGCCGGAACAAATCAGAATTATGCTCATTGCAGGCAGTAAGAAGTTATTGGCACCTGCCACTAACAAGCAAAGAACAGAAACTCCGATTCCCACAAATTGGGGGATATGCGTTTTGGAATCTTTCCACTGATCCAAGAAAATAACCATAAACAGAGCCGTCATCACAAAATCAATTCCTTTGGAGTTAAAAGGAATGGCTGTTCCGATAATATTTCCCAAAACACAACTTGCAATCCAGTACAGGTGGTCTAATAACCCGATGGAAAAATAAAACTCGTGTTCATCCACATCTTTGGGAGCTTTGACACCGCAAAGCAGAGAATAGGTCTCATCGGTCAGGGAAAACATCATATAAAATCGTTTTTTACCGGCAGCTTTGAACCGTTCCAATAAGGATAATCCGTAAAATAAGTGGCGAAGGTTCACCATTAACGTGACAACAAAGGCGTTTACCAGATCAAAGGGTGAGGTTAGAAAACCGATTGCCACAAATTGACCGCTTCCGGCGAACATTGTCACGCTCATAATCAGTGCCCAAATAGGCCCGTAGCCTTTGCTGCTTAGCAGGATGCCGAAGGCAGAACCTAAAAAGAGGTAGCCAAGCAATACGGGAATGGTATAGGGGAATGCTTTTTTTAGCGATGATAGCTTCATAGGGACTCCGTTTATTTTTGCTTTTTTCTAAATTTCTTTTTGAGACATTTTTTGTACTGCGTTTAATTTTTCTATATCCAGGGTGGGATAGGTTCCGTCTTTATATAATACCTTTCCATCCACCATCGTCAGACAAACATCGGTGCCTGAAGCGGAATAGACCAGATTGTTACACAAATTATGGACAGGTTTCCAGTAGGGTTCGTTCATATCCAAAACGATTAAATCCGCTTGATTTCCAACTTTTAAGGAACCGGAATTCAATCTTCCCTGTGCGATGGCACCGGCTGTTGTAGCGGCGTAAATGGCTTCCTTGGGAGTAACGATGGCAGGGTCGTTGGCACGAACTTTTTGAAGAAGTGCAAAGAGTTTGATTTCTTCTATCATATTCAAAGAATTGTTACTAGCTACGCTGTCGGTACCGATTCCCACATTGATGCCATACTTAAACAGAGTTTTTACATCGCAGATACCGCTTGCCAATTTTAAATTGGAGGCAGGGCAACTTGCCACAGAGACGCCTTTTTCTTTCATAATGGCAAAGTCATCTCCCGAAAGATGTACACAATGTGCCGCCAATACAGGGGAATCCAGAACACCAAGATGGTTGAAATACTGGATGGGAGTCATTTTGTTGTGACGCTCCATACATCCTTTATGTTCTCCTTCGGTTTCGGAAATGTGAATATGAATCGGTAAGTTATGTTCTTTGGCATGTTCAGAAATTTCACGGATGGTTCGTTCTGTGTTGGTGTATTCTCCGTGAATCGAAAAGTCAATTTTGATTTGACCGTTATTGCAGTTGTGGTAGTCTCTTACCAGAATTTTATTTTCCTGATAAGCAGGTAAATCGTGATAACTTGCATCAGAAAAACAAGTGATTCCACGGCTTAAATTGCATTTTACACCCACTTCCAGAAAGGCTTTTAACATATCTTCACAGAAATAGTACATATCACTTGTGGAAACAATCCCAAACCGAAGCATTTCCGCAATGCCAAGCAGAGTTCCCACATAAATATCTTCCGAGGTCAGCGTGTCTTCATAGGGGAAGATTTTTTTGTTGAGCCAGTCATCTAAGCACAGATTTTCACCGTAGCCTCTCATAAAAGTCATAGGAGTATGACTGTGCAGATTGAAAAATCCGCTCATCAAAAGCTTTCCGTTTCCGTTGTAGCGTTCTTCGCCGGTTTCGGGACAAGTATCTCCGATATAGGTGATTTTAGAACCCTCGGTCAAGACATACTGATGATCTTTTACTTCTAAATTTTCATCTAAAATAGTAATATTTTCAAATAACATATAAAAAATTTCTCCTTCTACAGGCGATAGAAATTGCGGTTGATTTCTTGTGCGGTTACGGTGGCGTTGGTTGTTTCTGTCAAATCAGCCAATAACTTTTGGTAGCTGTTTTCCTCAATGTAGTACTGCATAGTGATCTGATCTGCATATTCTACATTGGTTTTACGGCAATCGTGTTTTCTTAAGATATGTTCCACGGTGCCAAACAAATGATAGGGACAGTTGATTTGAAATTCCACACATTCTGCCATGGTGATGACTTCCGATGCGGTGACTCCTTCGTGAGCAGATTTGGAATATGCCCGAATCAGCCCGCCTGCGCCAAGTAAGGTGCCTCCAAAATAGCGCACCACAATGGATAAGGTATCGGTGATTTCCCCTTTGGAAAGCACTTCCAATACGGGAACTCCTGCGGTACCTTGCGGTTCTCCGTCATCGGAAAAACGCTGAATCTGATTGTTGCGGATGCGATAAGCAAACACAACGTGCGTAGCATCGTAATATTTTTTTCGAGCCGCTTCCAGATGGGTGAGCGCTTCTTCTTCGGTGGTAACAGGATATGTCAGCGAAATAAAACGGGATTTTTTCTCGATAATTTCCACTTCGCTGGGGGTTAGGACGGTTTTATAACTGCTCATATTGGGCAATCAACTCCTCTTTTCCGTAAACGGTGAGTTCTTGGTATTCGTTTTCATATTTGGTGTCCAAAACTTTCAACTGGTCGTGGATTCTGGAAACCAAATAGGATTTATCGTAGGGAATCCGAAGAATTTTTTCCACTTCGGTAGTACGGGTCATTTCGGTGATTTTTTGCAACAGTTCATTGATATGGAATCCTGTTTTTGCAGAAACCATAATGCTGTCTTTTTCTGAAATAAATTCTTCGGTTAAGTTATCGGTTTTATTGTAAACCAAAAGAGTGGGTTTTGCTTCGGCACCCAGGTCTTTCAGGAGATTTTCTACCGTTTGTTTTTGAATAGGCAGGTTTTCGTCAGTAGCATCCATTACGTGAAGCAGTAAGTCAGCAGTGGTACAAACCTCCAAGGTGGATTTAAACGCTTCCACCAGATGATGGGGAAGTTTTCGGATAAAACCAACCGTATCGGTCAACACAGCAGGACGGTCATCCGCTAAATTCAGCTTTTTGGATAACGGGTCCAAGGTGGCAAACACCATGTCTTCCACATATTGCGCCGAACCTGTTAAAGCATTTAACAAGGAGGATTTTCCTGCGTTAGTGTAACCTACCAGGGCAATATTGACTACTTCATTTTTTTCACGTTGTTTTCGTTGGGTTTCACGATTTTTCTGAATTTCTTTCAGTTCACGGCGTAGGTTAGAGATTCGTTCCCGGATGTGACGTTTGTCGGTTTCTAACTGAGTTTCCCCGGGACCACGAGTACCAATACCGCCTCCCAGACGGGAAAGGGAAGTGCCGATTCCGGAAAGTCGTGGCAAGTGGTAAAGAAGTTGTGCCAACTCTACCTGACATTTTCCTTCACGGGTGGTAGCACGCAGTGCAAAAATATCTAAAATCAAACGGGAACGGTCAATGACACGGACATTTAATTCTGCTTCAATGTTTCGGGTGTGAGAACCGGAAAGTTCACAGTCAAACACCACCAGATTGGCATCCAATTCCATAATGGCGTTTTTTAGCTCTTCAATTTTTCCTTTTCCAAGTACAGTTCTGGTGTCGGGAGCCTCTCTGTTTTGGGTGATTTCGCCAACTACCTCGGCACCGGAAGCTTCACAAAGAGCTTTCAATTCTTCCAAGGACTGTGCATCGGAATCATCCAGTTTTCCTGTTCCTAAAAACACACCGCACACAATACACTTTTCAATTTTTTCATTATTTTCAAAAAAGTCAGTTGAATGTTCCATCTATATCATTCCTTTATCCAGCATTTCAATCACGGATTTGATAGCATGTTGTTCGCAAGTGACGGGAAGCACCACGTCGGCAACTTCTTTTAAGCCTTGGTTTGCATTGTTTACTGCAATGCCGACTCCTGCCGTTTCCAGCATTTCTTTGTCGTTCATATTATCTCCCACCGCATAACATTTTTCGGGTGAAATGTTTAAAATTTGCAATAATTCGGTTAAGGCAGACCCTTTGTGAACGCCGTGAGGCAACAGCTCGAAATAATGTTCTTCACTTCGTACAAAACTGTATTCGGGGTAGAGAGGAGGGATGTTGTTTTCCAACATATCGGTTTCTTCGGTTTCTGCTGCCATTAAGATTTTGCACCATTCGGGAGTTTCTTCGTCCAAAGAGTGCCATTTGATTTGGTTATCGGGAAAGATTTTTTCATCGTTGATATGCTTTCTCACGTAAGGGTTGTCTGTAAAGAACAAAATCTCGTCCGGTGTAAATGCTTCAATACCAAGCCAAGGATAATTTTTGTGAATTTCTTTGGCGATTTCTTTATAGTTTCCGGAAAGTAATTTGGCATATAATACCCGGTTGGTTAAAGGGTTTTTGATGATGCCGCCGTTATGAGAAATCACGGGAATGTCAGGTTCGATTTCATCAAAATAACTCTCCAAAGATTGATATATCCGTCCTGATGCCACCGTAAATTTTCCGCCATTTTCTCTGAAATAGCGGATGGCATCCAGATTTTCTTTGGAAATGATTTTTTCTTCGTTTAAAAGTGTTCCATCCATATCGGAAACTAAGAGGATTCCATCGAATTTCATAGGAGAGTTCCTTTCCCTGATATAAAAATTTGCATACATAATTATTATACACCAATTCTTCTGTAAATTCAAGCTTTTTTCTGAAAATCAAACGGCGAGAACCACTTTATCGTCCTTTTTTGCGAAAAACTGTTGATATTTTTTGTTTTGTGTGGAAAAATGGCGATTTTTCGTATGAAAACGCTGTTTTTTTTGGATTGATTCGTCAAATTTTTCGTGCTATAATAAAGAAAAGCTTACTCCCTTGTCATAGAAATCAAGATGACAAAATCTGAGAAATACAAAGCTTTTATTGCTTTTTTCGAGCAAACCGGAAGGGGATGAAGGTATGGTAACAGAAACCACCTTAGCGAAAAAGATTGTGCATTACGGTGATAAAAGATATCGGCTTTGTTATCGTTTGATTGATTGTGATGTGAAGGGGTATGGCATAAAAATTGTGTGCCAGAGTTCTAATTTGACGGAACACGAATGTGTGTTTTTGGAAGGCACTAAGGCACAGATAACAGAAATCGTTCGTTTGTTTGCCAGAGAAACGGTGTTTCCGATTGCGCTTCGGGAAACATTGGAGAATTTTTTGTAACAAAAACTCAATCATAAGAAAAAAAGGACTGTAACCAAGGTTACAGTCCTTTTTGATTGTATGTTAGTTTAAGCCGCTAATCCAATCCGGAATATCCAGAGCTTCTTCTCTTTTTTCAGGAGCGGAAGAAGTCTGCATAAAAGAAGGAGTTTCTACTACAGGAGTTGCAGCAGGTTTTTTTTCTTCCACTTTCGGGGTTCCGAAATGAGGAATGTTAAAGTGATCACGGAAAACTTCGTTGGAAGCAAAGCCGGTTGCGATAACAGTAACTTTGATTTCGTCTTTCATACTTTCGTCGATGACTGCGCCGAAAATAAGGTTTGCATCCGGATCTACATGTTCCTGAACCAAAGATGCCGCCTGGCTTGCTTCGATTAAGGACATATTCGGACCACCGGTAATGTTAACCAACACGCCTTTTGCACCGTCGATTGAGGTTTCAAGCAAGGGGCTGGAGATCGCCGCTCTTGCAGCTTCTTCTGCTTTGTTTTCACCACTTGCATGACCGGAACCCATGTGTGCATAACCGGTGTTTTTCATAATGGTTTTTACGTCAGCAAAGTCACAGTTAATTAAACCGGGAACTACGATTACGTCGGAAATCCCCTGAACACCCTGACGCAAAACATCATCAGCAATGCGGAAAGAGTCTTTTAAGGTGGTGCTTTTATCAACCAGACTTAACAGTTTATCATTAGGGATAACGATTAACGCATCCACAAATTCTTTTAAATTTTCAACACCTTTTTTTGCTGCATTGGAACGTTTCATTCCTTCAAAAGCAAAGGGTTTGGTTACAACGCCGACGGTCAGAATTCCCATTTCTTTTGCTACGGAAGCAACAACGGGAGCTGCTCCGGTACCGGTTCCGCCACCCATACCTGCAGCGATGAATACCATGTCAGCACCTTTTAATGCCTGAGCAATTTCTTCTTTGTTTTCTTCAGCGGATTTTTCGCCGATTTCGGGGTTTGCACCTGCACCCAGACCTTTAGTGATTTTTTCACCGATTCTTAATTTGGTGTGCGCTTTGGAATTATGTAACGCCTGATTGTCGGTGTTGATTGCCACAAATTCAACTTTATCCATATTGTGGTCTACCATGGTGTTTACGGCATTGTTCCCTGCGCCGCCGACTCCCACAACTTTAATTTTTGCAAAGGAGTCCAATTCGTTCTGGTATGCCATATCAAAATACCTCCTGACAAATTCTATCTCGGATTCTGCAGTTTTTTGCAGAAATACACGCAATTATACATTTTATTCTCTCATTATAACATTAATTTTTTAAAAAAGCAAGTCTATTCGAAAAAAAACTGAAAAAATTTCAAAATAACCGATGGTGCTCTGAGTTCGGACACGCTGTTGTGTTTTATGATTCGGAATTTGGAGTGATTTCATCAATGGAAAGCTGTTTGTTGCGTTTATCCAACTTGTCCACATAATGTAAACGGATGATTGCAAAATTCTGAAACAGTCTGGTTCCGAATACCACAACAACTGCCACATATAAATCCAGTCCCAATTTTTCACCCAGGAAAATAATGAATGCCGCCAAAAGGGCATTGCAGAAAAATCCGGATAAGAAAATCATCATAGAAAACCGTTTGTTTAAGTTGGCAGACATTCCTCCAAGCACCGAATCCAATGCAGCTAAAATGGAAATAGCCACATAAACGGAATAGGAAGGATTGATATTCCAGGGAATCAAAAATGCTGCCAAACAACCAATCAAAAGACCTAAAATGGGAATCAGCATACAAGATACCGCCTTTCGTTATTTCTTTACAGAGGTGGGGGTAGCGTATTTGAAATTAACTGCCCCTTTATATGCCGGAACAATGACGTGGTCCGACACTTTTACGTCCACTTCGCAATACGCTGCAATATCGGCAACCACACCGCCTTTAAAAAGTAAAGCTGATTCTAATGTTTTGGAATCACCGATTGCATTGATGATGAAGGGAGCGCCGGTTCTTACGTTGTTGATACTTAATACCGAACCGACACAGCGGACTTCTGAAATCGAGGTGAGGCGTTCTCCGTTGATGGAAATGGCTTCGGCGCCTGCATCTTTTAACTCATTGATTACCAACAATAAGTCAGAATCGTGAAGCCAATACAGACTTTCGGCTTCTCCGGGCAGAGGCGTTTTGGTTCCGTCACTCATTTTTACCACAACACCGGGACCTTCAACTTCTTTCATTCCTGCCAAAACTTCTGCGTTGTCCAGCTGTTCTTTTAAAAGCTTGGTCGTAGCGTTGGTATCGTTAATGGCATCTTTGTATTGATCCAAGTCGTTTTTGATGCGTTCATAATCCAGATACAATGCTTCGTTTTTTTCTTTTTCTTTTTGATACATGCTCTGGATTTCTGCGGCACGAAGTCCGCTGATGGTGCCGGCACCGTTGTTTTTTTGAACACTGCGAAATTGCATGGTGATGGCAAATCCCAAAATCATACAAACCATACCCAGAGAAATCTGAACTTTCCATTTGTTATTCATCTTCTTTAAACACCGCCTTATATTCATCAATAAATTCTACTGTTCCTGTTTTTCCGGCCGGAAGCTGATGGATGACTTCCTTGATAAATCGGATTTTATAGGAGGAATTTGTTCCCGCACCGATATCACAGCGAATCCCGTTCTGGAAGTGAAGGAAAATTTCACTGTCTTCCAGTGACAGCTTGGCCACCATATCAATCATATTGTTTTCCGAGAGTTCTTTGGCAATCAAGAGTAACTGTTCAAAGGAGCTTGTCTGTCGGGTATCAATAATTTTACCCACTTCAAATTGTTCCACAAATACGCCTTCAATAATCGGAACGCCGTATTTTCCGCTTTCGCTTGTGGTATCTAAAATTTTTCCGGTTTCATCAATTACAATGTACAACGACTCACCGCAGAGTACCTGTGACATAGGTTGACATTCTGACACAACGATGGAGACTCTGTTTGGATATTCCCGTATGATTTTGACATCTTTCACAAAGGAGAGTTCAGCAATTTCATCTTTCACCATTTGTTTGCTGAAGGTAAAGATGTTTTTTCCCACCTTTAAATTGGTGGCGTCAATCACTTTGGCAGACGTGAGTTGCTGTATTCCCGTTACATTGATTTCCTGGATATCAAAAGCAGGCGTTAAAAGACCGATAGCAACAATCAATGCAATTAAAAACACATTGACAAGCACCACGGTTTTCAACACCTTATTCGGTTTTCGTTTTGTTTTTTTAGAACGCGGTTGGGCAAGGGAATTGCCCAACCCCATTGCATTTTTCATTTACAAACCTCTTTTGATGGGAATTTAGATTCTTTGGAACAAGAATCCGTTTTATATATGATATATCGTAATACAGTTTTATGTTTGTTGTGTTAAAAACTGATAGTTTGTTTCGTTTGATAAGAGTTGACGTGCTGAAAATGTGTTTGGTTCCGTATCGGACAAAATTTTTGCACGTGCGCCTACAGACTGCAATTTTCCAATGAGATTTTCATAACCACGGCAGATGTGGTGAACATCGTGAATACAGGTGGTTCCTTCGGCAGACAAAGCGGCAATCACCAAAGCGGCACCGGCACGAAGATCTTTTGCGTGTACGGTGGCTCCAAAAAGATGGTTGACGCCTTTGACAACAGCGGTGTTATTGGAAACACAAATGTCAGCTCCCATTTTGATGAATTCACCGACGTGATTGTATCGGTTTTCAAAAATATTTTCCACAATCATACTGGTGCCGTTCGCTTTTAGTAATGCAGCCATCAGAATTGCCTGCGCATCGGTGGGGAATCCCGGATGAGGCATTGTGGCAATCAGATTCACCGGCTTGAGTCGCTTGGGCGGAATTACCGTGAGCGTATTGGGAGACCGGGGAATCACATAAACGCCCATTTTTTCTAACGTGGAAGTGATTTTATCCAAATCTCTTAATGGAGCGTTGGTCAGAGTGAGTACACTTCCCGTAGCGGCGGCTGTAAACATATAGGTTGCAGCTTCGATGCGGTCAGAACAGACGGTGTATTCGCAGTCTCGGAAGGTTTTTTGAGGCACGATTCGGATGGTATCGGTACCTGCGCCCGAAATGTTGGCACCTGCGGCATTTAAAAAGTTTTGCAGTTCCACAATTTCAGGTTCTTTGGCCGGGTTTTTCACCGTTACCGGAGAGTCGGCAATGAGAGCTGCAATCATAACATTTTCTGTGGCGCCCACACTGGGAAAGGACAGTCGATATTCTCCGCCTTTTACATCGGGAGCATTACAGAAAATGTGTTCTTCATCTTCCTGAATTTGAACTCCCATCCGGGACAATACCGACAAGTGAATATCAATGGGTCGTTTGCCCAGTTCACAGCCTCCCGGGTAAGAAATTCCGGCAGAACCGAACCGATTGATGAAAGCGCCCAGAAAAATTATGGAGGAGCGAAGCTTTCGCATCAGTTCCGGTGGGACTTGCGAAGTTCCGGCACAGGTAGAATCTACCGTCAGAGTATCATGTTCGCGCTCTACACAACAGCCCAGATAGGTTAAGATATCGATGGTGCATCGCACGTCAGAAATATCGGGACAATTATGTAAAATTGTTTTTTTTCCTGTAATAATTGTTGCGGCAAGAATGGGAAGCACCGCATTTTTGGAACCGGAAACAGCAAGATTGCCGGAAAGCCGATTCCCGCCTTCAATCAGGTATTTCATAGTTTTTTACACCTTCCTTTTACATTCCCATTATATGAAAGGTGTAGGCTTTTGTTACTGCGGTAAGACGATTTGTTGCACTAAGGCGGCAATTCGTTGGTCGGCATCGGTGATGGAAAGTTTTTTTAATTGTTCTTTCATCTGATTCAGCGTTTCTTCCTTTGAAAGAAGCTCTTTCGCCGTTTGATACAGCATATCGGAAGAAAGCTCTGTTTCCGAAATTTTAACAGCTCCGCCGCAGTTGACCATTGCTTGTGCATTTTTCTCCTGATGATTTGCAGTTACATTGGGAGAGGGAATCAGAATTGACGGTTTTAAAATAGCACAAAGTTCTGAAATGGTCATAGCTCCTGCACGGGTGATGGCAACATCGCAAGCCGCAAGGGCAGTAGGCATATCGTCAATATATTTTTGCACTCTGATGAGGTTGTTGTCAGTAATTTTTGACTGATTTTCACGGCAAAAGCTTTCATAATAGCGGCTTCCGGTTCCAATCAGTAACGTGATGCCGTCTTTTTGAGCCTGAGAAATCATGCCTGATACCGCTTCGTTTAGCTTTTGTGCGCCCAAACTGCCTCCAAAACAAAGTACCACTTTGCTGTTTTGGGGGATTCCAAGTTTCTGACGGGCAAGCGTTTGGTCGGTCAGTAAAAATTCGCTACGAATGGGATTTCCTGTCAAAACAGCACGTTCCGGATGTTTGAGATAAGAAACGGCTTCCGAAAAAGCAACTGCATAGTATTTTGCCCAACGGCTCAGGAGTTTTGTGGTTAAGCCGGGGTAAGCATTTTGTTCGTGAATGAGAAACGGAATGTTTTGCTGTTTTAAAGCAAACATACTCATAGCGCTGATATATCCACCGGTAGACACACCCACATCAGGTTGAAATTCTTTGACAACTTTTTGAATTTGCTGATAGGCATGATAATCGGTGGCTAAGATGTTGAAATTTTTGAAAAGATTTTTTCGGTCAAGACCTTTGGAAGCAAACTGGTAAAACCGGCAACCGGTTTGTTTGTATAATTTTTCTTCCAGGCTTCCGTTGGAACCGATATATACAACTTCGGCACCCAGCTGTTTCAGCTTGGTACCGATGGCGATGGCAGGATTAATGTGCCCGGCAGTTCCGCCGCCGGAAATTAAAACTCTCATAAATGCCTCCTAAATCAAATTCGGCTTATATGTGGGGAACGTCCTCCACCTTTTGTTGTCCGGAAATGTTTAAAATCATTCCCATGGATATCATCTGGAATACAAACGAAGTTCCGCCTGCTGAAAAGAAGGGGAGGGGGATTCCTGTCGGCGGTACCGATGAGGTGGCAACACCAATGTTTAACAATACCTGAACAATGGTCAGTGAAATCAAACCAAAGGTGAGAATCATAGAATAACGGTCGGGAGCTTTTAATGCAATCCGAATAGCACGGTATAACAAAATGGCAAACAGAATCAAAACTGCCATTGCTCCCAAAAAGCCAAGTTCTTCACAAATGATGGAGAAAATAAAGTCGTTTTGCGGTTCGGGGATATATAAGAATTTTTGTCGGCTTCTTCCCAGTCCCAAACCGGAGAAACCGCCGCTTCCGATGGCATACAGAGATTGTACCACCTGCCAGCCGTCACCCATTTTGTCTTTGAAAGGATCCACAAAGGAAACCAGACGTTGCATACGATAGGGTTCAATGATGGCAAACACGGTTCCTGCAGCTACAGCCAAAGCTGCCAACACAGAGAAAATCCGCATCGGGATTCCTGCGGCAACCATCATAATACCAACGGTTAACACAATAATTAACACAGCGGAGAAATGGGGTTGACACAAAAGGAACAATCCGGCAAGACCTACGATTGCAGCAGAAACAATTAAGTGGGGAAGAGATTCTTTTACGTCGATTTTGTTGACTTTTGAAAGCACCCAGGCACACATCATCACCACAGTGATTTTTGCAAATTCCGAAGGTTGAATGGTGGAAAAACCAAGGTTGAGCCAACGTTTTGCACCGTTGATGGTCGTACCGAACAGTAAAACTGCCACAAGCATCAGCATAGCGATGATATACAGCCAGATGGCAAATCTTTTAATGATTCGGTAATCAATGCCTGAAACGATGAACATTACCACAATGCCCACAACGGCCCAAAGGGATTGGTTTTTAAAAAAGAACATACTGTCCTTGTGAATATAAAAAGCACTGGGCGCCGATGCGGAGAAAACCATAACCAGCCCGTATGCTGTCAGTGCCAGTAACGTCATTAAAAATATGGGGTCGATATTACGCCAGTTAAAGCGGAGTTTCAGTTTTGGTTTCATAGATATTCTCCACATAAGCTGTGCTCGAAACTCGAGTGGAAGCTTTCCTTTCTGTAGGATAAGGGTGTGTTACACCAAAGATAAAAAAGCGATGACCGCACCAACTAAGGTAACGGCAGAAAACAGCAGAACAATTCGGTTTTCTGAATAACCGGAAAGTTCAAAATGATGATGAATGGGAGTCATTTTGAAAATACGTTTTCCTTTGGTCAGCTTAAAGTAACTAACCTGAAGCATCACGGAAAAGGCTTCAATCAGATAAATGATGCCAACAATCAAAAGCATCAAAGGCATATCGTTTAAAATGGCAAGACCGGCAACCGCACCGCCTAAAAACAGAGAACCGGTGTCACCCATAAATACTTTTGCAGGATGCAGATTATAAATTAAAAATCCGCACAATGCACCGCATAAACCTGCGGCAAAGGAGGTCATTCCCGAAGATAAGGCTACCATAGATGCCAAAGTGAAAAACAAGCTTACCACAAAGGTAACCGAGCCTGCCAAGCCATCAATACCATCGGTCAGATTGACAGCGTTGATAAAGCCAATCATCATAAAGACCAGCAAAATGCTGATGTAATAGGATAAGTCAAGATAAATTTCGGTAAAGGGAATCCAAAGGGTGGTTTTTATCACGCCAAGTTCAATTCCTGCCACCGAAAAAGCAGTGCTGACAAACAACATCAGAATTACTTTCCACATTGCACTCAGCCCCAGGTTTCTTTTTTTCACCACTTTAATGTAATCGTCCAAGAAGCCGATCAGACCGCAGGACAGTGCAAACAAAGCGGCAAATAATCCTTTCATATCACGCACGAATAGGAGACTGACCACGGTTACGCCCAAAATAAAAATAATTCCGCCCATTGTGGGGGTTCCGGATTTTGATTTGTGCCAGTTAGGTCCGATTTCTAAGATTTGTTGTCCGAATTTTAATTTTCTGAGCACCGGAATTAAAAGAGGGCCGGAAATTGCACTCACGATAAATCCGACGATGGCACATAATGCCGCTTGCATTGGGATTCCCATAGGTATCACTCCTTGTTCTTTGGTAGAAATTGCTTTAATTGTTCATACAGTTCTTCAAAACGGTATGCTCGGGAGGCTTTGAATAGCACAACATCTCCCGATGTCCATAATGTGTGTGTTGCTGCTATAAAATCTTCACGGTCAGGGCAAAAAATAATCTGTTTGGGGTTCATTCCTGCTTTGATGGCTCCCTCTTGAATCCATTGGGATGCTTCTTCCACGCAAACAAGTTGGTCGATTTGATTTTGGTAGACTGCTTCTCCCACTTTTTGTAAAATGGAAGATTGAAATTCTCCCAGTTCTCCAATGGGACCCAAAACAGCAATTTTTCTGTTTCCTTTTGTTTGGCTGAGTAAGCGCAGAGCAGCTTTGTCGGAATCGACAGAAGCGTTATAACAATCTAAAATTACTCGGATTTCTCCAAGATTTTCGGTTTTTTGACGTAAGCCGACAGATTGGAATTCGGATAAACCTGCCTGAATTTGATGAGAAGATGCTCCAAGCAGTTTTCCAAGCAACACTGCGGCACTTGCATTTTGAATGTTGTGGATTCCGGCAATGGGGAGTTCATAGGAAGCTCCATCCATCTGAAAAGACCCTTCTTCCGAAATCACGCTGTAGGGATAATCGGCGTTTGATTCACCAAAGTAATACACTTTTTTGTCAGTACAAACCGTGGAAAGCAAATCGTTGTCTCCGTTTAAGAGCAGGATACCTTCATCACGCATTCCGTCTGTCAGTTCCATTTTAGCTTTTAAAATATTTTCGCGGCTTCCCAGATATTCAATGTGGGAAGTTCCGATCATGGTGATAATGCCGATGTGCGGTTTTGCAATGTTGGAAAGGTAGGAGATTTCCCCCGGGTGGTTCATTCCCATTTCCAACACAAGATATTCTTCGTCACCTTCTGCTTTTAAGATGGTGAGCGGAAGTCCGATGTGATTGTTGAAGTTGCCTGAGGTAGCCAGGGTTTTACCCAGTTGGGATACAACGGATGCCACAAACTGACGGGTGGTGGTTTTCCCCACACTTCCGGTGATACCGATTACGGTTGCATTCAGATGTTTGCACACGTAGGAAGCAAGTTGCCCCAGTGCCTGTGTGGTATCTTCTACCAAAATCGCAAATTTTGCAGTTTCAGGAACAGCTTCGGTTTGTGTCAAAAATCCTTTTGCACCGTTTTCGATTGCGTTTTGCAGATATTGATGTCCGTCGTGTACTTCACCCACCAAAGGGATGAATAATTCTGTGGTCATCGTCTGACGGCTGTCTGTGCATACAAAGCGAAAGGTGTCTTCCTTTGTTCCATACAGCAGAGTTCCGTCTACTGCTTCCAATAATTGGCCAACTGTTAATTGCATAATGATTTCACAACTTCTCTTTCATCAAATTCGATTTCGTAATCTTTAAATTTTTGCACCGTTTCGTGGCCTTTGCCCAACAAAAGGATGATGTCATTTTCTTCTGCCAGACTCATTGCCAGAGCAATGGCCTTTTTGCGGTCAGGCTCGGAATATACATGGGTGCGGTCTGTAATCCCTGTAAAGATATCGTCAATAATGGCTTGCATATCTTCACTGCGGGGATTATCGCTGGTGACAACAACCAAATCGGAATACTGTTTGGCAATTGCACCCATTTTGGGACGTTTGCCTTTATCTCGGTCACCTCCGCAACCAAACACGGTGATGACACGGGCGGGTTTGAAGCCGTTTACGGTGGATAAAATGTTTTCCATGCCGTCCGGCGTGTGTGCATAGTCAATCATTACCTGATAGGGTTTATCGATTTCTACCAGTTCACATCTGCCTTTGACAGTTTTTGTTTTTTTCAGTGCCATCCGCACAAATCCGTCCGGAACCAAAAGTGCGCCGGACAGTGCACAGACTGCCAGAGAGTTGTATATTGAAAATCCGCCGGGAATGGGAAAATTGATGCGGAAAGGATCTTTTTCACACAACACGGTATACGATACACCGTCTGCACGGGACTCAATTTCGGTTGCCTGAAAGTCGCAGGCGTTGTTGATTCCGTATGTGATTACGGTGTTCGCAGCTTGTGCTTTCATCGTTTCGGCATAAGGACTGTCGGCATTGATGATAGAAATTTTACATTGACGGAAAAACTCTGCTTTGGTATTCGCGTAGTTTTCCATCGTAATATGATAGTCCAGATGATCCTGAGTCAAATTGGTGAATATCCCGATTTCAAACGGGATTGCAGCAACTCTGCCCAAGCTGATGGAATGAGAAGAAACTTCCATTACGGCAAAGTCGCAGTTTTCTTCTGCCATTTTTCCAAGATACGAGAACAGCTCCGGTGCTTCGGGAGTTGTGGCATTGGCAGGGTAGGAGGTTTTATCAATTACGATTTCGTTTGTGCCGATTAAACCTACTTTATAGCCGCAAACTTCCAGCATATTTTTTACCAGATTTGTGGTTGTGGTTTTGCCGTTGGTTCCGGTAACTCCAACTATCCGAAGTTTTTTCTGGGGATTGTTGTAAAAAGCGGCAGACAAATAAGATAATGCAGAATTGGTGTTTTCCACCACCAGATTGATTGCCGAACCGGTTTCTGCCGGGCGTTCCGATACCACTGCAACTGCACCTTTTTGAATTGCGTCCTGAATATATTCATGACGGTCGGAACGGATTCCTTTGATGCACACAAACAAACTTCCTTCGGTGACTGTTCTGGTATCAAAGGAGATATTTTTGATTTCGGTTGCTTGTAAAATTTCGTCTGAATGGCTTTGCGAAAGTATTGTGATATGATTTCGTAATTCAGATAATAGCATGGTATTCCTCGACTTTCTTATTCGGACTGAGATTCGTTTTGATAAGAAAACTGGACGGTGATTTCAGAACCGATGGTGGCATATTCTCCGGAAGCGATGCTTTGCTCTTGTGCAACTGCATTCTGTGTGGTGTTTTCAATGCCAACGGCATGGAACTGGAATTTTGCGTTTTCTATGATGGCTTTGGCATCTTCAAAACTTTTTCCTATCACGTTGGGTACTTCCACACTGTTAGAGGGTCTGGCATCGCCGGTGTAGACAATCACGGTTCCGTTTCGTGCAATGATGACGCCGGCATTGGGAACTTGCGCTGTTACAACATTTCCGTCACCTTCCACAACACAGCGTAATCCGCTTTGAGAGATAATCTGACGTGCTTCGGACAGATTCATTCCGCCTACTGCAGGTACTTCAGCATCACTTTCAGCCATTTGATCACCGGGAAGTTCGGGTTCGATATCTAAGTAACGAAGAACATCGTCTAAAATTTTTCCTGCCAGAGGAGAAGCAATGGTACCACCCATATGGTTGCCTGCCGGCGGTTCATCCAACAGAAGTAAAATAGCAACCTGAGGGTCGTTTGCCGGAGCAATACCTGCGAAAGAGGCAACGTATTTTTGATTTCCACGCGGAATTTTTTCACTGGTACCGGTTTTTCCACCAATGCGGAAACCTTCCAGATAGGCTTTGTTACCGGTTCCTTCCGAAACTACGGCTTCCATTAAACCACGCATAATCTGAGAGGTCTGAGCAGACACCACCTGACGAACCTCGGTGGTATCAAAGGATTGAATCACTGTTCCGCTGGAATCGGTGATATTTTTGATTAAATGGGGTTTCAATAACTTTCCGTCATTGGCAACGGCACTGATTGCCGTAATCATTTGCAACGGAGTTACGGTGGGACCTTGCCCAAAGGATGCGGTTGCAAGTTCCACTTCGTTAAAGCTACCTTCGGGATAGAACTGACCGTTAGTTTCGCCATACAGTTCAATTCCTGTTTTTTCGGTGAAGCCAAAACCTTTGTAGTAGTTGTAGAAGGTTTTTTGACCAATTCTTGCGCCGATTTGCATAAATGCGGGGTTACAGGAGTTCATTAACGCTCCGGTCAGATCCAGAGTTCCGTGTCCGGCAGCTTTCCAACAACCGATGTGTACGTTTGCTACTGTATGACTTCCGGTGCAGTTGAATCCATCTTGCAGAGATACCACGTTTTCTTCCAATGCCATAGCAGAGGTGATGATTTTAAAGGTGGAACCGGGTTCGTAGCTGTCAACTACAGCTTTGTTTCTCCAAAGTTTGTTAAGATATTCGTTGGTAGCTTTGCTTTTTTCTTCCGCATCACTGATTGCTTCGATTGAGCGTTTTATGGAAATGTCGGTAATTTCAAAAGGCTCGTTCAGATTAAAGTCAGGCTTGGTTGCCATTGCCAGAATTTCTCCGGTTTTCACATCCATAATGATGCCGGCAGCACCGTTTGCCAGTTGTAAATCGGTCAACGCCTGCTCCAGATGTTTTTCCAGGAAATGCTGGATGGAAACATCGATGGTTAATGTGATATCTGAGCCGTCTTCGGGGGTATAGTAACGGTCATATTTGTAGGGCATTTCGGTCCCGTCAGCATTTCTTGCGGTAACAATTCTGCCGTACTGACCTTTTAATGTGCTGTCATACACCTGCTCGATTCCAAGTAACCCCTGGTTATCTGCTCCTGTAAATCCGATGATATGAGAAGCAATGTTGTTGTAGGGGTAGTATCGTTTGGTATCGGCATCCAGATATACACCTGTCAGTTTTGCTTCACGAATTGCATCTGCCTGTTCTTTTTCCACTTTTCGCTTAATGAGAACGTAAGAGGTGTTCATCTGGATTTTTTCCAGAATGGAATCTTTTTCTAAATCTAAAATTTCTGCCAGTTTTTCAGCACAGGTCAGGGGGTCGCCGTCGGAACGTACGGTAATGGGAGAGATGCTGACGGTTTCCACATCTGCACTGACAGCCAACTGTTTTCCGTTACGGTCGTAAATGGTGCCTCGTTTTGCGTTAATCATACGGTCTCTGGTTTGTTGTTCGATGGCTTCTTTTGACAACCATTCCCCATCTACAAACTGGATGATGGAAATTCGCACCACAAAAAAAACAAAGCAGAGTAACAGAAGACCGCTCAGCCATAAAATTCGTTTTTTTGTTTTTAATAAACTGTTCTTTTTCATGGGATTCCTTCCTTTTTACAGAGGAAAATTTAGAGGGAATATATGGAAAATTGAGGAATGAACTCATCCCTCAATCTATCCTATTCTTCTATTCTTCCAAATATGCCAGCAGACCATTTTGCACATGGATTTTTTTGGAGTTATCTTCTTCTTTGGGAGCAGTTTTTGCCATTACCCCATAGTCTTGTCCTTTCACATCAATGTACACAATCTGTTCACTTCTTGCCCGATTCATATTGTAACTTGCGATGGCAAGTTCTTCCACGGTTTTTAAATCAATTTTCTGATTGATTTCAATTTCTTTTTTCTTATTGGCAGAATAGAGTTCTGCATATTCGGCTTTTAATGAGGCGTTCTTTTTACTTTGTTCTGTAATTTGCACATTTTGCAGGATTAATGAAATCCCGCCCAGAATGAAAAATGCAATCACAACTGCAATTCGCAGATGACTCATACGTTTTTCTTTTGCCCGTCTTTTTTCAATGACAGGTCTGATATCATGCATCAGAGCTTCTCTTTTTCGCTTGCTCTGATACGCAAGATTTTGCTGTGCCATAATACGCCTCCTTTACATATAATATAATAAGAAAAGAAAAATTATAACTTTTCTATAATTCTTAGTTTTGCGGATTTGCTTCTTGGGTTTTCTTCCATCTCTTGTTCGGTGGGAAGAATGGGTTTTCTGGTAATGATTTTTGCCAACGGTTTTTTGTTGCAAACACAAACGGGAAATTCCGGCGGACAAGTGCAAACATTTACCAGACTTTTAAAATATTCCTTCACAATTCTGTCTTCTAAAGAATGAAAGGTGATGATGCACATTCTGCCACCCGGCTTTAACAGAGAGAAAAAGCTCTCCAACCCTTGCTTTAAGGAATCCAGCTCGGTATTTACTTCAATCCGGATTGCCTGAAAGGTTCGTTTGGCGGGATGCTTTTCCCGAAGGCTTTTCTGTGGCATGGACCGACGAATAATTTCAATCAGTTCCCCGGTGGTTTCAATCGGTTTGATTTCTCTTTGCTTTACAATGTTTTGTGCGATACTTTTTGCAAACTTTTCTTCTCCGTAAGTGGAAAGGATGTAGGTTAACTGCTGCGGAGTGTAGGTGTTAACCACTGTTTTTGCACAAAGAGGGGAAGAACGGTCCATTCGCATATCCAAAACGGCATCTTCCCGATAGGAAAATCCACGCTCTTTGTTATCCAGCTGATAGGACGAAACACCCAAATCGGCTAAAATACCGTCCACGGGTTCGGTGACATAATCTTTGATATTACGAAAGTCCGAACGGATGAACTGTTTTTGACAGATGGTATCTTCCAATCTTTGTTTCGCAACAACAAAAGCTTCTTCGTCACGGTCCACTCCGATGAATTTGCCTTGCTCGGACAACTGATTGCAAATGTGACGGGAATGTCCTGCGCCTCCCATTGTGGCATCTACATAAGTGCCGTCAGGAGAAATGGCAAGACCTTCGATACATTCGTTTAGCAAAATGCTTACATGTTTGAATTCCATAAAACTAAATTCCAAAAATATCTAAAATTTCAGACAGTTTCTGAGGTTCTTCTTCAGTCTGTCGTTCATATTTTTCGTATTCCATAACATCCCAGATTTCAATTCGGCTGGAAGCACCGGCAATGATGATATCCTTGTTTAATCCGGCAAAATCCCGAAGATCCGGCGGAATTACGAAACGACCTTGCTTATCGGCAGAGACAAGCTCGGTGTGATTGAAAATATAACGCTGAATACGTCCGCCGTCGTTAGAAATGGGAAGTGCTTTGATTTTTGCTTCCAATTCGTGATACCCTTCCTGGGTGTAGACAAACAGGCACTTTTCAAACCCACGCAGCACAAAAAAACTTTCACCCAAATTCTCCCGATATTTCGATGGAAGTATGACTCTGCCCTTGGCATCTATGGTATGTTTCGCCTGTCCGTAAAACATAACCTACCTCGTGTTTTCTGTGGATTTTCGTTTGTAAAAAAGAGTTTGATGGGAAAAATGAGAAGTTTTCCACAAAAAAATGGAATTTTCAACATGAATTCCACCACTTTGTGGATTTTTGTTCCACTTCACCCCACTTTTATATACATTTTAACATATTTTTTGAAAAAATCAAGTATTTTTCTTAAATTTATTGAAATTTTTTTAAATTTTGATTACAAAAGATGATCAGGGTGGGAGAGAGGTGCCAAAATGCCCTCTGTTATCAAGAAAAATAAAAAAATTCAGAAAAAAATAAAAAAATTGAAAAAAAGTATTGACAAATCGAAAATGTTCTGCTATAATAGCCAATGCTTGAAGAAAGCAACAACCCGTGTGGGAGCATAGCTCAGCTGGGAGAGCATCTGCCTTACAAGCAGAGGGTCATAGGTTCGAGCCCTATTGTTCCCACCAGAAAAAAGCACCAAGCTTGTATCAAGATTGGTGCTTTTTTCAACGAAATACACTTTCAGCGTGTGAAATAATACTATCGCATTGTGAAATAGCTTCGCTGTGAAATATTTGCTTCGCAAATGTTAAAGGCGTATTTCATTTCACATCAAGCATTGCTTGATATTTCACTTATAGACAATTTGCATTATATATACTACAATTTATATTAAGAAGTTGATATAATATGGCTGAATCAAAATTAAGAAATCAGTCAGTTGAGTTTTCTGTTAAAATAATTAAATTATGTGAAAATATCAAAGGACACTATTCTCTAACCAATCAATTTGAGCGTAGTGCTACTTCCATTGGAGCAAATATTCACGAAGCGAATTATGCCCAAAGCAAAAACGATTTTATTTCCAAACTACAAATAGCTCTAAAAGAATGTTACGAAACGGAGTATTGGTTGGAATTGTTTGTGAAATCCGAATTATTGGACAGAGATGTAGCAAAGAATATTTGTAACGATTGCGGAACAATCCGCAAAATGCTTATTTCCTCCATCAACACAGCAAAACAAAATATTGATAAATAATTTAACTGCCCATTATGGCAGTTTTTTCTTGCATTTTTTTCTGATGTGTAGTATACTGAAATTGCGACATAAATCTTAATAATTTGACTTATCTCATACCTGTAGCACAGACAGTAGTTGCAGTATCAAATGCCGACGAACTCAAGAAATACAAAGAATTACTTGATAGCGGTGTTATTACACAAGAAGATTTTGACTCCAAGAAAAAACAATTGTTAGGGTTATGAATAAGATTATTTCACAGTAAAATAATCTATTGCAGTTTGCACCTGCTTTATGCTCGTATTAAAAATAACCATTAGTGCCAGAAAAAAGGACAAATTTCGTTATTGAAGTTTGTCCTTTTTTTAGCTGAATTTTCGTTCCGCCAGTTAAGTTGAGCTAATATATAAAATAAATTTGTTATTTTTTACAAAAGTGTACCGAACTTTTTTGGTACGCTTTTTTTGATGAAAACTATTTACAAAAATATGGGAATATGATATGATAATATAAATTATGCGCTTAATGTTCAAATATTTAGTTGGAGGAACAAACTATGACGAAGAAGATCTTAGCGTTTTTTACGGCGATTGTTCTGTGTGTAACAACAGTTGGCGTAATGAGTGCTTCTGCAGCAACCGTGGCAAGTGGAAACTGTAGTAGCACTATTACCTGGACCTTGGATTCCAACGGCGTTTTGACTGTCAGCGGTACCGGAAAAATTCCGGATTATGAGTCGGGGACAACGCCTTGGAACAGCAAAAAGGGTACCATCAACAAAGTTGTGATTGGTGACGGAATTACTTCCGTTGGTACATGGGCGTTCTATGGCAGCTCAAATTTGGAAACAGTATCCATTGGTAACACCGTTACCGACATTGGACTGCGTGCCTTTGCGACCTGTAAGAAAATCACCAATCTGACTATCCCAAACAATGTTCTTTCCATCGGCGAATACGCATTTGCAAACGATGAAGGAATTACCAAGCTTACATTGGGAAATAAATTGGAAACCATTGGAGCAAATGCTTTTTATAATTGTAAAGGATTAACCTCTGTTACCATTCCCGATAGCGTAACTACGTTAGGAAGCAGTGCGTTTATCTCTTGTTCTTCTTTGACTTCTGTTGTGATTGGCGGTGGGATTGCAACCATCGGCGAATCTGCGTTTCACAGTGCGTCTAAGCTGTCTGGACTGACCATTGGTGCAGGTGTAACCGAAATCGGTAAATCTGCCTTCCATAACTGTACAGCTCTGAAAAACATTACCTTTATGGGAACCCAACTGCAGTGGAATAAAATGACCATCGGCACTCAGAATGATGCACTCAAAAGTGCAACGGTGCAGGTTGCTCCTGATAACACTTGTGGAGCGAATGCCACTTGGAGTTTAGATGCCGACGGTACCTTAACCATCAGTGGGGAAGGGGTGATGGCGAATTACAATTCCTACAGCGTTCCCTGGATTGATTTAAGAAACGATATTACAAAAATTGTCATTGAAGATGGTATCACAAGCGTTGGAGAGTGGGCGTTTTACAGCCTTCCCAATCTGACTGAGGTTGTATTGCCGGAGAGCGTGACCAGAATCGGTTTACGTGCTTTCGCTACTTGTAAAGGACTGACTGAGATTACCATTCCCAACAGCGTTACCTTTATCGGCGAATACGCATTTGCAAACGATGAAAAACTCGTAAGTGTTGATTTGGGATATGGGGTGAAAACCATTGATACTTACGCATTTTATAACTGTACTTCTCTTGCGGCAATTACTCTTCCCAACAGCGTGACCACTTTGGGAAGTTTTGCTTTCAATACTTGTACTGCTATGAAAGAGGCAACCATCGGAAGCGGGCTTACTACCATTTCTGATTCTGCATTTCGTAATTGTACAGCGTTGGAAAAAGTGACCATTAGTGCAGCAGTTACCACCATCGGTGCTTCTGCATTTCGTACCTGTTCTGCACTGCAAGATGTGTATTACAGAGGTAACGCACAAAAATGGGCAAGTGTTTCTATCGGTTCCTATAACACTGATTTAACCGGTGCAACTATGCATTATGCAACTGCCGCTACTTGTGGTGACAATGCAACCTGGAGCCTGGTTGACGGTACCTTAACCATCAGCGGTACCGGAAAAATGGATGATTATGAAGCTCGCAGTATGCCTTGGTACAGTCAGCGAAACAACGTGAAAAAAGTTGTGATTACAGATGGAATTACCAATGTTGGTACATGGGCGTTCTACAATCATACCAATATTACCGAGATTTCTTTAGGAACCACCGTTACCACAGTTGGCCTGCGTGCTTTTGCATCCTGTAAAGCATTGGAAAGCATCAATTTAGACGGCAACATTGTTTCGGTTGGTGACTATGCTTTTGCAAGTTGTGAATCTGCAACTGTAATTGTTTTCGGTGAAGATTTAACGAACATTGGCAGGGATGCTTTTTACAATTGTAAGAGTTTGACAGAGTTGACAATTCCTGCAAGCATTACCACTTGGGGAGAACGTGCGTTCACCTCTTGTACCAATCTTGCCAAAGTTACCTTGGAAGAAGGGGTTACTACCATTGAAACCTCGATGTTCCACGGTTGTAACAGCTTGGCAACCATCACTATTCCAGAAACCGTAACGGTAATTAAAAATGCAGCATTCCGTGACTGTAATGCGTTAAGCGATGTGTATTATCCGGGAAGTGAAGAACAATGGAACGAAATTACCGTTGGGCTTCAGAATACTGCACTGCAGAATGCAACTATTCATTTTGCGTCCGAAGAAGGAATTTGTGGTGATAATTTAGTCTGGTATTTAGATACAGATGGCGTGTTAACCATCAGCGGTACCGGTACTATGTATGACTACAACGAAGAAGCACAGCCATGGGCAGAATATGCAGATGATATTGTTTCGGTGGTAATCAATGAAGGGGTTACCTCCATCGGATATAATGCCTTTGCTTCTTTGGGTAAATTAACTGAAATTTCCATTCCTGCAAGCGTTACTGACATTGGCGAATTGGTGTTCTTCGGTTGTGTTAGCTTAACCGATATCATTGTAGCAGAAGAAAATCCGGCATATTGTGCGGTAGATAATGTATTATTCAATAAAGACCAAACTGTTCTGGTTCAGTATGCAGCCGGAAAAGAAGATACCGCTTATATGATTCCTGAAGGCGTTACTACCATTGAAAAAGGTGCATTTGAATCTTCTGTTATTGAAACCTTGACCGTTCCAAACAGCGTTGCCACCATCAAAGAAAATGCATTTTCAAATTGTACAACAGTAACCAACATTTCTTACGACGGCTTCCAATCCATTTGGGAACAGATGATTTTTGAATATACCGGAAATGAAGCATTAGATAATGCAACTGTGCAGTTCTCCTGCTACGAAGGAAGTTGTGGAGATGGCGTGATCTGGCAACTGGATACTGTAGGAACCTTAACCATCAGCGGTACCGGCGATATGGCAGATTATGAATCTCGTAAGGCTCCCTGGTATAGCTTAAGAAACAATATTCAAAAGGTAATGATAGAAGATGGAATCACTTCCATCGGAACCTGGGCATTCTATGAATGTGCTAACGTGACTGAAGTTACCTTTGGCAACAGCTTAACCGAAATCGGCGACCGTGCCTTCAGTGGTTGTAAGGGGATTAGTGAAATTACCCTTCCCGACAGCGTAACAGTAATCGGCGAGTTTGCCTTTGCAAACTGTGAAGGATTAACAGCCCTTACCTTTAACGAAACTGTGGAAACCATCGGTGCTTCTGCATTCTATAACTGTATCGGTTTAACCACGCTTACCATTCCCAACAGTGTAACTGTTATGGGAGAAAAAGCATTTCAGAATTGTACCGCTTTAACAGATGTAGTGATTGGTAACGGTATTACCGCAATTGCACCCTATACCTTCCACAACGGTTTCAATCTGGTGAATGTGACAATTCCTGAAACCGTAACTGCCATCGGTGCTTCTGCCTTTGACCTTTGCACCAAGCTGAAAACCGTATATTACTACGGTACCGAGGCAGATTGGGCGGCTATGGTAGTCGGTGAGAAAAACGATGGTATTCTGCATGCCGGAAAATATTATTTCTCCGGTGTTTGTGGAGATGATTTAACTTGGAGCGTAACCTCCGACGGTGTTCTTACTTTGGACGGTACCGGTGATATGTATGATTATACTGCATATACGATGCCTTGGTATGATCATATCGAAAACATCCGTGAGGTTATTATCGGCGATGGTGTGACCGGTATCGGGAATTCCGCTCTGCAGGGTGCATTGAATTTGACCGATATCACTTGGGGTAACAGCCTTACCACTATTGGTGAACGTGCTTTCTCCGGTTGCGCAAGCTTAGAAAGCGTTGTGCTTCCCGAAACCGTAACCACCATTTGTGACCACGCCTTTGCATATTGTTCAGGTATGGAAGAAATCACCTTCTCTAAAGGTGTTGCAACCATCGGTCAGTATGCCTTCTATATGGATTCCAACCTGAAGGATGTATCCTACTACGGTGAGCCGGATGATTGGAGTGCTATCTCTGTTGGCAATTATAACGATTATTTCAATAACGCAACCGTTTATTATGTAACCGTTATCAAAACCGATGTTTCTGAAAATGGCAAAGCATTTACCGTAAATCTTTTGAATGTAGATGAAGGTCAAACTGTGATTTTAGCATTATATTTAGGCAATCAGCTGGTGGATGTTTATTATGAAACTTATGAGGGTGAATCGATTTCTTACACCACTTCTGCTGAAGTTTATGAGGAAGATGTTGCTTCGATTGATGAAGAAATTGATCCGGAAGAAACGATCAGTTACTATGACAGTGTCAAAGTTATGGTTTGGGATTCTTTCGATCTCTTAACTACTAAATATCAGGCAGAAATCGTAAAATAAAATAAGTAAGAAAAAATGACTTGCCACAGGACAAGTCATTTTTTCTTGACATTATCAAAAAAGTTTTGTATAATAGTTTAGATTGTCAGTAATTTATAGAGATATTTTGAGGAAAAATTTATGGGACCGTTAGTATTTGAACAATTAGAAATTTCAACCGAGATAAAAAAAGGGATTTCCGGGATGGGCTTTTTGGAAGCAACTCCCATTCAGAGTGAAAGTTTGCTTCCTATTCTGGAAGGAAAAGACCTTGTGGCGCAGGCTCCCACAGGTACGGGGAAAACTTGCGCTTTCGGGATTCCCATTTGTGAAAAAATTGATCCCACAGAAGAAGCGGTGCAATGTCTGGTTCTTTGTCCCACCCGTGAACTTGCTGTGCAGACAGCGGAAGAACTGTCTAAAGTGAGTAAGTATAAAAAGGGAATCCGCATTTCAACTTTGTATGGCGGACAACCCATTGAACGTCAGCTTGCCGATTTGAAAAAACGTCCTCAGATTGTGGTGGCAACTCCCGGTCGTTTGATGGACCATCTTCGCAGAAGAAGTGTGAAACTCACCAATCTTTTGTATCTGGTGTTGGATGAAGCGGATGAAATGCTCAATATGGGCTTTCGGGATGATATCGAAACTATTTTGGAAACTGCTCCCAAAGAACGACAGACTGTTTTATTTTCTGCTACAATGCCTGCTGAAATCAAAGAAATTTCCAAACGTTTTCAGAAAAAAGACCGTGTCAGCGTTCGTGTAAGTTCCGAAACTCTGACCGTTTCCAACATCAGTCAGTATTATCTGGAAGTGAAAGGCCCCAAAAAGTTGGATGCCCTGACCCGTATGATTGATATGTATGGATACAGACTGTGTTTGGTTTTTTGTAATACCAAGAAAAAAACTTCGGAAGTTACCGAGGAGTTGATTGCACATGGCTATCCTGCTGAAATGCTTCACGGCGATATGAAGCAACCGGAGCGTGACCGTGTAATGAATCGTTTTAAATCCGGAAAAACAGCTATCTTGGTTGCCACCGATGTTGCCGCACGTGGAATTGACGTAGAAAACGTGGAAGCAGTATTCAATTTTGATGTTCCGCAGTTTGAAGAATACTATGTGCATCGAATCGGCAGAACCGGAAGAGCCAATCGTCACGGCGTTTCTTATACCTTTGTTGCAGGTAAGGAAATGTTTAAATTAAAAGATATTATGAAATATACCAAATCCAACATTGAAGCAATGAAAACTCCATCTGAAGCAGATGTGAGGGAAATTCGTATTCGTAAGATGGTTTCCAAAGTTTCTGAAATTGTAAGGGAACAGAACTTAGACGGATATCATTCTTTGGTGCAAAAGTGGATGAATGATAACGATTTAACCGCTATGGAACTTGCCACAGGACTGCTCTTTATGCTGACTGAAGAAAAAAAGGCAGAGAAAAAACCAAAAGAATCCCGTGATGTAAGCCAAAAAACAGGAGCGGAGCAGGGGATGGCGAGAATTTTCATCGGACTTGGTTCTTTGGATAAAATTCGCCCCCGTCACATTGTGGAGTTGATTTCTTCCAACACGGGAGTATCCGGCGGTGATGTGGGGAAAGTGGATATTTTTGATAAATATTCTTTCTTTGAGGTGCCGTCTCAAATGGCAGAGGGCGTTTTGGAGTCTTTGAACGACCTTTCTTACCGTGGTCGAAAAGTTTTCGTGGAAAAAGCGCAGGCTACTCAAAAACAACCAAAAAAGAAACAGGGAAAAGAAAAAACAGCGGTACATAAAAAAGGATTTCGAAAATAATAAAAAGAGGCTGTAGCAAAATTATGTTCGTTTTGCTACAGCCCATTTTTTAATATTCCATCATTTGTTTGGCGTTGGTGTATGAAATATCGGTTGCGAATTTTTTTAACAATTCGGGATAGTTGGGGTATTCTCCCTTTTCTACTTTCTCTCCCAGATAATCACAGACAACCCGACGGAAATATTCGTGAGACGGATAAGAAAGAAAACTGTTTGAGTTGGTAGAAAAGCCAATCAGTTTCGGTAACAAACCCTGTGCGGCAATTTGACCCAATAACAGCTGAATATCCGATTTGCAGTATGCCATATCATCAGAGCAACCATACAGAAGATTTGCGGAAATTTTGCAGGTGTCTGCTGCTTTTGCAATGGCTGCCAGATCGGCTGCTTTTTTGGGTAAAAGCACAAGCTTCGGGAGAACGTGTTTTTCTGAAAAATTCTCGAAAAAGGTAATGGTATCAGAACCGATGGAAGCATCATCAATCACCACTTGTGCACACACTTGATAATCTGCATATTTTGTCAGCAAGAAGCCGAATAAGTGTGCCCGGTAACAAGCGATTTCCTGAGAAGATAATTGCTTTTGTTCCCGTGCTTTTTTGAAAATTTCGTCAGCTTGTTCAAACGAAATGTCGGTGGATAACTGGATGGATACATTCTGAATTGCAGTTTTGCATCCGATTGCTTTAAAAAATAACAAACGTTCCACCAAACAAGACTGTAAAGAATAGTAATCTTTGATTTCTTTGGAGCAGGCATCTTCCATTGCAGCAATCCATTGCGGGAAGGCGTCACTTCCGATGTCCAGAGCTTTTTCTGCCGAAAAAACGGGAAGCACTTTGACAGGGCAAGTGCCTTCTTCTGCAATTTTCTGATGCCATACCAGAGTGTCTGCCGCATCCACAGGCGTACAAATCAGTTGTACGTTGAATTTTTTGAACAGTTCGTATGCACAAAATTTTTCCGAAGCAATCAAAGCACTGGTGCGATTCCAGATTCGTTCTGCAGTGGCAGGCGACAGCGGTTCGTAAATACCGAAAAACCGTTGCAATTCCAGATGGGTTTCGTGGTACAGCGTACTTCCGAACAAAGAGGGAACAACTTCTGCCCATTTTTGGAATTTTTCATAATCACCGGCTTCACCTGTAATATAGAACTCATCAATGCCATATCGCCGCATCAGAGCTTGTCTTTTGTTATCGGAAAGCCAAAGGTCGGTAATGTTTTTAAAGGTTTTATTGGTGGCGATTTCCTCTGCTGATAAGTTGCTTTGGCGGTCGATAATCGGAAGACCTGCAACACTTTGAAAGAGGGTTTTTGCAGTGTTGGTGTTTAACAGGAAGTCTTTATCTAAAAACTGTTTCATCCTTTTGGTTACTCCTTTGTGCATAAAATCTTTACGGTTCTATTATGGCATCAAATGGAAAAAATGTCAATAAAGTTCATACATTCTACACATAAATCGCCAAAAAACAGTAAATTTTCGTTATTCCATCGCCAACAGAAGTTCGCGGAATTTTGCCGCGTGAAGACCTTCTTCTACCGCAAAGTCAGAAAATACCTTTGCGATTTCGGGAGAGTGTTGGATTTCGTTTGCATAACACTCAAAGTCACGAACCAGCTCCATAGAATTTTCCCAGGCACGAAGCAAGCGGTCACGTGGAGTAATGGTAATGTCAACGGGATGTTTCATAAAGCGTTTCTCCTTTTTTAGATTCTGACAACCGGTTTTATCAGGTCAGCAGGTTTGTTTTTCATAAGCAACAGTGCTTCTTCAATTTTATCAAATCCGTCAAAAACGTGAGTAACCAAACGGGTGGTGTCCAGTTTTCCGGTAGCAAGTAAAGAAGCCATTTTTTCCATTTTGAGACGACCACCGGGGGTTAAGCCGCCGCTTATGGTTTTGTGACCCATCCCTACACCCCATTCCACGCGGGGAATGCTGATGGTATCACCTTCACCCAGATAATTTACATTTCCGATTGTACCGCCCGGACGCAGAATACGAATAGCCTGGTCGAAGGTGTTGTTGTCTCCGCCGGCTATGATGACACGGTCTACGCCTTTTCCGTTGGTTTTATCAAGAATTTGCTGTACAATATCGCCTTCCCGATAATTGATGATATCGGTTGCTCCGTAATATTTTGCAGCTTCCACACAGTTGGGACGTGAGCCAACTGCAAACAGTCGGGATGCGCCCCGTTTGTTGGCACCGGCAACACTCATAAGTCCTACAGGACCAATTCCGATAACACAAACCGTGTCGCCAAATTCAATGTTGCAAAGTTCTGCTCCATGAAATCCAGTGACAACCATATCGGGCAACATACAGGCAGCTACCGGATCCACGTTTTCAGGCAAAAGTGCCAAATTGGCATCTGCTTCGTTTACGTGGAAAAACTCTGCAAATACACCATCTTTAAAGTTGGAAAATTTCCATCCGGAGAGCATACCGTCGGAGTGCATAGGATAACCGGCTTGTGAATACAAAGTTCCCCAGTCGGGAGTAATTGCAGGAACGATAACCTTGTCCCCGGGTTTGAAATCTTTCACCAGTTCTCCAACCGTATCAACAATTCCCACTGCTTCGTGTCCCAAAATCATATTATGACGTTCTCCGATAGCACCGGACCAGACTGTGTGGATGTCTGAGGTGCAAGGAGCAATACATAAGGGCTTTACAATGGCGTCCAATGGTCCACACACAGGTTTTTCTTTTTCAATCCAACCGGTTTCTCCGATTTTTAACATAGCATAACCTTTCATAACGGAAAGTTCCTCCTGTAACAAATTTTTGTTTGTTTTTTAGTATTTGAAAAAATATTGAAATTATACGGATGGAACTTCTTTTCTTCTAAAATTTTGAAAAACTATTGACAAAAAAACGAATATTTGATATAATTTTTAAGGTTTATCCGAACTGTTATTGTTCGGGCCTTTAGCTCAGCTGGTTAGAGCAACCGGCTCATAACCGGTCGGTCCGGGGTTCGAGTCCCTGAAGGCCCACCAACAAAAAAGTCACTTTTGTCTACCAAGACAAAGGTGACTTTTTTGAATGATGTTTGCCTAACGGCAAATGATGACGCTTACGCTAATGATGTTTCCTTCGGAAATGATGTCGGCTTTGCCTAATGTTATTTGCAAACATCGCATCATTGCGAGTAAAACGAGCAACATCATTTTGCGCAAAGCGAAAAACATCATATCGCTACAGGCGATGCTTCATTGAAAATATAGAATTTTATGGTATAATTAGTTTGACAAATGAGAATTTATCGAATATCAGTCGAAATTTTTAAAAAGGTATTGACTCTCACGCTCCGTCATAGTATATACTCTGTTTTGAGAGGTGATAAAATTGAAAATGCAGATTAAAGAATTTGCCGAGCTTACAGGTGTAAGTGTGCGCACGCTTCATTATTACGATGAAATAGGATTGTTGGTGCCTGCCTATGTGGATGGGTTTACAGGCTATCGTTATTACGACGAAAACTCCCTTCTTCGTATGCAAGAGATTCTCTTTTACCGTGAACTTGACTTTTCATTAAAGAGCATTGGAGAGATTTTGTCATCCCCGAATTATGACAAAAACAAAGCACTGAAAGAGCAAAAACACCTGCTTATGCTCAAAAAAGAAAGGTTGGAAAGATTGATTTCCGCCATTGACGGTGCCGTGAAAGGAGAAAATATTATGAGAGCATTTGATAACAGTGAATTTGAAAAACATAAGGCAGAAGCAAAAGAAAAATGGGGACAAACTCCTGCATATAAGGAACACGCAAAAAAAACAAAGCATTATTCAAAAGAAAAGTGGAATAATCTTGCTGAGCAAATGAATGATATTCTTGCAGAGTTTGCCTCTTGCATGAAGAGCGGCGATGAGCCTGAATCCACCAAAACACAAAACCTTGTTAAAATGCTACAAAACCATATCACCCAAAATTACTATCTCTGTACAAACCAGATTTTGGCAGGTCTCGGTCAAATGTATGTTGCAGATGAACGTTTCAGAAATAACATTGATAAGAATGCCGACGGTACAGCGACGTTTATCTGTGAAGCAATTAAAGTCTATTGCCACAAGTAGATTTCAGTTTGTCAGTTCGCCAAATTCCAATTTGTCGATCAAGCAGAAAAGGTATACATTTTTACTTTTTTACCTCAATTCTGCTCCGTTTTGTCGTTCTTTCGCAAGAAAAAAGACACCTTGTCGGTGTCTTTTTTTATTAATAAGGGCCAATGGGACTCGAACCATGAAAGACAAGCGTATTACAAAAATACAATCTATCTTTCTGAATTTATGATTGATTGGCAATTTTTTCTTTGACTTTTCAGATTATTTGTGCTACAATGTAAACATACGGAGAAAAAAGAAAAATTTCATTTCTTTTTGTATTCGACGTTCCTTTACGGCGAATCAGAAGTTGCTTGCGACGTTTTAACGAAATCAGAAACTGAGGGGTGTGTTTTATGAAAAAATGGTTAGCGTTTATTATCGCATGTGTGGTTGGTATGGTATCGTTTGCCGGTGTCGGTGCGGCATATCAGAACTTGCGTGCACAATCGGGCTTTGCCATTACGTTTAACGGAACACCAACCAATGCTAATTCTATTATTTATAACAATACACATTATGTTCCGTTACGAAAAGTTTTTGAGGCGATGGGGGCAGCGGTATTTTACCGGGGACGTGACCGTCAGATTTTGGCTTTATCGCGGGATGGGGATACATTTCGTCACATTGTAGGAAGTAATGTTATTACGGTCGGGGAAACAAAAAAAGTGTTTACCAATTCGTCTGTGATGGAAAATAGCGAAACTTACATACCGGTTGAAATGCTTTCTATCTTTTATCTTGATAAAATTTCCTATGAAAACAGACAGGTAAACATCAAAAAACAACTGGGGCAAAATGCATACCACAAAGTAGTTCAGGATGTTTTAAACGTAAGTAAGAACAATAATTTTAATCCGGAAAATTTTTCAAGATATGCCAAATTTCATTCGAAATCACCGAGTTATACCATGGAGGAAGTTTTGTTCCGGGTAAATCTGGGGTTGGATTATCCTTTTTATGAAAATGTAACCACCATCGAACATCCTTACGAATTGAGAATTTTGGTGAATAAATACAATCGGCTTCCGACTGGATTCAATCAGTATAATCTTGTAAGTATGAGCCGTGAATATGCGGCTAATGATGGCAGAGAGTATTTGATGGCAGGCGTAGCTTATGAAGCATATAAGCAAATGGCAAATGCTGCGAAAAAAGACGGTCTTTCTCTGAAGGTTGTTTCGGCATACAGAACCGAGGAATACCAGAAAAATCTGTATAACAATAAGGTGAAAGCGACAGGGAAGACGAATGCTGATAACTATTCAGCAAGACCAGGACATTCGGAGCATCAGACCGGACTGGCTGTGGATATTAACTCCACAAATAACAATTTTGATGCGACTGCAGAATTTCGTTGGTTGCAAAAAAATGCTTATAAATACGGCTTTATTTTAAGATATCCGAAAGGCAAAACATGGATTACCGGATATGCCTATGAGCCGTGGCATTATCGTTATGTCGGTGTGGACGCCGCAAAGATTATTCAAACGGAAGGTATCACCTTTGAGGAATATCACGCAAAATATGTTGTAGTCAATGAATTTAAATAATATTGAAAAAGGACATCGCGATGATGTCCTTTTTTTGTGGTGCTGACGTTCAATTTTAAAATGACCGAAAAAACGGTGCCGTTTTCAAAGGATTAGTTCATAGTGGATCACGAGTGAAATATCAACGACGTTGATGTGAAATAATTTCTTGCAGAAATTTTGAAATAGAAAACTATCGTTTACTGTGAAATGAAATACGCCCTTAACATTTGCGAAGCAAATATTTCACAGCGAAGCTATTTCACAATGCGATAGCATTATTTCACACGCAGAAAGCGTATTTCGTTAAAAAAGCATCAATCTTAAACAAGATTGATGCTTTTTTCTGGTGCAGCTGATGGGACACGGTCGCATTCTGTGCCCTGACTGCTCGACGACCCAAGCCTTGCGGCTTCGGTACCCGTCATCGTACCACTCGCCTAAAAACAGTCTGCCAGACTGTTTTCTTTACGGCTCCTGCCCTCTTAGGCTTCAAGTCCCATCAGAAAACAAAAGAGCCATCCTAATGGATAGCTCTTTCACTCTGGTGCAGCTGATGGGACTTGAACCCATACGAGAGTGTTCTCACTACCCCCTCAAAGTAGCGCGTCTGCCGATTCCGCCACAGCTGCATATTTTTTTTTGCTTGTTTTTGATGCCCTCTTGCAAGGCAACAATAGAGATTATAACAAAAAAAGTGGTATCTGTCAAGTTTTTTTAAAAAAAATTAAAAAAATTTCGGAATTTACTTGATTTTTTGAAAAATGTGTGGTATTATTTCTTAGTGATAGAAAAACTAAGGGTAGAATTCTGCCCATTTGCAACGGAAAAATCCGGGGCAGAAGTAAAATATTAAATGAAACAAGGGAGTTTTAAAACATGAACGGATTAATTATCGCAACTTTAGTTGTACAGATTATTTTATCTTTAATTTTGGTGATTGTTGTTTTATTCCAGAGCGGAAATCAGCAGGGTCTGTCCGGAAGTATTGCCGGCGGTGCTGAAACCTTCTTTGGTAAAAACAAAGGCAGAACCATTGATGCACAGTTGAAAAAATGGACTTCCATCGTGGCAATTTTGTTCTTAATCACTTCCATCGCACTGAGCTTTATGGTATCTCAGGAACAGGCAAAAACCGCAGCGGATGCTGTTTCTGCTATTCCGGCTGATATGAATGTTGTAACTGATGAACAGGCTCCTGTAGATGTGGTTCCTGTTGAAGGTGAAGTTGCACCTGAAGATGTTGCTCCGGTTGAAGGCGAAGTTGCACCCGAAGCAGTTACTGCTGAGTAATTACATAACGAAGAAGAATCAACCCGGCTTTTCTAAAAAGAGAAGTCGGGTTATTTTTTATCTGCAGATAATTGTTGTGCTGTGAAAAAGCCTTCCCTTTAGGGGGAAGGTCAGCGTGTCGATAAACCTATCGACACGCTGGGAGACTTTGAAAAGGGAAGTTATATTTTGTCAATTTGAATTCGTCGGCGTACGATGGTACGTTAGAGTTCAAATTGGCAAAAAGCAAGTAACCGCAAGGAAAATTCGATGTTTTCCTTGTGGTTGTATTTATTATAATATCTGCCGAAATATTACGATTGTCTGAATATAAAAAAATATTACTTGCGATAGAACGACCTTTTCGACAGTCTGGCCCTTCCCTTGAGGGGAAGGTGGGTTTTGCAAAGCAAAACTCGGATGAGGTGGAAAGATAGAACGTTCGACGCTTGCAGTTGCAAGCTACACCTCATCAGTCACTTGTGATCAATCACTTCGTGACAGCTTCTCCTCCAAGGAGAAGCCTTTTTTTCATTACTTCAAATTTTTTTTGGAAAAAAGATTGAAAAATTTCCATATTTATGCTATACTAATGCCAAATTAACAGACAAAATCCGGGAGGTATCTATATGAAACAACGAATTTTATCCTTGCTGTTGGCACTTTGTATGCTGATGACGGCAATGGCAACATTTCCCATTACCGTAACGGCGGCAACCCAGGGAATGTATACCTATACGATTTCCGGCAATAAAGCAACCATTACCGCTTGCAGTAATACGGTTACCGGAAAACGTGTGATTCCATCCTTGTTGGGCGGAAAACAAGTGGTTGCCATTGGAGATTATGCATTTTACGGCTGTGCGGGGTTAACCTCCGTCACAATTCCCAATACAGTAACCGGCATAGGAGAAGGCGCATTTTACGGTTGCACGGGGTTAACCTCCATCACAATTCCCAATAAAGTAACCACCATAGAGAAAGGTACATTTTACAATTGTTCCGGCTTAACCAACGTAACCATTCCGGACGGCGTCACCCGCATAGGGGATCATGCATTTGGCTATTGTTCCAGCTTAACCAACATAACCATCCCGGCTAGCATCACCACCATAGGGGAGTTTGCGTTTTACAATTGTTCCAGCTTAACCAACGTAACCATTCCGACCAGCGTCACCACCATAGGGGATTATGCGTTTCGTGATTGTTCCGGCTTAACCAACATAACCATTCCCAACAGCGTCACCACCATAGGGGAAGGTGCATTTGTATATTGTAACTTAACTGATGTAACCATCCCGGACAGCGTAACCACCGTAGGGGGTTATGCATTTTTCGGCTGTGACAGACTGACCAACTTAACCATAGGGAACAGCGTGACCGAGATAGGAGAGTATGCATTGAAAGAATGCGACAACTTAACCGGTATTACGATCCCTGATAGTGTAACCATCATTGCAAACAGCGTATTTACCAATTGTAGAAGCCTGACTGAAATCAATGTTTCATCCGGGAATACTGCGTTTGCTTCCGTGGATGGCGTTCTGTTTGATAAGAATACAAAAAGAATGTTAAAATATCCCGAGGGAAAAACAAACACCGCCTACATTGTTCCGGATGGGGTAACCACTATTGGAAGTGGTGCATTTGAGTATTGTGATAGCCTGACCAATGTAACTATTCCGACAAGTGTCACTATCATTGAAAGTAGCGCATTATACGATTGCAGCAACTTAACCGATGTATATTATGACGGAACCGAAGAACAATGGAATTTGATTTCGATTGATTCCGGTAATACAGCGTTAACCAATGCTACCATTCATTATCAAAAATCAGCAACTCAATATGAATGCGGTGCGAATGTAACTGCTGTTTTGGACGATGAGGGTACCTTAACCGTTCGCGGTACCGGTGCGATGTATGATTATTCAACTTCCGGAAATGTTCCTTGGTATAAGGAAAGAGGCAGTATTAAAAAAGTTGTGATTGAGAGCGGTGTCACCACCACCATATGGAGTTATGCATTTTACGATTGTGACAGCTTAACCAACGTAACCATAGGTAACGGTGTCACCACCATAGGGGATTCTGCATTTTACAGTTGTAACAGCTTAACTAACATCACCATAGGGAACAGCGTAACCGCAATAGGGAATGATGCATTTGCCAATTGTCAAAGCTTAACCAACGTAACCATTCCGGATAGTGTCACCACCATAGGAGATTCTGCATTTTACTATTGTGACAGCTTAACCAACGTAATCATAGGGGATAGTGTAACCACCATAGGATGGGGTGCATTTTACGGTTGTGACAGCTTAACCGATGTAACGATAGGGGACAGCGTCACCACCATAGGGGAGCGTGCATTTTACGGTTGTCGCAGCTTAACCAACGTAACCACAGGGGATGGTGTAACCACCATAGGGGGTTATGCATTTCGTTATTGTGACAGCTTAACTAACATAACCATTCCGGACAGCGTTACCACCATCGGAGCAGGTGCATTTAGAGATTGCGACAGCTTAACCGATGTAACGATAGGGGACAGCGTCACCACCATAGGGGAGCGCGCATTTTACGGTTGTCGCAGCTTAACTGATGTAACCATAGGGGATAGCGTAACCACCATAGGATGGGGTGCATTTGAGGATTGTGACAGCTTAACTAACATAACCATTCCGGACAGCGTTACTACCATAGGGAATTATGTATTTTGCAATTGTTACAGCTTAACTGATGTAACCATTCCGGACAGCGTTACTACCATAGGGAATTATGCATTTTACTATTGTGAAAGCTTAACCAACGTAACCATTCCGGACAGCGTAACCACCATAGGGGATCGTGCATTTTGTATTTGTTACAGCTTAACTGATGTAACCATTTCGGACAGCGTTACCACCATCGGAGAAGGTGCATTTGCCAATTGTGAAAGCTTAACCAACATAACCATTCCGGACAGCGTTACCACCATAGGGGAATATGCATTTTACGATTGTGACAGCTTAACCGACGTAACCATTCCGGACAGCGTTACCACCATCGGAGAAGGTGCATTTGAGGATTGTTACTACTTAACCGATGTATATTACACCGGCACCAAAGAGCAATGGAATCGCATTTCGATTGGTTCGGATAATGCATGTTTAACCAATGCAAATATTCATTATAATTATGGGAAATATGAACCGACAGGGGACATTGCGGTTATCATCCCCAATGACTCGGGGTATATGCCGGAAGCAATCAATACCATCACCATTAACGGAAAAGGAACGGCGTACGGACGGTTTCAGATTTTAAAATCCGACGGCAGTATCGCCAAACGGGTACGGGTACCGTATTCGGTGGATAGCGGCTTCCCACAGGCAGTTACCACCGATGACTACGGCTACGCTACCGTTGCCATTGGAAATATTACCGAAAGCCGGGATTACACAGTAACCTTTTTTGGAAACGGGATTCAGAGCAAATCCGAAGTGATGCATGTTACGGTAGAACCCTTACATTTTAAAAGCGGAGCAGAAGTCATTTTTGAAAAAGGAATTCAGCTGGGGATTGGCGTAGGAAGCGAATATGAAATAGGAGATTTGAAAGCTTCTGCAGGCATTTTTGGCTTGGATTTGGTCGGTACTTGTAAAAACACTTTTTCTTTTGATTATGAATACAAAAATCAGAAAAATGCCATTGAACTGGTTTCCAAAAGTGATTACAGTGCCGCTTTGGAAGCAAAATTGGGATTATTTGCCGAAGCAGGCGAAAAGAATTTAGGAGGCATGGAAGTCGCTTTACCCAAAATCACCGGGGATGCCGGTGCAGGAATTATTTTTGGTGCCGGTTATGAAGATGAGGATTTTAATCCCAATGACCCCCAGGATATGGATAAATTATCCCGGTTTTTATTGCTTTCGGTTGCCGGAACTGCGGTTGGTAATGTCACTTCCTATATCATTGCACAAATGGTAGAGTCTCCGGTCAATACCTATCAGTTGGGAACCGTTTTCAAAGTGAACGGCGGAGTGAAAGCAATGGAAACCGAAGCCGGAGCACCCAATTTGAAATTTGGCGGAACCATTGGCGGATTTGACCGGTCTACGGTCTGGAGCAGCTTGGCTACCATGTATGAGGACGGTTCTTTGGATTATGCGGCATCTGTAGATAGCGGAAAAGGCGGAGAACTGTTTCAGGCAGGCTATAAAATAAAAGGGGGAAATGATTCTGCAGAGGCGGCCTTCGGAGCAGATTTTTATGACAATTTTGCCAAAGAAAGTCTGCAAGTAACGGCGGAAACCGATCCGGATTTTAAATTGGAGAAGCTGTCAATTTCCTCGAAAAAGACACAAGAAACCTCCAAATTACATAAAACAACCAGCACTTCCACTGTCAATACGATTACCTATGATGACCAGGCGGCGAAAGCAGTAGCAGCTTCTTATGATATGATAGACGATTTTACCAAAGGGGAAAAAGCGATTTTTAATAAAAAAGAGCTGTTTCAGGTATTGGATAAAATGTCCAATTCCAATCAAACAGGAACTTTTACCACCAAACAGCAGAAAGAAGAAGCTTTGTCGTTCCATTTACCCTTAAAATTAGCGGGATTTGGTTTGGAATTTGGTGTGGAGGGTGCAGAATCCTATGATTATGTGTCCGAAAGCGGAATCTGGGAAAATGGTACTGCCTATATCCAGGCAAAGAATGATATCCAGACAGAAGTGGAAGCAAATACACTTACCTTTGATCGTATTTTGGGGTATGCAGAAGACAATATTGATGTGATTTTAAACAGCATTTTTGAAGCTGCCGTGGGTATGGCAGATGAAGCTCTGGCACACGGACAGGCAACCTTGCAAAAGATAGGGGATAAGGTTTCCGGCTTCGTTGCAAAAATTGTTTCGCCCAAGTCGAAAACCAAGGCTATGAGTATTTTAACCGTAGAGGATGAGACTGCACTGTTTTCTACCTCTTCTCTGGCAGTAACAGTCGGCGACCCGTATATCATCAGCGTGGAGGATGCAGACGGAAATGAGTTGACTGATTTTTCAGAGCATCCGATGCTTCTGACTTTGCAATATACTACCGAGCAGCTGACCAATGCAGGCGTTTCTGACCTTTCTACCTTATCCATCGTTCGTTGGGATGATGAAAAAGGGGTTTATGTCAACCAAGGCGGAACGTTGGATACCTTAAATGCTTGTGTAACCCTGGAAATTACCAAACCCGGACAGTATTTGCTGGCAGTCGATAATTGTCCGCCGGCAATTACACAGTTTACCGCAACCCAAGGGATGAATCCTCAAATCCGTGCCATTGTCAGCGATATGAGTTCAATCAGCGAATTCCAATTTTCAATTGATGATACCATCCTTCTGGATCAGAGCAATTTTGAAGAACACTATCGTCACGCTACCGGTGAATTCTATTATGAGACCGAGGGACTTCCTGCGGGGGAACATACTGCAACCATTTATGCAAAAGATTCTTTTGGAAATGAAATTACCGAAGCTGTTTGTTTCACGGTGGATACTTTGACTTCTGCGATTACCAATGTGACAGTAATCCCCGAAATCATTTCCGAAGAAGTAACTGTTTCAGCGGAAGTTTCCGATGCAAATCTGGTGCTTTTAAATGCGGAAGTAACCGATGCTTACGGAGAAACTGTGCAATATTCTGTGGATATGACAGAAGAAAACGGTGTTTACAGTGCCAATTTGCCTGACATTGAGAACGGCTCTTTGGTAGCAGTTTGGGTATCTGCTTGCACTCCGTCCGGAAACAGCAGTGCCAGCGAGAAACAACAGGCGATTGTGATGAAGTCAACCGAATCGGAACCTGTGATTGTCATTACCAATGTTTCTGATAACAAGGTGCATGTGAAATGTGCAGGATTTGACAGTTCAAAAAATCAAACCATATATCTTGGTTTGTATAGCGCAAACGGAAAGCTGTTGCAAATTCAATCGGCAAAACCGGACGAAGACGTGATTTTTAGCGACGTTTCCAGTAGTGGATATGTCCGTGCGTTTATATGGGAAAATACTGATCCGGTTTGTAAAGCAACCAAACCGATATTGTTTGTTCCGGATACAGAAACGGAAAATGATTGAGTTAGAGGCATTTTCGGTTTTAAGCTCCTGCGGGGACAGAAAAATCTGTCCCTGCAGGGAATATATTATATATAATAGTATACAATGTTGGCGAATTTTTGAAGAAAAGAAAAAAATTGAAAAAAACTATTGACAAAAAGAGACGAATCTGTTATACTAAGCAATGCCCTAAGTTTAGGCGTTATTTTTTTGTGCAAAAAAACAGTTTGCATTGGAGTAATGCCTTTGGGGAAATGAAATCGTAAAACAATCAATTTTATATTATTGGCGGAGGTGTGTAAGATGAGAGTAAAAATTACTTTAGCTTGTACCGAATGTAAACAGAGAAACTATGACACTATGAAAAACAAGAAAAACGATCCCGAAAGATTGGAAATGAACAAGTATTGCAGATTCTGCAGAAAACATACTCTGCATAAAGAAACCAAATAATTGTTTTAGTTTCTGATTTTAGTCATCGCTTGGCGATGGAAGAAAGAGCGTTTTTTAAATGCTTTTGGAAAGGAATGAATGAATCATGGCTGAAAAGAAAGAAAATGCTGTTGTAAAATATTTCAAGGGCGTTAAATCTGAATTTAAAAAAGTTACCTGGCCGTCATTCAAACAGATTGTAAATAATACTACCACCGTTATCGTATCCGTAATTGCGGTTGGTTTGTTTATTTTTCTGTTAGATACTGCTTTTGGAGCACTTCTGAATCAGTTTATTAAGTAAGGGAGGCGACTACAGTTTTATGGAAACTGCAAAATGGTATGTCGTCCACACTTTTTCCGGTTATGAAAACAAAGTAAAAACCAATTTGGAAAAAATGGTTGAAAACAGAGGTCTGCAACATAACATTGTGGAAATCAAACTGCCGGAAGAAGAAGTAGTTGAAATAAAAGATGATCAGAAAAAAGTAACCAAGCGTAAAAAATTCCCCGGTTATTTATTCTTAAAAATGACTATGGACAATGACACTTGGTATATCGTAAGAAATACCAGAGGTGTAACAGGGTTCGTTGGTCCGGGATCCAAACCGGTTCCGCTTACTGAAGAAGAAATCATCAGCATGGAACTGGAAAAGAGAGTTATCGAGTTGGATTTCGAGGTTGGCGACGATGTTCGTATTACCGAAGGTTCTTTCGAAGGATTCATCGGCGTGGTACAGTCTATCAATATGGCAGAAGAAAAATTCACTGTATTGGTATCTATGCTGGGTCGTGAAACTCCGGTAGAATTTGAATTCGGACAGGCCGAAAAGGTCGAATAATTACATCAGAATAAGCGCAATTTTTGCACTTAGATAACAGCAAGGCATCAGGTTGCTTTGCGTGGGAGGGTTGAAAAATCATTGTGGATTTTTCGGATCCCGCATCATTACCACATTTTTTCTTAATAGGAGGTGTTCTTTATGGCACAGAAGGTTGTAGGCTTTATTAAACTTCAGATTGAAGCAGGTAAGGCAACACCCGCACCGCCGGTTGGTCCCGCATTAGGTCAGCACGGTGTAAACATTATGCAATTCACAAAAGAATTTAACGAAAGAACTAAGAACGATATGGGGTTAATCATCCCTGTAGTTATTACTGTATATGCAGACCGTTCTTTCTCTTTTGTTACCAAAACTCCGCCGGCAGCAGTACTGTTGAAAAAAGCTTGTAAAATCGAAAGCGGTTCCGGTGTACCTAACAAAACTAAGGTAGCTACCGTTTCCAAAGCTGATTTACAGAAAATTGCGGAACAGAAAATGCCTGACTTAAACGCTGGTTCCATTGAAGCGGCTATGAGCATGATCGCAGGTACTGCCCGCAGTATGGGTATCACTGTAGAAGAATAATTCACAGGATTCATACGAAACGTGGGAGAGATTTTATAATCTCGCAAACTCGGATTTTTAAAAATCCGGACTTTCAAATTAACCACAGGAGGATAAATTATGTTTAGAGGTAAAAAATATCAGGACGCTGCGAAACTGATTGACAGAACCAAGCTGTATGATTCTCAGGAAGCTATGGAACTGGTTTGCAAAGCAGCAAAAGCTAAGTTCGACGAAACCGTTGAACTGCACGTAAAATTGGGTGTAGACTCCAGACACGCTGACCAGCAGGTTAGAGGTGCGGTTATTCTGCCCCACGGTACCGGTAAAACTGTTAGAGTTTTAGTATTTGCAAAAGGCGATAAATTAGCAGAAGCAGAAGCTGCAGGTGCTGATTACGCAGGTGCAGATGAACTGGTTACCAAAATCCAGGGTGAAAACTGGTTTGAATTCGACGTTGTTGTTGCAACTCCCGATATGATGGGCGTTGTTGGTAGATTAGGTAAAGTATTAGGTCCCAAAGGCTTAATGCCCAACCCGAAAGCCGGCACTGTTACCATGGATGTTGCAAAAGCAATCGCTGACATCAAGAGCGGTAAAATTGAATACCGTCTGGATAAAACCAACATCATCCACTGTCCCATCGGAAAAGTTTCCTTTGGTGCAGAAAAACTGCTGGAAAACTTCAACGCTTTAATGGGCGCTGTAATCAAAGCGAAACCGGCAGCTGCAAAAGGTCAGTATTTAAGAAGCGTTTCTGTTGCTTCTACCATGGGCCCCGGTGTAAAAATCAACCAGTCCAAATTAACTGACTAATTCTTTTAAAAAAATATAAAAAAATCCTTGACAAAACCATAGTTGTGTGGTAAAATAGTTAAGGTTTGTTCCAAAGACAATAGGTGGTTGTGTTACAACCTTAAAATTTTGCCTATCGAGGAAGACATAAAAATTTGTTATTATTAACGTGTTTTTTCTGACTGTCCTCATTTTGTCTTTGTGAGGACAGTTATTTTTTTGGTAGATGGAGGTGTATGTAAAATGCCAAGTAACAAAGTGTTAAAAGCAAAACAGCAGGTTGTTGTTGAATTATCTGAAAAAATGGCAAGAGCTAACTCCGGTGTTTTAGTAAACTACTGTGGTATCACTGTAGAAGAAGATACTGCTCTGCGTAAACAGATGAGAGAAGCAAACGTTGAATACAGCGTTGTGAAAAACACCTTATTAAACTTTGCTGTGAAAGATACCGAATTATCCGGTCTGTGCCCCTACTTAGAAGGCCCCACCGCATTAGCAATCGGTACCGATGATCCGATCGCTCCGATTCGTATCGTTAGCGAATTCATCGAAAAGAACAAAAAATTAGAAATCAAAACCGGTTTCTTCGAAGGCAGAATGTTAGAACAGGCTGAAATCGAAAAAATCGCAAAATTACCTTCCAAAGAAACCTTACTGGCAAGAGCATTTGGTGGCTTGAAAGCTCCCATCACTGCATTTGCAAGAGTTATCAATCAGATCAAAGAACAAAAAGAAGAACAGGGCGCTTAATTGTTGCCTGATTTCTATCTAAAAATAGGTGCGAAATCGCACAGAAAATGGAGGAATTAAAAATGAGCGAAAAAATTACTAAATTAATCGAAGAAGTTAAAGAATTAACCGTGCTGGAACTGGCTGATTTAGTTTCCGCATTAGAAGAAGAATTTGGCGTAAGCGCTGCTGCAGGTGCTGTAGTAGTTGCTGCTGGTGCTGCTGCAGGCGGCGCTGCTGCTGAAGAAAAAACCGAATTTGACGTTGTTATGACCTCTTTCGGCGACAAAAAATTAGACGTTATCAAAGTTGTTAGAGAAATCACCGGCTTAGGCTTAAAAGAAGCTAAAGAAATGGTAGAAGGCGTTCCCTCTAAAATTAAAGAAGGTGCTTCCAAAGAAGCTGCTGAAGAAATCAAAGCTAAACTGGAAGGCGCTGGCGCAGCTGTAGAACTGAAGTAATTCAAGTTTTATAAGTAACATTGTGGGGCTATTGCATACATTTGTTATGCGGTGGCCTCATTTTTTATTGCTTGAAAAATGAGTTAAAACGAATGAAACTCACCGCTCGCCGTACATAACGTACGGCTTCGGGAACTTCCCTTCGGGTTCGTTTTTTCCGTTTTACTCTCATTTTTCTGCACAATTGTCTATGGTGAATGGTTTTTGGTTTTCAAAATTCTCTCTTTTCGTACACTCGGTACAGCCGATGGATTCGTCAAGGCGTTGTTTGATTCAATTTCCGAATTCTATTCTCATTTTTCTGTACAAATATTTAAGGTAATGAGCTGTAGGGGAGGTGTTCCATCGCCTCCCGTTGTTTTTAAGCATCAAACGGATGAGAGAAATCAATAAACGGGCAGATGTGGGCATCTGCCCCTACAGGATTGTTTTAGTGTCGTTGTAGGCTTTGATACACAAACATTTCTCTTGAAATACAAAAAGAAACGGCGCCAATATGGTGCCGTTTCTCTTAGATGTTGTTTGGCGACTAAGGAGCTGTGTCGGAAGCTGATGCAATAAAAAAGTGCACAGCCGAAGCCATGCACGAAAAATGCAACGCTTCCGATTTGTCGCCAAACAAAAGTAAACTACATCCCAATAGTATGCGTTTAAGAAGCATCTGCATTTTTACCGAAATAAAAATACACATACTGATGGGAAATTACTATTTACTTTTGTTTGGCAATTTCAGTATATCATTTGTATCAAGAATTGTCAAGGGAAAATTGATAGCAAAAATTCTTTAAAAAACATTGCTTTTTTACAAGAAAACACTTGACAAACCTGGACTTTTATAGTACAATACCGTATGTCAAGTGTTTTTACTTGACACTAAGATAGGGAGATAGGGTCTGATGAAGGAAATCAAATATGGTGTTCTGCTTGATTTTTATGGTGATTTACTGACCGAAAAACAGCGCAGAGCGTTGGATTTATATTATAATGAAGACTACTCTCTGTTAGAAATCGGAGAACATTTGAATATATCCCGTCAAGGTGTGCATGAGTGCATCAAAAAAGGTGCCGAGCATCTGGAGGAATATGAGAAAAATCTTCATCTGTATGAAAAAGAACTTCAAAAAGAAGCTGTGAAAGATACGATTTTAGCTAAGCTTTCTGACTTAACTCAGGAAGAACTTGCAGAAATTCAGTCATTGTTAGAAACATTATAAAGAAAGGGGACCGCTGATGTTTGATTCATTAAAAGAAAAGCTTGACGGCGTTTTCAAATCGCTTCGCGGAAAAGGAAAACTGACCGAAGACGATGTAAAACTTGCAATGCGGCAAGTGCGGCTCTCTCTGTTGGAAGCAGATGTTAACTTCAAGGTAGTAAAAGACCTTGTTTCTAAAATTACCGAACGTGCCGTTGGTACAGAAGTGTTGGAATCCTTAACTCCTGCACAGATGGTAATTAAAATTGTAAATGAAGAATTGATTGCCTTAATGGGCAGCGGCAATGAAAAAATTAAAATTGCTGACCGTCCGCCAACGGTAATCTTACTTGCCGGTTTGCAGGGGGCAGGGAAAACCACCACTGCTGCAAAATTGGCACTTCATTTGAGAAAACAGGGTAAAAAGCCTTTGCTGACCGCTTGTGACGTATATCGTCCTGCGGCGATTGATCAGTTGAAAACTTTGGGAGCAGGTCTTAATATTCCTGTCTTTACCATTGACGGTTCTCGTGATGCGGTGAAAATTGCAAAAGATTCTATTGATTTTGCAACCCGCAATTTGAATGATATTGTCATCATTGATACCGCAGGTCGACTGCACATTGATGATGAAATGATGGACGAAATCAAGCGCATTAACGAAACCGTTCATCCCACTGAAATTTTGTTGGTAATTGATGCTTTGTCCGGTCAGGATGCAGTAAATTCCGCAAAAGCCTTTGATGAAGCGCTCTCCATTGATGGTTTGATTTTAACCAAATTGGATGGGGACTCCCGTGGCGGTGCGGCGTTGTCTGTCAGAGCTGTAGTAGGAAAACCCGTAAAATTTGCGGCAGTTGGTGAAAAGCCTTCTGATTTGGAACCTTTCTATCCCGAACGTATGGTTTCCCGTATTCTTGGGATGGGGGATGTGCTTTCCTTAATTGAAAGAGTCAGCCAGGAAGTTGATGAAAAGAAAGCACTGGAACTGGAAGCAAAGCTGAAAGAAAACAAAGGAATGGACTTTAGTGACTATCTGATGCAGATTCAGCAGATTCAGAAAATGGGGTCCATCAAAGACTTGCTTGGATTTTTGCCCGGCATTGATAAAAAAGCGTTAGACAGCGCGAACATTGATGAAAGAAAGTTTGTAAGATCGCAGGCAATCATTCAGTCAATGACCGAAGAAGAACGGCAAAATCCCAAAATTATGTCCTTCTCACGTAAAAAAAGAATTACCGCCGGCAGCGGTACCACCATTCAGGACATCAATGCTCTCATAAAAGAGTTGGAAATGATGAACAAAATGATGAAGGAATTTAAAAACAACAAAAAATTTGCCCGTAAAATGAAGGGCATGATGAGTAACATGGGAATGAAAGAGTAAACAAATATATTTTTCAAATATTTCCCAAAATAAAAAAGTTTAAAAAAATATTTTATATAGAAAGATGCCCGAAATCGGGCGAAAGAGGAGAAAAAAATGGCAGTAAAAATCAGATTAAAAAGACTTGGCGCAAAAAGAGCACCCTTCTACAGAGTAGTAGTTGCAGATTCCAGATACCCCAGAGATGGTAGATTCATCGAAGAAATCGGTACCTACAATCCTATGACTAACCCCAACACCATCGATATCGATGCAGATTTAGCTAAAAAATGGTTAGCAAACGGCGCACAGCCTACCGATACCGTTAAAGTATTACTGAAAAAAATCGACGTAATTAAGTAAGAACGGTTATCAGAAAGGATATCATCCAATGAAAGATTTATTAACCTTTCTTGTAAAATCTATCGTGGAAAACGAAGATGCAGTTGTGATTGAAGAAACCGAAGGAGAAAACGCATTTATCTATAAAATCAGCGTTGCTCCCGAAGATATGGGACGAGTTATCGGTAAACAGGGCAGAATTGCTCAGTCTATCAGAAGCATTGCAAAAGCAGCAACTCCCAGAGATCGCAAAAAAACCATCGTGGATATTGTGTAAGTTTAAAAATGTAAGGTGGCAAGTGTTCCCCAGAGGGATACTTGCCATTTTCCAAACAGATAAGAGGTGAGCAAATGGGCACTTTGATGGAGCTTGGATATGTGAATAATGTAAGAGGATTGCGTGGAGAAATCAAGGTAATCCATTATTGCGACTATAAAGAATTTTTTGAAGAGCTGGACTCGGTAACCATTAAAAATACCGAATATAAAATCCAAGGTATCAAATACTATAAAGACCAGGTGGTGTTGAAACTTGAGGGGGTTGACACCGTTGAAGCGGCAGAAAGTTTGAAAAATCAGACAGTTTATGCCGAAAAAGAAGATTTACCGCCCCTTCCCGAAGGTGTGTTTTACATTGCAGATTTAATCGGCGTGAAGGCATATCTGGAGGACGGCACCTATGTGGGAGAAGTGAAAGACGTGATTCAGAACGGTCCCACAGATATTTTAGAATTAAAAGGGGAAGACGGAACACAAATTTTAATTCCCAGAGTGAAAGAATTTGTTCCCTATATTTCCGTCACCGAAAAGAAAATGACAATTACGCCCATTGAAGGGCTGTTATAGAGGGTTGGGTATTCAGATGAAATTGAGTATTTTAACCATTTTTCCCGAAATGATTGAGAACTTTTTGGGAGAAAGTATTATCAAACGTGCAAGAGACAAAGGGATTATCGAAGTTTCTGCAATCAACATCCGGGATTTTTCTGAGGACAAGCATAACCGTGTGGATGATTATCCTTTTGGCGGCGATTTGGGAATGTTGTTTAAGCACGAACCCATCATCCGGGCGTTTGACAGTCTCACAAAGGATGGCGAAGAAAAGCCGTTTTGCATTATGATGTCACCCAAAGGGGTTCCCTTTACACAAACAGTTGCCAATGAGTTGGCAAAAAAAGATAATATCTGCATCATTTGCGGTCATTATGAAGGCATTGATGAGAGAGTGAATGAAACCATTTGTGATTTGGAATTATCGTTGGGAGACTTTGTATTAACCGGTGGTGAACTGGCGGCGGCAGTGATGTCGGATGCCATTTTAAGACTGGTGCCGGGAGTTCTGGCGGAAAGCGATTCGTCCTTACAGGAAACCCATCAGGGGGAACTGTTGGAATATCCTCAGTATACCCGTCCTGCCGAAACCAAATATGGAAAAGTTCCTGATGTTTTATTGTCGGGTCACCATAAAAATATCAATACCTATCGCAGAGAGCAAAGCCTGATGGCAACACTTGCCAAACGGGAAGACCTGTTTTTACAAACCGAATTTACCAAAGAAGATATTACCTATTTAACACATATAAAAACTATCTTGGAAGAAGGGATCAAACAGTATGATAACAACCAAACAGAGAGCAAACTTAAGAAGTCTGGCAAATGATTTGCCCGCCCTTTATCAGATTGGAAAAAACGGAATTTCCGATGAGTTTCTGGCACAAATGGAAGAAGCTTTGGAAGCCAATGAACTCATTAAAATTACAGTATTGAAAAATTCTTTTTATACCGCAAAAGAAGCGATGGTGGAACTTTGCGAATCTTTAGGTTGCGAAGCAGTTTCTGCCGTTGGTTCCAAAGTGGTGATTTATCGCCGTTCCTCCAATCCGAAAAATGTGAAAATTGAATTGAAATAGGCGAGTGATACTATGAAAATTGGGGTATTTGGCGGTACCTTTGACCCGGTGCATCAGGGACATGTTGAACTTTGTAAAACCGCTCTTTCAAAACTGTCTTTGGATATGGTTTATGTGATGCCAAACGGAAATCCGCCCCATAAAGACGGAAAAACCGATGCATCCCATCGTCTGGAAATGGTGAAAATAGCATTTCAAAACATTTCCGGTGTTGTGGTTTCTGATTATGAAATCAAAAAAGAAACCCATTCTTACACCTACGAAACCCTTTCGGATTTTAAAAAAGAACATCCTGACGATGAAATTTATTTTTTGATGGGGATGGATAATTTAACCTATTTCCCAAACTGGCGTCATCCTGAAGTGATATGCAAACTTGCCAATCTTGTGTTTTTTGGCCGGCTTGGCTACGAACAGACCGACGAAGGAGTAAAACAGATTGCAAAGCAATTCGGTGTGGAGCCGATTCTGATTCCTTTCGATTGGGATATTTCCTCCACCGAAATCCGGGAGGAAATCGGGCAGGGCACTTATTTGTTTCATAAACTTCCCTTTTTGGTGTATCAGTATATCATACGAAATGGATTATACGGATGCAAAGCAGTCAAAGAATTTGATTCCTATCAGCAGGATTTACAAAACTATATTGAAGAAAAACGGTTTTTACACAGTATCGGCGTTGCGGTAACGGCATACCGTATGGCAATCCGTTACGACGAAGATCCGTGTCAGGCATATTTTGCGGGTTTACTTCACGATATTGCAAAGCGGATGCCCATAGATAAGCAGTTGGAGCTTTGTAAAAAGATTGAACTTCATCCCGATGAAGTTGCCTATCCAAAAATGCTTCACGCACCTGCCGGAGCCGGTTTTGTGAAAAAGAACTATAATATAAAAGACAAAAAACTTTTATCTGCCATTCGTTATCATACGATGGGGCATAAGGATATGACCACTTTTGATAAGCTGATCTATATGGCAGACTATATTGAGCCTTGTCGGAATTTTGACGGAGTGGAAGCCTTACGGGAATCTACATTCCGGAATTTAGACGAAGCTATTATCAAAGGAATTGATACCACCATTTTATCACTGGTGGAAGAACATTTGAAAATATCTCCCGTACTTTTGGACGTAAGAAACGGACTTTTGGAACGAGAGCAGAAAGGATGCTGATTATGGAAGCATTAGAAAAAGCAATTCACTTAGCGAAAATTTTAGACGATAAAAAAGCAGAGGAAGTTACCGTATTAAAAGTAGCGGAAACATCTTCTGTTTGGGAGTATTTTGTTATCGCATCAGGTACTTCCAATACCCACATCAAGGCATTGGCAGGCGAAGTGGAAGATAAAATGAAAGACATTGAAGCTCCCCTTCACATCGAAGGTTATGTGTCTGCAGAGTGGGTGCTGATGGATTATAATGATGTAAACGTAAACATTTTCCAAAAGGATTCCAGAATGTTCTACAGCTTAGAACGTTTGTGGCAGGATGCCGAACAGATTGACTGGGAATCCAAACAAGAGGAGGCGTAAAGCGATGTATAACTTTACCGAAATTGAACAAAAATGGCAAAAAATCTGGGATGATAACCAGACATTTAAGGCAACCGATGACTTTTCAAAACCCAAATTTATGGCGTTGGTTGAATTTCCCTATCCCTCCGGTCAGGGACTTCATGTAGGACATCCCCGTTCCTACACCGCTTTGGATATCGTTGCCCGCAAAAAAAGACTGGATGGCTACAATGTGCTCTATCCCATGGGTTGGGACGCATTTGGTCTGCCCACCGAAAACTTTGCTATCAAAAATAAAATTCATCCCAAAACTGTAACCAAAAATAATATTGCAAACTTCAAACGTCAGTTGAAATCTTTAGGTTTTTCTTTTGACTGGTCTCGTGAAATTGATACCACCGACCCCAATTACTATAAATGGACGCAGTGGATTTTCCTCCAGTTGTTTAAAAAAGGATTAGCTTATAAAAAAGAGATGGCTGTAAACTGGTGTACTTCCTGTAAAGTCGTTTTGGCAAATGAAGAAGTAGTTCAGGGTGCTTGTGAACGTTGCGGCAGTGAAGTAGTCAGAAAAGTAAAATCCCAGTGGATGTTAAAAATCACCGAATATGCACAGCGTCTGATTGACGATTTGGACGAAGTGGATTACATCGACCGTGTGAAAGCACAGCAGAAAAACTGGATTGGTCGTTCTACCGGTGCAGAAGTGGACTTTACCACCACTGCAGGCGAAAAATTAAGAGTATATACCACCCGTCCCGACACTCTGTTTGGTGCTACTTATATGGTAATCTCTCCCGAACATCCCAACATTGAAAAATGGGCGGATAAACTGGAAAATATCGACGAAGTAAAAGCTTACCAAGTGGAAGCAACCAAAAAATCCGATTTTGAAAGAACTGAACTTGCAAAAGATAAAACCGGCGTAGAATTAAAAGGTATTCGTGCCATCAATCCTGTAAACGGGAAAGAAATTCCGATTTTCGTATCCGACTATGTACTGATGTCCTATGGTACCGGTGCGATTATGGCAGTTCCTGCTCACGACGACCGTGACTGGGATTTTGCAAAAGCATTCAACCTGCCCATCATTCAGGTAGTTGCAGGTGGCGATGTGGAAAATGCTGCTTACACCGACGTAGAAGAAGGCACTATGGTGAACTCCGGTTTCTTAGACGGTTTAAGTGTTTCTGAAGCGAAAAAAGCAATCATCGAATACTTAGATAAAGAAGGCTTAGGGGAATCCAAAGTCAACTATAAACTCCGTGACTGGGTATTCTCCCGTCAGCGTTACTGGGGCGAACCCATTCCGATTGTACATTGTGAAAAATGTGGTGCTGTGGCACTTCCCGAAAGTGAACTGCCCTTACTGTTGCCTGAAGTTGACAGTTATGAACCCACCGACAACGGCGAAAGTCCGTTGGCGAATATGACCGATTGGGTGAACACCACTTGTCCTTGCTGTGGCGGTCCTGCAAAACGTGAAACCGATACCATGCCTCAGTGGGCAGGTTCTTCCTGGTATTTCTTACGTTATATGGATCCTCATAATGATAACGCATTGGCATCCAAAGAAGCGCTGGAATATTGGGGTCCCGTAGATTGGTACAACGGCGGTATGGAACATACCACTCTGCACTTACTCTACTCTCGTTTCTGGCATAAATTCTTATACGATATCGGCGTAGTTCCCACCAAAGAACCCTATGCAAAACGTACCTCTCACGGTATGATTTTAGGGGAAAACGGCGAAAAAATGTCCAAATCCAGAGGTAACGTGGTAAACCCCGATGATATCGTAAGAGATTACGGCGCAGATACCATGCGTTTATATGAAATGTTCATCGGTGACTTTGAAAAAGCGGCTCCCTGGAGTCAGCAGGGTATCAAAGGTTGTGTGAGATTCTTAGAACGTGTACACGCACTTATGGATATGATTTCTGAAACTTCCACCGGTAAACTGGAAAAAGAAATTCATAAAACCATCAAAAAAGTATCTTCCGATATCGAATCCTTAAAATTCAATACCGGTATTGCAAGCCTGATGAGTTTATTGAATGCCATCTATGATAACCGTGGTTTAACCAAAGAAGAACTGAAAATCTTCATCACCTTATTAAATCCCTTTGCTCCTCACTTAACCGAGGAAATGTGGGTTCTCTTAGGCTTTGAAGGAATGTTAAACCAGACCGCTTGGCCCAAATACGATGAAGCAAAAACCGTGGATAACGAATGTGAAATTGTAATTCAGTTAAACGGTAAAATCAAAGATAAACTGGTGATTGCGGCAAATCTTTCCAAAGAAGAAATCGAAAAAACCGTAATGGAAAACGATGCGGTGAAAGCGATGATTGACGGAAAAACTGTAGTGAAAACTATTGTTGTTCCTGGCAAGTTAGTTAATATTGTAGTAAAATAATGAAAGAAAGGTGTGGATTTTCCACACCTTTCTTAGTTTTTTTATGTTCATTTTTTTCTTTGACAGCAAAGAAAAAACGAACCAAAAAAAGAAACTGCCGCCTGGTATTTCCGCAATCCCAACTGCCGTCTTTCGGTAACTATATTTGATTGCGAAAATAAGGGCGGATTTGTTTGTTTTCGTCGTTTGGTAAGTAAAAAAATGAGAAAATTATTGTAGAACACTATCTCTTAAATTTAAAAACTGTATAATAGAACAGCCGTGCGGCGATTGAGCACTCGTGTAAAAGGGGTAAGGGGATTGTTAAGGGGGATAGGGAGAATATCGAAAATTCCACCTGCTCCCTTGACATAAAAACGGAATGAATTTCCTTGACAAATCTATAGGAAAATGTTATACTAAAGATGCCAAACAAAAACTGAATATTATAACTACAGATTAGTGTGTTTTTTTATCTATTTGGTAAAAATGTACGCTCTGTTAACTTGTACACTTATCTGTGGTTGAGAGTTTTTGTTTGGCGACAAAAGGAGCGGTGCATTTTTCATGCGTCAGCTTCGGTTGGCGCATTTTTTATTTTGCAAAGCTTTTTTTGGAAAAACCTCAATTGTTGCCACACAAGACAAACAACAGGAAAACGGTATGAGATTGATTATCTCATACCGTTTTCTTTTAGGAATAAGTTAGCTTTTTTCTTAGCCCTTCAATGATTTTCTTTTCAATTCTTGAAACCTGCACCTGCGAAATATTCAGCCGCTTTGCCACTTCATTCTGGGTTTTATCCTGAAAATATCGCATTTCTATCACTGTTTTTTCCCGTGAAGGGAGCTTTTCCAAAAGTTCGTGGAGTGCAAGGTGCTCGATCAGCTTTTCTTCTTCATTTTCTCGGGATGGAATTTTATCCATCAACATAGCGGAACCGTCATCCCCCACCGGTGCATACAGGGATTCACAAACGGGAGAATACGAAAGTGCAGTGATCACATCTTCGGTTTCTAACTGAAGTGCTTCTGCAATTTCTGTAATTTTTGGTTCGCGGAAAAATTTATTTTGATATTGCTCCGTATAAAGATTGATTTTATAAGCATTTTCCTTAATGGTTCTGGAAACCTTCACAGTGCCGTCATCCCGTAGAAACCGTTTTATTTCTCCCATAATCATTGGGACAGCATAGGTGGAAAATTGCACTTCGTAGGAGAAATCAAATTTTTGGATGGCTTTTTGCAATCCGATACAGCCAATCTGTATGGCATCGTCCAACTCGATGCCCCGGCTTAAAAATTTTAATGCAATTTTTTTCACCAATCCCATATTCAAAGAAAATAGCCTTTCGGTTGCTTCCCGGTCGCCGTTTTTTGCCCGCTCAATCAGCGTATTGTTTTGGTCGAACAATGCTTTCACCTCTCTTGATTGCCCAACAGATGATGTTTGGGTTATGTATGATTGGCGTCCAGAAATTTTTTCATTATTACCCGGGTTCCTTTTCCTACCTCTGATTCTACTGTGAGCGTGTCGGTGAAAGTTTCCATCACGGTAAAGCCCATGCCTGCACGTTCTTCATTTTCCTTGGTGGTGAAAAGGGGTTCTCTTGCTTTTTCAATGTCGGAGATTCCTTTGCCCGAGTCTGTGACAGAGATTTCGACTGTGTGTGTATCCAGTATCCGCATTTCTAATGTTACGATGCCGACTGTTCCGTCATATCCGTGGATGATGGCGTTGGAGACTGCTTCCGAAACCGCAGTCTTGATTTCTACCAGTTCAGAAACCGTTGGATCCAAACCGGAAATAAAGGCGGCAGATGCCACGCGGGCAAAACTTTCGTTTTCGGATTTAGAGAGAAACATCAGTCTCATTTCGTTGGTTATTTCCATACGGTATTCAGCTCCTTTTCATTTACTATGATATGACAAAGCTCACTTAATTTTGCCAGCTGAAAGATTTTTTGATATTTTTCATTGGGGGTATATACCCAAACACCGGCGCCGATGGCAGATGCAGTTTTGCATCCGTTGGCAATCAGTCCGATGCCGGAGCTGTCCATAAAGGATAAACCGGCAAGTGAATACAGAATTTTTCGATAGGAGCCGGTTGACAGCTTCATATCAATTCTTTCCCGGGCGGTGATGCTGTTATGATGATCTAACTCTCCAAAAAGGGAAATGAGCAGGGTTCGGTCTTGTTCTTGGAATCTGATATCCATCCCAAAACGCCTCCTTTTAACAAAAATTTGGTTTTTATATTGTAGCATAGAAAGAGTAAAAAATCTTTTGTAATTTGTCGGCGAGAAGTGAAAATCGTTCGACAAAACCAACTTTTTTTTGGAAAAATCAGTTGATTTTTTATGGAAGTTATGATAAAATAAACAAAATGCTATTCTATATTTTTCAGAAAGGAAATTTTCCTATGAGACAAAGAGGTTTTGAAGTAGCCAAGGATTTTTTAGATCAGGATATCAAACTTCCCGAACGTTCCACAAAAAACAGTGCGGGTTATGATTTTTTTGCCATCGAGGATACTGCGGTTCCTTCGTTTTATAAGCAACTTTTAGAAAAAGTGATTTCAAAAGAACCTTTAAAACCCACTCTTTTAAAAACCGGCATCAAAGCCTATATGGGTGAGGATGAGGTATTATCTTTATATAATCGTTCTTCTAATCCCGGAAAAAAAGGTTTGGTTCTGGCGAATTCTGTCGGTATTATCGACAGTGACTATTATTCCAATCCCGACAATGACGGACACATTATGTTTGCGTTTTACAATTTTATGCCGTTTGCGATTGTTGTGAAAAAAGGTGAAAAAATCGGTCAGGGCATTTTTACCAAGTTTTTAAAAGCCGATCAAGATGATGCTAAGGGCGAACGCTTGGGTGGATTTGGAAGCACCGGTAAATAAACAATTTTCGTGTCGTTTTATCACAAAGACTTCACAAATCTGTGATATCTTGTGATGAAGGGTATGAAATGAAAAAAGGAGAATAACAGAGTGAAAAAGTTATGTTTAATGTTGATTGCAGCTTCCTTATTATTAAGCGGATGCGGAGCAACTGATAAAAATGCGTATACTTCTACCAATTCTACTGCCGGCAAAGCCGAGCTGGACAAGACCAGCAAAGATGATATTTTAAAACAAACACCTGCACCTGTGCAGGGTGAAACAAAAGGAGAAGATGAGATGAGAGCAATTATTACAATGAAAACCGTGACGGTTGACAAAACCGATGCAAAGAAACCCATCGTTACCATTGAAACCGAAGCAGGCGGTATCATCAAAGCGGAATTATACCCCGATGTGGCACCCATCACTGTTGATAACTTTATTTCGCTGATTGAAAAAGGTTTTTATGACGGTTTGATTTTCCACAGAAACATTCCCGGTTTTGTGATTCAGGGCGGATGTCCGTTAGGAAACGGTACCGGTGGCCCCGGCTATCAGATTAAAGGTGAATTTGCATCCAACGGTGTGGAAAACAATTTAAAACATACCCGTGGCGTTTTGTCTATGGCAAGATCCATGATGCCTGATTCTGCAGGTAGTCAGTTCTTTATTATGCATGCAGACGCTCCGCATCTGGATGGAGAATATGCAGCATTCGGTAAAGTAATCGAAGGTATGGACTTTGTTGACCAGATTGCAAACTCCGGTCTGTAAGAAATGGCAGTTTGCGTATTGGACAAACGGGTACCCCAAACTGTCCGGACTTTTCTTGTTCAAAAAGGAATACAGATTGTGCAAACCAAAGAGGTGGCTTCTTTAGAGCCACCTCTTAATACACACACAGATATTCAACTGACAAAAGTTGGGAAGGAACTGATTTGCGAACCGACTCTTTTTGCATATTACCGTCGTTTTTTTCCATCCGTAAAAACAGGGAAAACGAAGCTTTCTTCCCAATATCCCAATGATGTGGCATATAATTGCCTTACGGTGGGGAATTTTTTCTTTCATCGGATGGATGTGACGGATTCGGTTGTTTTAGAGTCAGCCAAACGACAAAACTTGCAAATGATTCCTGTTCGTCAGGGCTATACCGCTTGTTCCACTTTGGTGATTTCCGATACCGCTGTGATTACTGCAGATGATGGGATGGAAGCTGCATTTTTAGGTTGTGGGATTGATGTGTGTAAAATTCCTCAAGGTGCTGTTTTGTTACAAAATTTTCCCTATGGATTTATCGGTGGCGCAGGGGGCAGAATCTCAGAAGATGAAATTTTGTTTTTTGGAACACCACAGGAAAAGAAAGTGTATGATTTTTTGGAAAAACATCAAAAAACACCTGTGATTTTCCCGGGGATTCCCGAGGATTTTGGCGGACTGATTCTTTTTGCAGAAAACCGATAAAAAATAAAAAAAATTGTAAAAATCTCTTGACAAATGGATTGGTTTGTGGTATATTATTATAAGTCAGCATTTGTAGTTTTATATGCCGGTGTGGCGGAATGGCAGACGCGCGCGACTCAAAATCGTGAGGGAAACCGTGGGGGTTCAAGTCCCTTCACCGGCACCATCATTATAAAATCAGGTTAAAAAATGGCTGATATAAACTGTTATATCATATGTTTGGAGGTGCAATCAATTATGGCAAAATGTGAAATTTGCAGCAAAGCTACCACTTTCGGTATTCAGGTTTCTCACTCTCACAGAAGATCCAACAGAACCTGGAAACCCAACATCAGAAAAGTAAGAGCAATCGTTGACGGTGCTCCCAGAAAGATTACCGTTTGCTCCAAATGCTTAAAATCCGGTAGAGTTATCCGTGCTATCTAATTAAAATTAGAAAACAAGAAAAAGCTGTGTGAATGTCACACAGCTTTTTTTGTTATACTTTCGTTACAGTCTTGAAAAAATCTTGCATCCCAATCTCGTATATGATATAATAAGAAGCAATCAAATTTATGAAAAAAGGATTTTATACTATGGATAGAAAAAGCGGTGTTTTAATGCACATTTCCTCTTTGTTTGGGGATTATTCCATTGGAAGTTTTTCCGAGGAAGCAAAGCAGTTTGTGGATTTTTTGTCAGAATGTGGATTCACCTATTGGCAGGTGCTTCCTTTTTGTATGGCGGATGCCTATAACTCTCCCTATCAGTCTTATTCTGCTTTTGGCGGAAATCCCTATTTTGTGGATCTTGTAACCTTGCAGAAAAAGGGACTTTTAACTAAGGATGAGTTGGAAGATGCAAAACAGAAAACTCCTTATGTGGCAGAATATGAACGTTTGTGGGAAGAACGAATTTCCCTGTTAAAAACTGCTGCAATACGAGTTCAAAATCGGCAGGAAATTGAAGATTTTATTGACAAAAATCCCCATCTGGGTGATTTTTGTCGATTTATGGCGTTAAAAGAAGCAAACAATCATTCTTGTTGGAGCGAATGGGAAACCGAGGAGATTCAGGACGAAATTTTATTTGCCTGGAAAATGATTCAGTATGAATTTTTTACCCAGTGGCAGGAAATTAAAACCTATGCCAATGGGAAGGGAATTAAATTGATTGGTGATATGCCCATCTATGTTTCCTATGACAGTTGTGACGTTTGGGCAAATCGAGACCAATTTTTGTTATCAGAGGATGGAAGACCCACTCTTGTGGCAGGCGTTCCGCCTGATTATTTCTCTCAGGACGGTCAGCTTTGGGGAAATCCTTTGTATGATTGGAACAAAATGAAAGAAGATGGATACCGTTGGTGGTGTGAAAGAATTTCCCATATGGCAGAGATGTTTGATGCGGTGCGTATTGACCATTTTCGTGCGTTTGAGTCCTATTGGGCGGTACCGTTTGGTGCAAAAACCGCCAAAGAGGGAAGCTGGCAACCGGGTCCCCGTATGGAATTTATTCGTGCCATTCGGGAAGCGGCAGGCAATTCTCAGATTATTGCAGAAGATTTGGGGGATATTACGCCGGAGGTACATCAGTTGGTGAAAGACAGTGGTTTTCCCGGAATGCGGGTGTTCCAGTTTGGATTTTTATCCGATGGTGACAGTTTGCATAAGCCCCATCATTATCCCAAAAATTCGGTGGCATACACCGGAACTCACGATAATAACACCTTGCTTGGATACTTGTGGGAATTGCCCGAGCATCTGAAAAAAGAAATGCTTGCTTACTGTGGTCACGAAGGCGATTGGGGTAACGGTTGCAGAAGTATTATTCGGACTGTTTATCAAAGTCATGCAGATTGGGTGATTTTACCCATTCAGGATTTGTTGTTCTATGGCTCCGATACTCGGTTAAATACGCCGGGAAAAGCCGAAGGAAACTGGCAGTTTAGAATTACCAAAGAACAACTCGGTTCCATTGATAAAGAGTATTTTAAAAAGCTGAACGAGCGTTACGCAAGACGATAGAAAAACGGAGGAGCTTTTGATGGCGTGGTATGAGGAAGCAATTTTTTATCACATTTATCCTTTGGGAATGACGGGAGCTCCCAAAGTCAATACATACCAGGATGTGCAACACCGATTAAATACTTTATTTCCGTTTATTTCTGAAATGAAAAAGCTTGGTTGCAATGCTTTGTATATCGGTCCGTTGTTTGAATCGGTCGGACACGGTTATGAAACCACGGATTATAAAAAATTAGACAGCCGACTTGGCACCAATGAAGATTTGAAAAACTTTGTGAAAGAATGTCACGAGCAGGGCATCCGAGTAGTGTTAGACGGAGTGTTTAACCATACGGGGCGAGATTTTTTTGCCTTTTCGGATATCAAGACGAACAGAGAAAATTCTCGTTATAAAGACTGGTATTGCAATGTGAATTTTTATGGTAATAATGAGTATAATGACGGATTTTCCTACGAAAATTGGGGAGGATATAATTTACTTGTCAAGTTAAATCAGCACAATCCCGAAGTCAGATCCTACATTTGTGATGTGATTCGTTTTTGGGTGCAGGAATTTGATATTGACGGAATCCGACTGGATGCTGCAGATGTTTTGGATTTTTCCTATATGCAGATGTTTCGTCAGGTGGCAAATGAAGTGAAGCCTGATTTTTGGCTGATGGGAGAGGTAATTCACGGGGATTATATCCGCTGGGCAAACTCAGATACCCTACATTCCGTAACCAATTATCATTTGCATAAGGCGCTCTATTCCGGACACAATGATCATAACTATTTTGAAATTGCACATACCGTTAGGAGATTATACGAAATGGGGGGGAACCGTCCCGACGGACTGAAACTGTATAATTTTACGGATAATCACGATGTGGAACGGATTTATACCAAATTACATAATAAACAACATTTTGTTCCGACGCATATTCTTTTGTACACCTTGCCCGGGATTCCATCTTTATATTACGGTTCGGAGTTTGGGGCAGAAGGGAAAAAGGAATATGGTTCCGATGATTCCCTAAGACCGGAGATTACCTATGAACACTATAAAAAAATCACCCGGAATAATGATTTGGTTTCTTTGATTTCCCGTTTGGGAGAAGTTCGTTCTCAAGTGAAAGCTTTATCCTACGGAGATTACAGAGAATTACAGTTAACGACCGGACAGTATGCGTTTTCAAGAACCTATAACGGGCAATCCGTTGTGGTGACGGTGAACAATAGTGACAGTGATTTCGTGATGCATCTTTCCGTGTCATCTGTCGGGGAATATGTAGGCGGATTATTTGGTGAACGTGTGTGTGTTGTGGACGGGAAAATTTCGGTAACTGTGCGGGCAAATTCCGGTGAAATCTGGTTACCTTCGGTTGCGGATGTGCAGTTGGAAGAACCGATAAAAATACAGATTGAACATTCTGTGGATGAGAAAGTGATTGTAACGGAGTTACCGTTGGAGAAAGAATCTGAAACAGAAAAAACTGTTATCGAGACAATGACACCGAAATCCTATGAAAAAATGAGTGTAGAAGAATTGCAACAAGCGATTATAGAGCGCATGAAGAAAAATGGTCCCGTAACTGACCGGATGTTAAAGGATGTTTATGAAAATGTGTATCATAATTCGCTGATTAACTGGATTAAAAGTTTTCGGTAAAGAAAAGCTGTAGCAAACGAATTGAAAACTAATTGAAGTTTGCTACAGCTTTTTTTGTTATTTTTCTTTGATGATATTTAAAAATGCTTGTGCTGCGGGGGAGAGCGGATTATGCTTTAAATAAGCACAGCCAATGGAACGGGGAGGCAGCGGATTTTTCAATGTGAGAGGGGTTATGGTTCCTTTTTCAATGCTTTCTTTTGAAAATTCTTCCACCACGCAGGAAATTCCCAGATGAATGGAGGCAAATTGAATCAGTAAATCGTGTACTGCAAGTTCGATGATAGGGGAAAGAGAAATGTGGCTTTTTTGAAATTCTTTCTCTACATATCGACGGGAGGTGGCATTGGATTCTAAAAGAATCAGAGGTTCTTTTGCGATTTCTTCTCGTGTATAGACAGGTTTGGTTTTCATAGAAGGGCCTGCCACAAAAATATCGTGAATTTCCATGCAGGGGGTAAATGCCAGTTCATTATCTTCGATGGGTAAATTGACAAATGCCAGTTCGGATTTTCCTTCTTTGACATAACTTAATAAATTGGTGGAATAAGAATTTGCCATTTCAATGCGAATTTCGGGATAACGGGTATGAAATTCTTCCAGATAGGGTAAAAGATAATGGGCGGTGATGGTGTCACCTGCCGCAATTTTTAACAAGCCTGCGTTTAAATGTTGAAATTGTGCCAGAAGCGTTTCTCCCTGGTCAATGGCAAAAAGTGCGTTTTCGATTTTTGGGAATAACATCTGTCCTTCGGGTGTCAGAGTGACACCTCGGCGGGAACGGTGAAATAATTTTGTACCCAGGTCTTGCTCCAACTGATGAATACATTGGGAGATGGCAGACTGGGAAATATACAGCTTTTCTGCCGCCATGGAAAAAGAGCCGTAACGAGCAGTTTCGAAAAAAACACGGTAATAATCCAATTTTGTTTTCATATATAAGCTCTCCTTATTACTAATGTAAGAATTATCTACTTTACTAATGGTTTTGTTTGTATTATAATAAGGATAGATAAAAATGTCAAGCTTTGATTTACAATAAATTAAAAAATTGTGAGGTATGTGCTATGGAAAGAAAAATCGGAACCGTTTCTCGCGGTGTGCGTTGTCCTATCATTCGTGAAGGAGACGATATTGCATCCATCGTGGTAAATAGCGTGATTGAAGCGGCAGAATCGGAAGGATTTGAGCTTCGTGATCGTGATGTAGTTGCAGTAACCGAATCTGTGGTTGCTCGTTCTCAGGGAAACTATGCATCTGTGGAAGCGATTGCCAAAGATGTGAAAAATAAATTAGGTGGCGAAACCATCGGGGTAATTTTCCCCATTTTAAGCCGTAACCGTTTTGCAATTTGCTTAAAAGGGATTGCAATGGGGGCAAAAAAAGTTGTGCTGATGCTCAACTACCCCAGTGATGAAGTAGGGAACGCCCTGGTTTCTTTAGACCAGTTGGATGAAGCTGGTGTGAACCCTTATTCCGATGTATTAACCGAAGCAAAATACAGAGAACTGTTCGGCGAAAATCTACATCCTTTCACCGGTGTGGACTATGTGCAGTATTACGGTGATTTAATCCGTTCCTGTGGTGCAGAAGCTGAAATTATTTTAGCAAATGACTGTCGTTCTATTTTAAAATATACCGACTGCGTATTAAATTGTGATATTCACAGCCGTGTGCGTACCAAACGTCTTTTAAAAGCTGCTGGTGCAAAATGTGTGGTTGGTCTGGACGAAATCTTAAACGAAAGTGTTGACGGTAGCGGATACAACGAAAATTACGGTTTGTTGGGCTCCAATAAATCCACCGAAGATACCATCAAACTGTTCCCACATGAATGTCTTGATATGGTTGAAGGTATGCAGAAACAGTTCAAAGAACGTACCGGCAAAAACATCGAGGTTATGGTGTATGGAGACGGTGCTTTCAAAGATCCGGTTGGAAAAATCTGGGAACTGGCTGACCCGGTAGTTTCTCCTGCCTATACCAAAGGCTTGGAAGGAACTCCCAATGAGCTGAAATTAAAATATCTTGCTGACAATGATTTTGCAGATTTAAAAGGCGATGAATTAAGAGCAGCGATTGAACAGGCGATTCGTGATAAAGGCAGCGATTTGGTTGGTAATATGGCATCTCAGGGAACTACTCCCCGTAGAATTACTGATTTAATCGGTTCTTTATGTGACTTGACCAGTGGTTCCGGAGATAAAGGAACTCCTATCGTATTGGTTCAGGGATATTTTGACAACCTGACTGACTAAAAAAGAATAAAAAATGTCCTCCGTTATGATACGGAGGACATTTTTTTATCACATTGTTTCATTACAAACCTGTATAATTTTGTCGGCAGCACCTTTTGCACCGGAACAACGTTGGAATCCTTCGGATATTTTTCTCGCATTTTTTTGATAGGAAATATCGGTAAGTATTTGATGAACCGAATCTAAAATGTTGGTGGGGGAGGTTTGATGCAGTTTAATGCCGGCACCCAGTTGCAAAACTCTTTCGCAAACTCCGTTTTGTTCGGCGGTTTGCGGCAGCATAATCAGAGGTACACCGAAGTACAGACTCTCGTTTACACTGTTCATTCCGCAGTGGGAAATAAACACATCTGCTTTTTGTAAAACTGCAATCTGGTCAATATGAGTGACAACCGAAATATTTTTGTTGGAAGTGATGAGTTTTTCCGGCGGAATCAGATTTCCCACAGATAAAATTACCTGGAAATCGGTGTTGGAAAATCCGGAGATGCAATCCTGATAAAATGGCAGCATATCGTTGTTGACCGTTCCCATAGAAATATAAATCAGTTTCTCTTTTGTTTTTTTTATTTCTGATGTAGTCGGACGAAGGCAAGGACCGACAAATGCATAGTTTTTTGAAAAAGTTTCCGAAAATGGCTGAAACTCAGCAGAGGTATATACAATGGTATGAAGACGCTCATCATTACCGATAATATCTAAAATATTTGTTACAGGATATCCTTTGTTTTGTAGGCGTTTCACTTGTTTTGAAATTTGGGATAAGGAAAGAATCATTTTCAGTAAATCCCAAAGACTTCTTTTCATAATTTTTGATGAGTATTGGTTGAAAGCAAAGGTGGTTGTGGAAGAAACAAAGGGGATTTTCAGCTTTTTTGCCACTGCTTTTCCCCATAATGCCATGGAGTCGGCTACAATGCAGTCAGGCTGTAGTTGTTGCATTTCATCAGAAACTTTATCATCAAGGGCTAAGGTGGTATCCACTAATAATTTTGTGGAGAATGCCAAATCTTTTCCGATGCGGTTGGCATCTTTAGGATTTAACTTTGTTTGAGTATCAAATTCGTCACAAGAGATAAAGGTTGCTCCGGTAGCTTCGATTTTTTCGCGCAGCATTTGATAGGAATAATACCAAACCTGATGTCCACGAGAAATCAATTCCCGAACTACACCCAATGTTGGATTGGTGTGCCCGTGGGCAGGAAATCCAAAGAAAACAATTTTGCTCATATTTTATCACCTGCTTTTATTCTTCCATTTCATTAAAAATTTGCTTGATAACTTCTTGTTGCATTTCTTTTGGTGGGATTGCAATTCCTTTTTTTTCATCACCGAGTATCAGAATCTCATCTCCGGGATGTAGTCGGAAGGCTTCTCTTGCCTCTTTTGGAATGACAAACTGTCCTTTCTCTCCGATTTTAACCATCCAGGCATATTTTCCATTGTATATATTCATAGTATTTCTCCTTTACAGTATGATTAGTATGAATAATCATACTATAAAATAATCGATTTGTCAATTAAAATTGAGAAAAATGTAACCGTCAACGATGGATTTTTGATGTAACAGAAATACCAATATCGTGTGTTTGTGCTATTGGTATATTTGTAACTACTGATTTTATTCATAACGCCGAAAATCGAAAAAAGGTTGCAGAATGTTGACTATTGCTGAAAAAAGTGGTAAAATTTGAGTATATTGTGAAAAAAATAATTCATGTGGCTCGCATACGAGAGCCAATGAAAATCTGGCGGTTGATTCCTGTTTTGAATTCAATACAGAGGGGTTACAAAACGATTTTGGTGAGGAGTGATAAGGATGAGAAAAGTGCTGGTTGTAGTGGATATGCAAAAGGATTTTGTTGATGGTGCGTTGGGTTCTAAGGAAGCCGTTGCCATCGTTGACAATGTTGTTAAGAAAATCAATGAGTTTGATGGTGACATTATCATTACTTACGATACTCACGGGGAAAACTACCTAAAAACGCAAGAAGGGCAAAATCTTCCGGTTTCACATTGCATAAAAGGTACCGATGGATGGAAACTTGACGCCAAGGTTCAGATGGCAGTGGAAAAGAAAGAATTTTTTGCAATCGAAAAACCAACCTTTGGTTCTGTAGAACTTCCGAAATATATTAAGGAAACTTATAATCCGGATGAAATTGAAATCGAGCTGATTGGTCTGTGTACAGATATTTGTGTGGTATCGAATGTGTTGTTGTTGAAGGCGAATTTTATAGAAACTAAAGTAAGTGTTGATGCAAGCTGTTGTGCCGGTGTTACACCGGAAAGCCATAATGCAGCCCTTACAACAATGAAAATGTGTCAGATCAATGTAATTGGGGCATAATAAGGGTGGATACACTTTAGAAACATTGTGGAAGTAGCTCTTTTAGAAACAGTGTTCAAAGATGGTAATGTGATGAAAAATCATACTTTGGATGGAATTCGACAAAAATTGAATGGTGGTGCGTTTTAATGTTTGATGCTGAAAAAATAAAAAATGAATGTGTTGCGTGGATACGCGAATTTTTTGAAAATAACGGGAAAAACTGTAAAGCAGTTGTAGGTATTTCCGGTGGGAAAGACAGCTCGATTGCTGCGGCGTTATGTGTTGAGGCGTTGGGGAAAGACAGAGTTATCGGAGTATTGATGCCAAAAGGGGAACAACATGACATTGATATGGCGTATCTTCTGGTGAATCATTTGGATATTAAGCACTATGTTGTTAATATTAAGGATGCGTTTGATGCTATGCTTCAAAATATGCCGGCTGATCTGGCAATCAGTGATCAAACCGTTCAGAATCTTCCTCCCAGAATCAGAATGACAACCTTATATGCGATTTCCCAAAGTTCCAACGGCAGGGTATGTAACACCTGTAACTTGTCTGAAGACTGGGTTGGATATTCCACAAGATACGGTGATTCTGTCGGTGATTTTTCTCCTCTGTCTCATTTGACTGTTACAGAAATTAAAGAAATCGGACATCTGTTAGGCTTGCCAAAAGAACTGGTGGAAAAAACTCCGATTGATGGTTTGTGTGGCAAAACTGATGAAGAAAATCTTGGTTTTACCTATGCCGAATTGGATCGCTACATTCGGGAAGGGCAGATTGAAAGCGAATATAAGAAGAAGCTCATTGATGAAAGACACGAAAGAAATCTGTTTAAACTTGAACTGATGCCCAGTTTCAAGCCCACGATGTGATGTTATATGGAACTTTCAAAATTATGATTTTATGAATTAAAATGAAAAAAGACTATTCCAAAGAATAGTCTTTTTTTCTGTCTAAGTAAGACTAAATTGTACATATATGTAGCTAAGTCCGAAGAAAAGTACACCGGTTTGATACTTAACAAATTGGAATTTATTATATAATACACCAAGCGAGTAACGGTATGTAGCAACTTAATAAAACAAGCCGTTGCCAAAGACCGCCGTATCTCAAAACAGTATTTACGAACTTTTCTTTCTCGCCCATAATGAAAAAACAAAAAAA
>JAZUBQ010000009.1:0-1572 GCA_045638525.1 Clostridia bacterium
CTTGAGTTTCCGTAGTTTTATCCACAGAACCCTGTTTTTGCGGACTCGCATATAACCAACTTTCAAAAAATGTCCAAAATATAAGGAATCCTATTCCTTTTTGATGTAAAATTAAATCACCACAATAAAACCTCACTAAACAAAAAGAAAGGGGATTCCTTATGGTCAATTTTACATCAAATACTTACCAAATGAAACGGGAAATTTTAACTTTTTCAAACAAAATTTCCCACAAACTATCCAAGCCAGAAAAGAAATTTACAGCCGACATGGTCTATGGAATGCTCGCCTCTGAAAGCTGCCTTCTCACCGACATTGTTGACCAGCTTCATGAAGACACAAAGAAGGTCAATTCTGTTGAGCGGCTTACCAGGCATCTGAACAAGGGCATTCCCTCCTTTGCACTAAAATCTTATCTTACTACCATCCGTAAATGGGTTCCTTCTGAACCCGTTATCCATATCGACGACAGTGACGTTGTAAAACCGGACGGTTATAAATTTGAAGCACTTGGCATAGTCAGGGACGGTTCAAAAAGCACCGGTACAAAATCTGTTTACGAAAAAGGTTATCATGTTACGGAAGTCTGTGTCCTGACACAAAACGGCCATCCTGTCAGTATTTTTTCCCGGATTCATTCTTCAAAGGAACGAAATTTTACCTCCATCAATGATGTCACCTTTGCGGCTATGGAACGTGGGGCCGCGCTCTTTGGCAAAGCCACCTTTGCTCTCGACAGAGGTTACGATGACAACAAGATGTTCCTCAAACTTGATGCGCTGAAACAGGACTACGTTATCCGTGTGAAATCAAACCGCAAGCTTCTGCTTCACAACAAATGGATGACGGCATCCGAACTTTGCAACCGCCGAAAAGGTAAAATTAAAATGAAACTCCGGTATAAAGGAAGGGAGCATGACGCTTATCTCTCACACGTCAAAGTGCAGATAACTGCTTCCCGAAAAAATGTGTATCTTGTTCTTGTCTATGGAATTACCGAGCATCCCATGATGCTTGTAACCAACAAGGAAATCCATTCCAAGGATGATGTTATCAATGTTGCTTTAACCTATTTTTCCAGATGGCGTATTGAGGAATATTTCCGCTGCAAAAAGCAGATGTTCCAATTCGAAAACTTCCGTGTACGGAAACTGAAAGCCATTAATACTCTTAACTTTTATATTACCTTATGCATGGCCTTTCTGGCTCACATTTCGATGAAATCGGAATCACATACATTAAAGGTTGCGATCATACAGAATGCAGACCCAATAAAAGAAAAAGTACATTTCTGCTATTATCGGTTAGCAAAAGGTATCGCAGGTATACTCTCGTATGCAAAAGAGGGCATCAGACTCTGGTTTCGGACAAAACGACCGTCATACCGTCAACTCTGCCTTAAGCTAACCGCTTAGATAGACAAAAGAATATATCTCCCAAAACCCGGCTCCGGTGGGGTTTATTAAAGTATTTCTATTCTCAAAACTGCCTATTCAAATCACCTCAAAAAATGGCAGATTGATACTTTGGATAGTATTATTCATTTTAAAATTACATTTTGCGGAAACTCAA
>JAZUBQ010000010.1:0-2756 GCA_045638525.1 Clostridia bacterium
GTTTTTTCCAAAACTATCCAAAATTCTGGAACCGTATTTTGTTGTTCTAAACAGCCTTCCAAAATCGGCACTGGCACCGCTTTTGATCGTATGGTTAGGGGCAAATGTGAGAACTATCATTGTTGCAGGTATTTCCGTTGCAATCTTTGGAACAATTCTTTCTCTTTATACTGCCTTTGTGGAATCAGATCCGGAAGACCAGCTGCTCATCTACACACTGCATGGTAGAAAAAGGCACGTTTTGACCAAGGTGCTGTTCCCGTCTACACTGCCAACCCTCATTTCACTGATGAAGGTCAATATTGGGCTGGCATTGGTGGGGGTGATTATCGGAGAGTTTTTAGCTGCAAGGCAGGGACTGGGGTATTTGATCATCTATGGGTCTCAGGTATTTAAGCTGGATTGGGTCATTATGTCCATTGTGGTGCTGTGTATTGTGGCGGTAGGATTGTACCAGCTAATTCAATGGATTGAGAAACGGATTTCCCAGTCTCTTTGAATATAGAAAGAGCGTACCTTCCGGTACGCCCTACATATCTTATTCTAATACTCACTCATTTTCTTTTAACAAAACAATTCTTCAATATAAAGAATCACAACACTTATCAAAACATATGGTGCAAACTCTGTCCTCACATTCTTATCATGTTCTCTTCGAAACGCTCTAAAATATCCAACCGCTAGCAACACCCCCATGCACAACAACCACTTCACCGTATCGTCCATATTGAAATACAGTTTGCTGACACATAACAACTTTACATCTCCTGCACCTATACTTGTACTTCTAAAATATAAAAAAAATAGCAATAGAGAAAACAGTACATTTTCAATCAATAATGTCAAATATTCCTGCATTGCCAAAGAATCCACCATCCAGCAAATCAACTTACTCACAAAAAGAATGATAATTATTTTATTTTCAATCTTCCTTTCTCGCAAATCTGTCAGACTGCACCGAATCAAACACACCAGGAAAATCAAGCCCTCTACTACATAAACATTAAACATATCCATGAAACAATCTTTGCGACATAAGGTTTTAAAAGAAATACTGCTACCGCTGCAATTATAATGATGATGATTAATGAAACGAAATTTGTATCTCCATCTTCATTTTTCCAAAATTTCTTTAACATACAATTTCTCCTATCATTGCGTATTTTTCTTTTAATTCTTCACCGTTGCATTGAAACACTTCCATATGTTCTAATCTTTTCTTTTTATAAAACAAAAACACATGCATCTGATTCTTTATTAAGTAATCCACATGACAATCAAAAAAATTTGGTGGCGATTGCAATACAAAGCCCTGTCTCGTAAGCATTTTTAAAGCTTGATTTCCCTTACTCAACGAATGTAAGTAAAAAACACTCGGATCATACCATTCTACTTTACGGCGAAACAAAATTTTCAAATAATTAACCCGCTTACCATCCCATGTTCCAAAGGAAAAACGTTTTAATCTGTACAAACATTTAAATAAATCTGTTTGTTCTCTCGCTATAAGAACATCTTTTCCGAACGCACCTACAACTCTACTATAAACAACATCCGGATGCTCGCATAACTCGTCTTCTTTTACCGTTCCAAAACATTTTGCTGCAATGGATGGCCTTGTTTCAATTTCGTAAAGTACCCATTTCCCTAACAATATCAAAACAGTAATGTAAATCAATCTCCATACAAGACCAAAAGATTGATTCAGACCATAAATCACAAACAATGGCAACAAAAGCAACAGCACTACCAGCACTACCGTAACTCCAAAACGAATTCCTCGTTTCTTTTGCGATGTTCCATTGCTTGAAATCGCTGGTTTACTTTCAAAAAAATCTGTCAGACGCTCCAAAAACTGTTCGAAATATTCTGTATTTGCTGTCAAACCATTAAAAAATTGAATTTCGCGAATTTCTTCCGGCAACTCAGATGGCCAAGCAAATCCTCTCAGCATGATTGGAATAATATTCTTTTTATTTTTAAGTGCACAAATAATCTCTTTTCTAACCCAGTCTTCTTCAGCTACACATCGTTCTAAAGAATTCGGAGGTAAAATCAAAATAAAATCCTTACATTCCTCAATTTTTTCATAAATCGCTGTATTAAACTTTCCTGAGCGAAGTGTTTCTATGTCCTGAAACACCGAATATCCCATTTTCGAAAGTCTTTCATATATAATATGTGCCGTCATATCACCGCCATCACGCCGATAGCTGATAAAGATATCATATTGCATAAAATGATTACCTTTCCCATAATCCTACTCGATTAGTTTCACTCAGTATAACACAACCTCTAACCTTTTTCAAAGATTTGATGTTCATTTAATATGTTTTCTAGCACATCCTAATCAAAAGAATACCCCTTTTCATTCACAAAAAAACATCACGTGTTTCAATGATTCTGCAGATTCATTCTCCCATCACGATATCCGTTTCGTGGCGAAATGTGTACTCACTTGTTTAAGCTGGATTGGGTCATTATGTCGATTGTGGTACTTTGTATCGTGGACGTGTGCCTCTACCAACTCATTCAGTTATTGGAACGGCATCTCTCCCGCTCTTTCTAAAATTATCTGCCGGCTTTACCCGCAAAAACGCAGCTGCGTTTTCACCCAGCCGCCTACATATTTTTCTATTTTCTTTTAAATCGCTGTCAGCTCGTTTTCATAAGGCAAAATTTCTGCCAACAGACCCAACTCTTTTAATACAGACTCAATTTCATCCAGAATTTCTTCCTTTTCGGCTGTTACTGTA
>JAZUBQ010000011.1:0-2159 GCA_045638525.1 Clostridia bacterium
CCTTGCGTCAGAGGGCTATCAGTTATATGTGATTGTACCGATTCAAAACGGATTTGCACCGATTGGCAGAGTGGATAAGTTTATTTCTCCCAAAACCATCGAGTATGTGTGTGGAGAAGAAATTAAGTTATACGAAGACGGTAAATACGCATATGTGAAAGACGGAAAACTGTATATCAAAACCAAGTAATGCAGGGAAATTGTAACAGATGTTGGATAAAAAACTTGTATTGGGGTGATTTGTTATTTGTACTTATAAACTTGAAAACGATAGATTTATAGCAGAAATCTATCCCAAAAGAGGGGCGAATCTGATTCGTCTTTATGATAAGATTTACAAACGTGAAATTTTAAGAACTCCTGAGCAGTTATCGGATTTTGAAACCAAAAATCCCTATCTGTACGGAATGCCTTTGTTATTTCCACCCAACAGAATTGAAGATGCCTACTTCAACTTTGAAGGCAGAAAGTACAAATTTCCCGTCAATGAACCGAAAACGGGCTGTTTCGTGCATGGTGTGATGCATGAAACAGAATTTTGGGTGGCAAAGCATACTTCTGATACGATTGTGTTGTATTATGAAGCCACCAAAGAGAATCCTTATGTAGGTTATCCACACGAATTCATTATGGAAGTTCGGTATCAGCTTATTGAAAAACAGGTAAAGCAAATGGTGCGTATTTTAAACCAATCTGATATTGATATGCCCATCGGGCTTGGTTTTCACACTACCTTCAATACGGCTGATATTAGCAGTTGTTATGTGAAAGCAAATGTAATAAAAGAGTTTAAAAGAAACAATAAATATCTTCCCACGGGAGAGTATGAGGTCCGGAGTGAAACCATTTGTCAGCTCAACAGTGGAAATGGCTATGATACCAAAAAAGAATTGTCGGCACTGTTTGAACTTGGCGATACTCACAAAATTTTATTAGAGCTTGACAATGATATCCGTATTTGTTATCATCTTGATGAAAAATATCCGTACTTAATGGTGTTTAATACGGGTTCTGAGGGGAATTATGTGTGTATTGAGCCGCAGAGTTGGATTAGTAATTGTCCTCATTTTCAAAATAGGGAACAGTATGGCTTTTCTTATGTGAAACCCCATGAGGAGGTTTCTTATTCGACCAGTATTTTTGTGGACTGACAAGTCGATCAGCAGGATAATTTGATGTAGTATTACTGTAGGTTTACGGTTTTTGGAGGTAGTTATGGAACGAATTGAGCATAGAGAACAGCAATGGATTTTTCCGTTTGTTGAGTATTCTCCCAAAATAAAAAGTGAAAAAATGCCCCTCATTGTTCAGCTTCACGGAGCAGGAGAAAGAGGATACGGAAAAGACGACCTGGATGCTGTGGATATCCATGGACTTTCCAACTATTTCAAAGAAAATGACCACGATTGTATGGTTGTGATGCCACAGTGTCCCCCGGATAGTTTTTGGGCAGGACGTGTGGAATCTCTTTTAAAATTCATCGAGCAACTGATGGAAGAATTTGATTTGGATGCGGACAGAGTTTATTTAACAGGACTTAGCATGGGCGGATACGGAACCTGGTTTGCTGCGATGGCAAAACCTGATATGTTTGCGGCGATTGCACCTATCTGCGGTGGAGGCATGGCTTGGAATGCCGGAGTGTTAACGATGCCGGTCTGGGCGTTTCACGGTGGAGCGGATGATATTGTATCACCTACACAATCTGATGAAATGATAGCAAAGTTAAAAGAATTTAATCCGGATGTTACATATTCCCGATATGAAGGAGTGGGACATAATTCCTGGTCTTTGGCATGCAACAAAGAGTTGGTGGAATGGTTGTTAAGCAAAAAGAGATAATTGAAAAAATATTATCACACATTGCAATGAAATTTAGCACAAAAACGAACATCAATTTGCTTATCGCTTGATTTGTTATGGGGTTTGTGCTATATTTTGGTTGACATTATCAAAAAGGAGGTTTTGTTTATGGATAGAAATTTATATGAATTTGTGTTAAACAAAGAGCATCACAAATATAGAAAAGAAATCGAAATCACATTCGATAAAAATATGACTCCAATCGAGAGAATGACTTATCGGTTTGAGCAGATGGCAAAAGCCGAAACTCCCGTTATTTTAGAGAACGAGCAGATTTGTTTTATCCGTACTATTAA
>JAZUBQ010000012.1:0-296714 GCA_045638525.1 Clostridia bacterium
CAGCTAAGCCGCCGTAAATGTTTGCAGGGAAGAATTTCACTGTGGTAATTCCCAATTCCAACGCCTGCATAATTTCTGTGGGAGTTACACAACCGGGATAATATGGGATATTATGTTGCTGACATACTTCAGCAGCTCCAACAGAAAGTCCGGGAGATACAATAAACTTAGCACCTGCAGCAATTGCTTCTTCACACTGTTTGGAATTGATAACGGTACCTGCACCGATATTCATATCGGGATATTTTTCTACCGCTAATTTAATAGCCTCTGCAGCACAAGCGGTACGGAATGTAATTTCTGCACAGTTGATATCATTTGCTTTTAAGGCAGACAGAATTTTATCTACTTCGCTTAATTCTTTAATTACTACAACGGGAATATATTTGTCCATCATTTTGTTACCTCCTTGATTGTTCCCTGCTTCTTATCAATCGTAATCTGATAAAGCTTATCTAAAAATTTCAGTTTGAATTTCATACCGTTCCAATGGGTGGGTAAATTGGGTTCGCAAACCAATTTATCATCCAGGATGCGAATACCCGCAAAACCATTAATGGCAACAATCCACGCACCGCCTTCAGATGCCGGATGGGTGCCCCCAATATAGATAAGACCTGCCCACTCTTTACCGCCCGGCGTCAAATCTGCCTTAGCGGATTTTAAGAAGAAGGGGTACGCCACATCAGTTTTTCCTGTCTGGCAAGCAACCAAGGAATACATACAAGCAGAAAGGGACGAACCGTGCTCGGTTCTGGGTTCGTAATACTCCCAGTTTTTTTGCATCAGTTCTTTGGTATATTCATCCTGAAAAATACTCATCATCGCAATCACGTCTGCCTGCTTGATAACCTGAGTCTGGCTGGCAACACCGTATGCCCCGCCCCAATATTCTTTTTCATCCAACAATCTGGAACGAACAGTGGCAACAGAAGTATCTTCTAATGAAAAATAGCCGTCAAACTGTTCTATGATACCATCTTCATTGGGTTCTTTGATTTTGATATTTTCATAGGAATCCCAAAAGATATTCTGTAAGTTTTCTAAATCATATTTTCGGGAAAGTTCATGATAGGTATCTTCATCCAATTTCCCAATCATATCATAAGCAGTTTGGAAGGTAAGCTTCGCCATACGGTTGGTATAAACATTATTGTTTACCCGTTCGTGATACTCGTCAGGACCAACCACATCATAGATTTCATAGAAATTGCTATCTGCTTTTCTAAGAAGCAAAGAACGGTACATCTTCGCACATTCAATGATAACCTCCATTGCCCCTTCTTTTAAAATGCTTGTATCACCCGTAGCACGGATATATTTTACAATCGAATACACCACAGCACTGGAAACATGATACTGCTTATCACGAAAATGTGTACGCATCGGGCGTTTGGTAAACACATCCACCACATTAAAGTCAGAACAACCTTCAAAACCGCCTTCCTGACTTTCCCAAGCGTAATAGGCACCGTCCAAGTTATATTCTCTTGCCTTGTTTTTTGCACCTTCTAAGGTATCAATACGGTAGCCAATCAAAGTTTTAGCAATTTCGGGTTCGGTGTGCATATAATAATCAATCATAAACATTTCCGTATCCCAGAATACCGCACCTTTATATACCTGACCCGATAATCCGCGAGCTGCAATAGATTTATTCTTCATATTTCTGGGTGCAATACAATTTAAGTGATACAAAGAATAATTCAAAGCAAATTCTGCTTCTTCGTCTCCATCTATTTCTACATAAGATTTATCCCAAATGTCTGCCCAAGCGGCAATATGTTTTTCTTTTTCGGATTCATAGGTGATATCACAAAGATTTTCTTTATTTTCAAAATCATCACAAGAGGTAGAAACACTTGCAATTTTTGTGAAGGCATATTCTTCCCCTGCTTTTGCAGATACCTTCACAGTGGTGTAAGCAGAATAATCATCAGTATATTTTTTGCACACACCATCGAAATCATAAGATACCTTTTGCTCGGTTACTATAGTAATTCCTTTTTCACCGGTTACACCGGTCACTTTATCGGATTCCACCGTCAAGGTTACAAAGTGAGGACCATTAATATCCCACACATCACCGTCAACTGCAGTTACAATCTCAATATCGCAATCATAATCAGCCAAAACAGAGTATTTCATACCAATCAGATGCTGATTTGCCATACTTGCAAACCTTTCGCAAGACACGGTAATTTTGCCTTTTCCTGTTTGCCACACAGTTTTTCTTTCGTGAATTGCGGTTTCAATATTCACACTCTGTTCGTGAGAAAATGGTTCCTTATCAGGAAGTGTAAAGATTTCACCATCCACTTTGACATAGGTAAACAACGGATTCGGAGCATTTACCGATTCACGCCATTTTTCTCCTACCTTATCGTAAATTCCTGCAAGGTTCACGCAAGGCATATTCCCTTTCAGGTATTCTTCCATGGTGCCGCGAACACCGAAATAGCCGTTTCCCGTTAAAAATTTATTTCCGTTAAAAGCGATATGTTTTTCTTCAAACACATCTGTTTTTAAAAGTTTATTCAATGATATCACCTCGTAAATGCTATATCACATAGCAGGTATTGCTCCTGCCTTACGATTATTGTTATATAATTTACAGAATTTTCTCCAGTTCGTTCCAGATTAATTCTGCAATGGTTTTCATTCCTAAATCTCCGGGATGATTTGCAATACCGGTATGTTCAAACAAACCGATTGCTTTCATCTTGTCATCTTCACCAAGGTCACCAAGATAAATACAAGGATAACCGCGTTCCTCTGCCACACGGGCAATCGTATCATCACCCGGATGTTTCCAAAATCCTGTGGTAACCACAATCTTCGCTTCTCCGGTAGGATTCAGATAATCAATCAGATTTCGGTATTCACGGTAAAATGCATCTTTATCGAAATCCTTATGAGGGCAATTTTCAATCATGCGAAAGACAATGATATCTGCTTGGAATTCTCTGGCATTTTTGTATTCTTCCAACACTTCTGTGCCGTTTTGATACTGTCTTTCCCAATTGGCAACCTGACATAAACAAAAACGCGAATCAGGTACCAGTTGATTGAATTTATCAACCAAAATATGTACATAATCCTTTTCCAATGCAGATGCAGCCATTCCCCAATCCCAAAACCAGCCAATTTCTTCCAGCACCCCGTGTTTTGTGATAGAGTTGCCAACAAACATTACTTTTTTTCCGTTCCCTTCTTCCCGGATAAAAGTAACATAAGATTTCTTTTTCAATTGATTTTTCGCAGAAACATTATTTTTTTCTATTTGTTTCATTTTTTACACCCTCTCTTTTTTACTATACGAAACAAATGCAAATAAGCGATAAAAGTCCGCCAATAAGACCTACCAACTGTTTTTTTGTAATCTGTTCTTTAAAAAATACTACAGATGCGACAGAGCTTAAGATGACTGCCGAACCATTCACCACAGGGAATAAAATCTGGCTGGGTACAGTTCCTGAAAGCTTTAAATTAAAATAGTGCATTGAAAAATAGCAAAGTCCGCATGCCAATGAAATGATGTAAAACTGTTTTCCGTGCTTTTTGGTTGTTGGTTGTGTTTTACTCATCACAATTGCAAAAATGATAGAGCAAACAAATGCAACTGCCAGGAATGATGCTGCCTCACCTTTATACGGTGAACTTTGGTGTAATTTTTGAATGACACCGATAACGCCTAAAAACACAAATGCTATGATACAAAGAATTGCCCATTTCGCGGAATACTTTGCAGTGGTATCCCCTTTTGGTGCACTAATTGACAAATAGATAAAGAAAATAAGTACTGCAACTGCGATTAACTTGGGGATGCTGAGTGCTTCTCCAAACATCACCGCACCTGACAGGGTGGGAATAATCATAGATGCCGTGGTAACAAGAATTGTGATATGCATTGGTCCTTCTTTTAATGCCTGCATCTTAAAGACACTACTGAGCAGTATGCATACACCAAACAGAATCCCCATTAAAAATGTGTATAGAGAAATTCCTGTAGAGAATGACATAACTCCGAATAACACAACACATAGAAGGTATCCGAAAATATTAAAATAATACGAATCGCCTTTTTCCTTCAGCGATACTTTTGCAACGGTGTTGTACAACACATTTTGCACTACTGTTGCAATCATAGGTACTAAAAGTATTGAATACATTACTCTGTTTCTTCCTTCCTTTGATAGCAAATGATTGTACTCATTCTCTTTTCGGCCAATGTAATTGTTAATTTGCTTTCACCAATATACTTTTCATCTGTATCGATATTTTCGTAAATATATTCACCATTGGACACACCCTTCAGAGTAATACCAACCGTATCAAACGGTGAACCACTACGGCGAAATGCCATCACAATACCACTTTGGGTCTTAGGATCGTTATACTGCCAGATTGTCCACGATGTGCTATCGAAAACAACAGAACCGTGATTATAAAAATCCATAGACATATACCGACGGATTTTTCTGTATTCATCGGTGATCTTTTTCACCCATACAAAATCTTTTTCATCCATCGTTTGGAATATAGCATTATAAAAAGCGCCACCCCAACTTGATGAATAAGAACTTCTGATTGCATAGGTATCATTTTTTCTTTTGCTGGTGCAACCATTATAGGGCAAATAACAAGATATATTGGAGTTATGTGCCTGAAGCACCTCGGGATTCTCGTTGAAATTACATTGATAATCACTTCTGAAAAACGGAATCGAGCGTTTCAAAGTTTCAATATCAATTCTTCTTCCGCCACTTGCACAGTTATCAATAATAATTTGGGGGAACTTTTCTAAAATATAATCCCATACCCGATACATTCCCATAATATGCTTGATTTCGGTAATCCCCTGTCTGTCTTCCTCGTCATTGGCCTTGCAGAATGCATCCAATTTTGTATTAAAATCCTGGCGATAACAAGATAAATCCAAACGATTTACAAATTCTTCAATCATTCGGCAGACATATTCTAATGCATCTTGATTGCCGTAATTTAAAAGTTGACTTTTGGTATCAGGTAATGTTAAAAACCATTCCGGATGTTCTTTTATAAGTTCAGTTCCTTCAATTGCTCTTTCCGGTTCAAACCAGAGCATCAGTTTCATTCCGGCTTCTTTCGCACAATCCGAAACATCCTGTAGCCCATTGGGATGAACGCGCGGATTCACAATCCACTCTCCGGTATGAGCCCACCAATCTCCGCTAAAAGTCTCATCACATTTTTCACAGTTTCCGTACCAACCGGCATCAATCCATACATCTTCGAATTTGATGTCATGCTGTTTGAGTTCATTAATTCTTTTTTTCATTTCCGCACTGGTAAGACCACCCCAAAGCTCATACGCCAGGAGTCCGTCACGGTCGGCGAAAGTACAACTTTTATGCGAAAAGTAGTTTTTTATCAAATTTCGGAATTTGTTATGTTTGTCCTCTTTAGAATGATACTTCATAATTAAAATAGAAGAGGTTCGAATTTCTTCTCCGGATTTTAAATAAAAATCTGTTTTTGCAAGTCCGGTTCTGATTTTGATTCCTTCCTCGCATTTTGCAAATTCTGCTCTCCAGCTGCCTGTCCAGCCAATTGCGACAATATATCCGTTTCCGGATGCGGTAACATCAAAAAACGGCATCATCCCATCACTTGATCTTCCACCCACATTGGCAAAACTTTTGGTTTTTTCGGGAGTTTTATCCAGATATTCATAGTTGAAACCATATTCGATAGCGCTGGCCGGGTCATTTTCCCAATAATAATGACTATCAATCATCCCGTTCATTGTAATAATGCAAGCATCATCACACTCTGGCTTATATCCCGGTTTTTTATTCTCAGGAAATGAAAGTGGCAGCATTGTGTCACAATCAAGAATCTCGGAAATCATTCCGCTGTTGGTTTCAGATGAGTTTTTAAAAAACAAAACCCATTCCAACGCATCGTATTCCTGATATTCTTTTGTGATTTTGGTAACCGTAACACCATTTGCAAGCTCGGTTATTTCCTTGGATGAATTTATGATTTCTCCGTTATATTTCAAACTAAAATTCGGTTTCATTGTAAATCCCCCGTTCTCTTATCTGAATTTACGCATCCAAAATATCTACGATATTTTGTCCTGTCATTTTTTTAAAATCTTCTTTAGAACCGCCAAAAACAGGATAAATGATCTCCTGCTGATAATTTAAAATATGCAGGTGTTCTTCCGCTGTTTTGTTCATTCCGGTATTATAGTCATCCGTAAAATCACTATAAATACTATGGTCACTGGATAAGCAAATACGGCTTGCATATCCTTTTTTGCATAATTCAGTGAGGACTTTTGGAATCTCTTCTTTTCTTCTGGAACAATAATTTTGGTCCATCGCAATGTAACAGCCCTGATGCAATAAAGTTTCAAGATAGTCAACATCAGGATTGAGTCCGCAATGCCCTATAATGAGTTTTTCAGGATTTGCACCAAATTCAACCAGAAGCTTGATTTTCTCTTGAACCTCTCCGCTGTGGGAACAATGCACATACATAGCAAGTCCGGTTTCGTTTTGAACCATAGCCATAGCGGTAAGCCGCTTTTTGGAATCATCAGAAATTTCTGCACCGTTGGATGCGCATTTTAAAATACCGGGTTTGATATTGGTTCCTTCCATCCCCTCACTACATTCTTTTAAAATCCATGTTGCAAGTTGTTTTGCAGTTCTGTTAACAGTAAACAAGTCAGGATAATAATAAAAACCCGTAGATGCCACAATTTTAACACCGGATTGCTCAGATACACGGTTTAAAATCTGCACATCTCTCCCCAAATCGCAAGGAGTGCCGTCCACAAAAAGTCCAAATCCTGATTTTTTTAAAATATTCGAAGCAAGGTTTATGATTTTTTCATCGTCAAACCAACTTTTACCAAAGGTTTTTTTCATATCATTGGATGCAACACAGATATGTTCGTGTACACACGCTTTTCCGAAATCTGCCTTTTGAAGTGCGCCGGTCACCGTATAAATCATTGAAAACCTCTCCTGTTATTCCTAAAACTCAAAATATTTCACTGCGTTGTCGTGGCAAATTCCTTTGATGACAAGTTCCAATGCTTTTTCATCATTGGGATATTCACCATCTTCTACCCAACTTCCAATCAGATTACAAAGAATTCTTCTGAAATATTCATGTCTGGGATAAGATACAAAACTTCTGGAATCCGTAAGCATTCCAATGAATGTGCCCAAAGAACCAAGATTTGCAAGTGCTTTTAACTGAGCTTCCATTCCATCTTTATTGTCGTTAAACCACCAACCCGAACCAAACTGTATTTTCCCTTTTGCAGGACCCTGTTGGAAATTTCCAATCATGGTTCCCAATACATAATTATCCTTCGGATTTAATGTGTAAAGAATAGTTTTGGGCAGAACGTTCTTCTGATCAAGTTTATTTAATAATCTGGATACGCCCTCGGCAATCTGAAAATCGTTAATAGAATCAAATCCTGTATCTGCTCCGAGTTGTTCAAACATTCTGGTATTATTGTTTCTGAGCGCACCAATATGCAACTGCCATACCCAGCCTCTTTTTGCATATTCTTCTCCTAAAAATACCAGCTCTTCAATGATATCATCATTCATTGTATCAATGGAATGGTCTGATAATTTGCATCCCATTTCCCCAAAATAATCCATTCTCTCTGTGATATCGGCTCTGATATCTGATAAATCAGGTCGAAAGGTGGGTAGCACTTTCACAGAAAAATCTTTTAGCTGTTTGTGATACTCCAAAGAATCATACGGATTATCTGTAGTGCAAATCACTTCAACATTGGATTTCTTAATCAATTCCTGAGCTGAAAATGAATCATCTGCCAGTTTCTCATTCACGATATCCCAGATTCTTTTTGCACTATCTTCACTAAGAATCTCATCAATATCAAAATATCTTTTCAATTCCAGATGTGTCCAATGATATAGCGGATTACCAATGAGATATGGCATAATTTTCGCAAAACATGCCCATTTCTCATAGTCATCGGCTTTTCCTGTTATGTATTCTTCCGTGATGCCCATTGTGCGCATCTGACGCCATTTATAATGGTCACCACCTAAAAACAAATCATAAGCATTTTTAAACTTATAATTTTCGGCAATCATTTTTGGTGATAAATGGCAATGATAATCGATAATGGGCAAATCTTTTGCAAATTGATGATACAATCTTTTTGCTGTTTCATTTTTCAGCATAAAATCGTTACTAATAAAGTTCATAGTCTTATACTCCACTATAAGCAGAAAATCCGCCGTCAACAGGCACAACAATGCCGGTCACGAATCCCGATGCATCTTTGGAAAGCAAAAATAACAGTGTTCCGATTAACTCCTCTGCTTTGCCGAATCTTCCCATCGGTGTTGCAGACAAAATTTTATCGGTTCTCGGAGTAGGTGTTCCATCTTCGTTAAACAGTAATTTTTCGTTCTGTTTGGTTACAAAAAATCCGGGTGCAATTGCGTTACAACGAATATTCGTTTTGGAAAAATGGACTGCAAGCCATTGTGTGAAGTTTGAAATAGCTGCTTTTGCACCGCTGTATGCAGGGATTTTTGTAAGAGGTGTAAATGCATTCATACTGGAAATATTGATGATACTTGCATCCTCTTTATCCAGCATATCTTTGGCAAACACCTGAGTAGGCAGAAGAGTACCCAAGAAATTCAGGTTAAACACAAACTCTACTCCTGCTTGATCCAGATCAAAGAATGTTTTAAGATTCCCCATATCCTCTTTGGAAAAATATTCATGATCGGTAGTTGCTTTAGGGTTATTTCCACCGGCTCCGTTAATTAAGATATCGCAGGTTCCAAAATCAGAAAGAATCTTCTGATGGGCTTCTTCAATACTATTCTTATCAAGCACATTACAAGCATATCCTTTTGCTATCCCGCCATTTGCAACAATGCCTTCTGCATTGGCTTTAGCTGCTGCTTCATTGAGATCCAAAAGCGCCACTTTAGCGCCGGTTTTTGCTATGGCTTTCGCAAAGAAAGAACATAAAACACCGCCGGCTCCGGTAATTACAACCACTTTATTACTTAAATCTATTTCAAATGGTAATTTCATTATTTTACTCCTTTTCCAAGCGCTTCCCAAATTCCAGCCATATACATAGCACCCAACGCTCTGTCATAAAGGCCGTAACCGGGTTTTCCGGTTTCGCCCCAAATCATTCTTCCGTGGTCGGGACGAAGATAACCTTCAAATCCACACTCGTGGTACGCTTTTAATATTTCAACCACATCCAAGGAACCGCATTCTGAAAAATGACCACTTTCCTCAAAAGAACCATCATCTAAAATCTTGATATTTCTCACATGAGCAAAGTGGATTCTGCCCATGTTGCCGTATTTTTTTACCATAGCAACATAGTCATTAAACTTTGCACATCCCAAAGAACCGCTGCAAAGGGTCAAACCATGATGCTTATCATCGTAAAGGCTTAAGAATCGGTCAATATTTGCTTCATTGGTGATAATTCTGGGAATCCCAAAAATACTCCACGGTGGATCGTCCGGATGAATTGCCATATTTACATCACATTCAATTGCGACAGGCATAATTTCCTGAATGAAATACTCTAAATTTTTCCAGAGTCCTTCTTCCCCGATTTCCTGATATGCTTTAATCAAATCAGAAACTTCATCGGGAGAATAGGAGGCATCCCATCCCGGTAAAGTCAGTTTTGTGGGATCCATTTGATCTACATCGCTTGTGTGATAAACAAGAGATGTGGAACCATCCTCATTGAGCCATTCAAGATTAGAACGGGTCCAGTCAAAAACAGGCATAAAGTTGTAGCAAACGCATTTTACGCCTGCTTTTGCTACTTTTCTGATGTTTTCTTTAAATACTTCGATATATTCTTTATAGTCGCCTCGGCCGAGCTTAATATCCTCGTGCACAGGAATAGACTCAATCACTTCCATAGTAAGACCGTGATTGTTACAATCAGCCTTGATTTTTTCGATTTCCTGATCTTCCCATACTGTTCCAACAGGCTTATATACTGCCGTTGTGATGTCCGAAACACAAGGAATTTGCCTGATATACTTTAAGGTTACGGGATCATCTTCTCCGTACCAACGAAATGTGATTTTCATATTTTTTCTCCTTTTTGGAATCATACCATCTCATATAATATGAAAGGCTCAAATGATTACTCACCCACGAAATTAATCGGAATGTATGCAGCGGTTACACGGCCTTCTGCAATTGCTTCAATCACAACTGTGTTTTTCGCTTCCACGCTGTCGGGTGCAGTAATCTCAAACTCTGCCTCACAATACGGCTTATCGTGATAAAAATCAAGATCGAACGGACTCCATCTGGATAAGAACATAGACTTAGGTCCCTTCACTTCAAATCCGTTCATAGGCAAAAATCTGAATTTCAGATAATACTGCTTATTTCCGTAAGTAGGAATATTGTTGATAAATCTGATTTTAATCTTTTTGGTTTCATTGGGCGCAATACTGGGCTCGCCATCGTACATCACGATTGCGGAAGCATAGTTGAAGTCAATACGACAAGAATACGGCATTTTCGGATAGTAAATTTCGTCTTCCTTTTTAATGCCATACATACTCTCATACACATTGTCGTCAATTTCTGTATCGCCGTCTGTAAGTTCAACATTCGCATTATTTTCGCAAAGCATAATGGGGGCATATTTTACAATGTCATCAGTTAATTGAGAACAAGTGGACGCACGGTAACTCAACACACCATCTGCAATGGCAACGGTTACAATTTCGTCACCAATGTGATTCACCCAATCCTCAGGAAGTGATTTTGTTCCACCGATGATACCTAAAACCGAACCTACCAAACCTGCGGTACAATCGGTATCGTCACCACAATTCACAGCGTAAAGCATAGATTCCTTAAAATCACCGGCACCCCACAAAAGACCAATTACTGCGTACGCGATATTGGAAGGAGCTTCAAACCAACCGTTTCCTAAATCGCTGTTCATATCAAAAACCTTATTTCTGGTGTCAACATAACCAACACCGTTATCAAAGCAATCCAAAACACATTTTACACTTTTCGCAGTTCTGCTTTCTGCAGGGATTTTTGATAAACCGATTTCAATCAGTTTTCTCACATCATTTTCAACAAAAGCCGCACTTTGTAATGCAGCGGTGAAAATTGCAGAAACAGTTCCCTCTCCCATACCGTGGTCAACAGAGGCATCTTCATAAGCATATCGTAATGCAATATCAGGCTGTCCGGGTGCAAGGCAAGCCCAGATTTCTGTTCTGATCCACGCTCCGTTAGAATGTTTCCACTCATTAAAAGCATCCCCTGACAGAGGTGGTACAAGCCCCATAATCATGTTGTTTTTACATCTGCCGTATTCATTCCAGTACGGTGTAACATAGCTAATCCAGAATTCGCCTAAAACAGTAGCGTTGATATTCTTGGGACCAACTCTTTTTACTGCTTCCATCCAAATCAGTTGTAAATCCAAATCATCATTTGGTAAAACTACATTGGCAGGGGTGGAAAAACCTTTCACATCAAGCATCTGTTTTGCCCCTTCATAAGGACCACCAATCGTTCCGCCAATATTCTTTCCGATCCAACAAGCATGTACTTTATCTTTAAATTCACCAATATTGATTTTCATTTTAAATTCCTCCAATCATCTGATGCTATATTGAAATGCCCGAACCTTTTGATTCAGTCTAATATTTCTGAAAATTTGTCCATCTTTCTTTAAACAACATTGCTACGCTTTTGGGTTGACGCTGTCTTGTGAAAACACCTTTCTTGTTACCGTCAAACCGTTTTAATCCAAAGGAAGTCATAAAATCAGCAAATGCCCAAGCTTGCTCGCCTATCACAAAATCGCACTCGTCAAACGCTCTGTGATTTTCTTTATAAAACTCTATCTGATATTCTTCTGTAAAGATTGCCTCCGGAAGCTTATGCATCCCTGCAATTGTATCCACACCATATTCTGTGATAAGAACAGGTTTTTTCAGTTTTTGATACCAACCGTCAAGGTCTTTCTTCATTCCCGGATACACTGTTTCAATCCTTGCAAGATTGTAATACCAAGAATGGTATCTGTTAATGGAAACTACATCACACAAGTGAGATACTTTATCTGATTCAGACATTTCAAACATTACATTGGTAATGGGTCTGGTATGATCAAGAGAACGAATCAGTTTGGTCAGTTCTTCAAAATACGAAACAGAAGCTTCTTCCCAAGTGCAAGCTTCGTTGGCAATACTCCACATAATCACTGAGGGGTGATTTTTATCTCTTTCATACAAATCTTTTAGGACATCCTTGTGATGTTCCAACGTTTTATCATCTACCATACCTTCGGTAAATACCGTTTTCGGCAGAAAATGCATACCAACCGCAGGAACTTCGTCGATAACCAAAAATCCCTGTCGGTCTGCCATTTGCATCAATTCTTCTGAGTAAGGATAGTGCGAAGTTCTGAATGAATTTGCGCCCATCCATTTTAACAATTCAAAATCCCTGACATTAATCGCATCATCAAGACCTTTTCCTTTGATATCGCAATCTTCATGCTTACCAAACCCTTTCAAATATACAGGCTTATTATTTAAAAGGATTTGCTTGTCTGTAACCTTTACGGTTCTGATACCAATCGGCAAAGTATAATGGTCTTCATTGAATTTAATATCAAACTGATACAGATACGCTGCTCTGACTTCCCATAGATGAGCGTTGTTTACTGTAATAGACCCCTTCTTGCCGTCAGCTTCGGCAACCAAACAATTTTTTTCGTCATATAACGCAACCTGAACAGTTTCGTCACCAACAGTTTCTATTTCATAATTTACAATTCCTGTGGTACCGTCAATATCTGTTGTAACCGTAATATCTTTGATATAACTTTTCGGGGTGATATACAGTTTTACAGGTCTGTGTATTCCCGAGTAGTTAAAGAAATCAAATGTATATTCCTGAATCTTCATACCTTTCGGTAACAAATCCGTATCCGCTTCTGTGATATATCCAAAAGGTAAACAAGTATGATCAAGCATATTGCTGACTGCAACGGTTAATCTGTTATTCTCGCAAAGCCACTCATCATTCAACTCAAATTCAAAAGGCAGAAAACCACCCTTATGACGAGTTATCTCTATGCCATTGATATAAACCACTGCATGGTGTGTAACACTACCAAATCTGAGAACTAATCTTTGTGTTTTCCAATCCGCAGGAACTATGAAATCCCTCTCATACCAAACCCAGCCCACATGATCTCTGATTTCTCTATCAACCGTGATATCGTTATAACTTGCAGGGACAGGCATTTCCGTATAGTCTTCCAAAGGCTTTTCATACCATTTTTCAGAAAATCCTTGTTCATATTCCTTTTCACATTTGAAACGCCAGATACCACTTAAATTTTTCACTTGCCGAATTTCATTTTCAATAGGATATAACATTGTAAGCTCCTTTCTGCTTCAATATACTTGCGGATACAACATCCCAAAATATTTTACTGTTATGATTGATTATTATCTCGTAATGCCAAAAGACTTACATCCACCAAACAAGGGCGTTCTTCTTTCCAGATGTTGGGGCTATGATATACAAACTTATGTTCATTATCAAATGTTTTAAAAATCATTCCGTGTCCGCCATCATTTTCAAACAAGGCCTTTTTATCAACACTCCAGTTTCCGTCTAATTTACCGTTATCTGAACGGGAAATCAACTCCATATAGGAACCTTTGCAAATGGTTGACCATATACAAATCAGTTCACCGTCAATGTTGAGTAAAAACGGACCGTCCGTGATATAACCTGCTTCATTACTGGAACTATCAAAGCAATATGCATCCTTGGCGTGCCATAAAACCTTGGGCTCGGATACAGTTTCTTTTAAATCATCAGACAATCTTACATAGCAAACTGCACCGTTTCCAATCTGTGTCCATTCGTGGCAGAATACCATATATGGGATGCCATCATCCACATATAATGTTCCGTCCAGGCACTCCCATTCTTTCGGTGTTGCAGCTCCGTTACTATGTTCCTCGAACGGACCTAACGGTGATTTAGCAACCAACACCTGGGTTCCTCTGTGGCATTTATCACTATTGAATGTAGCAAACATCATAAACTTCCCGTTATACGCATGTACTTCCGGTGCCCAGAACTCTTTATCAGCCCAAAAACTTTCATCCCCCTCAAATACAGAGATAGGACCATTCCAGTTTTGTAAATCTTCACTGACATATACATCGAATCCTGTGTAATCAAATCCTCTTGTTCCGTACATATAGTATTTACCATCGAAAGGCAAAATGTACGGATCTCTTAAATTGATGTCACTTAAATTCATTTCTATATGTATACCCTTTCTTTTTATTCTTTGTTACTATTTTTATATTACAATACAGCACGAAGCTTTCGTGCTGTATTGCATATTTTCTATCTGAACACAACAACAGATACAATACTGGAATGTTTTACCTGAATCAGAATCTTGTCACAATCTTTTCCGTATACATCCGAAGTATGAATGTCGCTTATGGTACAAGAACGAACCATATTGCCGGGACGGCTGGTATCTACCAATGTGTAAGTGCCTTTCATTTCATATGCTTCAGACCAGTTCTGCCCATACCAGAAAGCCACACGAAGAATGCCGTCTTCCGATTCATAAGGATAACCAAGAGTTCTCTTTCTTTCGCCGTCAATAGAATTCCTGTCGCTGGTAGGTGCCCATTCAGGACTTGCAGCATCCAAAAGAATTTGTAAATCATTGATTTCAATCTCTTCAAAATCTGCCCTTGCAAAAATATCGTTGACAGCATCCATCTGGTCAATGGTGCAAATCACTTCGGAACCGGCGGTAGCTACTCCGTCAGAATTAGTTGCTAACCAAACCACGTCACCTTCATTAAAGGTAGTGGTGGTAATACCGGATTCGCTGGCAGGTTGTGCTAACACTTCTTTCTTAGCACCATTGGTATAAACGACCAGTTTGGTTACAATTTCATCATTGCTGTTAAGTGTTTGGCTCACTTCGGAAATAACTACCCAACCTTTAGTGGAAGCTGTGGTACCTGTCATATTCTTTTTCATCAAACAAACCTGCTCATAACCAATTTTCGGGCTGGTTTTATAGCTACCGATATTGATATTCTGATCAACTGTCAGGCTTGCTTTTTTTACAACGGAGAATTTGTCTTCTTTGGCGGTTTTCACATCCCCGTCTTCGGGAACAATAAAGATAACCGTTGAATCTCCCATTACCCCTTTACCACCAATAGAACCATTCCATTTGTAATTATAGGTACCATACGGAATCTGCTGAGACAAGGTGTATTCATTTTCTAAGGATGTTTGTGCTACAGTATCAATATAGGTAATTTCGTTATCGCTATTAATTTTTACCTGAATCAACTGAGGTCTATAAGGAGCTAATGCTAATTCCTGTTCGGTAGTGGTAGTATGTTTATGTCCATCAACAGTTACTTTGTCATCAACATATAATGTGGTCATTTTACCATTTTGCATAAACAGTTTTAACACAATAGAAGAATTAAAGTTTTTGGTGTCTTTATATCCATCAACTAAATAAGCAAAACTAACTCCGCCGTCCTTGGATTCTTCTGCATACGCAATATTGCCAAAAACATCCAGATAGATTTTCACAGAATTGGTTTTGAATTTACTTGCAAATGTGTCTACATAATCAGGAGTGATCGTATAAACAGCACCGTTTGCGGTAATTTCATTATCTGCTAAATTCCATTCATCAACCGTAACATCCGGTGCTTCTTCTGAAAGATATGCTCTTACAACAGAACCGTATTTTGCAACCAAAAGAATATTTTTTACAGAAATTTTGGAAAAATCAATCGTTTCCATTGAGCGATTCTTGATAAAACATACTTCGTTGTTATCGCTAAAATCAATCGCTCCTGCAACATCTTTTCCGTAAACGAAACGCTCGGTTGAATCCACGCCGGAAACAACATAGGTTTCAAAATCCCACACTTTAATTACCTGAACACCGCCGGAACCATATTCAATCAATTCCAGATATCCGTAATCAGGTTTTAAAATGTCCACCAAACGGAATTGGTCAGCATACAAACATACACCGTTGTAAATTACTTTTACATCGTTTGCAATTTTTTTGGTTTTGGTGTGCTCACCAACTGTATAATCCAGGGTGTAATCATCACGAACAGGCTCAATATCATCGTGCCAGATTGTAGTGATGGTATTTCGACTACTCGACTGAGCAATAAAATAAAGAGTTTGCTTTTCTTCATCTCTGGTAAAATATGCCTCTACATAGGTTCCTAGATAATCAATGTAATCTTCATTTTCATCTACCTGGTAGGAATATCCATCAATTGTGATACTATCAGTAGCCCCGCCGTTGCTATATAAATCAGTGCCATTCGCAGCAGTTACAATACCATTGGTATAATACATATCCCAATATAAGGATAAAATGGTGTCATCACCTACTCCGTAGCTGATGGAATCAGAATTAGAAAATGTATTGACATCATAAAAACCAAGATTTAATGCGTTTTCAATTAACACAGCCATATCCCGGCGAGAAATAACACCGGATTTCACTTGTAATTTATTTAAAAGATTCGTTGTGGATGCAACCTTCTGATAACCGGTGGGAAATCCGCCCTGCACCTGTGCAAAAGATTCATATTTGCAAATTCTTAGAAAAACGGTAATAGCTTCTTCCACGGTTACAGAATCATTGATGCCGAAGTATCCGTCACTTTTACCGGAAAAATACTTTTTTTGAGTCAACTGTTGGATAGAACCTGCTGCCCAATGGGAAGCGGGAACATCCACATAATACACATCGCTGCTTTCAATTTGTTCCGGAAATCGTAACATTCTGGCAACAATAACAGCAAATTCTGCTCTGGTAAGACTTCCTTCACCACGGAAAGTGTCATCGTCATACCCATGAATAATTCCCATCCGGGAAAGGAAATCAAGCGTAATGCCTAAATCACTACCTGCCTGAACATCTGTGTATGTGGTTGCAAATACACTATTGGCAGACAACATTAAAAATGTTAACAGCAAACATAATATTTTCTTCATATTAGTTGGTTTCTCCTTCCAGATAATTTCTCAGAGAATTCAACAACACGGCTGCTTCTGCTCTGGTTGTGTTGTTACTTGGTAAAAATTCTTTTCTATCGTTGCCGTGTACCAAATCTAAGCTTGCAAGGTAGGAAACTGCTTCTTTTGCATAACCTGCAATTTTTGCACCGTCCACAAAGATATCTTCGCTGTTTGCAGCAACGGTAGTATCACCCTTGATCGCATTGTAAATCATAACACACATATCCTGTCTGGAAATCGGCATACCAACACCAAACTGATCATTGCCGATCCCGTGACAAAGATTGTTTTTGGTTGCTGTTGCCACAAAACTGCTATACCATGCACCTGCGGGAACATCAGTATATTCTCCGCCATAGGTTGTGGTATCGAAGCCTAACACACCAACCAACATTTTTACAAATTCTTCTCTGGTAACACTTCCCATCGGGTCAAAGACTTTTGCACTCTTACCGGAAATAATGCCTTCTTTTGCAAGATTCGCAATTGCTTCATATGCCCAGGAAACAGAGTCAATATCTTCAAACTTCATAATAGGTTCTGTCTCAACAGGTTTCTGCTGGGCAGCTCCTCCTGTAATTTCAACAGAAGATGTTTCATTTTTATTTAGGGGTTTATTTCCTCCGATACTTCCTCCGCCAACACTTCCAGTGCTCCCGCTTCCATTACTTCCGCTTCCATTACTGCCACTTCCAGTACTTCCATTACCGTTATTCCCCGGTTGTTCTGTAGGAACTAATGCTGTTTTCAGTGCTGAGAGAGAGTCATACCGTTTTCCATATACACCATTATAATTACTGTCTGTCAATGTGGTAACATCTACATCAATTTCTGTTTGGAAATCACTGATAACCTGTTTTAAGTTGGTTAATCCGTTCGGTTGCTGAACAACATTCAGCACTAATTTTTCAATGAATTTATCGGAAAAACCGTCAAAATCAGCGTAATCACCTTCTAAAGCAGAAATAATCGTTTTCTTTCTGGTATTGGTGATCGCCTCAGAATCCATCCAAACATCAATTCTAGGATCAATGAAAGCATAAATATCTTCAATTTCATTTAAATTGGTAATTTTACCTGCTGCAATAGCACCAACCTGATAAGAGGCTTTGGCAGTATTGGAAACCATTCTGTAATCAGAAACACTAAAGGGAGTTTCCTCGATATAATCCGCCAGAATTTTTCCGGTAGTTTCAGCATCTGCTTTTAAAAATACAGAATCTGCAATTTCCAGTTCAAACTGGTAGGTTGAACAAACATCTGTAATTGTAGTATCAGTTGCACCATTTAACGCGTTTACAATAGTCACTCTGTCGCCGGTACTAACATACACAAAAGAGCCACTTTCGCTGTTCCCTTTATCGGAAGCAACGCTGTAACGGTATAAACCGGTAACATCCTTCTGTTTGAAAGAAAAACTATATTCTCCTTCATCGTTGGCAGCAGATTGCATATTGTGACTTACCACATCACGAGAGAATACACCGCCTGTAATATCCTCAAACCATTTATCAGGACAAAAAACGGTAATCCCTACATTACCTCTTGCTCTGCCTGAAACGGTAACAGTATCGTTATTATAATCGACCACACCGGCTGCAAAAGCTGTTTGAGACAACATACAAGTTAATATCGTTGTTGCAATAATTTTTTTCACAAATAGTTCCTCCTATGGATACGTTTTTTTCGGGACTGTGTTACTTCACAGTAACCATTTCACACAACGGAACGGATGAATTTACCTGCCATAAATAAGCGTAAGCTTTTCCGATAGAATCACTATTGGGAGCTGCAAAATTCATTGTAAAACTTTGTTCATCATTCGCAGGAACTTCAACAAACTGATATTTGGTTCCTAACATTTCATAAGTATCGGAGTATTCGCTGTAAATGATGTATGCACGATAAGATTCAGCGGTGGTGTTCTGGATGGTTGCAGTCACCGAATTGGGCAGTTCCACTCTTACCGGTTCTACTCCCTGTTCATAAATAGTCCAGGAGAAATCATCCAGTTCAATGACATCACCGTTGGCATCATCCACCATCTGCAGAATCGCTCTGCGCACGGAAGCATCCGAAAATGTGTGAGAAATTGCCTGAGTATACTGGGTTGCTTCCCCTCTCCATAATTTGGCGGTATCACCGTTCATCACAATGTGATACTTCTGCCATGTGTCTGCACTAAAATCATCTCCGCCGAATATGGTGTCATCAGATAACAGATATTCTGCATTTCCAACTTTTAAGGATACTTTGTCTGCAGGGAGTTTTGCACGGAAATAAACCTCAGTAGCAGTACCGCTTACTGCATTAGCAAGTTCTGCATACAGTAATTTGTTGTCAGTCACTTCGGTACCGGTTCCCATTAACACACCGTCGGAAACCATCATGGTACTGGTATTAACCAATGCAGATTTCAAGTTACTTCCTTCTGCTTTATAAGTAGGCGTTTCGGTAAAGGTTTCTGCAATATAAGCTTTTTTGATTTTCACCTGAACATCATCAAAATACTGATAGTTTGCCTCTCCAGCCATTGTTTTACCGGAACGGATTCTGATACCGGTGGTATTGGTTCCGCCATTGGAATAAGAATGCAAGGTTGCTGAATCGCCATTATCTCCACGATAGAGCTTAAATTTATGATTATCGGTATTGGTGCTGGGATAAATTTCAATAGTGTAGGTTTGCCATTCGTCGGGAATAAATGCATCGCCGTCACAGTATCCGCCGGTTCCGTCAAACTTATAAAAAGTAGACCAGGTACCGGTACCGGAACAAATTAAGAACGACGGTTCTGCTGCTGTGTCGGGTGCTTTATGTCGGAAAGTGATTGTTACAAAATCACCTGCATTAATCACATCGCCGTAACTTACTTCAAATGAAGTGGCACCTCTGGCAGGGCTGATAGTTAAATAACCGGAAGTGGTATCAATGTTGGTGTCTCTGATAAAGGTAAGACCTTTTACAGAACCCATAACGCCGGTTACGGAAAAATCTGTAGCATTTGAAAAAGTATTTTCGTAGGTGGTGATGTATGATTCAATAATACCACCCTGTGTATTTTTAACAAGCTGTGCACCAACACTACCTTCGTCAGTTGCAAAAAAGATTTCGTGTTGTTCTTCGCTTGTAATATTCATAGTTGTAATAATGCCTGCATCAATGAAGATTCTATAGTCTTTTCCGGCAATTAAAGGTGCACACTCTAATGTCACCTTTTTACCGCTTACGCTCGGTGTGGTAGAAATCGTCTGATAAGTTCCTTCATCTTCCATCTGCAGGGTAATTAAATCAGTACCGATACTGCTGATTGCAGTATCAAAGGTAATATCGATTTTATTGATACCGGATTTTACGGTATCTCCATCCTGAAAATCAAAGGTATCATTCAACACGGTTTTTGCGCTGAATTTAACCGGTTTTGCTTCTGTGTAATACTTATACACATCTAAATTCTGAAAACTTACAACAGAGTTGCTTAAGCTCCAGTTTGCAAAATAAAATCTTTGTACTCCGTAAGAAAATGTAATATCCTGTACTTTTACGACAGGTTCTGCTCCATCGTATCCGATAGCGATTGTGCCATTGGAAATGTCGATGATAATACGCATATCATGCCATTGTCCGTCGTCCAGCCCATAACCATCCTGATATAAAGTCACACCCGGTCTTACGGCGTCAGATGTTCCTGTAAAATATAAAGAAAGTCCGCTTTTTTTAGTGAAAGAAACTCTTGCCTCAAGCAACAGTTTGCCTGAGGATTGATTGGTGAAATTAGTTGCGTTGATTCTTCCTGTTTTTGCAGAACAATCAAAAGCAAGGCATTGTTCACCCTCGTTTTCACTATCTGCCAGTTTCAACATTGTGTTTTCGTTATTATTGTCGTTATTCGCCCAACCTGCCGGTAACACGCCGTCTTCTTCTGCATAGTTGATGAAATTATTCATCTGTAATTCTTCCGTTGACTCATTTTGTGCAAAGATTGTTGCGGAAAAAGCAATATTGAATAATAACACTGCAACAAGTAATACTGATAATTTTTTCATAATCATTTTCCTTTCGTCCGGTACGGTGGGTGGCAGCAGTAACTACTGCCACCCATACCGTTTGATTCACTTTTTCCGCTAAGCTGAATGTTATCTCAATTCAATAAATCCAGTAAGAGGTTCAAGTGTTGTTTTGTCCCATAAGAAGGCTTTAATCTGATCACAGCCAGCCATATCAGAGGGAACGTTTAAAGATTCCTGTAATAAGCTATTAAAGGATTTTAAGGTAAGATCTTTAGGTTCAATTTTGGTTAATGCACCATTTTCGTAACCTGCCAACAATAACCAGTAGTCACCGGTTAATCCTTCGGCATTGTCAATGGTTGCTGTAACGCGATTGATTTGAGGATTGGTTACTTCAAAACCGTCATCGAAAAATCTTTCTGCAACTACATTGTCGATATAGTATGTAGTGTCAGCGGCTACACCGTTGATTAACGAAATGTTGGAGACATTGGTTCTGTTACTCGGCATTACGAATGTAGTTGTTACTGCAGTTGCACGATCGCTTTCGCCGCCTCTCCAAGCAGTAATGGTATGGTTTGCACCGGCAGTTGCAGGAGGAGTAATAATAAAGTTATATCTCTGCCATGCACCGGGGTGGAATGTTGCGCCACCAACATTTTCATCGCCGTTTACAACGTAAGTACCGGAAACGTCAGATGTCTGTGCACCAAAACGAATCAGTAAGTTAATCAGATTTCCATTATCGGTTTTCAGATCAAACGAGAATTTAACAGGAGCTGCATTGGTATAAAGCCCTGCAAGCCATACCTTCATAAATTCAGTATTGCTGTTTGCTGCATCCACTTCAAAACGCTGAGCGTTGGTTATGGTTCCTTCTAAAGCAGCGAAACCAGCTTCTCTGCTGGGTGCAAATGTTGCATTGGAAGGATCAACCGCATAAGATGCTTCGGAAAAATCGCAGTTAAAGATGTATCTCTGTTTTTCCATTTTGAAATTATCCATATATACTTCGCCAGAAGGTGCTTTTGTCTGATAGAACTTGAAGAAAGTAATATACGGATGAGCTGCGGTGAAACGGAAGTATCCGGTGGTTGCATTAGCGTAATCAGCTTCATCGCCTCTCCACATCTTGATCATATGTTTGGTACCATTGGTAATATCAGGGATAATTTCAATGTTGTAACGCTGATAGGAACCATAAGTAGCAGCCTCACCACCAAATCCGCTTAACGGGAAGTTGATGTCAGCGGTGTTGCCCTGGTTTCTTGCCTGATAGCTAGTGTCGTAACCGTAAGGCTGAATGGTGTAGTTAGCAGTACCATCAAGATTAATATCAAAACTGTATCTGATAGCATCTTTGGTTACGCCGCCATAGGTGAAATAGAAATATGCGCCGTCTTCCAATTTTAAATAATCAACATAGGTCTGTCTGTCGATTTTAACGATACCATAGAACATACCCGGTACATCAGGGTTTTTATTTTTTGCTACAGTAGCATAGTTACCGTCTACTAAAGAGGTATCGAAATAGTCTCTGGAATATACGGTTTTCCACTTATCAGCAGCATAGGTATCAGTTGCGCTTACTTTCAATTCAGCCTGCATATGTGCATATGCGGTATTGAAGGTGATATATGCGCCGTCGCCCATTTCACCATTTGCATTCGCAAGTGCAGGGTCTACATTGATAGAATAGACACATCCACCCTGTAAACCGTTGGGAAGATTTGCTGTGAATACATTCCCTACATAGGTTGCATCGCCAAGTGTTACTTCAGTCTGTCTGGTTTCATTGAAAATCCAGAAATTTTCCAGAATGGCATCCACAGATGCAGCATTTTCTAAAATCACTTTCACCTGTGCAACTGCAGGGGTCATGTCTTCAAAGTCGGTGATTTCATTACCCAGATTGTCAATAAAGGAAACTGCCTTTACTTCAGGTAAAAACATAAACTGTTCAATTTTGAAATTATCAAATAAAACTTCTGTCGTAGGAGCTGCTTTCTGCTGGAAGCGTAACCAGGTTACTGCAGTTCTGTTATTTGCATAGGAATAAGTTACTTCTTTTGCAGAGTCGTAATAAGAAGCATCACCTCTCCATAATTTCACTTTCTGCTGAGCAGCAGTAGCGCTGGGGGTAAACTCCAGAGTATATTTCTGCCATTCGTTTCTTCTGAAGGTTTCACCACCGAAATTCTTGTCAAATGCAAAAGCTACGCTGGATTGGTCCCAAGCTGCAGACATAACATCGATGTAATAGTTTGCACTGTCATCCAACTTCACATCAAAGCTATATCTAACTTTATTGGGTGCAGAGTAGTTTTTGCCTAATGAGATTTCCCATTTTGTGGCGTTGGTTTTTTTCAAACAAGCATTTGCTTCGTCATACACAAAGCCTCCTGTGCTGTCAATAAAGCCTGCAGTGCCACCCTTCACACCGCCAATAGCTAATTGATCTGCTGTGGAAAAATCTTTGTTCATAACAATTTTCCACGGATTTGCTGCTGATACTGTCTGGGTTGCAATCATAAGCCCCAATAACATAGACACTACCAACAAGAGTGATAAAAATTTGCTTTTTCTCATTGTTTTCTTTCCTTTCATTTTTATTTATAGAAATATACCCAAAGTATATTATCTAACGGTTTGTTTCTCATAAAGAGGTACAATCTGCAAAAATCCATCCCAAAGGAAAATATCAATTTTGGAAACCCCGTCCTTACCAACGGTGAACGGAATTTCCTCGGTATCTTTGCCGTCGGTAAATCCGGGTAACGGCAACAACTCGTAATCTCCGTTGCTATCTGTAATTTTTGCAAGCAATAATGCACAGGGTTCTTCACCATAGTAATTTCCCTGAACTTTCAGTAAATCGCCGGGGTGAACATCGGCTAAGCTCTTAAGTTCAACTCCATCCTTGGTCACTCTTAAAAGTGCCACAGATTCTGCACCGATGGTTACAAGGCGCTGATACTGCTTACATCCTTTTGCAGAAAGAGTTAAAGTATATTTTCTTGCCTCTTTCACGCGAACAGGCATACTAAACTCAAAATCACCGTTTTCATCTGCTTTCACTTCGGTAATACCATTTAAATAGTCAAGCATATTGGTCACAGTTAAGTTTTCTGCAGTTGCATTTTCTGAAAACAAACTAACAGAAACATCAGCATTGGGATATGCATTTCCGTATACATTGATTACATTTCCATCAACCATAACAGAACTGATGCTGAATTGCTTCGCTTCTTCAGGAGCTGCCTTTTCCACACAGATGAAGATCGGATTTTCAGAAATCTGTGCATTATAATTGACGCTTCCGTTTGTTCCGGAAAGTTCGGTAATCAGGTCACCATACATATCATAAACTCGTGCGCTTTTTCCTTCTAAGGAAATTCCTTTGGTAACAGCACTTCCGCTTTCTTTCCAATATACAAAAGTATCATCAGAATAAGTTGCCTGATAAATACCGGAAGATTGGGTCAGTTTTTTTAGTGCTTTGTTACCAACAATGGAGTTAAATGCAGTATATGCATAGTATACCGGCTTGGGAGCAAAGCTATTGGTCATCATTCCGTAATTGTGTTCCGAATATGATGCGGTGGTGCCATCGTTCTGGAAATCATACCAGAAGAATTTACCGCTCTTTTTGTAATCCAGATTATAATCATCATACAAAATTCTGGAACGGATGGAATATGCTGCTTGTTTGGATTCGCTAACCGCATCGCTTGCAGTACCGGTGTACCAACCAAGCTCACCAATCCAGATTTCAATATTACCACAACCGTACGAATTCAGGTCAGATTGGATATTGGGTAATCTTTCTGCCATATAACCTTCAGGACCGGTGCTTTGTTTGTAGGGATGAATATCCAACACATCCATATAATCTCCGGCACCTGCGCCCAACATTTTTCTTAGGTAAGGACGGGTATCGGTGTTCCCTGCTCCGGCAAGGCCTCCACCAACCACTTTAGCAGTGGGGTCAAGTTCACGAATCACAAGAGCAGTCTGTTTTAACAGTTCCGCATACTGCTCCGCAGTAGCACCTCCTGCATTAAAGGTTGTGATATTGGGTTCGTTCCAAACCTGCCAATAGTCAACTCTATCTTTGTATCGTGTAACAACTGTTCGCACATAACTAAGCCAAGCATCCATATAATCGTAATCCGTGGTGGATGCAGTTGCTATGGGAATGGTTTTTTCATTATCGGAATATAAGGTATTACCGTAAGAAAGAACATATAAAATCTGTGTACCGTTTGCAGCCATTTCGTTAACCATCTGGTCTGCAAAAGCGGGAAACTCATACACACCTTTTGATTTTTCAATTCTCCACCAGTCTACCCCGTCACGAATTACGGATACGCCGGTTGCCATCGCAAGAGGTGCATTGGCAGTTACGCTTTTCCCCTGCCCCATATGAGCATTGATACCACCTGTTTTGGAAAACATCTGGTCGTCTGCAGTGGTGTTCATACAGATAAATTTGTATTGTTTATGATTCACAATTTCACTACTGGTATCGCTCAAAGCAATGGTTACTGTTCCTTCGGTTCGATGATTCACATCAAAAACAAATTTGTTGGTGTAGCTTTTTCCTGAAAATACCGTCTGTCTGAAAGTTTTTTGAACAATGGTATTCCCGAGGGAATCCTTCGCAACACATTCAATTGTTATGTTTCTTGCCCCATCATCTTTGTTTTCGTAATAGAAGGTATAAGCTTTTTCATCTTCCAGACTAAACACATCATAAACGCTGGAATGAATTGCCTCGGTGCTAACGGAGAATGTTTGAGGAATTTTAATTACCTTCACATTGTCGATGATAACATATCCTTCATTATCAGCAGTACCCCAGCTTGCAAAGAACAGTTTGGAGCAACTGTCAATTGCAACATCGCTTACCTTTGCATTTTCATATGCTCCGTCGTACCAACTTTGTACTGTTTTTGCCTGAATATCCAACAGCATATTGAGTTTAGTCCATTGACCAACTTTATCAGGATTTTGAATACTAACAGAAAAACGCTGAGTACTTGATGCATTTGCAAGATATACCGCAGGACTGCTATCAGTATCAATACATACATCTGCTGTCAGTAAAATCTGACCGGATGATTGTGAGGTAAATGTTTTTGTCATAATTTCGCCGACTGCAGAAGTGGAATATCGCACTGCAGTTCCGGTGGGGCCGCTAAACGCCGTAAGATTCGAAGCTGCTGCAGTTACCGTCCATCCGCTGATGGATTTTCCGCCGGTATATGACGAAAAGCTCTCATCAACCAAAAAGCTGTTGGAAGCCATAACACAAGGCATCATGCTCAACAACATGACCATTGTGATGCACATACATATAAACTTTTTCACGAACATCTCCCTCCCTTCTCTAATTACTTGCATTTTCAGGTTTTGATAAAATCAATCGACCAAACAGGTCTGTGTTTTTTCCTCTACCGATACCGCTGGTGTATTCACACCAACCTCTTCTTCCATAACCATCATTATCATTCACAAGCATTGCAAAACCAAAATCATAATAATCGGTGATGTTTTCTGGTTTGGTAATCAATTCGGTCCAAGGAATTGCAATTTCATAATAGGTATGTCCATTTTCGTGTATTACAACAGCTTCGGTGTTTTTTACCACGCTATCCCGTTTATCAACGGATTTCCATCGATAGAACTGGACGCCGTCCTTGGTAAGCGCACAACCGATTTCGGAATACTCAGTGGCATAAATTGCACTACCACTGATATCATCAATACCAATCTGAATACTGTCTCCGTTCCAGATGGCATCATTTTCGTAATCCTGCGAGAAAATACTATCACGAACATCTACGAACAGATAGAATTTTTCGTTGTCGTACATAATCCACGCATTGGCACTTAAATCGTTTTCATCAGAGAACATTTTTCCATTTAACACCTGATCGCCAAGTACCCAGGTGGATTTATCCATAGTAAGTGCTGTTCCTGTCCACTCACCTGCTCCTTTTTTACCGTCAATCACAATTTCTTTGTCGGCATAATCTGCAATGGCAAAGCTGGAATATTTTCTGATGTCCATTTCCTCACCATTATCCAAGGTAACTTTTACACCGATATAACGGGCGTTTTTCTTCACCATTTCCGGTAAATTGATACGCAAGGTCGTGGTCTGTTTCGGGCCCAAGTTGGTAAAATTAACAGTTTTTGCATATTCTGCAAATTCTACCGGCTCGGTTAACCGTACATTTCCGCTTAAATCAGAAGAAATCGTATTGTTGGTTACAGAAACCACTGCACACCATCTGTTCTGATTGGAAAAATCGTAAGGTTGTGCCAAAACTGTAATAGTAACAGGCTCAGCATTTTTCTTGATAAGATATTCCCCGATAAATACGGTTTCCCCCTTATCATTTTTTAATTCTGCAGGGATACGGGTTAACTCCCCTGCCTTTTTATTCATTTGTAAAGTAAAGGTGCTATGTCCGTCATTGTCTTCCACGGTGATGCCTTCTGAGCCGATGACTTCTAATGTATGTACATAGCCATTATGTACCCCAATACGGTTTGCAAATACGTCACCTTCACAAACAGTTACATAAGCGTTTTCCGCTGTGATGTTGGGTTCTGTAACTTCTGTTTTTGCAATATTACCGATAATATAAATCGGTTCATATCCAATCTGCAGATTTAAAACTCCATCCACAGGAGAAAGTTCGCATTTGAAATTGCCGTATAAGTCATATACACTCACGCTGTTCTCGGATTTCAGACCAATATTGTCTTTCATATCCAGCGACCATAAAACCAGCATATCCTTGCCGTTATCTTTTTTGTAACGATTGATATAGGTTCTGTCATCAGGATTTACAATCTCGATCTGAGTGGCTTCCGAAATCATATTGTTCATCGCCGCAATAGACAGATAAATAGGTTTCGCCGCAAAAGGTGTGCTCACACCGCTGGCAGCTTTTACAATACCATAGTTATCTTCACTATTAGTTGTGCTAGTACCGTCATTGATATAATCATACCAATAAATTCTGGAGGCAATATCCTGATCTTCCACGATCATATACATTCTGACTGCCCAAGCCGCCTGTTCCTCCAAGGTATGCTGACGAGCTAATTGGGTGGGTTGCAATGCGGTAAAGTAACCCATTTCAGTCAACCACAAATCAATCTCCGGATTGTATTCATCCAAAATTGCACGAATTCTTGCAATTTTGTCCAGAAGACCACCGGTTTCCGGCGCTGTGGTATGATTATACGGATGAATACTGTAGGTATCAATATAATCTGCGCCGCCCTCGGCGAGTACATCTCTCATCCAGGATTCCGCGGATACGTTCGCCTGAACACCACCAATGATATTCGCATCGGGATTCGCTTTTCTGATTGCCTTCGCAGATTCAATCATCAATTTTCGGTAATCAGAAGCAGGTCGGGATGCAGGGTTAAATGCCGCATTCCCCATTAAATCAGCCTCGTTCCAAATTTCAATATCATTATGGCCGTGTTTTTTCAGATACTCAGCAAAATAGCCGGCATAGTTGACAAACGCCTGAACACTTTTTTCAGTATAGGGTAAACCGCCGGAATCATACAAACTGTTTCCAAGACCGGTTACCGCAAGGAAATCCATATCGTATTTGATTAAATCGTCAAAATACTGATCCCACCCGCCAAGTTCTTTCACGGTTCCGGGATTTGATTCGGTTCTAAACCACTCCAAGTCGCCTCTGACAGAGCCGAAGCCTGCTTTAGAGAGCATCTGGGATTTGAATTCAATATCCCCTACGGCACCTCTTAAATCGTGAGTACAAATACCAAAGCGGTCATTTGCTACCAGACTGGATAACACTCTTGAAAACTCATAAGTTTCAACCGTCTTATCCCCTTTTTCATCGATAACAGTCACCGTTGCAACAGCCGTATCATAAAAGTTCATATCAGGTTTGATATCTTCCTTCACGCTGCTGTTTGCAGGAATCACGATTTGCTTCTCCTCTGCACCAGCGGATTTCCCAGAACGGGATTTCGCACTATACTGCAAAGTAACTGTCTGTTCTTGATTGGATGCATTGGAAAGAATCAAGGGGATGTAAATTTCTTCTGAATCATAGAAAATATTTCCACGATGCCGTCTTTCATTATCAATCCCCATACTGATGGGCTGACGAACAATTTTGATGTCATCCATCAGTACATATTCATCAGGATTCTTTTTATCCCAATAAACAAACCAGAATTGCGACAAGCCGGCAGATTTTAGGTTGGAGATGGATGTAACTGTTTTGCTTTCATAGTCATCTTCCAACCAGGTTTGCATCTGCGCATTGTTAAAATCAAATAAAATGTTGTATGTCAACATTTCTCCGTTTTCAATTTTTTCAAGTGCCGAAGGACTTGTCTTCTCAAAATATTTCAAACTAATGGAATATCTTGCATTTTGTGAGGTATCAGAAAAATATAACAAACTTCTGGTTCCATCTAATTTGGTTGACTTAAAACGGAATGTCATTAAATATTTCCCTTCGCTAAGCGTTTGGGGAAGTTCATATCTCCATACCGGGTCCAATGCTCTTGGAGTAACCTTCAGCATAGTATTTCCGTTTTCATCAACATAAGGATCACTACATCCCCCCGTTGTGGTCCATAACATACCGGGTTCTTCCGTAAACCCTTTCGGAACGCTTCCAACCTGAGTGTAGTCCTCGAAATCAATATGAAGAATGACATCATCATTATCTGCCAATGCTGTTACATGGAATATAGTCATTACTAAGCAACATACCAGTATCGCAGACAGTATCTTTGTTAGTTTCATTCTCATCCTCCATTCATAAAATTTTATCCCTTAATACCACTCATATTTAAGCCACCCAAAATCTGTTTAGAGAAGATGGCATATACGATAATTGCCGGGATACAAGCAAGCATCATAATCAACATTTGTTCATTTGCCTGAAAAGGACTATTGGTGCTGGTTAGATTGAAAAGCATAATAGAAATGGGCTCTTTGCTGGTATTTCCCAAAATCAGGTAAGGCCAGAAAAAGCTTCCCCAAGAACCAATTACTGAGAAAATGGTAACAACTGAAATAATCGGTTTTGATAACGGAAGAATAATTTTGAAAAATGCACTTAAGTTAGAGCAACCATCAATCTTGGCAGCTTCCAGGTAGTCATTGGGAATTCCGTTAAAGAAATTACGGAACAGGAAAATATTAAAAGCATGGGTTCCACCCATCAACCAAAGAGGCCAATATGTTCCGGTCAGATTAACATGTAAAACCGGAAAATCCACAAATGTCATATAAAGCGGAACCATACTCATTCCGGGAAGCATCATTGTCCAGAAAATCGCAGTGTTCAGCAACGCATTCCCCTTAGGACGCACTTTCGCCAAAACATAACCAGCCAATCCGTTACAAATAATATCGAATGCAAGAGCCCCTATTATAATGCAAAGGGAATTCGTTGCATATTTTCCGATATTAGCACTTTTCCATATTTTTGCAAATACGCTCAAATCCCACTGAGAAGGTAATAATGTGGGCGGTACAGCATACATTTCCTGAGGAGTTTTAAATCCGGAAATGAACATCCAAAGAACCGGGATCAAGCAAGCCAAACTTAAAAGAGTAAGCAAGGTAAACATTGTCCAGTATACCAGTTTCCCTTTTACAGACTTTAAATCTCTCCAGTTCAGTAACCCATCGGTCTTACTAGATATTTTTTTCATACCCCCACCTCCTAATCATGAATTTTTTTGTCCAAGACAAAATATACAACTGTTAAACCTGCTAAAATGCAGAATGTGATAACACCTAGGGCAAGGGACTTATCCATTGCACCGTATTTAAACGCATAAAAATAATTCGTCAATCCCAACGACAGCGATGCACCTGCAGGTCCACCACCTGTCATAACCAAAGGTTGTTCTGTTACCTGGAACACGCTGATAATCTGTCTTACTGCCAACAGTAAAATAATCCCTCTGCAATGTGGGAATGTTACTGTTGTAAATCTTCTCCAGATACCTGCTCCATCCAGTCTGGCAGCTTCGTAAAGGGTGTTGTCCACACTTTGTAAAGTAGCCAGATACATAATCAGAGTACCGCCAAATCCACTCCAGGACATCATTACAACCAAAAGCGGAATTACTGCGGTTTCCGATGCCAAAAACGGTAACGGCTGTACCCCCAGGAAATATAACATAGCGTTCAGCAAACCACCCTGGCTTTCACCGTAGATAAACTTCCAAAGCAAATAAGTGGCAACGCCGGGCAATACCGCCGGCAAATAGGTAGTGATTTTAAAATACTGTTTTGCATGCAGCATTTCGTTCATCATTACCGCTGCCAAGAACGGCAGCGGTAATCCGATGATTAATGACCATATAACATAGGAAACAGTATTCCATAATGTTTTGGTAAAGTTAGTATCCTTTAAAACTTGAACGTAATTATCGAATCCTACAAATTTTACAGGTTCAAATCCTTTCAGGTCATAGAAGGAATACGAAATACCGATAATGATTGGTCTCCATACCAAAAAAGTGAACAACAAGACGGTGGGCACAATCAAAGCCCATCCGGGTACATTTTTTTTGATGGAAGCCAGAACTTTTTTCATTTTCATTTCAGCTACATTCCTTTTAAATCATTACATATTGTCAAGATGATTTACCTGAAAATCATTAACAGCTTCATTGATTAATGTGTCAATGTCTACATTCTTATCAGTAATAACTTTCTGAACAATATTGTCCATGATAGAGTATAACTGCTGACAGCAAGCCGGTTCTTCAGGAGTCAGTGCAACACCTTCAAAGCTTAAATAATCAGCGTAATCTTTCACATCTACATTGGTATATTTTTCTCTTAATGCCTGTAATTTATCTTCATTATCTCTGTTAACAATAATGGGAAGAACGCTTCCGGGGATAACAATGTATCCTGCTTTCAGACTATCCTGATAGCTTGCTTCAGTCTTTGCTAAAGATTCATCGGTGATTTCTAAAGAATAGGAACCTTTATAGAAATACCAATCCATACAAGCATTAAATTGCTCCTGAGTAGTGCCTTTTGCAAAGAACAAGATATTACCGCCGAGCTGCGCCGCTCTCTGATCGGGACCTTCGGGCATTCTTACACAAGCAATATCTGCAATATTCATGCCAAATTTGGTAGAAAGTTCATTTGCCGGAGGAGTAGAGAACATCATTGCAGCCTGACCGGTACCAAACATCATAGATCTGTCGTCATTGGATACAGCGAACTGCTCAGGCAGAGCATTATATTCCCATTTCATATCATACAACCACTGAACTGCTGATTTGAATTCAGGAGAATTGAAGGTAGCAATCCATTTACCATCTTTATCCTGTTTCATAAATTCAGTACCGTAGCTCCATGCTACATTGATGAAATGCCAGCCGCCACAGTTATCAATGGTCGGAAGTACAAAACCTGCTTTACCGGTTTTCTCTCTAATAATTTTAGAGTATTCTGCCACTTCTTCGTAAGTGTTGGGAACTTTTACAGAACCATCTTCATTTACAAGGCCCGCTTCTTTGAAGGTTGCCTTATTAATGTAAAGGCCCTGTGCGTATACGCTGTAAGGAACACCCCATATTTCTCCGTTTTCACCTCTTACAAGGTCAACCAAATCGGGATTTAAGTTGTCTAACATCCCGTATTCTTCTAGATAGGTGGAAACATCCTGACAATATCCTGCATTGGGGATATTTTTTGCTTCGGTGAAAGGTGCTTCAAAAACAGTAGGTAACTGATTCGCTACAGCCTTTGCAACAAAGTCTTTGGTGTTGAACGCATAGGTATCGGGGGTTAATACAACATCCGGATTTTCTTCGGAGAATCCTGCTAAGTTATTGGAATATCTTTCGTATAAAACCTGGTTTTCCTCACTTGGCCAGTTCCCTATCGAAATATGTACTTTACCATCATCCTGCTGTTGCCCACATCCAGCGAGCGCAGTCAATGTTGTTGCTGCTACCAAAAAAGTAGCAATGACTTTTCTGAATTTCATCTTCAAATCCTTCTTTCATAAATTTATGTTTTTATTTTTTAAACTTTTGTAGTGAATTGTAAAATCTTACAACTCTCTCATGGTCAACAAAAACCAACCATTCTTCTTCCTTGCCCGAAAATCTTGACAAGATATCATAAATATCGTATAATTAATTATAAGTGAACGATTTTAGACCTATAGCATTCTATATTATAGCAAATCGCTCCTTGAAATTCAATGTAATTTTTTATTGTATTTGTTGTAAAAAATTAAACCTAAAAGGAAAAAAATGGTATGAAATTTGAAAGTGAATTCGGCTTTGACGAAGATATTTATGACTATGTTGGAACAATTGAAAACCAAATTCTTTATGCCTTATCAGGCATCACATTTCCCGATCCCAAATATGAAATTTGCCGAAAAAATGCTCTCTGTTACTCCTTTGAATATGTGTATGAGGGTGAGGGTGCCATTCAGGAAAACGGAAAAATCCATAAGGTTCAAGCAGGCGACTTTTTTATCTTACATCCTAATTCCTATCATCATTACTACGCCAGTCCTAAAAACCCCTGGAAAAAAATTTTTTTGATGATTGACGGAGATATCACCTTGCCAAAAGTGCTTTTAGACCAATATTCTATTTCTGATATGGTTCTATTCCCCAAAATCAACACCCCAATTCTGCTGGAAGAAATTCTGGAGTTGGTAAAATCCAGCAGTTCCAATATTACAGAAAAATTAGAAGTCTTACTATGTTCTATGATTATCAAATTGGCTCACATTTCGAAAAAGAATTTTTCCACCTATTCATCAATCAATAAAGCCAAAAAATTCATTGACAAAAAACTCAACACCAAAATGAATTTAAAGGAAATCGCTTCCTATGCAAATATTTCAGTTCCTTTCCTCTGCCGTGAATTCAAAAAAACCTTTGGTGTATCTCCCCACAACTATATCCTAAACTCAAAAATAGAACTGGCAAAAATACTATTAACGGAAACCACATTGCCCATTCACCTGATTTCAGACCGTTTTTCATTTAACGATGTAGCGCATTTTTCTAATGCATTCACAAAAATTGTGGGAGTTACCCCCTCAGCTTTCCGCGAACAAAATTCTAATCAGTCATAAAGTTATTTGCAGGATTAACAGTATATTAATAACTGTTAAGGAGGCATTGCAATGACTGATAATTCCTACACAATCCTTTCTCCCGAGGAGGCAATGAAGACATTACATATCGGTAGAAATTCTATCTACAAACTACTCACTTCCGGAGAACTCAAAGGATTCAAAGTTGGTCGTAACTGGAAAATTGCCAGAAAGGCCATTGATGCTTATATCGACAAACAAACAGAAAAATAAAATTTATTCACCTTACCTTTATCCACACGAAAAAATAGCGTTAGACATTTGATGTCTAACGCTATTTTTTATACCTAACAACTATACTTGTTCTTGTTTTAATTCTTCCTGCAATTTCTTAAATTGCTCAATTTCAGCTTCGGTAGAATAACGGATCGCTGCTTTCCCACAATTGGGACAGTGTTCCACTTCCCCGTGTCTTACAAACTGAAATTTGCACGCTTCACATGTGTAATACTGCATATCTTTTCCTCAGCCTACATTTGAAAATCACCTTATACCTTAGAGGGTTCTCCATATTCTCGCTTCATAGCATCTATTGATACAACCCATTGCTTTCCAAACTTACAAACATCAACACCATTCACTAATTTTCCATAAGCTATTGCTTTCCGTAAAGTACTTTCGTGTAAATTCCAAAGAAATGTCGCATCGCTAAATGCCATCAGTCCATCAAACGGTGTATCAACAATCTCGCCATTTGCCCACAGTTCATCACATGAAATGTCAATATCGTCATTCCATACAACACCATAGCCACCTTGGTCCACCACAACGGAACTAAACAAATCAGCATCATCCTTTAACGGCAGAAAGAAACTATATTTTTCAATCAATAAATCCACATTGTATATCTTGGTTATCCCTTCAGCAAATCGCACACTAATTTTATATCCAGGTAATGCATTTACTTCTTTCACTTTATGAAACATATTGAAACCTCCTTTACTCCAACGGAGAAAGAGCAACAAACTCTTGTGTTTCCCACATTTTCAACAGCTCATCCTTGTGAGTCGAATTCCATTCAAGAACCATTTCTAAAGCTTTCTTAGGAAGTTCTCCTTCTATGACAGATCCATCAGCGATATTAATCGCTGCTACATGGTCTCCGTATATCGCATGAAAATGCGGTGGATTATGTTCAGCCTGTTGAAAATACATACGAATAACAATTCCGTAAAATCTTGATATAACCGGCATGGATTATTTCTCCTTTTAAAATCATTTTATCACGATACCGTGATATTGTCAATGGTATTTTTTAAATTCCATTTGATTTATTATTATAAGGTTTTAAACAAGTTGAGCACATCTGTTCTGTGCCACACTTGAATTTTATTAATATTTATGATATAATTATAATCATCTAAATTGGAAAGGTAACTTTTATGGATAGAAAAATAAATGATAGATATTACCAAAAAGAAAAACGAAATCTTGTAGATCATTGCAACATCTGTGGTAAGATAACGAAACCGACCTATGACCATGTTCCGCCAAAATGTTGCTTCAATGATATTTATGTAAAGCCGGTAGAAAACCTCTCTGGCAGAGCAGAAAAATATAATCCAAGTTGTTCTCAAAATGGTTCAAAATATTGTTATTGTCAAACAAATTATCAAAGTATGCAACCTTCAGAATTATCTAAATTATTTTTATCTTAAAACTAATTTTTCAATATAAAACGATAGTGTGTATTGATTTTTGATAATATCTCTGCAAATTATTAAAAAATTAAAAGTGGTCAAAACCGTTGTTATTACACGGTTTTGACCACTTTCCTTAAATTACTAATTTCGGTGAAGTATTAAATCGTATTCAAAGCGGTGAATGCGAACCGAAAAAATTTTATATGAAGGACTGCGGATGCGGTAAATAAAATCGTCATACGAAAAAGGCAACAAAAGCTTTGTGTTTTTGTTGCCTTTTGACAATACTAAATCTTATTTTACAATACCATTCTTAATGTGAAAAATTAGTCGCCAAAGCAAGTACCGATGGCTTTTGCAGCTTGTACCAATTCGCCATTGGGGTCAACTGCTTTGTTGGCACCGATTACGTCTTCTAAGGAAGCGTAGGTCATCTGATTGTCTTTTAAGGCAACCATATTGCCGAATTTACCTGCCATAGCAAGTTCTACTGCGGCTACACCGTAACGGGTAGATAAAATTCTGTCTGCCGCAGAGGGAGAACCACCACGCTGAATGTGACCTAAAATAGTTGCTCTTGCTTCCAGGCCAACCATTGCTTCCAAATCCTCTGCAACCTTCTGTGCAATACCGCCCAGACGGATGGGGTCGGGACTTCCTTCGATTACCTTCTGCACAACCACTTCCCCGGTCACAGATTTTGCACCTTCTGCAACTGCCACTACAGAGAATTCTTTGCCCTGAGCAATTCTTTTTTTGATATGGTCTGCCACTTTGTTGATATCAAACGGAATTTCAGGGATTAAGATAACGTCTGCACCGCCTGCGATACCGGAAGATAAGCCTAAGAAACCTGCATATCTGCCCATAATTTCCACGGTGATAATTCTGTGATGAGATTCTGCGGTGGTATGGATTCTGTCAATCGCTTCTGCCGCAACTCCTACTGCGGTATCAAAACCGAAAGTGGTATCGGTGGAAGATAAGTCGTTATCAATGGTTTTGGGTACGCCAATAACGGGTACACCTAATCTTGCAAAGTCACGACCGCTGGTTAGGGTACCGTCACCACCGATGATAATCATCGCATCAATATTGTTCTTTTTGATGTTTTCCACGCCAACGTGGGAAACATTTTTCTTTACCATATTGCCGTTTTCATCAGGCACTAAATAATCGAATAAATTATCTTTATTGGAGCTATACAAAATAGTTCCGCCTCTATGTAAGATACCGGAAGTATTTTCTAATGTCAGTTCTACGGTTTCGTTGTTGTATAAGCCTTTGTAGCCATTTTTAAAACCAACTACGGTCATACCATATTTTTCAATCGCAGTTTTTACCACTGCACGAATTACAGGGTTTAAGCCGGGGCAATCGCCACCACCTGTTAAGATACCAATTCTCTTAATCATAATTCTTCTCCTATTTTTAATACTTATTCAGCTGAAATAAATTCTTTCTTATATGCTTCCATACATTCGCGGATAATTTTTTTGGCCTCTGCCGCACCTTCTACTTTATGTACGATGGTTTCTTTATGCTCCAGCATTTTATACACTTCATAAAAATGCTTGATTTCGTGGAATAAATGGTTGGGAAGTTCAGAAACATCCATAAAGGAATTATGATAGGGATCATTCTCGCAAACTGCAATAATTTTTTCGTCAACCGCACCGTCATCAATCATTTTAATAACCCCGATGGGATAACATTCCACAATAGTCATAGGCATAATACTTTCGGTACAAAGCACCAACACATCCAAAGGGTCACCATCCTGTGCATAAGTTCTGGGAATAAATCCGTAGTTTGCCGGATAGTGCGTGGAAGTGTATAACACACGGTCTAATTTTAAAAGACCGGTGTCTTTGTCCAGTTCGTATTTGTTTTTGCCACCTTTTTCAATTTCAATGACTGCGGAAAAGCGTGCGGATGTGATACGCTTTTCATTCATATCGTGCCAGATATTCATAATTGAGTCTCCTTCGATCGAGTTACATCATCCTATTTTAAATAAAATGAAAATGTAACCTTACCTTTTCCCAAACGGTATTTTTCCAATAACTGTGGTCCACAACTGTTGGATCCGATACCGGAAACCTTGTAATCAATTCTTACATTGGTTTTATTGTTTTTGGTCAGTTCGTTAATATGTTGCGCCTCGGTTAATGCTTCAGAAGTGTAGGAAGATACATTGAATTCAAATTCCCTATCCCCGATGAAAGTAACTCCGCAATCCATTTCCAACAGTTTTGTTCTGGTGTGATTGCCATGTTCCTGAGGCATAATATAGTTGACATATTCGTTAGCGGCAGAACTTTGATATTTGCCAATTTTTGCGTGATGACACATATCGCAGTAGTTTTCCAACTCACCCATTCCAAAATAGGTAAACGAATCATTTTCTTTATGTAAAGTAAATTCAAAACCAAGGCGTGGGAAGAACGGACAGTTGATTTTTTCATTTAATTCTCCATCAACCACAATCTGCAAACCGTTTTCAAACACCTTATAATGAACGGTGTAATAGAAAAACGGAATACGGGCTACCCCTGCCAAGGAACCGGTTACAATAATTTCGTTACCGCTTACGTCGCAGGAATACACCTTATTAAATAAACGATTGAGGTTGATACCGCTCATATTATCCTGGAACAAGCCCCAGTTGTTTTTAATTTTTCTATCATTATCGGTGGGTGCTCTCCAAGCGGTCAGACGAACCGGCTCTGCCAACAGTTCTTCGTTTTGTTTCACAATGGATACCAAATTCCCTGTAATTTTGGAAACGGTGTAATCGGTATCCTTTGTTTTCACATAAATATGTTTGTTATCTTCGGTGATAAAAGTGCTTGTTTCACCCATTTTAGGATTGATAGAAACACTTTTAATTTCGTGCTGAACGAATCCTCTCTCGTAGCCGTTATCTATTTGATAAATATTGAGATAAACACCCATTTCGCAGGTATCATCCAATGAAAACGGAACGTCAAACGCTACCGTTTCGTGAGGTTTCACATCCAATGTTTTGGTAACGGTTTCTACCGTATTTCCGTCTACCACTTTTTCAAATTGGAAGGTGTATTCACTTAAGTTGGTAAAATCGTAATAGTTGGTCAGATAAATTTTCCCATCTTTGTATTCACTACCAAAATACTGATAGGAATACTTGGTATTATAGGAACCTGCTTTAAACTGTCTGTCGTAGAATACCAGACCGTCACAACAGAAATTGCCGTCGTGGGTTAATTCCCCAAAATCACCGCCGTACATAGGTACGCCATCTTTGATAACCGTATGATCTGCCCATTCCCAGATACATCCGCCGATGAACTTGGGATGGCGGTACATCAATTCCACATAATCATATACATCGCCGGGACCATTCCCCATTGCGTGAGAAAATTCACACAAGAAAACCGGATACGGTAACTCTGGATTATTGATATACTTTTCTTCTAACTCATCCACGCCACAATACATAAGCGATGCCACATCAGACACACCGTGATAGGCTTGTCTGGTTGCATCTTCACAATGGACGAGACGAGTGCTATCGTTCGAACGTAACCATTCCACCATTTTTTTATGATTTACACCGTGACCGCTTTCGTTCCCGGTGGACCACATAATGATACACGGGTGGTTTTTATCTCGCTCGTACATTCTCATTGCACGCTCAACATAAGCATTTTCCCAGGAAGGCATACTGTGAATCCATTCTTCCGGAACCTGCTTGTCATCCCAACGATAACCGGTGTTACGGCTCACAAATCCGTGGGTTTCCAAATCGGCTTCGTCAATCACATAGAAGCCCATTTCGTCACATAGATTCAAAAATTCCGGAGTGGGCGGATAATGGGACATTCTGACCGTATTGATGTTTAACTCCTTCATTTTCAAAAGGTCAGTTCTTAATTCTTCTTCACTCATCACATAGCCACGGTAAGCGTTGGTATCGTGATGATTCACACCTTTTAACTTAACGCTCACACCGTTAACTAACAGTTCGTAATGATCAGAAAGAGTAATTTCTCGCATCCCGATTTTAATCGGAATAAATTCGCTTTCCCCTTTCACAATTACGGTATACAAATACGGCTGCTCTGCATTCCACAAAATGGGATGCTCTAAATCCGCAAGTTTTCCATCTGCATCATAAATTTCGTAGTTTTGGGCAGACACAGCAATACTCTTGCAATCTGCCGTAACCTTGATATCTTTCACGTGATTTTCTTCTCGGGACAACAAATAAACATCACGGAAAATTCCTGAAAATCTGAAGAAGTCCTGATCTTCCAAGTAACTGCCCGCGCACCATTTGTAAACAGTTGCCCGAAGCTCATTCTCCCCTTTTGTTACATAGGAAGAAATATCAAATTCTGCCTGCAGATGGGATCCTTGAGAATATCCAACGTACTGTCCGTTGACCCATAAAAAGACACAAGAAGATACTCCTTCAAATACGATATAGGTGTTTCTGTTTGCCCAATCATCTTCGATGGTAAAGGTCTTTTTATAAACACCACAAGGATTTTCTGTGGGAACATAGGGCGGATCCACAGGAATCGGATAGTTTACATTGGTGTAACCAATCCGGTCATATCCGTGTAACTGCCAGCAAGACGGAACGGGAATAGTATCCCACTCTGTAATTTCCTCTGGCACATCATATTCTGAATCGAAATATCTGAAATTCCAGTCACCGTTTAACAAACGGTAAAATTTTGATTCGCTCTTATTTGCTTGCAGCGCTTTTTCCAAAGAATCGTAAGGGATATAATATGCTCTCTGGAGTTCTCTGTTTTCACTTAATTGATCCAATCTTTCGTATGTTCTCACCTGCATCAAATCTTCCCCTTTTTAACCTTCCAGTTCTTGTTTTTCTATTTTGATCATTTTGTTGGAATTTAAGCAACCAACGGAATTGTTGGAATGATAATAGGCAACCAAAACATATTCCCCTCCATCAAAGATGGCAGCATAACAATATCCGTTTTTGTCGTCATCCTCAAGACAAAAAATCTGTTCAAATTTGTTACCGTCATCCGATGAAACTGCGCAAACATAGGGGGTTCTGCCCCAGGTTCTTGTATCCGCAAGTTCCCGGGTGGTATATGACGGGATGGGATTAAAAATCGCAATCACCTTATCACTACATACTTTTTTCATGCTCATTGGTGATAACGGCGATGAAAAAAACTTATTGGGTGAAGGAACACTCCAAGTCTCTCCGTTATCTTTGGAAACACAATCATACTGAAACCCCATATCCGTTCTTGCCCAGGCTACAATCTCACCGTTTTCCCTCTGATAGAGACCGCCTTCCTGCAAACCGGAACCGCTGGTTCTATCCGGCATTTTGATACCGTCTGCAAGTTTATACCAACTTTTCCCGTCGTCATCGGATGCAAAGATATTTAATTCTGCAACCATTTTGATGTTAAAATTTCCCGGTGTGGGCGGATTATCAGTACTGAAAGGATGATAACTGGCAGGAATCAAAATTCTGCCGTTCTTTAGCTGAATCACTCTATCATTATTGGTTACAAAATATCGGTCTTCTGAAAAACAACGAATGGGTTCTGACCAGGTTTGTCCGTTATCAGAAGAACGAACAAGATATACCACGCAGGAACAGGTTTCGTTTTCTTTTTTTAAGTAAAAAGTACCGATATCTCCATTATCAAATCGGATGAGGGATGCACACATCACATTGGTAGAATCGTGCTTTACAATCAATTTTTCATCCTGCCAGGTTTCACCTTCATCATAGGAATAGATGGCATAAATGTCTGCGGGGCAATGATCGTTCCAGTCATCCCCTTCATACTTTGTGTAAGCATACATTATGGTATGTTCATCCAGTTGCAAAAAGGCACCTTCTCCATTACGAGGATTCCCCGTTTTTGCTTCTAAAAAAAGAACTTCTCTGCCTATTTTTTTCATACAAAACCTCCGTTTTATATCAGAAAACAACCGCAGGATAAAAATGCGGTCAGAAGTTGAATAAGTTGACGTTTATTAAGTTTTTCTCGGTAAATGATAAAATCAATCAAAGCAATCACTAATATCGGAACACAAAATTCTACAGGTGCCTGAAAAATCAGTGGTACCATCCCGGAACAAGTAAGAGATAATTTATCGGAAACAAAATTCAAAACAGCGTATCCGACAATAATAAAAATGCTTGTTTTGGAAAGAGAATTTTTTAGTTCCGTTTGAAAAACATTCTTATTTTTCATAAACGGAACAATCATTGCAATTCCGGTCAAAATTGCGGAAATTGCCATATACAAGGTAACAAACCCGTTTCCGGCAAGCCCCATGCGGGTAACCAGATTATAAATAATCAAAGCGGAGCCCTGGGTAAAAAACACAATCACACAAGCAAGTTTGAATTTTAATGCGTGTTCATTCTTTTTGCCGGATTGATCCGGTACAAAATTTAAGAAAAGTGTGAGAAAAGCAAACAAAAATCCGAACGCTTTTGCAACTGTCATCACATTTTCTTCCGGTAATAAAATCATTCCGTAGGCAGAAGGCAAAATCAGTTTCCCAAGCATTGCACAAGCGACGATTACCGATACATTTCCCCATGCAGTGCCAACCAGACATAACACAGCTGTTACCAAAGCTGCCACTGCAAAAATGAACGCCATCCCAATTCCGGGTAAATTAAGAGGAAGTTTTTCGGAAAATGCCAATCCGCCAATGGTTGCAATCACATTGAAAAACAACATAAATAACGCCGTGGAAATAATCCCCGTTCCGTTTTTCACCTGATAGATTTTTCGAAGTTCCCCCATCAGACCTACTCCGGAAGATGCAAGAATAATCAGCAGTAATGCCGCAAATGTCATCCGATCATTTCCTCCGTGCAACCATGGGTTTCTAAAATCTGAATCAGTTCTTTCACACGTTCTTCGGTAGGCATAATATTGGGTGCCACAGTGTAACCTGCATCAATACCCATAACACTTAAAATGGATTTCCAAACGGATAAATTATTTCCAACAATGGTATCAATAAAACGATTTAATTTACGCTGATTTGCCTGTGCTTCTTTGATGTTTCCGTTTTTAAAGTTATCATAAATTGCACAAGCGGTTTTGGGCATCAGATTGTATGTAGTACCAATCGCACCGTCTGCACCCATTACAAGCCCTGCCAGCATACATTCGTCGGGACCGTTTAACAGATTGATGTTACCGCCGTTTACCAATTTCATTTTTTCAAACACATAGTAATTGGGGATGGTCAGTTTAATCCCGGCCACATTTTCAATCTTCATAATTTCTCCTGCAAACCAAATGGGATCGCAAGTTAATACCGGAGTTACATAAGCAATCACAGGGCTTTTGGAAAGTTTTGCAAGATATTTATAATATTCGATAATTTCATCCGGTTTATAGTACGCAGTTAAAGACGGAGGCAAAGAAGAAATCGCATCCACGCCAACGCTGTTTGCGTGTTCCAATAATGCGGTGGTATCTTCTAAGTGACCTGCACCGATATGTGCAATAATGGAAGCGTCCCCTGCATTTTCTTTTACTGCTTCTAACATCTGCATTCTGGTTTTGTTGGGTAATACGGTACATTCGCCGGTATTGCCGCCAACATAGAACCCTTTAATGCCGTTTTTCACATTGTAATTCACCAGTTTTTCGATACTGGGTTTAATCACGTTCATTTCTTTGTCGTACACAGAGAATGTGGCACTGTATACACCTTCAAATAAAATATTATTCTTTTCCATTGTTATTTCCACCTTTCGTTCAATGTTATCTGGTTGACAGTATTCCTATTCGGATGAACAAATGATCTGTAGCGATAAAATATCGTGTTTTTTATCCGTATCTTTATTTTTCGTTATGGTAAAACACACAGCAAATTTTCCCCACTGATTCTTTTGCACCCTTGTTATCCTTTTATATTATCATAAAAATACCATTTTATCAATGGACAAAACTGATATATAAAAGCATTTTTCTTGCCAACCTTTGAAAGGATTCAAACAGTTACACGTTTCTATAATATTTATTACTGAACCATAATTTTTTCTTTTTCTATTTTAAATTTGATAAACAATATTGCAATGGTCATTATAACAAAGGAAATGAGTGATAATATCTGCTGACCGTAGATATGTATGCCAAAAAGCTGATTGCCGTTATTTTGAACAGCTGTCAAAATTCTGCTTCCCACAAGAGATGCCAAAAATCCTGCAATGCCGCCGATGCTGTTTTTGATTGCCATAGCCTGCGAGATATATTTTGAATCCACATAATTGTAAGCGATATTATAGGAATTCATATTGGTACCCGCAACACTTGCGTTATATAACACGGTATAAATAATGATAATCCACCAGGTTGACTGGGTAGTGAATACATTCAATAAAAATGCTGATGCCGCAAGAATTAAGCCAAGTTTAAAACCTTTGACGTAAGAATTTTTATTGGAATATTTACCAAGCGGAACAGAAATCAAGCATCTGACAAGATTTGCAATCACATTGACAACCTGAACCAAAGCAACCGACATTAAAAGTTCCTTTGTTTTAAATACTCCGATAAACCCAATGGTGAAATATCTTGCAACATCATAGAGCACCTGAAGGCCAATGATTTTCTTAAAAGCATGATTTCCGATGGTATTGTCCAAAACCTCTTTTAACGGAACAGCATTGTTTTCCTCTTCCTCGTCAACCGCTTCTTTTTTGATGAGTGCCAGACAAATTAAATTGACAATATTAAAAATCAAGATGGCGATTGCAACAAACAAGAATCCACCTTCAATATTGCCGATTCCTTCATATCTGTCGATAATATTCCCGATAACAACGGTAAAAATCATTCCGGACACCAGCGATATGATTTCCTTAATTGCAGAATACTCACCTCTTTTGTTTGGATGCACAAATGAATTTGCCCACTTAAAACAGATAGAATATATCAGGTACTTAAAAGCATACGCCATTAAAACACTTAAAACGACAAGCACCGTTTTTAGTTCATTGGAAATGTGCAAAAACGGAACAAAGTACAAGAACATAAAAAACATGATACTGAGTGTATCCGATACAATGACCAATTTTTTGGCACTGATCTTATTCTTCAATAAAAATATGGACGCAAGCTGAAATACAAATGCCAAAGAGATAAATGAAGAAATAATACCAACTAAGGCGTCACTTAGTCCAATGTGTGTCAAAAGTTTTGCTAAAAAAGCATCGGAAACAAGCAAAGCAACAAAATATTCCACGGTACACTGAACCATATAGGATGCCCGTGATCTTTTATATGCAGCTGTTTCAAAACGATTATCAATTTGTGTCATACTAAAATCCTTCTTTTACAATTATTCTATGTTCAAAGTTTCTCCGGGAGCAATTTTGTAGAGTGTGGCATCCACATCAAACCAGATATCAAACAAAGTCGGATTGTAAACCTTGGTTTCGGATGCGCTGAAAATCAACGAATTGTATGCAGTTACATAGTCATAGATTTCCATATTGGTTGCATACCAGATATCGTCATTATGTGCCATTTTTTCACAGAATTTTTCAATAATATCCCAGTTATCATCCTGTGCAAACTCAAAACTGTGCCCCCACAGATAAAACAGCCTGGGGTATCTGAACGAACCATATATTTTACCGTTGGGATTCAGTTTAAGAAATTCTTCAACATACTCTAACAGTTTCGGATTCTTATGATGTGCTGTGGGAATCCAGCTATGCCAATCGCTCGGGAGCATAAATGAGTTATTATCTTCCCCCGCTGTTCTTGCATAGGCAATATCCAAATCGGTCAAATATCCTTTGATTCTTTCATAGGAAGCATTGTTTGTAAAACGTCTGATTCCACTGTCCGGATATGCCATACCACGGATAATCATATCAAATCTCTGCTCTAATTCCATTCTGCAATCCAGCACATCTCTGATGCCTTCAATGGGACGCAAAGTGCCCTCCGGACGATGAAAATAACCGTGAATCGCAACTTCGTGCCCTTGATTCAGAATATGATTTCTGACATCTTCATCTGACAAAATGATTGTTTTAAATTTGCTTCCGGTCAAATTGAAGGTACATTTCATGCCGTAATCTGCCAACAAATCTGCAAGCTTCAAATCTTCCACAACGCCATCGTCATAGCTTAGTGTTACAGCTTTGGATTTTCCGCCGGGGAATCTTAAAAACTTATATCTCATACAAAAACTCCTTCCGAATTTAATTTATATATTCTGCTACACAAACATTCTCATAATAAATTGTATACCATTGTATAACAAAATTAAAGTACCTAAATTTGTATTTTTGTCATATATTTGCATTTTTCAACTTTTTTATTGGTATCATATTCGGTTGATTCATCATTTAACGTAAATACAGCATAAAAACCAAACGATATCCCCTGCTTTTACAAACAAAAATCAAAAGATAAGACAAAAATGTGAATTTGGATACTTTAATTTACAACTGCAACACGGTATAATATATCATGATAGTTTATTTTCTCGTATCAGAAACATTTTAAGGAAGGTCGTGTCATTTATGAATACCAATATCACAGTTGATTTTCAAAAAACTATAGGAAAAATCAAACCGATGCACGGAGTTGGACAGCCCCCGTTTTTAGGCATTAACTACAGTTATATGAAATATCTCAAAGATGCTCATATTCCTTATGCACGTCTTCACGATGTTGGAGGTCCCTTTGGCGGAAATATTTATGTGGATGTGCCCAATATTTTCAGAGATTTTGATGCAGACGAAACCGATCCCGAAAACTACGATTTTGCATTTACGGATTTACTTTTAAAAAATCTGCACGAATACGGTTGTTCCCCTGTTTACAGATTAGGAATTACCATAGAATGTAACCAACACATCAGAAGATACAGAACGGATCCTCCAAAAGACTATCACAAATGGGCAAGAATCTGCGAACATATTATCCGTCATTACAACGAAGGTTGGGCAAATGGCTTTGAATTTGGAATCGAATACTGGGAAATCTGGAACGAACCGGATGGCAACATTGCCCCCGAAGACAACGGCATGTGGCACGGCACCAAAGAAGAGTTTTTTGAATTGTATAAGGTGGCTGCAAGCTATTTAAAGAATTGTTTTGGAGACAAAATTAAAATCGGTGGCTACGGTAGCTGTGGTTTCCCGTTTATTGATGAAATCATTGATGAAAAAGAACTTTCCGCCGCCTACACAACCGTTCAGACCATCAAATGGCAGAAAAGAATCCGCTACTTCAAAGTGTTTTTTGAAGAATTTATGGAAATGGTATCAAAAGAAAATGTTCCGCTGGATTTCTTTACGTTCCATAGCTATTCTAGTGTGAAAAGCAATGTTTTACGCCAGAAATATCTGGATTCACAGTTGGAAAAATACGGAATTCCCAACTTAGAAACCCACTTAAACGAATGGAACACGGCACCCTATAAACACGTCAGAGGAACCTCCTTTGCTGCAGCCACCGCCGCTGCAAATATGTGTGCACTGCAAAACACCTCTGTTGCAATGCTCAATTACTACGATGCACGAATCGGACAGTCTGTATATGGCGGTATGTTCAACCCCATCACCTATGAACCGTTTTGTACCTATTATTCTTTTTACGCATTTGGAAAATTGTATGATTTCGGTACTCAAACCCATTGTTCCAGCGATAACGAAGATGTGTATGCATTAAGCGCTACCAATGGTGAAACCTCAGGAATTTTGATTGCAAACATCGGCTCTGATACAACTATCAGCATCGACTGCGACAAACACTTCAAAGCTTTCCTGATTGATGAAAATCATCATTTTGCGGAAATTACAGTAGATCCAAAATCCTTTGTATTAAAAGAAAATCAAACCATTTATCTTGAAGCGTAAATCATGACCCGAGTATTTATAATCACCTCAAAAATTATACATTAACATAAAAAAAATGCGGCAAACTGCCGCATTTTTTTATGTTATTCACTTACTGTATCTTAATCTGCTCCATCACGTCAATCAGTGACTTTGCCATAGAGGCAAAACCAAAATCGGTAGGATGACAGTTATCTACCGTTCCGGAATCTTTGCATAATTCGGTCAGTTTTTCCCCGTCAATAAAATATACGTTGCAATCCCCCGAAGCAACTGCTTCCAGATAAGTATTTTCGATAATACTACGTCTTTGTTTTTCTTCTTCATTTAAAAAATGCTTTGGACGTGACATTATCACAATCGGCAACAAAGGATGTTGTTCTCTGATTGCCTGAAACATTTTTTGATGTGTGTTCTGAAGGTGCTCCACCGTTGGGGCATTGTAGTCATAGTCATAAACAAAAATGGACATATCCATATTTTTAACGTATTCAATCATTTCATCTTCGGCTTTTGCATTCCCTGAAAAGCCAAGATTGATGTAATCGTAATGAAACTGTCGGGAAACAATCGCCTGATAAGCCATTCCGGGTCTTGAAGCGCAACCTCCCTGTGTGATAGAAGATCCATAATACACAACAGGTTTACTGTTAAGATATGGTTTTGCCGCCTTCACTTCAGCTGTTTCCTGCAGACCGATATATAAGTCCAATACACCGGAATACAACGGGAAATTGATGGTGATTTCCCGCATTTGTTTATTTTCAAATTCAATAATCCCTTCTAACTCATCCTCAATATCATAGGGAGGCACAAATGTTTTTACATAAGTTTGATCAACATACAAATCAAACCCGACAGAACCTGTCAATGCAAAATGAGGCATTTTCCCCAAACAGTCCATTTTGGCATAAATCGATATGTAAGCACTATCGGTAGCAAAACGCACTCTTCCGCCCGCAGTATGGTTATGAAGATAATATACACCTTCGCTGACTGTTTGTGCAACCGCATCCGGCATTCGTCTGTATCTGTCTTGTTCTCTCATCAATCCATATATCTGAAAGGGTGCTTCACCTGCATTATAAAATTTGATATCTTGTTTTTCAATTTTGGTTGGAATGGTAAAATTCTTATCAATTTTTGAAATATCAATCATAATAGATCCCTCCTAATCATTCTGTTATCATACCACAAACTCAATGGAATCTGCTGCTATTGGGTAGCCAGAACATCTAAAAGCATTTGGGTATTTTCTTCGCTGTATTCAATTTCAGAAGAATATAATCTGACCAGTTCTACGAAATCATCCATGGTAAAATTTCCGACTGTCTTTTGTTGCAAAGAAGCTAAAAAAGAAATCATAACAACAGCCAAACACGCAAATAAAATTCGCTCTCCGTAGCTTCCGTCTTCCAAACCACCTGCCAAATGCCGATAAATAAAACAACAAAAAAGCTGCTCCAGCGGGAGGTCCCATTCTTCTTGCAAAGGATTCATTGTTTCCGTTTGTTGTAACTGTTTTAACAGTTCAATCCAATGGTTATCCAAATGCTCCAGGGAAAGAAAAATCCCTGCCCATTCCTGATGAGATTTCTCCGGAAATAAAATGCCGTATCCTTGACACAATGACAAAATTCTTTGAAAGAACGGTTCTTGTCTATTTGTAACTTTGGTTAGAAGTTCCCTTCGGAAGCGAAAAAAAGGTTTTTCTTCCGCCGTTAAAATTTCCGCATCCTTTTCAGGCATAAAAAAAGGTTCTTTTTGGGATAAAATCAACCTTGCCGCTTCTTCACAAGCAAGTCCGATTCCTACCTCGATACAGTTGGTAAAATAATTGCGAAACCGAGGATGATCGGTACAAATCTGACAAAGATAATCTTCCCCTTTTTCTAAAATAATATCACATAAATTATCTTTGTTTAAAAAGGGACAACGTTCCTCTTTTTCTAAAATGAAATGCGGCGTTTCTTCGATGGAAATATGACGTGATAATCGCTCCCCTATTTCTCCCGAAACACCTTGGTATTTCTCATAAGTTTCCCGGTCGATATCAATTTCCCAACCAATGCAACAACTATGCTTGCACGCTCCGCCGATACATTTAAAATTCTGATAATAAAAAGGATAAAATAGATTCATAAATCTCCCTCTGTTTATTTCAAATAACCTGTGACTTCATAGAATGTTTTACCCGACAAAACTGCTTGTTGAACCTCTGTTGACAAGCGATTGTAACAAGGCAAAAACTTCACATTAAAACGATTGGTATTCCAACGGAACACAAACCGTAAAATTGCATCTGATTCTACCTTTTTTACCGTTTCAAACAAAGATTGAAATGCTAAAATGTTACTTCCCGCCGGCAATAATTCTCTGAGTGTTTCATCCAACAACCAGGAAGTTACGATTATGGGATAATCCCCGAAAAATTCTCTCGCCTTTTGTATCGAAAACAATACATCTTCTGTGTTCATTTTGCCGCCTTTTGGAATATAGCATCTTAATATGGTGTCTCCAACCGCTATATTCTTTTGAGGAATCGCAACAGAAGATGCCTCCAAAGCAAACTGCAACCGTCCCAACTGTATGATTTCACCACTTAAGATTCGTAAAATCCAGTCCATTCTGCCTAAAAAAAGTTGGTTTTTTATATCGCTGAAAATATAGGTATAAGTAAGAATTTCCGAAAGCGAATCCATCAAAATATCTTCCGGAATTTTTTGTTCCTGATATTTTTCGGATAATTTTTCTGCCAAAAATAACGCAGACAACAAATTGCGTTTGCCATCCTGACAGTCAGCATCATACTCTGTTGCTATAATCATATCAGAAACAGCTATTTCCTGTATTGCTCTGTAAAATTCATCGTCAAAGCAAGTTGGGAAATTTAATTTTTGATACCATTTTTTGATAATAGCTGTGACTTCAGGATTTGTGGCTTTCCATCCGCCTGCATTGTCAGGACTGGGAAGCATATGAGATACAGCAGAAGATTTTCCTAAAAAACGCATCACATTGCCATAAAAATAATTCTCTATAATTTCTTTTCGAACGCCCGATTCCAACATGAGATTTTTATCAATCTTCAACCATTTTTCTGCCCAATGAGATTTGTAATCATGCGCAAAGCAATCCGTTCCAAACATCACATTATGCCCTGTATCGTATTCAGAACCAAAAAGTTTCATCACTAAATCTTTACGATAAATTTCCGGCGTACCGGGAGTGGTATCCAAAAACATTTCCGGCTGATTGGAGTGTGTTTGTCCATTCAAAAACTGACCGTACACTGCGATACATTCATCAGTCCAAGGCCAGGAGCAATGCGCCAACGAAAAACGAAGACCGGGAATTTCAGAAAGGACTTCCCAGTTGACCGGACGATTGTACTTGGATGAATCGGTACCATCCCATAAAATTCCCGAATGAAACATCACAGGAACATCCGACCCGGCAATGGTTCGCAAAACGTCCATAGATTCTTTACAGGATACATCGTAATCTGTACAAATCATCTTAAATCCACAGATTCCACGTTTAACGGCATCCTTCACTTTTTCACAAATGTTGTCTTCATACGGATGAATCCACAGTATCGGAAAAATTCTGTCCTCATATCCTTTTTGCCACGCTAAGACCTCTCCCACCCTTTCTTCAAAAGAAAGACCTGCTCCAAAATTTGTTCCTTTCGGAAATGTGGATATGACACAACCGCCCCAAACTCCGGCTTTTTCCATATTTGAAATCAGCTTGTCCGGTTCCGGTTTTTCACCCCATGCGTGGATATGCATATCTATGATTTTCATAAGGATTCTCCTTAATTTAAAGCATTTTTTACTTTTTTCATCATATCATAGCCTTACATATTTGTCAATTGATTTTCCAATAGGTATTGCCAATAAATATATTTTGTGTTATAGTGTTTACAGAAATTTATCAAGGAGTAATTTATGATTAAAATTATGTTTGTCTGCCACGGAAATATCTGTAGAAGTCCTATGGCAGAATTTGTACTGAAAGATATGGTAAAACAACTTGGAATTTCGGATGATTTTCATATTCAATCCTCCGCTACCAGTCGGGAAGAAATCGGAAATCCCGTTCATCACGGTACCAAAAAGATTTTAAAAGAACACGGTATTTCAACCGATGGGAAATATGCGATTCAACTGACAAAACAAGATTATGAAAACTACGATTTGATTATCCCGATGGATTCTATGAATATAAGAAATATCAGGCGAATTATCAGCGAAGATAAGTTCAATAAAATAAAAAAACTATTAGACTTTGCTGAAGGCGGTGACATTGCAGATCCTTGGTATACCGGTAATTTTGAAGATACCTATCGGGACGTTGTTGCAGGTTGCAAAGGTCTTCTGCAATATTTAAAAAAACAAAATATTTTGAAATAAAAAAGAGGCGTTACGCCTCTTTTTTCATTTACATCCGCAAGTTCTCTGAGTGGTTTCACGAGGGGTTGATAATCCGGGATTGTCAAAACTGCAAGCATTGGGCGGGAAAAATTCATCCACGGGGAAATTGATGTTGTCAAACAAATCGCAAGGATTATCTTCGGTTGCACCCACACATTCTTTATCCGGCACACAGAAATCGTAAACAGGCACTAACAGCTGTACATTTCGTTCCAGACGAATAATTGAAAATAATCCCAAAGTAACATAGACATTTTTGTCCCGTTCTTCTCCGATAATTTCATCTTCAAAACAAGCACAAATTTCACGGGGTAAGCTGGAACAATCAATTTCACAACAACAATGATGCTGATGACGTTCCACCACTTTAGCACTCAATGCAATGGGTTCTACCACTTCTACAATTGCTTCAGGCAAATTATTTTTGACAGAAAGCTGGATATCTCTTTCATCGGGGCGATATTTGGAAGTAAAAGTCTTTGCTTTTCCTTCGGAGCCGAATAAAATTACTTTTTTATCAAAAGTAGCTAACCCTTCTACCGTAACCGGACGTCCAACGCCGGTGAACACATCCAGATACACTTTAAAAAAGTATTTTAAATCAACAGTATAAAAACCACGATTGAACGGAACTTCTTCCACATCGGTGTATATCCAAATAATTTCAGCCTTTTTCACTTTGATGTTGATGGAACGGTCAATCAGTTCCTGACCGCAAGGAGTTACATATACTCTGGCATCTACGATACAATCCTTGTCTTTGCAGGCGTCGTAAACTTTATCGGTATGGATACAAACCGCATCACGGATGCTGCCGGTTGCACAATCTTTCGACATATTAAATCCTCCTGTTATTTTTATAAATCACAGATACAACCGTTTTCAATTTTGCTCTATCTGCGTTCACTTCATTCTATGAAAAAAAATTTTTTTGGTTACAATTTCATATTTCTCTCAGTCACCACAAGAAAAATTTTTTCTGTAAATTTTTTGTAATATTTTTTCTTTTAAATCTTATGTAAAAAACTCAATGTTTTCAAGGCTTTTTCGGTTGCCTGTAGACATTGTGCATCCATTTGTCTTCGGTACAAAGACAAAAGCAAATTTTGGGGGATACAAAAAAGCAGATATTCCCTTTACTAATAAAATAAAAGTGGTATAATATCTTTATATTTTAATGTAAAAAAAATATAAAATACAAAACATGAAAGGAGACCCAACATATGAGACAAAAAAAACTTCTTTCAATGCTTCTGGCACTGATGATGGTAATGTCAATGTTCACCGTTACCACAACCACAGTATCAGCAGCGAACACAGGTAAGATGAAAAACGTCATCTACATTATTGGTGACGGTGCAGGCTATGTGCCCTTCCAGCTTACCGACGCAGTAAAACAAGCAGGTGGTATTAACTCCAAATATCCCAATACCACTCCTCAAACCGTGAACAAACTGTACATCAAGGATTACCTGGTTGCAGGTGTAACCACTTATCCTGCCGGTGCATCCGTTACTGACTCTGCGGCATCCGGTACCGCTCTGGCAGTTGGTCACAAAGCAGGTTTGTACTCCATTGGTGTGGATGCTTACTTAAACCCCAAAGCGAACATTTTAGAAGCTGCGGAACTGTCAGGTAAACGAGTAGGTGTTGTATCCAAATACGAATTCTCTCACGCTACTCCCGCTGCATTTACCGCACACTATTACAACCGTGGTGTTTACCGTCCTATGTCTGAACAGGCAGTTTATCAGGACTATGATGTAAACCTGTGCCCCGGTTTCTACTACGCTAGCTTCAACGATATGAAAACCTTAGTTCAACAGCGTGGTTACAGATTTGTGAACAACAAAACCGATTTGGCAAATGTAAAACCCGGTGACAAAATCTGGAGTAACTTAAACCAGTACACTCACCCCTTTGACTATAAAAAAGCATCCACCGATGCAAACTTAGTGGAAATGACCAAAGCTGCTGTTACCGCTCTGTCCGGTAGTGACGAAGGTTTCGCAGTAATGATCGAAGCTGCTATGATTGATACCGGTGGACACGATAACGATGCTTTAGAAAACATCGGTGACTTCATCGAATTCGACGAAACCTGTAAATGGGCTATCGAATGGGCAAAACAGAGAAACGATACCATCGTTGTTATGACCGCTGACCACGATACCGGTGGTATGAACATCAAAGATCAGGCTACTGCAGTATCTCAGATCAGAAGCGGTGTGAACCCCACCTCCGCATTAACCTGGGATTCTAAAGACCACACTGCAAGAAACGTGCCTCTGTGTATCTATGCTCCCTCCGGCATCACCATGCCCAAAGGTGCAGCTTCCACTCCCGGTGCTGCTTCCAACTTCACCAACTACGTTATCGACAATGATGACATCGCTCCCTGGATTGCAGACTGCTTAGGTTTAGACTTAGCAGATGCTACCGATGAACTGTTCGTAAACGTTACCTCCAAAGGTAGCATTACCCCCAAAACTGACGAAAACGGCGCTACCAACACTTGCGCTACTTTCAAATTCAGCGGTGTAAACGTTTCTATTGAAGCAAACCAGTCTGTTGCAACCATCAACGGCGATAAAGTTGACTTAGGTGGTCAGATCGCAGTTTGGGAACCTTATAACAACAGATTCTATGTTCCCCAGAGACTGTTAGACTACATGGCTACCGGCGATTATCCGTTAGTTCCCTTAACCTGGTGCGGTAACGTTAAAGCACAGGAAGGTTTCAACGGTTACTACGGTGACTTTGCTGTTAACGCTTCTGCTTCCTTAACCTTAAACCCCGGTGACACTGCAAGCTTCAACTGGAGCGCTCCTTACACCGGCGTATACGGTATGCAGATTAAATGTTCCTCTATTGGTAATCCCACTACCTTACGTGCAACTGTTGGCGACTGCTACGGTGACTACTACTTCACCACCATCGGTTGGTCCAACAACCCTGCAATGTATCAGGACCAGGCAATCTACTTTAAATCCGGTAACAATACCATTAATGTAGAAAACATTGGCGATTACCCGATTACCATTGCTGAATTTGACTTCGGCCGTCTGGATGCTGCCGGCTTTGATTCTATGGATTATATCGATTTCGTGAAATCCACCGGCGATTTAGACGTAGAAGAAAACACTTTAATCACCACTACTGCTATTACCAAAATGGGTACTGCAGGTACCTTCTGGGGTAACGTTTCCACTTACGAAGGCGTTACCAATAATGACAACACTGCAATCACTATGAATGCAAACGGTTGGGCAACCTTCAACGTGCCTGTTGCAACCGAAGGCTTATACTATTTAAAAGTCAAAGCTACCGGCAACACCACTTTAAGAGTTGTTTCCAACGACGAATACTATGGCGAAGTTGCTATCGGCACTGCTGACCAGTACTACACTGCAGGCACCGACGGCGATTACGAAATCATCTATCTGCCCGCTGGCAAAGCTACTGTAAAAGTATCCAACATCGGTGCGAACGCTTGTACTATTTCCGACATTCAGTTGGGTGCAACTCAGGATTTAGTTGATGCAGGCATCACCCCCACTATGAAAGATACCAAAAAACAGGCTGAATGGGTATATGCAGCTCAGGACCAGGCAGGTTACTTCAATGGCTACACCTCCGACGGTGAACCCCGGTTGACCTTGAATCCCGGCGAATACACTACCATTACCGTGGATGATATCCCCTACACCGGTGTATACGCATTCCAGCTGAGACTGCCCACCATCAGCGGCACTGCAAAAGTTAGAGTAACTACCGACAGAGGTTACTACGGTGACTACTCCATTACTCAGGCAGATACCTGGACCAACAGAATGACTCCTCCTCAGGACCAACCTATGTACTTCACCACCGGTACCAACACCTTCTATATTGAAAACACCGGTACCACTTCCTTCTACATTAAAGACTACGATATTGGTAGAATGGACGGCGGCAACTCCATGGACTTCTCCTATCTGTTAAAACAGACTGACAGAATCCCCGGCAGCGGAACTCCGTTACCGTCCGCTACTCCTACTCCTACTACCGCTCCTACTACACCTCCCGCAGCTACTGCAACTCCTGCTCCCACTGCGGCTCCCACTCCGACTCCCACCATTTCCGGCAATGCATCCGCTTGGACCGGTAGATTCGGTGACTTAACCTCTCATAAAAATGGTTATGTGGGTGAAAACTATGCGATGACCACCTTCACCAACGGCGCTAACGCTGTGGAAGGCGTGGACTATCAGGCAACCTCTTCCTCTCCCTTCAATGCAGATGGTTCCTTCACCATGATTACCGGAGACTGGGGTAAATACGAAATCGAAGTTCCCTACACCGGCGTATATGCAATGCAGGTATATACCGTTTGGATGACTAACAATGGTCCTACTACCATTAAAGTAACTACTGAAGACGGTTATTACACCGAACACAATCTGACCAGCACCGGTTGGTCCAGCGGTTACTATCAGGATCAGCCCATCTACTTAAAAGCAGGTAAAAACGTAATTACCATTGAGTTAGTTGGTCCCAACAACTGTATCTTATCTGCAATTGACTTAGGTAAACTGGACTTAAACGGCGCAACTGCTTCTTTAGATTACTTACCCTTAGTAAAAACTGAAACTGTTGTAGAACCCGAACCGACTACCACTCCCGAACCTACCGCAACTCCCACTCCGGTTTCCACCGTTACCTACACCGCACCCTACACCGGTGCATACAAAGTAACTGCTGATAAAGCTGTTACTATCGTAAACGAAACCGGTCATATCGCAACCTTAACTGCAGGCGCAGAAAAATACTTCTACTTAATCAAAGGTGCAAACATTATCGAAACCACTGATGCAACTGCAACCTTAACCTTCACCGAACTGGCTAACCAGGGTGTTGATTACATTGCAGAAGCAGAAGTTGAAACTCTGCCCTTACCGGAAAATCACATCTACTTAGGTAGAAACGACGGTTCTTCCAACATCAACAGCTTCATCACTTCTTATGAAGGCGGTGCAACTGCAGAAGGCGGTTATGTAGCTATGCCGGCAGGAAGCTCTGTTGTAATTACCGTTGATGTGGATGAAAACGGTCTGCGTTACTTACAGATGCAGATTGATGACCAGAACAAAAACCTCTTCACCGTTGAATCTGATTTAGGTTACTACGGTGAAATTTACCAGGCACAGTACGGCTGGAACAACAACGGTGCAAATGACGGTACTATCGACGTAGAATACATCTACGCAAGAAAAGGCACTAACACCTTTACCTTAACCAACAATGGTACCGAAACTGCAATTGTTTACTCCTTACGTTTATCCAAAACTGCTCCGATTCCCGGCGATACCTCCGGTGACTTCGAACAGGAATACAAAGATCAGTTAAACTATGTAAACTGTGATTTAGTAATTCCCGAACCGGCAGAATACACCGTTACCTGGATTGTTGATGGTGTAACTACCACCGAAACCTATGTAGAAGGCACCACTCCTTCTTACAAAGGTACCACCGACAAAGCAGCTGACGCTCAGTATACCTACACCTTCGCAGGTTGGGATAACGAAATCGCTGCAGTAACCGGTGATGTTACCTATACTGCACAGTATAACAAAACTGTAAATGAATACACCGTTACCTGGATTGTTGATGGCGTAACTACCACCGAAACCTATGCATACGGTGCTACTCCTTCTTACAAAGGCACTACCGACAAAACACCTGATGCCGAGTATACCTACACCTTCGCAGGTTGGGATACTGAAATCGCTACCGTAACCGGAAATGCTACCTATACTGCACAGTATAACAAAACTGTAAATAAATACACCGTTACCTGGATTGTTGATGGCGTAACCACCACCGAAACCTATGCATACGGTGCTACTCCTTCTTACAAAGGCACTACCGACAAAGCACCTGATGCCGAGTATACCTACGCCTTCGCAGGTTGGGATAAGGAAATCGCTGCAGTAACCGGCGATGCTACCTATACTGCACAGTATGACGAAACTGTAAACGAATACACCGTTACCTGGATCGTTGATGGTGTAACCACCACCGAAACCTATGCATACGGTGCTGCTCCTTCTTACAAAGGCACTACCGACAAAGCAGCTGATGATCAGTATACCTACACCTTCACCGGTTGGGATAAGGAAATCGCTGCAGTAACCGGTGATGCTACTTATACTGCACAGTATGATGCAATCCTCTTAGACGGTTTCACCGGCTTTGCATTAAATGGTGATACCGCTTCTGTAACCTACAAGAAAGCAGCTGATGCTGATGACGGAATCGTAACCTTATTCGTTGCTGAATACGTAGGCAACAAACTGGTTCAGATTAACTTAATCGTAATCGACACTACCGAACAAGAAGTTGGTACTACTGTTGATTACTCTATCAGCTTAAATACCGCTTCTACCGGTACCGTGAAAGCGATGCTGTTAAATGCAAACTTAGTTCCCTTATTCTAATCTAAACAAACTTAATAAAGGACAATTTAAAAAAGGCAATCTGTTTGAACAACAGATTGCCTTTTTTACGAATCAGAATTCTTAACAATTTTTTCATAATATGGTATACTGAAACAGACCAACATTGATATGACAGCATAAAAAATTTTTTTCAAAAGTAGAATCCTAATGAAAAAGCTGTTATCTTCTCCCATATCCTCTGACAGCTTTTACTTCGGGGGTTGATTTTTGCGATAAATTGATATATAATAGAATAGAAGATTATTTTATGAAATAAAGGAGTTCCTATGAAAATACAAGCCAATCTTTCAAAAGAAAAATTCCCACTGTCTTCCTTTTTAGCCATAACATTCTGTATGATTGCAGTATACTGTGTGGTATGGGCTTTCACCGGAATGTGGCCCTGGGTCACAAATCACTATAATTCCTATTCTCTGCAAGCAGCAAGATGGCTCCAAGGACATCTGGATTTGGGAACTAATTATTCTCATCTGGAAATCGCAGAATATCAGGGAAAATTTTTTGTCAGCTTTCCCCCCTTCCCTTCTTATCTCATGCTCCCTTTTGTGCTGTTCTTCGGAACTGCAACACCTGACGGTTGGATTGCGTTGGTTGTCAGTATCGTGGGTGCCTTATATGTATTTAAACTGCTGAAACAGTTTGGAAAAAGTGATAACAGCTCTATTTTCTGGACTCTGTTTATAACAGTTTGCACCAATATGGTTTTTATTGCGGTAAACGGTTGGGTTTGGTTTATTGCACAGAATCTTTGCTTTATGCTCTCTGTTATGTCCATTTATTATGCTGTCACCAAAAAAGGTGGCTTAAGTCTTGCTTTTTGGGCATGCAGCGTAGGCTGCAGACCCTTTAACGCCTTGTATGCACCTATTTTATTATACATATTATACGATGGATTAAAAGAAGAAAATCCCAACCAAAATGTTTGGCAAATTATTGTTCCAAAACTAAAATGGGCAATCGCACCTTGCGTGATTGCCGCAAGTTACATGCTCTTAAATTATCTCCGATTTGACTCTATCTTTGAATTCGGGCATAATTATTTACCTGAATTTCAGGAAGCAACAAACGGTCAGTTTCACTTAGATTATATAAAAACAAATCTTCCGCTTCTGTTTAAACTTCCGACAATAGCTCAAAACGGGAAAGTAGAATTCCCCAAATTTAACGGTACCGCCTTTTATCTTGTAACACCGGTATTTTTCTCCTATGTCATTTATCTGATTTACGGACTGATAAAACAAAAAAATACGAACCGGGTTCTTCTTGCTTTAATTCCCTGCTCTGTGATGGTACACCTGTTACTTCTTACCGCTCACAAAACTATGGGTGGCTTCCATTTTGGCAATCGTTATCCCTTAGATGCCCTTCCCTACGCATTCTTAGGCATCTTGTATCTTTTGGATAAAGATGACCGCCTGGAAAAAGTACAATACCCCTTGGCAATCCTCGGACTGCTGATTAACGTGGTTGGAACCTGCGCAACCTACAACGGTTGGATATAACGAAAAAACGGCTCATTTGAGCCGTTTTTTATGTCTTTAATCCACTGTAGAAGAAAATTGCTGTTCCTGTAAATTACCAATTGGTTTCGCATTGGAATCCATTACCATCACTTTCATAGATACTGCTGTAGAAACATCTCCGAGAATCGGTAAGGTAACCGTTTTATTTTCTTCCAAAATGGTATCTTCCTTGAAAGAAAGTGCAACTAGTTTTCCGGATTCGTCATATAAAGCAACCACAAAATTACCGGTTTGCTCTCCTTCCATCATCTTTTTCACAGAAACTTTGACTTCTGTTAAATCACCAACATTATCCAATGTAATCAATTCATTTTCTTGGTTGATTGCTGTATTTTCAAAGAAGAAAGGTTTTTCATGAGTGATGGTATAAGAATACTCACTCACTTCACTGACACAACCATTATGAACAGTATACATCATTAGTTCAGTATCTTCAAACAAATGAATGGGAACGGTATATAATCTACCATATTCAAAGGGATTGGTTCCATCTAATGTATAGTAAATTTTATCCTCGGCATTACCATTCGTTAATGATAATTCAATGGATTCTTTGTATTCTCCGGATTCATAATTTGCACGAGGCATTTCTACGGTCGGCAAAGTGTAATCTAAGGTTACCACATCGCTGTCTAAAAATCCGTATTTAGTGGCAATCGCATGAATGGTCATAGTTTGATTCACTTCGATGGGTAATGAATAAATCATACCATTATCTTCGGAAGGAATACTGCCATCAGTAGTGTAATAGATAATGGTTTCATCATCCTTGGTAAAACTTAAAGTTTGACCTTCTTCATAGGTTCCACTTTCTAAATCATATCCCGGAGTTGCAACTTGCGTTCTTTCCGGCAAAGTTGTTTTTTCGGTTAATTTTGTTTCTCCTGCAATAATTTGTAATGTAGTGGATGAACCTGCTTCACAGACAACACTAACTGATTCATATTGCGATAAGTCTTTCGCTTCTTCCTTTACTTCTTCGCCTCCGACAGTTGCAGCAACTTCTAATGTGTCTGCTCCTGTCACAATTACATTGGTTCCATCCAATGTAGCAGAAACTTCCCCACTTGCAGTACCGGTTAAAATGATTTCATCAAAAATATTATCAAAGGTAGTATATTTAATTGTAAAATCTCCGCCGTCGGATAAGGTAATTTTAGATAAATCTTCGGAAATTGTGATAGGGTTATTTCCTTTTGCGGCAACAGAAACAGACATATAATCATTTGTCAGTGATGTTTCACACTGTTCTTCATGTTGTCCAATAATAGTGTATGTGTCGATAGGAGCAACAATATCATAAATTGGATTATCGCTTAAATAAGAACTCGAAGTTACATTTAATCCTTCTATTTCATTTGTAATTTCACCATCATAAATAGATAACGAGTTACCGTTTGAATTTTTCACAATAACATCTGTCATGGGATAAACCATATATATTTGCTCGGGCACATCTACAAGTGAAAACAAAGATGCTGCGTTATGGTTATTACCATATTTAATTTCATCATGTAATGCTTTTAATGAGCTATATGTACAATAATTATTTGGCGACCATGTATAGTTACGGCTCCATGAATTATCATCATATACAAATTGCCATGCGTTATCGTTTAGATAAATAAAATGGGTCACAAAACCGGAACAATCGTAAATATCAAAAATATATCCTCCATTGGATTCTGTATATCCATATATAACAACAGCATGCTTTCCGTCAGGTGACTTCAATCCAAATTTTACAGGATTCCCCATATTAAGTTCCCTTACCACTGCTGAAGCTGAGAATTTAGGCTGATTTGGTTTTAAGTCTTGAGAAATCTGAAGTAATTCTATCATTTCCCGTAATTTAATTTCATTGCTGTCAGTTTGAGAATCCGGTTCATCAAAATCTAATGGATATGTTCCACCATATCGTTCTTCCCACATCACATTCTTGTAAAAAAGAATCGATGACATACTCATACCGAAGCAACTTCCGCCCCACTTGCTTTTCGACTTTATCCATGCTTTCGGCTGACTAAAACCTAATTGCATATATCTGTCCATAGGGATATAATAATCGTTAAATACCGGCCTCCCATTACTCTCATAGTAATTATATCCAAAATCAAAGGCATCGTTAAAAAATCCATAGCGAAAATTCTCATAATTCAATTTTGTTGTTGGGGTCATCACCGTAATCCCACAACTTGCACTTTTACCATTATTGGATTTTGCTGTAATAGTGACTGTACCTACACTTTTAGCTGTAACTACACCATTAGCATTAACAGTTGCCACACTTTCATTACTGCTATACCAAGTAACGCCTTTATAGGTTGCTAACGCTGGGAAACTGTGTGCAACTAATTGCTGATTCTGACCAACAGATAGCGTTATAGAATCGGTATTTAATGACACAGAACTAACGGGAACAACAGTATTATCTAACTGCACACATTCTAACCAAACACCTCTGATATAAAGATGTCCATACACGTCTGTTCCGAATATAGTTATAACATGATCTCCGGCAGTTAAATACATTGTAGAATCAGCTTCAACCCAATTACCGTTCGACCATGTGGTGTTTTTTTCCCAACAAACGTTTTCACCACTCTCAGCCACTGCATAAAACTTCCCGCCTAACAAACCATATCCATGAGAAGTAGCCAGTAATGCTGACATTGTATAAGTTCCATTTGCCGGAACATATATTTTGAAAGAAACAGAAGCAGATCTGTTATACATTAGCAAGACAAAGTCATTATCGATCTTTGCATTTTGATAAGCTAAAACATTATTTACAAAAGCAGTATATTGAATGTAGCTATATGTTCGTGAAGCATCACATTGGATACTGACACTTGGCAACAGTAAGCATACAAGCAATAGCAGACATAAAATTTTTCTCCTCATTTTAAAATTCCTCCTTAATATAAAAAATGCACCAACCGAAGTTGATGCATAAAAAATGCAAACTCCGATTGCTGCTAAACAAATCATAAATAAACAAACAAGGATATTACTTTCCTTGGATATTTCAATGATATGGAATTTGCATTTTTATCAAATTCTAACATTGAAATATAACCAAAACAAAGTAAAAGTATTCCTAAAAAGCAGAAAATACCCCTATTGTTTGATTATTTGATTTGTTTAGCAAATTCAGTATAGCATACTTTTTCGGATTTGTCTATATTTTTAGAAAAATTATGCAAAGAGAAGTTTTTGCTGTTATTAGACAGGTATGAACAAAATTCTTCAATCCCTCAGTCAGCTACCCTGAACGCTCCCCTTACACAAGGGAGGCGAATCATTATATTGTTCACATTGCCCTTCTTTAGACAAGAACAACTATGAGATTTACAAAAAAATAGCTGTGAATTTTCATTCACAGCTATTTTTCTTATGCTATATGATAACTAAAATTGTATCTTAGCCTTTGATTGCAGCCTGAGCAGCAGCCAGTCTTGCAATCGGTACACGGAAGGGAGAACAAGAAACGTAGTCCAGTCCGATTTTGTGGCAGAATTCAACGGAAACAGGGTCACCGCCGTGTTCACCACAGATACCGCAATGAATTTCAGGACGAGCTTTTTTACCTAAGGTAACAGCTAATTCCATTAACTGACCAACACCGGTCTGGTCTAATTTTGCGAAGGGATCGTTTTCAAAGATTTTTGCATCATAGTATGCATCTAAGAATTTACCGGCATCGTCACGAGAGAAACCGTAGGTCATCTGAGTTAAGTCGTTGGTACCGAAGCAGAAGAATTCAGCTTCAGTTGCGATTGCGTCTGCAGTTAAAGCAGCTCTGGGGATTTCAATCATAGTACCAACTTCGTATTTTAAGTCTGCACCGGCAGCTGCGATTTCAGCATCAGCAGTAGCAACAACAGCAGATTTAACATATTTTAATTCTTTGATATCGCCAACTAAGGGAATCATGATTTCGGGAACGATGTTCCAATCCGGATGAGCTTTTTTCACGTTGATAGCTGCACGGATAACAGCTTTGGTCTGCATTTTAGCAATTTCAGGATAAGTAACTGCTAAACGACAACCTCTGTGACCCATCATGGGGTTGAATTCGTGTAAGGAAGCGATGATAGCTTTGATATCTTCCACGGTTTTGCCCTGAGCCTGTGCTAAAGCAGCGATGTCAGCTTCTTCAGTGGGAACAAACTCATGAAGCGGAGGATCTAAGAAACGGATACAAACCGGATTTCCTTCCAGAGCTTCATACAGAGCTTCGAAGTCTCCCTGCTGATAGGGCAGGATTTTTTCTAATGCAACTTCTCTTGCTTCAACAGTGTCAGCACAAATCATTTCTCTGAATGCAGCGATTCTGTCTGCTTCAAAGAACATATGCTCGGTACGGCACAGACCGATACCTTCTGCACCCAGCTCAACTGCTTTTTTCGCATCAGCCGGAGTATCAGCGTTGGTTCTAACTTTTAAGGTTCTGAATTCATCAGCCCACTGCATAATTCTGCCAAATTCGCCAGCGATTTCAGCATCAACGGTGGGGATAATACCATCATAGATGTTACCGGTAGAACCGTCGATGGAGATTTCATCGCCTTCCACGAAAGTTTTACCTGCTAAGGTGAATTTTTTGTTTTCTTCATCCATGTTGATGTCGCCACAACCGGATACACAGCAAGTACCCATACCACGAGCAACAACTGCTGCGTGAGAAGTCATACCGCCACGAACGGTTAAGATACCCTGAGAAGCTTTCATACCGGTGATATCTTCGGGAGAAGTTTCTAAACGAACTAAGATAACTTTTTTGCCCTGGTTGTTCCAGCTTTCAGCATCTTCTGCAGTAAATACAACCTGACCGCAAGCAGCTCCGGGAGAAGCACCTAAACCTCTGCCGATAGGAGTAGCAGCTTTTAATGCTTTCGCATCAAACTGGGGATGTAATAAAGTGTCTAAGTTTCTGGGGTCGATCATAGCAACAGCCTGTTTTTTATCGATCATGCCTTCATCAACTAAGTCACAAGCGATTTTTAAAGCAGCTTTTGCAGTTCTCTTACCATTTCTGGTCTGGAGCATATACAGTTTTTTGTTTTCAATGGTGAATTCCATATCCTGCATATCTCTGTAGTGGTCTTCTAAGATACCACAAACTTTGTTGAATTCAGCAAATGCTTCAGGGAAGGTTTCTGCCATCTGAGCGATCGGCATAGGAGTACGAACGCCTGCAACAACGTCTTCACCCTGAGCGTTTACTAAGAATTCACCCATCAGACCTTTGTCGCCAGTAGCGGGGTCACGGGTAAATGCAACACCGGTACCACAGTCATCGCCCATGTTACCAAATGCCATCATCTGTACGTTAACAGCGGTACCCCAAGAATAAGGAATATCGTTGTCACGTCTGTAAACGTTTGCACGGGGGTTATCCCAAGAACGGAATACAGCTTCAACTGCGCCCATTAACTGTTCTTTAGGATCAGACGGGAAGTCTTTACCGATTTTGGATTTGTATTCAGCTTTGAACTGACCTGCTAATTCTTTTAAATCTTCAGCGGTTAATTCAACGTCCTGAGTAACGCCTTTCTTTTCTTTCATTTCGTCGATAAGTTCTTCAAAGTATTTCTTACCAACTTCCATAACTACGTCAGAATACATCTGAATGAATCTTCTGTAGCAGTCCCAAGCCCATCTTGCATTGCCGGTTTTTGCGGACATGGTTTCAACAACTTCTTCATTTAAACCTAAGTTTAAGATGCTATCCATCATACCGCGCATAGATGCTCTTGCACCGGAACGAACAGAAACCAGTAACGGATTTTCTTTATCACCGAATTTTTTACCGCAGATTGCTTCCATTTTGGTGATGTTTTCCATAATTTCAGCCTGAATGTCTGCGTTGATATTTCTTCCATCTTCATAATACTGAGTACAAGCCTCAGTAGAAACAGTGAATCCCTGAGGAACCGGCAGACCGATTTTGGTCATTTCAGCAAGGTTTGCACCTTTACCGCCCAGTAATTCACGCATTGATGCGTCACCTTCAGAAAAAAGGTATACAAATTTTTTACCCATTAGTAAAAGCCTCCATAAGTATTTAATGTTATTTTTTACTGTTTCGAGCACTTGTTGCAGTTTGTTAAAAAGTTATCACACTTCCCTACATCTACAACAAGCTATTCTATAACATTATACCATAAATCTTCAATTTGTAAAGGCTTTCGCATAACTTTTTTACGATTTTTTGCGTTTTCTCTCATTTTCACAAAAAAGAGGAAGAAAAAAAGTCATATTCACGATTTTTTTCGTTAATATGACTGTAAGAACACACTATGAAAGAAAGTGCTGCAGTAATTCCACTATTTTAAATTTACAAATGATTTGTTTTTTATTGCCCGTGATGGCGGAAGATTGTTCTTCGCTTAACAGCAGATTCAAAACTTCTGCGTTGGATTGGGATTCTTGTGTTACTCCTTCAATCATACAAAGTGACGGATACATCACACAAAAAAAGTTTTCCCCTTCTCCGCTTCCTAAGGTAATGCATACCGCATCATAAATTCCTTTCGGCAATACAAAATCTGAATACTCCCGCAAAGGAAATTCTTTTTTTCCGACACTTACCTTGGCAGTATAGGGAGCTCCATATTCCGCAAGAGTTTGATTTGCAATGGCAGAAATTTGATCATTCTGTGCTCTGAAATACTCCAAAGCAGTCTCTTTTGAGGTGATACTTGTCAAGTCAAGTTGAGAAAAAATCGCTTCTCTGACCTTCCATTTCACAGCCTGATCATCAGGAGAATCAGAATTTGCAATGATATGAAATCGTACAAATTCTTGTGAAATTTCATTGGCTTGTGTCACAAGTCCTAAAAGATTCCCGAACAAAAATGCTAATAAGAAACCAAAAATAATTGGTTTAGTATGTTTGATTGTTTTAAGTAAAAAATTGTGCGAACTGTTTTTCTTCATAGGTTCCTCCAAAAAAAGAATCGTATTTGCCCTATTGGCTAACACGATTCTTCCCATTATGAAATTACTTATACCAATTCACACAAAAATGTATCAAAAAGTTAGATTACAGTTCCAAAAGGAACACTTGTTTATCAAGGATAAGAAGCTGTTCTTTCGCTTTTTTTGCCGCTTCTTCATCCGAAAAAATACCAAAGACCGAAGGACCGCTTCCACTCATCACACTCCCCAGAGCTCCTTGTTCTAACATAATATTTTTAAACTCTGCCAATATCGGATGTTTTTTCACAGTAACTTCTTCCAAAACATTATACATTCTGCGACAAACACCGCTGAGATCTCCGGCGTACAAGGCGTCCATCGCACCTTTGGTATCAGGATGAAGCTCAAGATCAGAAGCTTTTAAAGAACCAAATACTTCTTTTGTGGATACGTTCAAATGCTGCGGTTTGATCAGAACCATAAAACAATGCGGAAGTTTTGGCAACACAGTCAACAGTTCTCCCGTCCCTTCTGCCAATGCCAAACCGCCCAACAAACAAAACGGAATATCTTTCCCCAGCTGATTTCCAAGTTCTTGCAGTTGCTCCAAAGAAAGCTTCGCATCATACAACTGATTTAATCCCTTGAAAACTGCCGCTGCATCTGTACTACCACCGGCAAGACCGGCACTGACCGGGATTCTCTTATGAATTTTTATGGAAACTCCGCCACGAATTCCGGTAGCCTGAAAAAACAGTTTTGCAGCACGATAAGCAATATTTTTATCGTTATTGGGCAAAAAATGCAGATTGGTGGACACACTGATGTTGTCTTGCTTTGCCAAAGTAAGCGTATCACACAGCGGAATCTCAGCCATAATCATTCGCAAATTGTGATACCCATCTTCCCGTTTTCCCAAAACATCTAAGGTAAGATTAATTTTTGCATTCGCCTGGATTGTGATAGATTTTAATTGATTCATTTTTTTAATTCCTCTATCGCCCGTTGCAGTTGAGCATCTTCAGTTTCCGGCATTAGATAGATACTGGTGTTCTGATTTTCAAGCTCCACTTCAATATCGGGCTTTAGTCCGATTTTATGAATGTTGTCACCACACGGCAAGAAATATTCTCCGACGGTTAAAAGCACCGCACTTTTGGAATCCACCGGAAATGTTTGACCTACAACGCCCTTGCCATATGAATTTTTTCCGATTAAGGTGGCATGATTAACATCACGCAGAGCTCCGGACAACAATTCTGCTGCACTTGCTGTTCCTTCATTGATTAAAACACAAATAGGTACAGAAACCGAATGTTCTGCATCCGATGTTTTAATAAATTCGTCTTCATTACGGTATTTAACGCTTACAATCGTGCCTTCCGGCATCAAATAATCCGCTATAGCAACGGTGCTGTCTAAAACTCCGCCGGAATTGGAACGCAAATCAATAACTAAGCCCTGCAATTTTGCAAAATCAAAAAATTGCATCTTTTCCATAAATTCTTTATCCGTTCCCAAATCGAAACTGGAAATGCGAACATAACCAATGGAATTTGTCAACATTTTAACACGAACAGTTTCTATTGCTACCTCACTTCGGGTCAGCGTCAAAGGTTTCAGTTCACCCTCCGGTGTTAAAATTTCCAATTCAACGGTTTCTCCCGGCAACCCTCGGATTTTATCCACAGTCTCATCCATTTGATCTCCAGTTACCACTTCCCCGGCTACTTTAATAATTCTGTCTCCGGTTTTAATTCCTGCATTCTGTGCGGCAGACCCGTCAAAAGAGTTGATTACCGTAATAAAATTATCCTCATCCACCGCGATTTCGACTCCGATGCCAACATAATTTCCCTCTACTTCTTCTGTAAAAGAGTTCAGATCAGCCCCTGCAATATATCCGGAAAAAGGGTCTCCCAACTGATTGACATAACTTGCCATAGCACGGTTAAACGCTTCTTCTTTATCTATCGCTTCTTGGAAATAATATTCTTCATCAATAATATCGCTCAGTTTTTTTAATTTTAATGCTTCTGTCACGAAGCTTCCTGCACCGGTACCGGTTCTCTCACTTAACACCCCAGCAAAATATCCTGTAAAACCAATGGCAGCAACCAAAACAATATATAAAATTCGTCTTAAAATTTTCGAATTCATAGCAATTCCTCAACTTCTTTGAAATGGAAGGGTACCACTTTGTGATACCCTTCCTATTTAGTATATAATACTTTTAATATTCTGATGCAAAAAAACAAACTCTTTGACTGTTTCTTATCCTTTGATATAACCCAAAGGATTTGTTACAGAACCATTCACCGAAACCTCAAAATGAAGATGCGGTCCGGTTGACCATCCGGTACTGCCTACTTTTGCAATCTTCTGACCTCGTTTTACCACTGCACCAACCGAAACCAAATTCGAGGAATGGTGTGCGTATAATGTGGTAATTCCGCCACCGTGATCAATAACAATGTAATTGCCATACGCACTGGAATATCCTGATATGATAACCGTTCCATCATCTGCTGCAACTACCGTAGCACCGCTTGGTGCACCGATATCAACACCGGTATGCAATTTATACACCTTTAACACCGGATGCAATCGATTGCCAAACGAAGATGTGATGGCATAATATCCGGGAGCAGGCCAAGCCATAATGCCACCGCTATTTTGGCTTTGTTGCTTACTTGTTCCATCGGAAGATTTCTTTTCAGTCTTCGGAGTGGAAAGTCGTTTGATTTCTTCCTGAATCCGAGCGCTCTCCTGCTCAAATTTCTTATATTCCGACTGATACTTGGAGATATCCTGTTCCAACTGTGTCAGAACACGATTATTTTCACTCAGTAAATCTGACAGTTTTTTTTGTTCCGCTTCTTCCTTTGCTTTCACCGTTGCAATCTCAGATTTCTTTTGATTTAGAACCTCTTTCGCATCTTCTACTTTTGATTTTTTGTTGACAATATCCGAAATTACTTCCTGATCATAATTAGCAATTTGACGAATCAAATCCAAACGATAGAAAAAATCTGCAATACTGCCGCTGGAAAGCAAAATATCAAGATAAGAAGTCGGATTATCTTCATACAAAGCACGCATTCTTAACTTGAATAATTCTCTGTTTTCCGCTTCTTTTTCGGTCAGACGTTGAATTTCCGCTTCCTGTGTATCAATTTCAGACTGCAATCCTGCAATCTGTTTCCCTAAAGTCTTAACCCGTTCGGACACTTCCGACATCTGGCTATCCAGATTTTTTTTCTTGGATTCATAGGTTGCCTGCGATTGCTTAGCAGCATCTATTTTTTGTTGTGCTTCACTTGCTTTCTGTTGCGCCTGCTGACTTTTACTTTCCAATTCTGCTTTTTGGTCTGCCAAAACAGACGGATTCCAACAAACAAGCAACAAGAAAACAAAAACAACGGAAAGTATTCTCTTTATCATACGATGTCTGTTCCCTTCATTACTCTATAAATAAAAGAAATCAAAAAATACTAAAATACATCAGTATTGCATAAGCATATCCGCCTATAATCCCGCCTGAATCGCAGCAATACTCTCTGCAACCCAAGTAAATACCGGAATTAACAAAATCATCAACACAACAGCTCCCACAATCCAATACATCATTACTTTTCGACCGACGGAATTAGGATTTCTGCGAGCGATACTGCGGTGTCTGCTATCACCACGAAAGAAACGTTTGATTTTTTGAATCAACGTTTTTTTCCGTTTTCTCCGTCTTCGTCCGGAAGAATGTCTGTGCCCGGAAGAATGGTGGTGATGACTGCGATGTTTTCTGCTTTCTTCTAACGCCATTTCCTCTGTTTCAATTTTTTCCTTGATATGTTCTTGCATACGCTTATTTATTCCCTTTCCAAACTAAACGCCATAACAGACTACACCTTTACATGCTTGTTAACTGCAACTGCAGCTCCCAATCCACCAATGAAGATACCGTAAACCGCATTGATGAAAAGCAGTTCAAAAAACACCGATAATGGTTGCATAAGGTATACGCCATCTAAAACCTGATTGAAATTACTGTACAACAGACTATACAAGTAACTTAAAACAGCACTGGAGAGCACTGCTCCCGTGATTCCAAGTAAAATCCCCTCAATGATAAAGGGAGTTTTAACAAATCCGTTGGTTGCTCCCACATATTTCATAATATTGATCTGCTTTCTTCTGGAAAAAATAGAAAGATTGATAATATTAGAAATAATGCTCAGACATAAGATTGCCAATAACAAATAGATAATAATACTGTATAATTTAACTTTTTTCTCAATATCCGACAGTTTTTTTGAAGTTTCCAGATTATTGGAAACCGAGTCAACTTCTTCCAATAATTGTATCTCCTCCAACACATAATCTGCCTTTTCTAAATCTGTTAACGTTACAATATAACAATTTCTAAAAGGATTATCCGCTTCTGAAAGTCCCTGCAGCAAAGAATCATTGGCAACTTTGTCCTTAAATTCAGTAAAAGTATCTGCCTTAGGTTTCAAAACAGCATCTTTCACCATAGCAATCTGCATAATCTTTTCACTTACTGCACTCAGTTCTTCGTCAGCTACACTGTCTTTTATATAAATGTTGAACTCAAAATTGTTTCCAACTTCCCGTGAGATATGCATCAGGTTCACCGAAACCACCTGAAACACGCCTGTTACCATTAATGATACAATTACAGTCAAAAGGGTCACCAAAGTTACCATTTTATTGGTAAACAAATTCATGATGCCCTCTTTGACGAAATAACTAAAATTTTTCATCGTCGCTGTAGCCTCCTCTTTCGTCATCCCGGACAATGTTTCCGCCCTCTACAGCGATAACACGCTTATGCATTCTGTTCACAATATCTTTATCGTGGGTTGCCACAATTACAGTTGTACCGCTACGATTGATTTCTTCCAGATATTGCATAATTTCTGCTGAAATCACCGGGTCAAGATTTCCGGTAGGCTCATCTGCGATAATCAGATTCGGATTATTAGCCAAAGCTCTTGCAATGGCAACACGCTGCTGTTCTCCACCTGAAAGCTGATTGGGATAAAAACGTGCTTTGCCCGAAAGTCCCACACGGGATAACACCTCGGGAGTCCGACGGCGAATCTGACGATTGGTTGCCCCTACAACTTTCATAGCAAAGGCTACATTTTCGATCACCGTTTTATTCTCCAACAATCTGAAATCCTGAAATACCATCCCTAAGGTTCTGCGATAAAACGGAATTTCTTTTGCGGTTAATCGACTCACATCAATGTCGTTTATGATAATATCTCCGGAAGTCACTTTTTCCTCCGCAGTAATCAACTTGATTAATGTAGATTTCCCTGCACCACTGTGACCAACCAAAAATACAAATTCGCCTTTTTCAATTTCTAAATTGATGTTTTCCAAAGCGGTAACCTGAGTCTTATCATACACTTTGGTAACATTTTTCAATTGTAACACAGCCTACCACCTCAGATTTTCATCACGTTTGCGGAAAGATATTTTTTTACCATCATCGCCACTTTGAAGATAATAGCATCATCAAATTCACGCAAATCCAGGCCGGTGAGCTTCTGAATTTTATCCAGACGATATACCAGAGTATTTCTGTGGATAAATAATTTTCTGGATGTTTCTGAAATATTCAGACTGTTATCGAAAAATTTCTGAATGGTCATTAAAGTTTCAGAATCTAATTTATCAATGGAATCTTTTTTGAAAACTTCATCCAAAAACATCTGACAAAGTTTCACAGGCAGTTGGTAAATCAGTCTGCCGATTCCCAAAGATTCATAATTTAAAATTTCTTTTTCGGCATCGAAAACCTTACCGATTTCCAAGGCAACCTGCCCTTCACGATAGGAAGAAGCCACATCACGGAGTGTATTTGCCACAGAACCGATGCCCACGCAAATGTTAATCATTACTTCTGAACGAACGGTGTCAATAATGGAAGAAACAACAGCTTCTTTCTTACGGGCAGAAATATCAGCGTCATTGATTTCGGTAATAATGGCAATATTTTTTTCGTCCAGAGGAATTACAAACTGTTTGCCACGTTCCGGAAACATTCCGCATAAAATTTCATAAACATTACCATCATCCTGCACCGGAAGATTCACAACGTATACCATTCGTGGAGCTTCATAAGCCAATTTCAGCTCTTTGGAACGAGCATAAACATCACCGGGCAAAACGCTGTCTAACAGGATGTTTTTCAAAAAGTTTCCGGCATCGTATTTTTCTTCATAAAACTGCTTGATATTTGCAAATGTAGTTGCCAACATCTGTGCATACTTTTTAGCGATTTCGGAATCAGCATCCACATAAACACAAAACTCCAACTTAGATCTGACAAAGATGGGTTTATAAGTGATGCCGTTCTCTACGATAACGGAACCGTCATTTAAAAGATCCAAATCAATGGTCATCTGTTTTCCGATGCTGGAATTATCAGAACTTGCAATTATCACGCTGCTATCGTCCAAAATCCCAAACTGTTCTTCAATGATGCCTACAAACTGATAGACTGCATTTTGAAAATGTTTATTAATCATAATTTACCGCCCTCACTGTTTCGTTCTTTTTCTCATATCACAACTCTGGATACAGAGCCAACTTACATATTTAGAATATTATAACATAAAATTGTGAAAATTTCAAGTTCTTTTTGCATTAAATTACGTTTTGTTCCAATTTTTTTAATTCTGTAAGAATCTCAGCAATTTGAGGTGCATTTTCGACGCCGCCTCTGGCAGCGACAATACCTTCAAAACGTTTGATTTCTTTGGATAAATACTCCCTTGTCAGAACAGTCGGATTCGCAAACAGACGTGGCCCGATTGCGTAGTCCAATTCTCTGCAATCAGTTTCTTCCCCTTTGACAACCGTCATCAAAATATAAAAACGACGATCCTCCAGAGCCAAACGTTCTTCTGTAATTAAAAAACCGTTTTCCGCAAGGAATTTTCTTAACACCGGAATTTCACTCATTGGTTGCAACACAAGTTTTTTTGCACGATGAGCAATTTGGAGGTCACGCTCTAAAATCTGCGCAATCAGTCTTCCGCCCATTCCACAAATCGAAATCACATCAAAAGAAAGATGAAAAAGCTCGTGCAGTCCGTCGCTCTTAACCGTATGAATCCGATCTTTCAAATGGTATGCCGCAATATTTTTAGAAGCTGTTTTTAAAGGTCCGTCCCGCAAATCACAAGCATATGCTGTTTGAATTTGTCCTTTTTGAGCCAGATAAATCGGCAAATAACCGTGGTCACATCCAATGTCACATAACACTGTTGTGTTGCCAATCATTTCTGCCGCTGTTTTTAACCGTTCTGTAATTGGAATCCGCATTCTTTTTCTCCGTTTTTCTTCATTTATTTATATCATAATTTTATCACAGATTTCTCGTTTTGTCAAATATACAACAAAAAGAATATCTAAAAAGGAAAAAATATGGAAAAAAATTATTTTTTGGTTGATTTTTCTTAAAATCTGTGATATGATAGTAATCGGATAAAAAATAACCACTTGTGGAAAAGGAGAAACACAACATGAAAAAATTACTCTCATTGGCAATGGTTGCATTGCTCGTTATCCTTGCATTGGCAGGTTGTCAGAACGCTGACGATAACAAACTGGTGATTGGTTACACCATCTACGAACCCATGAACTACTTAGACGCAGAAGGAAATTTAACCGGTTTTGATACCGAATTTGCATTGGCTGTTTGCGAAAAACTCGGCAAAGAAGCTGAATTTGTTGAAATCAACTGGGACACCAAATTCCCCACTTTAGACTCTGACCAGATTGACTGTATCTGGAACGGTATGACCATTTCTGACGAAGTAAAAACCAACTGTCTGGTTTCCAAAGCATATGTTAAAAATGCACAGGTTGTTGTTATGGCAAAAGATGTAGTTGAAAACTACACCACCGTCGAAAGCTTAAACGGTTTAAAATTTGCTGCTGAAGCAGGTTCTGCCGGTGAAAGCGCAATCAAAGACAACGGCTTAGATGCAAACTACACCCCCGTTGCTGCACAGACCGATGCTTTATTGGCAGTTGCAGGCGGTCAGGCAGATGCTTGTGTTATCGACATCACTATGGCAAAAGCTTCTACTGCTGAAGGTACCAGCTACGAAAATCTTACATACGGCGTTGAGCTGACCAGTGAAGAATACGGCATCGGTTTCAGAAAAGATGATACCAAATTAAAAGATGCTGTTGACAAAGCAATCGATGAACTGAATGCTGATGGCACTCTGTCTCAGTTAGCAGAAAAATACGACCTGAACCTTGCGTTCTAATTAAAAAAAGAATACGATCAAAAAAGGGCTGTATCAAAATGCAGTAGCTGTGTTTTGAAACAACCCTTTTTGATGAATATTAGAGGTTATTATGCAGCTTTTTATTAAAGTTACACTAAGCCTTTTAGAAGGTTTGGGAACCACTCTTGAAATTTTCATACTTACGCTTTTACTGGCATTGCCCTTAGGGCTGATTATTTCCTTCGGCTCTATGAGCAAGCATAAAATTATTAAATATCCCACAAAAACTCTGATATGGATTATCCGCGGTACTCCCCTGATGCTTCAGTTAATTATTTTCGGACTGGGTCCCGGTCTTCTGGGAGTCAAGGGAATGAATCTGTTTTTGGCGGTGATGATTGCGTTTGTACTGAATTATTCCTGCTATTTTGCAGAAATTTTCCGCGGTGGAATCGAAGGGATTCCAAAAGGTCAATATGAAGCAGGTGCTGTATTGGGCTTAACTAAAAAACAAATCTTTTTCAAAATCATTTTAATGCAGGTAATTAAAAGAATTATTGCTCCTATGAGTAATGAATTTTTAACCTTGGTAAAAGATACTTCTCTTGCCAATACCATTATGATTTATGAAATCACATGGAATGCGAAGCGTATGATGAACAGTGAACACATCTTGTGGCCTTTGTTCTACTCCGGCTTATTCTATTTAGCATTCTGCGGTATTTTGACTTTAATTTTCGGTTATATCGAAAAGAAATTAAGTTACTATAAGGTGTAAAGGGGAAAATTATGCCGATTTTAGAAGTAAAAAACCTGGTAAAGAGCTTCGGAAAGACCGAAGTATTAAAAGGAATTGACTTTTCCATCGAAAAAGGCGATGTTCTGTCTGTGATTGGTTCTTCCGGTAACGGCAAAACCACCTTACTTCGATGCTTGAATTTTTTGGAATTTGCAGAAAAAGGAACCATCACAGTAAACGGGAAAGAAATTTACAATGGTGAAAACCGTGATAAAATGAGCGACCAATACATCCGTGATATGCGTCTTCATTTTGGTCTGGTGTTCCAATCCTTCAATCTGTTCCCGCAGTACAGCGTGTTAAAAAATATTACATTAGCACCTACCCTATTAAAGGCAGACACTCCGGAAAACATTGAAAAAAAGGCATTGGAGTTAATCGAAAAAGTTGGTCTTTCCAGCAAAATTGACTGTTATCCCTGTCAGCTTTCGGGTGGTCAGAAGCAACGTGTTGCCATTGCCAGAGCATTGGCTTTAAATCCCGATATTTTATGCTTTGACGAACCGACCTCCGCTTTGGATCCGGAATTGACCGGTGAAGTACTTAAAGTAATCAAACAGCTTGCACAGCAGGAAATGACAATGATTATCGTAACCCACGAAATGTCTTTCGCCAAAGAGGTTTCCGACCGGATTCTCTTTATGGATAACGGTATTATTTGCGAACAGGGTACACCGGAAGAGATTTTCGAACATCCGAAAAGCGAACGGTTACACGCCTTTTTACAAAGTTATCAAGCTTAAACAAAAAAAGGATATACCCGGTATATCCTTTTTTTGATACATAAAACAGTAAGAAAGTTGAATTTACTATGAATCAGTATTTACAAAATATTCAAAAAATTTTCGATAAAATGGAATATGCCATTTTTGATTTGGACGGCACGTTACTCGATTCCATGCCTGTTTGGGTAAACCTTGGAGAAACGGTGCTAAAATCAATGGGGATTATTCCCGATGATGAATTAAACAAACGGTTTAAAACAATGACGTTAAAACAATCATCAGAATATCTCACCAAACACTTTCCTTTAAATCTGACAGCAGATGAGTTGTTTGAAATTTTTATGGAAAATGTCAGAATCGGATACGAAAAAGATGCACCGCTAAAACCCGGTGTGATGGATTTTTTAAAATACCTAAAATCCAAAAACATCCCTATGTGTGTGGCAACCGCCTCCGACCGATATTTAACCGAAGCTGCCTTACAACGAACCGGTGCCCTTCCCTATTTAGAATTTGTTATCACCTGCTCAGATATTGGCAAAACAAAAGAAACTCCGGATGTGTATCTGGAAGCGATGAATCGCTTGGGCGGAAATCTTGGTAATACCGTTGTATTTGAAGATGCCTATTTTTCTATTATTTCAGCAAAAAAAGGCGGCTTTACCGTCATCGCTGTAGCCGATGAAGAAACAAAAAAAGACGTGTCTGAAATTAAATCCTTAGCCGATTTTTTCATTTACGATTTTAATGTACTTTGTTCATAAGAACATAAAACAAAAACTCCGTTTACTGATGCAATAGTAAACGGAGTTTTTTAATATGTATTCAATTTAACGAATGGTTTGCACAAACCAATCTTTTTTAAACATACCTGATTTATCTTTTACCATCACAATTGTAATGGCAGCAGATTCCGATGCTGCATATTCACCTACACCGGCATTCAATCCCATAGTACCGGTAACTGTTGCGGTATCTTCATCCCGAATATCAATAGATTCAATCTGGATGCTCAGCATATCGCCTTCGCTTAGTCCAACGCTCAATCCAAACAAATCTGTAAAGCTCAGGTCAATACCGATTAAGCCACCAACAATAGATTCGCTGATACCAATGGTGGATTTTACAAGCGTTTTTGTTTTTGGTGCTAAACTTTCCATCATAGCATCAATGTCACCGTTATTATAATCAGTAACCATCTGATCGATTCTGTCAAGAATCATTTGCTCATCGCTTCTGGAAGAACCAAATAATCCCTCAAACCACTCGGCGATAAAATTCGGATTGAAATTTTCTAAAAGTTCAATCGGACTGCAAGCTGATAACATCATCGCCGCAATTAAGCTGATACATACAATCAAAATTCTTTTCTTTATTTTCCCCATAGTTCTTTTCCCTCAAATATAGAATAATTTTCCTGTATCATTCATAACTGTAAGCAAAAAACCTAACAGACTATATCTGTTGATAGTCTGTTAGGTTTTTATTTTTACGATTAGAAATCTAATTTTAAAAATTCCTGATATGCTTTATCCCAAGCCTCGGTATCCTGAGGTTTATAGGTAGTAGTGGTTTCAGAATTTTTAATAATCTGACGGGCAGATTTTAAGTCTTTGATGTCGCCACAAGCAATCAGCTGAGCTGCAACATTTCCTAAAGCTGTCGCTTCAATGGGACCTGCAACAACATCAACACCGCAGGAGTTTGCGGTCATCTGACAGAGCAGATTATCTTTGGTACCACCGCCAACGATATGAATCACTTCATATTTTTTGCCGGTTACATCCTGAATGTTTTCGAAAGCGTAGCGATATTTTAATGCTAAGCTTTCATAAATACAACGCATTACTTCCCCACGGCTTTCGGGAATTTTTTGGTTGGTTTCTTTGCAGTAATCTTTAATATACTGAGGCAGATTACCGGGTTTTCCGAATTTTGGATAATCAGAATCAATAAAGCATTGGAATGCATCCTCAGCCAACGCTTCTTTTTCCAAATCGCCATAAGTTACAGCAAAACCTTCACGAATCCACTGACGTCTGGATTCCTGAATCAACCACAGACCCATAATATTTTTTAAGAAACGGATGGTATCGTCATAACCACCTTCGTTGGTCAGATTATATGCCTGAGATTTTTCGTTGATATAGGGTTGTTTTGCTTCGGTACCGAATAAAGACCATGTACCACAGCTGATATAAATGAAATCTTCTTTTTCAGAAGGAACAGCCATAACTGCAGAAGCAGTATCGTGAGAACCTACAGCGCAAACAGGAACGGAAGGAACGCCCAATTCGTCACAAATTTCTTTGGAAAGCATACCTTTTTGGGTACCCGGTTTTACGATTTTCGGGAATAAGCGTCTGGGAATACCTAATTTATCAATCAATTCGAAGTCCCATTCTCTGGTTTCGGCATTCACCAACTGTGTGGTGGAAGCGTGGGTATATTCCACGGTTTTTTCGCCGGTTAAGAAAAACGCCAACAAGTCCGGGAATAACAGGAAACATTCCGCACGGTCTAATAAATCTTTTCTGTATTTCGCAAGATAAAACAACTGGAAAATGGTGTTAAACGCCATAAACTGGGTTCCGGTTTTTGCATAGATTTCTTCCTTGGGGATAATCTCAAACACTTCTTCCATAATAGTATCGGTTCTGGAATCACGATAGTGAACGGGATTTTCCAAAAGTCTTCCGTCTTTATCAATCAAACCGAAGTCAACTCCCCAGGTATCAATCCCGATACTGTCAAAACCACCGTTATGATGTGCAGCCAAAATTCCCTGCTTGATTTCAAAAAATAAACGCAGAACGTCCCAATATAAAGTTCCGTTCACATACACAGGATCATTGGGAAAACGGTGTACTTCTTTTAAAGAAATTTTATTGTCGTCATAACTACCGATAATGGCTCTTCCGCTGGAAGCACCAAAGTCAAATGCCAATACATTTTTGCTCATAGCTGTTCTCTCCTTATTTTTGCTGTTTTTTCTATCATTCTACAGTTACTTTATACTTTTTAAATACTTTTTTCCACTCATCGGATAATTCCTCATCAGTAAAGAGCATATCAATTTCTGAAAAGTTACTGAGTTTGATGAAGCCGACTTTTTCAAATTTGGATTTATCCAGAAGTAAAAATTTATTCATTGCGTTATTGAGCATCGCACGTTTGATTTGAAATTCCACATCATTGGATTCCAAAACGCCCTGCTCCATCGTCATCCCTTTACTGCTGAAAAACATTTTGTTGGCACAAAAGTTTTTGTTGATATTATCAACTGCAACCTCTCCAACAAAAGATTGGTTATTGACATCCAAAACGCCTCCGGTGGAAATCACCTTCAGTTTATCACAGTTGGAAAGTTCTTCTAAAATTTGAAGATTGTTGGTGATAACTGTAACATTCTTCATATCTTTTAATTGTTTTGCTAAGTAATAGGACGTGGTGGAACCATCCAGAAATATGGTATCCCCCGACCGAATATAGGTAACTGCTTTCTTAGCGATTGCAATTTTCCCTTCAATATTAAGTCCGCGCCGTTTTTCCAAAGATAAATCCAATGTAGCTTCTTCAAACGGTACTGCACCACCGTGAGTACGGGTCAGTTGTTCCATTTGCTCTAATTTTTCCAGGTCCCGTCGGATGGTTTCCACGGTAACCTCTAAATCACGAGCCAAATCATTTACCAAAACGCTTCCGTTTTGGTTGAGTAATTCCAGGATGCGTTTTCTTCGTTCTAATGCAAACAAAAAACGAACACCTCCATATCGTTCAAATAGTGAAATAAAACGAAATAGGCTTTAAAGTGGAACAATCATTTTAAAGCCTAATTTCAAAAAAATCTTATTGTAAATATTGCCACAAATCTTCGTGGGGAGACGCAATAATTGCTGTATCATTTAATACACCGTTATCAATGGCATACTTTGCACCCGCTTCTACCCCCTCGGTCACAGCCGAAACAGTACCGGATAATGCAACATAAGATTTACCGCCCATACCACGGGCAATGCGAAGTTCACAAACTTCTACTGCTGCTGCTTTTAACGCCGCATCAGCACACAAAATGCAAGAAGCAATGGAAAAAGTTTCAATAATTCCAAGTGCTCCGCCGGTTTCGCCGCCTGCTGCACCATTTAATGCATCAAACACACGAACATCAATGTTGCCGAATTCAGAAATATCCAGAATTTTATCAGCAAAATTTGCCTCAGCGTATTCACAGGCAACACGCACAGATGACACACTTCCGCCAAAAATCATCACAAATTTTCCGGGACAGATTGGCTGCGCCATCACCATACGAACTTGTGTTTTCTTTAAAATATTGTCACAAAGGAGATAACCTTTTGCAATGTTACTCACTTCGATAATTCCAATGGATATCATCATTTGTTTCTACCGCCTTACTCTCTGAAACCCGTTAAGAAACGGTAATTGTAATGCTTGCTTCGGTCACTGCCGAAACAATGCCGTTCACAGAACTGTGAATATTGGCACCAAGAGCATTTTCCTTCGCTTTTATTATGAGCTGACCAACTGTTACCTTATCACCAACCTGCACAACGGCATCTCCCAAAGCACCAATGTGCTGCTTTAAGGGAATCATCACCTGAGCCGGATCTGCAATGGTCACAAACTCATATTCATCCCGGTAATACTTACGAATGCCCAATCTGTTCACCAATCGTTTGGTGGGAACTCTGCGGTATACCCGTTCAGCAATGGGAGTGGATTTGTCAATTCTATTTGCTTTTACACCGTTTTTCAACAATTCGGCTTTCACTCTTGCAAACAATCGGTTGGGACTGATATTTTGTGGACAGGCAATGGTTTGACACACACCGCAATTAGAACAATAAAAAGCTCCTAAGAAGGTTTTTGTGTCCATTGCTTTCGCCGATAATCTCTGTACAATCTTATGAGGTTCAATGGGATATCCCATCAAATATCTAGGACACATATCGGTACACATTCTGCAACCGCAACAATTCCCGGAAGAACGATGGAGTGCATCGGCTAAACTTCTGGTTTTCAAGCGGATACAAAGTGTATGATCTTCGATAATTAAAAGACTCTTGGTTGTTTTGGTAACAACTGCTGTATTGGGGTTAATGATGTTTCCCATCATCGGACCGCCATCTAACACTGTGCAATCAGCCGGAACCTCAATCTTCAAACTTTTAAAAATGTGAGAAACCGGTGTTCCCACAGGAACCTTTAACACATAAGTTTTTTTCGTATTGCCGCCTACCGTTATAAATTTATGAGTAACTGCTTTCTCTTCCAACGCATTGGAAATATTATAAAGCGTTTCCACATTCATAACCACAACTCCAACCGATATGGGGAGCTGTCCGGCAGGAACAGTTTTTCCTAAGGTTTCTAAAATCAAAACCACTTCGTCACCGGAAGGATAAATATCACCGGTAAAACGATAGGAAATCTTACCACGGGTGACTTCTTCTGTCATCCCTAAAAGTTCTGCGGTGTGCTTCTTAATACCAATCACACCGTTTTTGGCACCTGTTTTTTCAATTAAGGTTTCCAGAGCAGATTCCAGACGTTCCTTTTGTTTTTGCAACAAATAAAAGTCAGTTTTTAAAAGTGGCTCACATTCTGTCCCATTAATTAAAATGGTTTCAATGTTGTCACCCAATTTCACCTGAGTGGGAAATCCCGCTCCACCGGCACCGACTACACCGGCTTTTTGTATCAATTCTTTTATGGTTTGCATCATCAATTCAATTCCTTCTATAAAGCGACCAAACTCACTTTTTTAAAACGAATTACAAATTATAGTTCGATTGATCAACAATTCCCACGATAACTGCATCAATGGGAGTTTTTTCGTTCTGACAAGCAAATCTGGCACTGTCACCCAAAGTAACTAAAACAACATCACCAACACCGGCACCTAAGCTATCCATAGCAACAACGAAATCGTCTTTTCCTTTTCCGATGTTAACCACCATTAGTTTAAACCCGGTGAGACTGTCTAACTTGCGAGTGGAGAAAATAGAACCTGTAACTTTTCCTACTACCATAACAATACATTCCCTTTTCTTTTTCTATTTCTAATCTTAACTTCTCAATTATTTTGAAATAATTCGTACGTTATCTCCGTTTTTCAAGCCTGCAGAGTTTGCATCATCCGTATCGATATGCATTTCGGTGTTAAAATCATCGCGAACTCTGACCTGTACATCAAAAAATCTGGTGGGTTTTACACCGTCAATTTCCACATCCACCAATGAATTATCACTAACGCCAAACTGACGTGCGGTATCAGGTGTCATATGAATGTGACGGTTGGCGATAATTACGCCTTCATCCAAGTAGATGGCTCCCTTCGGCCCTACCACAACCAAACGTTCAGACCCTTTGATTTCGCCGGAAGGACGAACCGGAGGACTAACCTTTAATACAAATGTGTCGGTTCTGGAAATTTCAACCTGAGTGTTTTTTCTGACAGGCCCCAACACACGAACATTCTCAATGGATTTTAAAGATTTACCAACCAAAGTAACAACCTCTTTTGCGGCAAATTCTTTTCCCATCAAAGGCTTTAACATGGTTAATTCATAGCCTTTGCCGAAGAGTTTTTCCAAATCTTCCTGCGATAAATGAATATGACGCTGAGACACACCAACTTTAATGGCAGAATCATCCTTTTGTTCTTCAGCGGATTTATTCTCATTCTGGCACATTGCCAAAACCTGTTTCACAACTTCACTAACAATTTTTTCTCTATCCATAAAATTCACATCCTATCTGCTCTAAAAAAACTGTGATCAGTGCATTCTTTTATATTCAAGGGACAATCCAAAAGAACAAACTAATCATTTTATATTTTTGTTATATTTTCGCATTGCGGCACACGGGTTACGCCCGTGTACCGCCTGCGTTAGTTTTTAATCATGCAATTATTTAATCTGGGGCAGAATTTTTTCTACATCACCGTGCGGTCTCGGAATAACGTGAACAGCAACGATTTCGCCCAGTCTTGCAGCAGCTTCAGCACCTGCTTCAGTAGCAGATTTAACTGCACCAACATCGCCTCTAACCATAACACTTACTAAACCGGAACCGATTTTTTCAGTACCGATTAAAGAAACGTTAGCTGCTTTTACCATTGCATCAGCTGCTTCGATTGCAGCTACTAAACCTCTGGTTTCAACCATTCCTAATGCTTCAAAGTTCATTACGAATACCTCCATAATTTATGTTTTTGTTTTTTCAAAAATTGGATTTAGAAATCTGTGAAAAACTTGATAACCTCATCGTGAGGTCTTGCAATTACTTCACAACATTTCACATTTCCGATACGGGCGGCAGCCGTCCGACCGGCTTCCACTGCAGAAGTTACAGCGGAAACAGTTCCTGCTACAACCATTGTCACCAATCGACCACCCAGTCTGCGTTCAATATGAACCAATCTCACATTGGCAGCCTTGAGCATGGCATCTAACCCTTCGATGGCGGCGGTCAAAGCCTGAACTTCCAATAAACCTACTGCTTCCATGTTTTCGTTCTCCTTTCACTACGGGAATAATCTCTCACTCCAAACGGAGCGAGAGACATCCGTTCGATAGAGTCAAGGATGAAATCTTACTTAATTGCAGGTAAGATTTTTTCCACATCGCCGTGGGGTCTGGGAATAACGTGTACAGCAACGATTTCGCCTAATCTTGCAGCAGCCTGAGAACCAGCTTCGGTAGCAGCTTTCACCGCACCAACGTCGCCTCTAACCATAACACTTACTAAACCGGAACCGATTTTTTCGGTACCAACTAAAGTAACGTTTGCTGCTTTTACCATTGCATCAGCTGCTTCGATTGCAGCTACTAAACCTCTGGTTTCAACCATTCCTAATGCTTCAAAATTCATTTTTAAATCCTCCTGGCCTTTGGCCTATATTATAATTTTTATTAACAAATGTTATTCCCCGATTTTCTGCTGGTCGGGATTGTTGGATGCATCCTTAGGTTTTCTGCCCCGTTTTTTGGGAGCTTCCACTGCAGACTCATCCACTGTTTTTACCTCTGCGGGTACTTCTGTTTGAACGGATTTTTTTCCGATTGGCTCATTCCCTACCTTACAGAGATGTGCTAATTTTTCAATGTCCGGTCCGGGACGAGATATGATATGCGAAACAATGTACAGTCCTCTCTGTTCTGCTTCTGCTCTTGCAGCAGCAACTCCCGCAGTGACTGCCGAAACAGAACCTTCCATTTTCACAATCATTACCAAGGGAACTTCCGCACTATCGCCGTTGGCAGGTTTTGTGGTATCCAGCGCAATAATGTTAACTGCTGCTGCTTTTGCTGCAGCATCGGCACACACTATCGCAGTTGTGAATCCGTAAACCTCAACCATTCCCAATGCATTCATTGTAAATCCTCCTTATGTTCAGATTCACTCTGATTATTCATTGATGATGGCGATTTTTAAGCCTTCCATCTTCAAGTTGGTCTGATGAGCTTCATTGATCTGAGAAAGCGGATATTTATGAGTAATCAGCTTTTTAATCGGTAAGCCGATTCCCTGTGCTCTCTTTAAGAAATCGAAGGTGGTTGCATAATCACGTAAAGTGTATACCCAAGAACCAACCACGGTAATTTCTTTTGCACAAATGTCAAAGTGGGGGTTGATGGTAGCGTCTCCACCGTTGATGAAGAAGCCTAATTCACAAAGTCCGCCACCTTTTCTGATAAATTTGTACACGTTAGCGTGTGCAATGGGAGAACCGGTACACTGGAACGCAAAGTCTGCATAATAGCCGCCAAATGCATCTTTAACAGCTTCTGCCAATGCTTCGGTACCTTTATAGTTTTTGAAGTTAACAGATTTGTCAGCACCCATTTCTTTTGCAAATGCCAATCTCTTATCTTCACCGTCAACCGCAACGATATTTTCAATCCCCATAGTACGCAATACTGCGATGCAAAGTAAACCGATGGGACCGCATCCCTGAACAACCACACGGCTGTTGAATTTTAAGATACCAACAGTTTTTGCACGTTCTACAGCGTGAATCAATACTGCCGCAGGTTCGATTAAGATTCTGCTTTCCAAATCTAACTCGCTTACGTTAAATACGGTAGAACCGCCTCTGATTACCATATAATCAGCAAACCAGCCGTTTAAATGGATGTCATCATCGGGTAATAAACCATAAACGTCTGCACCGTCACCCACGTTCTGTTTGTTTAAGTCAAACATGGTGATGTTGGGGTCATCTTTAAAAATCATACAGGTAACAACTTTGTCACCGATGTTTAAAGGTTTGCCTGCGCTGTCTTTTTTCACGTTTTTCCCCATTTTTACGATTTCACCGGTACCTTCGTGACCTAATACCACAGGAATTAAGCCGAAGGGGTCGCGTTTGAACTCGTGAGCATCGGTACCACAGATACCACAGCCTTCTACTTTAACTAAGATATCGTCGTCACCAAGTTCAGGAATGGGAAACTCTTTGATATCATAATGCTCCAAAGAGGTGAGCATTGCGGCTTTTGCAGTTTTGGGAATGGGCCCTGCAGTTTTGCCACAGGAACAATTTCCGCCACAGCTGCAGTCAGAGCCGCCGCTTAAATTGGTTAAAACTTGTTTTACGATTGATTCAATCGCTTTTTCGTTCATTTCCATTTAACGATCCCTCGTTTCTCTTATATAATAGATTTTTATACTAAATAATACGGAAGCCATCCACCAGAACACATCTTCTCTGACGAGTAAAGCTTCTTGCGGAGGTGATTCCTTCGCCGGTGGGTCCTGCGATGGTGAAGGTGGTATGTCCTTCTCCTCCTGCACCGATTCCTGCATAGGAGGGTGCATTTTTTACAAAGATTGTGGTTTCCACTTCTCTTGCAAATCTGGTTAAGTTATCAATATTTTTAGAATGCATATGCGCACTGTGACGATTGCCGTGTTCATATTTTACCGCAAGACGAATCGCTTCATCTACGTCTTTTACAGATACAATCGGTAAAATCGGCATCATCAGTTCTTCTTCCACAAAAGGATGATCTTCAGTGGTTTCCATAATGATTAAGCGGGTATCTTTGGGAGCATCGGTAATACCGATTGCTTCTAAGAACAGATTTGCATCCTTCCCAACCCAATCTTTATTGAGCATCAATTTACGTTTCGGTCTGTCGGAGCAACCTTCGCCCTGTTTACATTCTTCAACGGTTAATGCCACATTCACCAATTTATCAATATCGGACTGATTTTTGAGTAAATATGCACCGTTCTGAGTCATATAATGAATCAGTTCGTCTTTAATGCTTTCCACTGCGAAACATTCTTTTTCTGCAATACAAGGCAGATTGTTGTCAAAACTTGCACCGGCAACAATATCTTTTGCCGCTTTTCTGATGTCTGCAGTTTCATCAACGATAACGGGCGGATTTCCTGCACCTGCACCGATTGCCTTTTTACCGGAGGAGAGCAAGGTTTTTACAACCCCGGGACCACCGGTTGCCACCAACAGTTTAACGTCAGGACATTTAATCATAGCATCAGCAGTTTTCAAAGTGGGTTTCACTACAGAAACAACCACATTTTCAGGACCACCTGCTTCCAACACTGCACGGTTGATTAAATCTACTGCATAGTTGGAAGTGTTAATTGCTCTGGGATGCGGATTGAACACCACACAGTTACCGCCTGCCAACATACCGATGGAGTTACAAAGAACGGTTTCGGAAGGGTTGGTGGTGGGAGTGATGCTTCCGATTAAACCAAAGGGAGCCATTTCCACTAAGGTAAGACCGGTATCACCGCTGTATGCTCTGGGCTGTAAGTCTTCGGTACCGGGAGTTTTTTCTGCCACCAGAGTGTGTTTGATAATTTTATCGGTCACTCTGCCCATACCGGTTTCTTCAACGCCCATTTTTGCCATAGTTTCGGCTTCTGCCATAATTTTTTCTCTGATTTTGGTAATCATATTTTCTCTTTGTTCCACGGAATATCCACGAAACAGTTTGTACGCTTTCTGTGCAGCTTCCAAAGCTTCTTCCATGGTGGAGAAAACACCTTTATATTTACCGGATGCTTTCGGAGTGGCGTTTTTTTCGGCCATTCCTTTAATTACCTGTTCAACAATGCTTGCAATCTGTTGTTCGTTCATTTTGAACACATCCTTTCCTTTAGTTACTGAATTTTGTAGAATTCTGAAAAACTTCTTTAGCGTATGCAGCCAATGCGGTATCTTGTTCTAAACTTCCACCGCTGACCCCAAAGCCACCCACAATGACATCATCGATAATGAGTGGGATTCCACCGCCGAACACCACGATACGATTGTCCTGATGCTGGAGTCCGTACAGAGAATCACCGGGTTTTGTGAGGTTTGCTAAGGTTTCTGTAGGCATTTTTAAGCTGACAGCTGTATATGCTTTATTTTGAGCTACATTGATACTTGCAATATACGCATCATCATCACGGAGCATCGCCATCAGGTTTCCGCCACCGTCACAAACTGCACAAACAACTTTAACGCCCATTTCTCGGGCTCTGGCAATTACAATCTGACAAAGCTCTTCTGCTTGTTTCATATTGAAAGTGCCATCAATCGGCTTATCATACGCTATTGTTTTTTCGCCCTTTGGCACATACAGTTGATCCTGATAACGTGCCAATACGTAGAGCAAATCGGATAATCTATTGAAATAGGATAACTCCTCTTTCTTGACTAAAAACAGTTTGGATGCTCTCACCGCTTCCCGTTCTGCACGACGCGCCACAGTTCGTGCCACATCTAAGTGAGCACCACCTTTGGTTTGTCCGCTAATGGTAAACTTTCCGTCACGGGTGATTTTTTGGGAGAAGGCATCTATTAATTGTTCCAGACGAATCGTTGCCTGCTTGGTATCGAAGGGATTTGCTCCTGAAATCGAACCCATTAACAAGATGAATTCTTGTTGCAATGCTGTAATGGTATCTCCAACCACTTCAATGGATTCTGTTTTAGCAAGTCCTAAATGAGATGAGAGCTCGTCGATGGTACCAAGCAAATCAAACAAGACATAATCTTTGGGATAACGGACATTTTTAAAATTTCCGGAATATCCCTCGTCTCCTTTTTTGGTATAAATCAAACATTCTCACCTCCCAATCTCATCGTTTTGGAATATTGCCCTAATACAAGGCCTGCAGCAACTGCGGCCCGAGGACCAAAACGGCCCAACACATTTCCGCGTCCTGCAACAATATTATATTTTGAAAGTGCCTCATTGATGAGGTCGGGCACTTCAAAGTCCAAAGCACTTCCGCCAACCATTACCACAAACTGAATGTTATAAAGGTTTCCATCCGGTGCAATTTTGGTTAAGGCTTTCAGTGCATTTTGTACAAATACTTTTCGTTTTGCTTCCTTTCGGATCACTGCAATTTGTTCCATTGTCAGATTCTTTTTCCGAATGGGAATCATTTTATCTTCGGTGAGGATAACCACTCGCTTGTATAATTCGGGAGGCAACTGCTCCTTGGTGAATTTCACTGTTTGATCCTCAAAACGGAGCATATTGAAGGTTTCCACCCTTGCTAACGGATAACGCTTGATCAGTTCTGCCGTATCACGGTCGGAAAGAGCAAGTTCCAAATCAATAATTGTGGTAACCATCTCCCCTGCTCCGGCAGTATGCACACTTTTGATGTTCCCTTGTTTGTCCATCAAAGCGGCATCGGTAGAACCGCCACCTAAGTCTAAAATTGCCAAAGGAGTATCGGCACCGGAAGTCGTTAATGCACCTAAAATTGCGTTATCTGCCTCTTTTCCCATAATCGAAACATCGACGCCGATTTCATCGGTAACAACATCAGCAATCTGCTTCATGGGAAGATGCGAGGTTTTCACCATGGAGGAAAGCATAACCACACTTTCCATCGCATATTCGTTTGCCAGACCGCCTGACACCTTCATGGGTGCTAAGGTATCGGTTGCGGAAAGGTCTGATATTTTTATGGAATCTGTCATTTGACCGGTCAACTCTGCCATTCGGCGTTTGATTCGTTCAAAAGAATTCCCTGTATTTGTGTTTTTTTCACCTGAGATATCAAAGATATCACCGCTCTTCACCACGGCTTCTGTAATCTTTTCAGCACCATGGGAAACAGGAACACTGAAATCACCGCCGGTTCCGTAAATATAGATATTACCAACCGGAATTTCCTGAGTTTTCACACCGCCTTCATCGTTGTTGATTACAACGCCGGAACGCAGTCCGATTAAACTTTTGGAAATTGGGATGACGCTTTTTGTTTCCTCCGGCGTCAATTTGAAAATTCCCGCAATCCCATATGGATTGGATAGCACTTTAATGGTGCCGGATTCAGATGCAACTTCAACCGCCGCTGGTTTGCCAAAGGGTATTTTTTCAATCTGCATTACCTCATCCACAATGGGTAAGGTGACATTCAGACGATTGGAAATCAAAACTCCATCGTCTTTCTTACAGATAACTCCCGTGACAGAGACTCCATTTTCTATCGCACGGTTAATCAGTTGAGCAGCTTCTTCAAAATCAACAGACGCATCTACAACAGCGATATAATCATCGGTATGATTACATTGATGCATTTCTCTCACATTGTGGGTCAATCCAACGCCAATACCGTTCCCACCCGGAGTGTCCGGGTTATGACCAATCATTACCGAACCGATAATGGTGGTTTGAGAAATTACATCGGTAGATAATTCTGAAATAACAGGGGTTGCTTCGTTAATCAACACTTCTCCAATATCAGAAAGGCTGATGCCTGCATCTTTCGCCCCTTGTTGTAAGGCAGAAATAACACCCGTTTTATTTTCACGAGTGCCCTTCACGCCTGTGGTTGGAATCATAGCATAGGAGAGAAAATCACAACGGCCGTCACGAATTTTCATCAGCACCGCTTCAGTAGTGGAGTTTCCGATATCAACACCGGCAACAACGTCACGATTTGCCATGATTTTTCTCCTTTCTTCTATACTATAATAATATACTATAACAAGATGTTACGTTTTTCATATACTCTCGCAGTTTCTTCAACCAGATCCGCCGTAATATTTGCCTGATATTCATTACGGAGACGGGATGCAATATCCAAAAGTTCCTGCTTGGTTGCACGGTTGGGACGAAGCTTATCATAAATTTTAAGAACTTCTTCATCCGGCACACGAGTCAACTCAGCTGCACGTCTTAAATTCCCTGCAAACTGCTTTTTGCCTGCTTTTTCGGCAATTTCCGCTTGCATCAACAAAGTTTGTGCATTGGTTTTAAAATCTTCGTGAATTACTTTCCCGGAAATCAGATTTTCAAACGTAATTTCAGAAAATGATTTTCCAGTTTTAGATTTTAACAAATCAGGATGATTTTTCGCCAAAGGATAGGTATATTCTCCACCGGAAGAAGTTTCTCCCTTCATATCGCGAAGAACTTTTTTGGTTAGATCATCTGCGATTTCATCAGGAGTTTTCGATACCTTCGGAGTTTCGATTTTTTTGATAATATCACTCACTGTGGTATCAGAAATCCCTTGATTTTCTGTTTCTGCCTGAATTTTTTCGGCAACAGCTTTTACAATTTCTGAAATATTGATATCCATACTGTCACCCCTTAAAATGAAATATTCAACGCAACAGGCGGTTTCTTATCTACCACATTTTCCGTTTCCTTAATATGCAGTAGTGCCGCTTTTGCCTGAAATTTGGGACGCACCATATAATCATTCATCACGCTGATGGGTTCCGGAGACTGTCCTTTTGCATATCTTGCCGCATTTTTACCAATTTTACGGTAAATTTCCAAGGTAATGAGCGGTGCCTGTGGGAATAACTCCAGATTTGTGAGTGGGAATAAATCCTTTTGATGAATGGTGGTTGTTCCCTTCGATTGAATCCCAACACCGATGCCGGAGCCGGAATATTTAGCTGCTGTTAATGCGATAAAAGCAACGTCAGAAGTATGATACACACGAATGAAACGAGGTGTCATCCCTTCTTCTTCTACCCCTGCCGCAATTTCACGAACCAAATCATAATGACTCACACCGGACATGGTTTCAAACATATCTTTAGAAAAAGAAGCTCCCAGACCGATTACCACTTCCGACGGGCTCACACCTTTAGGTGCATCGCCGTTTTCTGTAATGGTAAGACGTTTTCCGGCAGACGGCGAAACCGTCTTCGGTACTTCGGCAATTTGTTCGGCATTTTGGATTGCCGCCATCACCTGCCGGGTAACTTCTTTAATTAACTGTTCATTATATTCCATACTGATACCACATACATTTTTATTAAATTGTATTAAAAATGCACTAATCCTTTCTTTTTATTTTCTAAATAACATTCGGATCTAAGGTATCCTTAATATTCTTAATTTCTTCCCAACGTTCTCCGGAAACACGATAACCGGTACCGGGACCATTATAATCATTGGGATGGTTAACAGAACTTAACACCTGGAAATTGTTATCTAAAATCGCTGAGGTTTGCAGATAATCAGCAGACAAACGCTGTTTTAACATATTAAATACCGAAACAGCCACATCGTGGAAACCGGAATTATTCAGCGCCTGCACAATATCCACACCTGTGATATCACCATCTACTAATTTCTGAGCAGCGGCTAAATCTTCATTCACATTACGTTTTGCAGTGATATCTTTACTGCCGTGAGCATAAACAGCTTGTTCCACCTGCTCATCGGTTACTTTCGGGAACCCTAAACAAGCAAACACTGCCTGAACCGCTTTGGCTGCCTTACGACGCACGTTGATGACATCTTCTTCCGATACCGGACGGAGACCGCCATCCACTTTCAAGTCACGCTGCAGAACATTGTAATCATCAAAATCTTCCGCATCAAAGTTTGCACCGGCAAACATATTGTCATAATTGGGAATGGAACTATATCCTGAGAAGATAAAGTCAGTTCCCGGAAGCATCTGCATTAACATTCTTGCAGTTCTTCGAATATCACTGTGTGAGAAGGTCTGGTCATTACCGGAGGCAACCTCCAGACCAAGCTGAGCAGCAACTAAGTTTTCTGCCAACACACAACGAATTCCCGAGGGAACGGAACCGGTAATACCAATACAGCTGATTGCACCGTTCTGAGTCCCCTGAACGCCTGCTCCTTTAATTACCAACAGACAACGGATTTCCAGATAAAGCATCGATTTCTTTTCCGCATTGCCCATTAACACCTCGGAGCCTGTCCCGGAGGTACAACGCATTTTCATTCCGCGAGATGCATAAGCTGATGCCAAAAAGGCTTTGGAATATGGGGTGTCATCCCCATCAATAAATACTTTCTCGGTACCGTATACGGAAATGGTTTCCGCATAGGTAGTAAACCCTTTCATACCAAGTTTTAATTCTACGGCTTCTTCTACTCCGCATTGGGACAGAACACCGGGACGTCCAACCTGAGATCCGATGAAAAGACCAACTGCGCAAAGGGGTGCATACCGGGCAATCCCTACGGTGGTTTCGGTTTCGTCAAAACCTCGGAAGGTTGCTTCTGCGGCATCGCAGGCAATCTGCACCGGGTTATCGTCTAAGTTGGTGACGTGACATTGGTTGGAAGGTGTTTTTCTTTCTCTCATTTTCTGCATTGCCATCATCATTTCCACAACATTCATGTGGTTCATGATTTCCTTCAGCTTTGCAGCGGTCAAACCGGAGAACAATCTTTTTAATTCTTTATTATCGGTATTGATATCACACAAATCTCTGGCATACTGCAAACTGTCAATCGCCATTGCTTTTTCTGCAACAGACAAATCAATTGCGTGGTCTGCAATAAAGCTATCGATAAAGTCAAACTCTTCTCGACGTTTGCCATCCATCTCCACGATGATACCATTTTCGATTTTCAAAGAGGGCTTGGGATCGTATTTGGAATCCATGGCAACAAAGCCAACTTCTTCCCATTCCTTCATAAACCCATCTTGATGGACAGGTCTTTGTCCCAGCACTTTAAATCGATTTGATTTCATAAGTGTTCACCATATTTCGTCCTGCGAAGATACAAATCGTATTCCGGTCAGACCTTTCCTTTCTATTATATAGATAGTGTTTGTTTGGACTATTTGCCCATTGCTGCCAGAACTTTCTGAGTGATTTCAGCAACCAGAGCAGCATTCGGGTTGTCCTGTTCTTTTGCAAGTCTCTGTGCTTCTTTACACTGAGGAGTACCGTTCTTTTCACATTTTTTGCAACCGGGATGTTTGCCGGGTACTTTAAACTGTGCTCTAACCTGCATTAATTTATCAATCTGGTCACAGGTTAATTCCTGTTCACCACCTAATAATCTTGCATTCAAAGAAATTTTTGCATAGAATTCTAAGGTTTCCATTTTGAAGTATGCATTCATCAGAGAGTTACCAACAGTTAATGCACCATGGTTTTCCAGCAGGAATGCATCGTAGCTCTGCAGATGTTCGGAAACTGCATCCGGAATTTCATCGGTAGAGGGAGTGCCGTATTTTGCAATCGGAACAGTACCTAAGAAAATGATTGCTTCCGGCATGGTGTATTTATCCAGCGGAACACCTGCAATTGCAAAACCGGTTGCTGTGGGAGGATGAGCATGAACAACTGATCTTACATCAGGTCTTTCTTTATATACTCTTAAATGCATTTTTAATTCGCTGGAGGGTTTTAATTTTCCTTCCAGAACATTTCCTTCACCGTCAACTTTAATAATCATATCCGGAGTCATAAAACCTTTGGACACGCCGGTGGGAGTTGCAAAAAATACATTATCGGAAACTTTTACTGTAATATTACCGTCGTTAGCGGCAACGAAGCCGTTCATATAAATTCTTCTGCCGACTTCACACATTTCTTTTTTGATTTCGTACTCGTTAATCATAGCCATAATCAAAAACCCCTTTTTCTGTGTTTATTTTTGTTTTTGTCTGTATTATACTCTTTTTTTTTGTTTTTGTCAATAGTTTTCCGCGATTTTTTTTGGATTTTCACAAGATTTCCATAAACCGGGAAAGACATTTGAAAATACAGTATTTATATGGAAATTCATAACATTTAGCTGTAAATTCACAGCGGATAAAAATCCATATTCAACACTACAGACGAACAAATTGTCCGTTTTGTTCCTTTTTTGCCCGTTTTCCATCCAATAACATATCAACAGCATTTCCAAGGTACAAAAATCGGTACATTTTCTTTCGGTAGTATTCCCCATTTTTAGTTATTTCATAACATACGTCACTGTTATTTTTCTCAATCCGTTTGCATATTTTTCACTTTTCAGGAAATACTGTCACCAAAAGGAAGGTGAAAATATGTTGCCCGATTTTTATCGAAAACAACGCAAAAAACGAAAACAAAGCCGTATGCTTACCGCAATTTTCTGTACACTTTCACTCTGTATTATCGGTTGTATATTTGTATTAACCCCCTCGCCAAAAACAACCGGAGCCTTGACACCTGTTAAACCTGTTATGCTATCAGCAAATGCATCATTGGAACTGACCACGCTTTATGAATGTGGACACTCAAAAACAAGAACACTCCCAATCCCGGAAGATTTGATTGGAAAATCACACGAAGAAGCAACCGCACTCTATCCCGAATGGACATTCCTTAATTTCAACGAATCATTTTTGGTTGCCGAAAAAAAAGAAGGAACTGAATGTGATGAACATTTTCTGTTATTTCTTAAAAATAATAAAATCATTGTAACCAAAAGCAAAGACAAAGAACAACTGATCACAGAGCAATCAATCAATCTTGATGTACTGACATCGGAAGACAAGGAAATTCTGGAAGCCGGCATTTTTATCAACTCTGAATATGAACTTTTAGAAATTCTCGAGTCATTCCAATAGCACATTTTAGTGAATAGTGTTAAAAGCGATGTCGCATTTTGTATAATTAGCACAATAGCTGTCACACAAATAAATATTCATTTGTAAATTTTGTAAAAAACGCTTGACAATTCCCAAAAATTATGCAATAATGTACCAAGAGAGTTTATAAAAGGACGAATCGGTTGTATGGAATTCAATGAACATCTGATAAAAAAAGCTAAGTCGCTGGACGAAAATGTATTGGATGAAATCTTTGTTTTCTTTAAACCATTTATCCGCTCTGTCGCTTTCAAATATTTCTTAGCCGGCGCAGACCACGAAGACTTAATTCAAGAAGGTATGATCGGGTTGTTTACGGCAATTAAGAATTATGACAGCGATAAAGGCATCCCCTTTGAGTTTTTCGCAAAGCGATGCATTGTTTTACGGTTAAAAACCGTTATCAAAAATTCTCTCAGATTGAAACATTCTCCTTTAAACGATTCGGTTTCCATTGAGGCTGATGACACTGTTATCAAAAACTTATATGCAATCGGTCCTGAGGAGAGTTTCTTCGATCAAGAAGATTTCAAAATTGCAAATGAAAAGCTAAAAACAACACTCAGTAAATTTGAACTTTCGGTACTTTATCTTATCAACTCCGGTATGTCATATAAGGAGATTGCAACTGTCCTGGGTAAAACACCAAAGTCAATCGACAACGCCTTGCAAAGAATCAAGAAGAAGGCTGCCCCACTTTTCAATTTGTAATGCTTACAAGAACACTGCTCTAAAAACCAAGTGAGGCATGGTTCCATTCACGCAAGCGCACAAAAAATATTATATATAATTACCTAAGGAGAGTAAAACTCATGTATCAAGACGAAACTTTAATCTGCAAAGACTGTGGAGCTGAATTTGTATTCACCGCTGGTGAACAGGAATTCTACGCTGAAAAAGGTTTCCAGAACAAACCTTCCAGATGTAAAGATTGCAGAACTGCAAGAAAAGGTGCAAAAAGAGAACTGCACACCGCAATTTGCGCAAAATGTGGTGGAGAAGCAAAAGTTCCCTTCATCCCCAGAGATGACAAACCGGTTTATTGCAGCGCATGTTTTGAAGAAATCAAAGCAGCTGAATAATTCAGAAAACACAAAAACCCGAATGCATATCGCATTCGGGTTTTTTGATGTTGTTTTTTAGTTTTTTGTTGTCATACAAAGAAGAAGTTACCCTTTCCTTTTTTCTTCTTGCAGCATGTTCTTCTTCATAGCATTCAGGACACTGTATGCATAATGCGGAACGACTTTTCAGTTGCGTCTGCCATGTGTGACCTTTTTCGCATTTCCACCACACCGATATATAAAAACTATGGCTGACAATTTCAGGAGTAACCGGCAAATTCTTTTTCCGCATCCCACTCCTCCAATAAGTAGAGCTTCCCCTCTTTTAGTCACCAACCATCCAAAACACATTAGTTTACTTTTGCGTTATCATCAGATCAAGCAAATGTTTTTTTCACTATAATCTCAACATGATTGCCACAAACACCCACAATAATGTCATCTGCAAGTTTTGCAACAATCGAGCGTTCAAGTTCAGCATATGCGTCTTCTTGCTCATTTTTCACGGCAGTTTTATATGCAAACAACGACCAGGAGCACGCATATCCCGCTTCGCAAGCAATGGCAGGATCAATGAATCCAAACCCCATATTGTAGCCGCAGGAATCAAAAAACTCTTCCTTAGGAATCGCAAAAGAGGAATCGTACGCTGTCAGAAGCAGTGTTTCTGCAACTGCTTTGATTTTCCCCTTAACTCCTTTGATTGCAGCATTTTTTCCGGATTTAGAAACAGAAATCAACTCATCTCTCAATGCACGGGTCATATCTTCTGCATTCAGTTCGATATGAAGTTCATAACTATCGCCATCATTTTCTACCCAGAATTCACCACTGAAATTTTCAATCAGTCCGGGAAGCATTCCGCAAAGTTCTTCTGCCAAAAGGCGGAGTCTCAACCCATCTTTTCCTTCCAGCCCGTTATATTGTGTGACCTTTTCCACCTCAAGCAAAACCGCTTCCAGGCAGCTTAACTCTTTGTTTAATTTACAAATATTTGATTTCAATCAAATCTCCTCCTAACTTAGTGCAATGACAAGTGTAAGCACATTTTTATCCTCTTTATATTCATACTCCATACTTTCTGTCATTTTCTTAACCATAAATATTCCCAGTCCCCCGATTTCTCTTTCTTCAGCAGAAAGAGTGATGTCAGGCTCAGCCGCCGCAAGAGGATTGTAGGAGATACCATTATCCGAAAATGTAAGATAGAGTTTTCCATTTTCAATACGGTAAGAAACCGTCGCAAGTGTTGCCTTGCTGTAATTTACAATATTTGCATAAATTTCATCAAACACAATATTGATTTTATTTGCAATTTTCGGCACAATTTCAAGCTTTGCCGACAGCGAATCTGCAAAGGTAACGATTGCTTCACGAGAAGAAGCATCCGGTACAACCGAAATACTTTCGTCATCGAGTATCGCATCAAAATTCATCGCAAGCATTGTGATATCGTCAAATTGCGGAGCGGTTCCGACAAATTTGTCAACATCCTCCTTAATCAGCTTACAAAGGCTTTCCGGCCCAACCATTTCCAGAGAGTTTACAAAATCCAACAATTGTTGTTCTCCATACAACTGCGTGTTGTTGTCGGTTGCCTCTGTGATACCATCGGTATACAGATACAGTTTATCTCCGGGAATCAACTGCAGTTCATTTTTGCGATATTTGATACCTTCCATACCCGCAAGAAGCATACCGCTTCGGGTTTTCATATACGCAAAACTCTCGCCATTTCGTTTAAAAAGCGGAGGATTGTGTCCTGCATTTGCAAACTTCATAAGTCCTGTTTTGGTATCTAAAATACCAAGCCAAGCCGTTACGAACATTCCCGCATCATTGTTTTCGCAAAGCTTTTCGTTTGCAATAGTGAATATTTCATCCGGGTCAAGACCACGTTCGGCCAAATCTCTGATAACTGTTTTTGCTCGCATCATAAACATCGCAGCAGGTATTCCCTTCCCTGACACATCGGCCACAAGAAAAGCAACCGTAGCATCATTTAACATATAAAAATCGTAAAAATCTCCGCCTACTTCCTTTGCAGTAATCATTTCGGCATACATTCTGAACGAATTACTTTTCGGAAAAACTGTCGGAAGCGAAGAATACTGAATTTGTTTGGCAAATTCCAATTCCTTATCAATTCTTGCAGCCGCTTCCTTAATATAGCGTTTTAACGTGCCGACAGTCTGATTAATATCATCAGAAAGGGATGCAAATTCCTCATTAGAGCGAACATTCACCGTTACATTGAGATTGCCGTTTGTGATTTCCGCAAGACCTCTGTTGATTTTTCTCAGGTTATCGATGATAATGGTCTTGATTAAGAAATAAATCAGAACAAACAAAGCCGCAAAGATGAGTATTTCCATAAATGTGTTGACATACACGGAAACCTCTTTCATAAACATCGCTTCATATTTTGGCATAGCACCAATGATGTAGTACCCTTCCACAAAACGATAGGAACAAAGATAGTCTTTCTCATAAACCTTTGCTTCAAAGATTTCCCCTTCCGCTGTGGATTCTCTGTCAAATGTGATACCAATTTTTCCAAGTTCCGCACCGGAAAAATCACTTCTGTCTGTCACCAGATTAAAGTTTTCATCGCAGATCGCAACAAATCCGGAGTTTCCTACGTGTCGGTTTTTCGAAACTGTTTTCACATACTGATCAATATCTGCCCGAAACTGAGTGCTGTCGTACCCCACTTGGATGAAACCGCCGTCAGGAAGTGTGATTGCACCATATTTTCTGAAGGTAACACCATCATAAGAAGTGGGCCTGTAATCCTGAATAAACTGTGATTCTTTTTCTACTAACAGTGCCGTAACAAATTCGTTGGACTGTTCTCCGCTTGTCATATCATAACCAATATATTCACCAAGACTGGACTTTGCAATTATCCCGGTTTCATCTATGATATTGACCTCAATCACATTGTATTTTTCTGCAAGAACAGTCAGCGCTTCTCCGCTTAAATATTCCGCTTTAATGCTCTCTGTCTTTTTTAACAGATTGTTATTGGACTCATCCAAAACATCCTGATACACATCAGATAAACTCATTTCAATGGTTTTATTGGTTTGCACCTCACTCATTCCCGTTTGCAAAACCGAGGCAAAGGAGCTTGTAGCAACAAATGCAACCACAATACAAAGGAGCAACCAACTCTGAAACGTCTGAGAAATCTGCTTTTGTTCCTTTTTAAAGGAACACGCATCTCTGCCGATGAACGATACCGCAAAAACCGCAATTCCTACCGCCAATCCGTTTCCGAGAACCATAGGTATGGTACATACCTTCACAAACTCAAATGCATTCACCGCATCATTCATATTGGTGAAAAAAATCATCAGCATATGAAGCACTTCCGTCACCATACCGATGCCGAAACCATAGAGCCAGGTGGTTTTTTTATTGTCAAACATATACTTACGAAGAATGGCTGCAATGACCCCTGCAAGAATGGTAGACACAGAGCATGCAACCTGCGTGTAGGTGCCCGCCAATCCGAAATATACCGCAACAAAACGGTAAATACCACCAATAAGACCTGCAAGTATCCCTGCAGAAGCACCAAAAATAAGACCTGCACAAAGCGGTGCAGCATCCCTCACATTCATAATCGTTCCGTCACCAATGTCGAATCCACCAAGGTTAGTGGTTGCAAAAATCGCCATCAGACCAAACAGAACACCAATGATCGACTGTTTTACGTTATACGGTGTTTTAGAAAATACTGTTTTTTTGTCCAATATGTAGAGAACAATGGCAAGAAGTGCATTACAAGATGCACACAGTATCAGATTAAGTGCCAAGTTTTCATCTCCTTATCAGTGGATTTATTGCGATTATTCAATGGTTAAGATATCTAAAAATCCTGTAATATCAAACACTTCCATAATGCTGTCGTTCACACCGGTCAGCTTCATAGCTCCCTGGACGTTCATAGCTTTCTGAGCTTTCAGAATCACTCTTAACCCTGCAGAAGAAACATACTCAAGGTTGGTCATATCAAAGGTTAATTCTTTTAAACCGTTCAAAACTGCATCCAGTTCGTTTTCCAGTTCCGGTGCGGTCTGAGTATCCAGTCTCCCGGATACAATAAAAATTGCGGAATCCTGATTGATTTTCTTTTCAATAGTCATTATGATAATCTCCTTTTAAAATATTATTTGTTTTTCAATTCCATATAAAATTCTGCATATGCAGCATCTATAATTCTCCATTTTTTACTTTTCCCACGATGTTATCGGCTCATAAAGAAACGATAATTCCGATAGAGGTGTTTTCAGATTCTCTGCCAACTTTTTGACAGCTTTTCTAATTTCAGGAGAAAAGTCCAGATACCAATCAATGGTTTCCAGAATATATCTGCGTTTAAAATCATCATCGGTGATCATTGCGCACTGCAGGTTATGCAGTCTGTCTGCCGCCTTTACCGCAAACGCAATCGGATTTTCCTTGATGCTGTTGACATATTCCGACATATCATAGCCGCTTTCCTTGGTTAACAGTTTTACAGCCTCAAGAATCTCTTGATTCCCGAATGTTAAAATTTCTTCCTCGGTGGCATCCGTATCTTCTAATAAATCATGAAAGAGTGCTGCTATTTGATAGTTTTCGTCATAGCCCTGATTTTTCACAAGTTCGCAAACCGCTACGGGATGCGTGATGTAATCGTCACCGCCGATACGCTTTTGTCCTTGATGCTTTTCGGTTGCAAATTTAAGGGCACGCTGCACACGTTCAGCCATCAGGACTCCTCCTTATGGTTCAAAAGATATTTCGCCTGTCTTTCCGCCTTCTCTTTGGTGCCCAAAGAAATTTTTAAAAACTCTACAATTTTATCATAATCATAGTTTTTGTTGAGAAGCTCTGCACGACACAGGAAGCGAAGTGCAACGCTGGAAGAAACGATATCAAGGTCTGCCGCGGACAATGCTTTTTTTGCCAGTTGCATTGCAAGATCGTAATTTTCCTGAATCATCACCTCAATGTCACCAAGCTTTGTAATCCCTAAAAACGCAAGCTGCAGAATATAGCTTTCCGGATCAATTTCCGTGATTTCCGCACCTGCAATTTCTGCAATTTCACAAATAAGATTTCTCATCTTCTGATTGTGCAGAACATATTCGTTCAACGAAATCATATTGATGACTACATCGTCAGCATCGTCTGTTATAATACGCTGTCTGATATCTTCGGTGTAACCCACCATATTATCACGGGCACGAACGAATTCATCATCGGCAAGTTCCAAAAGACCGGCAAGACGTGCAAACTGTCTTTTTATTTCTCTGGGAACGCCAAAATCGCTCTTATAGCCAATATCGTGATGAATGGCAGACCAAGCGTGTTGCAAAATCGTTCTGATCTGAACTTCAAATTTCTTACCACAGATTTCATCAGGCCACTTGTCACCAAAAGGAAGAGAACAAATGTAATGCAAAGATAAATACCCAAAAGCATCTTCTTTGATGATGGCTCTTTTATCAGAAGAGTTTTCCCAATCTATAATAAAGTTTTCTTCAATCTTCTGACCTATTTTATCAATCTCGTCAGAAAGGAAACAAATCACACGGCAACCTAAGATATCGGTGATATCCTCTAACGTGTTGTAGCCATCCCCTTTTCTTTCAAGCTTTCCTGCCAGACTTTTTTCTTCTTTGACACGATGTTCAACAGCAAGAACGGTAAGTCCTAAATCTTTCACGATATCAGAAAGCATCGAGTGCACTGTATCACCAAGTTTGATAAAATCATTTCTTTGCTTTCTGTAATCTTCTAAAATCAGTCTGCATTTTAAATTCAAAAATATCTCCTCCTTAATATCCTTGCTTTAGAAATGGTCATATTCCGTTTTCATAACGGTCTGCCACATTTTACAGCAAAATCACCGACTGTTATAGTAAACCAAACATCAATCTGAATAAGTCATAAATTGCGCCGCCCAACGCCCCTGTCACAAGAACAATGAACAGATAGATAAACATACTTAATTTACTGATTTCATTATGCTCCATCGTAAAATAAAAATTGTAGTGTGCTTTCAGATTAGAATCTCTTTCTTCCACCCATTGATAGGTAATCGCATCCTGACAATCATATCCTTCCGGGGCGTAATTGCGGTTGAGTTCCGCTTCCAGTCGCCGGATACGATAGCAGGAAGATTCATTCATTTCATACTCATCTCCAAGTGAAATTGTCACCAGAGCTTTTCTGATTCTTTGCTCGTGCAAGTCTTCAATTTCGTTAATTTCAGGTGGAAGAAGTCTTGCTTCATTGATTCGGATTGAATAACCGTATTTTTCCGAAAGAATCGGACTCTGAACCAAAGAATTCACTTTATGAAGCAGCCCACTGACATCTCTTGTCGGAGCAAACATTCTATCCAATGTTTTGTGGGGAATCCGAAATATCAGATACGCTTCATCCGAAGTGATACAATCGTGAATAAATTGAAAATCCACGGTAATTACCGTTCCGTACGAAACATTTTTTACAAAAACAAACTCATCTGTCAGATTGACAAGACTCACAGTTCTGTTATCATAACGCAGTTCAGAAGTGTATTTTGTTTTTTCAGAATCAATCTTACCATTGGTGTTGAACAATGCCCTAAGAGCCAAACCATCCGCTAACATATAGGATAAATCAGTAATTTCGTTTCTTGTAACTGCAAAGGGGATGAACAAATTTGCCACTTTGGTTTCTTTTGCGCCGTATACACGAACACTGACATCAACGTAGCTTTTGCCCTTGGGATTGATCCACTCATTGAGATAGATTGTGCTTCTGTCATCTCCATTAATCCATAATGCCCAACCATCATCAACAAATTTTCTTTTCTTACTTCCCACGCTTTATTTTACCCCCTTAATTGCTCGTTTGTTTTCATACATTGCATCGTCTGCTCTGTTAAATACATCTATAAAGCTTGCATCTTTTTTGGAATCATAGATTGCCAAACCTTTTGCAATGCTGATGGGGATATTTCCCTTATCTGTCGTGATTGACTCGTTATGACATTCTTCATCAAATTTTCTGAGAAGTTCTTTTAAATCCTCAAAATCTCTATTTTGCAGAATAACCAAGAATTCATCTCCGCCAAATCTGAAAACAGGACTTCTTTTGAAGGTTACGGAAATAATTCCGGCAGCTTTGACAATCAGTTTGTTACCGACATCGTGCCCATATCTGTCATTGGTTTCTTTCAGATAGTTAATGTCCAGCACCATAACGCCGAATTTTGGTTTTTCGATTTCTATTTCTTTATCAAAATCAGCAACCCAAGCTTTGTAGGAATTGGTATTTCTGAGTCCCGTCAACGAATCACGATAAGCTAAAAGATGATTTAGTCTTTCGTGCTCCTTAAGATGCTGTGTCATATGTTCAAATGCGGTACTGAGCAGTTTGATTTCATAGGTATTGCTATGTAGAATTTCAACATCATAATCACCGTTTGAAAGTTTTACAGAAGCTTCCGTCAGCGTTTTTAGCGGAGATACAATTCTTCTGACAATAAAAATCACAATCAGAGAAAACAGCACAGCCAATACAATCGCAACATACAAAATTTTAAAGGCAATATCATATCGTATCCGACTGATATCATCATAACTTGCAGAAATAATCAGCGTCATTTTGTTTTTCAATTCATTTGATACGCTTAAATATTTTTCGGGATGCTCTTGCAGTTCCACGTCTTCCACGTGGTCCATATTATAGATATCGGCACCTTCAAATTCAAGATGTGCAAATCCGTTTTCATAAATTTGTATATGATGAACCCTGTCAGTCAAAACGGTATAATCAAAATCCATTCCCACAATTCCGAAAAATTCATTCTCATAAAACAGCGGAACAACATAGGAAATCATTAATATGCCGTTGTTCTGATTGTAATACGGTAATAACCAAATCGGTTCTCCTGCTTCATAGGTTTGCCAGTACCAACCCACGTGTTCATTATCATTTTTATCATATTTTAGCAAATCTGTAGTTTCAAAACGAATAAACTCCCCCTTACCTTTTTCTTTGCTGTAAAAGAATCCACAGGTACCGTGAGAAATCTCGGGTGAAAATCGCAGATAATATGCAACAGCACTTCCGGTATGTTTTGCCACGTCAACAAACATTTCATTTGACTGTTCCAATATTTCAATTTGTCGTTGCGGATTTACAACATCTGCTTTGCTGTTTATCAAGCCGTACACATAGCTTTCCATAATATGCACCGACGTTTCCATCTCACCGAAATCATCATTGATTTGAGAAACTTCTTTTTCACAAGTAGCATTGATAAAGTTTTTTGTCTCTGCCTGAACAAAATTATCAACCTCGTATATACTCAAACCACCGATAAATACCGTAATAATCAGTATTGCAGATATAATTGTTATTAAAAATTTAGATTGCATTGATTGTATTTTCATTTTATGGTATCCCCTCAGGATGTTATATCAAAATCGCTATGAAAGATTTGAAATACGTTCTTTTGCTTCTTTCATAATTGTCTGTACGTCTGCTCCGAAAATGTCAAGACCTTCTGCCGAGAAAAAACTGACATCAAAAATCCCGAAAAAGTTTTCGGCAAGTGCTTTTATATAGTCAAATCCAAAATTGTTTTTGCCAATGTATCCACCGGATGTGGTAACATAATACAATTTTTTCGCATTACATTTACCAACCGGTCTGCCTTCTTCGGAATACGCAAATGTTATTCCGGAAACTGTTACATTTTCAAAATAAATTTTAAGGACAGCTGGAAAGGATAAATCCCAGAATGGTGCCGCTATCACAACGATATCAGCATCCCGAAACTGCTTTGCAAGATTAAATTCATTTCCGGAATAATCACGTTGATTTCTTTTTTCAAGACCTTTCCCGTCAAGCGGCAACATATTGGTTTGATACAGATTAACTTCCGTGATTTTTCCCTCTAATCTGTCTAACAGATGCCGGGAAAGCTCTTTCGTTCTTGAATCCTCTCTCACACAAGCATTGATCCATAAGATTTTAGTTTCCATAAACCTTACTCCTGTTCAAGCATCTGCACAAGCCCTGTCATTTCAAAAACCTCACGAACAATGTCGTTTGCTTTTTCGATTCGCATAATGCCTTGATTTACATTCATTTTCTTGTAAGCACCCAGCAAGACTCTGATACCTGCCGAAGATATATATTCAAGTTCTGCCATATCAAACACAAGCTCTTTGGTATCTTCTGAAAGCTCGTTGATTACTGCTTCTAAATTCGGTGCAGTTGTGGTATCAAGTCTTCCTGTAATTTCAAACGTTACAAGTTCAAAATCTCTTTCTACATTGATTGTCATAAAAATTCTCCTTTTTAGAAAATTCAATACACATATCATAGCAAATCAGCTATGACAAACCTATGACAAATTTGCATTTTGACACAAAAAAATACGGTCAGAATTCTCCAACCGTATTTTTATTACCGATTTCTTTCCAAAAGCAACGAAAGTGTGTCTTCCGCCCAGGAATACTGAGACATATACTCACCGTGAAAACGAGGACTTCCCGTTTTCAAAAAGTTATGATAATCACAGTTGATTCGTGTGGTGTCAACCCTGTAACTGTAACCTTCCTGACAAAATACCTTCTGAGCGCCCACATTCGCAAGTGCTTTTTTTAAATCTCCCACAAGATGCCTTAAATAATCCATATTTTTGACATCGTCATTGTTCTCAGGCCACATAACCGCACAGATTTGCTTCCCTGTCATTCCTGCGCCGTTTCTGTCAATCAGCACAGCAAACAGTTCTTTCGCTTTGGTTCGTTTAAAAGTAAGAGCTTCGCCGTTTTTTAAAACCTCAAAATTACCAAAACATTTCACATCCAAAAGAGCAACTTCCGGTTTTTTACTTTTTATATGGTCAATTTCTTTCTGAACAGCCTCCTGCGTGATAGGTTTCATCAGATATCCGCTACATCGAAGCTGAATCGCACTCAGAGCATATTCCTCATACCCCGTACAGAACACAATTTTACAATCGGGGTAAAGCTCGGTGATTTTTTCTGCCAATGCCAGACCACCCATACCACGCATATTGATGTCTAAAAACGCTACATCCGCACTGTTCTGACTGAGCCATTCCAATGCGGCACTGCAAACTGAAAAATCATAGACAGCTTCTATATCAGGAGAAGATTTGACAATTTCAGTCAGCGCATTGAGCATAGGTCTTTCATCATCAACTGTAATTGCTATCATGTTATCTCTCCCCCTTTGGAATTTTAATCGTGGCTTTGGTCCCTTTGCCCGGTTCACTTTCTATGGTGAGTGTTCCGTGGCACATTGCTTCAATTCGTCCACGGATATTTTTGATACCCACGTGTTTTGTTTCATCATAACCGACATTCATATCAAAGCCCACACCGTCATCTGTTACGTCTACCACATAATCCGCTTCCGTTTCATAAGCGGATATGGTAACAATACCGCCTTCTTCCAACCCCATCAAACCATGTTTGATGGCATTTTCTACAAGAGGTTGAACCGAAAGAGCCGGCAGAAGGAACTCCACGGAACGAAGATCATAATGGATTGTCATATCAGGAAAACGAACCTGCTCAATATCGGTATAATGCTTTACGTGATTCATTTCTTTTGAAAATCTTATCGGCTTTGCATTATCCAGTTCACTGAAGTTCCCTCTTAAATACAAACTGAAGTTACGAACCAGTTTTGAAGCTGCTTCAGGTTCTGTAATACAAAGCTGTTCAATCGTCCCCAATGTGTTATAAATAAAATGCGGCTGAATCTGACTGATCATCGTAGCAATGCGGCTTTCTGCCAGTTCTGCTTCCAACTCCTTTGCCCGAATTGCTGCATTTAAATTTTTAGGAACAACTCTTAACAGCCAGATCAGAGAAACTGCAAAAATCAGAATAAACACATCTTTTGAAATAATGCCACCTTGCCACAGACCAAAACCAATCCCGAAGGCATCCAGTATGAAGGCAATCATAGGAAGCATACCAAAGGTGCACAGTATTTTTTCTTTCCGATTCCCCTTAGTAAAACAAAGCACAAGAAGAACGATTGTCGCAATACAAAGAACACTCTGAATTGCAGCCCATATCGGCAATGTATCATAAAGCTTGACATCAGTAAATACACAAATCAACATCATTGCAAAGATTGAAAAGAAAGCGAATGCAGTCAGACATACGCCGACTTTTTTTGCTCTCCCCCGAATCTGAAAGGCTATAAACGCAGTCAGTGTTAACATATAAAGCATCTCAGAACCGACCAGCATCCTGGTGTTAAATTTAATAATGTGGCTAAAAAAGATAACGCCGTGTGCCTTAAATGTAAAATAGATTCCGGCAAAGAAAATACTAAAACCAACAAGCCAAAGATTTCCGTTTCCCTTAACGTGAATCATGGAAGCAAATATCGCTGTCCCTATAATCATAAACGCAAACAGAATCAACGCAATCCCCCAGATTCTATGAACATTGCCCCGATTCAACATATCTCTTTCAAAATCGGTTCCGCCGTAGGTGTTTAAATGATTCAAAAAGTCGTCCACAGCCCCTGCGTTTCCGAATTTATGGGGATTTTTCAGCCTTATGATAATTTCGTCAGCACCTTTACACTCGTATCCGAGATACATTTCGCCGCACATATCCTCGCCAAAAGCATCAAATTCGGCATCAAAGGGACGAAATTCTTCGCCACCTTCTGAAACCTCGCCGCCAATATGATTAAAATAAAATGCAAGAATCGTACCTTCCATTGCGTTCCCGACGATTTCTCCGGAAGTCGGAACAAATAACTGAAAATGTCCCTTCAGTGTAACATCGCCTTTATCTGCAGGGATATGTTCCCCTTTGATGTACGGGCGCCATTCACCATCTGCTATTTGATATTCTCCCAAAAACTCGGCAGAAAGATAGAAGGCGTGCCTTGCCTGTGTGCCATAATCTCTACCGGTATATACAAACAACGCCAGAACAACAGCAAGTAAAGCTGCACAAATTCCAAAAAATATTTTTTTATTTGGATTTTCTTTCACAGAATTCATAACATTGATTCTCCACAAATATTTCCCGTGTCTGCTTTTTTGTGAGAGTTATAATGCCAACAAAACCAAAGCAGTCAGCACCACAACCATTCCGCCGATTGCAACATACGAAAGTACACGCTTTGTATTCCAAAAAGAAACTGCTTCACAGGCACAAACAATACATAAAGCGATGTTGCTTGCCAGTTCCCCGTTGGGCACTTTTTTTTCAAAACATCCCAATAACAACCATGCACAAAACGCAATACACGAAAAGATTTCCATAACTTTTTCCAAAGTATTTTTTTCGTTCCATTTTTTCATAATAATTCTTTCCTTTATATTCTAGAATCAGTGAACAATTTAGATGCCAAACTTTTTAGCTAAATTTTGAGCTAAAGCTCAAAGCTAAATGATTCCGCTTCGCTTCATAGCTAAATTGTTTCTTCAAAACAGCTAAATTAAATTCGCCTTGTAACTGACCGCAAGGTCAATTTAGCTACAAAGTAATTTAGCGTGCGTTAGCACATTTAGCTGAATAGATTTAACTCTCATTAAATCTATTCTATCACTTTATTTCTGTTTTTTCAATAAATCTTTGAAGAATCACAGCAATTTCTGCTCTTGTTGTGTTATCTTTTGGATTTAAGGTGCTGTTGGTTCTTCCGTTTATGATTCCGGCTCCTGCAACATATTGCATAGCAGAGACCGCATATTCAGCGATATCAAAGGCATCATCATAGGAAAGTATATTGGTTTCTTCTCCCACGCTCACGTCATATCCTTTAAAATCAGCATACAAATACAAAACAGAAGCAAGTTGTTCTCGCTTTATTGCCGATTCAGGTTGAAAATCGGCATCATTTTCTGCAATCAATTTGCTGTCTTTTGCCCATTTGATGGGTGCATCATACCAAATTGAACCGTCATCGGTTTCCGTGTCGGTTTTGATTCCCTCTATGTTGTATAAAATCTGTAAAAATTCTGCCCAAGTGATGTTTTTAGAAGGATGAAAATACTTATTTTCATCTCCTTGCATCAATTTATTTTTTAAACAGAATGCCACGCCGTCGTGATACCATTCGTACTTGGGTAAAGCGTTTTCGTCCACATCAAAATACGGCACAAGTGCTACGGTCAGTTCCTCCAGCCAAGTGTTACCGTTGGTTCTTTTGATTTCCAGAGAATTTACAATATAAGAACGGATACGCTGACGTACGGTTGTGCTTCCCGGTTGCAAAATGGAACCTACGGCACTTACTACAAAATAGTTGTCATTTCTTGCACCCAGATACATCATTTCGTGACCGTTAAAATAAAGAATGGTTCCAAAGGGAAGTGCATCCAGAATTTTCATCCGTTCTTCTTTGGACATATACTGCATATCAACTTTTGCCATAGGCATTGATGATTGCCAGGTAGTGTTTCTTGCAAGTTCCAGTCCAAAACACTGATACACATTTCGCATATATCCGGAACAGTCATCGGAATAAAGGCTTCCACCCCATCCGTAGGTGTTGCCGAGCGCTGAAAATGCAACTTTTGCAATATTTTCCTTAGTAAGAGGCAAATATCCTGCAGACACTTTTTTATGTTCAGAAATAAGCGTCAACTTTTTCTGATAGGTTCCGTCAGCATTTCTGACAGGAATCCAGACAACAAAGTTGTTGTATGCAGCACGGTTATCTATCAACTCATTGGGATTAATATCCTTTGCAAGTTCCAAAACCGTTCCCATTGTCAGCATAAGATCTGATGTTGTTGCACCAACGATTGAGGTTTCGGTGAACACCTTATCTCCCCATACTACCAGTGCATCATCTTTTCCCAAATCCCACGCGGACAGCCATTCATCTTTGTCCTTACAAATTGCAACCGAGTCTGCCGGAATCCAACCTGAACAGCAAATACTTTTCGCAAGATAATAGTTGCCGTCTTTGGACTTTGAAGTGATAACAACCGGCTCATTCACTCTGATTGCAACAAGATACTGATAATCAAAATCAGAATCGGCAGGATCATCCCAAATAGCGATAGGATCAGGGAAGGTACGAAGCTCCGTTCTTTTGGTTGCAATGCCATAGAGAACCTTTTGCTCTTTTTTTGCATCAGGATTTTGTGTATTTTCAATTATTTTATTGTAATCTTCCTCTGTGGCTTTTTCTTCACTTTCAAAATATGTCCAACCAAGATAATAGTTTGCATCCGCCTGACTTGATTTATAAATTGCTTCGTTTAAGGCAACACCATCAACAACTTCAGGCTGAATTTTAAGGTCATACATATTCGTGCCTTTTGCGGCAATAGTTTCTTTGTTAAGCTTTTCTATTTCATCATAGGTCATTAAAATGTCAGTTTCATCCGTCCAAAAAGAAGGAGAAGACATTTCACTTGTTACATTGGGAAGATAATACCCTCCTGCTGCAATTACATTTGCAGTTATGCCAAAAGTTAGCATAACTATTAAAATAACACTACTTATTTTCTTCATTTTAATAATAAGTCACTCCTTATTTACTGGATAAATACATTGCTTCGTCTGAAGTAACAACTGTTATCGTGTTATCTTCATTAACATACAATCTTGCTTTGAAAATCTGGGTTGCGGTTTCTAAGTCTTTGCCCTTTTCCACATGAGCAAAAACCACATCTGCGTTACCTTTTTTAATACCTTTTACGTTAGCTGTTAAGCAACCGACAGGATAATACTCTGAATAAATTTCTTCAGGTGGATAATCCTCCGTTTTTTGATTAATAACAAGTTTATCTTCAGAGTAGTCAAAAATACGCCATTCATAACCTTTGTCATATTCGCGTTCGATAAGGTACTCTTCTAAGTAATTTTCTCTGCCATCTATGAGAAAAAGTCCGGGTTCATGTGGAATTTCAACACTAATTACGCCAAGTGCATAAGGTGCCATTTCTCCCTGATTTAAATAAAGCACCAAAGAGTTCGGGGTAATGTAAAACTGAACATAAGCAAGGCACTCTTTTACGTAATCAAATGTATATGTTTCTGCCCCTTCAGGATCAATTTCTTTCATTTTGTCAACAAACAAATTGGTAACATATTTAACCAAAGATGTATCAAGCATACTTTCGTCAATTACCTCCGAAACTGACATAGCGGTATCTGAGTATATAGAATAGGATCTGCCTTCCATTATTTTTGATGGATGAGCACCGCCTACATCTACATATTTATGATTGACAAATGAAAGGTAACCCCAGACTCTGTAAGTCTGTTCGTAAGTAAGCTCATAAACAAAAGGTACAAAATTATTGCCCATTTGTTCTTTTAAAAGAAGTGCATCTTCTTTCTTTTCTCTTGCTTCTTCTATAAACTTTTCAGCTTCCCACTTACTATCAAAATTGATTACTTCGCAATCCAGACTCTCTACAACAGGATAGTAGGCAACAGCTTCTATTAAAACATTTCCTGCATCATCTGTTATGGTTTCTGACATTTTTTCATTTCTTACCACATAAGCGTTTGCCGGTGAGTAAATACGAATTGTTTTGGTGTCACCATACCAATAAACCTCGCACTCAAAAGCTTCAGTTATCGCTCGTAAGGGAACTAAAGTTCTGCCATCTTTGATTTTTGCAGGAACATCAAGGGTTATTTCTTTCTCATTAAAATACATCTTATTTTCGCCAATGGTAAGCAGTAAACTGTCATCACCTCTGTGTGCAGAAACAAGCTGTTTTCCATCTTCTTCAGAGTAATAAACGGCGCAACCCATAGTTTCAAAAATTGATCTCATCGGAACCAATGTTCTTCCGTTTTCAATGACGGGTTCCACATCAAAACTCATAATTTCATCATTATAAAGAACATTTAATCGTTCTGCATATGTTTGGTTGTATGCAGACAGTCTTGTTCCGACATTTTCCTGAAGGTTTCTGTAGAAGAACTGATAGTCATAAAGATGATAGATGCCATCCTCAAAAAGCTTTCCGGGATAATCTTCCGGTTTTACATCTGTAACCTTAATTACACCTCTTTTTTCATCGATATAAGCACCGGTAAGATTGGGAATTTCTTCTTTGATATTCCCGGAATAATCGGTGAAACAAGCACCTTTGTTCAGAGTCTTGTCAGCCAATTCGGAGGTTGTTTTCCAATTCAGCGGATTGATGGCATAGGTTTTCTCATTTTCACCTACGATAAGAGAAGATGTAATGGCTTGATCCTCGCTGTTAAACGCAACTATTACACCGGTATCTGTTTCACTGACAGCAGGCTTCAGATGAGGGTATTCCCTTACTTCTTCCTCGGTAAGTTTCCAACCGATACAATATGCAGTGACCAATCGTCTTTGATACTTCGGGTCGTCAAACAAGTCTTTCATCAGACGAATAATCAAATCTGCTCCTTGCGAAAATCCTGCAAGTATTAACGGTCTGGAAGCATCTGTGTGCTTTGCATAGTAGATAAAGGCATTTTTTACATCCTCATATGCGATACCAAGATATTTTTCTTGTTCATCTTTCGAAAGATTGTAAACAGGAAAAGTCGCCTGTCTGTAATACGGCGCATACACACTTGCCACGTCGTTATAAATACCAAGCTCCATATTGATTGCACCGTCAAAGCTTTCACGGTATTTTTCATCTGTTATATAAGAATTAAAATTCCCCGCCTTCCCCATATCAACCGTAGGACACACGAAGAAAAGATCAGCCGGTTTGTCTCCCCCACGGTTCCAGCTCGACCAGTAAAACATATTAGAATAATCAACATATTCATCATACGGTGAAGCTACCGCAACAATTTCCTCTGTGGGATCATCTGCCGCAAACACCGTAAAGGATGATACGCAAAGAACCATCGCAATCAGTAAGCTTAAAAATCTTTTAACTTTCATTTAAAAACCTCCTAAATGATTTTGTCCCTTCATAGTATCAGAATAGGTATGACAAACCTATGACAAAAAAGTCATTATGCCGTCGGTTTCCCGAAAGCATAATGACCAAAACAAAAATTTTCAATTTTTATGGGAGAAAGACATTCTTTCCCCGATGATATATGAAAATATCAAAATTAAGCAAACGAATATTTAAAATTGTACGGACTTGACACGAACTTCAAGCCATACAATTCTATTGCAAATTCTCAATACAAAGATATAGGATCCCAACCATAATGTTTGATGTAACGAATGTTCAATCCGTTATACTCTGCATACATTTTCATAAATTCTATCTCTGCTTGATCATTGTCATGATGGTTCATAAATTTGTTATAAAGCTCGGGATAGTCTTTTGTAAACTCTTTGATACTTTCGGCATAGTATTCCCCATCACCGGCTTTGTCGACAGATACAACAATATATCCGTTTTCGGTCTCTTTTAAATGAAAACACGCAGGCATCGCTCCACCGCCGCCTTGTACCATAGTATCCTCCTCTAAACGATATCCACACGACCAAAAATTGCCAAACACCAAGTGCTCACCATCACGGTCAACCTCTTCTAAAATCACAAACGAAGGAATCCAAACATCACCATAGCTTGCATGACGCTCAGCCTCATCACTAAACCATTCGCAAATAGCAGCAACTGATGGATTGTCTCCCACATATACAAATGAAGGCATTTGTTTTCCGTTCTTTTGAGTTATAGTAAATTGGGGCCCGCCTGAAGCAAGAGATGGCTTTTCTGTTTTTTGACCACAACTACACAAAAGGAAAACAGTCAAAATTAATGCTAATATTTTTTTCATAAAAACACTCCTTTTCAAAATTCGACAATGTTCGTGTCAAGTCAGGAGAACAGTGAATAATAGGACCTACTAATTTTTCCTTGATTTTCACTGATTTTTTCTTGAACAAAACGCATTAGAACCCGCGAGAATACCGGATTTTCTCGCATCCGATAGTATATGTAAATATTATAAATCGGCAAACTAATGTTTTAAATTGTATGGACTTGACACGAACTAAAACACAACGGCACCATCCACTGTGTTATGCTTGACCAAAATGTTTCTTCATATAAGCCAAAAGAATTACCCCTAAAATCGGGAATATAGTAGCTATCAGCATACCAAACTTAAATCCAACCTGTTCCGGAGTTAATGACAATGCAAGTCCAATGTTTGCTGCCCATTCTGACACTGAAACATTATCAACAATAACTCCAAGTGTTTGCGGAGCAAAAGATGCCCCAAAATCACCACCCGCAGCCATGAGAGCATATGCCGCCACTCCAACCTCCGGAACTTTTTCTTCCATCAATATCAAAGTTCCCGGCCATAGCATAGATGTGCAAATACCAACGACTACACAAGCAATCAAAGAAATAATTGCACTTGGCGATATCGCAACTATAACATAACACACAACTGCACCTATCATACTGAAAGTTAAGACCTTGTAAATGTTCTTTCCGTATTTTGCATAAAAGGTTCTTGTCAGGGCAAGAAATATAGCAAAAAATGACATACCAAAAATATCGCCCCATACCTTCGGCATATTTAAAGCATTTTCAGTGTAAACAGAAATCCAGTTAGACATTGTATTTTCCGCACAAGCACCCAAGAAAATACAAGCCACACAGAGCACAAGGCTTTTCGTTCTGTGTTTCGTATTAACTGTTTTTACCTCATCCTGTTCCATATTCATATCAGGAAGTTTTGCTATAAAAAGAAGGACTGAAGCAAAAATTGGAGGCACCGCCCAAAAAAGAGTTAAATACATCCAATGTTCTTTGCCTACAAACTGCAGAAACAACGTGCTGACTATGACAACACCTACAAAGCCATATCCATAAAGCGAGTGCAAAACACTCATATCACTTTCCGGATTATCAGAAGGAAGTGCCGCAACAGTAGGACTTACCAAAACCTCACCAAGTCCTGCTGCTACCGAAAAAATAAAAGTTCCAATAATAAGACCAATATAAGCGTATTGTGGGAAAATGAAAGGAACTAATGCATATGTACAAAGCCCCATTGCTGTAATAAGTGGCATCAATCGAATTGTTTTATGTATGTTGAAGTATTTGCTAAAAAAACTGAAAATCAAGTCGATACCAAATTGGGTACAAAAATTTACTAGCACCAATGTTCCAAGAAGTGTATAAGATATTCCGTACATTTCTCGGAAAGTTGCAAATAACAGTGGCGGCAAACTAAATACCGATGACATTGCAAGATATGTAAAATAGCATGTTAATTTTGTTTGTTTGTAGTTTTTCTTATCCATATTATAACCTCCGTTAAGGGTTTGATTCTTTCGATAACATTCTGCATGATTCGACTTTTGTCAAGTCAGGATAAAAAATTCACTTAAAATGTAATAGCTTGAAAATCGGCGTGAATCAAATCTGCTAAAGTGACAGGATTTAATTGCAGTTGCAAACCGATTTTTCCGCCGCTGACAAAAAAGAAGTCTAATTCTTTTGCAGAAGCATCAATCACGGTTTGAAACTGTTTTTTCATTCCAACAGGAGAACAACCGCCACGGATATAACCGGTGATTTTATTAATGTCTTTGACTGCAATCATTTCCACAGATTTTTCGCCGACAGATTTTGCAGCAGCTTTTAAATCAAGTTCCTTTTCCACAGGAATGACAAACACAAAGTAATTCTTTGATTTCCCTTGTGTCACTAAAGTTTTATACACAAATTTCGGGTCTTGTCCGATTTTTTCTGCTACAGTAACACCGTCGATTGCACCATCAGCTGCATCATACGTTTGGACAGAGTAGCTAACTTTTTGTTTATCTAAAATACGCATTGCATTGGTTTTTTCTACTTTTTCCATTGTTCTGTTTATTTCTCCTTCTTTTGAAACAGACACTCCCAGAATTGAGAGTGTCTGCTTTTGGGTTATTTGTCTTTTAAAAATTCTTTCACAGAAGTAGCCAAGCCTGCCACACCCTGAATATCGGAGGGGATAATGATTTTGGTTGCCTGACCGTTGGCAGCTTTTTCAAAAGCTTCCAAACTCTTCAGCGTTAAAACGGTTTGGTCCATGCCAACTTCTTTAATCATTCTAAGTCCTTCCGCAGTTGCTTTTTGCACTTCTAAAATTGCTTTTGCTTCCCCTTCTGCTTCACGAATCTGAGCTTCTTTCTTTGCTTCTGCACTTAAAATAGCAGATTCTTTTTCTGCTTCCGCTTTTAAAATGGTTGCCTGTTTTTCCCCTTCTGCCACCAGAATCTGAGAACGTTTTTCCCCTTCTGCTTTTAAGATAGATTCACGGCGTTCACGTTCTGCCTTCATCTGTTTTTCCATGGCATCCTGAATTTCACGGGGCGGTAAAATATTTTTCAGTTCCACACGATTGATTTTGATACCCCACGCATCAGTTGCTTCATCTAAAATAGAACGCATTTTGGTGTTAACAGTATCTCTGGAAGTTAAAGTTTCGTCCAGTTCCAAATCCCCGACAATGTTACGGAGAGTGGTTGCAGTCAGATTTTCAATGGCAGAAATCGGACGGTCAATTCCGTAGCAATATAATTTTGCATCGGTAATCTGATAGTAAACAACGGTATCAATCTGCATCGTAACGTTATCTTTTGTGATTACAGCCTGCGGCGCAAAATCTGCAACTTTTTCTTTTAAAGTTACCACTTTCGCCACACGGTCAATAATGGGAACTTTAAAATGCACGCCAACATTCCAGGAAGCGTGATAAGCACCCAAACGTTCCACAACAAAAATACTTGCCTGTGGAACAATTTTAATGCAAGAAATTAAAATTACAATGGCAATGGCTAATAAAATCAGAATAATCATGGTAGTTCCTCCTTATGATACAACCAGTTTTACACCTTCAATCGCTTGAACGGTGACTGTTTTTTCTTTTTCAATCATAACGCCGGTCTGAGATTTTGCTGACCAGATTTGCCCCATCACTTTCACCTGACCGGTTCCTTCCACCGGGTTGATGTCTTCCAACACCAATGCAGTACAGCCGATCAATCGGTCTGCGTTGGTTTTTTCGGTGGCAACCTTCAGTTTTTTCACGAACGGTTTGGTTAAAGCGATAAAAATAATGGATAATACTAAAAAAATAAAAAGTTGAACCACAATTTGTTCCGGAAAGAAATAGGCATATATTCCGGTTAAGATTGCAGATGCTGCAAGCCAGACAGTTACCAGATTATAGGTCATCAGTTCAATGCCCAAAAAGACAACAAAGGCTGCCAAATACCATAAATACATCAAATCCCCCTCCTATTTTTATCATCATAAAATAATCATAAAATTTTATTTACTTAGTTAAATTGTTTCAGATACTCTTCCATATCTACGGTAATACCTTTTTTACGAGCATCCTCAGCCGCAAAGCAAATCAGATGGCTCATACAAGATACTTTTAAGTCAGAAATGGAATCAGAAGGCTGATTGAGTGCCAGATAGTCATATAAATCCGCCATAATTCCCATATCTCCGCCGCCGTGACCGCCTGCAATGGTCTGATCAAACCCTGCTTCAGGCTGATAAATCAAAGTAGTTTCGTGGGTTTTAAAGCTATAGAAGCTGACGGACTGCTCTTCCATATCCGCACGCAGTTCCCCTTCGGTTCCCATAATGGTAGTCACTCTGCCACCTTTATTGAAGCCGGACATTGTGAGGGTTGCAAATTTATCTTTCCCAAATTGCATATTTACAATTTGATGATCCACCACATCGTTATCACATTGATATACGCATCTGCCATAAGGAGATGTTTTTAAAATTTCATCCAATTCCGCATCGGTTGGGTCAAATTTATTGGCAACAATCGCACGGAAATGCTGTACCTCTGCAGTGGGCAGACGATACAAATCGGGTGCATAATAATAGCAAGTGTCTTTGTGGGGACAACCGTCCAGACAACGTTTTGGTGCATTTTGCGGTTTGTTTTTTTCAGTAAAATAAGAAAGTGTTCCCACCGATTGCACCTTGGTGCAAAGTTCCCCAACCAACCACTGAAGCAAGTCGGTATCGTGACAACATTTTGCCAAAAGCATAGGAGAAGATTCTGATTCTTTTCTCCAGTTTCCTCTGACATAGCTGTGGCTCATATGAACATTTCCCACTCCTTCGGTGTGAATCATATTCATAATTTCACCCAAATTGCCTTCTGCGATGAATTTTTTAATTGCCTTATAAAACGGTGTATAACGAAGTACATGACATACCACGCTTTTCACACCGTGTTCTTCGGCTGCACGATACATTTGGTAACATTCTTCGGGAGAAACGGAAATCGGCTTTTCCATCAATAAATCATACTTTTTCTCCATCGCCATCAATGCAGGTTCAAAGTGCATTTTGTCCTGAGTACAAATCATGGCAACATCTGCAAATTTAGGAAGTTCAAAAATTTCCTCATAGCTTTCAAAACATTTATCTTCGGGAACTTGGTATAAGTCTCTTAAATATTCTCTTTTTTCCAAAATGGGTTCTGCAATCCCAACCAATTTGAATTTTTCCGGATTTTGCTGTAAATATTTTAAATAGCTGCTGCCACGATCTCCGCCACCGATTAAAATAAGTGATAACTGTTTCATTCTTGCTGTCCTTTCCTGTTGTAATTATCAATCATTGGTGTGAATTTTATTTTTAAAATGATCCACACACTGTTTCATACAAATGCCGCAAACCGAACCCCGTCCGATATGCATAAACTGTTTTTTCATATAATCTGAACAAGCTTTTCTGTCCAAAAGCGAAGCCTCAGGATTGTCCCAATTGAATTGTTTTCCATATAGTGCCTGAGCGGGGCAAGCTTTCACACAACGGTTACATCCGTCACACAAATCCCCCTCCAAAGGCTCTCCTACTGAGAGTGGAAGATTGGTAAACACCGTTCCCAACCGAACGGCAGGCCCAAACTCCTTATGCAAAAACAGAGCATTTTTCCCCACAGTTCCAAGTCCTGCATAAACAGCGGCTTTTTTATGAGAATATTCCCCGGCATAGGTATTATGACCGTTTACAGTCTGCGAAGCAGGAATCGGAAAATACAATCCCCCCTGCTCTTCTATTTTTTGTCCGCACAACAGCCCCAATCTGTCAATCAAAGCATTGGCAGTTTTATAGTGATTAAAATAGGTATAGGTCGGTGCTGTATCAATCTGAGAAATTACAAAATCAGAAAGCTTTACCACAATGGAAACAGCATAATTCAAAGAATCGTATGACACCTTAGCAAAGCCGACATCCGATGCTCCATTTTCCAATAAATAAGTTTTTAGTTGTTTCGTAAACTGTTCCATAATTTCCTCATTGTAATACATTTTTTAAATGATTGATTTTAACGCTTTGAAACCATACATTTGTTGTAAGAAACACCTCAATCACATCAAATCTGCATTCACATTCTCCACCATGTCGCGCCAGATAATACTGAGCACTTTTTATCATATGCTGTTGTTTATAATAGGAAACGGCTTCCGCAGGCGTTCCGTATTCTGCCGAGGTTCTGGTTTTCACTTCCACAAAAACAAGACAATCACCATCTTTGGCAATCAAATCAATCTCTCCTGCCCTGGTTCGATAATTGGACTGTAAAATCTGATAGCCACGCCGTTTCAAATAATTTTTTGCTTTGGTTTCACCAAGTTTCCCAACTGCCTGACGATATTTTTCCATATCATTTCTCCAGAATTTTCTTTAAAAATGATTTTCTGTGAATCGGTGTGATTCCATAGGTTTCAATGGCTTCATAATGGGCTTTGGTGCCGTATCCTTTGTGTTTTAAAAATCCATATTCGGGATATTGTTTGTCATATTCCACCATCAAACGATCTCGGGTTACTTTCGCCAGAATGGATGCACAAGCAATGGAATAGGATTTGGAATCACCTTTCACCACCATTTGATTGGGCGTGGTAATCCCTTTATTCCGATTGCCGTCAATCAAAGCAAACTCTGCTTTTGGGGACAGTTGGTTAATCGCCTGCTCCATCGCCTTTAACGTGGCATTTAAAATATTGATTTCGTCAATTTCCCGATTGTCAATCAAACAAACAGAATAGGCAATGGCCTCTTTTATAATTTGTTCATATAAGGCTTCCCGTTTTTTTTCGGAAAGCTTTTTAGAATCGTTTACCCCTTCAATGCAGGAATCTTTTGGCATAATCACCGCAGCAGCGGCAACCGGTCCGCAAAGCGGTCCTCTGCCTGCTTCATCCACACCACAGATATAGGTATATTCTTTTCCATCACCAATCAGTTCAGTATCTTTGATAAATTCACTCATACTTCCTCCGGCGATTCCAGACTGATTTTGCCGAATCTTGCATTTTTAAAATCATCCAGAATTGCATTGGCACATCGTTCATAATCGGGGTCATTTTTCTTAAAAATATAACCACGTTTATAGGCTATTTTGTCATAAACTGTCAGTTTATCATCAAATTCATCCAAAGAAATCTGATAACGTTCCACCAGTTTCTCTTTATGATTGTTAAGAAGATAATCCACAAGATAAACGCCCAATTCTTCCACATCTAAAATCTGACTTTTGATTGCTCCGGTGAATGCAAGATGCAACGCAACTGCTTCATCTCCAAGCTTTGGCCATAAAATCCCGGGAGTATCCATCAATTCAACCTCGTTGGAAATTTTCACCCATTGCTTATGAACGGTTACACCGGGACGGTCTTCTGTTTTCAGACGTTGTTTATTTGCCATTCGATTGATGAAAGAGGATTTTCCGGAGTTAGGAATCCCAACCACCATGATACGGATAGGCTTAAACACACCTTTTTGTCGGTTACGTTCCAGTTTTTCCTTTAACAACTCTTTTAAATCGGCAGTAATTCTTTTGAGCCCCGCACCATTTTCACAATTCACCTTTAATGCCAGAATTCCAAGACGGGCATAATAGGAAACCCAACGATCTGTCACAGCGTCATCTGCCATATCGGATTTATTTAATAATACAATTTTGGGTTTGTTTTGGCAAAGGCTGTCAATGTCCGGATTTTTGGATGAAATGGGTATTCTTGCATCCAAAACCTCAACTACTGCATCCACAAGCTTTAAATCTTCCGATATTAAACGCTTGGTTTTTGCCATATGCCCCGGATACCAGTTGATATTCATAGAAATTTCTCCGTTACTTATTTTAAATTGTAGTTATCATACACGCCACCGATCTGGCTCAAAGGCAGAAGACGGAACAAAGCTTTTCCTACAATAGATTTTTCTTCTACCATACCTACGCCAAATTCATCACGGCTGTCACGGCTGGCATTACGATTGTCACCTAACACAAAGACGCAGTCTTCGGGAACCGTTTTCGGATACCCCTGATATTCCCCGGCAATGCGTGCGGAAATGTATTCTTCTTCCAATTTTACGCCGTCAACATAGACATCCCCTTCACGGATATCCACAGTCTGTCCTTCTGTTGCGATGATACGTTTGATGTAATATTTGTCAGGATCTCCTTTGGGTTTGAACACGATAATGTCTCCATTATCCGGCTCATATCCCAATCGGAACACAAACAACTGATTTTTATGGTGTAAAGTCGGTTCCATGGAACTTCCGTCCACAACCACAAATCGAAACACGAAGTTGGTTAATAACAATACAACCACAATGGCAACACCTAACGATTCAATCCATTCCAACAATTCTCGTTTCCATCCCTTTTTTTGCGGTTTTTCTTCCGGAACTTCTTTAGCCACAACTTCCTCTGCAGTATTTTCTGCAGTTTGTTCGTTGGTTTTGGTCTCTGCGGTTTCTGCTGCCAGTAAATTTTCTTCGTTGTTGGTATCGTTTGTATCTTCGATTAAGGTTTCGGTTTCCTGCTGATTTTGTTCTTCGTAATTCATAATAAAAAATTCCTTTCTGTTACGGCGTAGCCTGCGTGATTATATCAGGCAACCGTGTTATGTTTTATCATTGTTATTTTATCAAAGTTCCCATAAGATGTCAACTGATTTCAAATATTTTTAGGATTTTATTTAGGTTTCTTATTGACTAATTTGGCATTATATTGTAAAATAGAATACAAGGCATTTTTCAAAAGCAAGAACTACAGTTCGCTTCCAATGCCCAATCATAGCAAAAGGAGACGCAAAGCAGAATGAAGAAAACTCATCTTACCAAAGAATATATCGAAAATCTGACCCAAAAAGTTGCAGATTTTTCACAAATTGATTCCTCTTTATATCAAACATATGATGTAAAACGAGGTCTTCGTAACGCCAATGGAACCGGGGTTTTGGTTGGTTTGACCACCGTCGGAAATGTCACCAGTTATATCATTGAAAACGATGAGAAAATTGCAATTCCCGGAAAACTTTCCTACCGTGGAATTGAAATTCGTGAAATCATCGCAGGTTTGAAAGGCAAAAGAAAAGGCTTTGAAGAAGTTATCTTCTTGCTTTTATTTTCCAAGCTCCCCAACGAAGAAGAATTCAAGGTTTTCTGTGAAAACATTGCCGCTTTCCGTGAATTACCTTACGGATTTACCGAAGATATGATTTTAAAAGCTCCCAGCAAGGATATTATGAACAAACTTGCACGAGGCGTTTTGGCTTTGTATTCTTACGACAATAACCCGGATGATACTTCGATTGCTAATGTAATCCCCCAGATTATTCAGCTGATTGCCCGCCTCGGAACCATCGCCGCATACGGATATCAGGCGAAAAAACATTATTATGACGGTGAAAGTTTATTCCTGCATCAGTCAAAATCAGACTATTCTCTTGCAGAAAACTTTTTGCACTTAATCCGTAACGACAATCAATTCACACCATTGGAAGCTGAAATTTTAGATTTGATGCTGATTCTGCACGCAGAACACGGTGGAGGAAACAACTCTACCTTTACTTCTCACGTTGTAACCTCTTCCGGAACAGATGTATACTCCGCGATTGCTGCTGCTATCGGTTCCTTAAAAGGTCCTCGTCACGGTGGTGCCAACATCAAAGTGGTTGAAATGATGGAATCCTTATTTGAAAATGTCAAAAACTGGGATAGCGATGATGAAATCATGGATTACCTTGCAAAAATTTTAGATAAAAAAGCTTACGATAAAAGTGGCTTAATCTACGGAATGGGTCACGCAGTTTACACCATTTCCGACCCTCGTGCAGAATTGCTTCGTGAAAAAGCAAGAGAACTTGCAGAAGAAAAAGGTGCAATGAGAGAATTCAAAGTATACGAGGCTGTGGAACGGCTGGCGCCGGTTGTTATTAACCGTAAAACCAACAAAGTAATTTGTGCTAACGTGGATTTATATTCCGGCTTTGTGTATCAGATGCTCGATATTCCGAAAGAACTGTTCACTCCCTTGTTTGCAATTTCCAGAATTGCCGGTTGGGGTGCTCATATTCTGGAAGAAATTTCAATGAACAAAAAAATCATGAGACCTGCATATAAATGTGTAGCCAAAGATACCCCGTACATCCCCTTAGAAGAACGTGAATAAAAACAATATCTATAGAAAAGGAAAAGAATGATTATGAAAAAAGCAGTAAAAAAAGCCGGTTCCTTCATAGAAGAATTCAAAAATTTTGCGATGAAAGGCAATGTCATTGATATGGCTGTCGGCGTAATTATCGGTGGCGCTTTCGGCAAAATTGTAACCTCTTTGGTGAATGATATTCTGACTCCTGCCATCGGATTACTGTTAGGCGGTGTAGATTTTAAGAATCTGGCATGGGTGGTTGGCGAAGCAACCATCGCATACGGTAATTTTATTCAGAATATTGTCGATTTTGTGATTATCGCATTATCTATTTTCTTATTTATTAAACTCTTGTCCAAATTTTCCAGAAAAAAAGAAGAACCAAAAACAGAAGAGCCTCCGAAGAAAGCGGATGATATTCTTTTGTTGGAAGAAATCAGAGATTTACTGAAAAAGTAATACATAAAACAAAAACTGTAGCAAATATTCATTTTGCTACAGTTTTTTTATTGTTTATCCAATACAATAACCGGTAATCGTAACGGCAGCAACCGCATTACCAAGTTCATCAGAAACATCAACACGATAATAATTCGTGGTCCTGCCGGTTTTTACCAAAGTAGCTTCTGCAATGAGCTTATCCCCTTTTGCCCTACCTAAAAAAGTGGTATTTGCACTTAATGAAACCCACTTTGGCTCCATATGATTGGCTGCAACCGCATAGGCAAAGTCTGCCAATGTAAACGGTACGCCGCCCATAACACCACCAACAGCATTTTTGTGTCTTAGGGTAATCTGTAAACTGCATTTTGCATAACCTTCTGCCACTTCATCAATCACCATTCCGTTTTCGGTGGCAAAACGATCGTTAGAAAAAAATGAACGTATTTCATCTATTGTTTTCATAGTATAATCCTTTTTACGATTTCAATTTATTTAAAACATTCTGAAATTCTGAAGGAATCGGAAAACTAAACTCCATATATTCCCCTGTTGTGGGATGAATAAATCCAATGGTTTGCGCATGAAGAAGTTGTCCGTTTTGGAACAACTTCTGCTTTTTCGCCCCATAAACCGTATCCCCGGTTACCGGATGTCCTAAACTTGCCATATGTACACGAATCTGATGGGTTCTTCCTGTTTCCAAACGACACTTTACCAGACAATATCCCGTATATCGCTCCAAAACTTCATAGTGCGTAACTGCATTTCTGGAGTTTCTCAAAGTAATCGCCATTTTTTTGCGATCTTTTTCGCTTCTTCCGATTGGTTTGTCCACAGTTCCGCTATCGTGTTTGATCACGCCATCCAACAAGGCAACATATTCCCGTTTGACAGAATGTTCTTTGATTTGTTCTGCCAGAGACAAATGTGCCGCATCTGTTTTTGCTACCAACAAGATACCACTGGTATCTTTATCAATCCGATGCACAATCCCGGGACGAATCACACCGTTAATGGACGAAAGACGTCCTCTGCAATGATATAACAACGCATTAACCAATGTTCCCTCCTGATTGCCGTTAGCAGGATGGACCACCATTCCACGAGGCTTATAAACCACAAGCAACGCATCGTCTTCGTAAATTATTTCCAGGGGAATATTTTCTTCCTTTGCCTCCAACTCCTGAGGTTCAGGAAGCACAACCGAAATCACATCTCCACAGCTCACTGCTGTTTTTTTATTGGCAACTTGTCCGTTAATTGTCACCAATCCGTCATCCAACAGCTTCTGAGCGTGACTGCGGGTAAGTTCTTCACAGACTTCCGCCAGATATTTGTCTATTCTTATTTTTTCTGATGCCTGAACCGTAAGTTCCATAGCGCCACCCGTTTCTACTGTTTTTTCTCCTCTTTGGAAAAGAGAATATATCCTGCAACCAAACAAACACCCAACACGACACAAATATCCGCTAAATTAAACACCGGATAATTGATGATGCGAACATCAATATAATCCACCACACAGCCAAAACTCAAACGGTCTGCCACATTGGAAATTCCACCGCCCGCAATCATAGCTAACGGCACAGTGAGCCATTTGGAAAGTTTTGCTTTTTTGCTTACTACGTAATAAGTAATCCCTAAAAACAAAAAAATCGAAATAGCAATCAAAAACACCTTTGCATCCTGAAAAATACCGAACGCTGCTCCACGGTTTTCCACATAGCTAAGATACAGAATTTTATCAATCACGGTGATATCGCCTGTCTGCAATACCGAAACACCCCAATAGGCAAGGATTCGGGTAAAAAATATAATCGCAAAAACAATTCCAAGATAAATAAACATAAACTACCTCGCCTTAGTTATCCAATTCTAAAATTTCAATTTGAGAATGAATTAAACTTTTAATTTTGGATTTATAGATGCTAAATTCCTGTTTTAAGGAAGCAACTTGTGTCTGAATGGCTTCTACATCACGATTGGCTTTTGCAAGCATTTCATCTTTTTGCAAATTGGCCTCTTTGACAATATTTTCCGCTTCTTTGTGAGCATTCTTTTTGATTTCATCTGAAATAGAATGTGCCGTTACTACAGTATCACGCAACGCATCTTCCATGGATTTATACTCTTTAATCGCATCGGAGAGAAGATTGTTTTTATCCTTTAACATCAGATTTTCTTTATAAAGCTTATCATAATCCCGAGATATATTTTCCAAAAATTCCATTACTTCATCTTTATCATATCCAAATGCCGATTTTTTAAAGCTAATATTTTCCAGTTCAATCGGTGTATACATCTTTTTAACTCTCCCTTTTTCACACAAAGGCATAAGAGAAAATCTCCTATGCCTTATTCGTATTTTTTTATCAAAATTTTTACCCTGTCCTTCTTGGTAACTCCTTCCACTTCTTCTAAAACAAATCTGCCTTTTTTCGAAATGGAAATCAAATCCCCCACAGAAAGCGTCTTATTATATTGCGTGGTTTCAAAATGATTCACTTTTACCTTACCGGCAAGAATAAGTTCTTTTGCTTTTTCTCTGGAAAGTTTTGCAATATCACCAACCAAACAATCCAATCTTAAAGAAGAAACTGTGGTACTGCGATAGGAAAAACTTTGTTCCTTTTCAATTTCAGGATTTTCTATCACTTCCAGGCTGACAGGATAACGCCCCACTGTGTGAAGATTCTCCATAACATATTCGGCAATTTCTTCTTTCACCAAAAAGTAAGAAAGTTCGCCAACCACAATATCTCCCAGTTTTTGCCGTTTGATTCCGAGCCCCATTAAGGCACCAAGAACATCCCGATGTCCAAACTGATTTCCGCACGATGACGAAATGCCAATCATCTTGATTGGTGTTTCTCCATATCCGAAATCCAGATAACAAACCTGACGTTCTGCATTGGGAACTCCACCGAAAAAGCACAAATCATCCCGATAAAAAGAAAACAACTGCTTCGCCAGAACAATTTGTTTTTCGTCCAGAAAATCGGAATATATAGGATACCCCTTCTGATAGGATTTTTCCAATTTATCATAGACTGAGGACAGCATAATCCGATCCTCTTTATCCGAAATCCGTTTCAGTAAATCTGTTTTTGTGAGCATATCACCAATTAAAACGGAAAGGCAACCTTGTTGCGAAGCTCATCTTTGAAATCTCCCATAATGCCCATATTATACGGAACAATCAGAAAAATTCCATTAGAAATTTTCTGGATATTGCCATCTAAAGAATAAACAGCTCCGGATAAAAAGTCAATAATTCGTTTTGCAACATCACGGTCAATATTTTCTAAATTAACCACAATAGGTTTTTTGGTTTTTAAATGATCTGCAATTTCTTTTGAATCCTCAAATGCCATAGGATGCACTACCACAACCTTCAACTGTGTTGTGGTATGTATATTCACAATTTTCCCCTTTTTGGGAGCCTGTAATGTTTCTTTAGGCTCTTTGGGAGAAATTTCTTTCTGTTTAAATATTTTCTCAACGTCTTCTTCTAATTCTTCTTCATCTTCCAACAGACCAAAATCAATCAATTTTTTCTTAATTGCACCAAACATAATGCATACTCCTCTCAGTTATATACCGGCCTTCCGGTTTGATATTTGATGATAATCACGGGGTCCGAATATGGCTGAACCCACTCTGACTAACGTAGAACCCTCTTCAATGGCAATTTGATAATCATTGCTCATTCCCATAGACAGCACGTCCAAAGAGCGTTCTTCACATTGAAACTGTGAAAACAAATGGTATAGTTTTGAAAAAACTCTCCGAAGCACATCCTCAGAACTTCCTGCAGGGGGCATTGTCATAAATCCTTTTACCAAAAGATTGGGATATTTTTTACTTTCCCAAAACAGGCGAACCAAATCTTCCTCATAAATCCCTGATTTTGATTCTTCTTTGGTCAAATTCACCTCTAACAGAACATTTTGCACTTTCCCGTGTTTTTTTGCCTGCTTATCAATTTCTTTCATCAAAGATTCTGAATCCACAGAATGAATCAGACAAACCTTGTCTGCAATGTATTTCACTTTATTGGACTGAAGATGTCCTATCATATGAAATTCGTCAACATAAGGGGCTAATACCTCGTATTTCCCCACCAATTCCTGCACATAGTTTTCGCCAATGGCACGAACACCACAGTCTATGGCAGACATAATCTCTTCCGGTGTTCTTGTTTTGGTAACCGGAAGCAAAAGAATGTCTTGCGCACTTCTTCCGGCCTTCTTTGCACTCTCAAAGATATTATGTTTTATTATATCAAGTTTTTCCGATATTGTCAATCAGAATCACCCCTTTTCTCAGTTTTTTTGAAAATTTTCTATCGGGGTTCCGATACAATCATTCCCTCTGATAAATTCTTGGATTTGGTAATTACCAAATCGTACAAAAGAACATTTTCCGAATTCTGATTGTCTTCTTTTACAATCACAAACTCGTTCTTTTCACACAGAATTTCCACCGATTTCTTTTTCACTACACTGTCCTTAATAACATACACATACGGCTCTTTTGCATCCCCTAAAATTGCTTCTTTTGGAATTCTAAGACCGGAATATGTTTTTTTCACCAAATCAAAATCCAGCTTTCTTTCTCCCATTAAGCTGTTCAGATTCCGGCTGAGCGAAAGGGTTAAAACAGCATCCGCTCTTCCGACGGAGATGTTTGTTACAGTACATACAATTTTACCTCCGGTAACATCGGAAGATTTGATATATAACGTATCCCCTGTTTCAATTCCTTCTGCTTCTTTGGCAGAAATTTCTGCAAGCAAGGTAGCTTCATAGTTATTCACAATTTTCCCGAATACATAATTACCGTCAGTCTTGCTGTAATCCAAAGGTTTTAAATTCCATAAATTGTGAAACAGTGTGACATCTGCATTTGAAGCAGTCGCCTGATTGATGGTGGTTTCATATCCGTCCACTTTTGAATAAATCAATCCGGAAGTTGCGGAATAAAAAGCATCTTTATGCCCCGTGATGGTGCGTTCCAGATCATCACGCTGATTTTTCAGCTTTTCCAACTCTTTTTCCGGTGTGCTTTCACCTTGCCCCAGTGCCATTCCCTCAATGTCATTGGTTTCTTTCAACAACGACTGAAAATCACCTTCCTGAGAATGATAAGCAATTTTACGCATTTTTTTTAAGATTACTGCATAATTATTGTCTGTCCACTCAGCATCCTGATTACGATTTTTAATGGAAGACTCCAAACTGTTGATTTTTTCACTCAACGACTTGATGCTGTTGCTTTTTGCCTCATCAATCTCTCCGGAATATACACTTGCGACGTGTGTTCTGGCTGTCACTCGGGTTCCGTCAGAATAATTCATAACCGCAATGCCCTTTGCCGTGGATGTCAGAACTTCTTCATTCCATACAAGGATTCCTTTTGCAGGAACCACCACTTCTTCTGTCCCGTGATATACCACTTGTGTACTGAAACTGGGATGGAAATATAAGTACATTGCAATTCCGAAAAAGACAACAATCGCAAACAGCCCCACTTTATAAAATGCAGGGATTTTATTCTTTTTATGATGGTTTTTTCTTTCTTCTGCCATAGGATTCACCTTTTTTCTGTATTCTGAATGACCGCTTCGCACAGCTCTGCGACAGGAAGAGTGGCTTCCAACCAGACTGCTCCTTCGTTTCTGCGAAACCAAGTCAGTTGTCGTTTGGCATAACGACGAGATTCCATTTTTAATTTTTCCACTGCTTCCTCTAAGGTTAAGTAGCCGTCTAAATATTCTACAATTTCTTTATAACCGATTGCCTGCATGGAAGTGTTGGTTTTGGGAATCCCTTGTTCCAATAAAGATTTTACTTCTTCCACCAGACCATTTTCCAACATGACATCTACCCGTCGGTTGATTCGCTCATAAAGTTTTTCTCGTTCGGTATCCAATACAAAAAACTTGACATCGTATGGTTTTGGAGCGTTTTTTGTGCGCATTTCCTGCTCAGATATGGTACTGCCGGATGTGCGATAAACCTCCAACGCACGAATCAGACGTCTGGCATTGTTGGGATGCAATCTCTCGGCTGTTTTCGGGTCGATTTTCCGAAGCTCTTCCAGCAGATATTCTCCGCCTTTTTCTTCGTACATTGCAGTAATTTCTGCTCTGACTGCTTCATCAACCGGAATGGGAGCAAGGTCATAACCGTACACCAAAGAATTGATATAAAGACCTGTTCCGCCTGCAATAACCGGAATTTTACCTTTTGCTAAAATTTCATCCACGATAGGCTTGGCTTCCTCCACATAACGGCTGACATTGTAATTTTCCATTGGAGAAACAATGTCTATCATATGGTGAGGAATCCCTCCCATTTCCTCTTTGGTAACCTTAGCAGTTCCCACGTTCATATCACGATATATCTGCATAGAATCTGCAGATACGATTTCTGTATGCAACTGTTTTGCAACCTCAACCGATAATCCGGTTTTTCCGGAGGCAGTGGGTCCTGCAATTACAATAACCTGATTCATAGATACTCCTATCGTTCAAATTTGGTTTCAATATAGGTTTTGGAAAAAGAAATAAAAAGCGGTCTGCCGTGAGGACAGGTTGTTTTCCCCTGTAAGGAAAACGCCTCTTTTGCCAGTTCTTCCATCTGATATGTGGAAAGCGAAGTGTTTGCCTTCACACTCATTTTACAAGCCACTAAAAACAGAAGCTTCAGATTGAAATTTTCAGGCAAAACTTTTCCGGTTTTGCGAATTTCTTCCAGTATTTCATATAATAATTTTTCAATATTTTTTTCTTTAACTTCGCAGGGAATTTCTCTTACAATCAAAGAATTATCCGAAAAATCATCTGCAACAATGCCTACATTGGACAAAAGTTCCAGATGGTCCAACAAAAGGCGATAATCGGTGGGTGCAAATTCAATGATAGTCGGAACCATTAACAACTGTGAATACACCTGTTTTTTCAGCATCTTCTGATACAGTTTTTCATAATTCAACCGTTCGTGAGCTGCGTGTTGATCTAAGAGGAGCAACTCCTCTCCTTTTTCAATTAAAATATAAGAGGAAAACACCTGCCCGATAACACGAAACGATTCTATCGGTTCTTCAGGTTCTTCGATTTTTTCGATTTTTTCGATTTCTTTATTTTTTTCAATTACTTCTTCCGAAGGTTTTACAGCAGAAATTTCTTCCTTCTTTGTTTCTGCCGGTGTTTCTGTTTTTGTCGTTTCCTTGACAACCGGTTCTGTTATCGTTTCTTTTGTTTCTTCTGTTTCTTCTTTTACTTCATAGAAAACAACCGGTTTTTCTTTCTGCTTTGCTTCTTCCTTCAAAGCCGAAACCTCATTCACTATCGGTTTCGGTTTTGGTGAGATTACTTCCGCTGTTTTTTCTTGCTTTGTTTCTCTCGCAAAAGTAAAATCATTCAACTGATTAAAAATAGGTTCGACTTTCTTCGAATCTAAAGTAACTGTTTCTTTGGGCTCTTTTGCTTTTTTCTCAAAAAAAGAGCTTTGCTGATAGGAAACAGGCTTTTCTTCATATTGCACAGCTTTGGAGGTGGCAATCGGAATAGCCGTTGTCTCTTTTACAAACAGCTTTTTCTCCAGAGCATCTTTCACTCCGGTATAAACAGCATCGTAAATGCTCTGCTCATCGGAGAATTTCACTTCTGCTTTTTGAGGATGCACATTCACATCACACAAAGAGTAATCCAAACGAATATCCAAAGCACAGAAAGGATATTTCCCCTGTGCCATTTTTTGAAAATAAGCATACTCCAACGCCTGAATCAGAATTTTAGACTTGCAAATTCGTCCGTTAACGCTGAAATTTTCAAATTTACGGGTAGGTCTTGCCAGATTGGGAGACCCCACGCAACCGGAAACGATGATGCCGTTTTTCTCACTCTCCACCATAATCAACTGGTCAGACAGTTGGCTTCCGTATACCGCATAAACTGCAGAACGAAAATCATTATCCCCTTTGGAATAATACACCTGACGTCCATCTTTTACAAATTTAATGGAAAGATGCGGATTGGATAAAATCAATCTTGCAATAATTTCTTCAATATAAGCTCCTTCAGTGGCATCTTTCTTTAAAAATTTCAATCTCGCAGGAGTATTATAGAACAAATTCTCCACAATAATTTTTGTGCCAACGGGACAACCGATATCCTCAACCGATATCACTTCCCCACCTTCGCAAACCAGTTTGGTACCCGAAAGAGACTCCTCTTTTCGTGTGATAATGGTAACTTTGGAAACAGCAGATATACTCGCCAATGCTTCACCACGAAAACCCATGGTAGCAATCGAAAACAAATCCTCCTTGGTTCTAAGCTTACTGGTGGCATAACGAACTACCGAAAGGACTGCATCCTCCCGATCCATACCACAACCGTCATCGGTTACGGAAATCCGTTGTTTTCCACCTTCGGAAATTTCCACAATAATTCTGCCGGCTTGTGCGTCTTTGGCATTTTCAAATAATTCCTTAACTACCGAGGCTGGTCGTTCCACAACCTCACCTGCGGCAATCATATCGGAAAGCAATCGGTCTAATACATGAATGTTTCCCATAACTGCTCCTATCAGATTTTCTTAGCTTCATTCACTAAATCATTCAGTAAATTCAATGCTTCTAAAGGGGTTAACGTGCTGACGTCCATTTTTTGAAGCTGTGCTACTAAATTCAGAGACAAAATTCCTGCAAAAGATTGATTATCTTCATCTGCAGATGACGCAACCGTTGTTTGCAAGGAAATTTTGTCTCCTTCCAAATCTTTTACAAGTTCCTGCGCGCGTTTTATCACCTGATTGGGGATTCCTGCCAATTTTGCAACTTCCACACCATAGCTGTCATCTGCGCCACCTTCAATAATACGACGCAGGAATGTAATGTCATCCCCACGTTTTTTCACAGCAACACAATAATTTTTCACAGGTGTCATTTTATCTTCCAACTGGGTGAGCTCGTGATAATGAGTTGCAAATAAAGTTTTCGCCCCAATTTTCTCACAAATATATTCCACCACCGCCCAGGCAATGGACAAACCATCGTAGGTACTGGTACCACGACCGATTTCATCCAAAATAATCAAACTGTTTTTGGTTGCATTTTTTAAAATAGTGGATACCTCTGTCATTTCCACCATAAAGGTAGACTGCCCCATTGCCAAGTCGTCGGAAGCACCCACACGGGTAAAGATTTTATCCATAACAGGCAAAGATGCAAATTTAGCAGGAACAAAGGCTCCCATCTGTGCCATAATGCAAATCAAAGCAACCTGACGCATATAAGTGGATTTCCCCGCCATATTCGGCCCGGTAATAATGGCAAAATGCTGTTTTTCAGACAGCTTGGTGTCGTTAGAAACAAACAAAATGTCTTTTCTTGCCTGCTCTACCACCGGATGACGACCATCTAAAATTTCAAGCTGATTTTGCGTGTTAAACTCAGGTTTCACATAGTTATTATTGAGAGCGGTTTCGTAGAAAGAACCTAACACATCCAGATAGCTGATTAAGTCTGCAGTTTTTTTGATGCGCTCGGAATTATGAAAAATCATCTCCCGAATCTGACAGAACACCTGATATTCCAGCTCGGTGATTTTTTCTTCCGCATTTAAAAGAACTTCTTCAATTTCCTTTAGTTCCCCGGTAATATAACGTTCACAATTTGCCAGAGTCTGTTTTCTGATAAAATAATCGGGAACCAAATCCTGATAGGATTTGGTTACTTCCAGATAATAACCAAACACCTTGTTATAACCGGTTTTCAGTTTGGCAATTCCGGTTTTTTCCCGTTCTTTATTTTCAAGTTCCAATAAAACAGCTTTGCTGTTTTTCTTCATAGCACGAATTTTATCAATTTCTTCGTGATAACCGGTTTTAATAATATCGCCTTCACGAATAGTTAACGGAGCATCCTCGGAGATGGATGCATCAATTTCTCTAAAAATATCTTCTAAAGAATCCCAATCCCGATACATCTGCTTCCATAAAGAAGACGAAAGCTTGCCCACAATTTCTTTCAAATCGGGAAGCACACGGAAAGAATCCCGAAGCGCCAGTAAATCTCTGCCATTTACGGTTTTTAAAGAAATTTTTGACAGCAGTCGCTCCACATCACGAATTTCTTTTAAATGGGTACGAATGGCATCTGCCTCCGGTTGGTTGCAGGTTAATTCCTCCACCGCATCCAAACGTCGTTCAATTTCAGCTTTATTGACCAAAGGACGCTCAATAAAACGTTTTAACATTCTGGCACCCATAGAGGTTTTGGTTTCATCCAGCACACTAAACAAAGAGCCTGCTCGTTTTTTATCCCGCATGGTTTCGGTAAGCTCTAAATTACGTTTGGCACAGTCATCAATTTCTAAGAAGCTTTTGGCATCGTAATAATCAAATTCCGTAATATGACGAAGCTCTGTCTTTTGCGTTTTATCAATATAGTAAAGACAAGCCGCTAACGAAAAATAGGATAGTTCTTTCTTTAAAAGTTCATCTTTTTTCTGCCAGAACACTTCAAATTTTCTGGAAAGAGTTTCCTCAATCCCTGAAAAGCTATAAAAGGTGTCATCTATTGTCTCGAAGCGGGTGTTGATTCTTTCTTTCACGGAAGAAAGAAAATTTTTATGTATCAACGCTTCGGAATTTACTAAAATTTCGGCAGGTGCATATTTCACAAGTTCACTGGTTACATGAGAGATAAAATCTGTCCCCGTAAATTCAGTGGTAGAAACATCTCCTGTAGTAATATCTGCAAATGTTACCCCTGCTCCTGTTTTGGTAAGATAAGCAGAAGCTAAATAGTGATTGGATTTTTCATCCAACGCATTGGTATCGGAAAAAGTACCGGGAGTAATAATCCTTACCACCGCACGTTCCACGATTCCTTTTGCCGCTTTGGGGTCAGTAACCTGCTCACAAATGGCAACTTTGTAACCTTTTTTTATCAATCTTGAAATGTATGTTTCTGCACTGTGATACGGAACACCACACATGGGTGCACGTTCTTCCTGCCCGCAATCTCTTCCCGTCAGCGTAATTTCAAGCTCACGGGATGCGGTGATGGCATCTGAAAAAAACATTTCGTAAAAATCGCCCAATCGAAAAAACAAAAGAGTATCTTCATAGTCTTTTTTTATTTGAAAATACTGTTGCATCATAGGGGATAATTTTTCTATCTGCATAATGAATTCATCCATCCTGTTCTAACATTCCTGCTCGCCAACCAACGACCAGGACATTACTTCGGTTACTCTTACGGTGACAAAATCACCTTCTGACACATTGGTTTTGGCTTTATAGTTAATCACCTTATTGGTGGTTGTTCTGCCCTGTCGCATTTCGGGGTTGTTTTTACTTAATCCTTCGTCGATAATTTCATATAAATTATTCAGGTAAGTTTCATTTACCTCACGGCAAATTTCGGTCTGCACCTCTAAGAGCTCATTAAAATTTTTCAGTTTTTCTTCATAAGTTCTGGGGTCGTCCATCAAAGCCGCTTTGGTATCTTTTCTGGGAGAATAAATAAAAGTAAATAAATTATCAAAACGAACCTCACGGATTAACGATAAGGTATCGTAAAATTCTTCTTCGGTTTCTCCGGGAAATCCAACGATGACATCAGAAGTTAAAGCAATATCAGGTACTGCAGTTCTGATTTTATCAACTAATCTCAGATAATCTTCACGGGTATATCTGCGATTCATTTCAGCGAGTACCCGATTGTTTCCAGCCTGAAACGGTAAGTGCAGACTGTTACAGATTTTTTTGTTTGCTCCCATCACGGCAATCAATTTATCTGTTAAATCTTTGGGATGAGAGGTAACAAACCGCACTCGCTTGATCTGCTCAATTTCACAAATAGCAGATAATAAATCAGGAAAATCCAAATCATCTTTTAAATCTTTTCCATAAGAATTAACATTTTGTCCAAGCAGAGTAATTTCTTTCAATCCTTTTTCGCAAAGGGAATTGATTTCTGCTAAAATATCTTTGGATTTTCGACTGCGTTCTCTGCCACGGGTATACGGAACCACACAGTAAGTACAGAAATTGTTGCAACCGTACATAATGGGAATTGCCGCCTTATACCATTTATCATACACCACAGGAACGCCTTCCGCAATCACACCATCAACTGACTCCACAGAAAACACCCGTTCTCTTTCGGTCAACACATGATGCAGCATTTTTGGAAACTCGTGAATCACATGAGTACCAAACACCATATCCACAAAGGGAAAGGTCTTTTTTATACGTTCACTGGCGTGAGGCTGCTGCATTAAACATCCGCAAACGCCAATCACCATATCGGGATTTTTTTTCTTTTTCGCTTTCAAAGTGCCAACTTTTCCATACACCTTTACTTCTGCATTTTCACGAACAGAACAAGTGTTATAAATCACAAGATCGGCATTTTTTTCATCATCGCCCTTTTGATATCCCATCTGGAACAGCATTGCATACAGCTTGTCCGAATCGGTTTCATTCTGGGCACAACCATAAGTAACCACCACAGCGGTTTTTTTTGTCCCTTCATTTTTTAAACGGACATTTTTCATATATTCCTTTTGAGATTCAATAATATCTTTGGAAACAAATTCAATCACGGTTCAAACGCTCCTTACCACAAAAAATATCCGTTGACTTTTGGAATGAGCCGGTTGAAAGCTGAATTCATCGAACACTCCCTCCACCAAAAGTCCACATTGCTCGGTAACTTTTTTAATTTCATTGACGGTATATCCTCTTTCGTAATGCGTTTCGGATACCCGTCCGTAAGAGCCGTCCTCATTTTGATAAAAGATGTCCAAATCCATTGTCAAAAGACGGTCTTCATATTGATTTTGCCATACAAAAAGCTCAGTTTCAGTTTCATCCGTAAAGGTATTGTTTCCTAAAACGTGACGAAATTTATAGATGGTGGAAATATCAAAAATATATAATCCGTTGGGATTCAAATAATTCTTAACCAACTGGAAATGCTTTTTCAATTCTTCTTTTGTAAGCAGGTAATTCACACTGTCCAACGAAGAATAACAGGCATCCACCGTACCGTAAAGCTCAAAATCAGTCATAGACTGACAAAGATATAAAATGGCTGCATCAGAATCTTTCTCTCTGGCAACATCCAGCATTTCCCAGGAAAAATCCACACCAATCATCTCGTAATCTTCTGCCATCAGACGGGTTAATGTTCCCGTTCCGCAGCAAATGTCCAAAACAAGCTTGGGTTCTATGGAAAATTTTTTGAATATTTTTTTGTAGTACCGATAAAACTTGCCATAATCAATATCATAGGCAAATCGGTCATAATAATACGAAAAATCCTGATACATCACAAAAAAATCCTATCTATGTAAGTGTTTGGGAATACCGTTTTCATCAAATTTGACAGAAACTTCTCCTAAAATTAACGGTTTTAAATAAGTAATCAATTCATCAGTGATATCATTACCATTGACAATCCATTCGATGGGAACACATTTTTCTACGTTAGCACTTTGATGAATGTCGGCAGATGCAATTTCCATCTGATAAGGATTGTCAGAAATTCTCCGGAATACCATCATTTCACCTGTATGCCCTGCTACTGCTTTGCTTACGCCTGCTTCACCGATGGCAAACGCTTCATTGATGTCGGTTTCAGACAACAAATGCGCTGCACAACGCTGACATACATTCAATTCCACACTTCTTGCTTTGCAACCAAGTTCTGCCTTTACTAAATTTTCCAAGGCTTTACCTGCACCACTTAACATCGTATGTCCGAAAGAGTCGGTAGCGCTGGTCTCCCCTTCGCAAATCAGGGTGCCGTTTTCATCGTGAATCCCTTCGGAAACCGCTACAATCACATTCATAATACCTTTGTCAAACAAAGCCTGGATATCGTTTAAAAATTGTTCTTTTGAGAACGCAACTTCCGGCAAATAAATCAGTTGCGGTGCATCGCGATGACTGTTTCGTGCCAACGCAGCAGCACCGGTAAGCCAACCTGCGTGACGTCCCATAATTTCAATAATAGTAACCGATTTCAGGCAATATACCAAACTGTCTTCCGTAATTTCTGCCACGGTAGTTGCCACATATTTTGCAGCTGAACCGAATCCCGGAGTATGGTCGGTAATTGCAAGGTCATTATCAATGGTTTTGGGAACACCGATAATTTTCACATCCAAACTATGTTCTTTCGCATAATCGGATAATTTGCAAACGGTATCCATCGAGTCATTTCCGCCAATGTAGAGGAAATATCCAATATTTTTTTCTGAAAAGTAAGAAAAAATCTGCTGATAAAGCTCCGGATTTTCAGAAGCATTCGGAAGTTTTTTACGACAAGAACCAAGGTATGCTGCAGGAGTCTGTTTTAAAATATCCAGATCCAAACCGCCGAGTTCTTTTAAATTATCGTTTAATACACCTTCGATACCATAAATGGCACCATAAATTTTATCAATACAATCTTCTTTTAAAGCACCGCTGATAACCCCTGCTAAACTTGCGTTAATTGCAGCAGTGGGGCCTCCTGATTGTGCCACCAACAAATTCTTCATAATTTCCTCCCTGTATTACTGTTGTAAAAATTCTTTCTTATAACTTTCGATGCACTCGGCAATCACTGCTCTTGCCACATCTGCACCTTCCACTTTATTTACAATGGTTTCTTTATGTTCCAGCATTTTATAAACTTCATAAAAATGCTTGATTTCGTGAAACAAATGATTGGGTAACTCGGATACATCCCGAAATGAATTATGATAGGGGTCGTTTTCGCAAACAGCGATAATTTTCTCATCCACCGCTCCATCATCTATCATTTTGATAACACCGATGGGATAACATTCCACCACAGTCATAGGCAAAATCCCTTCGGTACAAAGCACCAAAACATCCAAGGGGTCACCATCCTGTGCATAGGTTCTTGGAATAAACCCATAGTTTGCAGGATAGTGCGTGGATGTGTACAACACACGGTCTAATTTCAAAAGACCGGTGTCTTTATCCAACTCATATTTATTTTTTCCGCCTTTTTCAATTTCAATTACGGCAGAAAACCGTTCAGGCAGGACTCTGTCTTCCTTCATATCATGCCAAATGTTCATGGGGATTCCTCCTGTATTTTCACTTTCTATAAACGATGACAGCCATCTGTTAAAAACTGTTGTTTCTCTTTGATGATTTCTTCTATATCCCGCATATAGCGTTCCGGCTGTTTGTCGGTTCTAAGCTTGGAGAAAGGTTTTTTGGTTGCATAATCCACAAGCTTGGAAGTGCCGCCTGCACCTACTGCTATCACGGACGAAATTTCTTCCATCATAAAAATATTATATGCACACACTTTGTGATTTCTCATAAAGCCCACATTCTCAAGTCCTGCAACTGCATTCTTTTGCCGATAAATATAATACGGCTGGTATGAATCAGAAAGCACTTCGTAAGAATAGCGAAGCATTTGCTCCGCTTCCAAAAACATTTCCCGATCGGTTTGCATCCGAAGATCGGAAGTTCGTTTTTTGCACAGAGTATGTATGGTAATATGCTGGGGAGAAAGCTCTAAAATTCCATCCAAAGAATGTTTAAAATCCAAAAAGCTTTCTCCGGGAAGTGCCGCAATTAAATCGGTATTCACAGTTGTAAACTGAAACTTTTGGCTCAGTTCGTATGCTTTGAAAAAGTCTTCTACGGTATGTCTTCTTCCGATTCTGTCAAGCGTTTTTTGGTTTAAGGTTTGCGGGTTGATGCTGATACGGTCCACTCCCATCCCGGATAACACCGAAAGCTTTTCATAAGTGACGGTATCTGCCCTGCCGGCTTCCACCGAAAACTCTTTGGGTGTTTGATAAGATAACACAGAAGCGATTAACTTTTCCAACTGTTTCTCGGTTAAAACCGTTGGAGTTCCACCCCCAATATAAACGCTGTTTAATGTCAGTCCGCAATCCGAAACCGTCTGCAATACAGCTTGCACTTCGGTTATCAAAGCAGAAAAATAATCATCAATCAGCATAGAATACGGTTTTAAATATTCCAAAGTGAAAGAACAATAACCACATCGTGACGGACAAAACGGAATATGAATATATAAGGAAATTTCTTTTTCCCTCAATGTGCTTACCGTATCGGTTACACAGCGGGCACATTGTTCGGTCACTTGTCCCTTCTCAGGGGATACCAGATAAACAGAAGACAGTCCTTCGCAAACATCAGCTGAAAACTTCAACGCAGTTTGAGCCGGACGAACTCCCGTTAAAATACCAAACGGCAAATCCGCATCCGTAATGCGATAAACTGCACGTTTTAATGTCAAAAGTACATCGTTTTGCATAACGGGTTCCTGATGTGTTTTTTCTCCCATTGTGACTGTAACAAAATTATCGTCTACCTGATAAGAAATATCCACATCCGCATTTTCACAGTTACAAACCACCTCATCATACGGAAAAATCATTTTTAAAAGATGATAAATTCCGTAATGGTAAGATTCCACTTGGTTGTTTAAGTTTATAACCATCTTAAAACCTCGTTGTGTTCTTTTTCTGCTCCTACGGTTGTTTTATCACCGTGTCCGGAATAAATCACAGTGTCATCGGGCAAAGTGAAAATTCGTCTGGTAATGGAATGAATCAATTTGGACAAATTTCCCGTTGGGAAATCCCATCTGCCCAAGGTTCCCTGGAAAATGGTATCTCCGGAAAACAAAACACCATCACGATACAAACACATTCCTCCCTGTGTATGACCTGGGGTATGCATGACTGTGAAGCTAAGACTGCCAACAGAAATCACATCCCCTTCTTTCACATAATCATCCACTGCAGGAATCGGAAAATCAGGATCTACATATCGGGAAAGGGACATATCGGATTTTGAAATCAATTCCTTTTCTTCCTCGTGGGCAACTACACGGGCACCTGTTTCTTGTTTGATTTCATTCACAGCTCCCACGTGGTCATAATGACCGTGTGTCAAAACAATGGTTTCCACAATCAATTCGTTCTCTTTTATGGTCTTTAAAATGTGTTGATATTCGTCACCCGGATCAATCACCATACAATGTTTATTTTCATCACAAACAAGATAACAATTTTCCTCAATCTGACCTGTGATAATTGTTTTAATTTCCATAACAAAAACCTCAAAAATTACGCAAATACATAGAATTCGCCAATTATATTTTTTCTATCTTATATCATACACCATTTTTACGGTTTTGTCAATTTGTTTCCAAGCAGATTTTATCATTTTTTAAAATTATTTTTGTAAAAATTCCTTCCACCAATTCCCCGGTCAAAATGCAGTCTGCCAGATAGTCTTCCAGATGTTTTTGGATTGCACGTTTCAATGGTCGGGCACCATAGTTGGAATTTGCTCCGAATGAAGCAATAAAACGAATGGTTTCCTGCGAAAACTCAACAAAAAATCCTTGCTTTTGTAAACTTTTTTTCAGTTTTTCTAAAAGAATGGATACAATTTTTTCCATTTGTTCTATTTCGAGCTTGTGAAACACAATTACCTCATCCACTCGATTTAAAAATTCCGGTTGAAACAACTGTTTTAACTCCCGCAAAACTTTTTTGGAACGTTCCTTATGATTCTCTGTTTCCGAAGCGGATTGTTCAAAAAATCCAAGCGCCTGATAGTCATTGCTGACAAACTTTGCACCAACATTGGATGTCATGATAATCAAGGTATTTTTAAAGCTTACTTTTCTGCCGTTGGAATCCGTCAACATTCCTTCATCCAGAATTTGAAGCAACAAATGAAAAATGTCAGGATGTGCTTTTTCGATTTCATCCAGCAATATGACACTATACGGATGCCGACGCACCTTCTCGGTCAACTGACCGCCGTCTGAATATCCCACATATCCCGGAGGAGAACCTATGATTTTGGATACGCTGTGTTTTTCCATATATTCCGACATATCCAAACGAATCATTGCATCCACAGTTCCAAAAACAGCTTCCGACAATGCTTTGGAAAGCTCGGTTTTACCTACCCCGGTCGGCCCTAAAAAAATAAAAGAACCAAGAGGTCTGTCCGGGTCATTCAGTCCCGCTTTCCCTCTGCGGATTGCCCGTGAAACAGCACGCACTGCTTCCGGTTGTCCAATCACCCGTTCGGATAATTTTTCTTCTAATTTCATCAACTGCTTTTGTTCATCCTGATTCAGTTTAAACAGCGGGATTCCGGTCCATCCCGAAACGATGCCGGCAATGTGTTCCGCATCAATGGTCTGTCTTGAGTTTGCGTGTTTTATTTTCCACTCATCCAGTTCCAGTTGATAACGCTCCTTTAGCGCTGTTTCTTTTTGCCGAATCGAAAGCGCCCGTTCGTAATCACGAACAGCAAGCGCATCCTCCTTTTCTTTTAAAACCAGTTTAAGCCCTTCCTCTGTTTTTTTCACCGATTCCGGAATCGTTTGCAGACACAGACGTACTTTAGAGGCAGCTTCGTCAATTAAATCAATGGCTTTATCCGGCAAAAAACGGTCGTGAAGATAACGGTCAGACAGCTCTGCTGCACTCCGAATGGCTTCTTCTGTAATTTTCACATTATGATGTGCTTCAAATTTATCCTTAATTCCCGTAAGAATTTTTATCGTTTCTTCAACTCCCGGTTCCGAAACAACTACCGGCTGAAACCGTCTCTCCAATGCCGCATCCTTTTCAATGTATTTTCGATATTCCTCTAAAGTGGTTGCACCAATTAATTGAATTTCACCACGACTCAGGGCAGGTTTTAATATATTTGCGGCATCAATGGCTCCTTCTGCTGCACCTGCTCCTACAATGTTATGCACTTCGTCAATAAACAAGATGACATTTTCTGATTTTTTTGCCTCTTCAATCGCTTTTTTGATCCGCTCCTCAAATTCTCCACGATACTTCGTTCCTGCCAGTATTGATGAAATATCCAAAGAAAGCACCCGTTTATTTTTCAGCAGATTCGGAATCTGTCGGTCCACTATTTTTTGTGCCAACCCTTCAATAATTGCTGTTTTTCCAACGCCGGGTTCTCCGATTAAACAAGGATTATTTTTAGTGCGACGACAAAGAATTTGAATCAGTCGCTCAATTTCTGAATCTCTCCCGATAATAGGGTCAATTTTCCCCTCGTAGCATAATCGGGTCAAATCTTTTGAAAAGCCATTTAAGAGCGGAGTATCTCCGGAAAATCGGTAAGGATAGGCAGAATGTTTTTTATTCTCTCCAATTCTTGGAGGTAACATTCCGCCGGAAACCATGTCATAAACATCATTTTTGATTTTCTCCATGTTGATTTTTAAGGATGTCAAAATCCGTACCGCAACACAATCCTCTTGCGATAACAAAGCCAACAACAGATGCTCCGTCCCGATAAAGTTATGCCCCATCTCTTTTGCTTCAATAAAACTAAGCTCCAAAATCTGCTTTGTTTTTGGCGTAAAGGTAACTTTACCGGTATAATTTCCTGTGGTGGCACCATACACGTCACGGATTTTCTGAAGCAACATCGGTTCATTTAATCCGTTATCTCTTAAAATCCGATAGGAAATTGCATTTTTTTCTTTTAATAATCCAAATAATAAATGTTCACTGCCTAAGTAACTTTGCGATGATTCTCTCGCCAACTGTTCTGCAAAAGTCAAAACATTTGCTGCTTTTTCGGTGAATTTTTTTTCAAACATCCCCAACACTCCTTCTATGTTACCATTGTAGCCGAAAATAAAAAAAGAAATTCCTGCCCCGGTAAAAAAAGAAAAAGTACAGTTTAATTTCTAAACTGTACTTTTTCTTTTGTTTCAGTTGTTCACATGAAATATCAGTTTGATAATTCCTTTTAAAAATGCAGGTGGTTTGTAAACAACAATTTTCATTTTGACTCTCCTTTTTTATAATTTCCTTTTGTGATCTGTGCAACACACACAGTATCCAACCAATATTAAAAGAATCGACAGAATAATCACAATGATACTTGCCGGAATTGATAATGCCATCAAAATTCCGAAGCCAACTGCCGCAAGTACCATCCCCCAACTTAAACAAAAGAATTTTCGAAAGAATTTCACTGCTGCGGGACCTCCCTTACCTATGTAGGCGGCAAAGAAAAAACCATGCCAACATCATGAAGTTTTCACTATCATTATATTAGCATGGCTCAATTTCGTTACAAATAATCAGTAAATTTCCGGATTCTACTTGAAACTCTGCGATTTCGGATACAAATTCATTGCTGGTTCCGATGATATTATATTTATCCAACAGCGCATTTTCTAACGGATATTTCAATCCTTTTAAACTAACGCCCTCACAAACATCCGAAAAGGCATATACCGAAACAGTGGTTTTAGGCGTTTTTTTCAGTTTAAGATAATGATCTGTCAGATAGACTTCAGTTTTCCCATCCGTTAAAACCATTGGAATATCCCTCACCATTGCATGATACAGCAAACAGATATTGGCATAACTATGGTCATACCGATCCCCTAAACCACCGTAAAAAACAACCTGTTTTGCTCCTTTGGAAAATGCAAACCGCAATGCATACAAACCGTCAGTTTCATCTTTTTCGCAAGGCAATTTCACCTTACGGGAAAACTCGGAAATATCCTCACTAACCGAATCAAAATCCCCTACTAAAATATCCGGAACAATCCCTGCCGCTTTGGCATGGTCATAACCACCGTCTGCACAAATAATATAATCTGCATCGTTGGCATACTGCATCAGTCGCTTTGGATTTTTGTGATTTCCGGAAGCGATAATTAAAACCTTCATTTTATTCCCCACGCAAAATACGGATGGCTTCTTCACGATTTTTCGCACCAAACACCGTACTTCCTGCAACAACCATAGTCACACCGGCTTCTTCCAGGTTACGGATATTGGAAAAGTCAACACCGCCATCCACCGACAAAAGAATATTTTTCCCTTCCATCATTTTTCTGATATCTCGGACTTTTTCATAAGAGGTCTCGATAAATTTCTGTCCGCCAAATCCCGGATATACCGACATCACGGTAATCATGGAAATATCATCCAGATACGGCTCTAAAACAGAAACCGGAGTGTCCGGACTGATGGCAAGACCTGCTTTTTTCCCAAAACTTTCAATCAAACGAATGCACTGAAAAATATCATCAGGCTGTTCAACATGAACTGTGATGTAATCAGAACCTGCTTTTGCAAAAGGTTCGATATATTTTAACGGATTATCAATCATCAAATGGGTATCAAAAATCAAATCCGAATGGGGACGGATGGAAGATATCACACAAGGTCCCATAGTCAAATTCGGTACAAAATGACCGTCCATAACATCCAAATGTAAAAATTCTGCAGTTTCCACAGACTTAATTTCTGCTCGCAAATCAGAAAAATCTGCTGCCAATAATGAAGGTGATACTTGTACCATAATTTTTTCCTTTCTACTTCTTATGCCAGGGTTTAATGTCTTTAATTTTTTCGTATATCTGCAAATAGCTTTGGTATCTGGAAGCAGTGATGATTCCTTCTTGTAATGCCTCCAACACACCGCACCCCTTTTCCTTGGTGTGAGAACAACCTTTAAACTGACAGGAAAGTTCTCGAAATTCAGGAAACATCTCATCCAGATTGGGGATGGAAAAATCAATTTCCAAAGAAGAAAATCCCGGAGTATCTGCCACATAAGTGTCCGGCAAAATTTCAAATAACTCTGAATGACGCGTGGTGTGGCGTCCTCTTGTGATTTTACTGATTTCTCCGGTTTGCAGTTCTGCATTTTCTATGATTTCATTTAAAATGGATGACTTCCCCGCCCCGGAAAAACCGGCAAATACGTTGATGCCTCCTCTGATTTCTTCACGGATTTTTTCAATCCCATCTTTTGTCAGCGTACTTGCATAAATAACAGAATAGCCAATTTTCTCATAAATGTTTCCAAAGGCTTCACCGCTGTCCAAATCAGTTTTATTGATCACAATTAACGGAGTGATATCATACAATTCGCAAAACACCAGTAATTTATCCACAAAATAAGTATCAAAATCCGGAGATTTTGCCGGTGCTACAATGATAAAATGATCCACATTGGAAATACTGGGACGAATGAGAAGATTTTTTCTGGGATAAATTGCTTCCAGATTTCCGATTTTCTTTTCCTCGGAAACCACACGAATCTGTACCTTATCCCCGACGGTTGGCACAATTTCGTTTTTTCGGAAAATGCCGCGTGCCTTACATTCGTAACAACCGTTTTCAGTTTCCACATAGTAAAAACCGCCAATTCCTTTTGTCAGTAAACCATCCAAATTTTCTTAGCACCTCTTTCCGATTTGGATTACATCATTAATTAAACTGAACATTCTGATAGAAGAATTGTTCTCCGTCCAACAGAATTTCCACCATTTGTCTTCCGCTTCCTTTCACAGAAACGGTGACACGTTTATCAGAACTCGGATGTAAGTTGTGATACACTGTGGTACCATCTTTTTTTATCGTAACTTCCACCAATCCTCTACCTTGCGGTAAATCAATGGTAAAATCTTGTGCCGACACAGTCTGTTCGGTTACTTCCGGTGTTTCGGTCACAACAGGAGCAGGTTCCGAAGTGGGAACCACAACCGGAGCAGCTGTAGTTTGCGGTATATAGGTTGCTATGGGGTTCGGAGACGCTGTTGCCTTAGGCTCTGTAATCAAAGTTAAACGAACCGATGTATTTTTTGCAACCAATGTACTTTTTTCAATCGACTGTGCTCCGATACGACCGATATAGGAATCTCCTTCACTTTCATGGAAGGTAACATTTAATCCTAAATTTTCTGCTTTTTGAATTGCTTCTTCTTTTGTCATTCCAATGAAATCCGGAACAAACACTTCTTCCGGTTCCTCTTCTTTGGCAATATAGATAATAACCTCAGTACCCTTTTTCGCTTTTTTATTAGCTGCAGGTGACTGACGGATGACAAATCCTGCAGGAATATCTTCTGAAATTTCTTCCATTTCACGAACTGAAAAACCTGCTTTTTCCAATTCCTGAACTGCTTGACGATATTCCTTATTCACTACCTTAGGAACGTTCACGCCCTTGGATTCGCTGTCATTATTAACAACACTCAAATGTACGGTAGTTTTTTTCACTTTCACCATAATGTTGCCACTGGGATGCTGTTTTAAAATCAAGCCGTCTTCTAAAGACTCATCTTCCACCTCGGTAATTTCAACCTTCAAGCCTTCTTCTTCCAACATCGGCTGAACATCATCAATATATTTGTCTACCACATTGGGCAATAAGTACTCTTTCGACTCAAATAACGTGGGGAACGTAAAGGATGGGAAAAATACCTTCAGACCAACCAGTAAAATCACGGCAATAATTGCGGTAGATACACCGATTGCCGCAAATACAGCTACCCGTTCCTCTTTTTTCTGCCACCATTTCTGTTTATTGTTTGTTTTAATTTCTTTGCTTTCTATGTCCTCTTGCTCTGTAATTTTCGAACCGGACTTTAAGGATGACGGGGTGTTGTCAAAAGTTTTTGCCTCAAAAGAATTTCTTTGCACATTTTTTTGTGTTCTTTCTTCTTTTGCAACTCTCACCATCTCAAGAGTTTCCGCCAAAAATGCTTCCTCGTGTTCTTTGGTAGAAAGATTTTCGATCTTTTTAAAATCGCCCAAATCGCCTGCCATTTCACGAGCATTCTGGTAACGATTCAAAACATCGCGTTGCATAGCTTTGCTGACAATACGCACCAATTCATTGGGAACTGCCAAATTCAGTTCTTTGATGGAAACAGGCTCAGAATTCAAATGCATCAACGCAACAGAAACCGGATTTTCTCCGTTATACGGAAGTTTTCCGGTCAGCATTTCATACATCACAATCCCCAGAGAATACAAGTCGCTTCTGGCATCAATCATAATTCCCTTTGCCTGCTCGGGAGAAATGTAATGAACGGAACCAACCACAGAATCGTCAATTTTTTTCGTTTCATTGCCGTTGATGGCACGGGCGATTCCAAAATCTGTTACTTTTAATACTCCTTCATTGGTAACAATGATATTATGAGGTTTGATATCACGATGAACAATGCCGTTTTTATGAGCACATTCCAATGCACTCAAAATCTGCAACGAAAAATTCAGTGCAACATCCCACGCCATCACTCCGTTTTCCTGAATCACCTCTTTTAAGGTAACACCTTCCACATATTCCATGACAATGAAATGCGTATTGTTTTCCTCCCCAACATCATAAATTGATACAATGTGCGGACTGGATAACGATGCTGCCGCCTGAGATTCAATATAAAAACGCTTGATAAATTCTTTATCTGCGTGATATTCTTCTTTTAGTATTTTTACCGCTACATAGCGATTTAACAGCTTACATTTGGCTTTATAGACTCTTGACATCCCACCGGTGCCAATCAATTCTAACAGCTCATATCTGCCACCCAGAATTCTTCCAATCATAGTTATAAGCTCCTTTATCTATATTCGAAATCCGAAATTCACATTAATACAACAGTTATATTATCCGGTCCGCCATTTTGGTTTGCCATACGAACCAACGCCTCACAGGCAGCCTGCCTGCTTAAGCGATTCACGGTTTCAAAAATCTCCTGATCTGACACAACTTCCGTCAGTCCGTCGGTACAGAGGAGCAATTTATCGGTTCTTTGAACCTCAATGGAAAAGATATCCGGGAAAACATCCGGAGCAATTCCAAGCGCTTTTATAATTTCATTCCTTCTGGGATGCGTTTTTGCTTCTTCCGGCGTAATCAAGCCGCTTTTCACAAGTTCAAAAACAAAAGAATGGTCTTGGGTGATTTGTGTCAGCTGTTCCTTGGTTATAAGATATGCTCTGGAATCCCCAACATTGGCAATGAAAACCTTTTTCCCACAGCCAAGTGCTACCACAAGAGTAGCTCCCATTCCATACATTTCTGCATGTTCCACCGAAGCAGCATAAATCGCTTCATTTGCATAACTTACCGCTTTTCGAAGCATCATTTCAGGATTGGAGAACATATCTTGCTCTGCGCAAAATTCCCGGATTTTTTCCACAGCCATAGCGCTGGCAACCTCACCGGCATTGTGTCCGCCCATTCCATCTGAAACAATCATTATATATCCTTTTTTCAGCTTTTCAAACGCAAACGAATCTTCATTCAATTCACGTTTTTGTCCCACATCTGTCAATCCGTGTATCATTTTTGTTCTCCCTCCTTCTTTTCTTGTTGTGTTGCACGCCGCAACTGTCCGCAAGCAGCATTGATATCCGTCCCAAGCGTTCGTCTGACGGTTGCATTCAGTCCACCCGAAATCAGCAATTCCTGAAAATGGTGGATACGCTTAATATCTGACGGTGCCAATGTCCCTCTCGCAGGATTAACCGGAATCAAATTCACGTGACAAAGCATCCCTTTTAAATTTCGACACAATTCCCGTGCGTGTTCCGGTTTGTCATTCACATCTTTAATCAAAGTATATTCAAAAGAAACTCTTCGACCGTTTTTATGAAGATACCGCTTCACGGCAGCCAAAAGTTCGCCGTAAGAATATTTTCGGGACACCGGCATCGTCCGATTCCGAATGGTATCGTTTGGAGCATGTAGTGAAATGGATAAGGTCAACGGCATTTGCTCCTCGGATAAACGGTCAATGCCATCCACCAATCCGCAAGTTGACAATGAAATATGACGATATCCGATGTTTACCCCATGTTCATCATTGACATTTTTTAAAAACCGAATTACATTTTCGTAATTATCAAGCGGTTCACCGATTCCCATCAAAACAATATTGGAAATCTTAATATTTTCATATTTTGCAGTAAAAATCACCTGATCTAAAATTTCACCGGCTTCCAAATCACGAACCTTTCCGCCTACCGTGGAAGCACAAAAGGTACAGCCCATATTACACCCGACCTGGGTGGAAATACAAATACTTCGTCCGTGTTTATAATCCATCAGAACACTTTCAATCGTATTTCCGTCACCCAGCTCATATAAAAATTTTACTGTTTTGTCTTTGGAAACCTCTTTTTTTAAAATCTTCAAAGAAGAAATATAAAAATCGTTAGATAATTCTTCTGCCATTTTTTTGGAAATATCCGTCATTTCTGCAAACGAAGTAACCCCCAGAGAGAGCCATTTAAATACTTGTTTGGCTCTGAATTTCTGGCGGTATTTCTGAACAAAATATTCTTCCAGTTCCGAATACAGCAAATTTTTGATATTTTGTTTCATTGGATACTCCCTAAACTATAGTTTACTACATAGTAACTTTTTTAATTATCTTTTTGGGACATTTTTCAGCACACACACCACATCCGATACATTTTTCCGTATCAATGGTTGCCAAGAAATGATCCACTTTTACTGCTTCTTCCAAGCAATTTTTCTCACAAATTTTACATCCGATACAGCCGGCAGTACATTTATCTTTTACCACAGCGCCTTTATCGGTATTTCTGCATTTTACCACATACTGATTGGATGGTGAAACCAAAGTAATTAAATTTTTCGGACAAGCCGCAACGCATTTACCGCAAGCAGTACATTTATGAAAATCTACTTTTGCAATGCCGTTTTCCACTTTAATTGCACCAAAATTACATACGCTCACACAAGAGCCATATCCCAAACAACCGTTGCTGCAGGCTTTATAACCGCCGCCAATCATACGGGCAGCAGAAACGCAGTCTAAATTGCCATCATATTGAAATTTAATCTGAGCAACATCGCTGCAACCTTCACAACGAACAAATGCCACTTTCTTCTCAAAGGTTTCTGCTTCCTGTCCCAAAATGTTGGAAATAATTTTTGCGGTTTCAGCACCACCAACCGGACAAACATTTGCCTTAGCTTTACCTTCAATGATGGCAGAGGCACACTGGGCACAACCGGCATAGCCGCAACCACCACAATTTGCACCCGGAAGTGCATCGGTCACGAGAGGAAGTTTTGCATCCTGCTCTACATAAAACACTTTTGCCGCAATTCCCAGTAAGGCTCCAAAAATCAGACCCATTGCTGAAATTGCGATTGTTGCACTAATGATATTCTGCATGGTTCACTCCCCTTTTTCTGTTACAGTTTCATACCGGAAAATCCTAAAAACGCCATTGCAATCAAACCGGCAGAAACCAACGCAATGGGCATCCCTTTCATAAAGGAAGGAATTTTGGAATGTTCCAAACGTTCTCTGACACCGGCAAACAACCAAATTGCAAGCGTAAAGCTGAGTGCTGCCGCAATACCGGACACCAGACTTTCCACAAAACCATAATTTTTCTGTACGTTTAAGAGAGCAACCCCCAAAACAGCACAGTTAGTGGTAATCAGCGGTAAATAAATCCCCAAAGAAGCATACAGCGGGGGGCTTAATTTCATAATTGCCATTTCCACAATCTGCACCAATGCCGCAATTACCAGAATAAAGGCAATGGTCTGCAGGTATTCCAACTGAAACGGAACAAGAATAAACTCATTCACCAACCAAGACATCGCACTGGCCAGTGCCATAACGAAAGTTACCGCCAATCCCATTGCAACTGCAGTATCGGTTTTCTTCGATACCCCAAGGAAGGGACAGCAACCTAAAAATTTAACCAAAACAAAATTTTCTACCAATAATGTAGTAATTAAAATAGAAAACAGTTTTCCTGCATCAACCATGTTTTGTACCTCCTTTTGTTCTCATCAGGTTAATCACACCCAGCACAATACCAAGCACAATAAAACCACCCGGAGGTAAAATCATCATAATTGCTTTGGGATAATTGCTTCCAAGCACAGGGAATCCCAGTAAACTTCCGTTCCCCAGCAATTCACGAATTGCAGATAAAATAACCAATGCAACCGTAAAACCAAGCCCCATACACAAGCCGTCAACCGCAGATTTTGCAGGACCGTTTTTTGATGCAAAACTTTCTGCTCTTGCTAAAATGATACAGTTAACCACAATCAAAGGAATAAACACACCAAGTGATGCAGAAATCTCCGGCAGATATGCTTTTAATGCCATATCCACAGCTGTTACAAACCCTGCGATAATAACAATGTAAGAAGCAATTCTGATTTTTGCCGGAATAAATTTTCTTAAAATAGAAATAAAGAAATTAGAACAAATAAGCACTGCTGTTGCAGAAAGTCCCATTCCCAAACCGTTAATCACAGAAGTGGAAGTTCCCAAGGTGGGACACATTCCCAAAAGGAGAACAAACACAGGATTTTCTGCAAACATTTTCTTAAAAAAAGTTTTCATTATTGTGCCGCCTCCTTCGCCATTTGTGATGCTAAATTGATTGCTCCGTTCACCGCTTTTGAGGTGATAGTCGCACCGGTCAACGCTTCAATTTCTGTAAATTCTTTTGCCGGTTGTCCCAAAAACTGTGCAACAAAACTTTCTTCTTTTGCACGGGTTCCAAGTCCCGGAGTTTCAGACATTGAAATATATTCCACACCGGTAATCGCATAATTTTGGTCAAATCCGATAATCATTTCAATGGCTCCGCCGTACCCTTCCTGAGTTACAACATTGACAGCATAGCCAACGATATTTCCGTCAATCGTACCAAGATATACATTTTCATTTACTTTGCTTAATTCGCATCCCGGTAAAACAGAGGTCATTGCTTCTTTTTTTGCAGTTTCCGTTAACTCTGCAATCACAGGTTCTGTCACGTAATTCAGTGCAGATAAACCAAGAGCAACTACCAGACAAATTATAAATAATTTTATTGCCAAAACAAAAATGTTGTCTTTTTCTTTCATCAATTATCTGCCCTCCTTACGCACCGTATTTTTTGGGAATCACTAATTTATCAATCTGGGGAGCTAAAATATTCACAAACAGAATCGAATAGCAAACCCCTTCCGGATAACCGCCTTTGATACGAATAAAAATAGTTAATGCACCTGCCAGTAACCCGGAAATCATCTGTCCTTTAGGAGTTGTAGGAGAGGTGGTGTAATCTGTCAGCATAAAAATACCACCCAAAAGCACACCGCCGGTTAACACAGAAACAAGCGGATCTCCACTCAGGAAGCCCTGATATCCAAACAACCATCCTAAAAGTGCTACGGTTGCTACATAAGAAATGGTTGCATGGGGTTGAATAATTTTTCTTGCTAAAAGATAAATAAAACCAAGAATTAATGCTAAAGCACAAACTTCCCCCATAGAACCACCGATGTTTCCTAAAAACAAATCCAGATAGCTTGCACTGACTCCTTCTCCTGCTTTCAGAAGTTTTAAGGGAGTTGCACCGGTAACCGCTTCCACTGCACCGCTTTTATAATAGAAAGGTTTTGCCCAAGTGGTCATCGGAAGTGAATAGGACGCCAACAAAAAAGCACGTCCTGCCAAAGCGGGATTCATAAAGTTATTCCCCAATCCACCAAACAGACATTTTGCCACAATAATAGCAAAAAATGCTCCGATAATGGGTAAATACAAGGGAACACCAACCGGTAACGTCAATGCTAAAAGCACACCGGTAATCGCAGCACTACAATCAAAAATTGTAGTAGGAACTTTTGTAAAACAGCACCACAGATGCTCAAACAGCATCGCAGAAACTGTAGAAATTGCAATCAGAATCAAAGCACGAAGCCCAAAAATCCAGGTTGCGGCAACCACAGCCGGAAGCAATGCAATCAAAACATTTCCCATCAGCTTACGAGTGCCATATGAAGTCTGAATATGGGGGGAAGTAGATACAATTAATTTTTCATTCATAACCATTCTCTCTGTCTCTGTACAAAAAAATTGTACAGCACCACCGATTCCTTTCTGTATTGAATTTACTGTCAATTCTGTTATCTGGGAAGTTTGGATTTTGCAACTCGGAATGTTTGCACCAAATGTCTTCTGGAGGGACAAATATAGCTGCAAGTTCCACATTCCATACAATCTTTCAAGCCATATTTTACAGCTTCATCCAGGTTGTTAATCTCTGCGTGTCCCATAATCATAAAGGGCATCAGACGCATAGGACAATGCTTCACACATCTGCCACATCTGAGGCAATCCTGTTGCTCGTAATGATGGTATTCTTTATCTGTAAAAAACAAAAGGCCTGAAGTTCCTTTAATCACAGGAGCATCTAAAGTATACTGTGCAAATCCCATCATCGGACCGCCTGCAAGAACTTTTTTGATCCCCTCTTGCAAACCAACAGCTTCTGCCAATGCAGAAAGAGGTGTGCCAATACGAACCAGAAAGTTCCCTGGTGCTTTGGCACCACTGCCCGACACGGTAACCACGCGGGAAACAAGCGGCATCCCTGACTGACGCAAAGACATCGAAATCTGTGCGGCTGATGCCACATTTTGCACTACAACGCCTGCATCAATGGGTAACTGCCCTGACTTCACCTCACGTCGCAGTACAGAGTCAATCAGCTGTTTTTCGCTTCCCTGCGGATATTTGGTTTTTACCAAAACAGCAGTAATTTCAGGCTCTTTCATACATTTTTCCTGCATCAGTTTATAGGCATCTTTTTTATTGTCTTCAATGGCGATATAGCCTTTGGAAACGCCTAAAATTTTCATCATAATTTTCAGACCGTCAATCACATCGTCTGTATGCTCCAACATTACACGATGATCAGCAGTCAAAAACGGTTCACATTCCGCCCCGTTTAAAATAACGCAGTCTGCTTTCTTTCCTTCCGGAGGAGAAAGCTTGATATACGTGGGGAAAGTAGCGCCACCCATTCCAACAATTCCGGCTTGTTTCACTGCTTCAATCAGCTCTTTTGCAGACAATTTGTCTACCTTAACCGGCTGAACAGTTTCTGAAACGGTATCACAAAAGTCATTTTCAATCACAACGGACAAACAGGTTCCCAAACCGGTATGCGGACGAGCTTCCACAGCGATAACCTTTCCTGAAACAGAAGCATGAACCGGAACAGACACAAAACTTGTGGGTTCTCCGATCATCTGTCCCATTGTAACAGTGTCACCAACCTGAACCAAAGGTTTACAGGGTGCGCCAATATGCTGTGACATAGGAATCACAACTTCTTTTGGCGGTGTCAGCACAACAATTTTTTTATCTTCTGTCAAATGTTTATGTTCTTCCGGATGAAATCCGCCCTTAAATGTACGTATCATTTTGTCGTATCCTCCTTAGAATGTGATACCTTCACATTCCTTGTAACTAACCAATCAAATTTCTATTATAAAATAGATTTAAGCTGCTGTTTCTTCTGACGCAATCTCAGGTTCAGAAGTTTCAACCGATGACTCAATAGGGGGAACAGGACTTGAGTCATCTGTGATTTCGGGAACTTCCGGAACAGGAACAACCTCATCAGGTACCGGCTCCGGTGCAGGAACCGTGTATATGGGAGTCGGTTCCGGAACATAAAGAGAAATATTCGGTGTAACAACCGCAGCCTCTTCGGTTACTTCTTCCTGGGGAACAACAGCAGGAGTCTGACCATCAGGAGCGACGGTAGGTTCCGGTGTGACTGCAGGTGCTGTTTCCGTAGCCGCCTCCTGATTTTCCGGTGCAGCTAATGTAGGATCACTGGTTTCTATAATTCTAACCAAAGATACATAATTGGAAATTCCTAAATTATCGGTACGGATTACATTATTATTTGCATCTTTGACAATACGGTAGCTACGAACTTTGGTACCGTCATAACCACCCTGAATCACACGCTGTTCCCCTGCAGGAACCGCAGCATTGTATACATATTTAACATTTCTGGGAGTGTTGCCCAAGGTTTCGGTGGAAAGTTCTACTGTATTATTATTTTCTTTGGTTCCCCAAATTTCTACTGTCACAGTCCCGTTTACCGCAGTAGCTTTTAACTTGATGGGATTTTTCATATTGTTCTGAAATTTGAAGTCAATGGAGCCGTATGCAACAGTCGCATCAATTCCGGATTTTGCATAAGAAACCACAAAATTGTGATTTCTGCGTTCCACAATTTTTAAATCACTTAACAATACAGCGGGATAAATGGTGGAAGATACCTGACAAATACCACCACCGGTGCCGTCTACCACCTTATCTTGCAAAAAGATTTTTGCATCACGGAATCCATTTTCGTAAGTACGTTTTCCAACCACCTGATTGAAAGAAAATACGTCACCGCAATTTAATACAGTTCCGTTTACTTTTTTGGTAGCAAGTTTTACATTGGTAGAACGTGCCGCTTCTGCTTCATTATATTTTGTGGAATAAGTAGACAAGCGGTCCGGAAATGCTTCATCACCCAAATCATCGGTATACACCGCAGGGTTTAAAACTTTCACGGGAACCTGGAATACAGGTTCTAAGGAAGCAAGTTTTTCTGCCAGAACAGCTTCATCAATCTGCAAACCAACCTGATGAGGAATAATCACTATTTTGCCGTTTTCTTTTTCCATTCTGGCATCTACCACATCAATATTGATTGCTTTTTTGATTTCTTCCACAGTAGGTGCTTTCACTGCAACAGTATCCATAAAATACTGAGCTTTGATATTGGGATATTCAGCTAAAATTTCTTCATAAAGCTTCTCTGTGTCATAACAGGTGATCCCGGTCTTTAAAGTGATTTCCGCTACATTTTGCTTAATGGTATAATCAAAGAGCTTATCACTTAGTTCCTCAGTTTGCAGCATTGCATCCATTACGGTAATAAACATTTCACGGTCAGAAGTTACAACACCGGTTACGTTTACTTTTGCAAAACGGATTTTCAAAGCTTCAAAAAAACTGTTTTTCCCGGTTGCCATAACCTGTTCTATGGTTTGTTCTTTATCAAAAGAAAAACCGGCAGAATTCAGGTCCAAATCAATTTGCTTTTCACCAATTGTTATCTGAACAATTTTAGACTGTGCAATCTGTTCATCTAAGATAGCAGAAACCTCTTCAACGGTTTTTCCGCCAACCGGAACTGAGTTTAACTGCACTCCGGCCGCTACTTTGGACGGGTCGTTATACCCGCAGGCTCCAAGCAGCAATACCAAGGCGACCACTAACACAGTCGCACTTATGATTAAGATTTTTTTACTCATAAATTTTTGCATGAAAATTCCCCTCAATTTTCTAAAAAATTCCTAAGATGTTTCAAACATCCATTTTTATAGATATATGAAAATATCATTTCTAAAATATCCGAACAAAACAGTTATTCCCCAAAATAGTAAACTTTTTGTTCTTCTGAAAGAACGTCCAATCCTGCACCCAGCGATTGTAATTTTATGTTTGCAATTTTGCGGTTGATTTCCTCAGGCAAATAGTACATTCCCGGATTCAATTCATCTTTATGGTCTTTTAAATACTGCAATGCCAGCGCCTGTACCGAAAAGCTCATATCCATAATTTCTGCCGGATGTCCGTCTCCTGCCGCTAAGTTAACCAGTCTTCCTTCAGCAAGCAGATGAATTTCATTTCCGTTTTTCAGACTATATGTTTCAATATTCTGACGGGTTTCTTCACGAGATACACTTAAGGATAATAAATCATCTTTGTTGATTTCCACATCAAAATGACCTGCATTCGCCAAAACTGCACCGTTTTTCATCACTTCAAAATGTTGTTTTGTGATAACATCTTTACAACCGGTTAAGGTAACAAAAATATCGCCAAGTTTTGCGGCATCATCCATTTTCATTACCGTATGACCATCCATAACGGCTTCAATCGCCTTAATTTCATCAATTTCAGTAATAATAACTTTGGCACCAAGCCCTTTCGCCCGAAGTGCCACACCGCGTCCACACCAGCCATAACCTGCAATAACAACCGTTTTTCCGGCTACTACAAGATTGGTGGTACGGTTGATACCATCCCAAACGGATTGTCCGGTTCCGTAACGGTTATCAAACAAAAATTTCATCATTGCATCGTTTGCTGCAATAATCGGATATTTAATTTGACCCTTTTGTGCTAAATTTTTTAAGCGGTTTACCCCTGTTGTGGTTTCTTCAGTACCGCCAATCAGTTTATCTGCCAGATGCGGCATTTTATAATGAATGATGTCGGTTAAATCACCACCGTCATCCAAAATCAAATCAGGTCCGTCAGAAAGAGATTCTTCCAGATGGCGTTCATATTCTTCCATAGAAACACCATATTTTGCACATACACGGATCCCATCTGCACGAAGTGCTTCGCACACATCATCCTGTGTGGACAACGGGTTGCACCCTGTTGCTGTCACAATGGCACCTGCATTTTTCAACATTTTTACAAAGCAAGCGGTTTTTGCTTCAAGGTGAATACAAACAGTGATTTTTAATCCCGAAAATACCTGATTTTTCACAAAATCTTTTTCAATTTCGGTAAGTACAGGCATAAATCGTTTTGCCCAGGCAATTTTTTTCTGACCGCTTAATACTAATTCATTCATAATCTTTTCCTTTTTTCTTTTATAAAAGTTGCATCAATTCTGATAATACTTTCCAAAAAATTTCGGTGGCACGTCTTCCTTCTTCCATAACTTCCTCATGAGAGAGAGGCGCTTTGGAAATTCCGGCTGCAAGATTGGAAATCAAAGAAATTCCAAGCACTTGCATTCCACAATGATTTGCCACAATTACCTCAGGAACCGTAGACATACCAACCATATCAGCACCTAAAATACCAAGTGCACGGATTTCGGCAGGTGTTTCAAACTGCGGTCCTCCCATCATAGCATAAACTCCTGTTTTATAAGGAATTCCGATTTTTTCAAATGCAAGTTTACAACATTCTCTCAATTTTGGAGAGTATGCAGCAGACATATCATGAAAACGAGGTCCGAATGTTTCGTCATTTGGTCCGAACAAAGGACTTTGCAGCCCTAACTTAATATGGTCGGAAATCACAACCAAATCCCCTGCACGAAACTCAGGATTAATCCCACCCGTAGCGTTGGTAAGAACCAGATTGGTAACCCCCAGCAGTTTCAGTACTCTTACGTAAAAGGTAACTTCGCTCATAGAATAGCCCTCGTAAAAATGAAAGCGACCTGACATAAAAATCACATTTTTGCCATTCATTTCGGCAAAGACCATTTCTCCCCGATGCCCCGGTACTGTGGAAACAGGAAAACCGGGAATCTCCCCGTAGGAAATTGTAATTTTATTGGGTAATTTGTCGATTAAATTCCCGTATCCGGAGCCTAATACCACGCAGGTATCGTAGGCTCCGTTGATTTTTTCTTGTAAGAAGGCTGCTGCTTTCTGATAATTTGTCATACTCGTTTCCTCGTTTATTTAAAGTATGCCACACCGGATTCAAACAGTTTCATATCGAATGAACCGTCGATATTTTTATATAAATTATCTGCAATACGTTCAGAATGACCCATTTTACCAAAAATTCTGCCATCTTTGGAGGTAATACCTTCAATGGAGCATAAAGAACCGTTGGGATTATATCTGGGATCATAGGTAGGATTGCCGTTCGCATCTACATACTGAGTTGCAACCTGACCATTTTTAATCAGTTCATCCAATACTGCTTTGGGTGCAGTGAATCTGCCTTCCCCGTGAGAAATCGCAGTTTTGTATACATCGCCAACCTTGGTGTTTGCCAACCAAGGAGACAAATTAGATGCAACTTTTACGTCTACCATTGTCGAAATATGACGGGGAATGGTATTAAATGTCAAAGTGGGCCAATTTTCATTGGGTTCTAAAATATCACCATAAGGAACCAGCCCTAATTTAATCAGTGCCTGGAAACCATTACAGATACCCAACATTAAGCCGTCTCTCTGATACAACATTCTGTTGATTGCATCTTTGATTTTGGGATTTCGGAGTACCGCGGAAATGAATTTACCGCTTCCATCCGGTTCGTCACCGCCGGAAAAACCGCCGGGAATCATCATAATCTGAGATTTTTCGATTGCAGCTGCTATAGCATCTACCGAATCTTCCAACATAGATACGGTCAAGTTTTTAAATACCATTACTTCCGGTTCTGCCCCTGCTTTTTCAAAGCGTCTTGCAGAGTCATATTCACAGTTGGAACCGGGGAATACAGGAATTAACACCTTGGGTTTTGCGACTTTAACAGAAGAAGTCACAATATTTGCAGTTTTATATTCACAATCTGCAATTTCGCCCGAAATTTCATCAGCATAAGGCGGATATACTTTTGCCAAGGGTTTTTCAAAAGTTTCAGACAGGTCTTTTAAGGAATATTCTTTGCCTGCCATAGCAATTACATCAGATTCGTTGGTAGAACCAATCAATTCCAAATCTAAATCTTTTTCAGTTTCTACCACAAAAGAACCATATTTTTTATCAAATAAACCATCGTTTTTCGCAAAAGCAAAACCAATACGGTTACCCAGTAACATTTTGGTAACTGCTTCTGCAATACCGCCATAAGAAACAGCAGATGCAGAAATTACAGTTCCGTTTTCCAGATTTTCTTCTAACCAGTGGATATTTTCAAGGAACTTGTCCATATCCAAAAGGCCGTTTTCCAATACAGGAGTATCTAAAAGATAAACGTTGGAAGCTTTCTTCTTCATTTCCCGGGAAATAATTTTTTTGGTAGAAACAGGTGCAATCGCAAAAGATACCAATGTAGGCGGAACATCCATTTCATTGAAGGAACCGGACATTGAGTCTTTACCGCCAATTGCCGCAATTTTGAGCAGTTTCTGTGCATGATATGCACCAAGGAGTGCCGCAAAGGGTTTGCCCCAACGGGTAGCTTCATCACGCAGACGTTCAAAATATTCCTGGAACGTTAAATAAGTGTCAGCCAGCTTTGCCCCTGCTGCAATAATTCTTGCCACAGATTCAATTACTGCATAGTATGCACCATGGAAGGTGGATACTGCGGATAATTTGGAATTGTAACCGTAGCTCATTACGGTAGCGGTAGTGGTATCGCCGTATTCTACCGGGATTTTTGCCGCCATAACATCTTCGGGAGTCAGTTCATATTTTCCACCAAAAGGCATTAAAACAGTTGCCGCACCGATGGTGGAGTCAAAGTTTTCAATCAAGCCCTTCTGAGAGCAAATATTTAAGTCGGAAAGCATTTCCTCTAAATCAGAAAATTCTCCGCAAAGTGCGTTTTTCAGTTCAATTTTCGGAACGGTAACTTTCGCCTGTTTGGAAGCACCGTTGGAATTTAAGAAGGTTCTGGACAGATTTACAATTTTGTTGCCTCTCCAGTACATTTCCAGTCGATTTGTGTCGGTAACATCGGCAACCAAAGTTGCTTCTAAGTTTTCTTCATTAGCATAGGCAATGAATTTTTCTGCGTCTTCTGCCGCAACAACAACTGCCATACGTTCCTGAGATTCGGAAATTGCCAGTTCGGTACCGTCTAAACCTTCATATTTTTTCGGAACTTTATCCAGCTGAATCACCAAACCATCACAAAGTTCTCCGATAGCAACAGACACACCGCCTGCACCAAAGTCATTACAACGTTTGATTAAAGTAGTAACTTCTTTCTTTCTCATCAAACGCTGAATTTTACGTTCTTCGGGGGGATTTCCCTTCTGAACTTCGGCACCGCAGGATTCCAGAGATTCCATCGTGTGCGCTTTGGAGGAACCGGTTGCACCACCGCAACCGTCACGACCGGTTCTGCCGCCTAACAGAATAATTTTATCACCGGGCTGGGGACGTTCTCTTACCACATTCGCTTTGGGAACAGCACCAACAACAGCACCGATTTCCAAACGTTTTGCTACATAGCCTTCGTCATAAACTTCTCTTACCAAACCGGTTGCCAAACCAATCTGGTTCCCATAGGAGCTGTAACCTTTTGCAGCAACTTTGGAGATTTTTCTCTGAGGTAGCTTGCCGGGCAGAGTTTCTTTTAAGGATTTTCTCGGGTCACCGCTACCGGTAATACGCATTGCCTGATATACATAGGAACGACCGGACAACGGGTCACGGATTGCGCCACCCAAACAAGTTGCCGCACCACCAAATGGTTCAATTTCTGTGGGATGGTTATGGGTTTCATTTTTAAACATAATGAGGTAAGCTTCTTTTTTGCCGTTTACCTCTGCTTCCACTTCAATAGAACAAGCATTGATTTCTTCGGATTCATCTAAGTTTTTAAGATAACCCATTTTTTTCAGTTCTTTTGCCGCAATGGTGGCAATATCCATCAGACAAACAGGTTTTTCACTTCTGCCCAAAGAAATTCTTGCATCACAATAGTCTTTATATACTTCATTCACCAACTCGTCTTCCACGTTGATATCTGTCAGATGCGTTGCAAAGGTTGTGTGACGGCAATGGTCAGACCAATAGGTATCAATCATACGAAGTTCGGTTAATGTGGGTTCTCTTTGTTCTTCCTCTTTAAAATATTTCTGACAGAAAGAAATATCGTCAATATCCATAGCAAAGCCATATTCGGAAAGCATTGCAGTTAACGCGGTTTTATCTGCAGAAATAAAACCGTCAATCACAGCCACATCTTCAGGCTCGGTCACAGCGTCAGTCAAGGTCAAAGGTTTTTCTGCTTTGGCTTCTCTTGCTTCCACAGGATTGATAAGATACTTTTTAATTTCGGTAAGTTCATCTTCTGATACAGCTCCTAAAAAAGCATACACCGTTGCAGTTTTTACAATGGGACGCTCTTTTCCGGTGATAACCTGCACACATTGCGCCGCAGAATCTGCTCTCTGATCATACTGACCGGGAAGATATTCCATCACAAAAGTTTTTGCATCCGCTAAATCTACGGTTTCATCATATACAAAGTCCTGCATCGGTTCAGAAAATATAACAAATTTTGCCTTATTATATTCTTCTAAGGTGATGCCCGAAATGTCATAGCGAACCAAAATTCTTACTTTGGTGAGCCCTTTGATTCCCAGATTTTCTTTTAAATCCTGACAAACGGATTTTGCAGCAATGTCAAAACCATCTTTCTTTTCTGCATAAATTCTAAAAATTTCCATAACCTGACTCCTTTGCGATATTCTTTCTATTGTTTGTCGGAATCGCCTTGTTCCAAACGGTCAAGCAATTCTCTTACCTGTTCTTCTTTGATGGTGGTGACACCGGAAAACTCTTGTTGCAATGACAGATTCAGCATCCGAATTGCTTCCTGGGTGTCCCCTGCTTGTTGTAACGCACAAGCATAGTTGTAATATGCTTCCGGGAATTTGGGTTCTTTTGCAATGAGTTCTCGATAAATCGCAATGGCTTCAGAAACCTCTCCTGCCATAAATAAACTCAATGCATAATTATCACAAATCACCAAATTGTCCCGATTATACTGATATGCTTCCTGATTGATCTTTGTGTAATACTCCCGGTCACCTGTTAAAATTGCCATATAGCCGTAAGTGGCATAAAAGTTGGTAGTGCGATATCCTTTTTCATAAAGAGAATCCAAACTCTCTTTTGCTTCCTCCAACTCACCCTCTTGCAACCGCAAAATGTCCATCATCACTCTTGCCTGATATTTCACATCCTGCTTCACTTTGGAATCTAACAATAACAAATTCAACGCAGTTTTTGTGCTGTCGGGATCACCGTATTTTAACTCAGCATAGGCAACCTGCACCTGCTGTCCGGGTGAGAGTCCCATTTTGGAGGCTTTTCTTAAAAGCTCCAATCCTTTTTTCGGATCTCCTGTTACTACTTCCTTCACACCGTTTCGGTAAGTAAAGAAAGAGCGTTTTTTAAACAAAAACGAAAGTAACAGTATCAGCAATACAACAAGAATCAATTTCATAATGTTTCGTCTCTTTTCGTGCCCATTTAGGGAAATTAAAATTCTGCGGTTCCCACAGTTCTGGGGAACGGAATTACATCACGGATGTTGGACATACCGGTCAGATACATAATTGCACGTTCAAAGCCCAGACCGTAACCTGCGTGTTTGTTGGAGCCGTATTTTCTTAAATCCAGATAGAAACCGTAATCTTCTTCGTTTAAGCCCATTTCTTTCATACGTTCCAATAAAACATCCATTCTTTCTTCTCTCTGGCTTCCGCCGATGATTTCACCAACGCCGGGAACCAGACAGTCCATAGCGGCAACGGTTTTACCGTCATCGTTTAAGCGCATATAGAAAGCTTTGATATCCTTGGGATAATCGGTAACAAAGATGGGTTTTTTGAACACGGTTTCGGTTAAATAACGTTCGTGTTCGGTTTGTAAGTCGATACCCCATTTTACGGGATATTCAAATTTTTCGCCGCAGTTTTCTAAAATCTCAACTGCTTCGGTATAGGTCACTCTGCCAAACTCAGAATTTGCAACAAAGTTCAAACGTTCCAGCAAAGTCTTATCCACAAAGTTATTGAAAAATTCCATTTCTTCGGGAGCATTTTCCAAAACATAGCGAATGATATATTTTAACATATCTTCTGCCAGTTCCATATCGTCATTCAAATCAGCAAACGCGATTTCAGGCTCAATCATCCAGAATTCTGCTGCATGACGGCTGGTGTTGGAGTTTTCTGCACGGAAAGTAGGCCCAAATGTGTACACTTTCTTAAATGCCATTGCATAAGTTTCCACATTTAACTGACCGCTAACGGTTAAGTTGGTGGATTTTCCGAAGAAATCTTCAGAGAAATCAACCTGACCGTCCTGCATAGGAAGTTCGTTCAAATCCAGAGTGGTTACACGGAACATTTCCCCTGCACCTTCACAGTCACTTCCGGTAATGATGGGAGTGTGTACATATACGAAACCACGTTCATTAAAGAACTGATGAATTGCAAAAGCAACCAAAGAACGAATTCTAAACACCGCTGAAAACAGATTGGAACGAGGACGCAAATGTGCAATCTGACGAAGATATTCCACACTGTGGCGTTTTTTCTGCAACGGATAATCGGGAGTAGAAACACCCTCGATTATGATTTCTTCTGCCTGAATTTCAAAGGGCTGTTTGGATTCGGGAGTTTCTAACAAAACACCTCTGACACGCAGTGCAGCACCAACATTTAAGGCAGCAATTTCAGCATAGTTATCCAGTTTATCCTGACTGAACACAATCTGAATGTTCTTAAAAAAAGTACCGTCGTTTAATTCGATAAATCCGAATGCTTTGGAGTCACGAATGGTTCTTACCCAACCGGTGACAAATACTTCCTGCTGATCCAGAGAAGCGTGTGTTTTGTAAAGTTCTTTAATTTCTGTAGTACGCATGGTTTTCCTCCATATCTATTCTTTTTCATTTACAAAATTGATTTGTGACAGAGTTTTCCGGAAACCTGTCTATAATTTGATATTTTATTATAACATAATAAAATCGTAAAGGAAAGAGTTTTTTGTAATTTTTTTTATTTTTTTGCATATTTTTTTTCATTTTTTCTAAAATTAACGACGAGGGAGGCATTTTTTATGAATTTCAGTCCCAATTTACAAGAAAATTATCATCATTTCAAACAAATATTCCAAAACAACTGTATGGTTGTGTTTCGATACTTAGAAAACAGTTTCAATCCCAATCTGAAAGGATTGGCAATCTTTGCGGATGGTCTTGTCGGAGCAAGTCTCGTCAACGACTATGTGGTGAAGCCATTTTTAAACAATCCTAAGTTACAAAATTCCGAAAATCACCTTTTATTTGTCAAAAACAGTGTGTTGCAATCGAACGATATTGTGATTCTCAATGATTACGAAGAATGTATCAAGCGGTTGTTTTCAGGCGATGTGATATTTTTTCTGGATGGCTTCCCCACTCCACTTGCCGTGAACGCCAGATTTCCTGCCACAAGAAGCATCTCGGAACCCGAAAACGAAAAATCGTTAAAAGGTCCACGGGAAGGTTTTTGCGAACTGATTTTATTTAATACCGCACTGTTGATGCGCAGACTCAAAAACGACCGGCTGAAATTTGAGAGTTTTACGTTAGGTAATCGCACAAAAACCCCGGTGGTGATGGCATATCTGGAAGGCATTTGCCACAACAAACTGATTTTAGAGACTAAAAAGCGTCTGAATCGTATCAATACCGATGCCATTACCGACACCAATCAAATTGCAGAACTCATCAAAGCAAAGCCCTACTCCCCTTTTAAAACCACAGGTTCTTCCGAGCGACCCGATGTGGTTGCCAATAAACTGCTGGAAGGACGCATTGCAATTATTGCTGACGGAACACCGCAGGTTATCACACTTCCTTTTTTATTTAATGAATATTTCCAGTCTTCCGACGATTACAGCCTCAATTTTTATTTTGGAACCATTTCCCGACTTCTTCGCTATCTTTCCTTTTTGATTGCTGTATTCTTGCCCGCTTTGTATCTTGCCTCCATCAAATTCCAAAAAGAAATTCTGCCGGAAAAACTGCTGTATAGCATTAGTGCCGCCCGTATGAATGTTCCGCTTTCTGCCACTATGGAACTCATTGTATTCCTGATTTTTTTTGAAATTTTACGGGAAGCCTCCACCAGAACACCTTCTGTGATCGGACAAACTTTAAGTATTGCAGGGGCATTGATTTTAGGGCAAACAGCTGTGGAGGCAAATTTCATTTCAATCCCCGCCATCATCATTGTTGCCATCAGCGGATTGTGCAGCAATGTTCTTCCACAGATGCGTGGAGCTCTTCTTTTGTGTCGGCTTGCAATTCTTATCATAGCCTCTCAGATCGGGATTTACGGAGTGATTTTAGGTGCCTGTGCCATCATCATTCATCTGTCGGACATCACAGTATATTCCACCAGTTATTTAAACGATATGCTTCCACATGAGAAAAACGGTTGGATGGATATTTATATTCGGGCTCCCTATCGGTTTCTGACACAGAAAAAAGACTACCTCTCCAAAGGAAATTAGGTGAAATGATGAAGCGGTTTTTTTGTATATTCTTTTCCGTTCTGCTTGGAATTTTACTTCTGACAGGATGTGGTTACCAAGCAGATGCCGAGCTTGGAAATGTCAATGTAGTCATTGGATTGTATCTGGATGTTTCCCCCGCTAATGGTCACTATATTTTAAAAGCAGAAATTGCAGATTTCAGCGAATACGAAAAATCGTCGGATATTTCAGCAAAAATACTGCAATCAGAGGGGACTTCCATTGCCGATGCTATGGCAAAACTGAATCAGATTTCAGATAAGGAACTGTATTTTTCTCACGCAAAAATGATTCTGTTAGGAAGCGGTTTTCAATCTGTTGATATAGAAAATACCGTCGAGTATTTCACCCGTCACCCCCATATCAACTCCAACATACATCTTTGTATGTCTCAAAATGATTTATTATCAAAAAAAGAAGAAACATCGGATTCCGTTTTTCAGCCGCTCTGTTCTCTTTTAGAACGTGATACCGAAACCGACTTCCCCACTCTTTATCAGTTATACCGAAAAGAAAATGCACAATTTTCTCTGCCTTTGGTAATCAAAACAGAGAACGGTGCTATCATTTCATCGGCAATATTTTTTAATTATCATCATCAAATGACTGTTGACAATTTTCAATCATCTACTACAATGCAGGGAGGTTAATCCTATGAAACTGACAAATCAACAAGGCTTTTGCCTGATGACTGCTTTTTTGTTAGGAAATGTTCTCTCAGGAATCGGCGGAATGGGGCACGAACCCAAAACAGGCTATCTCGGCATCTTTATCAGCTATGGAATCTATCTGGTATTTGTGGCGATGTATCACTTCATTTTAAAGCGCAACGGCTACCGGGGATTTTTTCACATCATAAAAAATCAATTTGGTCCGAACGGACAGAAACCGGTATTGATTGTAATAGCAGTTTCTGCCTTCTTATCCGCTTTTTTCAGCATCAGCAATTATATGAATTTTATTTTTGTCAGCACCTATCAGAAAACACCGGTTTTACCATGTCTGATTTTTGTATTACTGCTCATTTTGTATTTATGCCTGAGCCGTGAAAAAACAATGGGGCGATATTCGGAAATTGTGTTACCCATTGTGTTTGTTGCCATTATCACTTTATTATGCTTTGGTCTTTCGCATTGGAATTCAGCAAATTTACAAACCGATATTTCCATCACGACCATAGTAAAACAAGGTGCATTTTTATTTTTGGGTCCTTTTTCCGAGATGGTATTTTTCTATTTGGTTTCTGAGTGTCTGCAATCGCCAAAAAGCATTTCCAAAATTGCTGTTTTCTCGGGCGCGACTGTAACCGTAATTTTTTCTTTGATTTATCTTTTTAATTTATCCGTTTTAGGCGAACAACTGATGGCAGATTCTAAATTTCCAACCTTTACTGCCGCATCGGTTATACCGATTGGAACCGTCATTGAAAAAGCCGAAACCCTGATTACTTTTTCCTATAGTTTTTGTGACATTCTCTATAGCAGCGTTTGTCTTTTTGTGTGTCAGAAATCGCTTGGAATTTTGTTTTCAATGAAACAAAAGACAAAAAAAATAACAGCGTTTTCAGCTGTTATTTTCATTGGTTTATTATGGTTTTTGTTAAAACAAAAAATCACTTTGGAAACTGTATATCCCATTGCCACCATCCTGCTGATGCCGTTAACAACAGGACTTCCCATTCTGATGTTATTATTCAGTATCAAATCACCAAAAGACAACCATCAATACAAAAGCTCGTGTTCTAAAAAGCTATAGCATCTGTGTCCGGATACAATCACGTGATCTTCCACACGAATATCAACCGTATTTAAGGCACGGGTAATCAAACGAGTTGTATCAATATCAGCACCACTTGGATTGATATTCCCACTGGGATGATTATGTGCAAGAATCACCCGTTTGGTTTTGGGATATTTCAGCACTTGTTCCACAATTTTTCTGGGTTCTACAGAAATTTCACTGACGGAGCCTTCAAATACTTTTTCATAAGCAATTACTTTACCGGCATTGTTCAGAAAAACAACATAGAAAACCTCGTTCAGATGTCCCGAAAACAAACTAACTGCAAACTCCTGAATATCCTCTGCGGTTTTTAACACCTTAGTTTCCTTCAGTCGTTCCGTTTCGATTTCTCTCATGATACATTTGACAAGCGTAATCAATGCTGCCGTATTTTCACCGACACCCGGAATCTTTTTCAAGTCACCGGGATCCGCTTCAAAAACAGCAGATAAACGATTGCCGTAATATGCCAAAATCTCGTGGGACAACTCATTGGTATCTTTTCTGGGGATGGAATAAAACGTCAAAAGTTCCATCAACTCGTGAGGACACAAGTAATCAAACTGTGCCGACAATAATTTCGAGCGCAGTCTTTGTCTGTGTCCATCATGATGGTGAGATGGTTTCTTTGGGGTACTATCTGACATATAAATTATTTCCGTCTTTATCAATTACTACGGTTAATGCAAGATCTTCCACTCTGAGCTTACGGATTGCTTCTGCACCCAAGTCTTCATAGCAAACAATTTCTGCTTCCTTAATGGACTTGGAAATCAAAGCACCTGCACCACCGATGGCAGCAAAATAAATGCCTTCATTTCGTTTAATCGCATCAATGACATCCTGGTTTCGGAGACCTTTACCAATCATACCAAGCTGTCCTTCGTCCAGCAAAGTGGGAGCGTATTTATCCATACGATAGCTGGTGGTAGGTCCGCAAGAACCGATGACTTCACCCGGCTTCGGAGGAGTGGGCCCTGCATAGTAAATCACTGCATTTTTGATGTCGATAGGCAATTCTTCCCCACGAGCCAAAGCTTCGGTCAAACGTTTATGAGCCGCATCTCTGGCGGTATAAATAGTACCGGAGAGAAGAACCATATCCCCTGCTTTTAAATTTTTGATTTTTTCCACTTCAGAAGTATGAACTTTAATTTCCATAGTTTTCACTTTCCTTTATATTATTCGTTATTTTATCAGAATTTCAGGGAGCTTAGTCGCATCCTCCAAAATATAATCTGCACCCATATTTTCAAAAAACAATCGGGCATCTTTTCCGTCAATACCGGTCAGAACCGCACAGAATTTACAACCTGCAGCATGAGCCGCCAACAAATCGCAAAGAGCATCTCCCACCACCAGAACACGACTGCAATCGGGTATATTACGAAGATGTTCTATGGCAAAGCTGCTTCCCATTGCTCCTTTGATAAACTGAAACGGATGGGGTTTCACCAAACTTTCTTCCACTTGATTCTGCCAAGTGAGCACGTCATCGTAACTCACAATTCTGTCAGAATCAAACAAGGATAAGACCTCCCAGTTAGACAGCGGACGCTCCATTTCTATTTTTGGTCTTCCACTGCCAATCCCCAAATGATATCCACTGTTTTTGAGCTTGGTCAGCATTGTCACAGTTGGCTGTAGTCCCAATAAAGGTTCCTCAAAATCCAAAAGTCCGACATTTCCTTTTACCGTCGGTGCAGCCTCTTGATATTGTTTAAAATAGCCGGCATCTCCAAGAGACCAATGCTGAAATTTACGAACAATTTCCTGATAGAAGGTGTTCCCTTTTTGAGCATACCCTTCCGGATAATTGAAAATTTCTTCGTATTCTTGTGACAAAACAGTTAACAATTCGGGAGCCAGTATATTTTTATCGGTGAGATACTCAGAAACCCGAGAGAAAACATCTTCCTCCTCCAGTCCTTCACTTTTTAAAATATCAATCACCATTACTACCGCAAATGCCAAATCCCAGTTTGAGTTGATTCCCAAAGATTTCATGGTTACAACAGTTTCCTGATAAGAAAACACCTGATCCATAATGGCATCTGCATTTTCATAACAGTATTCACTGTTTAATTCCAAATCATCGTGAAAATATTCATACACGGTCAGAGCCGCCGCTTTCCAATAGGCATATTCGCCGGTTATCACACCGTCCAAATCAAACAGTACGGTATCAAACTGCCTAGAGTGCCCGTCGTCCATAGTTGTTGTTCTCCATTTCTTTTTTACATATCAAAAATTTTATTCTATTACAAAGTCAATTTTTCCGGCAACACCGGAAGTTAAGCCGATTCTGGCTTCATCACAAAAGAGCGCTCTCTTTAATGCAATACCGAACGCACGGTAAATTGCTTCAAAAATGTGGTGCATATTTGCACCCTTTCTCAGGTTAACATGCAAGGTTGCCTGCGCTCCCTGTGCCACACCTTCCAAAAAGACAAATAAATCTTCGGTAGCAATCCCTTCGGTAATTTCCGAAAGTGTTCCCACGCTGTTCTCAAAATGAAAGTAGGCACGGTCTTCAAAACTGATTGCCGCTTCTGCATATGCCTCGTCGATAATACCAACGCCGTCGCCAAACCCGGTAACACCGCTGGAAGAATTTTGTGAAACATAAGTTTTTAACGCCTTTCCAAACGCAATGCCAAGATCCTCAAAAACTACATGAGACAACACAAACGTATTTAACTTTACATCCGTTTCAATGGTAATCCCTGCACGATATGCAATATGTTCAATCATATGATTGAGAAAGGGATAGGGTGTATTGATTTTTTTGCGATAATCACAAGATAACGCTTTAAAATCACAAGCTACTTTCATATTGGATTCCGTCGTAGTACGTGTGACCGTAACAGTAGTTTTCATAAAGGTTCCTTCCTTTCTTCCTATCTTCACCGGAAGATATATAGAATGTATTATAACATATGGTAAACCAAAAATCAAGACCTTAGACCGATGTTTCCGACAATATCTTTAAAAATTCTTCTTCACTTAAGATGGGAATTCCCAAATCCTGAGCTTTTTTCAGTTTGCTTCCCGCTTCTTCTCCTGCCAATACATAGTCTGTTTTCTTAGATACCGACGACGACACTTTACCGCCGTTATCTTCAATGAGTTTGCCGGCCTCATTTCGTTTTAACGTGGGAAGTGTACCGGTCAGTACAAAGGTTTTATTTAAGAAAATTTCAGAGACACTTTCGTCTTGATATTCCATATTCACGCCATATGCTGCAAGTTCTGAAACAACTTGACGGTTTGCATCGGAAGAGAAAAACTCCACAATGCTTTTCCCGGAAATCTCACCAATTTCAAAAATACCCACAAAATCTTCGATACAAGCATCCATCACCGAAGTCATATTCTTAAAATTCTTTGCCAGAATCTTGCCTGCTTTTTTTCCGATCTGACGAATTCCCAATGCATAAATCAAACGGGATAAGTCTTGTTTTTTGGATGCTTCAATGGCAGAAATCAAATTTTCGGCAGACTTTTGCCCCATTCGCTCCAATGAAGCAATCTGCTCTGATTTTACTGTATAGATATCAGATACCTTTTGAATCAAGCCATTTTCCAACAGTAAGTTTACCACCTGGGGTCCCAAACCATCAATATCCATCGCATCTTTGGATGCAAAATGAACAATACTTCTTAAAATCTGTGCCGGACATTCTATATTGGAACAACGGATTGCCACTTCCCCGTCTGTCCGGACTACTTTTGCTCCACATACAGGACAGCTTTCAGGCATTTGAAATATCTGCTCGGTACCGTCTCTTTTTTGCGGAACCGATTCCACAACTTCCGGGATGATGTCCCCTGCTTTTCGGACTCTCACCGTATCACCGATACGGATATCTTTATCACAAATATTATCATAATTATGAAGGGTAGCTTTTTGCACCGTAGTTCCTGCCAACCGCACTGCTTCCAGTTCTGCATTAGGTGTCAAAACACCGGTTCTTCCCACCTGAATGAAAATATTTTTCAGTTTGGTTTCTTTAATTTCAGCAGGATATTTATAGGCAATCGCCCATTTTGGGAATTTTGAGGTTTCTCCCAAACGATTACGGGCAGAAAAATCATTGATTTTCACCACCGCACCGTCAATATCAAAGGGAAGCTCTTCCCGCATTTCTCCCAGTCTTGTAATCTCCGAAAAAACATCTTCCATATTGGAAAAGGCGTTAAAATACGGACTTACCGGGAAACCGAGTTCTTTTAAAAAGGACAAACTTTCCTTATGGGAGGCAAAGGTTTTCCCTTCGCATGCTTGCAAATTGAACACAAAAAGACTGAGTTTTCGTTCTGCGGTAATGCTGCTGTCTTTTTGGCGCAAAGACCCTGCCGCCGCATTTCTTGGATTTGCAAAAGGCTTCTTTTCCAGAATTTCCTGCATGGCGTTCAGTTCTTCAAACACCGCTTTGGACATATATACTTCCCCACGGACACAAAGATACGGATAAGAAACGGGCAATACTTTTGGAACCTCTTTCATTTTCATCAGATTGGCAGTGACATCTTCGCCTACAATACCGTCACCACGGGTAGCTCCACGCACAAATACACCGTTTTCATATTCCAAAGAAACAGACAGTCCGTCAATTTTCAATTCCACAATATACTCATAGTCTGTTCCCAATACATTCTGCACACGTTCATCGAAACTCTGCAGTTCTTCGTAGGAAAAAGCGTCCTCCAGACTTTGTAAGGGAACACGATGTGTCACAGGAGAAAACACTTCATTGGCACGTCCCCCAACTTTGACAGTCGGAGAATCAGCTGTGCGAAGGTGAGGATTCTCTGCTTCCAGCTGTTCCAGTTCACGAAGCATTTGGTCATAAGTGAAATCGTCCACTACAGGACTGTCCTGATTATAATAGCAATCGGAATAATATTGCAAAAGCTCACGCAGCTTTAAAATCCGTTCTTCCATAGATATGCTCCTTACAAGTTCTGTTTTAAGCTCTCATAACTGATGAAAAAATTATAATCCATTACTTCCCTAACCACCACCGAACGGTCAATCTCGGTACACAGATTTTTGGAAAGTTCGGATGCATTGGAAGGCGGCAATAACATAACCGCAACCACAATAAAGCAAACGGTTACAAACGAAGCTCCTGTAAGCACCATTCCGCAAACCCGGTTGATGGGTCCCAAAATGGGAATGTGATGAATAACTTTGGTGCACTTTTTCAACAGAAACACTATCAACTTAATCAAAAGAATGATCACTAAAATACTGATAATATTAAAAATAACGGTAGTGATTCCAAGCGCCATAGATTGGAGTAACGCTTCGGTGTTTTCTGCCTGATAAGTCATCAAAAGCTCATCCAATCGAGCAAGTGTTTCGTTTTTTTGAATATATCCGTTGAGCCCTGTCAACACCCATTGATTGATAGGGTCATATAACGGAGTTTTCATCAAAAACGGCGTAACATACGGATATAACAGATATCCTCCAACCGAAGAAATCACAATTCCCAAAAAGCCTACCAAGGCACGAAGGAACCCTGTTTTATATCCAACAACAAAAGCAATGATTAAACATAGAAGAAATCCGATATCCAGCATTTTCTCACCGTCCTTTTACTGCACCAACATTCTTTCTTGCCCGATGATGGCAATTTTGTTTTTAAAATAATTAACATCTTTGATTTCAAAATCAATAATCTGACTATCCAGAATTTTTCCTTTTTTGGAAACACTCAGCACTTCTTTTCGTTTATGCACCAAAAACTTATTATTGGTAATATCACCGATTTTTACGAAAGCATCCAACGTAAAAGTCGAGGTTTGTCTACCTTTTTTATCATACACTTCACACAAATAGGTTTCCGAAGCGGTATTTTCATAACAAAGAAGCAACGAACCATCGGTAAAATAATCAAAAAATTTCAATTTTTTATCTTTAAACTGCATCAACATACTCAGTTCGCCCGAATCAGTCATAATATACAACCCATTTGTACATAATACCAATGCATAGCGATCGGTATAAGAAACCGATGCAGCCATTTTATCCCCGATGACATATCCTTTTACAGGCTCTGCGGTGTCCAGACGGAAAAACAACAATTTGGAAGTAATCCCACCGCCGGATATGTCGTTGGTTAAAACTGCCATCATATCGTTTTTAGGATGAATCACAGCATCCACCACATAAGCGGTTCCGGAATACCAGGTATACTGCTCGGTGCCGTATTCGTCAAAAACTTTGACTGCAGCTTTGGCACCATCTTCGTTTAGAATTACCACAAACTGTCCTTTCTGATTCATTCTGGCACAAATGATTTCCCTTTCAAAACTGAGTGGAGAAATAATGCCTGATTCATCAAATAACATTGCAGTTTTTCCGCCGATATCATACGCCAATACGGTTTTATCACTGGTTAGATAAACCGGTTCTTTCATCGCACGAATAAAAGGAGATATGGTAGAGTTGATATTATGATCCGTATCATTTCCTGCAACATCTACCGATTTTAAGCCATCAATCGTGGTCAGATAAAAGGTATTTTTAAAAGAAGTTCCGCTGATATGCTGCATAGGAGTATAATGCACAATCTTACCCTCAGAAGAAAACTGCACAATTCCTGTCTGATACAAAAGATACACACCACCACAAAGAAGTGCAACAATCAAGATTGCAAACAGAAATTTTAGAAATGAATTTTTATGGTTTTTTTCTTTTCGTTCTTTATGTCTGATTCTTCGTTTTCCCGAAGTGTTAGGTTGTCCATTCATAAGACTTCTGTCCTTCCTTTAATAATAAACATCATATAAGTACAATCCGTGAGGAGGAACCGTCATTCCTGCCTCTTTCCGACATTTTTCGGCAATAATATCACGGAGTTCTTCTTTCGTCATTTTCCCGATGCCGATTTGAATGAGAGTTCCGGTAATAATACGAACCATATTATAGAGAAATCCATTTGCTGAAATGCGAATTTCCACTTCACTCCCAATTTTGGTAACAGTAAGTTCAGTAACATTGCGGACAGTGGTTTTCACCTGTCCTCCCGATGCCATAAAACAACGAAAATCCTTTTCTCCGATAATTTCGCTGCAAGCATCCTGCATTTTTTCTACATCTAAGGAAATGGGATAAAAATAACTGCGTTTCGCTTGCAGTGCTTCCGGATTTCGCTGATTTAAGATTTTATAAACATAGGTTTTGTATTTTGGGGAAAATCTTGCGTGAAATTCTTCATTTTCTTCCCAACAATCGCTCACCGTAATATCGCACGGTAACAAAGAATTCATCGCCAGAACAAAACGGTCACACGGAATGGGAGAGTTGGTGTGCACATTAAAATAATAACGCATGGCGTGTACACCGGCATCGGTTCTTCCACATCCCACAATCCGAAGGTTTTCACCAGTCAATGTATGCAAGACACGCTCCAATTCACTTTGAATGGTAATTTGTCCGTCCTGACACTGAAATCCGTGATAAGCGGTTCCGTCATATGAAATTCGAAACACAAGATTTCTCATATAGATGCTCCCATAAGATTCAACAATAAGATACCGGTTACACCAACCACAAAAACAAATAAAGCAACCGTATCTTTTTTTCCATATTTCAATTCTTTCATTTTGGTGCGGTCATCTCCACCGTGATAACAGCGTGATTCCATTGCAATCGCAAGTTCATCCGCACGACGAAATGCCGATACAAACAAGGGAATTAAAATCGGAATCAACGCTTTTGCTCTCTGCAACAGATTCCCCTCGGAAAGTGCAGCGCCTCTGGCTTTTTGTGCCGACATAATTTTGTCGGTTTCTTCAATCAAAGTAGGAATAAAACGAAGCGCAATGGACATCATCATTGCAATTTCGTGAGCAGGTACGCCGATTTTAGAAAACGGCTTTAATAAGCTCTCAATTCCCGAAGTTAAGGTGATGGGAGTTGTGGTATAAGTCAAAAAAGACGTCCCAAGCACTAAAAACAAAATCCTTAAGAGCATAAATGCAGATAAAATGCACCCCTCTTTGGTAATTTTCAAAAAGCCAAGTTGCCACAGCAGTTGACCATCCGTCATAAACAAATTCAAAAGTGCTGTAATTGTCATTAAAACCGCAAGGGGTTTCATGCCCTTTAAGAGAAATCCAACAGGAATTTTAGAAAGCTTTGCAAGCAGTACAGCCAGCACCGCCAACAGCAAAAATCCCCAAAAATTCCGAATCAGAAAAATGGCAACGATATATACTAAAGTCAGTATAATTTTTAACCGGGGATCCAGTTTATGAACCACCGATTCCGACGGGTAATATTGCCCGATGGTAATATCCTTTAACATAAGATTAGCCTCTCAATTTCATAATGGCGTCCATTGCTTCCGAAACGGTAAACACATTCTCAGAAATGTCTATCCCTTTTTTCCGAAGCTGATGTACTGCCATAGTCACCTGGGGAACCGAAAGTCCGATATCCGTCAGAGTATCTGCATGGTGGAACACTTCTGCCAATGTTCCCTGCAAAATCACTTCCCCTTCATTTAACACCAAAAGCTTGTCGCAATATTTTGCCACATCTTCCATACTGTGTGACACTAAAATCACCGTCATATCCATTTGTTTATGGATTTTCCGGATGCTGTTTAAAATTTCGTCTCTGCCTTTTGGATCAAGTCCGGCAGTGGGTTCATCCAGAATGAGAACCTTTGGCTCCATCGCAAGCACTCCTGCAATAGCAACCCGTCGTTTCTGTCCGCCGGAAACCGAAAAAGGTGATTTCTCCATCAAATCTTCCGAAAGTCCAACCAATTCCATTGCGGTACGAACCCGAAGATCAATTTCTTTGGAAGAAAGCCCCATATTGGATGGTCCAAAGGCAATATCTTGATAAATGGTTTCCGCAAACAACTGTTGTTCCGGATATTGAAACACCAATCCAACGGTAAAGCAAAGACCTTTGGTATCGGCATGTTTGCCGGTAATCACACGATCTCCTACTCTGATAGTGCCGCTTGTTGGCTTTACCAAGCCGTTCAAATGCTGTACCAAAGTGGATTTTCCGCTTCCGGAATGTCCGATTAGTCCGACAAAATCGCCACTTTCAATATCAAAATTGATATCCCGCAGTGCCGCTTTTTCAAACGGAGTGCCGGGAGCATAAATATATGATAAATTTTCAACTGTAATTTTCAATACTTTTCACCAGATTTTCTACAATACTTTTGCAACTTGTTCCACAAATTCATCCACCGATAAAATGCAACTGTCAATGGGAAATCCTGCCTTGTGCAGTTCATAAGACAGAGCGGTTATCTGCGGAACATCCAACCCTGTTTTCTTTAAAATTTCATATTCCGAGAAAATTTCTTGGGGCGTTCCATCCAAAAGAATTTTTCCTTTTTCAATCACAACAATCCGATCTGCCAATGCCGCTTCATCCATATTATGCGTAATAAGAATGGACGTAATTCCGTAATCCCGATTAAGGCGCTGTATGGTTTCTACCACTTCTTTTCTGCCTTTCGGGTCCAACATGGCAGTAGGCTCGTCCAACACAATAACCGAAGGACGCATTGCAACAATTCCTGCAATGGCAACCCGTTGCTTTTGTCCACCGGATAAATGATGAGGAGAACGCATCCGATATTCATACATTCCCACACATTTTAAGGCGTCGTCCACACGTTGACGAATTTCATCGGAGGGAACGCCTAAATTTTCGGGTGCAAACGCTACATCATCCTCGATAATGGAAGCAATCAGCTGGTTGTCAGGATTCTGAAACACCAATCCACAGCTTTTTCGGATATCAAGTAACAATTCTTCGTTTTGGGTATCCATTCCCGCAACATACACCTTGCCACCTTCGGGCAACAAGATGCCGTTAAACAGCTTGGCAAGAGAAGATTTTCCACTTCCGTTATGCCCCAAAAGTGCTGTGAACTTCCCTTTTTCAATGGTCAAGTCAAAATTTTCAAGCACCTTTTTCTTGCTGTCTTCATATTGAAATGTAAGATTCTCTGTTTTAATAATACTCATCGACCCAGTTCCTTTTAGCAGAATCATCAAAAAATATCAAAATACTATTCAGCCTGCCATCTTGCAGTAGAACCGCAAGGCAAATATAAACCCGAATGTTTGGCACGAAAACCAATCTCATCTGCTGTAACTTTCCCACCAAACTTTTTAGTAACAGTTAAATTTAAAATATTTTCCATCACAGTGTTGGAAAGACCTGTAGTGTAACTGTTGATAATAAAGAACAATGGTTTATCTGTTAAAATACGAGATGCCAGTTCCACAAGCTCGTAAATTTTATCTTCAATTTTCCATAGCTCTCCGTTGGGCCCTCTTCCGTAGGACGGAGGGTCCATAATAATGGCATCGTAATAGTTGCCGCGTTTGATTTCCCGTTCTACGAATTTATAGGCATCGTCCACAATAAAGCGGACTTTTCCGTTCTGATTTAAGTTATTTAATTCCACATTTTCTTTTGCCCAGGTGACAATGGATTTTGCCGCATCCAAGTGGCACACGCTTGCACCCTCTTTTAAACAGGCAACAGTGGCACCGCCGGTATAAGCAAACAAATTCAAAACCTTGATTTCTCTGCCGGCGGAACGAATCATATCCCGTGCAAAATCCCAGTTGACCGCCTGCTCAGGAAACAACCCCGTATGCTTAAAGCCGGTGGGACGCACCTTAAAGCGTAAATCACGATACTGTATTTCCCAATGTTCGGGCAGTTTTTTAAAATACTTCCATTCGCCGCCACCTTTTTTGCTGCGAAAATATTTGGCATCAATTTTACGGGAATGTTTTTCAATTTCGCCGTGTTTCCATACCACCTGCGGGTCGGGACGAAGAAGCTTTACATCCTTCCATCTCTCCAGCTTGTAGCCATCCTCAGCTTCCAACAATTCAAAATCTTCCCAATACTCTGAAATCCACATAATTTTCCCTCTTTTGTTCTGTGTTCAATCTATCAATAATTAAAAAAATCTAAAAATGGACATACTTTGATCAATTTTATCATAAAACCATATATTTGTCAAGGTTTTCAAGGTGGAAAATGGCATAAAAAAAGCAGATACAAAACGACAATTTTGCACTGCTTTTTTATCGTGGCTTATAAATTTTCGCTCCTGTAATCGGAATACAATTTCCTAAGGCATCCCATATCATAACCTTAATGCTATCATACACCTCAGGAACCGGGAACCAATAGGCTGCATAATTACTGGAATAAACCGTACCGGAAATATGCGAAATCTGATTGCCTATATAACACACAAATACAATCTGACACCCCTCAGGGAGGGAACCTTCAACGCTGATATACTCTTTTTTATCCCCTGCATACAAGAAGCGATCTGTTAAAAAGTGAATCAACAAACTTTGCTTTTCACGTTCCGTTTCTCCTGTAGTTTCATGCTTGTTAAAAGCATCTAAATCCGGCAACGGTATCAGTCCCCCACCAGAAGAACCTGTACCTGGGATAATCGGAGCAATCGGTTTGTCTGTTATCAAAGGAAACGACGAGGCAGATGCGGTTATATTCATCAGGATGCACCAAAGCACTATTCCTATCAAAATCCTTCTTTTCATATGATGAAATCTCCAATTAAATTTCTCGGCTCTTTTTATTAATAATAACACAAACAACAAAAAAAGTCCATATTTTTTTAAGAATTGATAAATTTATTTAGTAGGGGGCGATGCCCACATCGTCCCGTGTATGGCTTCCAAAAATTGCAGAAAGAAAAAAGCGGGACGATGTAGGCATCGTCCCCTACACGTCTCCCTCTGACGAGGGAGACAAGGTGCAACAGATAATTTTTAATATCATCCAGCCCCTAAAACCACAAAAATAAAAATAATAAAAAAATTCTTGCTTTATTTTCTTTTCTATGATATAATAAAATGTAAAAATTTGTGAAGAGGTGAAATTGAGTGGCAGAAGAAATCTACGGCAACGAGAGTATATCCAAATTAAAAGACGAAGAACGAGTGCGTTTACGTCCTGCAGTTATCTTCGGTTCGGACGGGATTACCGGTTGTCAGCACTCTATTTTTGAAATATTATCCAACTCCATTGACGAGGCAAGAGAGGGATATGGTAAAAAAATTGAAATTACCCGATTCCGTGACCAGTCGGTGGAAGTAAAAGACTATGGTCGTGGAATTCCCCTTGATTATAACTCCAAAGAAGATACTTACAACTGGCAGTTGGTATTCTGTGAACTGTATGCCGGCGGGAAATACAACAATCAGGGTGGCGAAAACTACGAGTACAGCTTGGGCTTAAACGGTCTGGGCGCTTGTGCAACCCAATATGCTTCCGAATATATGAGTGTAAGAGTTATCCGTGACGGGTATCTCTACTCTCTGGAATTTGAAAAAGGAAAAAATGTGGGTGGCTTAAAAAAAGAACCCACTCTGGAAAAGAAAACGGGAACCGTTATCAAATGGCGTCCCGATTTGGAAGTGTTTACCGACATTGATGTACCGCTGGAATACTACATCAACACCTTGAAAAAACAGGCGGTGGTAAACTCTGGCATCACCTTCATCTTAAAAGACGAAATGGAAAACGGAAAATTTCAGGAATACGTTTTCCTCTACAAAGACGGTATCACCGACTATGTGAACGAATTAACCACCGAAAAAGCTTTAACGCAGGTTCGCACCGTATCCGCAGAACGTATGGGTCGTGACCGTTCGGACAAGCCGGAATATAAAGTGAAGATGAATTTTGCTTTCTGTTTTAACAACGAAGTGAATCTCATTGAATACTACCACAACTCCAGCTTCTTAGAATATGGCGGTTCTCCCGAAAAAGCAGTGAAGAATGCCTTTGTGTATGCCATTGATAACTACATCAAGCAGACCAACAAATACAAAGCCAACGAAGCCAAAATTACTTACAACGATGTGTTTGACAGTTTGATTTTGGTTTCCAACTCCTTCTCTACCATTACCTCCTATGAAAACCAAACCAAAAAAGCGATTACCAACAAGTTTATTCAGGAAGCAATGCAGGATTTCTTGAAAGAACAGTTGGAAATCTACTTTATCGAAAATAAAACCGATGCGGAAAAAATCGCAGAACAGATTTTAGTTAACAAACGTAGCCGTGAACAGGCAGAAAAAGCAAAAGTTAATATCAAGAAAAAACTGTCGCAGGCTGTGGATGTGGTAAACCGTGTACAAAAATTTGTGGATTGCCGTACCAAAGATGCCACCCGTCGTGAGCTCTACATCGTGGAAGGTGATTCTGCGCTGGGTTCCTGTAAACAGGGACGAGACGCAGAATTCCAGGCAATTATGCCCATCCGTGGTAAAATCCTGAACTGTTTAAAAGCAGGATATGACAAAATTTTCAATTCCGAAATCATCACTGACCTGATGCGAGTGTTAGGTTGCGGCGTGGAAATCAAATTAAAAAATCAAAAAGATATGTCTGCATTTGATTTGGAAAAACTCCGTTGGGATAAAATCATTATCTGTACGGATGCCGATGTGGACGGCTTCCAGATTCGTACGCTGGTTTTAACTATGCTGTACATCTTGACTCCCACACTGATTGAAAAAGGAAAAGTATACATTGCAGAATCTCCTTTGTATGAAATCACTTCCAAAGAACAAGGAACCTTCTTTGCATACGATGAAAAAGAAAAGGCTGACCATATCGCATCGCTGACAGGAAAATACACCTTACAGCGTTCCAAAGGGTTAGGTGAAAACGAACCTGAAATGATGTGGCAAACCACTATGAATCCGGAAACTCGCCGTTTAATCAAAGTAATGCCAGAAGGCATGATGGAAACCAAAGAAACGTTTGAACTGCTCTTAGGTGACAATTTGCAAGGCAGAAAAGACTACATCCAGATGCACGGAAAAGAATACTACGATTTTTTGGATATCAGTTAATTTTGGTATTTTTTAATTACAATCGTTTCTATCTTTCGTTTATTCAGTAATCAAGAAAAAAGGAGTGAGCCCCTTTGAATCATAGAGAACAGCCCATTACCGAGACCTTACGAACCAACTATATGCCCTATGCCATGAGTGTTATTATCTCCCGTGCCATTCCGGAAATAGACGGTTTTAAGCCCTCTCACCGAAAGCTGTTATACACCATGTATAAAATGGGACTTTTAAATTCCCAGAAAATCAAATCTGCTAACGTTGTGGGTAGAACCATGCAGTTGAACCCTCACGGTGACGGTGCCATTTATGAAACGATGGTTCGTTTAACCCGTGGGAATGAAGCACTCTTACACCCGCTGGTAGATTCTAAAGGAAACTTTGGGAAAGTATATTCCCGTGATATGGCATACGCCGCATCCCGTTATACCGAAGTAAAATTAGATCCCATCTGTGGAGAACTGTTTCGGGATATTGATTCCGACACCGTAGATTTTGTGGACAACTACGACGGTACCATGAAGGAACCCGTACTGCTCCCTGTCACCTTCCCCACCATTCTGACCGGTGCAAACCAAGGGATTGCCGTTGGGATGGCATCCAATATTTGTTCTTTCAACTTACGGGAAGTTTGTGACGCCACCGTTGCCTATTTAAAAGACGAAGATGCCGATATCTATGATATCATCACTGCACCCGATTTCCCTACCGGTGGAACCATCATCTGCGACCCGGAAGCTATGAAGGAAATTCTGGCAACCGGTCGCGGTTCCTTTAAAATCCGTGGTTCTTATGAATATAACAAAAAAGAAAACGTTATCGAAATCAAAGAAATTCCCTACACCACCACCATTGAAGCAATCATTGATAAAATTGTAGAAAATATCAAAAACGGAAAATTAAGCAAAGAAATTGCGGATGTCCGTGACGAAACCGACTTAAAAGGTTTAAAAATTGCCATCGATTTAAAACGTGGTGCAGATCCGGATGCTCTGATGCTGAAGTTATACAAAATGACGCCACTGCAGGATAGTTTTGGTTGCAACTTCAATCTGATTGTGGGTAACGAACCGGATGTATACGGTGTTGGCGGAATTATCGCCGAGTGGTCAAAATTCCGCATTAACTGTGTCAGAAGAAGACTGCTTCACGATATCAAAAAGAAAACTGCAAAACTGCATCTGTTGGAAGGCTTAAAGAAAATCCTTCTGGATTTAGACAAAGCCATCGCTATCATCCGTGGCACCGAAGACGATGCTATGGTTGTTCCTAACTTGATGACAGGATTTGACATTGATGAAATTCAAGCAGAATTCATTGCAGAAATCAAGTTAAGAAACTTAAATAAAAAATACATCTTAAACCGTATTGCTGATGTGGATGATTTAAAAAATGAAATCAAAAACTTAAAAGATACCGTAGAACACGAAGAAAAAATCAAACTGATTATCATTGAAGAATTAGAAAAAATCAAAGATAAGTACGGTATGGACAGAAAAACCGCCTTCGTTCCCGAAGGTGAAGTTGACCACTATGAAGCCAATGCCGCAATCGAAGATTATAATCTGAAGCTCTTTGTCACCAAACAGCACTACATCAAAAAAATCCGCCTGACCTCTTTGAAAACAGGTGGAGAGCATAAATTAAAAGACGGCGACAAAGTAAGCTTGGAAATTGATGAAACCAACTTAGGAGAAATTCTGGTATTCACCAATCAGTTTAATGCATACAAACTGAAAATCCACGAAATCCCCGATACAAAATTGTCCAACTTCGGTGACTATCTCCCCTCACTTTTAGAAATGGAACCGGATGAAGTTCCTGTTCAGTTGTTTACCACAGGTGATTACAATGGTTTCTTCCTCTTTGTGTTTGAAAACGGAAAAACAGCAAAAGTTCCCGTATCGGCATATCAGACAAAAACCAACAGAAAACGTCTGATTAAAGCTTATTCGGATGCTTCTCCCGTGGTTCGCATATTTAAATTGCAGGAAGATACTGACCTGGCACTCTTCTCCAATATGGATAAGGCTTTGGTGATTAACACTTCTTTAATCAACTTAAAAACCACCCGTGATACCATCGGAGTACAAACTATGCGACTTAAAAATGCAAAAATCAAAAAAGCAGCACTACTTTCCGAAACCCGTATCAAAGAACCCGAGTATTACTTAGGAAAAACCATTCCTTTAAGCGGTTGCTCCATGCGAATGGAAGACAAAGGCTTTAAACAGTTAAAGCTGTTCTAAGGTTATAAAACAAAAAGAAGCTTATTACCAATGACGTGATTGCGATTGGTGATGAGCTTCTTTTGATATTTGAAATTTGTATCATTGCTGGGACTTAAAGTTGCTTGACAATTCCTATGAGTTATGATAACATATATCAAAAAATCCGACATTTTTTTGAAAAAAGATAAGGGGGATATTAGTACGTTGTGACCGCAATGCACTAACCAGAAAATCATATGAAAAAGCTATCCGTTCTCTTTCCGATTATATTGCTCCCTTTACTGATAACTTTGGTAGTTCTCCTTACGGACACCTATCAGATATCAACCTATATGCTAACAGTAAGCACTGTAATCATCACTGCTCTGTTTTGGGTGATTTACGGCTTTACAAATCAGATATGGATTTCTTGGATTGGGGTAAGTATTCCGTCATTGTTATTGGTAATCATAAATTATTACAAGCTGAAAATCAATGGTGCTCCTTTTTTACCAAGCGATTTCACTTTTTTTGCAACGGCTGATAAAATCCTTCAGTTCGCCTTGCCTCAAATTGAGATTACCAACTATATTTTTTATATTGTGCTTTATCTGTTGGCTACTGTAATTTTGATTATTGCAGAAAAATATCTGGTAAAAAATAAAAAAATACAAATCAGTGCATTGGCATTAGGGTTAACCACCACTTTACTTCTGTTTTCGCCACCCACGCACAATTTCATCGGCAAATTAGGCTATCACGGCACTGCTTCTTCAGAAGATTTAATTTTGGAACATGGTATTGTGGCGGGGTTGTATTCTGCTGTTACCAGCATCCCAAACACCGGCGACTCTGCCCTTAGCAAAGAGAAAATATATGAAATTGTTAACGCAAGTAAAAAAGACGAACAAATCACGATAAAACCAACTGTAATTTTTGTAATGTCTGAAAGTTTTTTTGATACCAACAGATTACAAAACGTCAGTTTTTCAGAAGACCCGATCAAAAACTTCCATACACTACAAAAACAATATTCCTCCGGGGATTTTATCTCCAGCACCTATTCCGGAGGTACCGGCAATGTTGAATTTGAGTTCCTGACAGGAATGTGCAGATATTTTTTAAATCCGGATGATTCGTTTGACAATATGTCCGATGAAACATATCGCCGTATCCCCTCCATCAGCGATGTATTTAAAACTTACGGCTATAGTACAAAATTTGTCCACTCCCATGATAACTCCTTCTTTAACCGGGTAAATATTTATAAAAATTTCAACTTTGATGAAGTAGTCTTTGCTGAAAATTTCAAAACAGAAAAAGAATACAGCGGTGGATATATTTCAGACAAATCTTTCACCAATGAAATCATCTCCATGTACGAATCAACAACACAAAAACCGCTGATGCTGTATGCAATTTCAATGGAAAATCATCAACCATACGTTGAAAACAAGTATGACACAACAAGCGGAATCCAGATTACATCAGAACTGTTAAACGATTCTGATAAAAACACGTTGGATACCTATCTTCACGGGTTAACAAATGCTGATAAAGCCTTAGGTCAGCTGATAGACTATTTTTCCAATGTAACAGAGCCGGTAATGATTGTTTTTTGGGGAGATCATCTGCCAAATTTGAATCTGCCGGAAAACACGAATATTTATCAAAAATTAAACAATATTTCCAACGCAAACAACTATGAATGGAGAGGCAAAGACCTGTTAAAAATGCTGACTACCGACTATGTCATCTGGGATAATTTCAATTTAGAAAAAAAAGACCAAACCATCGGCTCAGCTATGCTTGGTATTGAAATCATGCATCGTTTGGGATTTGAAATGCCTCCTTATTTTAACTGGTTGTCCGAATCGGTAAAAGATAACTATCTGGTATATCGATCCAGAGTGTTTGCTTCAAAAGATGAAGTGAGTGACGCCGTTCCAACACAATATCAGAATATGATAAATGATTATTCTATGATTGTCCGGGATATTGTATATGGCGAAAGCACTATCTTTGGTGTTCCCAATCGCTAAATCCAAAATACATAAAAATCACATGAGGATTTATAAAGTCCTCATGTGATTTTTTATTACAGTATAATACAGATTAGTCCCCCGCTGCCTTCGTTGATGATTTTCGTAAGAGTTTCACGGAGTTTTCCACGGGCGTCTTCGGGCATACGGGATAATTTTGTTTGTAACCCTTCATTAATCAGTTCGTGTAAAGACTTGCCGAAAATATTGGATTCCCAAATTTTCTTCGGGTCCTCTTCGTAGTCAGATAACAAATATTTCACCAAGTCCTCCGACTGTTTTTCAGTTCCCACAATCGGACTGACCTCGGTCTGAATATCCGCCCGAATCATATGGATAGATGGTGCAGATGCTTTTAATGATACGCCATATTTATTTCCCTGTCGAATGATTTCCGGTTCTTCTAAAGTCAGCTCCTCAATTTCAGGCGATACGATGCCATAGCCTTTTTCTTTGACTTCATTCAAAGCAAACTCTAATCTGTCGTACTTAGATTTTGCTTGAGAGAGCTCCCGTAACACTGACATCAGAGCATCATCGGAATCAATCTGAATTCCGGTAGTTTCAGAAATTGCTTCATAAAAGAGATGTTCTCCGATATCAAACGCTACATTCACTGTTCCTGCTCCCGGTAAAATAGATGCAACTGAAATTTTTTCAATAAAATTTTCGGGTTGTACCAACTTACAAGCATCCACCACATTACGAACTGATTTTGCATCTTTCATCAGTTTTGATACAGTCTGAATGACGCTTTGTTTAATTTCATGGTCGCCATCTAACGAACGAATCCATTTGGGGAACATAAATCCAACTTCCGAAATTGGAAATTCATACAATACGGTTTTTAACAAAGCCAAAAGTTCTTCTTTGGTAATTTCCGCACAGTTGGCACAAACTACGGGAACGCCATATTCTTTTGCCAATTCATCACACAATCTACAAGAAGCTTCCTCTTTGGGATTTTTTGAATTTAAAACCACAACAAATGGTTTTTGAAGTTCTTTTAACTCCTTTACAGCCCGTCGCTCAGCATCTACATAATTATGACGTTCGATATCCGTAACTGTTCCGTCTGTGGTAATCAAAAGTCCGATGGTAGAATGTTCACAGATCACTTTTTTGGTTCCGATTTCCGCCGCTTCCACAAATGGAATTTCCTGCTCAAACCAAGGTGTTTTCACCATACGCTCGTTGCCATCTTCTTCGTACCCCAATGAATCGGGAATCACATACCCCACACAGTCAATCATTTTCACCTTAGCACTACCATGATCTTCAAAATCCACTAAAGCCGCCTCATTGGGAATAAACTTCGGTTCGGTAGTCATAATGGTCTTCCCTTGCGCTGACTGAGGAAGCTCATCGGTCAGTCTCTCTTTTTCATAAGTATTTTTCATATTGGGCAACACCATCAAATCCATAAAACGCTTGATAAATGTGGATTTCCCCGTTCTGACAGGTCCAACCACCCCGATATAAATATCACCGTTTGTGCGTTTCGCAATGTCTTTTAATACGTTCATAAAATATTCCTCCGTTTTTGATTTTTCATTGGTACTATCTATATGAACGAAAGAAAAATTTATGTTTCCTGTTTTTTACATTTTTTGGAAGAATTTGTTTACAAATCATTTTGTGTGTGATAAAATGAATTTGTAAATTTATTTTTTTAGGAGGAATGAAAAATGACAAATCGAATTTTAAGCATGGTCTTGGTATTCGTTTTAGTTTGTTGCAACGGAATCATTGCACTTACCGCAAATGCCGCTACCATAGCAACTGTATTCACATTCACCGCTTCTGAAGTGGATGAAAACGGAAGGTTTTCCCTCACCTTCAACTCTCCCGTAGAACTTTTTGGTGTAACATTGGCAATTGAATATGACAATTCCAAAGTAGTGCCAATCAATGCCGAGGGCAGTTCGATCATCATAAATTCTTCCGGAACAAATTTCACGATTGATAAACTACCGAATGATTGGGTACAGTCAGCTCAAAGTGCTAAAGCTTATTCCGATTATATTATCATCAAAACAAGTGGAAGTTCCACAGAACCAGAGAATTACGCATATGGTGACTTATATCGAATTCACTTCCAAACACTTCCCGGAACATCCATCCAAACAAATCCCTTCCAATTAAAAAATAGTGCTCTGTATCACGGTGGAATACACGCTGTTTATTCAAGTTACCTCACCTATGGAATCCGCGAAGGTACCGCTGCTGTACGGTGGGATATCGATGCTTTAACAGTGGGTAACACAACTGTACCGGAAGTTATTTCTGCGGAAGCATCTCCTAATACTTTGCTTGTGGGTAACACTACAACATTTACTGTAAAAACAAATACAAAAGCAACGAAACTTATTATGTACACAGAAACGGGTGCAATTGCAGACGAATGGAGCGACAGTTCCTATTATACCGATAATGGTAATGAACGCATCTGGACTATCGAGCGTGAAATTTATTCTGCAGGAAAAAGATTTTTAACATTTAAAGCGTCTGACGGCGAGAATGTTAACGATCTTTCAACCGCAACAGTAACCCTACAAGTAACATCTGAGGGTAAAACAATGCAAACAACGCTTACCTCTCAGAAAAATGTTACCATAACAATTGGCGAATCCTATTACGCTACATGGAAAACAGATATCACCACCCAAAGTTATAACTTATTGATTTATTATAACGGTAATTTGATTCGTACCATTAAAAATTACCGTTATCAATCCTATACCCTCACCCCTGCTATGCTGTCCAATCAGGGCGAATATGCAATAGAAGTTATCCCCTATTATCCCGGTTATGATGCAATCGGAGATACCGCAACTATAACAGTTTCACCATCAGAAATCTCGACTACTGTTATAAAAAACATTGATTCAACTTCGGAAGTTGTTTGTAACGTTGATAATTTTGAATGTACAGTAACAACAAATGCAAATACTAATAAAGTTGTATTGGAATATGAACTTGGAAATCGTAGTGAACTGACTCTTGCATCTTCCACCACAACAGAAAAAACGTGGAAACTTTCAAAAAAATTAAACTATATCGGCAAAAGAAAGCTGACCGTCAGAGCCTTGGATTCAAACGGTATTGAAACAGCTCCGTCATTCGTTAATGTTGATGTAATACCCGAAAATATTAACTGGAACTTATCATATGACGAGGCAAGTGGCGAATTAACCGTTAACACTTCTGACGTAATTTCTTCAAAATTAGCCGGCGCATACGCAAAACTTGTTGTATATAAAAGCGGAAGCAATAAAAATCTGCTTGAAAATTCCGGCGAATTAGCATTAATCAATAAAGGGAATGCAAAAGGAAGAACTTGGAATGTTTTCACAGACTTAAATTTGACATCCGGCGAAACCTATACCTTTGCTATAAGTTATTTAAGTACCTATGCACAAAAATATAATTGCGCTGCAATTATAAAAACAATCGGCACAAAAACGATTTCAGATACAGAGGAAGAATTACCTGAAATTTATAGTATTGATATGGAAATTGATGATACCAGCGAAGTTAGTTTGATGTCTTCAACAGAAGTTGATTCAGGAGAAGTCAGCTTAACAATTGGTGATTCTGCAAAATTTATCATTGCAACAAATCAATCAGTCAATGAAGTTTTTATGATTGATGCCAATAATTCAGATAACAAAAATGCTCTTATTAAGTTGAATGCCACCTCCAAGACTTTAGGAATAATAAAAGTATGGGTAGTGAATCATAAATTTACAAGTTTACACGATAAGAGACCAATTAAGTTTGTAGCCCAAGATACAGCTGGAAATTATTCCGGTGTTTTAGCGTATAAAAATAAACTCTCTGTAGGTTTTCCCGGTGGTGCGTGGGATGGAGTGTTTTTAAATTGGGATGACGGTGATTATTTAAGAATTACACAAGATGAATCAATAAAAGAGTATAATTCTAATAATAAATATTATTTATGGATAAGAAAAGCTGGCACTACAGATGATTATGTTTGTTATCACAATAGAGAAGAAATCAGAGTGCCATTAGTAAGACAAAATGAAAACGGATGCATCAGTCACACATTTGATATTGAAAACGATTTGCCAATGCTTGAGGCAAATACTGTCTATGAATATGGTATTAGTGGAAAATCTACATACTGCGATGGCATGGATGTCGCAACAGTAGATTACACAATTAATAATGGTGATACTCCAAAAACATTTACGACATCTGAACTAAATCATAATAAAAAAATCATTATAAAATACATAAAAAATCCCAAGGAAGGATTATTTGTATATAGAAGCCCTTATCAAAGTGTAGTTAATCGTGCAAAAGATAGAGACGGTAATGACATATGGCTGAAAGATGTATCGAGTGTTGAGTGTGACTACGAGAGTTCATATGCAGAATTCTATGATAAAACTGAATTTGAAAAAAATGTATGGGTGAGAATTAAATGTGAAAACTATGTAAATGGGGTTAAATACGATACTGCATATATAAAAAAAGAATTTTTAAGTGATAATCCATATATGATTTGGCCTACAGATAACGACATTAGTCGTATATCTAGTAATTATGGTATGCGTATGCATCCTACCAAAAATGTTTATAAAAAGCATACCGGTATTGATATTATTGGTTCTAATGGTGTAGCGTGCAACGGAAGAAATATATACGCTGCTGCTTCCGGGAATGTAGTTACTTGCAATTATGATCCATCTTATGGTAATGAGGTTATTATTGATCATGGAAATGGCTACTATACCCTATATGGACATATGAGCAAAATCATAGCAAAAAAAGGGTTTGTTAATACGGGTGACATAATAGGTAAAATAGGGTCTACAGGCGGATCTTCTACGGGACCTCACTTACATTTTGAGGTACGGAAGGATAAAAATAAATATGGAAATGATGTTGATCCATTACAGTATATTAGAACAGATGGGCAAAACAACTATTATACACCTGTGCCAATAAATTCAATAGAACTTATGTCGGTTGAAGCTCAACTGACGTATGAAATTGTGTTGTACAATAAATACGGTGAAATAATAACTACTATTTCTGCTGCTTCTGATAATACAAGTTTCATTAATATACCATATTCAACAGAATACATATCTTTTATTGCTATACCGAACAATATTGATAGTTCTGCTGTTGTGAGTTACAATGGAACGATTATAGAAGGAACTGAAACTTTTGCAATTTCAAAAGAAGTATCCAACGTAATTGACGTTGTGTATGTAGATGGTGAAACTAATGAGCAAACGGCCTATGCAGTTGAGTTAACAAGAGAAGATGCAAAAACAGAAAACTTCTTAACTTTTGTTGCAATTGCAGATAATGAGCGTGAAAGCGGTGGAGATGTTCCTTGTTATAATGTTGATATATCCGATAATATGACAATTACTCTGCCCAAGAGCATTTCAGAAATTGGACTCACTTTAGAAACAGATAATCCGTATGCTTCAACTCGTGTATTTAAAAACGGTCATTACTGGATTGACAAAGACGTAATATTGCTTGATGACACAACAAATGAATTAACAATCATCGTTGAAAATGAATTAGGTGATGAAAAAGAATATACACTAACTATCAACAAAAAAAGCGAATATGAAAGCGATACAACGCTGGAAACACTTAACATTTTTGCTTATGACGGTGCTGATGAATACATAGATGTATATACATTTGATTCAACCGTAAACGAAATTAAAGGTTTGTCTGAAAATGCTGAAACAATTATTATAAATGCATCAGCAACATCAGATTTTGCAGCTGTTACATATTACATTAACGGAGAAGAAACAATTTTTGATAAACCAATTTCATTGTCAAGCGGTTTTGTTTTAACTGTCAGAGTTACAGCAGAGAATGGAACATATAAAGACTATACCTATGTAATTCCCCCTGCCCCGCTTACAAAAACAACATTTGAAAACACTGCAACTCATCACAAATTCCATGTTACCTTTGAAGAAGCAACGAAAGATGCAACAATCTATGCCGCAATTTATGATGAAAATGACAAATTGCTTGGGGTACAGTCAAAACTTTGTGATGGTGATGACGACTACAACATGGAGGTTCCGTTAAATGCCGACACAAAAAAAGCGAAAATATTTGTATGGAAAAACAACATTGAACCTCTTGGCGGAACTGAAGTTCTTAATATGAAATAATACTATGACGGTAACATCGAACCGATAACAATAAAATGTTGAACCAAAAAACAATCTATGATGAAAGGTGAGCAAAATGAACAAAAGCAAATTTTTTCGTAGTTTGGGAGTTAGCGCAATCAGCACTTGTCTGCTTACGGGAAGTCTGTTAGGATTTACCGGCTGTTCCCCTGCCACTCCCCAAAAAAGCAATCAGGAGGATACTGAAAAACAGCCTGCGGTAGTAGAAACGATTGACTATGAAACACCGTATCTGGAATATATCGAAAGTCAGTATGAATATTTTAACAGAGGGATATTACTTTGTGATTTAAACGACGATAACGTTCCGGAGCTGTTTTCCATTGCTTATGATACAGAAGGCGACAAACTGATGTATCACCAATTACAAGAAGACGGTACTGTGATTGCGAAAGAAGATATCGCAACTTACATAGACAGTATGCAGTTTGTTGATCCCTCAACTTTTTTTGAAACTCCCAGACTGTTTTTTGGGATTTATAAAAACAAAACAACTGCTCAGAAAGCATTGATTAACTCTAATATCGGATATGAAAATCGAGATGTTTTTGATGTCATCACTTTTGAAGGAGACAGTGTTGTATTGAAATCAGAAGGTGTAACTGATCTTAGCACAGTTGACAAAAAAAGAGATGAAATCATGTCTTGTTATGAGGTTTCTGAAAAAACTTATGAACTTAGTTATCTTTTAAGAGGCGAGTTCGGTGGAGAACATGGCAATAACCCGGTTGCCGGTATGCAGGAAGCGATTGAACAATTCAAAGAAAAACAAACTCCCGAATATGCTTCTGCTGTTGACGGAGAATTAGAGTGTTATATCAAAAGCATCAATTTATCCGACAACGAAATGATTTTGGTTCCTGTGGCTTATGTGACCTATGAAGCATATACCAATGCCAAAGAAGGCGAAAAATTTATTACTATCAACGAAGACGAAATGAGCCTTCAGTATGACGAAAACTTAGCAGAAGAACAAGGAATTGCCCATTTGTTCCAAATGCCCTGGATGGACTATGCTTTTGAAATCCCAACCGAAGAATATCCGGAATCTGTTTTACAAGATTATTTTTGTAACACTCCGATGAAAGTGAAAATAAGCAAAGATTGTAAAATCAGATATGGTGTAACCGGAATTTATGATGAAAACGGAAATCCCACAGGATATGAAACCTTAGGCAGAAAGCCGGAATATACTGTTTCGGAGTATTTGCCCCACTATGCTGAATATTCGATGGGTAGCTACTACAAAGCAACCATTAAAAACAACGAATTGGTATCGATTGACGTGATGTATCGTCCTTAATGCAAAAAAGAACGGCTGATGGTTAACATTCAGCCGTTCTTTTTTGCATTTCTCTTATCATTCTGATCTTTAAACACCGGATATTCCAAAATATATTTTTTAAATTTATTTACAAATTGATGCCAATGTGATATGATAAAATCGCTACATATAAAAACAAACGGAAAGAAGGCAAAGCAATGAAAAAAAGGATTTTAAGCTTACTGATAACACTCTGTATGCTAACAAGCTTGTTTGGAGTTTTTTCCATCACCGTCCATGGAGCAAATGCACCGTCTGATTGGGCGCTGGCGGAAGTGAACACAGCAATCACTGCGGGGTTGGTAACCGAAAAAGTAACAAGCGATTATCAAAAAGCAATTACCAGAGAAGAATTTTGCGAATTGGTAGTAAAGCTGTATGAAAAACTCACAAACGAACAGGCTAACTTTAGCAACAACCCGTTCTCTGATACCGATAATACCGAAATTTTAAAAGCATATTCTTTAGGAATTGTAAAAGGTATTTCCGATACTGCATTTGCCCCAAATAACAACATAACAAGACAAGAATTATGCGTGATGCTCGTTCGTGCGATTGAGGCAATACTGGGTGACGAATTTATGCTAAAGTATGATTTTGTCAGCTTTCATGATGTAAAAGATATTGCAGATTGGGCGTTGGAGCAAATTTATTATTCTTATGAAAAAGGAATTGTAAAAGGTGTTGGAGAAAACAAATTTAACCCCCTTGGAACAGCTACTTGCGAACAAGCAATTATCATGGCGTGCAGATTATATCAAAATATTGAAAGCTGTAAAACAACAATTCCCAAAGAAGTCATTGATCGCTATGAAAATTACACCTATATTAACAACACATTTTTAGAAATCGAAAAAAAATATACAAATGAAAGCGGGTATGTTCCCCCTGAAAAAATCGAAGCGTTGCTTGACGAAATATATACCGAAGCTCAAACGCTGCTTCGTAACGGAGAAATCACACAGGCACAGCTTAACAGAGACTTCTTAAACGTTTGTATTCTTTTAAAAGACGGAAGCGGATATCTCTATTCCCCTACAGTTGAAGGCTTGGCAAACACTCCACAAAAAACAACCGATATTATAGAAGTTGATAATTTTCGTTGGAATGATGTCGTTGTGCATAACAAAGCCGGAGACGTAGCTGCAGAAACATTCGATTTTTGTGACTATTCTTATATTGATACCACCAAACAAAGCATCACTGCTTTAAAAGCAAAGCTTTCCTCTTTACGTCCCGATAAAAAATACATCTTATTCTGGCACGGACACGGAAGTGTTGAAACTTTACTCACACATCCCTTAAGCATACACGGATATGGTCCCCAACAATTTTATTCGGGCGTAACTTTTGGAATTCCAGAAGAAGCTTCTCTTAACACACAGTATAAATTCCAAAATGATATTGAAGAACATCGCATCATATTTTTTAAAGATGCATACGGTCTGACTCCTGCATTTTTTGACACCTATATTCCAAAAATAAAATCCGGACTTTTCTTTGCAGGCACTTGTTATTCTATGTGTGATAATGGTTTATTGGCAAATGTATTTTTAAACAAAGGATTTGACACCTACATCGGTTCCAATCTGGCGGTACTTACCCAATATGCAAACGATATGATGAATTCCTTTGGGGATGCTTTATGCCTCCCTGAGGACTTAAAAAATTCAGAAACAATCCCTGCAGAAGAAGCCTTGAAAATTGCAAAAACAGCACAAGGTGCTACTGACGGAGATGTGGTAGAGAAAGTATATGAATTTATCTACCAGACAGATATTGCCTCCGGTGGAGAATTCCTGTTAAAAGGAGAGCCCAATTTCCGATTGGTTGATTACAATTTTAAAACAGTGGGAATAGACGGTGAACATTTTGGTTCCTCATTTTATTACGTATCCGGTCATACTCTTTATCAGGAAAAAGACGGAAAACGAACAGCTGTTGCAGATGGCATTTACGGAACCAATGTTATCACCAATGGTAAGGAAGTATACTATGGCACCCAAGATTTAAATATCAAGCATAAAAATTTAAAAGATGGTACAGTTAAGACTGTCTATACAGAAATAGTTCCGGAAAACATTCAATCAAAATGGTCATCCTATGACTACGACAACGAATTTTCTTTAAACGTTGTAGGAATTAACGAAAATCGCTTGTTTTTCTATCTTAGCCATACCGTGGGTGCAATTTATTTAAAAGGAATTGACTTATCAACTGCACAAACAATATTTTTGCGGGATGATTTGAAAGTGGAAAACGGCGAAATGGTAAATCATCAGTTGGTGGTATTTCCAACCAGACGCGATGTTTCTGCCAGTCTGAAACTGTGCGTCATCAACATGGATACACTGACAATCAATAATCTGGGAAATCTTTGTTTTTATCAGCTAAAACCATACAAAAACGGTTTTTGCTATTGGGATGTTGCCTATTCCGACAGCAACTCCGATGCAACACTGATGTACCATAGCTTTGATACCAATCACACAAGCAACATATTCCACGCAAACAATATTGATTTAGGTGGTTTCAGCTATGGAAAACATACCGCAACCTATTCATCCAAAAATAAAAACCACACCTTTGACTTAACAATGTTAATCAACTAATCGAATATTTTCTTATTAACGTAAAAACAGGCGGTTTCTATAAGAAACCGCCTGTTTTATGTTTTATTCTTTTATAATCCCAAAAGCTCCACCAGTTCTTCTTTGGAATGGTAACCAATCAGAGAATCTTTTAATTCCCCATTTTCAAATACCATCATAGTGGGAACGGTTGCCACACGGAATTCGCGGGCAAGTTCAATATGCTTGTCAATATCCACTTTTACGATTTTAAGTTTGTCGCCATATTCGCTGTCCAGTTCTTCTAAAACCGGTGCCAACATTTTGCAAGGTCCACACCAGGTGGCAAAGAAATCTACCAATACGGGAAGACTTTGTTCTAAAACGTCTTCTTTAAAATTGTTAAGTTCCATAAGAAACACGCTCCTTTAAAATTTTTAAACTATCATCAGAATTTACAAATCATTTTTGATTAAATCCTCAAAGGTTTCCCGTTTTACAATCAGTTTATCCTGACCGCCGGACACCATTACCACAGCAGGTCTTGGAATCCGATTATAATTGGATGCCATGGAATAATTATAGGCACCGGTTGCCAATACGCAGAGGGTGTCCCCCACTTCCACTTTGGGAAGTTTGGCTTTTTCCACTAAAATATCGCCTGATTCGCAACATTTGCCGGCAACAGTGTAGGTACAATCTGCTACTTTATTTGCCTTATTTGCCACTACAGCAGAATATTCGGAACCATACATAATGTAACGAGGATTATCCGCCATACCGCCGTCTACCGACACATAGGTGCGGATATTCGGGATTTCTTTCACACATCCAACCTCATAGACAGTAATCCCTGCGGGTGCCACAATGGAACGCCCGGGTTCCATCAGAATTTTCGGAACGGGAATCTTGAAAATTTCTGCCTGTGCTTTCACTTCTTCGGAAACTGCTTTGATATATAAATCATACGAAATGGGGTCATCCGATTCTACGTAACGGATACCAAATCCGCCCCCCAAATCCAGTTCTTCGGTAATAAGACCAAGTTTTTCTTTGATTTCGCCAATAAAATTCATCATGACTTTGGCTGTTTCACGGAAGGGTGCTACATCAAAAATCTGAGAACCAATATGGCAATGCAACCCTTTATAGCAGATATTATTTTTATCTTTCACAGCCGAAACCGCAGACAAAGCTTCTCCGGTTTCCAATGCAAAACCAAACTTGGAATCAATCTGACCGGTCATAATAAAATCGTGCGTATGTGCATCAATTCCGGGTTTAATACGGAAAATTACATCCTGTACTTTCCCCAGTTCACCTGCAATTTTATCAATCTGCTCCAATTCATAGATGTTATCTACCACAATGGTTCCAACATCGTGACCGATGGCAAATGTGAGCTCGTCTTTGGTTTTATTATTGCCGTGAAAACAGATTTTATCCGCAGGAAAATCGGCGGATAAAGCGGTATACAGTTCACCGCCGGATACCACGTCAAGCCCAAGTCCTTCTTCTGCCACAATCTTGCACATATACTTGGTACAAAAGGCTTTGGAAGCAAATTGACACAATCCATTGCCGTTATAGTAGGTATTTAGGGCATCACGATAGGTGCGAAGATGAGTTCGAATCATATCCTCATCCATCACATATAACGGGGTGTCGTATTTTTCTTTTAAGGAGAGCACATCTACCCCACCAATGGTGAGATGTCCCTGCTCATTTACTCCTAAATTTTCTGAAACAAATTTCATATAACGTCCTCGCTTTGTTACAAATTCAGCGGAAGGATATTCCCTCCGCTGAACCGTAATTGTTAAATTTTTATAAAAGAAATTACAAGTTTGCGCCTGCTTCGATGGCTTTTTTGTTTAAGTCATAAAGTTCGGGTTTCTTTGCAGGAACCAGTCCTTTTAACGCTTCAAAAATCACATCTAATTCAAACACTTTGGATTCTTTTAATACTTTACCAACCAAGAACATATTGGCAAGTTTGCCCATACCCATTTCGGTTGCCAGTTTGGTTGCTTCTACACCTACATAGTTGATGTCGTCACGGGTAGGAGTGGGCTGTACCAAAGAGCTGTCATAATACATAGTTCCACCCTTTGCAACGCTTTTTTCAAATTTCACAAAGGAAGGACCGTTCATTGCAATCACATCGGTTGCTTCGGTTACCAAGGGAGAACCGATGGCATCATCGGAAATGATAACATTACAGCTTGCAGTACCACCACGCATTTCGGGACCGTAAGACGGAAGCCAGGACACTTCATAGTCATTTTTCATACCGGTGTAAGCAAGGAGTTTTCCGATAAACAGAATTCCCTGACCGCCAAAGCCGGAAATAATAAATTCTTTCTGCATATTATTCGTCTCCTTTCGCACCTTTATCTTTATAAACGCCTAAGGGATACTGAGGCATCATTTTTTCTTCCATCCACTTCATAGATTCCTGAGGAGACAGACCCCAGTTGGTGGGACAAGTGGATAATACTTCCACAAAGGTGAAGCCTTTTTTCTCGGTCTGATAGGTGAATGCTTTTTTAATTGCCGCTTTTGCTTCACGGATGTTTTTTACATTGTTAACAGCAACTCTCTGTGCCAATGCGGTACCTTCCAGCTGAGAAACCAGTTCACAACCGTTGATGGGCCAACCCTGAGTTTCGGTTTTTCTACCGTAAGGAGTGGTCTGTGTTACCTGACCAACCAAAGAAGTGGGAGCCATCTGACCACCGGTCATACCATAGATACAGTTGTTGATAAATACAACGGTGATATTTTCACCACGGGTTGCTGCGTGAATGGTTTCCGCAGTACCAATCGCAAGTAAGTCACCGTCGCCCTGATAAGTGAATACCACTTTATCGGGATGTGCTCTTTTTACGCCGGTTGCAACAGCCGGTGCTCTACCGTGTGCTGCCTGCACCATATCACATTCAAAATAGTTATAGGAGAATACGGAACATCCTACAGATGCAATCCCTACAGCTTCTCCTTCCAGTTTTAATTCATCCAGCACTTCTGCAACCAGACGGTGTACAATACCGTGAGTACAACCGGGGCAATAATGGAAGCCCACATCAGAAAGTGCATGGGGTTTTTCAAATACAATACTCATCTTTTTCTTCCTCCCTCTTACAGTTTTTTGGACATTTCCACGATTTTGTCCAGAATTTCCTGCGGAACGGGTACCACACCACCGGTTCTGCCGTAAAATTCTACGGGGCATTTGCCGTTTACTGCCAATTTTACGTCATAAACCATCTGACCGGTGCTCATTTCAACGCTTAAGAAACTCTTTGCAGTGTTTGCCACCTGGGCAATTTCCTGTTCGGGGAAGGGCCACAAAGTGATGGGACGGATTAAACCTGCTTTGATTCCCATTGCTCTTGCTTTTTTAACAGCATTCATTGCAACTCTGGCAATGGTGCCGTATGCAACTAAAACGATATCTGCATCATCACAGAAGAAGGTTTCAGCACGGGTTTCGTTTTTGGTGATTAACTCATAACGTTTTTCACGTTCCCACACCAGATTTTCCAGTTCGTCGGGATTGATGTATAAAGAGTTTACAATGTTTTTCTTACGTTTCATTCCGGTGGTATCGCAAGCCCAGGATTTATCAAAGGATACGGAATCGTCATGCTCGGGGAAGGAAACGGGTTCCATCATCTGACCCAGCATACCGTCCCCCATAATCATAACAGGAACACGATAGTTGTCCGCAATGTCAAATGCTTTATAAGTTAAGTCCACACATTCCTGAATGGTGGAGGGAGCCAGAACTACCAAATGATAGTCACCATGTCCGCCGCCTTTGGTTGCCTGAAAATAGTCAGACTGTGCAGGCTGAATACCACCTAAACCGGGGCCACCACGAACGATGTTGATGATAACACAGGGAAGATCAGCACCTGCAATGTAGGAAAGACCTTCCTGTTTTAAGCTGATTCCGGGGCTGGAAGAAGAGGTCATAACTCTTGCACCTGCCGCTGCAGCACCATATACCATATTGATTGCCGCAACTTCACTCTCAGCCTGTAAGTAAAGTCCGTCTACCTGAGGCATTCTTTTGGACATATAGGCAGAAACTTCTGTCTGAGGAGTGATGGGATAACCGAAAAACAGTTTACATCCGCTACGAATAGCGGCTTCGGCAATGGCTTCATTGCCCTTCATTAACACTTTTTCACTCATTTGTAATCTATTCCTTTCCTACTTATTTCTCCACAGTGATTACCACGTCGGGACAAATGGTTGCGCAGAATGCACAGCCGATGCACTGATCCATTTCCAGAACCTCAACGGGGTTAAAGCCCTTCACGTTCAAACGGTCAGTAGCTTTTTTAATAATTTTTTTCGGACATACGTCCATGCAAAGATAACAGCCTTTACAAGCATTTTCGTTAAATGTTACTTTTGCCATAATTGCTCTTTCCTTTCTTTCCGATTTCTTTTCAAAATCGGTTTATCAGATATGTTAAAAATTTAATAAACAAAACAATAAAATATTATAAATCCCAAGGTTTTTTATGAAACAACTGTACTCCGATTGCCTTTTTCTTTAAGTCATCGGGCAACGAATCCAAAAGTTTATTCCACACAAAAGTGTAGCGGTTGGGAAGATTGCACACTTTTGCAACCCGGTCGGTAATGTCTTCCCCTTCCAGAATGTCGGACAAGGTGGTTTCATAAGACAAATTTGTGGCATTCGCCAATGCCGTTATTTGCAATCGGGAGGCTCTTTCAATATCCCCCTTGTACATTATAATACTTTCTTCATCTCTCGTCAAGGGTCTTTTTGTATTAACCACCAGGAAAAAATCGTATTCTTCTTGTGAAAAATCGACAAAAAAACGACTTAACACAACAGCACCGTCATCATCCCCTGCCGCATCAAACACCACATAGGTATCTTTTTGGCTGAATGCCGCCATCATTTCAGGAGGAACGGAGGGAGTTTCAATATTGGTGTTTGCATAGGTGGGAGAAATCACATGGATCCCCAAAGCGTCCAATTCCTCCTTAGCATCTTTGGTTCGATAATAGGGATTGATTAAATCAATATCCACAATCATCACTTTTTCGTGCTCTTCTCTTAATTTTTTTGCATAGGCTACGGCAGCTGTGGTTTTTCCGCTACCGTAATGACCCGCAAATATGGTAATTCGTTTCATATATTTCCTCTTTCGTTGGGTAGTAAAGTTGCTTTGGGCAATTTTAATTTCCGAAGTGCTATCACTATCATAACAAATGCCAGAATCCCTGCCAGAACAGCAGCCAATGAAGCCACAGTTTCAGGACAGAAACAGCTGAGCATCAGATATACCGCAAAAATGATGCAAAGTGGACAGACAAATACTAAAAAGGACAGTAAAAAATACCGATTTTTGGAAGTTTCCAACACCACACGGTCTCCCACTTTGATTTCTTTCTCGCCTTCTGCCACAATTTGTGACGTGCCGGCACTGCAACTTCCGCAACTGTGACAGTTTCCGCCACACGCAGAAGCACGTTTGATTTCCACCAAAATCCGCTGATTTTCTAACTTTTGCACCACAGTTCCGATGGTTTTCATTTTAACACTCCTGTTTGAATTTTTTTGCCAATTCTAACATTTCATGAGCACTTTGACGTGTCAACTCAGTCACAGTTACTCCGCCTAACATACGGGCAAGTTCTTCTGTACGCATGGTATCTTCCACAACGCATACTGAAGTCTTGGTTCCCAGCGTATCTTCCGTTTTGGAAACCACAATATGTTGGTCTGCCATTGCTGCAATCTGAGGCAAATGTGTAACACAAAGCACCTGAGAACCTTTTGTCCCATTGGCAATGGCACACATCTTTTCTCCGGTTTTTTGTGCAGCTCTTCCGCTTAACCCCGTATCAATTTCATCAAACACAAAGGCACACGCCGGGTCAATCCCCCGAAGAATGGATTTTAGCGCCAGATTCACTCTGGAAATTTCTCCACCGGATGCAATTTTAGACAAGGGAGCCGGTGGCATTCCCGCATTTGCGGAAAATAAAAACTTCACCTGCTCTGCCCCGTATGCTCCATATTCATCCTCATGGACCAGTTCCACTAAAAAACGTGCGGAAGGCATCATCAAATCTGAAAGTTCCGTTTCCAGAGCTTGTGCCAAACGAGGTGCCGCTTCTTCCCTTTGTTGGGTAAGCTTTTCTGCTAAAAGGGCAAGTTCTGTGCGAATTGTTTCTTTTTCCTGATATAGTTTAGAAACCAACGTTTCTCTGTTTTCTGTTTGATACAGCTGGGCTTTTGCGTTTTCCAAATAGGAAAGCACACTTTCAAATGTGCCGCCGTATTTCATTTTCAGCTGATAAATCACATTCAGCCGTTCTTCTATTTCATCTAAATTCTGATATTCACATTCAACCTGTTCGCTATGATGACGAATGGTTTCTGACAGCTCGGAAATTTCATATTTCAAATCATACAGTCGTTCGGCAACGGCTTCCAATCCTTCAATATTTCGGACTGCTGTTTCTGCAAGAGAAAGATATTGATATGCGCTTTCCTCGTTTTCATACAGTGCATAAGTTGCAGCTTGAATATTCTGCTGATTTTTTTCCTGATTTTTCATCTGCAGTTTGATTTGCTTTAGGTTTTCTTCTTCCATAGGTTGCAAGTTAGCTCCCTCGATTTCCGAAACCACAAACCTTAGATAATCGACACGACTGTTATCCTGTTCATTTTTTTCTTCTAATTTGGAAATTTCGCCCAAAACATTCCGATAGTTCAGATAGCACTCCCGATAACTCTTAAAAAGTTCTTGATTTTCTGCATAACGGTCCAAAAAACGGTAGTGAAGTTCTTCCCGGAACAAAATCTGATTATCATTTTGTGAATGAATACTGATTAAATAGGGTGAAAGTTCACGCAAAATTGCTGTATTACAAAGACTGCCGTTTAATTTCACCACATTTCTGCCATCCCGAAAAATTTCACGGGAAATGATAAGCGAACCATCCATCAGATAAGACGAAAGAGCTTCCGGTTCGGTTGCATCCGAAAAGAAAAATTCTGCTTCCACCAACGTAGACTTTTCGTCAGCACGAATCATTTCTTTCGACATTCTTGCACCCATTACCGCTTGCAAAGCATCCATCAAAATAGATTTCCCGGCACCGGTTTCACCGGTCAGCACAGTAAGACCTCGGTCAAAGTGAATCTCTGCTTCACGAATAACCGCTAAATTTTTAATTAAAATGGTCGTTAGCATAACCGTTCTCCGTTCTGCCCATCAGGCAACCGCTTATCCTTTGATTTTTAAAAATTTATAAGTGGGTTTTTAAGTATTGAGATACCCGTTCGGTCACTTCCGGACCACGACAAACCACCATAATGGTATCGTCGCCGGCAATCGTTCCCAAAATATCGTGATTTCCCAAATGGTCAATGGATGCAGCAATCCCTTGTGCCATTCCTACCGCAGTGTGAATGACTAAAATATTGACGCTTGCCTCCACCGATAAAATCATATTTTTGAAAAATCCAAGATGTGTACTGTTTTTCCCGGCATGAAACTCAGCTCTGGGAGCACAATAACAAATCTCACCATTTTCATCAGTTGTTTTCACAATTTTTAATTCCTTAATATCGCGGGAAATGGTTGCCTGCGTTACCGTATAGCCCATTTGAATTAACCGTTCGGTCAAATCCTCCTGGGTTCTGATTTTTTCCCGACGAATCAAAGACAGTAAGTCATCTTGTCTTCTTTTTTTCATAACAAAAACCTCTCTTAGAGTTTATCTTTTAAAACAGAATAAAAATTTCGATTCACAATCCGAACCAATTTGGTGGTATGCTCGGATAAACGGATGGTAAGTTCCATCTCAGGATTTATGGTGACAGCCTCGTTTCCATCATAAGATAAAAACGAAATATTTTCTGTTCCCTCTTTTTGCTTCACCGTGATGGTTCGATTTTTACAAATAATCATAGGTCGACTGGTCAATGTATGAGGACAGATGGGGGTTACCGCAAAGGCTTCTGTCAATGGGTCAATCACCGCTCCGCCTGCTGACAGAGAATACGCTGTGGACCCTGTTGGAGTTGACACAATCAAACCATCGGCACGAATGGGTGTGCACAGTGCGTTGTCAATGTAAAATTCCATTTCCAGCATTTTCGCAAAATTCCCACGGGATAATGCAATTTCATTCAAAGCGGTGAATCGATGTTTTTCTCCTGTTTTATCGGTTACCACAGCCGACAGCATCATTCGTTCGTCAATGGAATATTCTCCTGTAAAAATATGACGCACCAAATCCATTTCGTCTTGTTCTAAATCAGTCAAAAGACCAACCCGACCAAAATTGATGCCCAAAATCGGAATATCATATTGGGATGCAGACTGAGCCACACGAAGCAACGTTCCGTCGCCTCCCAACACAATCACCATTTCAACGGTTTTATAAAACTCATCCGAAGAAAGCATATTTGCAACATTGCCCATTCCGCTATCACAAGGAAAATACACACAAGCTCCGTTTTCTTCCAACAATGAAATCAATCGTGTAATCACAGAGACATCAATATTCGATTTTCCGCTCACAATTCCTATGTTCATACGATCCCTCGTTTTAGTCCAATGTGGTATGGGACTGTTCTGTAATTTCTTTTGCTTTGGCAAGATAATCCATTGAAGGCTCTTGCCGTTTTGTCATATATAATAAGTATTCAATATTTCCTTCCGGTCCCTTGATGGGAGAAAAATCCAAATCCAGCAAAGTAAGTCCTTTGGCTTGCATTTGCTCACAAACTTTCACAATCACATCGTGATGCACCTTTTTATCCTTCACCACGCCTTTTTTGCCCACAAATTCTCTGCCTGCTTCAAACTGCGGTTTGATTAACACCATAAGCTCTGCAGAATCACTCAGCAAATCTACCACGGTAGATAAGGCGGTATTTAAAGAAATAAATGCCACATCGGCGGATAAAAAGTCTGCCCGTTCCGGAATTTCTTTTTCGGTGAGGTAGCGGGCGTTGGTTCTCTCTAATACCACCACACGCTCATCACTTCGGAGTTTCCAGTCCAACTGACCGTATCCCACATCCACCGCATAGACTTTTTTCGCTCCGTTTTGAAGCATACAGTCTGTAAAACCACCGGTAGACGCACCAATATCTACACAAATTTTATTTTTTAAATCAATTCCAAACACTTTAACCCCTTTGTCCAGCTTATAACCTCCGCGTGATACAAACGGAAGGTCTTCTTTCACCGTAAGGGTTTGTGTGTCTTCAATCATTTCGCCTGCTTTATATGCCTTTTGTCCATCTACATATACCTGCCCTGCCATGATAAGCGCTTTCGCCTTCTCACGGGAAGCAGCAAGTCCCTGTTCGGTCAAGGCTACATCCAGTCTTATTTTCAACGGAAAAACTCCTCCATAATTTTTTCAGCCACGCTTTCTCCATCCATTTTCAACAAAGAAAGCAACTCCTCAACACTACCGTGAGGAACATAACAATCGGGAACCGAAACCGAAAGCAACGGCAATGCAGTGAATCCCGATAACATTGAGTAAATGCCGCCATATCGACTGGCACTTTCCATCACAACACCACGTTTGGTCTTTTGCAAAGAAGTTGCAATGGTATCAAAATCCAAAGGTTTTATATATCGCAAATTGATAAGTTCAGCCGAAACCCCTTGCTCTTTTAACATTTGGGTGGCTTTCAGACCTTCCGAAATCATTGTTCCGTCGCAGAAAATACTCACGTGTTTTCCGGGAACTAAAATCTGTGCTTTTCCCGGTTGATATTTCTGCTCCAATTTCGCAACTTCCGGATCCTCCGTACCTTTGGGATATCGAATGGCACAAGGAGAATCATAATCGTTAATCGCTTCTTTTAACATAAAGTCCAAATCATGATAAGTTGCCGGAGAAAACACAGTCATATTCGGCATGGAAGTCAGATAAGAAATGTCAAAAATCCCCTGATGTGTTTCTCCATCCTCTCCCACAATTCCGGCACGATCCACTGCAAATACACAATGCAGATTCATGCCGCAAACATCGGTAAGGAGCTGGTCGTATGCCCGCTGTAAGAAAGAAGAATATACAGCGAATACCGGAACCATGCCGGAAATGGACAATCCTGCCGCCAGCCCTGCTCCGTGAGCTTCCGCTATGGCAACATCATAATAACGTTCAGGAAATTTATAACGAAAATCGCTTAATCCGGTGCCATCCGGCATTGCAGCAGTAATCGCAACAATTTTTTTATTTTCCGCTGCCATTGTTTCCAAAGTGGTACCAAAGGCTTTGGAAAAATTCTTGTGGTTTTCTGCCGAAATTCCCACTTTGACATCAAAAGGTTTCACTCCGTGGAACAAATCCGGTCGTTCTTCCGCAAAAGAGTATCCTTTGCCTTTCTTGGTAAGTACGTGAATCACCATCGGCTTGTCCACATCTTTTAACTGTTCAAACACCTTGCATAACCCTTTGACATCATGTCCGTCAAACGGACCTGCATAATAAAAACCTAATTCTTCAAATATATTGCTTCCGAACATCATATTGCGAAAGCCTGTTTTAAAATCAGAAATGGCATTGTATAAATGAGAACCCAGCCACGGGATTTTGGAAAAGACAGTGGAAACCGTTCCTTTTGTGCGTAAGTAAAGTGGGCTTGTTCGCATTTTTGCCAAGTGATGAGAAATCCCACCCACATTTTCCGAAATGCTCATTTCATTATCGTTTAATATCACGATGATGTTATTTTTTTCTCTGCCGGCATCATTCATCGCCTCAATCGCCATTCCGCCGGTCAAAGCACCGTCCCCAATCATGGCAATCACGTGAGAATTGTCTCCTTGTTGCTCCAGTCCTCGTTTTAACCCAAGTGCCACCGAAATGGAATTGGAACTGTGACCGGAATGAAACGTATCAAATTCACTTTCAGTTCGTTTGGGGAAACCGGAAATCCCATTTAATTTTCGCAAATTAGCAAAGCCTTCTGCACGACCTGTCAGAATCTTATGAACATAGCTTTGATGCCCCACATCAAAAATGATTTTATCATCCGGAAACGAAAAAGACTTATGAAGTGCAACCGTTAACTCTACAGCGCCTAAATTAGATGCCAGATGCCCCCCGGTTTGGGAAACAGAATCCAACAAAAACTCCCGAATTTCTGTGCAGAGTGTTTCCAATTCGGAGACAGACATATTCTTGATATTTTGATAGTTTTTTGTTTTTTCAAACAATTTCTGATGTTTCACGGCGTTTTTCTCCGTTCTTTTTCACTTTTTATCGGTAACGATTTATTGTTTCTTCTGAAATAATAAACCGATGTTTTTCATATAATAGGCAATTTTTCCAACCAAAAACACAATCTTTTCTGCATTTTTGATGGCATATTTCTTTCCGGCAGCCTTTCCGCCAACCGTCAATGCGGCAACCAATGCCGACAACAAACTTAAAATAATAAACTCTCCGAATTGAGGATTACTGTCTACAAACAAACCTTTTAACATTGTCAAAAAATACACACCGATTGTTGTTCCGGTTGCACCACTGACAATTCCGGCAATATCTCCGATAACATCGTTAAAGATATTGGTTGCTTTTTCTGCATTTTTAAGGAGTACCAACGCTTCTTTGGCACCTCCGATTTTCCTTGCCGCCATGGCATTTAAAGTTTTTTCATCTGCAGTAGCAATGGCAATCCCTGCCATATCAGCAACAATCCCCACCAAAACAATGAGAACAAGTACCAAAAGTGCAGGAAGCAAACTTAAATTTTTGGATAATACATCGGCAAACATCCCCATAAAAAAAGCAATTAAAAAGGTGATAATGGTAATTTTAACTGCCCAATTCATCGGTTTTCTCTGTCGCTTGGGAATGTCGTCTTTTTTATTGGATTCCATAAGTTACTCCATCAATTTTTTTAATATTTATTATCATTCTATCCCATTGATTGTACTCTGCAATCTTATCTTTTTCAAATTAAAAAAGTTCTAAAATTGTAAAATAGAATGGAACATTATAGTTCAAACTCTGATATGATTCTTTAAAAATTTGTAAAATCGACTTGGACATTTGATGTTCGTGGAGAAAATTTTTAAACAAGAGTGAGTGAAAAGCACAAAGAATACTTTTTGTATTCCCAAGCATTTTCGCACGCTATGGCTAAAAATTACCTACGAAAAGCAAGTGGACAAGTCCATTTTACAATTCAAATAAGTAGCGTGGCAGAACCGGAGTAAATTCTGCGGCTTAGGTCGAGTTGGATTTCCCGAAAAGCTACTCCTTGTCGCCAATGGAGCGATTTCTCTTAAAAACTTTTCCGATAAAGTCGCCAAACTATCGCACTCGATCGCCACTGAGTCCGCACTGCAATCCTCCGGTGCTATTCTGTCTAGTGGTTTTCCCAAACAACATTTGTGCTATTTAATCCTGTTTTGCAAACAGAGTTTCAACCGGCGATAACTTCCTTGGATAGGCCTACTCCAAAAAAAGTCTGATCCGAATCTCCCCTCATATTCACTCAAGGCAAGCTACTCTGCACACAGCAATCCAAATCAATGTCATACCGCAATTGCAGGTTTAATCCTGAACCGTAGAAGGAAGCTTGTGTCGATTAAGTCACAGAATATTCCGACCACGAGGACAGGTCTCCACGGAAATAGGGTTGTTGCCGCTATGCCATTAACTGCCGCCCCATAACCTTAACTCCCAGCATCCGCCCCGGACTGGGCGTCCAAAGCAAACACAAGAAACTTCATCGATATGCTCTTTAACGGATTTTTAGGCCCGTCTTCAATAACACATAGTTGACTAGAATACAGCGCCACAATATAAAATAACTATATTATGATAACAGAAAAACAAATTCCAATCACAATTCCAAGCAATGCACCAACCAGCACTTCCGGCTTGGTATGTCCAATCAATTCTTTTAATTCCTGATCGATATGGAATTCTTGTTTTTCAAACTTTTTGATAATTCGATTTAAAATTTTTGCCTGTTCTCCTGCTTCCTTTCTGACGCCTGCAGCATCATACATCACAATCACTGCAAATGCCACCGTTATCGCAAACAACGGCGTATCAAAACCGTATTGCAACCCCACACAAGTTCCCAAGGTACACACCGAAGAAGAATGTGAACTGGGCATTCCGCCGGAACCGATGCAACGAGTCCAATCCAGTTGCTTGTGCATCCAATAATGAAGCGGAATTTTTAGTAACTGTGCCAATATGCAGGAAAACACTGTCGCCCACAGAATATTGTTGGAAAAAATTTCTCCAAAACTGTGCAAAAGCGATTCCTCCCAATGTTAATAATTTCGATTCACCAAAAATAAGGTTAAATCTTTTAAAAACAAAACGGCTTCCTGGTTTTTTATCGATTGAGCCACCATCTCCAATAAAGAAATGGCTTTATTCTCATATTCTTGCAGAAGTTCTTTACATCGCTTCAATCCATACTCTGAAACAAACGTAATCTTCATATTTTTTTCATCACTTAAAATGGGTTTCCCTAATGTTTCGGCATCAGAGGTGACATCTAAAACATCATCCTGAATCTGAAACATCAGACCAATGGTATCTGCATATTGTTCCAAAAGAGCCAGAGTTTCTTTCTTAGCTCCTCCTAAAATAGCACCAACTGCCACACTTGCCTTTAACAGAGCTCCTGTTTTCTGGCTATACATCAAAGAAAGCGAATCAAAATCGGTTACCGACTGTTCCATATCTGTCATCTGACCGGCACACATCCCTTTCGCACCGGAAGCAGTTGTGATATATTGCATTGCCTCCATTGCACGCTCTGCCGGAAAATGATTGGCATATTTCAACATAGTTTCCATACTCAGATTTAACAGTGCATCTCCTGCCAGAACTGCTCCGAACTCAGAAAAACGTTTGTGACAGGTAGGTTTCCCTCTTCGCAAATCGTCATCATCCATACAAGGCAAATCGTCATGGACTAAAGAATAGCTGTGAATCATTTCCATCGCCGCAGCATAAGGAACTGCTTTTGTAATATCCGATTCAAACAATTCAAACACACCAAGCATGAAAACGGGACGCAAACGTTTTCCGCCGTTCATAACGGCATATTCCATAATTTCACGAAGATTCTTTTGAGGAGAACACTGTTTTAGTTCTTCCTGTAAAAATGCTTCTATCAGAAAGACTTTTTGTTCCATTTTTTCTTTCATATTATACACCGGTTGCTTCCTTTGTTTCAAAATCAACAGCAGTCACCTGCCCGTTTTCTTCGGTAATCATTTTGATTTTGGATTCCGCTTCATCTAAAATTTTCTGAAGCTCACGGGAAAGTTTGGTTCCTTCGGTGAAGAGTTCCATCGCATCTTCCAATGCAACAGAGCCTTTTTCCAACCCCAACACAATTTCTTCCAGACGTTTCATTCCGTCTTCAAATGTAATCTTTTTTTCTTCCATAGTTTATTCCTCTCCGGCTTGTTCTGAAGTCTTAACGTCACAAACCTCGCAGTCCAAAGTACCGTCTGCCAAAGTGACAAATAGCCGATCTCCTGTTTGAACTTCCTTAACAGAAGATACGGGATTTCCGTCTGCATTTTGGGCAACCGAGTAACCTCGCTGTAAAATCTTCAACGGACTTAACGCATCAAGTTTGGAAATATTTTTCACAAACTGTTCTTTTCCTGCCTGAAGCTTGCTCCGATAAAGATTCTCAAGCTTCATTCCGTAAGAATCAATCTGCAAACGTTTGACATTGTATACTGCCATAGGATTTTTCAGCACTTCTCTTTGCGACAGCATTGTGTAGGATTTGCGGGATTTTTCAAGACTACCAACCAATGCTCCATACAGCCGTCCATCCACCATTTTTAAAAACTTTGTCAAATCCGTCGCAGATGGAACTGCAATTTCAGCCGCCGCTGACGGAGTGGGAACCCGTCGGTCTGCCACAAAATCGGCAATGGTAAAATCGGTTTCGTGTCCTACTGCAGAAATAACGGGCGTCACCATGGAAGCAATCTGTCTTGCAACCACTTCTTCGTTAAATGCCCATAAATCTTCAATAGAACCGCCGCCGCGACCGGTAATCACCGTGTCTACCTTACCATCAAAAAAACGAAGCCCTTTGACAATAGACTGCGCCGCTCCCTCCCCCTGGACCAATGCGGGATACAAATAAACCCGTGTATACGGAAAACGCCGTTTTAACACGTTTAAAATATCACGAATGGCAGCACCGGTGGGAGACGTGACAATCCCGATGGTTTCGGGATATTTAGGAATTGGCTTCTTTCGTTCAGGAGAAAACAATCCCTCTGCTTCCAGTTTTGCTTTCAGCTGTTCGTATGCCACATATAAAGCACCGACACCGTCAGGCATCATTTCATCAATATAAATCTGATATTGTCCATCTCTTTCATACAAAGAAACTTTACCGGTCACAACCACCTGCATCCCGTTTTCGGGACGAAACACAAGTTTTTGTGCACTAAAGCGGAACATCACCGCACGAATGACACCGCCATCATCCTTTAAGGACAAATACAAATGCCCGGAAGAATGATGTTTAAAATTGGAGATTTCCCCCTTCACGGTGACTCTTTGAAGCAAACTATCCCGCTCGATAAGATTCTTTATGTATAAATTCAATTCTGTAATGGTAAGAACATCCATAGCGAATCCTTTATTATTTTCCTCTGGCAACAGAGCCAAGCACTCCATTCACAAAGGCCTTTGATTTTTCATCTTCATAGGTTGCTGCAATTTCCATTGCTTCCGAAATGGCAACTCCATCCGGGATATCTTCATCAAACATGATTTCGTATACGCCCAGACGCATTACCGCCAAAGAAACTTTAGAAATACGGTCAAAAGTATACCCTTTGACATTTTCTTGAATCAAGCTGTCAATTTCCGCCAAACGGGAAAAGATTTTTTCCACCTTTTCACCAATCTGACGAAGGTCTTTTCCTTTGATTTCATTATCCGAACAATAATGTTCAAATCCACCCTCGGGCAAAGCTCCTTCATATCCGGAAAACAACAGTTTAAAAATATGTTCTCTTACTTCTCGTCTTTTCATATCTTTATTCCTTATTGGTCAACTTCGGAAAAGTCAACGCCCACCACAATGACATTAACAGATTTCAGCGGAAAACCAATCATATTTTCCAATGAATCTTTCACTTTAAGTTGAACTTCTCTTGCAACCTCATCCACCTGATAGCCATATTTTACCACCAGATTCAACGTCACGGTCATTTCATCATTTTTGGTTTCCACAGAAATTCCGCGGCTAAGCATTTTTTTAGAATACACGGTGCTGTCGGTATCTTCTGCTAACGAAGCCACACCTTCAATTTCATTAACCGCCATTCCGGAAATCACAGAAATTACTTCTGTGCTGACTTTAATTTCGCCTTTCGTGTTGTTGGTTAAGATGTTTTCTTCCATCCTGAGCCCATCCTTTCTATCAATCATTTTTATGTTTTCTAAAAAATCGGATAAAGAATCCGAGTCTACTTATATAGTATATCATATCCCTCTGTATAATTCAAACATTTTTTGAATATTTCTTGAATTTTTTTTGATTTTTATGTATTTTTTTCAAATTACCGGTTATTTTCAGAAAAAAGAGCCGAAAAAGAATAAATTTTGGTAAGATTTTCTTGGTAAAACGGTTATAATAATTCAAAAATTGTAAAACATAAAAAGAGAAATTAAAAAATATTCATCACACGATGAATAAAAGAGGCAGGGATTACTATGGACGCAAACGGCACGATTTTAACAATGGAACATATCACCAAAGAATTTACAGGTGTGAAAGCACTCAAGGACGCCAATTTAGATTTATATGCCGGCGAGGTACACGCATTGGTCGGTGAAAACGGTGCAGGCAAATCAACACTGATGAAAATTCTCACGGGAATCCATCAAAAAGACAGCGGAACCATCACCTATATGGGAAAAGAGCTGATTTTAAAGAATCCAAAAGAAGCACAGGAAGCTGGCATCATTATTGTACATCAGGAACTCAATATGATGAACCATTTAAGCGTTTCAGAAAACATTTTCATTGGAAGAGAAGAAAAAAAGTTTGGCTTCTGGCTGGATGACAAAGCACTGAATTTAAAGTCTGACAAACTGTTTCAAAAGCTTGGCATCTCCATCAACCCCAAAGAAATGATAGGCAATCTTACAGTCGGAAAACAGCAGATGGTCGAAATTGCAAAAGCAATTTCCTATCACGCCAAAATCATTATTTTTGATGAACCCACAGCAGCCCTCACAGAAGCAGAAATCAATGAATTGTTCCGAATGATTGAAGAACTCAAGAAAAACGGAGTGGGAATGATTTACATTTCTCACCGTATGAATGAAATTGAAAAAATCACCGACCGGGTGACTGTAATGCGAGATGGAGAATACGTCGGAACGGTTAACACCCGAGATACCAACAAAGATGAAATCATCAATATGATGGTGGGTCGTGTCATTTACGAAACACCAAAGACCAAAAGCACCGTAAAAGAAGATGCACCTGTGGTTTTAAAAGCAGAAAACATCACCATGCTCCCCTCGGTCAAAAACGCCGGTTTTTCTTTAAAAAAAGGAGAAATTCTTGGTTTTGCAGGGTTAATGGGAGCAGGAAGAACCGAACTTGCCAGAGCCATCTTCGGAGCCGATAAAATGGATAGCGGAACTGTGTTTATTCACGGAAAACGGGTGGAAATCAATTCTCCGATAGATGCTGTAAAAAACGGAATCGGATATCTTTCAGAAGACCGAAAACGATACGGCGTGGCCGTTGATTTAAGCGTTTCGGAAAACTCGGTGATGACCGCTTTATCCAAATTTTCGGATTTTGGATTTGTGGACGCCAACTCTGTCAACAAAAGTGCCAAAGAATACTGTGAAAAGCTAAAAACAAAAACACCGACTGTGCATCAATTAGTCCGAAATCTGTCCGGTGGAAATCAGCAGAAAGTAGTGATTGCCAAATGGTTGATTCAAAATTCAGATATTTTGATTTTCGATGAACCAACCCGTGGGATTGACGTAGGCGCCAAAAGTGAAATTTACACACTGATGAACGAATTGGCGCAAATGGGAAAATCGATTATTATGATTTCCTCAGAATTAACTGAAATCCTGCGATTGAGCGACAGAATCATCGTAATGTGCGAAGGAAGAATCACCGGTGAGTTAGATATCGGGGATGCCAACCAGGAAGAAATTATGCGTCTGGCAACCATGCGAGAACACACCGGCTGAGTTCCCCAAAACAAGCAAAGGATAAACAAGAAAACGAAAGGAGTTCTTTTATGAACGACATGATAGAAAACATCAAAACAAAGGGGATGCAAAAATTCATCGCACTGGGCGCCCTGATTGTACTCTATACCGCATTTTCGGTATTCGGCAATAACTTCTTTACCGTAGATACTTTGGTCAGCATTTTTGACGCTTCCTATTATATTGGATTTTTAGCAATCGGCGTCACTTTCGTCATTATTACCGGTGGTATTGACCTTTCCATCGGTACGGTAATGATGTGTTCTGCCATTGTAGGTGGTACGCTGTACAACAACGTTGGTGTCCCTTTATGGTTATGTCTATTGATTATCATCCTGGTGGGGGGAATTTTCGGACTGTTAAACGGAATTATGGTTTCCCGACTAAAACTTCCTCCGTTCATTGCCACTTTAGGTACCATGATGGTAGCCTCCGGGATTGGTTCCATTGTGTCAAATGTACAATCAACCACCTTCCCCATGCGTTCTGTCGCCGATGGTTGGTACAAGAATATTTTCCGAACTGCAGACAACTTCCCCACAGGAATTTTTGTTCTGATACTCTTCACCTTACTTGCGGTAATCATTTTAAATAAAACCATCATAGGTCGCTATACCTATGCCATCGGCAGTAACAAAGAAGCTGCCCGACTGTCCGGTGTGGATGTTCAAAAATGGGAAACTGTAGTCTATGTGATTTCCGGACTGTTCGCAGGACTTGCCGGAATTGCATATGCTGCAACCTATACCACAATCTTACCCGGTGCCGGTCAGGGATTCGAATTACAAGCCATTGCCGGAGTAGTTGTCGGTGGGACCTCCCTTTCCGGTGGAGTCGGCTCCATCGTCGGAACCTTCATCGGGGTATTTATTATGAGTATTTTAAAAATCGGTCTCCCTTATATCAATCTGCAACCCCACTATCAGACGCTCATTACAGGGATTGTTGTAATTGGTGCGGTACTTTTGGATATTTACCGCAGTAAAAAAGAAAAAACTTTGAAGAAAAAAGCATAAGAAAGGAATCAAGCATATGAACAGAAAAAAACTTTTGTGCTGTATGATTGCAATGATTACAGCACTCACAACCTTCAGCGGTTGCGGTATGGGCAACTCGTCTGAAAAAACGGTAGAAATCATCGCCAAAGGCTTTCAGCACGACTTCTGGAAGGCAGTAAAAAAAGGTGCCGATCAGGCAGGGAAAGACTTAGGCGTCAAAATCAATTTTGTAGGTCCTGAAGGAGAAGGTGCCATTGCTGCTCAGGTGGAAATGATTAACAACGCCATCAATAAAAAACCTGACGCTATCTGTATTGCCGCATTGGATACCACCGCATCGTTGGATGCTGTCAACAAAGCAAAAGCCAACAATATTCCCGTTATCGGGTTTGACTCAGGGGTACCGGGTGCTCCCGAAGGCACCATTTTTGCTAATGCCTCCACCGATAACTACAAAGCAGGAGAACTTGCAGCACAAAAAATGTATGAAGCAATTTCTAAAAAACTTGCAACCGGGAATCCCCGAATCGGAGTGGTTTCTCAGGAAGCAAACTCTCAATCTATCAGCATGAGAACCCAAGGATTTTTGGATAAAATGGAGAGTTTAATCAAATCCGGCGGTCGTTCGGTTGCTATTATCGGACACACCAAGTTTGCAAACGGAAACAAACAAGGGGATGTTATCATCGACATCGCAATCCCGCCGGAAATCAATGATACCCAGGCACAAACCTCTGCTCAAACTTTGCTGAACAAAGATGACTTAATTGCCATTTACGGTTCCAACGAATTTGCCGCAAAAGCTATTATTAACGCCGATGCTGCTATCTCAGGAGGAAGAATCGGAAACGACAAAGTAGTGGCGGTGGGATTCGACTCGGGTGCATTACAAATCGATGCCATCCGTAACCGTAAATTTTTAGGTTCTGTCACACAGGACCCTGTCTCCATCGGTTACCGTGCGGTGGAACTGGCAGTCAAAGCCATCAACGGAGAATCTGCCGAAGATGTAGACACCGGCTCCCAATGGTATACCGCTGACAACATTGACTCCGATGCGATTAAACCTTTATTATATCAATAGCAAAGAAAGCTGTGACCACAAAAATAATGGTCACAGCTTTCTTTTGATTCCAACAATTGAATGAATAATTTCTTACCATTCTTTTGCTCTCATCTTACATTCTTCGCAATAATTAAAATACGCTTCAAATTCTTCAGGTTTTGTGTCTCTCTGTCTCTGAATCGCCAACTCCTCATCTAAGGAATAGCGTTCCCTTATGAGTGACACAACCCGTTCTTCATAAGAACTCTCCACATATGGTAACTCAGCAAAATCAGTTCCCTCTGTATAGGTTTTGTTTTTTAAAATCAACATCCTACTTCACCTCCGTGATTTTGATGATGGTTCCGTTTCGAAAAACACCCTTGTTGACACCATTCATACGGAATATCACACTGACAACCTTGGTATTCTTTGAAATTTCATTTCCGTAACCAAACACCTGATAAACTTTTGCTTTATTGGTGAGATATCTCACCACGCAGGAGCGTTCTGAAGAAAAATAGCCATTTCCGTCACGTCTTAAAGTAGAGTTGTCGTAAATACGGTTATCACCATATTGTGTCTCTGAAATGGGTGCATACGTCACAATATCCTTGGTAGAATCACTCTGAAACGCACCGGTACCGTTGGTAGAGTGATAAGATTTCACATTTTTGTCGGTTTTATATACGCAATAATAATAGGCATTGGTATCCTGCGGAATAATTTCGCCGTGAACCGTAACAGAAAGCATCCCCGTATCTCCAAAGAGGCTCCAGTCATTAGTATCATAGGTAATTGACACAACCCCTGCATCACGCATTCCGAAATTAACTCCGATGGAAGTGAATTCCACGGGATAATTTTCGGTCAAGGTTGTAAAGCCTGTGTCCAGATTCGCAAGCGTAAACACGGTAGAATACAAATTGGCATCATCTGCATAAGAATCCTTCAGCATAAACTGTCCGTCAGGAAGAGAAGCACCATTTGCATCCTTTAACGTAACATAACAGCAATCTCCCTGATAACAAGCAGGGTCTAACACACCTTCGTATGTGGGTTTATTGGTCCATTGCGGAGTATTTACCGTATCCTCATATAAAACTACTTCTTCTGTTTTCTGCGTGATTTTGGCATTGACTTCCTCTTTAAAAGAAACAAATTCCGTTACATTCTGTTTTTGAGAAAGCAAGGCTGAAATTTCATCTTTCGTGTGGGCATCCAAAATGCCGTATCCACTCAGACTTTCCGCCTTTTCCGCCTTTTGATCAATTTTTTCTTCCAGCTCCTCTTTGAAATCTTCCACCAGCTTTCCGGAAGCAACATCGGACATTTTTTCTTGTAAATCCGGTTTTAGTTTTTTCAAAGAAACTGACTCGTCCTGCAGATTTTTTTCTGAAATTCCACCCTTGTCGTTCCCGTTTAAAAGGTCTGCCTCAGGGTCAAACATTGCATGAATGTTGTCAATATCCTCCGCAATGGCACGAGGGCCGTACAAACCGGTTGCCACCTTGGATTCATCTGCAATAAATCGCCTTACCGGCAGATGTTTTTCCGAAGAAAAAGAATCGGTTCTCATAGTTTTCTCCTTTGTCGATTTTTCATCTCTTTTTACAACAATCTCGTTACCTCTTTATTGTAAAGTATTTATAATAAAAGTCAAGAAAACAGCCGGATTCTGCATAAAATCCGACTGTTTTTGAAACAGATTTAAAAAAACACTACGGCGCCTTATTCCACTGAAACAATATGACACCGCCAATCATCAGAAGAAGCCCTACATATTTATTCCATAAAAATGGAACCTGTTCACTTTCAAACCATCCGAAGGCATCAATCAAAGCCGCCACCAAAAGCTGTGACACCAATATCACCGAAATGGCATAGGTTGGACTTAATCCTTTGATGGACAGCATCACCGTCACAGTAATTACCATTCCCAACAGTCCACCCAACCAGTAAAGTTTTGGTGTATTCACAAGTTCTTTGAAATTCCCCTTCCCGAAGATCCACATCACCACAAGTCCAATGAGAAAAGCAGTTCCCTGCACAAAAACATTGGATTCAAAAAGTCCGATTTTGGAAGAAAGACGGGTATTTAACACCCCTTGCACACTCATTGCCGCTCCGGCTATCACACTCATCAAAAGACCTAACATTTTCGTCACCTCACAATTTGATTATTGCCGGATTTTTCAGTGTAATACATAATAAAAAACACAAAAAAGCTGTGACAAGCAAAAACTTATCACAGCTTTCTTCTTATTCTTTAATACCGAAAATCTGTTTTGCCAATGCCATTTCCTCACCGGTAGGCTGTCTGACATCCCCCAAATGGTATTCGTAGCCAAGCTCTTCCCATTTGTATTCTCCCATTTTGTGGAAGGGCAACAGTTCAATTCTCTCGATACATTTATAGTTTTTCAGATACTCTGCCAATTGTTCCATCCGTTCTTTCACCAGGGTATACCCCGGCACCAGCACATGACGAATCCAAACCGGTTTCCCAATGGATTCACAAAAATCAAGGGTATCCAGAACCGTTTGCATATCGCCGCCGATATAAGATGGGAACAGCTCTTTATCCAGCGTTTTCATATCCAGAAGAAGCATGTCCGCTTCTCTGATAATTTCTTCGGAAACTACTAACGATACAGAGCCTGCTGTATCAATGGCGGTATGGAGTCCGTTTGCCTTACATTTTTGAATCAATGAAAGCAAAAACTTTGGCTGTAAAAGCGGTTCGCCACCCGAAAAGGTAACGCCGCCTTTTTTGATAAAGTTTTTGTAATCCAGAATATCGGCAATGAGTTCATCGTCTGAAACGATTTCCCCTTCACAAATCTTCCAAGAATCCGGATTGTGGCAATACAGACAGCGAAGCTTACATCCCTGAAAAAACACCACATAGCGAACCCCCGGTCCGTCCACGGCACCAAAGGTTTCTACGGAATGAATCCAACCTTCCATATCTTTTCTATCCCCTTTTTGTAAAACGAACCTACAAATTAGAAGCGAGTGTGGAATGTTCTGTTGATAACATCCAACTGCTGTTCTCTGGTTAATTTGATGAAGTTTACAGCATAACCGGAAACACGAATGGTCAGCTGAGGATATTTTTCCGGATGATCCATTGCATCCAACAGTACGTCTTTGTTGATAACGTTAACGTTGATGTGATGACCGGTGTCACCAAAGTAACCGTCCATCAGAGAAACCAAGTTTTCAACTTTTTCTGCATCAGTTTTACCCAGTGCAGAAGGAACAATGGAGAAGGTATAAGAAATACCGTCTTCGGAATATTCATAAGGCAGTTTTGCAACAGATTTCATAGATGCAATACAGCCTTTGGAATCTCTACCGTGCATGGGGTTTGCACCGGGTGCAAAAGGTTCACCGGCTTTTCTGCCATCGGGAGTAGAACCGGTTTTCTTACCGTATACTACGTTAGAGGTGATGGTCAGAATGGACATGGTGGGTTTAGAGCTACGATAGGTAGTATGCTGAGACAGTTTTTTCATGAAGTTTTCAACGATTGCAACAGCAATTTCGTCAGCTTTGGAATCGTTGTTACCATATTTGGGATAGTCTCCTTCGATTTCGAAGTCAACAGCAATACCGTGTTCGTTACGAATGGGTTTCACTTTTGCATATTTGATTGCAGCCAAGCTGTCTGCCACAACGGAAAGACCAGCCATACCACAAGCGGAAGTTCTTAAGATTTCTTCATCATGCAATGCCATTTCCAGTTTTTCGTAGCAATATTTATCGTGCATGTAGTGAATGATGTTTAAGGTATTGATGTATAACTCAGCCAACCAATCACTGATTTTATCAAATTTACCCATTACTTCATCATAATCTAAGTATTCGGAAGTAATTGCACCGATATCAGGACCAACCTGTTCAAAATATTTTTCGTCTTTACCGCCGTTGATTGCGTACAGTAATGCTTTTGCCAAGTTTGCTCTTGCACCGAAGAACTGCATCTGTTTACCGATTCTCATCGCAGATACACAGCAAGCGATACCATAGTCATCGCCAAAGAGTTCTCTCATCAGTTCGTCATTTTCATACTGGATAGAAGAAGTCTGAATGGAGATTTTTGCACAGTAACGTTTGAAGTTTTCAGGCAGTTTTTCACTCCATAAAACGGTCATGTTCGGTTCCGGAGCAGGACCTAAGTTAGACAGAGTGTGTAAGAAACGATAAGACATTTTGGTAACCAGACTCTTACCGTCTTCTGCCATACCGCCCAGTGCTTCGGTAATCCAGGTGGGGTCACCGGAGAACAGTTCGTCATATGCAGGAGTTCTTAAGAATCTTACAATTCTTAATTTCATAATGAACTGGTCAACAAATTCCTGAATTTCAGATTCGGTATAGGTTCCGTTCTGTAAGTCTCTTTCTGCATAGCAATCTAAGAAGGTAGAAATTCTACCTAAGGACATTGCTGCACCGTTCTGTTCTTTTACTGCACCTAAGTAACCAAAATACAACCACTGGATTGCTTCTTTGGTGTCGGTTGCAGGTTTGGAAATATCAAAGCCATAGCTTTCTGCCATCACTTTTAATTCTTTTAATGCACGAATCTGTTCGGAAATTTCTTCACGCAGACGGATGTGCGGGCTGTCCATATAAGTAGGATTGATTGCTTTTTTCGCTTCTTCTTTTTTCTGAATCAAGAAGTCAACACCGTACAGAGCAACTCTACGATAGTCACCGATGATTCTTCCTCTGCCGTATGCATCCGGCAGACCGGTGATGATACCGGTGTGACGAGCTTTTTTCATTTCGTCAGTATAAGCATCAAAAACACCATCATTGTGAGTTTTACGATATTTGAACACGTTTGCTACGTCAGGATCCATCTGTTTGCCGTAAGCATCCAAAGAGGTATATACCAGACGGATACCGCCAAAGGGCATAATTGCTCTTTTTAAAGGTTCATCAGTCTGTAAACCTACGATTTTTTCCAGTTCTTTCTGAATGTAACCGGGTTTGTGAGAAGCGATGGTAGAAATGGTTTTTTCATCGATGTCATAAACACCGCCACGTTCTCTTTCCACCTGCATCAGTTCGGAAAGACGTTTCCAAAGTGCTAAAGTGCTTTCGGTAGCGGGAGCTAAAAAGCTGTCATCCCCGCAATATTCAGTATAGTTTTGTGAAATAAAATCTCTGACATTGATTTCGTTTTGCCAGAGTTCTCCTTTGAATTCCATAGAATAAGCCTCCTATTTTCTTACAAAACAATATTATTTATATGTTATCCCATATAGTATACATCATCTTTTCCAAAATGTCAACTCAACTTTTCAACAACATTCTAATTTTTTTTATATTTTTTTTTGCTGTTTTGTACAATTTTTCTATTCTTATTTAAAATACGCTCCTTTTTTTGAAAAAATGTAACCCCGTTTTTATCGGCATACATCACTAAAACATCTTTTGGCGATGCGACCTTCTCCGATTTCAGATACTCCATCACAAACTGTTTGCTTTTGTGAATTCTTTGCAAATTCCCCTCTGAAATATTTCCATCAATAATCACAGCAAAATCCTGCGGCGATTCTTTGACATTGATTCCCAGATCACGACGGGTTACACCGGAAGATGCGTTGGTTGGAATAATACTGATTTGTCCGTTGTTTTCGATGATTGCAAGATATACATCTTTGATATTCACATTTTTAATCCGAAGTTCTTCGTTGAGTTCGGTAATGGTAAGTCGAGCCCTTCTAAGCGCATCTTCCAAAATTTCCCCATTTTCAATGACAATAATGGGTTTTCCCTGTGTCAAAATCAAAAAAAACGGGAATTTCAGGCTTAAATAAGAATATAAAATTTCCATGCCAACCAGCACAAAAACCGCAACAATTCCGTTTTTCATAGGAATGTTTGGATCAGCAATCGGCGCAGCTGCTGCCTCTGATATCAACATCGCCACAACAATTTCAGCGGTAGATAACTCTCCCACCTGCCGTTTGCCCATGCACCGAATGGCAACGTTGATGATAATGTAGAACAAAACTGTTTTTCCGATTAACACAATCACCAAAAAACCCCTTCTTTTTTAATTTTCCACACTTTATTATTGACAAAAGAAAACACTTTTAGTTATAATGGAAAAAATGGAACTTTTTTACGAAAAGACTGTCCACTACAATAGAAGATTTTTTTTAAAGGAGTTTTTTTATGAAACAAATCATTTCTTACATAATTCTGTTAACAACCATTTGCACCATCACGGCAAACGCTGTCTCATACACCGATATGACTTCCTCACACGATTGGGCAAAAGAAGCGATCGAACAACTCACCAATCAAAAGATTTTTGAAGGCTATCCCGACGGAAGCTTTCAACCGGACAGAAATATTACCCGGGCAGAACTTTGCAAGCTGATTATTCTGTTGTTCGGCAACGGCAACACAGTCTCCTACAGCGATGTAGCAACCGATCAATGGTATTATGATAACATCTCCAAAAGCGGCGGCTATTTTCTGACAGAAGAAACCTTCTCACCCGAACGCTCCGCCACCCGTGAAGAAGTGGCGTATGCAGTCTATGCGGGAATGAACCTCACGGAATCCCCCACCGACAAATCCATTTCTTTCAAAGATCAAAAAGATATTACACTCCAATATCTGGAGGCTGTCAAAAAGCTGACACAAAACGGTATCTTAACAGGATATCCTGACGAAACATTCCGTCCGACTTCCAACATTACACGGGCTGAAACTGCCGCTGTATTGTACAGAAGTTTGCAAAAGCTACAAAACAAAGATAACGAAGAAGAATCTTCCGATCCCTCTCTTCAATCAAGAAACTACTTTTTCATCATAACCAAAGTATCTACTGTTTTGGATGAAGATGGTGAATTATCAACCAAAGTGACCGGTTATCAGGACGGTAACCTCTGCGAACTGATAATCCCGGATAATGCCACCATTGACCGAAGTGAATTTTCACGCGGAACCACTCTGAAACCTGGAGATTTGATTGACTATTACCGAACCGCTTCCGGAAGAATCAATCGTGTCAGCGTTGGTCTCAATTTATCAGAACTCCCCCAATATTACGGTATCAACCTGCTGAAAATCGGTAATACTACCGTAAGAAGGGTTGTTTACGGAACAGTGCTTGAACGTTATAAAAAAGGAATTGAGCTGAAAGCAATCAACGGTTCAGCGAAAATGCTCTATAACTTATCTGAAAACCCCATTGTTTATCTTTGGAAAAACAATAAACTGCAGTTAAGTGACATTAACGAAATTCAAGACAGTCGCTACGAAACCGGAGATACCGTCCTTGCCTACTGCTACGAAGATACCCTTTCTACGTTTATTATCATAAAATAAAGGAGTTATCTTACTATGCCAAGATTATTCGGCACAGATGGTGTCAGAGGAATTGTAAACTGTGAACTCACCGGTTCTCTGGCCCAACACATCGGTTCAGCAACCGCAATGGTACTGTCAAAAAATCAGCAACACAAACCGCTGTTTTTACTGGCAAACGATTCTCGCCTTTCCGCAGATATGCTGACCGAAGCACTGACTGCAGGAATTTTATCTCAAGGTGGAACAGTAATGAAATTGGGCGTACTGCCCACCCCTGCCGTTGCCTATCTGGTAAAAACCTATCAAGCTACAGCTGGCATTATGATTTCCGCCTCACATAACCCTGCCGAATATAACGGTATTAAAATATTTGATAAAAACGGATTGAAACTCAGTGACGAAACAGAAGATGAAATTGAACACCTTGTAAAAAATCCCCATCTGCTTCAAAGTGCTCCCCCATTGGAAATCGGAACTGTTTCACTAAAAAAAGACGGTGTCAGAGATTATATCAATCACTTAAAATCAACGGTTTCTCAGGATTTTTCAGGACTCAACATCGCAATCGACTGTGCCAACGGAGCAACTTCAAACATTGCAGAAACGGTTTTTACGGAACTTGGAGCTAAAGTTTTCCCGATTTCCAATCAACCGAACGGCATAAACATCAACCGGAATTGCGGCTCTACTCATCTTCAAAACCTATGCCGGCATACCAGGCAATCGGGTTGTGATTTAGGGGTTGCATTTGACGGCGATGGTGACCGGGTGTTATGCTCCGACGAATCAGGAATACCGGTAGATGGCGATCAGATTCTTGCAATTTTGGCAAATCATATGAAAGAAAACGAAAGTTTAAATAAGAACACCGCTGTTTGCACTGTAATGAGCAATTATGGTCTATTGCTCTTTGGAGAAAAAAACGACATCCAAATAGAACAGACCAATGTGGGTGACCGCTATGTCTTGGAAAAAATGTTGAAATCCGACTATAACTTAGGCGGCGAACAGTCGGGGCATATCATTCTTTTGAACCACAACTCCACAGGAGACGGCATCCAGACCGCCTTGCAGATTGCTGAGATTTTAAAAACAAAAAATTGCAAAATGTCCCAGCTTTCGGCAATGCTTGAAAAGTTGCCACAATGTCTTGTGAATGTACAGGTAAAAAACGAAACAAAAGAACAGGTTTTGCAAGATGAAGAAGTCAAGGAACTAATTGAAACCATCACCGTAAAACTGTTTCGCAAAGGAAGAGTGTTGGTGCGCCCTTCCGGAACCGAGCCATTGTTTCGGATTATGATAGAAGGAGAAAATCCGAAAGAAATCGAACAATATGCAAAAGATATTGCTAAATTAATTGAAGAAAAATTCCAATAATTCCAATCAATATATGAGGAGACTGTCGCAGTCTCCTTTTTTATATAAAAACTAACAGTTTTCGTTGACTTTTCCCATTCTTTTATGATATACTGAAAAAAATATACTAAAAAACAAGGAGATTTTGACTATGGAAAAAATTATAAAAATTGACGGTATGAGCTGTTCTCATTGTTCCACACGGGTAGAAAAAGTATTAAACGCCATCGACGGTGTCAGTGCAACCGTAAATTTGGAAGATAAAACTGCAACACTGACTCTTTCCTGCGATGTAGCAGATGATATCATAAAGGAAGCTGTGGAGGATGCAGGCTTCACAGTTGTGGGTTAAATTCTATGGAACTTATCATCACCACCTTATTCGGGTTGGAAGCATTGGTTGCAAAAGAAGTAAAAAAATTAGGCTACGAAGTGACTGAAGTTTCTGACGGGAGAGTGACATTTTTAGGTGACGAAGCCGCCATCGCCCGTTGTAATTTATGGGTCAGATGCGGTGAAAGACTCCTCATTAAAATGGGCGAAACGACCGTGACCACCTTTGATGAACTCTTTGACTTTACCAAACAACTCCCCTGGGAAGACTGGATTGAAAAAGACGATGCCTTCCCTGTCAAAGGATATTCTTTAAAATCAAAATTGTTCAGCGTTCCCGGATGTCAGTCTGTCATTAAAAAGGCAGTTGTGGGTGCTTTGGAAGAAACCTATTCCAAAACCTGGTTTCCCGAAACAGGAACGCTGTATCAGATTGAATTCAGTCTGATTAAAGACAAGCTGACGTTAATGATTGACACTTCCGGTCAACCTCTGCACAAACGAGGCTACCGCAGAAACTCCAATCAGGCACCTTTAAAAGAAACCATTGCGGCATCCATTGTCACTCTGAGTCGGTTTCGTTATGATGGTGTGTTTGCGGATCCGTTTTGCGGTTCGGGAACCATTCCCATTGAAGCCGGACTGATTGCAAAAAATATCGCTCCCGGTCTCAATCGTGAGTTTTCTGCTATGAAATTCCCTCAAATTTCCAAAAAAATATGGAACGATGCGAAAGAAGAAGCTAAAAGCTTGATCCGAAATGATTCCAAACTGAAAATTATGGCATCGGACATTGACCCGGAAGCCGTTCGATTGACCACACATAACGCAAAACTGGCAGGAGTTTCGGAGATGATGGAAATTCGTCAAAAACCAATGCAAGAATTTTCGGCAAACGAAACCGAAGGAACCATTGTCTGCAACCCGCCCTATGGGGAACGGTTACTGGATGAAAAAGCCTGTCGCATTTTGTATAAAGAAATGGGACAAAGACTTCGGAAAGACTTCCCAGGATGGTCAGTATTTGTGTTGACACCGGAAGAGAAATTTGAAGATTATTACGGTAAATTCTGTGATAAAAAACGGAAATTATATAACGGTATGATAAAATGTAATCTCTTTCAATATTTTGGAGAAAAGTAAAAAAACTGTGTAGCAATTTTAAAAATGCTACACAGTTTTTTTTATGTCACAAGCTTTAGCTTCCTCGATTTCTACCAATAAAAATCGGACAACCGCAATCAGAGGGACACCAACAATCATCCCTAAAACTCCCCAAAGCTCACCAAACACCAATACGGAAAACACAACCCAAAAAGGTGTGATTCCAACAGAATTTGAAATGATTTTCGGTTGAATGATGTGAGAATCCAGTTGTCCCAGAATAATTTGAAAGACTAAAATCCAAAGTGCTTTCACGGGACCAACCGATAAAAAACTAAGAATAAAAATTAAAACCGCTGCAAAAATCGGTCCAACAAAAGGAACCAGATTGCAAATACCGATGATAGCACCAAACAAAAAGGCATACGGAACCCGAAAAAAGTAGAAAAACGGAACGGAAACCAACCCTACCACAATCGCATCCAATCCCAATCCTGCAAAATAAGAATAAAATAAATTCCCTGTTTTGGTAAGATAGGAAACCATCTGATTTTGCCAGGAATCCTTCACCACCAAACGAATCAATCGTTTTAATACACCAATCAGACTTTCCCGTTCCAAAAGCATATACACCGAAACCACAATTCCTGTAAAAACGCCAACCAAAGAACTTGCAAATCCCGAAAGATAGCCAACATATCTGCTCATAGATTCCATAGAAAACAAAGTTTCAAGTAAAGGTTTCAAACGATTCAAAAGTTCAAATTCAGTCACAATCCGATACTCTTCCAATATGCCGATTGCCTTGGTGTAATAATACGGAAGTTCCAAAATCAGCTGTTCTGTATTTTTATAAACAGCAGGCCAAACCACTTTGGCAACTAAAAATATAATGCCAAACAAGCCAAAATACACCACAGCAATGCTGAGTCCGCGTGCAATCTTTTGAATAAAAGAATTTCGGTTTCCTTTTAATTTTTGTTCCAGATAGTGAGACGGCTGATATAAAATAAATGCCAGAAGTCCGCCAACCAAAAAAGGGCGTATCAAATGAACCAATTTCCCAAAAACATCGTATAACCCACCGAGGTTATCCCAAAACTTGTCAATCAGAATCAATAAAATGCCCACTGCAAGAATTTTATACCAGATGCCATCCAAGCGTTTCATCGCTTTCCCCCAAACAGCTTATGCTTTTTTATTTTGAATGTAATACAACAGACAAAGCAGCCATTTTTCCGGCAAAAACCGAGAAAACCATTTTCCCATTTTCATGGTAAATCCCGGAATAATGACTGTTTTTTTCCGAAACATTTGATTGATTGCATATTCTGCTACAGCTTTGCTATCCATCCCTTTCAAACTGGATGCAACATTCGCCACATGATCGAATTCCGTTTTCACAGGCCCCGGACACAAAACGCTTACCGATACCTGACTGTTTTTATGTCGCAATTCTTCATAAATGCCAAGTGTCAGCCGGTAGACATAAGCCTTGGTTGCATAATATGCCGCAAGCATCGGCGCAGGATAAAATGCCGCAGAAGATGCAACATTAAGCAAATAACCGGAATTTTGTTTGCAAAACTTCTCTAAAATCAGCTTGGTCAGAATATGTACTGCTGTCACATTGGTGGAAAGCATTTCCAATTCTCTTTCTAACGAAGTATCACAAAACTGACCAAACACGCCAAATCCTGCATTGTTAACAAACACATCAATCTTCTCATCCTGAACTTCTGAAAAGAAAGCATACACCTCTTCTGTTTTGGATAAATCATAACTATAAATCTTAGTCGTTACAGGCAAATCAAGCTCTTCCAACCGCTCTCTGCGACGGGCAACCAAAATCAAATCGTAACCACGTTCTGACAAAAGATATGCCATATCTCTGCCAATTCCGGAACTTGCTCCCGTGATGACTGCTTTCATTGCAATCTCTCCTTTTTTCGTATGGTATTAACAGTATGTGTCATAAAATTTCATTGTATACATAATTTAAAGTGTAAATCCTACACTGATTTCTGCATTTGATTGCTAAAAGGACGAAATGCACCGGGAATTGCATACGCTTCTTTGATTTCTTCTGCTGTTTTCCAGGTATAGTTAGATATTTTTTCTTCTATCACTATATGATATCCCATCATTTCCCATTCAATGTGGGAGAAGATATGACGATAAAATTCCAGCTGTCGGATGGACTTAGCACCCAAAAACCGGTTTTGGATTTCTTCCAAAGAAAAATGTCCTTCCAGATTTGGGAATTGCCACATTCCAAAAAGCAAACCTTTTTCTTCTCGTTTCTCAATGGCAAACAAATCGCCACATTGCAAAAGCAGTACGGTTTTCGGCTGAATTTTTCGTTTTGCTTTCCCCTTTTTCACCGGTAATTCCGCTACTGTCCCTTTTTGATGTGCCCGACACAGCGAAGCAAGGGGGCATTCCGCACATTTAGGCTGTCCGTTGGGAATACAAATCATTGCACCTAATTCCATCAGGCTTTGTGTCACTTCCGAGCAATTCTCGGTTGGATATACCTGCTTTAACATTTGGGTAACCTGATTTTTGGTTTTTTGTTCGGTAATATCATCATAACAATTCAAAAGGCGACTGATAACCCGAAGCACATTACCATCCACAGCGGGACACGGCAATCCAAAGGCAATCGATGAAATGGAACCTGCTGTGTAATCACCGATTCCAGGAAGTTTCCGAATTTCCTCCCACCGGGATGGAAACACACCGCCATGTTCTTCCATGATCACCATTGCAGCCTTTTTCAGATTTCTTGCACGGCTGTAATAGCCTAAGCCTTCCCACAGTTTCAACACCTGTTCTTCCGGTGCATTTGCAAGACTTTGAAGGTCGGGAAGTTCTGACAAAAAGCGCACATAATATTCCTTCACTGCTTCCACACGGGTTTGCTGAAGCATAATTTCTGAAATCCAGATATGATAAGGGTCTCTGGTTTTTCTCCAAAGCAAATCACGAGCAGATACCAGATACCAGGCTAACAACTTTTGCAGAGATTCTTCTAACAAAGCCAAATCGGCATCGGAAGATTTTTTTTGTTGCATCATTCTCTCACACCTCCTGTTTTCTTTACAAAAAAAAGATACTGTCGGATGACTCCAACAGTATCTTTCCTATACATCATGTATTTACGGTCGTTTGTTATCTCACTCTTCTGGCAGTATAATAATGGTTATTATAATACCCGCTGTTCAGAGTTTCAATTCTGACTGTTGTACCCGGCTTTGGTGCGTGAATGAAGTTACCGTCAGAAACGTAAATGCCAACGTGATGAACACTTCCGGAAGAAGCGAAAAATACTAAATCTCCCGGCTGCAAATTCTCTCTGGCAACATAAGTACCTTCATTGACCTGACTGTAAGAGGTTCTGGTCAGATTAACGCCAAAATTACTATAAACATACTTAACTAATCCGGAGCAATCGAAACCACTCGGACTGCTTCCGCCATAAACATAAGGGGTACCAATAAACTGTTTTGCATAATCAACAACAGACTGTCCAAAACTGGTAGTTTCAGGTCTTTTTCCGCTACGGGAGCCTAAATCGACATCAACCACACGCCCCATTGCAAGATATCTTCTTGCAACATAGCCTTGATAACTGCCATATTTTACTTTTGCCCATTCGGCATTGGTAACATCCAACAGTTCCAGTTCAGTTCCTTTCATAACCTGAGCAACCACGGAACAATCGGTAGAAGGTTGACTTCTGATGTTTAATACACTGGCAGTAACAAATCTGGATTCTGCAAACGCAGTTACAGTGAGAAGAAGCATTAATACCATTGCACCCACAAATGTCTTTAATAATCTACACAAACAAGCATTCCCTCCTTTCAAAAATTCCTTGCATCAAAAATCCGATCTGAATACCAAAAAACAGATGTTCCGCACAGCTACGGAAAAATCTCACAAACAAATCGCAGTCCTTTTTTGGGAAAACTGATTTGCTCAAAACGAGTCCGGATTTTTCATACAAATCTTACGACCACGGTAATTGTAACACATTTGTAACAAAATGTCAAGTAAAAAAGCAAAATTTCCCCGTGGTTCACAAAAAATACACTTTTCTTACAAACCATTTTTCACAAAAATTTATCTTAATTTTACAAAAAAGAACTGCCATCCAAAGACAGCAGTTCCCTTCTTATTAATTCCAGAGATTTTTAGGATAAACACCGGCATCCACCATTTTCTGAATGGATTCCATAACCGGCTGTTTGTCTTCTTTATAAGTAACTCCATACCATTTTTCCTGGCAAGGAACCACGCGAACATCCGCTTTCTTTTCCTGAATCAGCGCATCCACAACAGAAGGCAGGAAATACTCTGCTTTCAAAATGTTAGACTGGCTTTCTTCCAAGAATTTGGGGAATCTTGCTTCCAGCTCATCAAAAATGCTTAAAGTAAAGCCCCAGGTGTTCATAGAAACATAGCTTCCCTGCGGAATGGGAGTCCAGATACCATCTTCTTCAAATTTTGTTGCATCCGGGAATTTTACGATTTTGGTACGTTCGGTAATCTGTTTTAAGAAACCGTCGGAAGAAACATCACAGATACCTCTTGCAACCGAACCGTTGTCAGTCAAAGTGTTTTCCAAGATAAAGCCCATCATCGCATACTGATAGCGGTCATTATCAGAAACATTTTCCAAAAATCCCTGCAAACCGGTATAAGTGGTTTTGCCGTAAAAATCGTCAGAGTTAATAACAGCAAAAGGAGTTTTCACAAAAGGTTTTGCCGCCAGAACAGCGTGTCCGGTACCCCAGGGTTTTTCTCTGCCGTAAGTATTACCACCGGGAATATCGTTTACATCCTGAAAAGCATAATCTACATCAACAATTTTTTCCAATTTGTTACCGATCAATTCTCTGAAAATCTTTTCATTTTCTTTTTTGATGATAAAAACAACTTTAGAAAATCCTGCTTTTACTGCATCATATACAGAATAGTCAATAATAATTTCTCCGTTGGGACCAATGGGGTCAATCTGTTTTAATCCACCGTAACGGCTACCCATTCCGGCTGCCATTACTACCAATGTTGTTTGATTCATATTCTACCTCCAATAATCTTAGGCAAATTTATTTTCTTACCCACATTATAATTGATTTTCTTTTTTTTGTATTTGTAAATTTCGTCAAAGAATTTGCAATTTTGGTTATCTTATTTTTCAATAAGCGTCCAATGCATACTTTTATCGGTTGTTGGTAATGCTATAGAAAAATTATCTTATTGACGGGATCAAAAAAAGAAAGGTTGTCTGCTCACCATGAAAGGAATCCTCCTCACAACAAGTCAACAAAAATCGCTGATGCCGATATGTTTTTCAGCGTCTTATCCTATGCTGAATTTTTTCGACAAACCTTTGATTGATGTTTCCATCCGATTGCTTCAAAAAAACAAAATTTCCAACGCTACGATAGTAACTGATGTCATGGCATCCGACTTTGAAAACTATCTTTCTCTACCTCCCTATGAAAACCTTACGCTCCAATATCTTGCAGAACAAAATCAAACGACCTCATTTGAATTGACAGAATCAGACCAGGGATGTCTGGTGTTTCCGGAATTGCCGGTTTCCGATATGGATTTTTCGGAAGCTATCCGGTTTCATCACAAACAAAACAACAAAATAACCATCATAATCCCCGAAAGCATGGCAACTGCAACCATCTCGTCCCAAACAACCATCGGGGAATTTCGTAAAAAATACGCATCGACCAATTATTGCTATGTGATTGATGAACCGGGACACTACACAGTTACAACAAACAAAACCAAAGACTCCCCGATGATACTACCTCCAGACACCAAAGTATCACTCTGCCCTTTGAAAGGATATTTTAAAACAATTTCTTCCTCAGATGAATACCAAACTGTTTTAAAAGAATGTCTGCAAAACCATTGGTTGATGTCAACTTACCAAATCAATAACGGCGTAATCTTAAACCAAAACACCTTTTTGGAAGTGGGAGCAAAAATCAAACCTCCCGTTTATATTGGAGAAAATGTTTTCATAAAAAAAAATGCAGAAATCCTTCCCTACTCCATTCTATGCCGACACTGTGATATTGGTGAAAACGCCAGAATTTCCGATTCGGTACTTTTGGACGGTTGTAAAATTTCAGATAACGCTTCTCTTGACGGAACCATGTTAGGAGAACATTGCAACATAGACAACAACACCCAAATCTCCCACGGTTCCGTTTACGGAGCACACAGCAAGGTGTTATGCTCTGCAACAAAAAAAGAACTTCCTCCCGCTCCTGTAACAACATCAGAATCGTTTTCTCTCACAAAACACCGCATACCAATATCAACCGAATCTTCTCATACTTTTTTCATGGCCTTGGGAAGGGCTTGTTATCAGGTGTTTTCAAACGGAATCATAGGAATATTCCGCGATGACAGTGCAAAAGCCGAACTGTTTTCTCACAGCTTACAAGAAGGTTTACAACGCTGCGGCATCAGTCTGTATCATTTTCCGGAATGTACTCTTTCCATGGCAAAAAATGCCTGCCCTTTCTACCATTTGAAGGCGGGTTTTTATCTGTATCAGGAAAATCAACAGATTTTCCTTTCCATTCTGGATGAAAAAGGCTATTTTATCTCACCATCGGTTCAGGACGCTCTCCATATTGCCATAAAAACGTCCTCCGACATAAAATTCCAAAACATTTCAAAAACCACAGCTGTCAAACCGTATCAAATGTATTACTACACCGAAATAACCCGCAGACTCGGCTTTGAAGCTGCACCGTGTTACCTGACACTGGACGCTTCTCCTTTGATACAAGAATATGCTCAAAAACTTGCTACTTGCCATAAAATCACGATAATTTCCGAAGAACGCCCCGGCGTAATACGTTTCCAAACAAACAGTGCAGGCACGGATTTTACCATATTTGACGAAAATGCGCATCCTCTGACTCAACGTCAAAGAGAAGCCGTGATTGCAGAGTTGATGATAGACGATCATGAGGGGGACTTCGTTGCAACAATCACAACACCCGAAATCATCCGCCAAACGTTGTTAAAACACCGCATCAATCTTTTGGAAACCGAAAACCATCCGCACAGTCTGGATGCCGCACTGTCTATGATTCCCAATCAACGCTATCTCCTTTCCGATCCTGTCTATCTGATGATAAAAATTTTGCTTTATTTATCCAAAAAGCATCTCACTCTGTCCCAGTGGGTTGCAACACTTCCCAAATCCTTTGTCATCGAAAAAAATGTAGGCTACACCGAACAATTAAACGATGCACTTACCAAGCTGTTAAAACTTGCAAAAAACGACTACACCAAAGAAAACGAGCAATATAAAATCAAATCCAAAAAAGGAGTAACCCTGATTACGCCCGAAAAAAAACACATCAAAATCACTTCCGAAAGCGAACAGGAAGAGTTTGCAAAAGAGTTGACCGATTTTTTTGTGGCACAATGGAACAACCAAACAGATACTTTTTAGCAATTTATCATCTTTTTTTCAATAATTTATCAGAAAATGTGCAACCTTTTCATCTCCCCTTGCGAAAACCAACGCTGTATGCTATGGTAAAAACAACAAAAAAACAAAAGGAGTGCAGTGAGAATGTCCCCACAACCAAAAACCTATCTTTGCATTGATTTAAAAAGCTTTTTCGCTTCTGTGGAATGTGTGGACCGAAACTTAGATCCATTGGACACCCACTTGGTGGTTGCCGATGCTTCCCGTACCGAAAAAACCATTTGTCTTGCCGTCACCCCTGCCTTAAAAGCTTACGGAATCTCTGCCAGACCAAGACTGTTTGAGGTTATGCAACAAGTAAATAACATCAATCAATTTCGCAAACAAACAGCAAAAACAACATTTTCCGGCGAATCAGCAACAGAAAGCGAATTATCCTCCAATCCGGCTCTGAAGCTCTCCCCTTTGATTGCAAAGCCACGAATGGCACGATATATGGAATACAGCACAAAAATTCATCAAATTTATTTGAAATATGTGGCACCCGAAGATATTCTGGTATACTCCATTGATGAGGTTTTCATCCATCTCACCAACTACCTTCCTTACTATCAAATGACAGCAACAAAACTCACAGAAACCATCTTGAAAGATGTATTACAAAAAACCGGAATCACTGCAACAGCAGGCATCGGAACCAATTTATATCTTGCAAAAATCGCTATGGATATCACCGCCAAAAAAATGACCCCTAACAAAAACGGCGTGAGAATTGCCACATTAGACGAAATAACTTACCGAACCAAACTCTGGACACATAAACCTTTGCAGGATTTCTGGAGAGTTGGTTCTGCAACTGCAAAAAAGCTGGAAGCTTGCGGAATGTACTGTATGGGAGATATTGCAAAAGCATCCTTGTCTCCCCACGGACGAGACAAACTGAAAAAACTGCTTGGCATTAACGCAAAAATGCTCATTGATCACGCATGGGGATACGAACCCACAACCATACAAGAAGCAGCAAAATACACACCGAAGGCAAAAAGCATCAGTTCGGGACAAGTTTTAAAAGAAGCGACCTCTTTTCAAACAACACGGATCATCGTTCGGGAAATGCTGGATAGTTTGTCTTTTGATTTACTGCGTCAAAAGCTCGTCACCGACCAGTTGGTTCTGACCATCGGTTATGACACAAAAAACACAAAAAATCCGGATTTTCAAGGAACAACTGTTTTGGATCACTACGGCAGAAAAATTCCAAAACACGCACACGGAACCGTTAATTTCCACAGCAAAACTTCCTCTTCCAAACAACTGATTACCAAAGGACTGGAATTATATGACACCATTACCAATCCTCTGCTTTCAATTCGCAGAATCACTCTTTGTGCCAACCGCTTGGTTTCAGAAAACGAAGCTTCATTATCCAAAAATGAACAGTTAAGCTTTTTTCATACGGACAATGAACACCTCGAAGAAAAAAAAGAACGAAAACTCCGGGAAACCATTCTTCTTTTACAAAACCGTTATGGAAAGAATGTGGTTGTAAAAGGCACCAGTCTGCAAGAAGGTGCCACCGCTATGGAGCGTAACAAACAAATCGGCGGACACAACGCCTGACGAAAGGAGAAACTCATATGTCACACTTTCCCTATAACGATATTTTAAATCTCCGCTACCCCAACCCGGAAATTGAACACGATTTTCCGAATCCGATTCTCAGAGAAGCTCAATTTGCCCCTTTTTCCGCTTTGAACGGACACGAAGAAGCAGTTGCAGAAGTCTGCCGGTTAACCTCTCCAAAAATCGTGATGGATGAAGCACACCGGGATGAAATCAACCAAAAACTACATTTTTTAAAAGAACATCTTGCACTGACCCCCATTATATCAATCACACACTTTGTGAAGGATGCAAAAAAAGAAGGCGGAGCCTATCAGACAAAAAAACTTCCGCTCAAAAAAATTTCAGAATCCGAAAATGCCGTCGTGCTGTTTGACGGAACTAAAATTTTTATGCAGGATATTTACGATTTGCAAAGCGAAATTTTTCCAAAGACAGAGTGACAAAAAAAGTGTCGGAACAAAAAAATTTCCGATGCTTTTTTCACATTTTTTTATACCGGATATGAAATATGCAAAAAAATTTTATATTCCCCTATGTTTTTTTTGTGATTTTTGTTGCATTTTTTTCCAAAATAAGGTAAAATAAGATTATACACTTTTTTATTTCCTTAACAAGAAAGGACCGCTATGAAAAAAATTGATGCAACCGTTTTAAAAGAAACCCAATATATCGGAGCAGTCACCTTACTGTTAAGCCTACTGCTTCAAGCTGTATTCTTAATTGTGAGACAATGGAATCTCACAGTTTTGTGGGGCAATTTATGGGGTGCCTTCGGTGCTGTATTCAATTTCTTTCTGATGGGAATCACAGTGCAGAAAGCTGTACGAAAGGAAGAAAAAGAAGCAAAAAATCTGATTAAACTTTCGCAGTCGGCAAGAATGTTCTTTCTGATTGCGATTGCAGGAGCAGGATATTTGCTTCCTTTTTTCCACACCGTTGCGGTGGTGGTTCCTCTTTTGTTCCCAAGAATTGCGGTAACACTGCGTCCTTTTGTTCGTAAAGACTAATCGTGTGAGGTGATTTCATTTTGAAAAAAACCAGTCGCAGCTTTCGGCTGTTGGATATTTTTTATATCATTATGATGATTGTCCCCCTTGCAATCGGAGTGGTGCTTCAGGTACTCACAAAACCTGTCACAGAGGGAATCACTCTGACGGGAGCCCGTGTGTTTTTCACCATCCCGATGCCGTTGCAGGATTTTCCGGTAACCGAGTCACAAATCAATTCCCTTTTGGTAACCATAACCATCCTGTTTTTCTGCTTATATATGGTGCATGGTCTGCACCAGCGGGTATGTTTAAAACGGCAACACTTTGCTGAATTGATTGTAGAAAAAGTGGATGCTTTGGTAGCGGAAAATATGGGTGAATATTTTATGGGCTATTCCCCTTTCATCATTGCGATGCTCGCTTTGTCCGCTGTGTCCAGTCTGATTTCTCTCATCGGATTGTTCCCACCAACCTCTGATATTAACGTGGTGGGTGGTTGGGCCGTTCTGGTGTTTATTTTAATCACCTACTATAAAATGAAATGCGGTCCATTATACTATTTAAAAAGTTTTACGGAACCGGTAGCACTCTTAGCTCCCATCAACTTTTTAAGCGAATTTGCAACTCCCATCTCTATGAGTTTCCGTCATTACGGCAACATTCTGTCCGGAACGGTAATTTCCACTCTGTTGGCGGTTGCACTGAGCGGACTGTCTAAAACGCTTCTCGGTTGGCTACCCGGCTTTTTAGGAGAAATTTCCTGGTTTCGTGTAGGGATTCCTGCTGTGTTATCCATATATTTTGATATATTCTCCGGATGCTTGCAAGCCTTTATCTTTGCAATGCTGACGATGATGAATGTATCGTTAGGGTTCCCGCAGGAAGATTACGAACTGCGAAAGCAACAAAAACAACAGAAAAAATCAAAAAAACAAACAATATAACTTGTTAAAAATTATAACATATAAATGGAGGATTTTTTTATGGAACTTGCAATTGGTCTCATTTTAGGCGGATGTGCATTGGGAGCAGGTCTGGCAATGATTGCCGGTATCGGTCCCGGTATCGGGGAAGGAAATGCTGTAGCAAAAGCTTGTGAAGCCATCGGTCGTCAACCTGAATGTAAAGGTAGTGTTACCACCACAATGTTGATGGGTTGTGCGATTGCAGAAACCACCGGTCTTTACGCTTTGGTTATCGCCATCCTTTTAATTTTCGTTGCACCCAACATTTTAGTAGACATTTTAGTAAACACCATGTCTCAGTTACCCAAATAAATTGTCAGTACAGATAGGGAGCATGCAACATGCAAACATTACCAATTATTTCGATTAATCTCTGGGAAATACTCTATGCCCTGCTGAATCTTCTGATTCTTTATTTGTTGGTGAAAAAATTCTTGTATCAGCCGGTGAAAACGATGTTAAAAAATCGTCAGGACACCATTGATAACGAGTATAAACAAGCAGAAGATGCAAAACGAAGAGCTCTTTTTGACAAAAAAACATACGAAGAAAAGCTATCCAATGCTCAATGGGAAGCAGATAGCTTACTTCAGTCTGCCGTGCAAAATGCCGAGCAGAGAGAACAGCAGATTCTCGCCGATGCCAAAGTAAAGGCAGACGGAATCTTGCGTCAGGCTGAAACCAACGCTGAGTTGGAACTAAAAAAAGCAGAACAAACCATCAAGGAAGAAATCGTTACTGTGGGCACTATGCTTGCCGGCAAAATGCTGGAACGTGAGATTAACATAGAAGACCACAAAAAAATGATTGATTCTTTTATCAATGAAATAGGTGAAACAAATGAAGGACACAAGTAAAGCCTATGCGGAAGCCTTGTTCGCCATCGCTATGGAGAAAAACAAGGTGAAAGACTATGCCGAAAATCTGGAACTGATAACCCAGATACTCTGTGAAAATCCGGAGTATCCCGAGTATCTTGCCACTCCTGCACTGTCTCTGTCCGAACGGCTTCTTGCAATCGACGAAGCCTTTGGAAAAGATATGCCGGAAGATGTGGTGTCCTTTTTGAAGCTGTTGTGTGAACACAATCACATCACCAGGCTTTCAGAAACTATCGAAGAGTTTTTCAAACTGGAAATGGCAATTTCCAATACGGTAACTGTAACCGTCACCTCAAAAATCCCTTTGACAGAGGAACAAAAAGAAAAACTCACAATCAAACTGGAAGCAAAATATCGCAAGCATATTCACCCTGTCTATCAGGTGGATGACAGCCTCTTAGGTGGACTTAAAATCACCTTGGAAGACCAAATCATAGATGGCAGTGTATCCAAACGCTTGCAACGGATCAAGGAAGTGATAAAATTATGACAAATCCTGCAGAAATCAGTCACATTATAAAAACACAAATCGAAAACTATAAGTCTCGTGTACAAATGGACGAAACAGGAAAAGTTATCCTTGTGGGTGACGGTATCGCCAGAGTTTACGGACTGAAAAACTGTATGGCAAACGAACTGCTGGAATTTGAAAACGGCAGTTTTGGCATGGCACAAAACCTGGAAGAAGAAACCGTGTCTGTTGCCATCCTTTCCAACAAGAACAATATTCGTGAAGGTGCCAACGTATCCCGTACCGGGAAGGTGTTATCCGTACCCGTGGGCAACGATTTGCTGGGTCGTGTGGTAAACGCTTTGGGTGAACCCATTGATGCAAAGGGCCCCATCAAATATGACACAACCCGTCCCATTGAATCAGAAGCTCCCGGCATCATCGAACGAGAAAGTGTCAATGTGCCGCTTCAAACCGGCATCAAAGCCATTGACAGTATGATTCCCATCGGTCGTGGTCAGCGTGAGCTGATTATCGGAGACCGTCAGACCGGGAAAACCGAAATCGCCATTGATACCATCATCAATCAGAAAAATACAGGCGTAATCTGCATTTATGTTGCCATCGGTCAAAAAAGCACCTCTGTGGCAAAATTAGCAAGTGAATTGCAACGAAACGGTGCAATGGAATATACCATCATTGTTTCTGCAACTGCAGCAGAAAGCGCTCCGCTTCAATATATTGCTCCCTATAGCGGATGTGCTATGGCAGAGCATTTCAGAGAACAAGGCAAAGATGTGTTAATCATTTATGATGATTTGAGCAAACACGCTGTGGCATATCGTGCTCTTTCTCTTCTGATTCGTCGGCCGCCCGGTCGTGAAGCTTACCCGGGGGATGTATTTTATCTGCATTCCAGACTTTTGGAACGTGCCGCTTGTGTGGCAAAAGAATACGGTGGTGGCTCCATCACTGCCCTACCCATCATCGAAACTCAGGCAGGTGACGTATCTGCCTATATCCCCACCAACGTAATTTCCATTACCGACGGTCAGATTTTCTTAGAAACCGAATTGTTCCATTCCGGTATTATGCCGGCAATCAATCCCGGTATCTCAGTAAGCCGTGTGGGTGGCTCTGCACAGCTTAAAGGAATGAAAAAAGTTTCAGGTGAATTAAAGCTGTTATACTCTCAATATCGTGAGTTGCAATCATTTGCACAGTTCGGTAGCGACTTGGATGCCGATACCAAAGCTCGTTTGGCTTTGGGAGAAAGAATCGTAGAGGTGTTAAAACAAGGAAGAAACGCTCCGGTTCGGGTTGGCTGTCAGGTTGCCATTGTATATGCAGTAATCAAAGGATTTTTAGATTCTGTGGCAGTTACTGATGTGAAAAAATATGAAGCAAAGCTGTTTGCCAAACTGGAAAACGAACATCAGAGTTGGCTTTTGGCCATTGAAAACGGCGAATACGATGATGTTTTGGAAAACCAATTAAAAGACATTCTTGCGAAAGTGCAGGTGTAGTATATGGCAGGTAACACAAAAGAGTTACGAATCCGAATCAAAAGCGTTACCTCCACTTTGCAACTGACCAAAGCAATGGGGTTGGTTGCTTCTTCCAAAATCCGTCGTGCCAACGAAGGAATGATGAAAGCAAGAGAATACACAGCTTCTTTGGAAAAAGCAATTTCATCACTTACCGCATCCTCGGAATGTTTAAAAAGTCCTTTTATGCGAAACGAGGGTGGAGAGAAAACCCGTCTTATTGTGATTGCCGGTGATCGTGGATTGGCAGGCGGATACAATGCCAATGTGTTTAAACTGGCATCCCAATTTCCCAATGCCGAAATTATCCCTTTAGGAAAACGTGCCTGCGAACGGTATGGAAAAGAAGTGCAATCCTCTGAGAAATACTATTTTTCCGATGCCTATCCTTTGGCAGAAGATTTATGTCGTGATTTTGCGGAAGGTAAATTTGACCGTCTCGGCATTTTATATACCGAATACATTTCCGTGATGGCAAACGAAGCAAAAATCAAATGGATTCTTCCCTTCCAGAAAAGTGAAACTGCGGATAGTTCAGTGGTTTTTGAACCTGACCATCTGACGGTGCTCAATCAGGTTGCCAAAGAATATGTAGCAGGTTTACTCATTGCCGCCCTCCGTGAAAGTTTTGCCTCAGAAGTTGCGGCACGAAGAATGGCAATGGACAGTGCGGGGAAAAACGCAAAACAAATGATTGAAGATTTGAAACTGGAATATAACCGTGCAAGACAGGGTGCCATCACCCAGGAAATCACGGAAATTGTTGCCGGAAGCGGCAATTAGTAAAGAGGTGAAGTTTTTGGAAAAGAAAGATACCAAAATAACCAAAGAAACTAAAAAAATCGGGAAAGTATTGCAGGTTATGGGACCTGTGGTAGACGTTCGTTTCAAAGAAAATGAACTTCCCGAAATTTATAACGCACTGAAGATTCCCATGGAGGGAAGAACCTTAACTGTTGAAGTTGCTCAGCATATCGGTGCAAACACCGCAAGATGTATTGCAATGGCATCGACAGACGGCTTACAGCGCAGCGTGGATGTTATTGATACCGGCTCCCCCATCAGCGTCCCTGTTGGGAAAGAAACCTTAGGACGTATTTTTAACGTATTGGGAGATGCGGTAGACAATCTGCCTGATGCAAACGCCGAAGAACGTTGGAACATTCATCGTCCGGCTCCCAAATACGAGGAGTTGGCAACTTCTGATGAAATGTTTGAAACCGGTATTAAAGTTATTGACTTAATTTGCCCCTATTCCAAAGGTGGTAAAATCGGATTATTCGGTGGTGCCGGAGTTGGCAAAACCGTACTCATTATGGAATTAATCAACAACATCGCCAAAGAACACGGCGGTATTTCGGTTTTTTCCGGTGTTGGAGAACGTACCCGAGAAGGAAACGATTTATATAACGAAATGAAACAATCCGGTGTTATTTCCAACACTGCTTTGGTATACGGACAAATGAATGAACCACCGGGAGCCCGAATGAGAGTTGCTCTGTCAGGTCTTACCATGGCAGAATATTTCCGTGACAAACAAGGGCAGGACGTTTTATTGTTTATTGATAATATTTTCCGTTTCACCCAGGCAGGAAGTGAGGTTTCTGCACTACTGGGACGTATGCCGTCAGCAGTTGGCTATCAACCTACGTTAGCAACTGAAATGGGTGCTTTGCAGGAAAGAATCACTTCCACCAAAAAAGGGTCTATCACCTCCATTCAGGCGGTGTATGTGCCTGCGGATGACTTAACAGACCCTGCTCCCGCAACCACGTTTGCACATTTGGATGCCACCACCGTTCTGGCAAGAAATATTGCTTCTCAGGGGATTTATCCTGCGGTTGATCCCTTAGAATCCACCAGCCGAATTTTATCCGCTGAAATTGTGGGAGAAGAACATTACACAGTTGCAAAAGAAGTGCAAAGAATTCTGCAACGATACAACGAGCTGATGGATATCATCGCCATTATGGGGATGGATGAATTGTCCGACGAAGACAAACTTTTGGTTGGTCGTGCCAGAAAAATTCAGCGTTTCTTATCCCAGCCCTTTGATGTATCGGAAAAATTCACCGGTATCAAGGGTACCTATGTTCCCGTAAAAGAAACGGTACGAGGATTCCGTGAAATTATCGAAGGCAAACACGATGATCTGCCCGAATCTGCCTTCTTATTTGTAGGAACCATCGAAGAAGCCATCGAAAAAGCGAAGAAGGTGCAAAAATAATGAATACCTTTCATTTGATTGTTTCCTCTCCCGACGGAAATTTATTCAAAGGAGAAGTTGTGAGACTGGATGTTCGGGGAACCGAAGGTGAACTTGCCGTTATGGCAGGACACATCCCTTTTGTCACTTCCATTGTGGAGGCTCCTGTTGTGATTCATTTTGACGACGGCACCCAACGAAAAGCATTTGCAAAAGGCGGTTTACTTACCGTCGCAAAAGAACTTGTCACCTTGATTTCCGGCTCTTTTCAGTTTGAATAATTTATTTAAAATTCATAAAAAGAACCTTTGTTCCAAAGCGGAAAAAAGGTTCTTTTTCATTGACAGTTTTTTAAAATTATGCTATAATACAAAAGAGTTTTTATGAAAAGGAAGTCTTCCGCTATGGATTATAATTATCATACACATACAAAATATTGCGGTCATGCCATTGATGAAATGGAAGAATATATACAGGAAATGATTGCAAACGGTGTCCTTTATATGGGTTTTTCCGAACACGCTCCTTTTCGTTTCCCCGATGGTTATGAATCCTTTTTCCGTTTACCTATGGCAAATGTGAATGATTATTTAAAGGAAGCGAAACGTCTTCAGAAAGTATACGAAAAGCAGATTGACATAAAAATCGGCTATGAAATGGAATATTATCCTCTATATTTTAAAGATATGCTGAAAAACGTATTGAATTACGGCGCCGAATATCTGATTTTAGGGCAACACTGCCCCGGAAACGAACATCCCGACTGTCACTTTTCCTCTTACGGACACACCAGTGATGAAGCGTTGACAGCCTACACCGATTGTGTGCTTTCTGCCATCCAAAGTGGTGTGTTTACCTATGTTGCCCATCCCGATGTGCTAAAATACTGCGGAGAAAATTTATCACTCTACGAACAGGAAATGAAAAAAATTTGTCTTGCTTCCAAAGAACATAACATCCCCTTAGAAATCAATTTCTGCGGAATCCGTGACAAAATTCATTATCCGAGCGATACATTTTTCTCCATTGCAGGACAAATCGGTTCCCCCATTACGTTTGGAATGGATGCCCACGCCATTTCAGAGTGTTACGACAAAGAAAGTCTTGCAATCGGAAAAGAAATGGTCAAAAGACACAACTTAAATTACATTGGAAAACCAAACTTAATTTTACTTCAGAAAAAGAAAGAAGAAATTTTGAAAAAATTCCATATAGAATAATTTTCACAACACCGGAATGATCAGAAAGTGAGTACATTATGAATTACAATTATCACACACATACCAAATACTGTCATCACGCAAGTGGCGAAATGGAAGAATATGTACAAATTTCCATAGAAAACGGAATTCGTTATCTGGGTTTTTCAGAACATCTCCCTTTTCGATTCCCGGACGGCAAGGAAGCAAGCTGTTATCGCATTGATTTAGCCGATGTTCCAACCTATCTTGCCGAAGCCAATCGCCTCAGGGAAAAATACAAAGACCAACTCGACATAAAAATCGGGTACGAAATGGAGTATTATCCGCTGTATTTTCCCCAAATGCTAAAATCCGCATTGGATCACGATGCCGAATACTTAATTTTGGGACAACATTATCTGAAAAATGAATATCCAAACGGCTATCCGTCCGGTGCCAAAACTACAAACGATGAAGACATTCTTGAATATGTGGACTGCGTGTTAAAAGGAATGGCAACAGGAATTTTCAGCTATGTGGCTCATCCGGACCTGTTAGATTATGTTGGAGAAAACGATGCTCTCTACCTGCAGGAAATGAAAAAAATCTGCGTTGCATCCAAAGAATACAACATTCCTCTGGAAATCAACTTTAACGGTGCAAGAGATTTGTGTGTATATCCCGGAGACAGATTTTTTGCTATGGCAGGAGAAGTGGGGTGTCCTGTTACCTTTGGTATGGATGCACATACCGCAAAAGATGCTTTTGACGAGAAAAATCTGATCATGGCAAAAGAAATGGTCAAACGCCATAACTTGAATTATATCGGAAAACCTGAGCTTGTGCTGATTCAGGAAATGAAAGACGATCTCATCAAAAAATTCAATCTTGCATAGAATCAGGCGTTCTTCATACAATAGATAACAAAGGAGCTATTTTACGATGTACAAACAACAAATTCACGATTATATCTGGTCTCACAAAGAGGAAATGATTGACTGTCTTTCCAAGTTGGTAGCATTTCCGTCAGTACAGCAAAATGTGAGCGAAGAATATCCATTTGGCAAAGAATGTGCCGAAATTTTAGACTATGTCAAAGACTTATACGAAACCAACGGATTCCCCTCCGAAGCTGACCATCAAGGCGGTTATCTGCTGTCTTATTTGGGCGAAGGAGAAAAAAGTCTTGGTTTGTTTGCTCATGCGGATGTGGTGGCAGCAGGCGATGACTGGGTTGCAGGTTCTCCTTTTTCGGCTACCCAAAAGGACGGATTTTTAATCGGGCGTGGTGTGGCAGACGATAAATGTGCTGTAGTTTCTGCGCTTTACATTATGAAAATGATCCGGGAGTTAAACCTGCCTATCAAAAGCAAAATTGTTTCTTTCACAGGTATCAGCGAAGAAACCGGAATGCAAGATATCGAAAATTATACAAAAAAACATAAAGCACCCGATTTCGCTTTGATTTGCGATTCCGAATTCCCCTTATATCGAGGAAACAAAGGAATGTTCCAAGCAACTGCGGTTTCTGATATCGCTTTGGACGATATCACCGATTTTCACGGTGGAGTTTCGTTTAATATCATTTTAGGAAAAGCAACTTTAACATTTAAAAATAAAGATGGATTGTATGAAACTTTAAAGGCGAAAGAAACCGAAGCTGTAAAAGTTTCTTTGGCAGATAACGAGGTAGTTGTCTATGCCGAAGGGTTATCCACCCACGGAGCTTTCCCTGAAGGTTCTTTAAACGCAGGATTTTTAATTGCTGATTTTCTGTCTGAGTGCAAACTGTTAACAGAAAATGATCAAAAACAGCTCTCCTTTGTGAAAGAATTGTTAGCTACCGCCTATGGTGAAGGTTTACAAATTGAAAACACCGATCCCGATTTTGGTAAATTGACTTGCACCAACGGCATTGTGAGAGTGAATGACGGACATCTTTCTTTGGTATTTGATATTCGATTCGGTAAAACCACCGACCCTGAGGCTTTAAAACAAGATTTAACCGAAAAATTCAGCAAAAAGAATTGGACGGTTTCCTTCTCTCACGTAATGTCTACCCATGTGCTCCCCGAAGATTTACCAACCGTTCAAGCTTGCTTACAGGTATATAAAGAATACACCGGTGACAAAGAAGCAAAAAGCTTAGTGAACGCAGGCGGAACCTACGGCCGTCATTTACCCTGTGCAGTAGAAATCGGCACAATGGTACGGCGTGAAATCCCCTTCCCGTTACCCAAAGGTCACGGTAATCTTCATCAGCCTGACGAAGTTCTTTGTATTGAAGGATTTTTAGAAGCAACCGAAATGGCAATGCTGATGTTATTAGAATGTGATAAACTGATATAACGATACCAGATCTTTTCTCGAAAAAACAGCAGTAAACATATAAAAAATCGACTCAGTATGAGCCGATTTTTTATATGTTTTTTTGTTTTTCTTCTTTTAACAATTTTTTCAAATAAGCAAAGGTTGCATCTTCGCCTTCCTCTTTTAACATGGTAAGCAATGTCATCAACAAAGCATCCACCTCAGGGTGAATGATAATCTTATCTCTCCCGTTCTGATAATACGCCAGAGGATGATCGGTGGTGTAAGCCGCTCCCTGATAATTTTTGGAGGCAGCAAGACGGTCGCAAAACATTTCTGCCACATACTTTAAGGGCATTTTCATCCCTACAATCCCTTCCTCGGGATTTTGGCTGTAATCAATCCAATATTCAAAATGATGCTTATTTCTTCCTTTATGACGAAGCCAGGCGGTAGAGAGACCGGTAGCTCTTCGCTCCTCCGCATTCGGACTGTCGGTACCGACATAGTATTTGATACCGGTCCGAAATTCTTTCGGATGATACTTTGACATATCATGGCAAATCCCCTGCCAATAGAGTCCCACACGAAAACAGTGTTTCATTACCAGAATCTTATGCCGGGTAATGGTTTTAAAGTGTCCAAAAAATTTCATAACGTTATCCTATCTGATTGTTTTTTCTTTCCTTACAGTATATCACATCTACTGTAATAATGTCAAGCAGCAGTGTTATGGATGCAATCTCTAAATTGTAAAATCATGGTAATTTAAAATTCCAAGTGCGTATAAAATACCAAAATACAAAAGAAGCGACACCCCTATGCTCCCCAATACCGAAAACGGTACTAAAATTTTAGATGCTAGCATAGAAATCGCAATAACTCCTGTAGGAAACACAATCCAGGAAAAAGGTGCCAATGTGAAATCAGTATGCTTCATCAGCTTCAAAATACTTAGTGTCCCATTCAAAATTTCGCTGAAAAAAATCACCATCAGATAACCTTTGATATGAAATACAGGCAACAGATTCCAAAGAAGAACAATTCCCGTCAGAGAATCGACAATGTTAATTCTGACCACTGCCACCTGACAGTCAATCCCTTTTAAAACCGCATCCACAATGTCATCCAAATACATAATCACAACAAGCGGAGCCAACAACTTCAAATAAAAGGAAATCCCGGCATTTTGATATAATATCACACATAAATCCTTGGCATATAGAAATAAAATCCCACCAACAGCAACAGCAAAAATCAAAGTAACTTTGAAAATTCTTGATAAAATTTCTTTGAGAGAATCCATCTGTTTTAATGTATATTTTTCTGTAATTTCCGGTACCAAAAGCGAAGAAAACGCCGCCAGAATCACTTGAGGAAACAAAAGAACAGGAAACACCATTCCATTGACAACACCATATTGCACCATTGCATTTTTAACACCGGATTGGTTCATTCTTGCAGGAACCATCAGTTGTTTGACCGAAGAAAGTCCGGAACGAAGATAAGAACTTAATGCAATGGGAACAGAGAATCCAAACAATTTTTTCCACTGTCCACAAGGTTGTTTTTTGGATTTAACAACTCGAAACTCCAAACGGGTTAAAATCCATAAATAGCAAAAACAAAAAATTTCAGAGATAGTTCCGCCAATCACCAAAGCACATAAAGTTGCAGTAAGGCCTCGTGGCAAAAAAACAATCAGCAACAAAACTGTGGCTCCGATTTTCAAAAGCTGTTCCAGAATTTGTCCCAAAGCGGTTTTATAAACCTTTCGTCTGGCGGTAAAATAGCCTGATAATGCAGAGGATACCGACAAAAATGGTAATCCGATTGCCAATATGTATAAAGGAAGGTGTGTAATCTCCCCTCCAAAACAAACTTTAACCAAAAATGGTGCAGAAAAAAACAACAAAACTGCAGCCAACAAGCTAAAAAACAGGCAATAACAAATCCCCTTTTTCAGCATTGCACGAATATTAGCTTCATTTCCCAAGGCAATTTCTTCTGAAATCAGCTTGGTCATCGTCAGTCCGATTCCTGAGGTAGCAAGTGTTACCGCAAAGAAATACACCGATAAAACCAAATGAAAAATCCCCATCGCTTCTGCTCCGATTGTGTTGGAAAGATATACCGAAAACCCAAGCTGCAAACTTCGGAGCAAAAACGATGTGCCTGTGAGAATTGCCATATTGATAACAAATTTTTTTGATTTTTTCATCCCTAAGACGCCTCCCCTTCTTCTCTATTTATATGAGAGAAAAAGAGAAAATATCAAACAGTCACAGAATATATTTTCGCATAGAAATCAGTGCATTTTTTTCCAATCGAGAAACCTGTGCCTGAGAAATATGAATTTCTTCGGCAATCTCCGTTTGTGTTTTATCTTCAAAAAATCGCATAGACAATATTTTTTGTTCTTTTGGTGACAGTTTCCTGAGTGCCTGCGACACACAAATTCCGCCCACCCATTTTTCTTCCTTATCTTCCTTATCAGACAGCTGATCCATCACTAAAATCACATCTCCCCCGTCATTATAAATAGGATCATATAAGGAAACAGGATCGCAAATCGCATCCAATGCAGTCACAACCTCTTTGGGCGTCACTTCAATTTCTTTTGCAATTTCATACGGCGAGGGTTCATGTCCCAATGATGCCGTCAGTTTTTCTTTTGCAGTCAGTGCCCGATAGGCAACATCTTTTAGAGAGCGACTCACTTTAATCGCACCGGAATCTCGCAGATACCGCTTGATTTCGCCAAGAATCATAGGCACAGCGTAGGTGGAAAATTTTACTTCGTGCGCCAGGTCAAAGTTGTCAATGGCTTTAATCAGCCCTACACAACCTATTTGAAATAAGTCGTCCAGATTTTCTCCCCGATTGGAGAACTTTTTAATGACACTTAACACCAGACGAAGATTCCCGTTGATAAATTCTTCTCTGGCATTTTTGTCTCCTGCTTTAATTTTTTGGAACAACTCCATTTTCTTATCGTGATTCAAGTTGGGCAGATTCTGCGTGTTGACACCGCAGATAACCACTTTATTCATAACATTCCTCCATAATTCTTTTCCAACATATCCAATGGTTTGTCCCTATTATTTCCGAATTTTTCTTTGACTATTACAGAGGAAAAAAATATCTCAGAAACTTACCAAAAAGCTTCTGAGATATTTTCATTATTTTCATTCTTTTTATTATTTTCTTGTTCTGTTATTTTGTTAAATGAACATCCATCTGAGGATACGGAATGGAGATTCCCCGTTGGTCAAAAGCAACTTTCACCTGCTCCAACAAGTCAAAACGAACATCCCAATACTGCTCGCTTTTACACCAGCACCGAAGCACAAACACCAAGGCGCTGTCTCCGTGTTCCGACAGTCTCGCCATTGGTTCGGCAGGCGTTTTTAAAACGTCACTATGTGCGTTGGCAATCCCCAAAAGAATGTCTTTCACCACTTCAATATCGCTGTCATATCCAACCGTAAAATTCAAATCCACACGACGGGTCGTCTGATGGGTAACATTCACCAAAGTGTTGTTGGATGCCACCGCATTGGGAACCACCACTTTCTGATTATCCGGCGTTTTTAAATACGTATAATACAGTCCGATTTCCGAAACCGTGCCTTCCACACCATCCACAGAAATATACTCTCCAATGCTGAACGGTTTAAATAACAAAAGAATAATTCCTCCTGCTATATTGGAAAGACTGCCCTGTAACGAAAGCCCGATTGCAACCGCCATAGAACCTAAAATCGTAATAAAAGATGTCATCGGAATTCCTAAAATTCCGGCAACGGTAACAATTACCAAGACTTTTAAAGCAATGGAAAAAAAGCTGTTAAAAAAGGATGCTACATTGGGATCCAGTCTGGAAAACGCCTTGCTCTTCCCCATCAGTTTTGCCAAAAGCTTGACCAATTTAAAACCGATTACCAAGATAAAAACCGATACCACAAGTTTTCCTGCAATATTCACAATATACGGAGTCACGGACTGAAACAAAGCTTCCATAGATTCTCTTGTCATAAAAACTCCTCCCAAAATTTACCATAATACCAATTTCTTTGATTATTCTATCATAAGCACTAAAAAAAGTCAAATAAAACAGATTTTCATGGGAAAACCATACAATTTTTCTTGATAATTAACAGTACATATGATTTAATAATTTTAAAATAAAACCATAAAACAAACCGAAAGGAACTTTCTATTATGAGATGTTTAAAATGCGGAAAGTATATAGAAAGCATCGATATTATCCATTGCCCTTAATTCGTTCAAAAATCACTTTAAATATTATGAAACAACTTTAACTGTGTTAGTTGTTTTTTTCATTCGGTTCCCCATAAGTGTTGCATAAATTTTCGGAGCAAACTTTTCGAGCATAGCACACACAAAATTGATAATCACAAGTGTTGAAACAATCATAATTATGAATTTCGGAATCGCAAGCCACTCGTTTTGCGGAAGGCAAAATCCGAATATTTTCAGTATCACGATTGCTACCGGAAGATGCATAGCATAAACGGCAAAAGAACGACGATAGATTGCTCTTGGTTTCATTTGTTCAATAAAACCATCCACAACATTCCACAAAGAAAATGCCGCAAGGGTATATACAACGACTTGTATGAAATAATGATCCCTATGTAGGTTCTGCGGAACTATATTTTTAGAAAGAATATATGCTAAAAGGAATATCCAGGATGCAATCTGCATCGGTTTCGATGATTTTTTGGAAACAAAATCGAAGAAATGATATCCTATCATAGCGCCTATCAAATAGAAAACAATGGCCATAGGATAATAGAACACGTCCATCGGCAAGTAGATTCCAAACAGCGATACTACCGATAAACAAACAATGGAAATAATGCCGACGTATTTATTTTTGATAAGGAAAAATACCAAAGGTGCTGCAAACGAAAATACAATTAAATCAAATACAAACCAAAACGGAATGTTACATCCGTAGAAAAATATGCCTTTTAGTATATTAGGTATGGTTAACGCATAGGGTACGCTGTCTGTGGACAATTTTGCAAGAAAGGAATAGGAAGTGAAAATTTCCCAAAGCATCCAAATCGTATTCCAAAGCAAATACGGTATCACCAGTGTGAATAAACGGGTTTTGATTTTTGTGAAATATTTTTTGTTGTCATACCCCTTAAAAAAGGAGATTCCCGACATCATAAAAAACATAGGAACAGCGAACCTGGTAATGGAATTGGAGAAAAAGTAAGATACTTTTTGATTCACAACAGAAATAAGACTACCGCTGACAACTCCATCAGCAAAATGTGAATGAATAAAAAAAACAAGAATACTCAGCAAAAAGGAAATATATTCTTTCTTTTTCCAAAAAAGCGCATCACTGTTTGAAGACATATTTTTCACCTCACAAAAAATTTACACAAAACCTGGATGTTCTGTCCAATATAGTATATCACAAAGAACGAAAAAAGTAAAGGGAGTATTCACAATTATCTGTCGCAAACCTACAAACAACATGTATAGTAGCGGTTCCAAAACACTTTTTACAGACAGCCGTAACCGTTCTGCAAAAATACATCAACACAGGGTTCTATTGGAATTTGCATGGAAAAGACAAAAAATAGATTGAAAATATGTATGGATTATTTAATGAAACGATAATTCATAATCAGATATAACAAATTCCTAAACTTTCCACCTTTTTCCTTACATAAAAATTCCACGACTTTCACAAAATAGTTTTGTAAATTAAACCTAAAAACAAGCCTCCCTTACCTCAAGGGAGGGGGACCGCTTGCGGTGGAGGGATAAAAAATCCCCCAGTCGCCTTCGGCGCCAGCCCCCTTTAGGCAAGGGGGCCTTTATTTTGTCAAAGGAGTTTATAGAATGAAAGCAACAGGAATTGTAAGAAGAATAGACGACCTTGGTCGTGTGGTTATCCCAAAAGAAATCCGCCGTACAATGCGCATCCGCGAAGGCGATCCATTGGAAATTTTTACCAACAAAGATGGAGAAGTGATATTCAAAAAATATTCTGCTGTGGGGGAACTTGCAAATTTTGCTACCCAATATGCAGACGCTCTTTATAAAATCAGTGGACATAATACAGTCATCACAGACAGTGACAGTATTATCTGTGCAGCAGGTGTGGGTAAAAAAGATTTAATTGACCAAAAAATTTCTTCCGAAATTGAAACAGTATTAAAAAACAGAGACCCTTATTTTGTAAATAATATTTCTGAATCAAGGGTGCATCTTTTAGACTATGACAATAATTATCTATGCGGTGCCGTCATTCCCATTATTTCAGAAGGTGACATCATAGGTTCTGTTATTTTGTATTCCACCGATATCAAAACCACCTTGGGAGACACCGAGAAAAAATTGGCAACCACTGCAGCAACCGTATTGGGAAAAATATTTGAATAAAGAAAAAACAGTCGCAAAATAAAATTATTTTGCGACTGTTTTTTTACTGCATAGAATTAAATTGCACAAAAACTTCTTCCGGTTTGGTCAAACGTTTATAATAAGCCAATCGGGCAGCAAGCATATACAGCATTGCCCACAACACACCGATTACCGCCATACTTCCAAGAAACATCCAACCAACAAAACTCAGTTCCAAAAGAAAAACATACAGTTTATTCCCACGACTGAGCCGAAAACTTTCCTTCATAACCAAAAAGGAGCCAAACTCAGGATGTTCTGCTAAAATACAGGGTACAAATATCAAAGCATATTTCAGATAGATACCAAGAAGCTGTATCACCAAAGAAATAACGGTCAACAGCAAATAGTACACCTCATACCCCATCAGGCTGAAGAACAGATAATCATATAACCAATCCACATTCCCATAGGTAATCAGTAAATTGATGGCTGTCGGAAGAATGATGGTCAGGCACAAGGTCGGAAAAAGTTTTAAGATATTTCGGATTCCAAAGCCGTACACTCTAAAGAAGCCAACCTTTTCCCGGTCCGGTTGCAACTGACGATAAATCCCAACAGTTGCTATTTCCCATATTAATAAAAACACCAACGCAGCACATTCAAACTGCAACATTTTGGCAATGGAAACGGTGGTATACACTATCTCGCCATCCATAACAAACCAACGAACCAAAAAAGCACAATAAATTAAAAACGGAATAAAAAGAGATAAAACCAAAGGATTCCACTTTCCTTTTAATAATCCTAATCCCTCTTTTTTTAACACCCAGAAAGGATATTTCATCCTGCATCGCTTCCTTTCTTACACCAAACGCATCTGATAGGAAAAGATTTTTTCTTCTCCCGGATTTAATGCGGTAATATTCGGTTTTTCGGAAAATATTCCCGTGGTATCCTCTTTATCCGGAATAATGGTCCAAGGTTCAATACAAAGGAATGGTGCTTCCTTTTGAATGGGTGTCCAGATTCCCAAAGAGTCAAACCCTTTCATTTCCACTTCAATGCCATATTCGCCCGAACGGTGCACCAGCTGCACTTTATCGGAATTTAATTTGGAAAAAATCAACGCATCCAAATCAAAAATGCTGTACTGAAGCGGGATTACAGAAACATTCTCGTATTCTTTGCGAATTCCACGTTCATATAACAATCCGCCCAAATCATCGGGAACACATTGATAAATGGGATTCGTTTCAGTTTTGTTAAAACGGATTTCATAATCCGAAAAACTGTCCCCTTCTTTCATAGGACAATTATATGCCGTGTGTCCGCCAACCCCAAACAAAATAGTATCCGAATCAGTGTTTTCCACACGGTAAGTGGTGATAAAACCATCTTCAGTCAAAGTATGGGTCACATAAAAACGAAACGCATAAGGATAACATTCCTTGGTTTCCGGGCTGTCTTGCAATAAAAAAGTAATGCTGCTGTCTGTTTTTTCCGCCACCGAAAATTCTTTCCGACGGGCAAATCCATGCTTAGGAATTGTATATTCTTTTCCATTGATCATGGTTTTAGAATCCTTCAAACTGCAAACAATCGGAAACAAATGGGGATTTCTGCCATTCCAATAGGTTGCATCTCCCTGCCAGATGATTTCTCTGCCATTGTTTTTTCTGAAAGAAATCAATTCTGCCCCCATGGTGGTACAAATTGCCTTCATATCACCGTAATGTAATTCATATTCCATAGGTTACACCTTCTCTTTTTCTTAATTTGTTTTATTATACTATGGTTTTAACAAAAGTGCAAGTCTTTTCGCTCTTTTTGTCACCTCTTTCAAAAAAATACATATCTTGTAACTAAATCCCCTTTGTTAACAGTTATGGAGGAGTAATCCAATGAATCAAGAAATACCCTTATGTGAGCTTGGGGTTGGACAGTATGCAACCGTTCAAAAGATCCTGACTTTCGGTTCTATGCGTCGAAGATTACAAGATTTGGGCATTATTCCCGGTACCAAAATCGAATGTGTGTTAAAAAATCCATCGGGAGACCCCGTTGCTTACTTTGTTCGTGGTGCGATGATTGCCCTGAGAAACCGGGATTCAAAAGGAATCCTCGTCCAATCTCACTCCATAAAAGAATCTTAATACAAGAGGGGCTGTACCTTGTTACAGTCCCTTTTTCACAGATACAAAAACCAGAAAGGACTGATGTTAAATGGGACTTACCGTTCAATCTACGGGAATATCAACAAGCACTGCCGATTTTAGCATTACAAAAAAAAATCCCTCCGATTGTATCGTGGCATTGGCAGGAAATCCAAACGTCGGAAAAAGCACCATATTTAACGCATTGACCGGACTTCGGCAACATACAGGAAACTGGCCCGGAAAAACCGTAACCAATGCCCGTGGCGTCTTTTCCCATCGCAAAAAAGAGTATATTTTAGTCGACCTTCCGGGGACCTATTCTCTGATTTCTCATTCCAAGGAAGAAGAAGTGACACGTGATTTCCTATATTCCAAAACAGCAGATGCAGTTTTGGTGGTCTGCGATGCCACTTGTATGGAACGCAATTTGAATCTGGTGCTTCAGATTCTTGAAGTCACTTCTAAAGTGGTCGTTTGCATCAATCTGATGGATGAAGCACACAAAAAGAAAATCAAAATTAATATCAAAGCACTCTCACAACAACTTGGAGTTCCCGTGGTACCAATCAGTGCAAAAACAAAAAATGGATTTCCTGACCTGTTAGAAGCAATCGAAGCTGTTTGCAAAAAAACAACATCGGTTCCCCGTAAGATTCCTTATCCTCCACAGTTGGAAAAAGCCATCGAAGAATTATCTGATGTAATGGACAAAACTGTGCCCAATTCTCCACGATTTTATGCAACAAAACTTTTAACAAGTGATGAAGATTTTCTGCATTCTTCCCCATTGTTTCAAAAGTTATCAGAAGATAAAAAAATACATAAGATACGACAAGAAATACAAAAAAAATACTTACAAAATGAAACAACACTTTCTGATATTGTCACAGAAACAATGATACAACAAGGAGAAGAAATCTATCAAAAAACTGTGACACTACAAAATCAGTCCTATTTTCAAACAGACAGAAAGATCGATTATTTTCTGACAAATCGGTTGACGGGAATCCCTGTTATGTTGGTCTTACTGGCTGTAATTTTCTGGATTACCATTGTGGGTGCCAATTATCCGTCTGAACTTCTTTCCGCAGGATTTGGCTACCTTGAGGAACTTCTGGTGACTTTTTCCATTCATATTGGTCTTCCTGATTGGCTGTATCAAATGCTCTTTTGCGGAGTCTTTCGTGTGGTAGGATGGATTGTTTCGGTTATGCTTCCTCCAATGGCAATTTTCTTTCCCCTATTTACTCTGCTGGAAGATTTAGGCTATCTTCCTCGCATTGCCTTTAATTTAGATCACATATTCAGAAAATGTAACGCCTGCGGAAAACAAGCGCTAACCATGTGTATAGAGAAATTTAGGATACAAAAAAAGACCATAATAATTATATTACGATCCGAAATAGTGGTAATAATCACCTGATACATACAGTTTTTTTTAAAATTCAATCTCAACCAAATCATTTTCCTTTATCTGAAACCACTTTAAAAAATCGGGTCAGTACCCGGAAACTTCCCGAATAAGAATTTGATTTTGTTGCAACTAATCCAAATGGATTTCCCTTGATACAACCTTAACTCCGTACAATAAAACCTCTGTATACATAAAAATATATGAGAAATGACATCAAAAAAATAAAAACACAAGAATGGAAGTTGTGTACTGCACGGAGTTTCGGTTATACCCTATATCAAATAATAATATAGGCAACTGGATATTAATCTACAAGATTAGAATGACTCCTCTATGGTTTTCTTCCAGGTTTCAATGTTCGATTCAATAAAAGCGTCATCATTTAAATGAGGATACATTTGCTGAATTCGATTTAATTCTTCCAACTGACCTTCGGATAAGCTTTCATCAGGATTTAAGCAATAAATATTTTTCATCAGTCCCTGACGGCGAAGAATTTCGTGAAGTCCTGCGATACAACCGCTGAAGTTATGAGCAGTATCAAAAAATGCACTGTTGGTATCAGTAACCTCTGCCGCCAATGTGAGCATTTCGGCTGAAATCGCATCTTTTTCTTTTTCAATCTTAATTTTTTCAAATAATTCTACGGCTTTTTTCGTCCATACAGACCAATGTCCTAACAATCCACCTTCAAAACCTTTTCTAACGGTTTTTCCGTCTTTTTGGAACTGATAGTTCGTTAATAAATCAATCACGATGTTATCATCGTTACCGGTATATAAGGTAATATCGTCAGAGCGTTCGGATAACGCTGCCGCACGAACAACATCCAGGGTGGTATAGCGGTTAAATGACGCACATTTGATAGCAACCACATTATCTACGGCACAAACTCGTTCCCAATAATTATAGGTAAACTGTCTGCCGCCACAAGCAGTCTGCAGATAGAACCCAATCACAGGCATAATTTCCGCCACAGCTTTGGTTCTCTCCACCATATAGTCTTCACTCATATCGTTCAAACCGCCGGGACTTAACAAAACTGCATCAAACCCATATTTTTTAGCAATTTCCGCTTCTTTCACTGCCTGTTCAATGGGACCGCAAACGCCGGCAACCTTTACAATGACGGTGTTGTTTGCTTTTTCAAATTTATCAATTTCATCAGACACAATTTTTAAGATAGGTTCAAACAAATTGACTTCCGGTTTTCTGATTTCAAACTGTGTGGTATGTACTGCAGTTGCAATGCCTCCAACCCCACAGTTTAAGTAATAATTCATAAGTAATCGCTGCCCTTTTTCATCAAAGCACCGGTTATCATCCAAAGCAAGGGGTGTAGCAGGAATCACGGTTCCTTCTTTTAATTTTTGTAAAGCAATTTCGTGTCTGTTCATTAGTAGCTCCCCTTTCTTTCTTCAAAGTGGGTAGGTTTATCCAGAGTTCTGCCACCGTCTAAGATATACTGTGCCTGCCAACGAATCAGTGTTTTGACAGAAACAGAGGGATAACCGAAAATTTCCATTGCCAAGGACGCATCATTTAAGTATGCATCGTTACCGGGTTCCCCTTCAAAAATAGGTTCTTTTCCTAAATATTCACCAAGTTCCAATGCCGCTTTTTTAATAGAAACGGTTTCAGGACCGGTCACATTCATAATTTTAGCAGGCGCTTCTGCATGAAGCAATCCACGGATTGCGATTTCATTGGCACTTCCCTGCCAGATAAAGTTAAAGCAAGGAGTGGATAAACCAATAGGTTCGCCTTTTAAAATTTTGTTTGCTACATCAAACAAAACGCCGTATCTTAAATCAACTGCAAAGTTCAGTCTGTAGATAAACACTTTGGTGCCAAAGGTATTTGCCGCATATTCGAAAGCACGTTCTCTGGCAAGACAGCTCATGGTATATTCCCCGATGGGACCGATTTTATCCGTTTCTCTGCAACCGCCTTCAGACAGCTTTACAATGGGATAAATATTACCGGAAGAAAATACCACGATATTGGATTTTTTAAATTTATCTGCCACAAATGCAGGTAAGGTGGCATTCATTGCCCAGGTCTGCCATTCGTTGCCGTCGGTACCGAATTTTTTGCCCGCCATATAGATCACGTTTTCCACTTCCGGCAAGGAATACAGTTTTTCCTTATCCAACAAATCCATAGCAATCACTTCGATATCATTATCTAACATCAGCTTAGTTGCAATGGGGTCACTGCCACGGGATACCGCAATTACTTTTTTGTCGATGCCCGCTTTTTTAATCGCATTCTTTGCCAACACGCAAAGAGTGGGGCCCATTTTTCCGCCGGCGCCAAGTACCATAATATTCCCTTTGATTTTTTTCATATCTTCCACCAAGGCATCAGAGGGAGTGGTTAATAAATCATTTAATTTTTCTTCTGTCCACATAGTTTTTCTTCCTTTCCTTTATCTAATCACATTCAGGTTGATATATGCTTGCCAAGCCTCCTTCGGAGGTTTCACGATACCGGCAAGATAAATCCCGTCCGGTTTCATACATCGTTTTTATTACCATATCCAGGGATATTTTTCTGTTTTCATAAAGCATTTCTGCCAACGCAACCGCATCCACCGCACGCATTGCCGCTACGGCATTTCGTTCAATACAAGGAATCTGAACCAATCCTTTAATCGGGTCACAAGTGAGTCCCAGATGATGCTCCAATGCGATTTCTGCTGCACATTCAATTTGTTTAATACTGCATCCTTTCAAGTACGCCAGTGCTGCTGCAGCCATCGTACAAGCTGTGCCTACCTCTGCCTGACAACCACACTCTGCACCACTGATGGAGGCATTCTTCTTCACAAGATTGCCAACAATTCCAGCCACAGCCAATGCTTCTATGATGTTAGAATCCGAAAATCCCAATTCCCGTTGTTTGCAAATCAACACTGCCGGCAATACACCGGAAGCACCGCAGGTAGGTGCAGTTACCATCTTTTCTCCGGATGCGTTTTCCTCGCTTGCTGCGTAGGCATAAGCAGATAGTAAATAGATTTCTTTTTCGTGTCCGAAGGGTTTGGAATTTCCTTTTTGAATCAGCATTTTTGCTTTTCTTTTGATATTAAGTCCGCCGGGGAGAATTTCTTCTTTGGAAAGTCCCGACCTAACTGTTGCTTTCATCTGTTCCCAGACGTTTGATAAATATTCTTTGATAGTTTCATCTTCAAAGGAAAAAACATAGTCCGCAAGAGATATGCCGTGCTTCATACAATAGTTCTCAATTTCTGAAAACTCTGTATGTTCATAAACAAGCTCTGACTCCTTGATGGGTTCGCCCACAAACAAAATCGCACCGCCACCCACACTCAACGCCGTTTTTTTGCAAAGCACTTTTCCATCTTTTAATGCCGTAATATCCATGGTGTTCGGGTGCAGAAGATCAGTTGTTTCTTCATCAAACACAATCTCACATATCTTATTTTTCAGGGTTTCTCTAATGGCATAATCCGTTCTGTGTCCGATACCTGTTTTTGCCAGGGAACCGTATAACACTACACGAAAGGTATCTGCCTGGGGGTAATCCCGAAGCATGATTTCACAAGCACTGCTTGGACCCATGGTATGAGAACTTGAAGGACCTCTTCCCATACGGTATATTTCTTTAATGCTATACATTCCGTTGATATTTTCCATAACGTTATTTCCTGTTTCTGCTATGAAATAATTAAATTTTTAATAATTCCTGTCCGATAATTTCCGCTAAGATACGATGCCCTTCCTCACTGGGATGAGAAGAATCCAAAAACAACTTGTTATCTTTGGGATCAATCGGATTGATTTTATATAAATCAATGACTGAAATATTACGTCTGGTGCAAATTTCCAAAATCGCATCTGCATACTCTGCCAAGGTTTTGGAAGTTTTTTCAGATGGCTTCATTCCATCCAATCTGTGAATCGGAGTCATAAAAACAAGTTTGCTCTTCGGAAAATCCTGTTTAAGCTTCGTAATCAGAGAATTGACCGCACCGCAAAAAGTGTAAATATCCGTACTGTCTATAGTTCCGAATGGTGCATCTCCGTGAGCTTGATCATTGGTTCCGCCAAATACAACAACAACATCTGCGCTTCTGTCCATCACCTCTGCACGCAGCTCGAAGGTTAAGTCTGCCTTTGTATTCACAGGTGTGGGCGCAAACTGGCGGGCAATCCTCGTAAAACTCATTCCATAATTGTGAGCACAATGAAGCCCATATTTTTCTTTGATAATCTGGTGATACACCTTTGCACGGTCAGCAATTCCAAAGCCTTCGGTAATGCTATCTCCCAAAAAGTTCACAGTTAATCCTTTCAAATCCATCGTTTTTCACCCTCGCTTATAAGAAAAATTCAGATCTATCGTCTGCTAAAAATTCTCCGTTATAGATAACAGAAACTGCTTTGTCTTTTTCAATCACAAGATGAATTCCCTGTTCTGTTCTTCTCCATTCAACCAAAATATTTCCCGCATAGCTTTCATAACTGCAGGTTACCCAGTCGATATCCGGCAAAAACACAGGTTTCACTTGGTACGTCAATTTACCGGCACACGGAATAGAAATTCCCGTCATGGTTTTTATCATCCAGGACATAAAATCAGAGAACATATGATGGTTATGAGATGAATATTCCAAATCCGGCTCCCATCGCTCATATAAAGTGGTAGCACCATTTTCAATCCAACTTTTATATCCGGGATGACCATCAGCCGTCAACACCTGATAAGCACATTCCGGCATACCGCATTTGTTTAAAGCGTGAAGCAAGTGTCTGATGCCAACCATTCCACAGTACAAATGATTATCAGTGGTTTGGAGAAGTTCCTGCAACTGAGTTTTCAAAGGAATAATATCATCATACAAATCAAAATCAATCAATAATGCTACACTGCACTGCTTATTGATTTTGCAACGTCCGTCAGAATCAAGAAATGTTTGAATCACAAAACGTTTTGTTTGCTCCACTTTTTCTTCATATTTCTTATCATCTGCCAAAGCTGCAATTTTATAAAAATAATGTTCAAACGCTGCATTAATCAGCGGAACCTCGTTAAAATCAATCCAATCGTGAAAAGCAGGAACCGGTGGAGACCAATCCCCCAAACCATAATGAGTCAATCCCGACTCATCTTTTTTGCTTTCCATAAAACGAAAATGTTTTTCAAAATAGGGCAAGGATTTTTTGAGCATGGAATCATCACCGGTATGCAAGTAAATGCGATACGGAATTTCAAATAAAACCCCATCCCCGATAGGACCGATGTCCCAACTATACCACCATCCTGCAGAAGGAATAATACCGGGCAAACTGCCATCGGTCAACATTGCATCAAAATTATCCTGCTGACATTTTTCTAAAAGCTCGATACACTCAAAATTAAGCATTAATTGTTCCATAGATGCCATAAAATCGTTTGTCCAAGCCATTTTTTCACGAGTAGGACAATCGGTGAGTGTATAGAACATATTGGAATATGTCGAGTTGATTCCCGCTTCAAATAATCGATTTAAAATTTCATCAGAACAACGAAACTGTGTTTTTCTTGTTGCAACCTGATGAACAAATACCCCTTGCACTAAAACATTGTCAATATCTTTAATCCCATCAATTTCAATATATCGGAAACCATGATAAGTAAACATAGGCGACCACGTGATTTTTTTGCCTGAACAAATAAACTTATCGGTCTGGAAACCTTCAGACTGGCAATAACTGGGGTAAATGTCCATATTATTATACGATAATTCCAGATTTTCGGTAATTTCTTCGGCGTATCGTATGGTAAGAACATCACCTACCTGCCCTGCAACGGTCAATCTGATATATCCGGAAATATTTTTGCCCATATCAAACAAATACTTTCTATCGCCGGTTTTATTGACATTCACAGAATTCAAAACTTCACATTCTCTGATTGGAGGACATACGTTTTTTCTGAAAACTCCGGTGGGAGAAGTGTAATCTTTTCGTGCAAACGGCCAATGACTATCATCATAGTTTAACGTGGTGATACTTTCGTCATAAAGATTCGCATCAAAATATTCTCCCCGACGAATCTGATTAAAGAATGTGGCACTTTCTGACAAGCAACGGAAACTGTCATCAGAAATCAACACGGTTTCCCCGTCCACTTCCAGACGCAAAATCAACTTCGGAATATCTCTCCACATTGCTTTATGCAAATTCCATGTTTTGGTTTCCAATGTTTCGTTAAAAAATCCGTTTCCCAAAAATACGGTAATCACATTTTCTCCTGTTTGCAACAAATTGGAAACATCGTATTCATTATACCACAGCGTTTTCATGTAATTGCTAAACGGCGTGGAAAATATATCATCGCTGACTTTTTTCCCATTGATATAGTAATATCCCATTCCTAAACCGCAAACATATAGTTTTGCATTGCCGACAGCATCCAAAGTGAATTTTTTACGGAATACCGGTGCATTGTTTTGAAATGAAAATTCTCTATCAAGTTCCATATTCGCTTTAATAAAAACCGCATTCTCAAAAACCATTTTTCTTCCTCCGAAAACAGTTATCAACATAAAAAGTTATCTATTGAACATTGATAAAGTTAATCTTTGTTCCTTCTTTTGTTAATCGCTTAATCCCCTCTGCTGTTTGCAAGGTGCCTTTCATACCCACGTTTTCACCGCAACAGGATTGTCCAATTTCCCATTTTCCCGGTGATGTTGGATACACCCCTGCAATATAACGCCAGAAGATATAAATCGGCACGGCAGACCAACCGTGACACAAGCTGCCCGCACGGTCAAAATCTGCTTCTCCTAAAATTGTTTCCCAAAAACTTGTTGCACCATGATAAAGCATATAACCCCACTGACGTTCAATATCATTTAACACAAAATCGCCATATGTTTCAGGTTCCTGCAACAAAGCATCATACTGAAATATCAGATAACTGAGACTGGTTGCCACAAGTTCCCCGGACACCGATTTCGCACGAATATCTTTTTTCAAATTTTCAGGAACACAATTTGCCAACAGTGCAAAACTTTGTGTGAGCTGAGAAAAACAAGGCTTAACACCATCGCCAATATAGCTCTGATAAGCTCCGGTTTTTTCGTTATAAAAGGTCGTGTGAAACGCATCTCTCACAATCTCGCTCATGTGTTTTGCCCAGATTTGTTCTTCTTGTGCCGCAATCCATTCACACAAGTCTGCATAGGCATCCGATGCCATCACAAACAAAGCATTTAAAGGTGCATCTGCTTTTATGGATGTATCAGAATCCAGATTGTCCATACCATCTGTCCATTCATAAAAATTCCAGATTCCGGGATGGTGTTCCCGAAGAATCACATTCTGCTCCATACGGCTAACAAAGAACTGTAATACATTTTTAGCAACCTGTTGCATCTTTGAAACAAAAGTAAGATCCCCACTGAACAACGCATATTCTTTTAAAGCCAACACCCAAGCAAGCGCAAAGCTGGGAATCGTCTGACGATATTTTGCCGGAGCGCAGATTTCAAATAAGCCATCCTCTCTTTGCCCCATAGCTAAAAGTTCTAAAGAAGAACGCGGCATCAGAGTTTCTCCAAAAGCATAATACCCCGTTAACATCTGATTACGGCTATCCATCCCGTAAAGTGCCTGTTCTCTTTGGGGACAATCCTCATAATGTTCGTGCATACACAAATGAAGGGTGCGAACACTGGTACGATAAATCTGATTAAACAAACGGTCTGTTGAGCAAAATTCGCTCATAAATTCCAACGGATATTCCACTTTATGGAGTCCTAACTGATGAATGACACGAATCCCTTTATGAGCAAAAACCTCTAAGTATCTTCCTGCTAAACGGCGGATATAAAAACAAATTTTCCGGCGTCCTTCCCGACACACACAGCGAAATGCAAAATTTCTTCCACCAACAAAGGAACGAACTCTCATATCCTCCAGATGCTCTCCGCAGGCAATATCTAAAATGGCTCCCTCTTCAGCTTCAACATCTATTACGATATATCCTGCCATTTCTTCGCCCAGATCTGAAATCCAATAGATATTTTCACCAATGGGTTCCAATTTATCTTCTGACGAAGAAAATACCGTCTGTTTTTCTGCATATGCCAAAGAAGCATACTGCATCTGCTCTGCAACGCTTTTCCCCTCATTAATGGAAAAATATCCCTGCGTCAGGATAGTTCCTGAACACACTTCCAAAAGCTCCAGATTGCGGTTGGGGCGAGGCATATAAGTAATCTGAGAATCATCGCAAATCATGGCATTCGCCCAATTCTCGCTTACAAACTCGGTTCTCCAACCATCATCTAAACGCAAGTCAAAGCCAAAGTTAAACGAACGCTGAGGTGTGATTCTTTCAAAATCGCCACTGATAAATTCCTTTGCTTCACGGCATTTAATCTGATGGTCACTGGCAATGAGACAGCCTGTTTTCGTTGTTGCAGCAAAAATCACCATCGGTAATCCTGCAAGATGCTGGAAGGAATCTTCTCCTTGCGAATATGCCAAAACAGAAAGCAGATTCTTCCCTTGTTTTAAAAAGGAAGTAATATCGTATTCGTCATAAACTTTTTTGAGAGGATAGTCTTCGTATTGACCGAACCCTGCAAACTCACCATTAATATAAAATTCATATTTTGTATCTGCTGCAATATAAAAGGTGGTTTTATCTACTGTTAAAACATCAAATTCAGACTGAAAACAAAGATATTGATTCACTTTTTTATCTTGGTCAATCCAAATTGCACGAGCACCATTTTTCCTCAAAATATCCATATTTTTCCCCTGTTATATCTTAGTTCATAAACATTGTTTCTACCAAAGAATACGCAAACATCCAATTCATTTCAGGAGTGGGATGATTGATATAGTTGGCAAGCAGATTGGTAATTTGAACACCGCTGTTTTGCATGATTTTCCATTTAGAATAGCAATCACAAACAGGAATATTGCATTTTTTTGCTACTTCCTTAGCAGCACATAAGAATCTTTCCAAAGTACCGTCAATTTCTTTTGCAGAAATATTTGCCGCCACCTGACGAATGTAAGGTTCTTTAATATGACAACTTACTTCGGGACACATCATATTGGGAGTCATAAAAATAACCTCGATATTATTTTGCTGTAAACGGGTAAAAATCTCAAGCAATGCATTTTGATAGGTATCAATATCGGTAACACAACTATCGTTTAATCCAAAACAAACCACGCATAAATCAGGAGAGTAACGAAGCACATCACGTTCTAATCGTTCCAGACCTGCAGTTGCATAGCCACCACTGATTCCTGCATTGATAATATTAATGGGAGCCTTCGGATATAACATATTCAAAATTTTTCTTACCTGAGTGTGATAAGCATTATCACTGTCGAAATAAGTTTCCAAAGTGTTTTCACTTGTCATATAAACATCAAAACACCCCTGAGTAACACTATCTCCCAAAAAAGCAATCGTAACCTGAGAAGAACCGTGTATATTCTCTGCTTTTTCTTTTAATCTGTTAATAACCTTCATTGAGATTCACCCTCACTTTTTCTATCATTATAAAGTACACTCTTTCGTGATACTTTCATTTCTTTCTTCATAAATTTTTCCATCCGGCATAGTGATTTTCACAAGGTATCCTTTGGGTACCTGTGCGGTCAACCGGAATGAATTGTCTTGTTTACACCATGCAACCGAAGCGTTGCCTTTGTTCAGTGTAACTGTTCCTTTCGCATATTGAAAATCGTTGATGTATGGCTTGATATACAGAATATTTTCAGGTTCGTTCACCCGGATTCCTAAATCGGAAGCACCATATTCATAAAGCACCACCGATCCCCAACCATGACATTCGCTACGCGGGTTCTCCGGTTCTTCGGGAATCGTGGTACAATTTAATGAAATCAAGTGACGCAATGCATTCAGCATTGTATTTCTTTTTTCATACAAACCACATTTTTCCAAAGCACGGAAATATTCATAAATATATCCATATCTTGGCTGTGCCTGGAGTGCAAACGAATTCTCCATAATAGTTTTTGCAAGTTGTTCGTCTACAGCATCCGAAAGCACCGCCCAAAGCTGTGCGTGTGCACTGAAGTATTTTTTGGAAGGGCCATCCGCAAACAACATCTTGCTTTCGTCAAAACAATATTTTTTCACATCGCTGATTCGCATATCGGCATCTTCCAACAACTGATCGGCAGTTGTTTTGTCACCAAGTGCCCGATACAAATACGCTGCCTGTTTTAATGCAACAACATACATCAATGTGTAGATGGTCATATCCTCGTTTTCATCCCCTAAGGGAGTTCCCTGATATTCTTCCCAACCGGATGCCCAATCCACAAAGTTCCAGAATCCGCTTCGCTTTACAAGCCCTTTTTCTGACAAATGATTGGAAAACCATCTTAATAAATTACGAACAACACTGATATACTGTTCCACAACAGTAATATCGCCAAAATGGTTATAATGATCGTACAAAATATAAATATAATACAAAGAAAACCCTGGAATAATCTGGGGCAGAATATCAGGAGTTCTTGCCAGAATCATTCCATCAGAAAACTGAGCAGATACAAAATCCTGCAAAGTTCGACGAGCTAATCTGTCATCGTGAGAAACATAATAGCTGTATAGGATCTGCATTCTGGTATCCATCAGATACTGTTCCTGCTCATAATAAGGACAGTCGATATAAGTTTCCTTCATACATTGCTTTAAGGTATGAAGGCTGACTTGCCATAATTTGCAATCTGTTTCGCTGTCACAAGAAAATTCACCTTGTACTGCTAATGGATAACCGGTGTCAAACCCTTCGATTTTATCAATGTTAACATCACCGGTAATATCTGCCTTAATAAAACGGAAACTCCGGAACCAATATGGCTCATAGACCACGTATTCTCCGTCAATCTCTACTTCATCATAGTATCCTCTGATCATCCCCTTTTCATCAGCACGATCCACCTTCACATACCGATCCCCCTCTTGCAACACCTTACACTCTGCATAGGTAAAACGAACCTTCCCTTTCCCGGACAAGGTATATCTTACATAAGCGGTGGTATAGATACCGGCATCGCAAACTGCATTTTCATCAAATGCTAACGGTATTGAATCCAATCGCTGAGGCGGAATCGGCGCTTCCCTCACGGTGTAACGTCCATACTGAGTTAAAAACTCTTTGTTTGCATCATAATGGGTACACAATTCAGCACGTTTTGCCATTTTCCAATCCAATGCGGAAAAATAAGCAGGTTTGACATCCTCATTTAATCCAACGATATAGTTTTCGTCCCCTAAAAATGCAATCCCGGGACAACCGGCAGTCTGCCAACTTTCATCCGTTTCCAACTCAAACATTTCATTTTGACCGGTAACGCTGCCCTTTAATCCAAACCGAATGTTGCCGGTTCGAGCAACAGTGCCAATATTGGCATACACCGTACGTCCGTCAAATTCATTTTTTAGTTGCAGTACGACTGCCTCTAAAACATTTTCTCCGTCTTTGAGATGGACATTATTTGAAATAGTATCAAAAAACAATTCATTTTTGTTGCCTCGACATGGACCGACAGCAATCAAATGTCCATTTAAATATAATTTATAACGTGCATCGGCGAACACATCCGCTGTAAAGCTGTCAGGATTGTTCCACAAAAATATTTTTTTAAAACGATACACTTTTTCTTCGCTGAATACGGCATCCGGATGTGTAATCAATTGCATTTTTTTCATTATAACCCAACCTCCGTGATTTGCTTATTTCATAGGGGAATCGGAATTTTTAGGATTGCTTTAAAATTCCTTCTGTTTTTAAAATATGTGTAATCACAGGCTCTGTAGCATCTGCAATCCGAAGCATACCAATATCATTCGGATGAATTTCATCCATAAAACAACGCATTCGGTCTGTTTTACCCACAAAGTCTTCGCCATCCATAAAATAGACATGCTGATCACCATTGGCTATCGCAATATCATAGGTTCTTTTGACAATATCCCTGCGTGCACAATCTTCACTGTTGTATTTATATTTGGGATATGTAGTAATCAAAATAGGTAATGTGGGATTCGCTGCTCGAATGATATCAAAAAAAGGTTTATGTGTGTTTGCCAGATGCTCCACTGTGGGTGCATTATATTCGTATTCATACACAAACAAACTCATCTCTATGTTCTTGATATACTCAGCAACCTCCGGCTCACCTAAGGCACTGCCGGAAAATCCCATATTATATACATCAATATTCAAACGAGAAGAGATGATAGCAGGATATGCATTGAACGCAGATAAACAATTTCCAGCCTCGGTAATGGACGGACCATAATATAAAATCGGCTTGATATCCTGATATGGAGTGGGAGACTCTACCACAGCGTCATCAGGCACCACAACCTCAATATGCTCCATAATTTCATTACGTGGCAAGAAAATAGTGATATCTTCCATTTGATTGGTTTTGGTAAAAGTTCGCTCAAATGCTTTGGTGTCATAGTCATCCGGTCTGACATGCCCTAAAAACTCCGCATCATCTCGATCTCCCAAAAGAACCTGCGCCGACTGACATCCATAAATAGATAATCCAATGTCAAAACTCAATGTTTTCAAACGTACCCGCACTGTAAATTCAGTGGCATCCGTCCGAAAGCAAAGACGAGCCCCTGCGCTTCTTCTGCCATAATGGGAAAGGGTTGCAATGTGATCCGTAATCTCCGGAGGTAAGCGATAAAACTCCCCTGTTTTTTCAAAAAAAGGAATCCCATGTAATTCTAAAGGAGCATCTTTATAAGTATATGTTTTCATATTTCTCTTCCCTATTCCCTTGTCATAAATCCTGCATAGCTTTTTGAAATTTCAGTTTTCATTGGTAGATGGTTCTCCCAATTTTTCACATCCTCAATCAAAGCTCTTGTTACAAATTTTCTGCGATCATAAGTGGGACCTGCTCGATGCGGAACAACATACACATTCTCCAACTGACGAAGCGGATGTGTTGTGGGCAATGGTTCTTGTTCAAACACATCCAGCACAGCACGAAATCTTTTTGCTGATAAAAGCTCAGTTAATGATTCCTCATCAATCAGCCCACCACGCGCAGTATTGATCAACAATGACTCCGGTTTTAAAAGAGATAGCAAATCACGGGTAATCATATGTCGATTTTTCTCATTCATTGCAGAATGAATCGTTACAATCTTACACTGAGAAAAAATCTCCTCTAAACCAGCTCGTTTCATACCGTGATTTTCTAATTCTTCATCACTGATATGCGAGGAATATACGAAAATTTCAGGTCGGAATGGCTTTAAAAAATTCAACAAGTAACGTGTTGTCATACCATATCCAACGATACCGATTTTTTGATCCAAAAGCCCCTCCCATACAGGAATGGAATCATTCCAACCGCCATTTTTTGTGACATCACAATAATCCGGAATTCTTCTTAACGCAGTCAATGCATAGGCAATCACAGATTCTGCCACAGATTCTGCATACAGAGTATTTCCACTTAAAACGGTAATTCCCTTTTCATAGGCAACAGGATGCACCAATGCTGTAGTTCCGCCGGTATGTGCAATTAAACGTAATCTTTTTGCACATTCCAGAACATCCTGATCCAAACACGGAGTATCCCATCCGGTAAAAATGATATCTTTATCCTGAATTCTTACCATCAATTCTTCTTTGGATAAGAAATGTCCTGTTTCGTTGTAATAAACCTCTCCGAGAGCATGCAGTTGTTCTTGCACCTCTTTTGGAAAAAAACTATCAAATATCTCGGTATTATCTCCTGTACGGGGGCTGGTAACTAAAATTTTCATATTACGGAGTCTCCTTAAAAAACTTTATTCGGGTTTCTTTTCTAATTTTAAGGGGAAATCACCTAATTTGTTTACTTTAAAACCATTATTTTTATAGGTTTCATAATCAAAGGCTTCCAGTTCGTCAATAGCTAATTTATGGAATTCATAAAAGTTTTTCCACCATTCATAACCGCTGCCAAGTTCTGCCCCCAGATAAGCATCAACAATATCGCAAGCCATTGCAGGAGCAACATAAAATGCGCCCATTGCCAATACATTCACTCCGTTACCTGTAATCGCACGCAGAGCTGCAGGCACACTTTCTACCACACCTGCATGCACGTGAGGACACTTGCTTGCTGCAATATGAATTCCCATACCGGTGCCACAGAATAACAAAGCACGTTCAAATTCACCTTCAGAAATCATAGCACCTGCACGTAAACCTACACGGTGAAACATTAAATCGGTATCATCGGGATCAGAATCAGTTTTTACACCAACATCTGTTACGGTCCAACCTTTACTTTTCAAATGTTCCACAACTACTTCCTTTAGTGGAAATCCTGCAAAATCTGCGCCAACTAAAATTTGTTTGTCCTTTACCAGTTTCATAAATGTTTTCTCCTTATCTTGTTTTTTATTGAATTAAATTATTTTCTATGTTTTATAATTCACTGATGGAAATGCTTTTTCCTGTTTGGATAGATTGTTCGATAGCGTTGCTTAGTTTAACCGATAATAACAACTCGTTCGACTCGTCTCCCGCACCGGTTCGCACCATATCCAGAAATCTATCACATTGATACACATCGCATCCAGCTTCGTCTAAATCTTTCATAATAGACGGTTTGTCATCGAAATATAAACCGGCATGAAAAACACCATGTAACGATGCATAGTTTATAATCACCGGAAAATCCTGATATTGTGCAACAACCACTAACTTTCCATTGGTTACCGTGGAAGAGATTGCTTTTATTTCTGGTCCAAACACAAAAATCAATTCACAAATCGCATGATGCGAATAAAAATGAATTCCTCCATACGGACTTTCCAAAAGAACCGGAAAGGATAGATATCCGGATAAAATATGATCCCTGTCAACAGTAACTTTCTTCCGTAATTCTTCCAAAGCAGGTGCATATTTTACATAACTGCCGCCACAAAGCAAAGAACCTCCCTGTTTGGCATTCCATATCAATTCCTCTGCATCTGCTACCGTGCAAGTGAAAGGTTTATCAACAAATACCGGAATTCCTGCATCCAGAAAAGGTTTTGCATACGACAAATGCTTATTTCCATCACGAAACATAATCATAACAGCATCCACTTTTCCAATCAAATCTGAGGGATTGTTTGCAATATAGGAAACATTCTGCAGTTCTGCAAGTGATTTTGTTTCCTCCGCATTTTCGCCATATAAGCCACTGATTGTAACATCACAATAGCGATCACTGTTTAAAATGTTGCAAACATGAAGCGCGTGTCCGTTCATAGTACCGCCATCTGTTCCAACAATACCAATCCGAATCATATCCAGTTCCTCTCCTTCGAACAATCGCAAGTTTTCCTATTCTTCTATATCAGTATAAGTGTAAATTGTATCCAAAAATCCTGTTCGATCAACCCACGATGTCAAAATATGCAACTTAGCGGTATAACCTTCTCCCCACTCATCCACAGTAACATTTACGGGAAATTCAGGAGTGTCCATTGCCTGCATACCGGATGCGACCGCATAGGAAACATATCTGCCTTCGTTGTCATACACGCTTAATACCATAAGATAGTTTTTCGGAATTGCGGTCACGTTATAGGGAGTTGCGGTAAAAGTAATACTACTGTTATCTTCTCCTTCGGTAAAAGTATCTTCTTTAATCCCATACATTCTCTTATCCTGTGCCGTTGAGTAGGAGGTGATGGTAAAATTATCAAACTGCATTGCAGCACCTTTAAACATACCGCTTCCGTTGTTCAGCAATGTCTGCATAAACATCCATGTTTCCACAGAAAGGTAAACCTGAGAGGTGCTGTTGACATACTGTCCGTCTAAATAAAATATTAATCCGTCAGTTAAAGACATACACATTTCGTAAGTATGCCAGGTGCCGGGGGTAATGGTGATATCTGTCGCTCCTGCTGTGGTGGTCAAAACGCCGTTGGTGCCAATTCCAAATATATATTGCTGAGCCTTTGCTCCACCATAAGGTTGCACATATGCCTTCATAGCATGTTCACAGTTCAAATCTTCAACCATCCATTCAAAACGGAACCAGATTTCAGGATACGAATTGGTTAATGCATTGCTTTTCGGACGAATCATAAATGCCCACTGTTTGCCGGATTGATAAGCTGTGGTAGCATCTTTGGTAACCATTCGCATAGCAGTTCCGCCATTTTCCAAATCGGTACGTTCCGCAGGTTCTAACCAGGTATCATTATTGATAAGATTTGCAGATGTCCAAGGAGTTTCTCCCAAATCGGTATAATTCATCCAAGAAAATGTGGTGGAGTCCTGTGACGGCTCCTCCCCTGCAAAGCCTTCAAAATCAAATGCAACCTGAATTTCATTTGCCGCATATGCAGTTGAGAAAGACATAAGCATTACAAAAATCAAAAAGATTCCAACGATTTTTTTCATATAAATTCTCCTCTCTTAATCATCGAGCAATGTCCAATTATCCAATGCAATATCGAGAACTTGGCTTTCTGCATGAACACTATCTGCCGATGTGATTCTAACAGTCAGATTCACTGACTCTGATGACGGAATATAAATCGCAATTTTTTGTACACCGTCATTGGTCATCTGCCCCTGTGGATTGGGGGATGTAGATAATGGTTTGGCATCCATAACGGATAGAGCGGTGTTTGCTACATTAGAAACAAAACTCAACTTTATCTGCTTTCCGTTCTGGGATAAAACAGCTGTATGATTATCAATGATTTCAATCTCGGCGGATGTATGCATAAACCAATAGATATCAGACGGATCATCGGTTTGTATTTCATCTCGGATAATTACCGAACTTCTGTCGTCTGTGAGCATAAATCCACGTTTTGCAGATTGGCAATTTTCATATACGCTACTCATATCACCAATCACCAAGGATCCTAAATCAGAGGATTCAAAGTGTGTGATACGACCAAAGCCATGATACGTATGCCCTAATGATTCATCCGGATTGATTACAAATGTGTTATGCCCTTCCGGTCGTACACGATAATACTGATCTCGGGTTCCCGTCACAAAGTATCCGGGAAGATTATAATCATCTTTCCCTAAATCCAACGCCCAACGTTCTCCCAGCATATCCAGAACAAATGTACCGTTGTCATAGTGAGAATGTGAAATACTTTCTGCACCGAAATGACCGGAAAGATAAATTCCATCTTTTCCATAACTACTTCTCATAGAGAAAAATTCTGAACCTGCAAAATAGCTATCTAAGGGATTTACAGCAGAAACACTTGCGGTTTCCCATTCCGGATGATAGTATAAGATATCTTGCGGATGACTTGTGATTCCGGCAAGTTTGGTATAATTTTTTCTCAGTTGATAATATTGCGGAGATTGGTATTCATGTGCTGCCCAAGCGATAGACACACCGTCATTTGCTTGCTTAGCTGACCAATCCGAACCATCGTGATAATTATTGCCACCACAATTGCCTAACGTTGACATCGCAAATAAAGCATTTTCTTGAACACCGGGTGCAGTTAAAAATCCATAATCGTGTCCTAACGAATTTTTAATGGTCGATAGCCCCAATGGTAATAGAGACATCATATACGCAGAATAATCTGCACCTTCATCCCAACCACCATGGGGATAGAAATTGCTTGCTACACTCTCCATTCCACGCATACATTCAGCAATGATATAGGAAGCTAATTCGGGCTCTTTCTCCCAAATTGCTGTTGCTCCCATAATTGCTCCGGAGGCACAAATAGCATTGATATTATTCCCTAAGTTAAAAACATTGGTTAGGTTGGAATCACTGCCTTTTAAGACCTTCTCTATCGGTTTCAGCCCATATTCAATAAGACAGTCCTCCATTAATTTTAATTGCTCATCTGTCCACTCATCGTATAACAAGTCATACGCCATAGCAACTACGATTGTAGAGTGTGCTCTGCACAAACTATCATTTTCTGTATCCCAATTTGGCTTACTGCACAAAATCTCAACCGCATCCCATACTTTTTCTTTCATCGTCTTATCGTGAGAAGCTAACCAACCGGATACAAAGGCAATCGCATACCAGAATATGGAACCGGATGCAGTTGTAGCATCTACGATTCGTCCGGAATAAAACAGGTTATACAATCCATATCGATAGTGCTTCATAAAGTTCTGATCACGATTCAGATAAGCAGAACGAATCACATCTATCTGTTCTTGCGATAACATTGTGCGCGGATGTGCAGTATTTTGAGATAATAACTCCAATACCTCTTCAGGAGTCAATCTGCCATATTGCATATAGTCATTGACTTCATTTAAGGTATCCTCATCCATTGTAAATTCATTCTCTGCAAAAACCAAAATACCACGGTCACTTTGCAAAGTATACATACTTAATTTTTCAGCTAATTCCTTGGCAGGAATATAGGTAGAACCGTCCTTTTCCACAGAAACATCTGCCAAAACAACAGCACGGGAATTCACATAAACAATATTAGCTCCCGGAGTTGCCGTAATTGCTACATCAAACATCTTCGACAAATCATACTCTGAAGCGTAAATTACTCCATCTTTCATAAATGCCGGTGTCTGACTCATTTGGCGTATTCCGTCAACGGCAATCTGACTGCTATATGCATGAACAGCTTGCTTACCCGCCAAGTTTGTCTTTGCTACATAATCATTTCCCAAAATGGAAAGACTGGAATATCGCTGTTCATCCATATTGGTAATGGTGGTCCCGGAGTATATATGCAAATTATCAATCGACACCTTTCCGGATTGTGTGCTTTCCGGACGATGTATCCGTACTTTGATAGGAAGCTGCGTGTTAACACTTCGACCGATATTTTGCATCATCATGGTATCATTTAGCCAAGCGGTCATTTTATGAGCGGAAAAGTCAGTTGCCACAGCAACCCGATTCCACTGACCAGACTTTAATGATCCGATTGTGGTTTTTCCAACCGTAACACTGCCCTGAGCGTTCACCGATAAAAAAGAGTCAAAGGCATTTTGGCTGTCCACATAATAAAATTTCAACTCTGCTCCGGGATTAGCCTGCTTAATCATTACTTCAAATACTAACTGATTAGCCGCATCGGAAAATGCAATATCCGAAACGTACTTATCAGATGCATTAGAAAGTTCGTAATAACTTTCTGTTCCGGTTTCGACCAAAGAAGCTCCGCTATTTGCCTGAATACTAAAACCTCCTAATCCACCGGTATCTGCATCAAAATTTTTATATACATACACCATGGGTTTGGTTTCTTTGTTCCAATAATATATTTCCGGAGAGAAAAGAGTTCGATCCGTGAGACTATGTTGAACATATGCTTTTGCACTCCAACCTTCTCCCCACTGATCCACCGTAACACTCACAGGGATTTCCGCTGCATTGGCTTGTTGTTTGCCGGAAACCGTGTGATACGCTACATAGTTCCCCTTAGCATCATATACATTCAGAACCATCAGATAATCTTTTTCTGTATCTGTGATATTAAACGGTGTTCCGGTAAAAGTGATATCAGAATAGTTATCCCCTTCGGAAAAATTAGCATTTTTAATCCCGTACAATCTTTTATTCTGAGAGGTTCTGTAAGATGTAACGCTAAAATTATCAAACTGCATTGCAGAACCTTTGAAACGGTTTAAGGTGGTGCTGTTTAACACTTGCATAAACATCCAATTACTTTGCACACTATATCGCGTTGAAGTTCTGTTCAACAATTCACCGTCTAAATAAAAGAGCAATCCATCTGTCATAGACATACACATTTCATAGGTATGCCACTGTCCTGTTGAAATTTTAATGTCAGTAGTGCCGGCAGTGGTAGAAAGTTTTCCTTTTGTATCAATACTAAAGATTGACATTTGCGTATTAGCTCCACCTTGTGCCTGAAGATATGCACGCATAGAATGCTCGGCATTGTAATCCTCCACCATCCATTCAAAGCGATACCAAATTTCAGGATGGGTGGAACTCACGCTGTGGCTTTGGGGACGATTCACAAATGCATAACGATTGTTTGCATTATATCGGGTAGTACCATTATTTGTAACCATCCTCATGGCAGTACCTGCTACGGAATCTGTTCGTGTAGCAGGTTCCAGCCAGGTGTCGGAATTCACTAAAGAGGTAGATACCCACGGAGTCTCAGAGATGTCATTATATCCCATCCAAGTGAGCGTGCTGGCATCCTGCGTACGTTTGCCACCTGCAAACCCGTCAAAATCAAACAAAACACTGACATCACTTGCTGCATATACAGAAGCCATTGGAATGGTTGTGATGAGCATACTGACTATCAATATTACCGCGAGTATCTTTTTCATAAGTATTTCTCCTGTTTTTTAGTTATTCGTTGCACTCCAGTTATCCAAAGAAATGTCTGCAATCGGATTTACGATATACGGACTGTCAACCGGAGTAATACGGACTGTAACATCAAAGTTGGCTGCAGACGGAACATGAATTGCAATTTTCGTAACCCCTTCATTTTTCAGCTGACCTTCCGGATTCGGTGATGTGGGCAACGGAACTGCATCCATTTTAGAAATTGTGGTACCCGGTGCATTACTTAAGAAGCTGACGCGAATCTGTTTTCCGTTTTGTGTTAAAATTGCTGTTGTTTTATCCACAATTTCAATCTCAGCAGGAGTGTGCATAAACCAGTAATATTCCACCGGTTCATTAGAACGAATTTCGTCACGAATAATTACTGTTTCTCGGTTATCTGTCAACATAAATCCGCGTTTTGCAGACTGAACGGAATCCGGGAAACAGCTGGACAAATCTCCGATTGCAATGGAAGTATTTTGGGAACTTTCAAATTTGGTCAACGGACTGTTTCCGAATACACTGTGTCCTTCCGTTCCATCGGGATTAATCACGAAAGTGTTATGTCCTTCCGGTCTCAAACGGTAATAAGTACCTCTGGTTCCACCAACAAAGTAACCCGGTAGGTTATAATCATCTTTTCCTAAGTCAATCGCCCAACGTTCTCCCAGCATATCCAAAACGAAGCTACCACCGTCATAATGACCGTGTGCTGCATTTTCAATACCGTAATGAGCAGATAAGAAAATACCATCTTTGTTATAGTTGTTTCTCATAGAGAACAAATCAACATCCTGATATACATAATCCAAGGGATTTTCAACCATCTCAGATTTTTCTAAATCTGGCCGATAATACAGAATATCTTCCGGGTATGTAGCGATACCGGATAATGCCTTATAATCTTTTTTCATCTGATAGATTTCCGACGAATTATAAACATGGGCAGCCCACGGAATGTTTACCGCATCCATCGCCTGCTCCAGTTCCCATTCGGCACCATCGTGGAAGTTGTTGGCACCTCTGTTTCCGAGTAATGCCATCTGATAGTAAGCGTGTTCTTTTACACCGGGTGCAGTCATCAATCCACAATCAGTACCTAACACGTTTTTGATGGTAGACATTCCCTGTGTGTGATATACAGCCATATATGCTGCATAGCTACTACCTTCTTCCCAACCACCGTCAGGATAGAATCTGGCTGCTGTCATTTCTAAACCACGGGTACATTCCGCAATAATGTACGATGCCAGTTCGGGAGATTTTTCCCACACTGCCGATGCACCGATGATGGCGCCACTTGCGGTAATTGCTGTAATATTGTTACCCTGGTTTCCTGCCAATAAGAAGTTGGTGATGCTACTATCGGTTCCCTTCAGAACTTTTTCAACCGGTTTCAAACCGTATTCAATGATAGCATTTTCCATCATTGCACGTTCTTCTTCGGTCCACTCATCATAGAACCAGTCATACGCCATAGCAACTGTAATGGTTGACTGTGCTCGTCCTAAAGTATCGTTTTCCACATGCCAGTTAGGCATAGAACAAAGAATATTTACATTTTCTCTGACTTTTTGTTCTGCCAGGTCATCCCCTGTCACCAACCAGTCAATCGCAAATGCAATGGTATGCCAATAAATACTACTGGTTGCTGACTGGGCAGTTACGGTACGAGACGGGAAGAATAATCCGGTTTTACCATCGTTATACAACTTCATAAAGTTGGGGTCTGCAGTGGTATATGCAGTTCGCAGTCTTTCAACATCATCCTGAGTAATTCTGACTCTGGGACGGGCAACGCCGTATTCTGAAAGACGTGCTATGGTTTCCTCCGGAGATAAACGACCATACTGCATATAGTTATTTACTTTCAACAGTACAGAGTCATTCATCACGAACGGTTCATCCGCAATCACAAGCACACCTCGCTCATGTTGTTTGGTAACTTTACCTAATTTTTCTGCCAAATCCTTAGCGGGCAAGTATATCTGTCCGTCACGTTCTATCGCCGGATATTCTAAAGTTACCTTCTGTTCTCCCACAGTAACCTCTGTACTGCCGGCAACAGCATCTATTTCTGCACCAAAAATTTCGCACAGATTGGTCTTGGAAGAATAAATAATCTCATTTTCAACAAAACCGTAAGTATCGGTGATTTTACGTTCACCGTTTACGGCAATCTGATTACTGTACCCGTGTACTGCATATTTACCGGACAATGCATTAATAGCAGAGTTATCACCGCCTAAAATAGAGATACCGGTGTAATCAGAGTCATCCAACACGGAAATTTCTTCCCCGGAATAAATTCTCATACTATCTATTAAGATGGCACCTTCTCCATCAAGGGCCGTTCTTTGCATACGAATTTTAATCGGAGACTGTGTAGCACCACGTCTTGCAATATCTTCCGCTACCAGTTTCCCATTCAGCCATACATCGTGAGTATGATTGGAGAAATTGGTAGAAATTGCAAGATGATTCCATTCATCATCTCTCAACATACCTACAGGAGCATTCCCGACAGTCACGCTTCCTGTGGAAGTGACTGTTAAAAACTGGTCAAAACCATTCGGTAAATCCACATAATAAATGGATAAATTAGCTCCGGGAGCTTCTTGCTTGAGCATAACCTCAAACATTGCTTTTGACCCAACTTTAGATAACGAAGCATCTAAAGTATCTGCTGCGTCAGTGTTTGCCATTCTGTAGTAGGATTCATCGCCGGATTCAACCATCTGGGCCCCTGCTGCAGAAAAAACAGTAAAACCGTTTAAGCCTGCCGAGGGAGTATCAAAATTCTTATATAGATAAATCTGGGGAGTAGGATCATACAATGACGATTCCCAATCCAAGGACTCTGGGTTGTATGTAACCTCAGGCATTTTCATAATGCTGCCGTCCGGAGTGGAATACACCAGAATACTGTCAATCATAATGCTGGCAGTATCAAACGACTCACTCTCTAATTTCAGCTCAATACCGGTGGCAGAAGTCGGTCCGTTTGCAACGTACCATTTACTCAGAACCAACTTGCCTTCTGAATACAGCTCCATTCGTTTTTCACCGGGACTATAATGAACGGTAAATGAAGAAAACTTGCTACCTAATGCAGGCAGTGCTTTCTTACCATCATATGTTGCCAATGAATTGTTTTTGATATTCACCAATTTGAATCTTGTGTTACTGTTGATGAGCGTAAGTCCACCACTCACAATTTCCCCTTCCACAGCCATGTTGACGGTAAAGAAAAAATCTGATTTTCCACTGGTGAGAGGAATGTTGATAACCATCTCATCCTTTGTAGGCTCCATATAAAGTGCCTTTTTCTGTTCGGCATATTCAACCACATGGGTATTGAATCCTGTATATACACTATCATCAGGAACCTGGTTGGTTGCACAATCCTCAAAGGATTCAAAGTAATATACAGTTGTTTTTTCTGCTGCACTAACAGGTATAGCCTGTAACATCAACAAGGATGCCAAGACAATCATGCAAAGATGCCATAGAAATCGTTTTTTCACCTTCTATACCTCCTTCTTAATGAAAGCGATAGATAAATACTTGCTGTGTGTTGCTCCAAATGCTGAATGCAACCGCACGGTCCGCTTCTTCACCACAGGAGACAAAATCCTTAACTTCCTGCAACGGCTCAAAGCGGATACTGATTCTTGGATTGGTCGCATCCCGACTGCCCTGAACGGAAATATATGTTATAATTCCACTATATTTCACAAGGCGAAAATCATTTGCTGTCAAATTGTTACAGTTATCTTCATTAATCAGGTTAATAAATTCATTGTTCGCACTATAAATCAAACCGTTTGTAAAATTACCATAACTATAACCAAGAATTGCAGAATTACTCAAATTCACAGTATTTGTCGGAAAATCATAATCAATATACAAAGAAGTGATATATCCGGTCTTTTTCGAGTGAAAACGAATAATATCACCGGGATCTAAATCTGTTGCCTGAGATTGCAACGCATCTGAAAGCAAGTAACGTTCAAATTTTTTATTAACCGCCACATTCACTGCATAACGCTGTTCGCCATCTTCATCCACGGTTAATACAACAGAGTCCACCACACCGATACTTGCTGTAGTGGTAACAGCTGTGGGTGCCATAATATCGCCTGTAAGAGCAACCACTGCCCCCGCCTGGCCGTAAACGTCTATGTCATATGCTGCAAATGTATACTCTTGCCCGCTAATTACATTGTTAAGACCAATTGCATACTGATTGTCATCCTGACGTCGGGACGCTGAATCAGGAACTACAAAGAATTTACATCGTCCACCGGCATCATAACGTGATTCAGTAAATTTTAATGTAGTATTATACGGACCAATTGCTGTTCCTTCCAATTTCATAGTCTCAAAATCGCGGTTCTTAATCAGATTGTTATTGATATCTGTGGATGTATCCATAAATAAGTAATCACCGGATGTCGGAACAGAAGCAAAATCAATTGCAATAATTTTGGCTTCTTCCGCTGTGTTTTTATGATATCGAATCAATCGCATATCATCAGTTAACAGATTAAACGTACTGTCGGATAATGTTGAAGCCTCTACCCTGCTTCCATCAATCATTACACGGTCCGCAAGCGCTGCAATATCCATCACACCCTGCTCGTTAAAAATCTTTAACTGAATACCCGCGTCGAAACCGGTTCCTAACCGTGCAGACACAATCCATCCATACATATAATCGGATTCGTCAGTAGCAAGCATTACAACTCTGCCTTGTTCATCCAGTAAGAATTTTTGTTCTGTCCCGGATGAAATATTCCCCCATAAGTTACCAAATGCATCATTCACAATATATTCCGTATCGTTAATTTCAATGATACTTTCTGATGCGATCATCGTGGAAACAATACCTTTTACATAACAATTACACACAAAAATTTTATATAGAGTGTTATCCTCAGATGCATAGTAACTCAAAAATGAATTCTGACGGATATCTTTAAAATTCCCCTCAGCGATTCCATTACTATCTACAACAAAAATCTGATAGGAAACACCTTCATCCAAATGAATACTTGCATTTTTATGGGTATTATCATATACTGCCGTTCCAAAAATACCATTTTCTATACGAGATACACGCAAATAAGCGGGATCACTTGCATGAACTGTTTCGTACACTCCATCGCAACCAGCATCAATCAGCGTTAATGTTACATTATCCTTATTGAAATACCGGTCAGTATCCCCTCGGGAGTATGCTTTGCCATTATAAATAAAATTGTAAACGGATTCGATTTTATATTCTTTATCATTATCATCAGTAATTCGATGATTTACAATCGGCGTACAATCTTTCGCCGATAACGTAACCACATTGGTATTCACCGGAAGAACAAAACAAGATTCCATTCCGTCTTCGGTCTGTTTGTAATAAACTTTCACCATGTATCCCAATAATTGGCTGTCAAGCGAACCTTTAAACTCGATACCATCCAGCGCAAATCCGTTGGTAACAGCACCCGTTTTGCTATACAACGAAGAATGTTCATTAGCAGTAATAATACCTTGTTTTTTTTCGATACCACGGATGGTTTTTAAAATAGTTGCCCCGTTAATTTTTTCATATGTACCCAATCCGGTGAATGCTAACAGATCAGCTTCCGCTGTATCTGCTAACAACTCCACTGCTTCCTCCGAGGTGAGCGTATCATCATTCCCTTTTGAAAATGTTAAGGAAAGAGAAGACGCATATACAAAATAACCAAAAGGATATCCACCCTTAGCCATCGCCTGTTCACCATATCCTAAAAGGCTGACAGCCATACGAATGGCTTGTGCGTATGTAACAGCTTCATCAGGATAAAAATTGTCTCCTTTAGAAATCACATCCATAGAAAGCGCAGTGTAGATTTCGTTTGCATACGGATCTCCTAACCCAACATCCTGAAACGATGCATCTGTTGCATGTGGGACATCCTCAAACGCTAATCGAATCAAACCGGCAACCATTTCGGCACGGGTAACCGTTTCACCTTTAAACTCAATACCGTTCGTCAGATATTCTACCATTTCCCCGGCATTGGTATTGGAAGAGCCCGCATAAACCGGCATTGCAGCAGGTACCAAAGAAAGGGTGAACAAAATTAAAATTATAAAAATCGCTACAATTCTTTTCACAGTGTTATCCCCCATTTCTTCCGTTATCTAACCAAGTTTTTGCATTCAAAAGTAAAGTAACAGCCTGTGCTCTTGTGGTATTGCTCATAGGTGCAAAACTTCCATCGGTCATTCCATTGATTAATTTCGCATCTGCCATTGCTGCAACATATCCAGAGGCATAGGATGCAATACTTGCCTCATCTGTAAACTTTCCACTAACTGTGGTTTCACTTAACTGTAAAAATCGTCCCAAAATCACTGCAGCATCTTGTCTGGTAATTGCTTCATTCGGGTGAAAGTTTCCGTTTTCATCTCCCCGAACAATTTGCAAAGTTGCTGCCGATTTAACATAAGTTTCATACCACGAATCTGCAGAAACATCTGAAAATTGAATGTCTGAAACTTCATTGATTTGGAATAATTCGCACAATAATTTCACATATTCAGCTCTGGTTACTGAGGCATCCGGACAAAAGCTGTTATCCGAATATCCCTTTGCCACACCTAATTCAGCCATTTTCTTAATTGCTGATTCGGCCCAATGTCCGACGATGTCATGAAACATGGGACTCTCAATCTCCGGTGTTGCTACGGGGGTCTGAGTAGGTGTAGGTATCTGCGTAGGTGTGGGACTTTCTTCTTTTGGTTTTGTAACTACAGAAGCACTGGGTCCCCAGGAAGTATATCCGCCACCGGAGGAACCCTGACTGCTGTTATTTTTGTTTGAAGAATTCTGCTGATTGGTATAGAGAGTAGCTACCACGCTTGCAAAAATAGTTTTTACAGCTGTTATATCTGTTAATTGGTCTTTTTTACGGTATAACTCTTGATAAACTAACTCAGGATATTTCAAAGCACCATAATTAGTATTTGCAGAAATTTTATTTTCAAAAAACAAATTAGTCTCATCAGTTCCTTGAATCGTATTTTGTAAATCTTGCCATGCAGTAACTGTTTTCAAGGTTTCAACTAAACCAACTCCATAAATGTCTTCCAACGCAGTTACAGTTTTTAAATCCATCGCAGAAACTTTATCCAGAAAATTCGTTTTGATATCGTCAGTCATATTCTGATATTGTTCCAAACAATCAATTTGTAACAAAGAATCTTTTAAATAAGATTCATAAGCAAGCAACTCCTCCGGTGTTGCCCCTTGTTGTAAGAGGTACAACCCATTAGACCGTTGCATTTCTGTCTGTAATTGAGCATCTGTGTAGCCAGAATCCGGACGCACTTCATACAAATATTCTGATGTATATGTTACATTGGGTAACTCCAATGCAATATTTAAAGGTTCTAAAAACTCTTTGATTTCATCCGATGTTGCGGAATGATTGATATTAAACAACAGAGAATTCAGTTCTCCGGCATTGATGTGATTAAAAACTATGGATTCCCATGTATTTGTTCCATTCGCAATATGTAATTTATATTGATTGGTACTCAAATTTGAAGGCAAGAGAATTTCTGCTGTATAGCCTCCTGTTGAATTTGCTAAAACAACGTCCACCACCACCGGGCGCACAGAATCGCTTACGGTATTGCTATCTATGGTAGCTCCTAACACATAAATCGAAACAAGTCCGTATGCGGTGGCATTAGAACCGGTTATGATGAGTCGTTCGTTTTCGTATGTAAAACTGCCGGTAAGATCAGCAGCTCCAACCGGTATCGCTAACAGCAAAAACATTGTTATCAAAGCTAACAATACGCTGAAAATTCTTTTTTTCATTCAATTACTTCCTTTCCACTGTGGAGCTCTTCTTCTCCAAATTTTCTGCAACAGAAACTGAAAAACATCAGAAATTCCATCCACAAATATCATATATAAATTCATTTTTTACTCATAAAGTTTCACAGTTGCAGAACCAATATTACCGCTCACTACCCTACTGTAGGGTTGCAACGTTTCCTGATCCCATAAAAATATTCTATAGGTCATTCCGTTTTCTGCAGAAACTGATATTGTAAAATAATTATCTTCGTTGTCATCATTGTCCAGACGGATTAACTTGCCCGCCTGATTATATATTCCCACAAACATTAAAATTTCCTTATTGTTTTGATACGGCATCATTACATCTACGACATTATTTTGAATCTCAACATTCAGATTGCCAAGATTAATATGCTCAAATAAATCGGACTCCCAACTATCACTTTCATTTGATACATTCAGTTTATAAGTTCCGGAAGGCAGGATTTCAGCCAACTGAATGGTAATGAAAAAATTTCCATAGTCGTCTGTTTCGGTCATTTCCATAATCATCGGATCTACCGAAGGGCTCAAAGAATCATCCGCTCTTAACACATAAACAGAAACAAAACCATTTGCTTCTGCACACGAACCGCTTACAGTTAGCTTGTCTCCCGTGTATTGATAAGCAACATTCATACCGGTTGCCTGAACACACACAGTCATTAAAATAATAAATAAGAGCAAAATCGCTTGAAATTGAAATAATCTCCTCATAATGTTCGACTCACAATTCTATAACTTATCTTGAAAAAACAAACTGTGGCACAATCTGCTTTCATAATCTAGGGGGGGGATATTGATACAAACCTTAAATAAAAGAGGGTTGTTGTATCTAAATATCAAATTACTTATTGAACCTAACTACAACAACCCCACAATTTATTTAATTAAACAATATTAGAAAATATTTTCTGAAATACTGCTGTAGTAAGGGCTCATAATATCAAAACCTTTCCAGAGGAAAGCTTTGTAGTAAAAGCCACCTTCACCAGACAAACTAACACCTAAAAGACCATCAGCACTGGTATCAGCATCAACGCTAATCATCCTATCAGCACTATCATAAATAGCAATAACTAAAGTTGCGTTATCCTCTGCGCTGTAAGGCATATAGGCGCTAACTACGCCATCGGTTACTGTAACATTTAAATCAGAAGCTAAATAGTAAACATCAGGCCAAATATCACGGTTTAATTTTGCATACATACCGGATGCTAAAGCAGAATTGTTTCCTGCAACACCGTTTGCATCAACCACGTCAACCGCTGCATTTAATTTAGATGCTAAACCGCCAACGGTAATCGCAGAATCAGCAGCATCCATCAGATTGATAACACCTGCACTGCTCATTACCACATCAGTTGCATCAGAAGCCACATCTACTGTTGCCATAAGATCGCTGTTGTCAGCTAATCCTTCAGGAATATATTCTACAGTAAAGTCATCTAAATAGAATGCTTTTCCGTCGTCCTGATCTTCCACTTCAAATGCACATTTGCCCACAGGAGAGCTTTGATCTTGGGTACCTGCAGATACATACCAGTAGATTACATCAATGGGCTCTTCATTCAGAAGTTTTCCATCCAGATAGAAATCAATGGTGCCTGCTTTGCCGTTATCAGCAGTGCCAACATTCAGCACATACTCAACTCGATACCATTTGTTTGCTGCAACCACATAATTGGTTTCTACAACATCCTGATCCGGATTTCCTCTGTAATACACAGAACCATTCGGTCTTACCCCAACAGAAGGCTGTGCCTGAACCATAGCACTTGCGTTGGTATAAGTGGACGGATTCAGTTTCACCTGGAAAATGGTATCTCTGCCGCCGTAGGAATCTCTGTCGTATAAAACAGAAACACCTCCACGAACGGTGGAACCTTCACATAAATTTTCAGGAGCGTATGCTAAATTATTATAGTAGAAAGTAGTATAAACTGCGGGAGAAATTGCAGAATAGGTCATCACTTTATCAGTAGAAGCTTTTCCTGATTTTGCATCCACAATGTTATTCGCTACGTTCAAATTGCCGTTATTCACGAAACCGCTGGAAGCATCAACTGCTACTCCGCTACCGCTTAAAACTTTGTAGCCGCCGCCTGCAACTACGTTGTTGAAGTCAAAATTTCTGTATACACGAGATTTTGCAGTACATTTTGCTTCGCTGATTTCAGTCGGGCAAAGACTAATGGTGTAGTTATCAATTTCATCTGCAAAGCTGGGATAATTACCGGCAGTTACTTTATTCGCTTCATATTTGGAATACCACATAATTCCGGTCAAGTTGCCTGCTGCACAAGTATTTCCGTTTTCTCTTACACCGTTTACATAAAGGTCGTAAGTGTTGTCATTTTTAATGCGAATAGTGTAATGATTCCACTGGTCAATAGGCATAATCACTCTGCCGGTAGCCGGGAATTTATGCCAGGAATAATAAGCAGCCTTACCATCTTTCACCTGAATTGCGGTTGCACTGCTACCTGCCTTAAAGAACAATAAATAACGTGTCCAATTATAATCGCAGGTACGCATATCAAAGTCAATCAGAATATCTTCGTTTGCAGAAGCTGCAATCTGTTTCGGAAGAGTGATGGTTTTCTGTGCAATATTCACATTCCCAACATTAGCAACTTCCATTCTTACAACAGAATCAGAAGCGGCTTTACCATTGCTACCCGGAACATCGGTAATTGTGGTTCCGGCAGGAGCTGCACCCCATTCCGCTGCAGAATCCAGTTTAAATAATACTTTCGCCTGTTTATCAGGAGCGGTATCTTTCCATACTTTAATGTTATCCAACTGCATAGAACCGCTTCCTGCAGTGTAACCGGTGTCTCCACCTTGTCTAAAGAGAACTTTATCAAAGGGAAGTAATGCCGCTACGTCTGCTTCATGCATACAAACATCATCTAAGATGAACTGCGCATGCGAGGTAGCATCACCTGTTTTGCTAACACCGATTTTCAGAGTGTGCCAACCATTATCAACAACTGCTTTGCTCTGATTTCCGTTTGCAGCTGCATTATTGAATTTGTATGTAGGTACAGAAGCGCCCTGTGCAACAGTAAAGAACGCAGCAGTTTGCCAGTTAGTGAGTCCCCAGTTATATAAGGAAATCTGACGGGAAACACCGGTTCCCTCCATTTTAAAATCCAGAGAAAGCCAAACTTCAGTACCAACAGGGTCTGTTGCTGCTAAGTTATTGGATACCGGAATGGACGCAAAACTCCAACAAGCGTTAGTAGCAGTGGTAGTAGTGCTCCATTTTAACGCTGTGCCATTAGCATCTCCACGATCTACTGCCTCATAAGTACCGCCGGTTTCTACTACATTCCAGTAAAGAGGATTTAACTGTGTTAATCCTACTTTTACATCAGCCGCAGTTGCAAGAGAAGACATATCCTGCACTCTTTCACCTGATACAGCTGCACTAACAGGAACAGCCAAGGTAACCATAGTGCCCACCAACACTGCAATTGTTAATAAAAGGCTTAATAATCTTTTCATTTTCATTCAATTACATCTCCTATCAATAATTTTATTTTAAATAAATTATCTGCTATTGAATCGGTCTAATTGGGCTTGCTTAATTTCAATTACACGTTCAACGCCAAGACGTTTTAATTCTGCAACGAAAGAATCATAGTCTGCCAAATCGGCATTGCCGGTAATATATTTCAAGGTCTGCTGATTTACATAGTCATCAATACCGGTAATCAGTTCATTCAACTCATTTGCTTCTTCCTGACTGGGAGTGATGCTGGGTAAAGTATGAGAAACCATATCGGTTTTCCATAATTCCAGCGCTTCGGTCTGAGCCGGGTCGGTATAACGCAAGGTTGAAAAACGTTCATCAATAACGGTACAATAATTTCTGAAATAGGGACTTAACTTATCAAAATTAGTTTTAAAAGGTTCTAACAGTTCTAATTCACCATTTTCTAAAGTATAAGTGGTTCCTTCGATACCGAAGTTGCAAAGCATAGAACCTTCTTCACTATAAGCATAATCTAAAAATTTTGCTGCTAACTCAACGTCTTTACAATGAGTGGTAATTGCCGCAAAGGTGTATGGACCGCTGATGCTGTATGCTTCAGGCATATGTCCGAATTCTGCTCTTTCTCCACGGGTAGAAGTGGGATAAGGCAATGCCTTATAAGTGTAGTTGTTACCACTTTCCGCAGAAGCCTGATTCCAAGTTAAAATACGGCTGAGGAAATAAAGAGTAACTGCAGAACGTCCGTCCAGCATCTTATTGCCAACAGTAGTATCATCAATACTGATGAATTCCTTATCTAAAAGACCTTCGGCATACCAATCTCTCATCACTGCTAAGCCTTCTTTGAAGGAGTCTTCCATCGGTCCATAAGTAACTTTGCCGTCATCATTCACATAATAACCGCAGGCGGTATCAAATGCACCAAAAATAAAAGCAGAATAACGACTGTCGGTCATCAATTTACCTTCGTAAGTCAGCGGAGAAGCAACTCCGTTTGCTTTAAAGGTTCTCAACATCTCGGTCCAATCTTCGATTGTTTCAGGGGTTTTGATATTGAGTTTTTCCATCAAATCTGCCCGAACCATAGGACCGATAAACGGGTCAGTATCTCTCGGTGCAATATTACTGAAAGCAAACATCTGTCCGTCATCCGTTTTCAAATACTTCACACGTTCCGGATCAGCATCTAAATGTGCCTGATAATTCGGTGCATAAGCAGCAACGATTTCATCAATCGGATAAATAACTTTTTCGCGAATCGCATCAGCCGGAGTATACGCACCGCCTAACCAGGTGTACATAATAATATCAGGATACTCACCGGAAGCAATCATCAGATTAAATGCTTCATTGGCATCACCACTGGGATAAACCCATTTGGTTTGAATCCCTGTACGTTTGGTTAACTCTTGGTGAATGGGGGTATCTTCGTGGGTCAGATAGGCAGGATCCGGTTTTGCATTGACCCAGATTGTTAAGGTGTTATCGGTTTCAATCGGATAGGTATCACCATATTTCGATTCACCGATTTCCAAAACACCGGCTTTTCCCCCTTGCGATCCTGTGCCGCAACCGGTTAGGATCAGCGCTGTTGCGAGGATAAGGGCTACAACTTTAAAAATCTTTTTCGAAGTTTTCATACCTTTCACTCCTTTTTTAATATTTATTATTTTATTTTTTTTAAAATGATGTCCTACCCTTTTACAGAACCAATCATAACGCCCTTCATGAAATATTTCTGTAAGAAGGGGTAAGCACACAGCAAGGGTAATGTTGCAACAACAATTGTAGAATACTTAATTGTCATATCAATTTTGTTCTGAGAATCCAACAATTGCAACGTTTGATTCTGAATCAGTAAGTCACGAAGAACCAACTGAAGCGGAACTTTTGTGGCATCCTGAAGAAAAATAGACGGATAAAACCAGCTGTTCCAATAGGTAACACCGTAATAAAGAACCATAACTGCAAGACCACTCTTAGATAACGGCAAATAAATTTTACAGAAAATGGTAATATCATTCGCACCATCTAAGTATGCTGCTTCTTCCAATGAATCAGGAATCGACTGAAAATTCGTTCTCATAATAATCATATTGTAAGCAGATAAAGCGTGAATCAATACAATGCTCCAAAGACTATCATAAAGACCTAAACTCTTAATATTCAAATAGGTAGGAACCAATCCTCCACCAAAATACATGGTAAACAACACCAAAAAAGTGAAAACTTTGGCAAACCAAAAGTTTTTACGAGACATAATATAGGCACCTAATGTTGTTAAAAATAAACTAACACATAAACCCGCAGACACAATAAACAATGTGTTTTTGAACCCCATCCAGATTTTGGGATATTCCAAAATAGCTTTATATGCATCAAAATTGGTATCCAAAGGAAGCCAAAGTAATCCGGAATGCCCTCTCAAAAGATTGGAATTACTGAGCGATGCCATCACCACATATATCAAAGGATAAACAGTAACCAATGTTATGCAAATAACGATGGTATATACAAAGAGCGAAAACATACGGTCTGTTCCGCTGATTTTAATTTTATTGTTTCTTTTTACCATAAACTTGTTTCACCCACCTTTTTAGCAATACGGTTTACCACCACCAAACAAATCACGTTAACCACATTGTTGAATAAACCTACTGCTGTGGATAATCCCCAATTGAAGTCTTCAAGTCCCTTACGATATACATATGAACTGATAATATCAGCAGTATCGTAAGTCAAAGGGTTGTAGAGCAAAATAATCTTATCCGCTCCCATACTCATTAACTGTCCTACACGAAGAATCAACATTATGATAATCGTTGGAGCAATACCGGGAATTGATACATGCACCAATTTTTGCCAACGATTGGCTCCATCAATATCAGCTGCTTCATAAATTTCGGCATTAATCCCACACAACGCTGAAAAATAAATGATAGAACCAAAACCTGTTTGTTGCCAAATGTCAGACAGAATATAAATGGTACGGAACATCTTAGGATCTTGCAGAATAATATTGTCTGAACCGGTGATTGTTCTTACCAACTGTCCGATAAAACCATCGTAAGAACAAAACTGAGTCACCATACCACAAATTACAACCAAGGATATAAAATACGGAAAGAAAGAAATACTTTGTGCCAAACTCCGTGTAAAACGATTTTTTACTTCGTTGACCAAGAGTGCAAAGATAATGGGAATCGGAAAACAAAACAGTATGCTGTAGAAGTTTAAAATCAGCGTATTCGATAGAAGTTTCCCGAAGGTTTCACCTCGAAAGAAGTCTGTAAAATACTTAAAGCCAACCCAAGGACTATCCACAATCCCCAAACCGGGACTATAGTCCTTAAACGCAATCACAATCCCATACAACGGCTTGTAACAAAACAAAAATAACCAAATTAAAACCGGAAGCGCCATCAAGTATTTCAATTTATGATTCTTCCAATCTTTTTTCACCACATAGCCAAATCCTCGCTGTGATGCAGCCGAAGGTATTGTTTTTGCTTTCATTCCACCATTCTCCTTCCCTATTCTCAGCCTATCGCAGTTTAGAACCCCGTTTTCGGTACGCTAAGGGATTCTCACCATATTTTTCTCTAAAAATCTTTCTGAAAAAACTTCCATTTTCATATCCAACCTGGACAATAATTTCATCAATAGACATATCCGTTTCTAACAGATATTTTTTTGCCCGATGCAATCTTTTACTTTTTAAAAGTTCACTAAAGGTTTTACCAAGCGTATTCTTTACCAGGTTTCCTGTATATGTGGTTGAAAAACCAAGAATATCAGCCAACTCTTTTAAAGATGCATTTTCCAAATGATTGTCCAGATAATTTACAATCTTATCACGGATTTTCTCCGTCCGGATATCCAAATCATCCAATGGTAAAATCCCAATCTGCTCCATAACTTCGCTCATATAAGGAATAGACGAAACGGGACCGCTTCTGCTAATGGTGATTGCAGACGCACAGGACGCAACCCTAACGATTTCCTGATAATCTTTATGATTTGCTACTCCGGAAACGAAATATCCGGTAAAAGTATCTCCGGCTGCAGTGGTATCAACCGTATTAATTTTAAAAATCGGATGAAAAATTTTATGATTTTTATCCTGATAAACACAGCCGTTCTTGCCAAGAGTCAGCATAACCTTCAGTTCAGGATACTTTGTAACAAAATAACTCAAGGCATCTTCAATTTCTGCAAATCCTGAAATATCCTTAGCTTCTTCTTCATTCAAAATTAGATAAGAAACTAAATTCAAATCAATTTTATCAATCTTTTCATTATAAGGTGACGGATTTAAAAAAACACACATTCTTATTTCATGTGCCTTTTTTATGATATAATCAATGTTATTGATCTCATTTTGTAATAAGATGAAATCTCCTTCTGCAAAATGGCCAAGAACCCAGTCAATATACTCCTCCGAAATCATTTCATTGGATCCATGATATACAAAAATTGCATTATCTCCTTCTCGACTGACTTGCAAAATCGCATGTCCGTTCATTTCTTCGATATTTTTGATATAAGTTGTACACACATGATTCTGCAAAAGAAAATCCACTAAATTTTCTCCGTTCGAACCAATATATCCGGCATGATAAACTTGCAAACCGGCTCGAGCCATTGCTACTGATTGATTCAACCCTTTCCCACCGGGATATGTTTCCAATTTATGACAGGTTAACGTTTCTCCTACTTCAACAATTCGATCAAGTGTATATACATGGTCTATGTTACAAGAACCAAAATTTAGTATCTTCATATTCATCACCTTTAGTAAAATTATACAAATTTTTCAAAATAACTACAATAACCAATCCCATCCAAAAACAGACCGATTATGATATGCTGATAAAAAACTAACCTTTTAAATTCTAAAAGGCACCGAAAATCGCATAATAATAGTATTTGTTCAACAGAGCAATTCTATCAAAACAAAAAACTTAATTATCCTTTTTAGCATAAAATAAAACAACAATATCCCCCCATACAACAATGGAGGGATATTGCAAAACTTAAAATCACATAGAACCGGATTTCTCAACTAAATATACAGCAAGAGCTTTTGTAATCGCTAAAAACTCGTCACAATCCACATACTCATCAATCTGATGGGGACCACCATACTCATTGAACCCTTTATACAACCCGGTATTAAAAGCGGTTCCTCCGCCATAGTGTGCAATAACCGAAAGATCCGACAAACATCCACCGGCAAGCTCAATAGGTTTCCCATAAGTTTCTTCCAAAATGTTTTTAAAGATAATCGCTTCACTAGGAACAGAAGAAGGGTATACCGGAGGAAAGAATCTGGAAATATTTTTGACGCCATCAAAAACTAAACCCATCTCTTGCAGTTTAGTTCTTAATGTTTCACAAACTTCTGCCAGTTCTGTTTCAATACATTGTTGAGACAATAGCGTGTAAAAGGTAAAGCTGATTCTTGCGATATTCAAATCCAAACCATCATTACCACAAGAAACAGACTGCAGTCTGTATGCATCCTTCTCAATTTGTGTTTTCGCATAGATAGGATTCTTCTGAAGTTCTTCAAATCGTTTTTCTCCAAAGCGTTGAAATTCATCTACAATCAGTTTTAATCCATCAAAAACCTCATGACACGATGAAACTGTCTCCTCTTTGTGTAAGGAAGCAGAAGCACACAAACCTCCAATTCCATAAGGCAATACTTGCATTCCTCCCCCATCCAGATTGATATAAATATCAGATGGATATTTTAGACAAGTCGCCAAAGCACCGTTACCACCGCCGTATTCTTCGTCCGCATAGGACGTAACATACACGTCATCTTTCAGAGAAATTCCACATTCCTTGATTGCTCGCAATGCAAAAATCCCTGCTGCAATTCCAAACTTGTCATCACTGGAACCTCTACCAAATATCCGATTGTCCTTGATAACACCACTCAACGGCGGAACCGACCATTGCATTTCGTCACCAATAGGAACGGTATCCATATGAGCAGCAATGGTGATTTTCTGACCACCATTCCCTCTTAAAACTGCCGTAACATTAGGGCGTTTATCTGTTCCGCGCCCTTTCAAATATCCTTCGTGTTCTGTCAATCCAGCAACACTGTCCGGATAATAAAACTCCGTTTCAAAACCATATCGGTGGCAGTATTCATTAAAAAACATCTGCCCTGCTTCTTCGTTTCCATAAGACGAAAAATTCTGAGTATCAATTTTCAACAACTCAGAAAGCAACTCAAACAATTCGTCCTTATGTTGCTCAAGGTAATCCATCACTTTTTTACGCACAATATCCACACTCCTCAATCGATAAATTGAAACTATAATCTTTCTATAATTATACAACGTTTCCAACACTAACACAATAACCAATTTTATCCAAAAACAGACGGATAACATCTCTCGCCTCCCAAAACAGACTTTTTACATCATTGCATAATCAAAGGCATCCCGGTTTATGTCGTCATCAAACTTTATTTTAACATTGATATAACATAAACCCTTCCGACAAAAGGATTTTTCTATATAAACTATATCATAAATATCATATAGTAAATTGATACGATTATATCGACCAAAAAGCGACAAACTTCAACTTCTATTCTGTCGTTTTTTTGTATAACGAAAAAAGTCACTGCAGAGTTGTAACTCCACAGCGACTAAGGCTTTCGGTAGTGTTCATTTTATTTCAAAATGACTTATGTTATCCAATTCATAACACAACGGAGAGGACACCCTTTTAAGAATACGGTGATTCTGGCTCCCGGTCCGTCGTGTATGGAAAATTCTTTGATATCAAAAATAGTACCGTTCATAACAAGACTTCTTTCACAATTTTATATCAAGAATAAAACGGTTCAGATTTTTGTTTTGCAGCGAGGGTGCTGTACTACTTTGTACCGCCCCGAGTGAAAAACAGAAAGATGAAATTTTCTGAAAAATTTATACTTGATACTGTTGACGGCGCAGTACGTGGTCTTGGTACTCTTTATCCAGTTCCACAAAGTATGCACTCCATCCCCAAATACGAACAACCAATCGGCTGTGACGTTCAGGATGTGCTTGTGCATCCTTCATCACTTCTGCATTCACCGCATTTAACTGCATCTGATGACCACCCATATCCATATAGGCTTTTACCAACATTGCCACTTTATCAATGGCATCTTCCCCTTCAAACATCGAACTTGCAAAT